>NZ_RQET01000004.1 GCF_004769195.1 Leptospira fletcheri
AAAATGAAATTTAAAAAATATGGAAAGAATTTAGTTTAGAATAAAAACAAATATTGTTATCATAATTTTTTAATGATGGAAATTATATAGATGAACTAAAAAATCGAGGATTTACTTTTGCAAATCATGATAAAATAATACAATCTACAATAATAAAAGAAAAATTTTTAGATATATTAAGAAATAATGAGCTTGCGGTCGAGGTAGTGTCTTATCGTTCCGATACAAGAGGTGTACGAATTATTATATATCTTCCAAAAGACATTAATCCTGTTGAAGAATATTGTGATTTAGTAAAAGTAGTGCATAATACTTTATTCTCTTCAATTTAATTTGATTTCCGAGGGATAATAACAGTTCCTAAACCTTTTTCTTTAAATTCGGATATTATTTTAACATCATCAATAATATCAATTTCTTCTACATCAAGGCAATCTATAAAAATACTCTTATTATATATATCCACAATTTCAAATTCCCCTCTTTTTCTATTGTTTCTGAAAGGTCCAAGAGATTCACTAATAATATCCTTTAAAAATCCTAAAATTTCTGTATTATTCGAAAGTTTTATTTTTATAATTCCGTATTTTAAGGTATTAGGATGATTAAGCAAATGCATTATTTCAGATATTCTTTCATTATCAGACTCTCCATCAGATAAGCTTGCTTTTTTAAAATTTGACACTTGATTCTCCTTTCAATTTAGATTTTTTCTTTTGTTTAATAGCCTTATCATATTCTATAAAAGCCATTTCTATCCATAGAATTAAGTTGGGATCATTTTCTAATCTATATAATATATTTTGAATCTTCTTTTTTTGAGTTTTTGTAAGTTTTTGTTCGGTCATAAGTAAAATTCGTCCGAGGGCTTGGTATAATTAAGTCATTATGGCGACTGTAAAAACAATGACTTTTTTTGATATTTTAAAGAGATTCCCTACTCAACAATCGGTTATAGATTATTTTATCAAATCTCGTTACGGAAGAAAGATTAAATGTAATCATTGCAATAGAGGAAAGAAAATCTACCCTTTAAAAGGAAGACCGAAGTTTTTTCAATGTGGATATTGCAATAACTCTTTCTCTATCTTTAAAGGAACAATTTTCGAAAGAACTAGAGTCGATCTACAAAAGTGGATCTTTGCTATCTATCAAGTCTCGGTAGTTGCTAAAAAAGGGATTTCGGCTTATCAACTTCAACGTTCGATTGGTTTAACTTATAAAACTAACTGGAGAATGTTGAAGCAAATTCGAATTGCTATGACGAATGATAAAAACTTTGAATTATTTCAATCTATCGTAGAAATTGATGAAACCTATCTTGGCGGTAAGCCAAAAAAAGGATCCGATACAAAAAGTAAAAGAGGTCGTGGTACTAACAAAATAGCTGTTGTTGGAATTTACGATAGAAAAACGGAAAAGGTTTTCGCCCAACCTATTTTCCGAAAAGAAGGACAAAATTTAAAAGGAAAACAACTACTCCAATTAATAGATTCGAAAGTTGCTAAAAAAGCTAAAATATATACCGATGAGTTTAGAGGATATTGGATATTAGATAAACTTAAAAGAAAACATTTCACAGTAGACCATAGCAAAGAATATGTCGCTGCTGATGGAACTCATACTAATAATATTGAAGCTTTTTGGAGTCTTTTAAAGAGAATGCACTATGGTACTTATCACAAAATTAGCCCTAAATATATGACTTATTATTGCGGGGAAGAGGCTTTTAGGTTTTCCAATAGAAGTGATTTAAATGGAATTTTGGATAAGGTTTTGGAGCAAAGTTTAATAATAAAAAATCGTTGACGTAAATTTTAGTAGTAAAATTTTTGTTACTAAACTAGTATGTAGTTGTTGAATTTATGGTAGTATCTGTTTTTGATGTAGCTAAATATATCTTAGAATATTTTGAAGGAAAAGATATAAGTACTTTTAAACTTCAAAAACTTTGTTACTATTCTCAAGCTTGGTCATTAGTTTGGGATGATGAGTCATTATTTAATGAAAAAATTTTAGCGTGGGCTAATGGTCCAGTTATTAGAGAATTATATGATTATCATAAAGGTAATTTCAGTATAAATTCTAAAAGATTTAGATATGCTCATGGAAATTTAAGAAATTTATCTAAAGAACAAAAATTAACAATTGATGCTGTTTTGAATGCATATGGTAATCTTTCAGGACAACAATTAAGTCAATTAACTCATAATGAAAGACCTTGGTCAATAGCGAGAGAAGGATTATCTGCTGGAGAACGCGGTGAAAGAATAATCACTTTAGATTCTATGGTTGAATATTATTCCGCATTATATCATGAGCAACTTTCAAAAAAAGATAAAAATACAACCTCCCACAAAAGAAACTCTTAAAAAAATTGAAATTCAAGCTTCATTAAAAAATACAAAAGAAGTAAGGATTATTCTAGTCCATGATTTAAATTCAATCAAAAAAGAATTAGATAAAAATAATCTAAATACCAATCCTGTATATGATTGTCCGATGAAATTATTAGAGGATAAAGTGGATCACGAAGGTGAATGGTCTTGGGGTGTTGAGCGAAATTGGAATAATAATAAACAATCCTCGGAAATAATTTCCAATTTTAAACGTAATTATATAAATAAATATTGGAAAGATATTTATTCAGAAAAATATAATTCTCAAAATAAACCTTCTCGTCGAAAACATATCCATTATAGTGTAAAGAAAATTTGCTTTGAAGCGCAGAAAAGATTATTAGAAATAGCTTTAGATGACTTCCATGAAATTTTTAGATTTAGATTGACTGGAAAATTCAGATTGTATGGATTTACTTGTGGAGATACTTTTTTAGTAGTTTGGCATGATCCCGAACATAAAATTTATCCAATAAAAGATTAATCTTCTCAACCTACTTTACTTAAAGGGATGATTGGGAAGGGAAATATCCCACGGCTGTAACCTTTTTCGATTTCGGACGAAATCGGTTACATGAACAAGTCGTATTTTCTTTTTCCGTTTCTTCTTCTCTTATCCTGCTGCGGTTCGGTTCAGGTGGCCGATCCGGTCTATAAAGCGGACGGCCGA
This sequence comes from Leptospira fletcheri, assembly GCF_004769195.1. Taxonomy (NCBI): domain Bacteria; kingdom Pseudomonadati; phylum Spirochaetota; class Leptospiria; order Leptospirales; family Leptospiraceae; genus Leptospira; species Leptospira fletcheri. The sequence goes on from NZ_RQET01000004.1 coordinate 3,070, forward strand.
ACCGCAATCAAGGGGTACGATCCGGTATCGTATTTTACGGAAAACAAACCCGTGGAGGGAGAAGAGAAGTTCCAAACTTCCTGGAACGGCGCGCAGTGGAAATTTTCTTCCCGTAAGAATCTTGACGCTTTCCGAAAGAATCCGGAGAACTATGCTCCCCAGTACGGAGGTTACTGTGCGTATGCGATGCGCGACGGAGAGACCTACGAGATCGATCCCAATGCGTGGAAGATCGTGAACGGAAAACTCTATCTGAATTATAATGAAAAAGTGAACGGATTCTGGAGTCGCGACATCCCGGGCAATATCAAAAAAGCGGACGAGCAATGGTCCAAATTGCCCAAGAAGATTCAGGCGCCCTGACTTCGTGCGCAACGAGAGAAAAAGCGCGATGAAATTCTAAGTTCGCCCTTTCATGATGAGATAATTATAGGAAGCTACGATCTTCTGTGTCATCTCCAAACCGTTTTTGTTTACGTCGGGATGGTATTTCTTGATCAATTCCTTATATTTCTTCCGCAGATCCCCGTCGTCATAATCCTCGGGCAATCCAAGAAACTCCCGGTGCTGGCGAGTTTCTTCGTCCTCGCCGAAAATGCTTGTTCTCGGTCTTCGGAACTGGGATTTTGCTTTCTTCTTTTTCTGTTCATCCTTACGGAAACGCCCGAAGATTTCGTAGTAGGCTCTATCCCTATACTCGGAAGTGATTTCCCGGAGAGGAAAGACTTTGGTATTCAAAACCCGGTAGAAGTACTTCCTCAAAAACGCGTCGGCGCCGTAATCGGAGGGGATGGACTTTCTTTCCAGAAATTCCGCGATCCCATTATCCACTAAACGACTCAAATCGAATTTGTCGTCGAAATAGGAGTCGAACGCGTCTTCGAAACGTTTTGTCGAAGAGATCAGTAGGAGGAGCAGTTCCTTGTCCAGCTCGTGCTTTTCAAGTTTGCTCAGCACGATCTCCTTCAGATGGCTCCGGAGTTCGTCCAGGTAAATACCGTCGAAATAAACCCCGGCCCGGGCAAACTCGTGCTCCAGTCCTTCTATCTTCAGAATTTTTCCTAAGAGAAGAATCAAAACGTCCGCCCTGGATTCCCGAAAACCCTGAGCTCCCTTGGCGGAATATACGGAGTCGCCTCTCAGGCTATATAAGATTTTGTAATAGTCTTCCCTTCGGATCGCTAGGATTTCGATCAATTTGTCCGCAGAAATATACCACTCGCAATCCGTACTGGCGGACTGGATTTCAAATAGGATATCCTCTATGGAGGACTTTACTTGATCGAAACTTTTCGTGGTCACCTTGGATCCCTAAATTAGACCTTGCCTTTTACGGTTCGAATGTCCAACCCTTTTCCCGCCAAAAAAGGTTTGATCAGGGCTGGGGAAACGAAGAACTTTCCCCCATGCTCCCCCTTTTGACCGTCTTCGGATGCTTCCTTGTATATTTTTTAGGATATAAAATCTACTCCGGCTATCTCTCCAGGTCCGTTTTTCAACTCAAAGATACGGAAGGCGATACTCCCGCCCATAAATTCAACGACGGCGTGGATTATTTGCCCACGAAACCTGCGATTCTATTCGGACACCATTATGCGTCCATCGCAGGACTCGCTCCGATTCTAGGACCTGCCGTTGCGGTGATTTGGGGCTGGCTCCCCGCTATGCTTTGGGTCGTTTTCGGAGCGATTTTTATCGGATGCGTTCACGATTTCGGCGCTCTGGTCGTTTCGGTGAGAAACCAGGGAAAATCCATCGGACAGGTCGCTCAGGACCTTTTAGGTCCGAGAGCAAGAAGCCTATTCCATGCGATCATTTTCTTTTTAGTCGCACTCGCAATGGGCGTGTTCGTGATCGTTTTGGCCGAAATGTTTTCCGCGGGAAAAAAAATCCCGCCTGTCCCACAGACCCCTCAAGTCTCGGTTCAGGAGGAAACAAAACCGGAACTTCATTCTCATCCCACCGAAATAAGGATAGAAGCCCCCTCCTCTTCCATCCAACTCAGGAGTCATTTCCCTGAAGCGGTGATTCCGACGGTGGGCTTAATGATTTTAGCCCTGATTGTAGGTTGGTTACATTTTAAAAAAGGGGCCAAGCTGGCTCCATTGACCGTTCTCTCCGTGATCTTAACACTAGGGATCATGGTTCTGGGCATGAATGAATCGGTTCTGTCCTGGACGGGACTCAGCGATCCAGATCGCTCTCCCGGGATTCCTACTTGGAAAATTCTTCTCCTGCTTTATGCGTTCCTGGCATCCGTCACTCCGATCTGGCTGCTCTTGCAAAGTCGGGACTATATCAATTCCTTTCTTTTGTACATCGGAATTGCGGCGATCTACCTTGGATTCTTTAAGGGAAGCGTCTTCGGCGAATTCTCGAACTTCAACGCGGAAGCGGTCCGTTCCGAACACATCGGCCTGGATATGGTTCCTTTCGTTTTTATCACGATCGCTTGCGGGGCGGTTTCGGGTTTTCATGCGCTGGTCAGCTCAGGAACTACCGCCAAACAACTGAATCGAGAAGTGGACGCTAGGCCCATCGGTTACGGAGGAATGATCGGAGAATCCCTGTTAGGACTTACCTCGGTGGTCGCCTGTACGATCGGATTCTCTTCCGCAACGGAATGGTCTTCGTTTTACAAATCCTGGGCGGGGATCCAAGGATTGGCGCCCCAAGTCGGCGCTTATATCTACGGAACCGGAAGATTCATCTCCCAATTGGGATTCGATAACGGGTTTGCCCAAGGGTTCATAGCCCTTATCGTGGTCAGCTTCGCATTGACTTCCCTCGATTCCGCGACTCGACTCCTCAGATACAACGTGGAGGAGATCGCGGATAGCATAGGAATCGATTGGGTGAAGAAAATATTAGGAAATCGTTATATTTCTAGCACCATTGCCTGTTTAGCGATCGCATTTTTCGCGTTTTTGGAAATCGAGCAAGGTGGGAAAAAGAAGGCGGCAGGATTGGCCCTTTGGAAACTCTTCGGGACCACGAACCAACTCTTAGCGGGGTTGGCGTTGTTAGTGGTTACGATTTACCTTCTTTATTCCAAACGCCGGACCTGGATTTCCTTCCTCCCTATGGTGTTCGTACTCGCCGCGACTCTTTGGGCAATGGTCGTCAATTTCCGCGAATTCCTTTTTGACAAATCGCCGAGCTATCTGTTGGCCGGAGTAGGAGGAACTTTGATCCTCTTAGCGGTATGGTTGCTGGTGGAAGCGGTCCTTGCCTGGAGAAGGTTTTCGAGAACATGAAATTCTGCAGCACGTGCGGTTCTCAGGTTTCCTATCGCATCCCCGAAGGCGATAGCCTGCACCGTTACGTTTGCGAAAACTGCGGAACCATACATTATCAGAATCCTAAGGTGATCGTCGGAAGTATACCGATATGGGAAGGGAAGATCCTTTTGTGCAAACGAGCCATCGAACCACGAAAAGGATACTGGACCCTACCGGCCGGTTTTTTGGAAAATCGCGAAACGGTAGAGGAAGGTGCCTCCCGAGAAACCTTGGAGGAAGCGAACGCACAGATCCGTATCCTTAGGCTGCATACGGTTTATAGCATTCCCCACATCAGCCAAGTTTATATGTTTTTTCTCGCGGAATTGACCGACGGTAAATTCGATGTCAGTCCCGAATCCGAAGAAGTTCGGTTATTTTTTCCGAACGAAATTCCCTGGGAAGAACTCGCTTTCGCCTCGGTCACATATGCTCTGAAAAAATATACGAAAGAGGACGAAATCCCCGAAAGCGGCGTTCACCTAGGATCTCTCTCCGGAGATAGAAAAAAGAAAAACGAAGACTAAACCTCTCCTGCGCCCGCTTTCGCAAATCGACCCGGGAGAGACCGTTCTGAAAAACCGGTGCAATTTTTCGGGACTAGTTTTTTTTTGGAGCATGCCCGTCGGAATGATCCGAGTCTTTCTAGTTTTAGGTTTCGTTTCGACTTTCTCCGGTCTGAAAGCGAATTCTTTGATCGGCACGGAGACGACCACCTTCTCCCCGAACTGGGACGGTTCCGTCGACTTTTTGAAATTCAAGATCCGCTCCTCGACTCTTCCGAAGCTACAGGATTGGGAACTGACCATACGGAACGCCTCGGGCGAAACCGTAAAAAAATACGAGGCCAATAGACTTAAGAAAAAGGACTTTTCCCTGTTTTGGGATGAAAACGAATTCGCCCCGGAAGAAGTCTCGATCCCGGAAGTTCTGGAATGGAACGGAGAGGACGAAAACGGGAACACAGTACCTGACGGGTACTACACTTATCAATTACTGTTATTAACCGCAAACCAGGAAAAAATCCTCTCCGAGGAAGCGACCGTCTATCTGGACTCCCATCCCCCGAAAGCGGAAACCGGAATCAGGAATCGCCTTTTACTTTTCGAAGATAGAAACCATGCCAGGATCCAAATCCAGCAAAAAGGAAGCGGAGATTCGGCGGATCTGTTCACAGGAGAATTTTTGGACTCGAACGGTAAGTTGATCAAATCCTATACTTGGAGAACCAAGGACTTGCCTGCCGTGTTAAGCTGGGACGGAACGGACTCCAACGGAAAGAATCTCGTTCCGGGACTGTACAGCTATCGGTTGATCGCTCGCGATCCTGCGGGCAACGAAAGCGTGTCCAAGCAGGAAAACATTTCCCTGCAAAACGAATCGGTCGGAGCCGATATAAACTCCGATGCCGAATCTTATTCCACGGATTCCTCCGTCCCGCTCAGTAAGATCAGGTTTTCCTCCTTTCTTTCTTCCAAACTCAAGTCCGACTCCTATGAGTGGGAAATCTTCAAACGGAAAGGAGAAGTGGATTCGCAAATATACGTCGGAAAAGGTTTGGGGGAACCTCCTGCGGAGTGGACATGGGAACCTAAGGATAAGGAAAACCGCCCCTTAAGTCCCGGAACATATTTCGTTCGCATAACGATATTTAGTAGGTATGATAGATACTCCAGTTTTCCCAAAAAATTCGTATTAACCGAAGATCGTGCGAAATTTTCCTCGGACGTTTTCCCGAGCGGATTCAGTCCGGATGGGAATTGGCGTAAAGATTTTCTCGAGGTCCGAATCCGATCCAAAGAACTTCATCTTTCCGGTTGGAAAATTACGATTTTGGAATCCTTTGGAGACTCAGAAAGAATCGCGAGAACCTGGACTGGAACGGGAAGTCCCCCTTCTAGATTGGTTTGGTCGGGAAAAGACGAACTGGGAAGGAGAATCGGTTCCTTGACGCCGATCAAAGTCGTGCTGAGTTATAAGGACATGTTCGGTCGAGAGGGGGAAGAGATATTAGGAAACGTAAGCTCGGGAATCCTCGTCGTAAAGGAAAGGGACGGATACAGGATCTCCGTTCCGGAAAGATTGTACGAGACCCGTTGGTGGACAGTCCCCTCGGCTTTAAAATCCCTTTTGGGAAAACTCCCCGGCTATAAGGTGGAACTCCAATACCACACTTCTCATCTGGGAGACGACGAGTACAATCTCAAACTTTCGGAGGAAAAAGCCAGGAAAACCTTTCAGTCTTTTTTCGGAAAAGACTACGAATTCGGAAGGTACAAATTCCGCGGATACGGCGAAACCGAACCTCTCATTCACGGAAACGGAGCTTACGAAACGGATCGGAACCAACGGATCGATTTCTTTCTGAGCGTAGGAAAATAGAATGTGCACAGCTTTCATATATAGAAATCGAACCGATCATCTTTACGGCTTGGGTTTCAATCGAGACGAATCCGTAAAAAGAAAACCGTCCCTTTCTCCCCGCCTGATGGAATCACCGACAGGGAAGGCCATCGCTCCCATAGATGGAGACGCAGGAGGAACTTGGATCGGAATCTCGCAGGACGGAGAAATCGTCTGTCTTTTGAACTATTACGAGGCGGCTTTAAAGCTTCTGAGAAATCCGGTGAGTCGGGGACTTTTGGTCCGCTCGGTTCTGTTGAAGGAACGTGCTCCGGAATCCTGGCAAGTTTCCGAATTGGATAATTATTATCCGTTCAAACTTTTCTGTATCGATAGCGAAAAAACGAGAATCTACATCTGGGACGGAAAGGTTTTTTCCACAGAAGAGAACACCGAAAGTTTTACCGTATACGGAAGTTCTTTCACTCAAGGACCGAAGGCACAGGTATCCAGAAGGGAGGTTTTCGAAAAAGAGTTCCGACCGAAAACGAATCCGAACGCGAAAGACTTCATTCTTCTTACTAAGAATTTTTTGGTCTCACATCTTCCCGAAAAAGGAGCCTTGTCTCCCTGCATGCACCGCAGGGACGCGACTTCCGTTTCTCGTACGATTTTTGTTGTAGAAAACGGAAAAGTCGATTTGTTTTATAAGCCCAACCAACCGTGCGAAGAAGGCCCTGAGGAAGAGTTCAATTTCACTTTGACTGATTTTCGAACGTTCGTATGATTGTCCTATGGCGGGCACTCATTCCCTTTTTGATGATAAATACGAATACCGGGATCCTTCTCAGCAGAAGAGAAAGAATGCCCGCGTTAAAATCACCATCGAAGGGGAGTTTTGCGTCAAAGGTAAAACCCAAAGATTTCCCGTCCATGTCGTGGATATAGGTACCGGCGGAGCCGGAATGGAGACTAGAACTTCCGTATTCGAAGGGGACAGGATCGTTTTATTCGCGGCGATTAACGGAAAGAATATGGAATTGGAATCGGAAGTGATTCGAGTTTCCGGAAAAAAAGCGAACATCATATTCGTAAATCTTCCTGACGAAGATAAGGACTTGATCCAAGACCTGATCCATAAGAAGTTTTTCGATAAGGACAAAAAACCCCTCTCCTGAAATCTTTTCGGCACCGGGACTTATTTTCGTCCTCCTTCTAGCTCGTCCAAAATCGGACAATCCGGTCTCTGATCTCCGTGACAATGCTTCGCCAGATGCTTCAGTGTAGAACACATCTTTCCCAATTCGAGGATCTTTTCCTCCATTTCGCGGACATGGGTTAGAGCCAGCGCTTTTACTTGAGAACTCGCTCTGGATTTATTCTTCCACAAACCCAGGAGTTGTTTGATCTCGGGCAGAGAAAAACCTAACCCTCTTGCTCTTTTGATAAACTTCAAAGTATGGACGTCGTTTTCGCCGTAGATCCTATATCCGGATCGATTCCGCTGAGCCTTTGATACCAGTCCTAAGGATTCATAATGTCTTACGAGCTTAGGACTCACGCCGCTTCGTTTGGATAATTCTCCGATATTCATTTTTCTCGACCTCTCGGACACGAACTCCGCAGACATTCTCGCAATCGGAGGCCGTAGAGGATGCGAACTTTTTGATTTTTATCCGTTTTTTTTCGGGAACTAGGTATTGACCTTCCCATTATGGGAAGCTTTACACTTAAAATACGAGCTAGGAGGAATATCGGATGCGGGAACTTAAGATAGAAGGAATGACATGCGGCCACTGTGTATCGGCAATCAAATCGGCGGTACAGTCCCTGGATCGGAACGCAAAGATCGAAATCGATCTAAACACCGGGTCGGCAAAATTGGAAAGCGAGATAGACGACTCGTCCTTAGCGGCCGCAATAGAGGAGGAAGGGTACGTTTTGACCTCCGTTCGGGAAGTTTGAAAGACGGATCTCACGCTGGAAACGGAAAGGGAAGATGAACATACAAGAAACCGAAAAATCGAAAGAGATGACCATGGACCTGTTCGGTATGACCTGCGCGAACTGCGCCCTCCGAATCGAGAAAGGATTGTCCAAGGTTCCCGGCGTTTCGGAAGCCAGAGTCAATTTTGCGAGAGAAACCGCCTTTATCAGATTCGGAAACGGAACTAAGCCGTCCGACCTGTTATCGAAAGTGGAATCCTTAGGTTATACGGCTACGGAACATTCCGAACAAAACCTGGCTGAAACGAACAGAGCCCACGAACGGGAAATCGAAAAGTTGCGGACCCGTTTTTGGTTCTCCGTACTATTTTCCGCGCCACTCTTCTATACGATGGTTTCTCACTTTGGAATCCTTTCTTTTCTACCTATGCCTTCTTTTCTCATGCATCCATGGATCCAATTCCTGTTTGCGGCTCCTGCTCAATTTTGGATCGGATTTCCGTTCTACAAAGGGGCCTACAGAGCTTTGAAAAACGGAACTGCGAATATGGACGTATTGGTCGCGTTAGGCACCACCGCGGCATTCGGGTATAGCTTTGCGAACAGTCTAAGCATAGGATTCGTGCGGGAAGATTTGTTATTTCTAACGGAGACACAGCACGGAGCCTACCCTCCTCTTTATTATGAGACCTCCGCCGTATTGCTATCCTTTCTTTTGGGAGGAAAATGGATGGAGGCTTTAGCAAAAGGAAGAAGTTCCCAAGCGATACGTACTCTTCTTTCCCTAAAACCGGAAACGGCAAGAATCAAAAAAGGAGAAGAATGGATCGAAGTCCCTTCCGAATTCCTAAAACCGGGCGATAAGATCCGGATCCGCCCCGGAGAAAAAATTCCCACCGACGGGGAAGTGGAGGAAGGAACCAGCGCTCTAGACGAATCCATGTTGACCGGAGAAAGTCTGCCCGTGGAAAAAAAAGTCGGATCCAAAGTGATCGGCGGAACGGTAAACGGAAATGGATCCTTGATCGTTCGTGCCGAAAAGATCGGCAGTGAAACATTACTCTCTTCCATCGTAAAAACCGTAGAAGAAGCGCAAGCGTCCCGGGCTCCGATCCAAAGAATAGCGGATCGAATCTCCGCGGTTTTCGTGCCCTCCGTAGTTCTCATTGCTGCAGCCGATTTTCTACTCTGGTATTTTTTTCTGGAACCGGGCAACCTCTCCTCCGCATTGGAAAAATCCATCGCGGTTTTGGTGATCGCTTGTCCCTGCGCCTTAGGATTGGCCACGCCCGTATCCCTACTAGTCGGTACCGGAAAAGCGGCAAGCCGCGGGATCCTCTTTCGGAACGCAGAGGCATTGGAGTCTGCGGCCTCTCTTGGAATTCTAGCCTTCGACAAAACCGGAACCTTGACGAAGGGAAAACCCTCCGTAACCGGCTTTTTGTCGGAAGGAAATTCCGAATCGGAAATCTTACGAAGGGTCGCTTCCGCGGAATCCGTCTCGGAACATCCCCTGGCAAAAGCGATCGTCGAATTCGGAAAGGGGCGTAGGATCGGAATCGAGTCTCCTCAAAACTTTCAAGCCCAACCCGGCGGAGGAATCCGAGCAAATATTGACGGACTCAAGGTTACGGTCGGAAATGCGGAGTTTCTTTCCTCCGAATCCGGAGATCTTCCCTCTACCCTAATCGCCAAAAGCGGAGAATGGGAATCCCAAGGAAAAAGCGTGGTCTGGGGAAGAGTAGAAGGAAGCCCCACCTCATGGGCGATCTTCGCCTTAGAAGACGAATTAAAGGAAACGACCGCAGAAGCCGTAGACGATTTGAAAAACCTTGGACTACGACTGGTACTTCTGACGGGAGATCACAAACGTACGGCGGAAAACATCGCCTCTCGGATCGGAATCAACGAAATCAAGGCTTCTCTGCTTCCCAAGGACAAATCGGATGCCGTCGCTTCATTGCAATCTTCCGGTATAAAGGTAGGAATGGCAGGGGATGGAATCAACGACGCACCTGCCTTGGCGAAGGCGGATGTAGGTTTCGCGATGGGAAATGGAACGGATATCGCCATGGAAACGGCAGGAGTCGTTTTAGTAAAAGGAGACCTGCGCCGTTTAGCGGATGCCATTAAGATCAGTCGGGCGACCGTTTTAAATATAAAGGAAAACTTATTTTGGGCCCTTGCATACAACGGACTCGGCATCCCGATTGCCGCAGCGGGATATTTGGCTCCTTGGATCGCAGGCGCCGCGATGGCTTTCAGTTCCGTATCCGTCGTCGCCAACGCATTACGACTGAGGGGAAAATGATCGAAAATCCGGAAAAGTATTCTCCGTTTTCCTCGGATCGGACATAAGAACAAGATTGGCGAACTGATTCTTATCTCTCTCTCCGTTCAATTCGGCACTAGGGTCGATCCGAAAATCAATGTATGGATGGAATGCTTACCGGAAAATTCAAGACGATCCTAGTGCTACTTCCGCTTCTCTTCCTCCTACCGGAAAAGGAAATTCACGCGGATTTAGACAGCAACCGTGCCACCGCACTGCTTAGGATAGAGCACGGCCTGAAGGAAAACGAATTTCACCTAAAAGCGATCAATAGCTCGATTTCGAACTACGGAACTCAGGAGGAGAAAGCCTTTTACAAACGCTGTATCCAACACCACATAGAGACGTTCACCCTGTATCTTCAATTCGATCTACCTCATTCCTATGACGAAATGAGACAGACGCAACGACTCCTCGTCCGATTGTATTCTGGAACCGTGGAAAATTTCAGGCTCAGAGTGCGCCAGGAATTGGATATCCTATCGAAGTATGCTCTCCGAACCTCGGACGCCGAAGCAAGACACCACTTGGAAATGGGATATAGAGAGCTAGGCGCGGCAATCGCGAAAAAAACCATCGCGGAAAATACGCGACCGTACTTACCAGGAATCAAGACCCAATATCTGTACGAATCACTGAAGCTACTGAAGCAATCCCGAAAATACTCGGTATTACTTTCCCTTAAATTTCTTTCCGACTTCCAGCCGGATCTACAATCCTTCGAATTCGAAGAAATTTACAACGAAATCAACCGGGCCATGTTTACGAAGGCGGATCAGTATGCCAGAATTCATTTCGATAATAATTTTATGATCTTTAACGCGGAAAACCAATACGAATCCACGTGGGAAAACCCTGCTCTTGACGAATTGGAGAAATCCTTCGGCGACATTGATCCCGGGTTGGACCGAAAACGCCGCCAGGCCAAAAGGAGCCTAACCCCCTAGATTCCGAAAGAAATTTCTTTATCGAAACCAAAACCAGGATTGACAGCGCGTCTCCGCGGGGATATTCCCTTCCTTTGTGTCGGAACTAAGTTGCCCCAATTGCGGAGCCCCCGTCCCCTTTATCAATAAGGCCTCAGTATATGCGGTCTGCCCGAATTGCCGCACCCTTTCGTTGAAAAAAGACGTCCAACTGGAAAAAATCGGAGAGTCGGGGGAACTCGCCGACGACAATACAGTGATCCGAATCGGGACTGAAGGAACGTTCCGAAAAAAGAATTTCAAAGTGCTAGGAAGGATCCAATTAAAATTCGACCTAGGATACTGGAATGAATGGTATGTTTCCGAAGAGGACGGCAGCACTGCCTGGTTAGGGGAAGCGCAAGGAATTTATTTTTATACTCGTCTCGACACGAGCCTCCCGGCCGATCAATTTCCGCGTGTTCCCGAACCGACATCCGAATACCCGAAAATCTACGAAGCGGGTCACGGAAAAAAAGACAGACTTTCTCCGGGTGACACATTCACTCTGGGTCGAGACTGGACCTTGAAAGAAATCAGCGTTGCGGAATGCGTAGGAGGGGAAGGAGAATTACCTCTCAATTTCGAAACCGGCTACAGAGCAGTTCTCTTGGATATCGCCGATGGCGAGGACAACTTCGGCACCATAGATTATTCCGATGAGCCTCCTCTTCTATTCGTAGGCCACGCCGCCACATTTCAGGAACTGCAATTACGAAATCTGAAGGAGAACGCGGTAGCGTTCGGAGCCGGACTTGTGCAAGCCCGCTCCATACAATGCGTCGGTTGCGGCGCCTCCTTGAACCAATTGAGACCGGATTTTTCCAAGTCTATCGCCTGTGAATATTGCGGAACCGTAATGGACACGGAACAACAGGATCTAAAGGTGATCGCGAAGTTCGAAGAAGTATCCAAAGAAGGAATTTATCTTCCGCTCGGAACTCAGGTCAAGTTGCCCGGGCGCCCGGAATCACAAGTGCTCGGTATTCTGAAAAAATCCTCGGAAGAGGACGGCGAAACTTTCCGATGGACGGACTATCTTTTACACTATCCTGGAGGGTACGCCTGGCTCAACGAAAACGGAAATAATTGGACCTACTTCGAACCTCTATTAGGCGTTCCAAAATGGGCCTCCGGACTCAAGCGAATCTATGGAAAAGAAAAATACGACTGGTATGCCAAATCGGAATCGAACACCGACCTAGCCCTGGGAGAATTCTACTGGAAAGTCAAGTCCGGAGAAAAAGCGGAGATCGAGGACTACGTCTCGCCGCCCAATATGCTTTCCTCCGAAAGGACCGAAAGGGAGATTTTCTGGTCCAAGGGAACTTTTGTCCCGTTCCAAACGATGAAAGGGGCTCTTCCGCTGGAAGTCGCCTCCAAATTACAAAAACCCGAGGACATAGGAGCTTGCGAACCGAATCCATATAAGATCCGATTGAAACGGAATTTTCGGATCGCAGTGGTTCTTACCGCAATATTCTTTTTTGTTGAAATGTACGGATGTATAAAAGCCAAGGAAGAGGTGGTCTACCAAGGTAACTTTGCGTATGTGCAGACTTCCCCGTCCGGAACCGACATAGGAACCTTTAATTTTCACGATAATTCTTTCGTGACCGATATCTTCGAAATCAAAGGCGAAGCGACGGATAACGTGGAGATTAAGATAGACTCTCCGAATCTTGATAACAAGTACATGTATTTCTCCGTAGCCCTTATAAATGCGGATACGGATATTGCTTACGATACCGCCATCGAAACCAGCTATTACCACGGAGTCGACGACGGAGAATCCTGGTCGGAAGGGTCCAAAAGCGGTTCGAAAGATATGGCCGAAATCCCGCCGGGACATTATTATCTTAGGCTGGAAACCCAATCCGATTTCCGTCCCGGCGCAGGGGCAAAATACAATGTGCAGGTCCTCAGGGACGTGATGAGCCCGGCTCCCTTTTTCCTATTCGGAATTCTCTTATGGCTTCCCTTGATCTACACTTTCTTTAAAAGTTATTATTTCGATAGCAGGAGAACTTAGCGTTATGTTGGATCTTTTAAAAGGACTGATTTATCCTTTCTTCGCGACGGCCATGGCGTTCGGTTTTTATTCGCAGTACCGGGTGGGTGGAATCACCAGCGAATTCGAAGAAGTCACGAAAGTTCCCAAAACGGTAAGACAGAACCCGGGAATCTATCGATCTCATTATAACTGGTACTCCACATATACCGGAGGAAAATAATCTGCAGCGGGCACTTTTAGTTTCCGTGCTGATTCTTTCTTCCTGTGGACTCGTATACGAATTACTAGCGGGGACAGTCGCCAGCTACCTCTTGGGGGAAACGGTAACCCAGTTTTCCTTAGTGATAGGTGTGTATCTGTTTTCCATGGGGATCGGAAGTTGGTTTTCCAGATATTTGTTAAAGGACTTGGTTCCTAAATTTCTGGAAGTGGAACTCGCCTTAGGATTATTAGGCGGATCGAGCGCCGCTTTACTCTTTCTCAGTTTCGGACGCACGAGGATCTTCCAAATCCCTTTGTTCAGCCTTGTAGTAATCGTGGGGATTTTGGTCGGAATGGAGATCCCCCTTCTCCTAAGAATACTCAGAAGAAAATTAGGTTTCCGGGATCTGGTCTCCAAGGTCCTCAGTTTGGATTATGCCGGAGCCCTTTTGGCATCTCTGACCTTTCCCGTCTTTTTTGCACCGAAATTAGGAATGGTCCGAACCTCATTTCTCTTCGGAATCCTGAATGCGGGAACCGCTCTCTGGGGAACCTGGATGTTGCCTTTGCAGGAAAAAGAGAAGAGGAATCTTCGGACGAAGGCCGCGATCGTGCTCACTCTTCTCGCTCTCGGATTAACGTTTGCCGACGCAATCACCGCTTATAGCGAGGAAAATCTTTATACAGACGAGATCGTATACACCAAGCAGACAAAATTCCAGAGAATCACCGTGACCCGTTACAAAAGCGAACTGAGACTCTTTTTAAACGGACATTTGCAATTCAGTTCTAGGGACGAATATAGATATCACGAAACTCTTGCACATCCGGCTTTATTATCGCATCCGAATCCCAGAAACATACTCGTTCTCGGCGGAGGGGACGGCTTGGCGGTAAGGGAAATTCTAAAATATCCTTCGGTCCAGCGCGTAACCTTGGTGGACTTGGATCCTGAAATGACGAGGCTCTTTTCGGAGCAATCCCTTCTGACCCAAATCAACGGATCCAGTCTCAGAAATCCGAAGGTTCGGATCGAGAATGCGGACGCCTTCCTTTGGCTGGAAAAAGCCGACGAAACGTTCGATGTGGTTCTGATCGATTTTCCGGATCCGAGCAATTTCTCGATCGGAAAATTGTATACGACCGCATTTTACAAAAGCCTAAAGCGTCGTCTGAATCCTCTTTCGATCGTGGAAATACAATCCACTTCCCCTTTATTCGCGAGGATGTCCTTTTGGTGTGTGGAAAAAACCTTACAAGAATCCGGCTTCGAGACTAGACCCCTTCACGTGTACGTCCCCTCCTTCGGAGAGTGGGGTTTCGTCCTAGCCGGAACGAGAAAGCTCCCCGAGTATAGGCCGGATCTACCTCCTGGACTTAGATTTTTGAACGAAATAGAACTCGACTCCCTTTCCGAGTTCCCTGTGGACATGTCGAGAGTCTCTGTGGAACCGAATAGATTGGACAATCAGGTACTGGTCCGCTATTACGATCAAGAATGGAATCGATTGCTGGATTAAGTCCGCGATTCCTATTCCGATACGGGAAATTACTTTTCAACACCTTCGAAACGAATCAAGGTAACCAAAACCGCATAGACCGAGGTCAGAATGAACCAAAATCGTTTCTATACATGCCTATTCGTCGCAATTGCGCTTCTTGCTTGGAGCCTTGTTTCCTTGTCCGCACAAAGCGGAACGACGGAGACCACTTTGCACGATTTTATGGAAGATTATACGAAACCAGCTTCCAAAAAAGCCAAGAAAGGCGACAAAGCCGCGTTGGAAAGAATTCTGAAAGAGGTCCCGAACTTTGCTTTGGACGAGCAAAAAGGAAAATGGAAAGAGATCACGGACTCTGCCTTGGCCAGCGGAGACCTGGAAGGTTCCTGCAAAAGTTGTCACAAAGAATTCAAGAAAGAATACAAGAAGAATTACCGCAAGAGACCGATACAGGTTCCGAACGAGCTGATCAGTTTCTTGAAAGGGTCGAAGTAATTTCCGACAAACTTTTCTTCTCGGAAGCCGGTTGAAAATCCAGAACGATCAAAGTGAGATCGTCCTCGAAATGCTTCCGGTTTCCGGTAAATTCGCGCACTGTCTTGAATAAAACCTCGGCCATCGATTCTCCCGACAGTCCGATATTTTCTCCCAATAATTTATAAAATCTTTGGAAGCCGAAGATTTCCCCTTTTTGATTTCTCGCTTCGGTGATTCCGTCGGTATAAATGATCAAACGATCTCCCGGTTCGAGCTGGAATTCGGCGACGGAGTTCTTTAAGCTAGGATCCATACCCATGATCCAACCCGGCAAGAAAATCTCTTTTGCTGTTCCCGAACTTCTCGCAATTGCAACTAACGGAGGATGTCCCGCGTTGGAATAAGTCACTTTCCCCGACGTACCGTCCACTAAAAGGTACGCTGCAGTGATATAATGTTTTCCGTATTTTCCGCTCAAAGAACGATTGATATTCCTTAATACTTCGGCCGGATCCTCGTGATTTCTAGCTTCGATGGAAAACGCCAACTTGACCATGGAAGCGATGATCGCGGCCGGAATTCCGTGCCCGGAAACGTCGGAAAGAAAGATTCCGAGTTTGTTCGGACCTACGTAATGAAAATCGTAGAAATCTCCTCCTACCGAACTGGCGAATTCGTTCCGGACGGACAATTGCAGATTCGGCATTTTTGGAAGGTGATCCGGAAGAATGGACTCCTGCAATTCTCTGGCGATCTTAAGTTCCTGTTCGATCTCCGTCAATTTCAGTTGGCTTTCATAATTTTCCAACCTTGCCTGTAAAGAATCCTTCTCTAGCGTTTTGATCCGATGAGCGAGTGCAAAAGAGAGAAGAGTCATTTCGATCACGGAACCGAACTGCGCCGACCAATGAACCAAAAAAGAATCGGGAATCCAGGAAAGATTTCGCAATGCGGTAACGAGAACGGAAACGATCAGCACGGACCACGCGAGTAAAAAATACCTCGCGGGTTTATAACCTCTCCTCAACCTTAAAAAACCGGAATATACTACCAAGCCGGCGGCGAGAAAAGGATACCAGGAAACGGCTTTCATCATGAGTTCGTAAGCCGAAGGAATCAAGGAGACGAAAAATCCTAAAACTGCGAACGCAGCGAGAATTAGAAAAACCCGATCCTTCCAACCTGTTTCCCGTTCCATGTGTAAAAAAGAGCGGGTGAATAAAAGGGAAAAAGCCACCGAAAGAAAAGCGAATCCGACCAGATAATCGTTCCAAGCAATCGGCGAGGTCTGTACCAAATACCGAGCTCCGACACCGGAGACCGCAAACTGCCATAATGCGTAGAACAAAAGATAAAAGACGTAAAAGAAATAGCTGGAATCCTTCACCACGAATGCCAGGAATCCGTTGTAAATCAGCATGATTCCGATCGCGCCGAAGAAGACCCCAAGGAAAAGATTTTCCGACTGGATATGCGAAGCGAATTCCTTCGGCGACCAAGCTTGGAAATTAAAAACGACGGACCTTCTACTTGCCGCTCGAATCAGGAATTCTTCCGAAGAATTCGCAGGAGCGTGCATCCGGTACGCCGCGTGTACATAAGAGATTCGTTTGTTCGAATCTATCTCTTTCCAAGAATCTTTTTCGCCGGAATTCTCCTTTCGATATATCGCGAACTCTTCCATTCCGGGATTGTTCAAAACCAAAAACCAATCCTGGTCTTCTCCGGAAGAAATCCTGAGTTTCAACCAAAACACTTCATCCGTAAAACTAAAGGAGAGACTATCCTTCTCCATAGGCTTCCGTACGGAATCCTCCGACAAAAGTCGATTCGGATCTTTTTCTGCCGCTTGGGGGGAATTCGGCGCAAAGGCGGCGATCGACATGAATTGATTCAACGGAACGCCCTTCATCATGCCGGAAAGGGGGAAGGATAGAACCCTGACCTCGTCCGCGTTTAGAGCGCTAAACCCCAAAAGCAGAAAGCAAATAAAAGCCGTACTCCGGATTTTCCGGAAGAAATCGACCAAGAATCCCCCTCAACCGGAGACTGTCTTGGCCCCGGCTAAATTACATATATAGAAAAAGTGTTCTGGACTGACCGGCTGGATCGAAAGCCGCCCCCCTTTTTGCAGGAGAACCATGCCCTTCAGTTTCCCGTGGGATTTTAATTCCTCTAGCGAAATTGGGCGAGAAAATTTTTCTTTAAATTTCAAATCGACCATGTACCAAGCGGGGGATTCCGGCTTGCTTTTTGGATCATGGTATTTGTGTTTGGGGTCGAAAGCGAAATGATCGGGATAACCGTCCTTTACGACTTCCGCCAGACCGACCACTGCAGTCGGTTTGCAACTGCTATGATAAAAAAGGACCAGGTCTTTTTTTTTCACCTGATCCCTGAGATAATTTCTTGCCTGGTAGTTCCGAACCCCTTCCCAAGGAGCGATTTTTTTAGGAGAACCCTTCAAATCGTCTATGGAAAAAGCGTCCGGTTCTGTCTTAAACAACCAATAATTCATTCTACGCCAGTAGAATATGCGGGTTTTGCGGGAATCCCTGCCGTCTTTTCTTTCTTGGTCGTTTTTTCCGCCTTTTTCTTCGGTTCTTCGTTGGCCGGGTGAACGATCGCCATCAATTCCTCGTGGGTCACAGTTTCTTTCGCCAAAAGCGCCTTAGCCAGATTTTCGAACTTGGTGGAATTCTTGCGCACGAGTTCCCTGCCTTTGTTCAGGCAGGTCTGTACGATATCCCGAATTTCCTTATCGATCATTGCGGCGAATTCCTCGCTATAGGCCTTATTTCCCTGGCCCATGTCCCTACCCAAAAACGGACTTTCGTGGCCGCTACCGTAATTGATGGTTCCGAGTTTTTCGGACATTCCCCAATCGCAAACCATACGACGTGCGATATTAGTCGCCTGCTGTATATCATTGCTGGAACCTGTGGAAGTCATCTTAAACTTGTTTTCCTCGGCGATAAAGCCGCCCATACAAACCACGATCTGATCCAACCAATACGCTTTGGTATGGATATGCTTGTCTTCCGTCGGAAGTGATTGGGTTAACCCCAGAGCCCTGCCCCTCGGAATAATCGTGACCTTATGTACCGGTTCCGAATAAGCGAGCAAGGTCCCTAAAATCGCATGACCGGCTTCGTGATACGCGATGACTTCTTTTTCCTTTTCCGAAATAAAGAAGGAACGTCTTTCCGGCCCCATCATCACCTTATCCCGCGCTTCTTCCAGCTCGTCTTGGGTGACTCTTTTCTTATTCTTGCGGGCAGCCAATAGAGCGGCTTCGTTAATCAGGTTGGAAAGATCCGCACCGGTAAACCCCGGGGTTCCTCTCGCGATAGAATTCAAGGAAATATCGCTGGTCAAAGGTACTTTTCTGGAATGTACTTTTAGGATCTGTTCCCGACCGTTCAGATCCGGAAGATCAACCATTACTTGACGATCGAAACGTCCCGGTCTCAGCAATGCAGGATCCAATACGTCCGCCCGGTTCGTAGCGGCCATGACGATTACTCCTTCGTTCTTTTCAAAGCCGTCCATTTCCACAAGCATCTGGTTCAGGGTCTGCTCCCTTTCATCATGACCGCCGCCCCATCCGGCTCCTCTGAGCCTACCGACCGCGTCTATCTCGTCGATGAAGATGATACAGGGGGAATTCTTCTTTCCTTGGTCGAAGAGATCTCTCACCCTGGAAGCTCCCACTCCTACGAACATTTCTACGAAATCGGAACCGGAGATGCTGAAAAAGGGAACTCCCGCTTCACCGGCCACCGCTCTTGCAAGCAAGGTCTTTCCGGTACCTGGAGGTCCGATCAATAGAACTCCGGTGGGAATTCTCGCACCCATCGCCTGGAATTTTTTCGGATCTTTCAAAAATTCGATGATTTCTACCAGCTCGGTTTTTGCTTCTTCACAGCCTGCCACGTCCGCAAAACTTACCTTGACCTTGGGATCCACGGTCATCTTAGCCTTGGATTTTCCGAAAGAAAACGCCTTATTGCCCGTAGACTGGACCTGACGCATAATGAAAAAATAAAATACGAATATGGCGACGATCCCCAACAACAAAAAGGAACTCAGCATTCCGAAACCGCGACCGTCCTCGGCCGAAACAAACTCGAAATCCATGTTGGAGCGACGGAGAGAAGTGAGTAATTCCTTATCTACGGGAGCGATCGTAGTACGGAAACGGACGGGTTCTTTGGAAGCCGAATCCGAAGGTTCATAGCAACCTTCCACCACATCCCTTTCCATGATCAGTTTTTCGCAGCCCGGAATCTTTGCGTTCTTAACGAGCTTACCTATGGGTTTGGAACCGTCCGGTTCCAGCATATTCATGAATTGGGAAAACGGAATCGATTTAGGACTCCGGTCCACGTAATTTTTGATCTGGGGTCCGTAATAAGCGACGATTACTATCCCCACGATGAATAGAATCAGTAATCTGAGGCCTTTATTATTGTTATTCATATTCCTCTTAAACCCCCGCGACTTTCAGTCGCCATGTTCCTTCTTAGACTCCGAAAAATCTGTCAAAAGTCAGGAAATCCGTTTCGGATAGATATAGCTTGGAAACCGCTTTCGAAGAAAAAGTTCCCGCAATTCAGAATCCGGTTTTTTCCCGAAAAGTAAAGGAGAATACGGGGAGAAAAAATGGAATCCTACAGAGAAGAAGGTGGGAAAAAACGAACCCGAACAAATCCCCGCCGTCTTTAAAATCTGTATTTTTCTATGACGTCTTCGATGTCTCCAAGACTAATCGATCGAATCGCAGCTTCGGCGTCGTTGATGATCTGAATCAGACTCAGGTTTTCCAAAGGTTGAAAATCCTCTTTCAAAAAAATTTCCAGCCCGGAACCGTCAAAGACATCGTTTCCGATACCGATACGGATTCTGATAAAGTTCGGAGAACGCAAAGACTGCACAATGGATTTGACTCCTGCGTTCTCCGTGTCGTTAACGCCCTTATCTACCACGATCTTACCCAAGGGTAGGGTCCAATCCTCGTGGATGACCAGGATATCCTGGACTTGGATTTTTAAAAAGGACGCTATGTAAAGAACGGATTCTCCGGACAGATCGCTGAAAGTCTGAGGTTTCAGAAGTACGACTTCTTCTCCCTCGAAGTCCCCTCTTCCGATCAGGGACTTTTTTTTCTTCGTCTTGATCTCGACGTTGATGTTATTCGCAATAACGTCGAGAATCTTGAAGCCGATATTCGCTCGGTTATTATTATATTTGTCCCCGGGATTTCCCAGTCCGACGATTAGCTTCATAGATTACCGTTTTCCGAATTCTTAGACCCGAGCAAGTTCCTAATTATTTTCCGCCCTTCTTAGCGCCGCCTTTGCCCTTAGCGTCTCCGGCAGCTTCCTTAGCGTCGGCACGTTCTTGAGCCAAAAGCGCCTTGGTTTTCAGAACTGCGGCAACGATGGGATCTCCGTTCACTAAGATTTCCCAGCTAGCGGGAACCTTCAGCTCGCTCACCTTAATGGATTGGCCCACGTCCAAGTCGGATACGTCCACGACAAGGCTTTCCAGCAGGTCCTCGGGGATAGTCTTTACGCGGATCTCGTGGATCAAATGGTCGAATTGTCCGCCCATCTTGGAGCCCTTTGCGGTTCCTTCCGTACGAACTCCGATCTTAGTGACGATCTTCTTGCCCGGCTCGACCTTATAGAAGTCGACATGACGAATCCGATCCAGTTCCGGAAACCTTTGGATCTCCTTGACGTAGACCTTGTGGGTTCCTTCTCCTTCGATCTCCAGATCGATCAGAGTGGATTGACGGATGCCGGAATGCACCAACTTATCCAGCTCTTTTTCGTTTACCGAACCGGAAGAAGCCTTTCCGCTCCCAATGATGTTTATGGGCACCATTCCGGTCGCACGAAGACGATTATTGACGTTCTTGCCTGTTTCCGTTCTTTTTTTAACGGTGATTTTGTGGCTCATGGTTCCTACCCTTGTTTCCTAAATAAATAGATCGCTGACCGATTGGTTGGTCGATATTCTCTGGATCGCCGCCGAAAAAAGCGGAGCGACCGAAAGAGTCTTTAATTTCGAAATCTTTTTGGATTCCGGAATTTCGATGGAATTGGACAATACGACTTCTACGAAAGGAGTGGAATTCAATCTGTCCACTGCCTCCCCCGAAAGAACTCCGTGACTCGCGGCGCAATATACGCTCTTTGCTCCGTTTTTCAGGAGAGCATCCGCGGCTTTACAGATCGTTCCGGCCGTATCGATCATATCATCCAAAAGAATACAGTTTTTGCCCTCGATTTCCCCGATCACATGCATTACTTCGGAGACGTTGGCCTTAGGTCTTCGCTTATCAATGATCGCTAACGTAGCATTCACCTTTTTGCCGAAGGACCTTGCGCGCTCCGCTCCGCCGGAATCCGGGGACACGATCACCAAATCCTCGATATTCTTGTTCCTAAAATACTCCACCAATACCGGGTTGAAATGGAGGTTATCCACGGGAACTTTGAAGAATCCCTGGATTTGATCCGCGTGCAGATCCATGGTAATCATTCGGGTCGGCCCCATCACCTCGATCAGATCGGCAACCACTCTGGCAGAAATCGGAACCCTAGGCTCCACCTTTCTATCCTGGCGGCCGTATCCGTAGTATGGCATCACTACGGAAATACTGTTTGCGGAGGCTCTTCTTAGAGCGTCCATGATGAGAAGAAGTTCCATCAAATGGTCGTTTGCAGGAGCGGAAGTGGACTGGATCAGGAATATGTCCCTTCCACGCACGTTCTCCTCGATTTTGACCGCAATCTCACCGTCGGAAAATTTTCGAAGATTGATTTTACCTGGAGCGATTTTGAGTTCGCTACAAATTTCTTCCGCTATCGAACGGTTGGAGGAGCCGGAAAAGACCGCTATTTCGTTCATTATGCTCGAGCTCCTCCGTTTAGGATTTCCGCCAGAGCCTCCAGGTCCTGAGGTGAGTTGACCCCCTGACTTTCGCCGCTATCTTTCAGCACTACCGCGCCCAACTTCTTGCCTTCCTTTTTGTATAAAGCCACTAGATCCGGGAGATAGTATTCTCCCTGCGCATTGCTATTTCCGATTTTTTTGAGGGATTCGAATAGGGAATCGGAACTGAAAACGTACGTCCCGGTATTGATTTCCTCTATTTTCCTCTGCTCGTCCGTAGCGTCCTTCTCTTCCACGATCGCGACGACTTCTCCGGAACCGTTTCTTACGATACGACCGTATCCCTTGGGTTGGTCCACCTTTGCAGATAGTAGGGTGGCCGCAAAACCGTTTTCAACGTGGGTTTGGACCAATGCGCGGAACGTTTCTCCCGAAATCATCGGAACGTCTCCGCAAGCGACCAAAATCGGACCTCTATGCCCATTTACTGCGGATTCCGCACTCAATACCGCGTGGGCGGTCCCGAGTTGCTCTTTTTGCTCCGCGAATTTGATTCCCTCAATTCCGTTACAAAGAGCTTGAACGTCTTCTTTTTTATAACCTACGACTACGACGATATCTGCGACCCCCGCTTCCCGCAAGTGGTCGAGTACATGATTCAAGAGAGGTTTACCGTTCAAGGAAACCGCGACCTTGGGTTGGTCGGTTTTCATGCGGGTTCCCTTGCCGGCAGCGAGAACCACGGCAACAGCTTCCTTTGAGATATTCATTCGTAATCCGGTGAAATTAGAACAGTGGCTGGGCCGCTAGGATTCGAACCTAGGAAATGGCGGTACCAAAAACCGCTGCCTTACCACTTGGCGACGGCCCAGTTTCTATCTTTAATAATTAAAGCTAACAAACGTAAGATCAGGAAATTCCGCCCGCATTTTCGCAAGCAGTTCGTCCCGAATCTCCAATCCTTGAACCAATCCGTAGATGCAAGATCCGGAACCGGTCAAGGAAGAGTAGCTGGCTCCGTTTGCCAAAAAGCGCTCCTTCAATCTCCCGAGTTCCGGAAAGGTTTGGAAGGCTAACGGCTCGAAGTCGTTTACGAGCTTTCCCTCCAAATCCGCCCAATTCCCCTCTTTTAGAGCAAATCCGACGTCTTTGGCTAGAGAAGTCCAGTTTTTCGAGGGCAGGTCGGCTTGTAAAGGTTTTTTGAGTCCGGCGTACATTTCAGCTGTGGATAGAACCTGGGGCGTTAAGGCAAGAACTCCCTGTCCGGAATGAATTTCTATCTCTTGGAGGATCTCCCCTTTTCCTGAAACCAAAGCATGCCCCTCGCTTAAGAAAAAAGGAACGTCGGCGCCCACTGCGGCCGCCAGGTCGTTCAATCCGTCGGAACTAAACTCGGAAGTCAGCCCGAAAAAAAACGACAAAAGAGACGCTGCATTACTGGATCCGCCTCCCAATCCGGCGGCAGGTGGAATTCTTTTGCTCAGATGGATCCGCACTCCGGGGAGTTCTCTGTATCTGGAACGGATTTTCTGAAAGGTTTTAAATAGGATGTTTTTTGTTTGGTCCCCTTTTTCGGAGACCTCGTCGTAGAGCCGACGCTTTTCCAAAATGATTTCGTTTTCCGAAACCAACTCGAATCTACCTGGATCCAAAGGCTCGATTCGAATATCGTCTCCCCAATCGATCCGAAGAAAGACGCTCCGAATCTCATGGTAACCGTCGATTCTCTTAAACGGAATTTCCAATCCGAGATTTATCTTTGCGGGGGATAACAATGTAATTCTTGTTTGAAGAAATAAAAATCCATGTCAATCACTATCGATTCATCTTCGAACTCAGGTTTCTATTTCACCGAGTTGCTCCTTCCAATACGCCTGCAATCTTTGCTTCAAACTCGTCGGGCTTTTTAGAATCACGCTGTTCCCGAACCCTTTTAACGTGGATAAAAACCAGTCTTCATTTCGGATATTCGTTCGAGAAAGATAAAACACCGTTCCCCGAATCCGGACGGACTCTTTCGTTCTTTCCAAACCGAAACGACGGTGAAGGTTGAAATAAACTTCCGCAGTATGGAAAATCTCGGCGACCGCACCTTCCTTTCCCGAGGATCTCAGAAATTGCTTCAACCTAGAGATCGCCTTTTTCCTTTCCTGGTCGGGAACCTGAATCGATTTTTCTTCCGTCCTTTCGAAGGTCAAAATCGAATCCAAGCGAAAAGACCTAGGTGCATTGCGAGTATGACAAAATCCGATCAGATACTCTTCCTTATAACTCAATAGCCCCCAAGGATCCACCTTCCGTTTTACGGGAGAAGTTTCACCCTGAGCTTGGTACTCCAAAAGAACGGATTTTTGTCTTTCGATCGCTTCCGTTAATTGCGATTTCAATTCTCCCGAATCCAAAATTCCCGAGGAAGGTAGGACGGTATGGATCTTCCGCAAAGAGGAAAGAAGGATTTGTCTGCGTTCCGGATCGACTTCTTTCTGTTCCTCTTCCAATAACAAGCTACGAATTCCTGACCATTCGCGGACACTCATGGTCAAGCCTTCCTGCATCCGATTCGGCAACCGAATTCCGATGGTCTCTCCGTCATAATCGATTTCCACGAGCTGGTCCGGAGTATAAGGATAGGAACCGACCATGTAGAGTTTTCCCAATTCCTTTTTCAGATCCGAGATTTCCTTTACACCGGAATATTTGGAAAGATCCTCCAAAGTCATCCGACGATTTTCCCGCAAAAGACCGATCAACGCCAATTTTGTCTGTAATTTCCTCGTCGTAGGATTCATCCGAAAGTCAGACTCTCGAAAAAAATCCTACGTTTCAATCGGAAAAACGATGAGGAGGAATACGGTAAGAAAGCGATTCGAATCGAATTTTTTGATTGAGACAGGTTCGTTCAAGTGGAAAGATTCCGTAGGATATAGAATGGAATCTGATCTTTCCAGAATTCGGAAAGAAATGAGAGAACGCAAAATGAAAATATTGATCACCGGCGCGACCGGATTTTTAGGCCAAAGGATCGTATACCTACTCAAAAAGGAGGGCGGAAATGAAATCTATGCTCTCGCAAGAAATCAAAAATCCGCAAAGAATATCGAGAAGATGGGGATCAAAGTCGTTTATGGCGATTTAGGAGAACCTGTGGTTCTGAAAAAATCCCTGGAGGAACTCTCTCCGAACGCGATTCTCCATTTAGCCGCCGAAATCGCAACACAGAGAAATACGAAATTATTGTGGCAGGTCAATCATGAAGGAACCAAAAACCTCTACGAGGCTGCGAAAGGTCTCGGCTTAAAGCGCTTCCTTTTTGCGAGCACGGTAGTCGTAGGAGAAGCGGGAGGAGAACTGCTTTCGGAGGAAAAACCGCTGAATGTCGAAACGGAATACGGCAAAACCAAACAGGCCTCGGAAGCGATGCTCTTAAAGGCCTACCAAACTGAATCCTTTCCCGCAGTGATCCTCAGACCCTCTCATATCTACGGACCCGGAGGATGGTTCGCGGATTTGATAAAAGATATGAAGATCGGATTGTTTCGAATCCCCGGATCGGGCAAAAACTATTGGGACGTGGTACATGTGGACGACGTCGCGGCAGCCTTTGTCAAAGCGCTTCATTCCGGCAAAGCGGGGGAAATCTATCATATCGCTGACGACACTCCGGTTTTGATGGAGGACTTTTTCAACGAAGCGGGAAGCTATTTAGGAAAACGTAAAATAGGGCACGCTCCGATCTTTCTGGCAAACCTACTGAGAGGGAAGGATCCGGTTCGCGCTGCGACCAGGTCGGCCCGCAGTTCCAATACCAAATTAAAAGGCCTAGGCTGGAAACCCGAATATCCGGATTATCGTTCCGGTCTAAAACATACGTTCCAGAGCATGGCTTGATGACCTTTCCTACTGCCGGATCCTTTTTCTTTGCATAGAAAAGATGATGACGTCCGGCAGATTCCCTACTAGAGACGGCTCGAAATCATTTCCCAAACGGGAAACTACGGAATTGAAGTAGGGGTTCTTCACGAAAGGAGCCTCCGAAAGAGTCGCAGGGTCCATCAATACCTTGGCTTGGACGAACAAAATCTTATCGAATTTCCCGGGGTCGTTCCTCAGGAAAAACTTATCCAAAGATGTTCCGTCAAAAAGAGTCACGCAAGGAACTTCGAAAAAATTCTCCCCCAAGATCTGGGAATACGTACGGATCTGAACCGCAATCAGGTCCGGTTTCTGCTCGGTGTAAATCTTATGCAGGACTGTTGTGCGTTTGCCGTATTTCGCAAGTATGGAAGTGTACTTCACGGTAATATATGAGGAAAAAAGAATACAACAAAAAACGAGAATCTTTCCCGCCTTTTCCCACCTAGGCTTGGATTTTAACTTGTCCAGGAAGGTAAGAACAAATCCGGCAAAACAAGGAATCGTCAAATGCAAGTATCTAGTGCCGAAATCAATAATCCCATCGTTCGGAGCCGCCGCCACAAGGCCGATAAAACCCGCAATTCCGGACTGGATCAAAAGATTCCCGCCTTTCGTCGAATCGACCGCTTCCTCTTGAGAGCGCAAAAAACCTCGAGAGGAAAAGAGAAAATACAGGGAAAACCAAAATAAAAAGAAGAACAAAGGCATGTAGGCAAAAAAGCCCAACCGATTAAAACTGAAAAAAAGAAGCCCACGATAAATTTCCAGCTTTGCCAAAGGAGAAAGGAACATCGTCGGTTGATTAAAAGAAAATCTAGGGCCGAGAGGGAGTCCGTAGAAGAAGGTTTGCATCCCGATCAAAAACGAAAGACCGAGCAAAATCCCGATAGAAAATCCTAAAACGGAAATCCGATCTCTGGATCCTCGCACGGCATCGAAAATTAGAAATGCCGTAAAGGAAAGGCAGAATCCGATGGATTCGATTCGAAACCATCCGGAAGAAGCCGATAAGAATCCCGCAAACAAAAACGGTAAAGAGCTTCCTCGAGTTCGATTTTTTAGAACGAGGGCGACGCCTGAGAAAAATAGCAAGCAAGCAAGCCCCACATCCGGAAAAAAATAACCGTTTACCACGAACGGGGAGCCGAAGACCAGTATGAATAGAAAAAGAAGATTCCTTCTCCATAGCATGGAAAGAATAAAAATCGTAGTGGAAACAAGAATCGCATTCACTACATAAACCCCGGTGATTCCGCCCCAGGGTAAAATCAGTGCATACACGAAACCTAAGGCCACCGGAAAGGGACTTACGATCTTGCCTCTGATGCGAATGCATTCGGTCGGGCAAAATTCCGATTCCGGATCCAATTTCGAGGAAGGCAACTCCAGCTCGCCGGACACAAAACCGCTTCTAGAGATGGATTCCCCCAAAACGAATTTAGCCAAGTGATCCGAATATAACTGCTCCACCGGTTTCAATAAAAACAGAAACAATAAGGGAGACAAAACCAGAAGGAAGAAGGAAAGAGTCCGAAAGCGACCCGAGTCTAAAAAAGGGGACACGGTTCGCTAAGCTAAACCCGAAGAAGGAGGAGACAATCTTTTTTTAGTGGCAGCTTTTTGGGAAGATAAGACCCTTTCCTAGGACCAATCTACTGCTAAATGATTCAGTCCTACCGTTCCCGCTTGCTTTATAAATAAAAAAAGGCGCCCGAAAGCGCCCTCTATCGAAGTGGACTTCGAAGAATTTAAGACTGTTAAAGGTTGTTCAAAAATTCTTGAGTTCTCTGAGCTTCTCTTTCCAAAGCAGCGGCTTGTTTCAGAAATTTTTCCGATTGAGCATTGCTAGCCAGAAATTTACCACCAGTAGAACGTCTTGCAAGAGCTCTCAACTCTTCCACACGCTCCATCTTTTGTTGAGCAAGAGCTTTTAAGTAGGTCCCAACGGCAACTTTTTGTTCCTTGGTGACTGCTGCAGAAACTAGGGCTTGCTCAAGCAAACGATCTTCAGTATCTTGCGAAACTGCAAATACGGAAGAACTAGCTAAGAAACCAGCGATTAGAAGAAGAGAAATCGTTTTGTTAACTTTCATGGACTTGAAACCTCTCAATGAGTTATTTATATTTTTAATTCTCGTTATCGCTTATATCCATAAGACTGATACATGTTTTCAATTGGAATAAAAAAATTAAAAAAGGATAAAAAAAAGAAAATCCATCGTTAAGCGAAGAGGCAGAGAAAAGCACTTCATATTATCATGTATTAGATTTGTATAATTTTATAAAAAACCTTCAACGCATGCCGTAAATCATGCGATCCGCAAATAAAACAGGCGACTTTCCATATCGAAAACGAGACATGCACGTTTCTAATACAATTTTCGTATAGAAGATCGAGTTTTTCAAGAAAAATAGAAATTCGAAAATCAAAAAATGCCTATTTTTTAGGCACAATTTTTAAGCAATATGCCTGTTGGATATGCAAAAAAGGGCCGAAAATCCCCTTTTTTGCGGAATTTCCCAAAATGGGATTTTTTCAATGGATCGCTTTTCAACTCGAGAAAAGCCGGAAGACTAGTCCAAAATCATCGTTTTTAAAACAGGATATTTATGCGCTATTTGCACGCTATGATTCGAGTCTTTGATCTAGATTCCGCATTGGATTTCTTTTGCGACAAACTCGGCTTGGTCCAAACGAGACAGAGCGAACATCCGGAAGGAAAATTTACCCTGGTATTTCTCTCTGATGGATCGTCTAACGCACCCGAGATCGAACTAACTTATAACTGGGAACAAAAGGACAGATACACATCGGGCAGAAACTTCGGACACCTTGCCTTCGAAGTGGAAAACATTTACGAAACGTGTGAACGTCTGGTATCCAAAGGGATTACGATCAACAGACCGCCTCGCGACGGAAGAATGGCTTTTGTTCGCTCTCCCGAT
Organism: Leptospira fletcheri; assembly: GCF_004769195.1. Lineage (NCBI taxonomy): Bacteria > Pseudomonadati > Spirochaetota > Leptospiria > Leptospirales > Leptospiraceae > Leptospira > Leptospira fletcheri. The sequence continues at coordinate 31,899 of NZ_RQET01000004.1, forward strand.
TCGATCTCGGTGGAATTGTTGCAAAAAGGAAAGTCGCTGGCGCCTGCCGAACCTTGGAAAAGCATGCAGAATACCGGAGAGTGGTAGGCTTTTTTCTTAAGAAAAATCGGAACCGTAACTTTCCGCGAGAAACGAAAGGGAATCCTTAAGCCTCTTCTTTAATTCTTCCGGTTCTATCTTTTCCAGAGCACTACCTTCTTTCCATAAAAAAGGAAGCAATCCTTCCAGATTGGTGCATTCGAAGCGGATCATATTTCCTTCCTGAGTCAGAGGAATTCCGGACAAGAACTGTTTGGCTTTTACCAAGGCTTCACTCTTGCAAAGCAAAGAGACCTTCCTGGGTTCGTGTACGGGAAAGAGGGCCGCGTGGACGATCTGGTCTTCCCAGGTCTCGGCCTTAGCTCCCCTCTTTTGATAAATGAAGTCGCCTTCCAGGATTTCCGCTTCCAAAATCTTGGTTAGGATCAACCTTTTCTTGATCTTTTCGGAGCGATCGTAGGCCAAAAGATAATAATCCTCTCCTCCTCTTCTGAGCAAACGGACAGGATCGACTTCTATAAAATACGAATCCTCGGGAAAGGTCTTAAAATATTTCAGCCGGAGAGGGCTTCGGTTTTTTAGCGCCTCCAAAACGGAAAAAGCGATCTGTCCGGATTCGTCGGAAATCTCCCGAGGCTCTTCTTTCAATTCCGGAAAAAAACCCAATTCTCCCGCGAATATCTTCTGCGCCGCCGTATAGAGTTCGTATCTGGGAGACTCGGAATACGCTTCCAAGAGGACAGCGGAGATTTCTCTCAGCTCATTCGGATCGAATCGCAGAGATTTTGCCCAAGGATCGGTTTCCAAAACATAAACAAAATCTTTGTCGTGCTTTTGAGGATAGTACCGAATTCGAAAACCTAAGGATTCCAATTCCTGGATGTCTCGGGAAAGTTTTCTTCGATCCGAGTCCTTGTTCTCGTTATCATAGAATTCTCCCATAATGTCCTTTAATCCGGAAAGGGTCAGTCCTTCCGGAAACTGAAAGAAATTAAAGAGCAGTGTGAGAAGACGGGATTCCGTCGGATTCATTTCCCTCGGCTCGATTCCCAGTTCGGGATCGGACTCGAATTCTTCCTGTTGTTCCATGGACACAAGCAGAGAATCGGGAATCGGTAGGACGGAGGCAACCAGGAAATCTCGGATTCTTAAGATTCGCCCGCAGGAGAAAAAACCGCTTGAAGTACCCGAAAGCCGGGAAAAACTCCGGATGCCCTCAAAAGAAATCTCGGGCCTGGAACCGTATCATGGTGAAAATTTTCAGTTATATCATCCCGAATCTTGCAGGATTGGCGCTGATCCTATTAGGTTGGTGGACCACGATCATCAACGTCGCCACCCTTCGATTCGCAGGAGAATCCTACTTTAACAAATGGACTTATACCGGATTAGGACTAATCATCGTGGGGGCGTACCTGCCGGAAATTTGGATCGGAATCAGAAACAAACTCTTCGGAGAAAAGTCCTAGACGAATCACCGTCTCGATTTCTTAAGGTAAAAAGTCTAGACAATCTTTCTCTACTCTCGGATTTTTGGAGTTAGAGAAAGATTCGTTCTCTCGGGTAGATTTGAAAAAAATCTTTACGAGCAATGTACATGCATTACAATGCGACATAATATAGAGACTGGAACCTGAGACGTTCAATGAGCGCGGAAACAGAAGTAATAGAAAAAACCGGCCGAAAGAAAACCGAGATCGAGTACAGCAAGCCCACCCTCTCCAGAGAGGATTTAAAAACGGTACTAGAGGCTCTCGTCGAAGACCACCTTTCCACCGGATCTATCACTTCCCGCTTTGAGAAAGCCTTTTCGTCCACTTTCCGTACGAAAAACGTAATTTCCACCAATAGCCTGACTGCCGCATACCATCTGGCCTTACTCTCTCTAGAGATCCAGCCCGGAGATAAAGTGGTCCTGTCCACCTTCGCCCCTTTGGCCGCTCTGGATGCGATTTTTCTACTCCAAGCAAAACCTTCCGTTTTGGACCTCGACCGGCATTCCTTCCACCTCAATCGATCCGGATTGACTGCTTCCCTGGAAGACCCGAGCGTAAAAGCGATCATACTCGATCACACTTTCGGATCTCTAGTGGATTTTTCCCAATACGATTTCCGTGGAATTCCCACGATCGAGGATTTTTCCGAAGCGGTCGGAGCGAGAACGGAAACCTTCACTCCCGGAAAACAAGGAAAGCTCTCTATTTGCGGCCTGTCCGTGGAATACCTGATCACGACAGGGAATGGAGCCTTGGTCTGCACCGAAGACGATTCCTTGGCAAAAAAAATCAGGGCAAGAAAAAACGGACAAGATCCCTATCCGAGAAAAGACGGACAACCGAGATTGGATTACGATATGATCGATTACCAAGCCGCTCTCGGAATCGAACAATTGTCCAATTTGGGGGTCATCCTGGAGCGAAAAAGGAAAATCGCTCAGGTGTATCTACAATCCATACAAGGTTCTCAGGTTTCCACACATTACAACGATCCGACCACGGATACATTCAATCGATTCGTAATCTTAGCGCCCGGAAACTACGACCAAGCGGAGAGATATTTCCGCTCTCTGCAAATCGGAACGAGACGCACCGCCGACGAACCCATCCATCACATTTTAGAATTGGGAAACGCGGATTTTCCGAACGGAGAACGACTTTACCAAAGAGGCCATTGCGTTCCGATTTATCCCAACCTGACCAAGGATAATATCCAGAGAATTGCACAGGCAATCCGCCGGATTTATTAGTTCGGACCAAAAATCTTTTCCTTCAAAAGTCCGCCAGACCCCGAAAAAAGAATTCTAAATTTCTATTTTTCGCGTCGCGATAAATTCTTTCCGAAAAAATAGAACACGTCGAAATAGACCTTTAAAGTCGCTCGAACTTCTCTCTTCCCCAAATCCGAGGAAAGACATTCAGCCGAGGAGGCCTCTTGAACATCGCGCTTCTTTCCATAAAACGTCCGATTTTTATTACGAGCTTAGTAATCCTAATGCTTCTGACAGGATTGGTTTCTCTATCACGTATGGGGGTGGATCTTTTCCCCGACGTAAATATTCCGGTAGTCTCGGTAACTACGATTTATCCCGGTGCCGGCCCCGAAGAAATCGAGGAATTGATTTCCAAGCCTTTGGAGGAGGAACTTTCCTCCATTTCGGGCTTGAAGAAAATCGTTTCCCGAAACCAGGAAGGAGTCTCCGTCGTCTCAGGAGAATTTACGCTTTCCACCGATATCAAGTACGCGGAGCAGCAGTTCAGAGACAAAGTCGGATTGGTTCGTCCTAAATTGCCGGACGGAATCAAGGAACCGAAAGTCGTCCGCTTCGATCCAGCCGACCAGCCTATCGTTCGTTTGGCGGTATTCGCCGATTTAGGACAGGCACAACTCTATGATCTCGCCAAGGAAACGGTAAAGGCAAAGCTGGAACAGATCAACGGGGTCGGTTCCGTCAAGTTGGTGGGAGGAACGAGAAGAGAAATCCAAATCGAATTGGATCGAAACAAGCTCATCTCGTACCAGATGCCGATGGTGGTGATCGCCAACCGCTTGAAATCCGCCGGCTTAAACGTGCCGGTGGGTAAATTCGAATCGGGCACCAGGGAAACTTCCTATAGAACTTTAGGACGCTACGAAAGTCTCAGACAAATCGAAAATACCATCGTCTCTTTCGGCGGTGACGTGGGAAATTCCGTTCTTATCAAGGAACTTGGAACGGTCCGCGATGGAACGGAAGACGAAGAAACATTAGGATACCTTTGGGCTTCGAAGAGCGACGTCGTGGAAGAGGAAGACGTGGGATTCTTTGCTCATCCGTTTATCTGGATCGGTCAAAGCGCTCGGAAGATCAAAGCCTTGTTCTCCTCCAAAAAAACCGAAGTCGAAGAAAAGGAATTAAAACCTGCGCTTTTTATCGACGTGTACAAGCAATCGGGGGGAAACACGGTCGCCGTAGCGGACGAGGTTTTGAAACGGATCGATAAATTGAACGCGGATCTCAAACCCCTCGCCGGGAACCCCAAGATCCGTCTCATCCGGGACGGATCCCGCTGGATTCGCTACAACGTGGAGGACGTCACTGAGGCCATCGTACTCGGGGTTCTATTGGCGGTCATTACGGTCTATTTTTTCTTAGGAAACTTCAGGTCTACCGTGATCACCGGCTTGGCCCTTCCAAACTCCATGTTAGGGGCATTCATTTTGATGTGGATCATGGGATTTACGATCAACGTAATGACCCTCTTGGCCCTTTCTTTAGCCGTAGGGCTACTGGTGGATGACGCGATCGTAGTGCGCGAAAATATTTTCCGAAAATTGGAAGAAGGGCATAACGTTCTAGAAGCCTCCGAAAAAGGAACGATGGAAGTGGCTCTTGCGGTCGTAGGTACATCTCTCACCGTGATCGCCGTGTTTTTCCCCGTAGGATTTTTGTCCGGAATTGTCGGACAATTTTTCAAACAGTTCGGTCTGACCGTGGTCTTTGCGATGATCATTTCCCTCTTTGACGGTCTTTTTGTCGCACCGATGCTTTCCGCTTATTTTGCGGGAAAATTGGATCATAGCAAACGGAATAAAGCCGTGGAAGCCTTCGACAAATTCCAAACTTGGCTGGAAAAGATTTACGGAATCGCGATGAAGTTTGCTTTGGCGCATCCGGGAAAAATCATTCTTTTAACGTTTCTGATCTTCGTACTTTCTTTAGTGAGCTGTCGCTTCGTCAAAAAGACCTTCTTACCAGCCAACGACCAAGGAGAATTCCTGGTCACGCTGGATCTTCCCCCAGGAACGAGTCTCCAAGGAACGAAGGAAGTCGCGGACAAGGTCTTGCTCGAACTTCAGAAATTTCCGGAGATGGACAAAATCGCGATCACGATCGGAAAACCGGATGGGGGAGAGCCGAATACGGCGACTCTAGCCGTAGCTCTAGTCTCTTCCAAAAAGAGAAAAAAGACCACGGTAGCGATCAAAGACGCGATCCGCGATGTTCTAAAAAGTTACGCCTATGCGAGACCTGCAGTTTCCGATTATTCCGCGGTAGGTGGAGGGGTTCAGTATCCCTTCCAGCTCGTCATCAAGGGGGATAACCTCGCGGAAATGGAGGCGTATTCTAAGAAAGTTCTGGATCGGTTAAAATCCGTCGTCGATCTCGCGGATATAGATACGGATTATCGTGCCGGAAAACCGGAGTACCAGATCACTCTGGATAACTCGCGTATGCAACTGGTGGGGGTTCTTCCCGGAGTGGCCGGATCTGAATTGAGATACCAAATCGCGGGGGACACAGTCAGCAAATTCTACGACAAGGGGATTGAATACGATGTTCGTATGAGACTCCATCCGGACCAACGGAATTTGAGGGTGGCGTACGGGCAAACTAAGGTTCCGAATATCGCCAATAAGCTGATCCCTCTAGCGGCTATCGGTTCCGGCAAGGAAACGGTGGGGCCCGCAAGGATCAACCGGATCGATCGGGCCAGAACCATCGTGATTAATGCGAATCTTGCCCCAGGAGGCGCAATCCAAAGCGCGACGGAGGAAGCCACTAAAATCATGTCCACGGAAATCAAACCGCCTCCCGGAGTTCGGTTCAACTTCCAAGGACAGTCCGAGGACTTTAAAGAATTGATCGTGAACATTTTAGTCGCATTCGGACTGGCATTAGTGTTCATCTATCTGGTTCTTTCTTCTCTCTACGAATCCTTCATCACGCCGGTGACGATTTTATTCGCGATCCCCCCGGCGATTTCGGGAGCATTCTTCGCGTTGTTCGTAACGGGGGAAATGCTCAACCTATTCTCCATGATCGGTCTCATCCTATTAATGGGTCTCGTGGCGAAAAACTCGATTCTCTTAGTCGATTATGCGATGCAGGCCATCCGGGATAGAGGGATTTCCAGAAATGAGGCGATTTACGAAGCCGGCCTAGTACGGTTGAGGCCGATTTTGATGACCTCTCTCGCCATGATTATGGGAACGGTTCCGATCGCTTTAGGATTGGGAGAAGCGGCAAAATCCAGAACCGCAATGGGGATAGCGATTATCGGAGGATTGATCCTTTCTACTTTGGTCACTCTGATCGTAGTTCCTTCCATTTTCGGAGGGATCGACAGATTCCGGGAGTGGATAGAGACCAAATTCCGCCCCGACATGAGCGCGACCGTTTCTCATACGGCAGCAGCCGGGGAAAACAACCACCGTCACACCGCGGATCTTTCCGATTGGGCAAAGGCAGTAACGGAAGAGCCGCCTAAAAAAAGTACGGCTTCGAAAAAGAAGAAATAAGGAAAGATTCAGGGAAGCCCTTCCGAAAAAAGGAGAGGCTTCCCGATTTCTTCGTCCTATCGAAGTATCGGAAAGGCTTTCCGCTCAACGTAGGAACTTTGGCAGATAGCCGTTCCCTTCCGGATAGATTTTGGAAGAAAGAATGAATACGAAAATGCTGATCGCGATCCCGATGGCTGCGAGTAAAACGTCCTTACCCACCTTTCGAAACGTTTCCAAGTAGGGAGAATCCCGATAGGTCATAAAATTTAGGATGATTTCCCGACCCGCAAGCATCCCTAAAAAGACCCAAGTCGTCGACATGGGCATATCGCTCCATCTTTGGAAGAACAAAAGGATACAACCGTAAACTAGATCGATGATAGTGGCCGCCTTTGACCATTGAATATCCGATTTTTCCGTTACGATTTCTTGGATGGTTCCGCCGTTGATGTAGAGGATGGTTCCCAAAGCGGCGCATAGGATGAGGACCGCCGCCGATAATTCCGCAAGACTCAACTGTCTCGGAATGTATACGACGATATTCGCGGCATCCTGGGCCAACCAAGTCCCCCAAAGAAACAGAGTGGAAAACCATTGTAGTACGGACCAACGTCGTTCCGTATTCGGGTCGGGAATATGATCTTCCGTATATTCCCTAGGATCGATTTTTACGAGAATTCCCCAGACAAATACGGCCGTCCCGAATGCGATCATGTAACCCATAAAGGATTTCGTGAGCATCTTCTCTATGTTTTGTCCGCCGAATAGTCCCAAAATCAGAAACGTCGTAGAGATCGGAGATCTCATTCTGGTGATCACGACCAAAATAAAAGGGGCGATCAATTGAAGCAGATTGAATTTGGAAACAGGCGGGAATTCCTCCAGTCGGTCGAAATGAACCTGACCTGAATCCGTAAGCCAGCCGTACGCGAAAACCAAAGTCAAAAATCCGGACAATGCCGCGAATTTATAAAACCAATGAACCGCCTTTTTGCTTTCTATAAACGTTCCCAAAGTCTGGACGGCGTCGTTTCCGGCGACGGAAAATGCCGAAATCGAAAAAGCGAACCAACCTAGGTAATAAGCGGGAACTCCGGAAAGATAACCGGATATCATCAGGGCCGCGGCAAGGAATACGAAGGAATAAAATCTGAGCTGATCTCGAAAACTCGGATGCTGAAAGTCGATTTGATTCATGCTATAAGTTCGTAAGAAACCCGAAAAAAGGATCGAGTTCGTAAAGCTCCGGCAGAACGCCGAAAAGTCTTAGACTTTAATTGTAAAGGAAATCGGGGATGAATTGCCGGTCAAGGGCGATCATCCCCGAGATGACGGGAAAATGGACCGAATTCGGAAATCGCTCGTTTCGACGGAACGGATCCTTCGAAAAAGAAATTCCGACGTTTCCCGAAAAAAGGCCTTTTACCTATTCCAGGTAATGCTTGCTATATCTTGCTTCGATATCCTTAATATCGAAAAGAATAAAGAAGTCAGTAGTTTTGAATACGCTATCCAAAGCGGGAGTTCCGCAGATAAGCGATCCTGCGCGGATATATCCTTTGATCAACGCGGGAATTCTTTTTGAAACTACCTTGATATCTTCTGGAGCGAAATTCGGGTCGAAACCGGTCATCTCGAAACCGGAAAGAGGTTTCACGTCGAATTCCGCGCCCGCCAACGCTTTTTTATCCTTCAAAAACGCATACACGTCGTTTGCGGTTTGAGCATCCACACTGTGAACGGATCCGCATCCGAAAAGATAACCGATTTGGTGCTTCTTCATGTATTGGCCCAATCCTGCCCAAAGAAGAGAAATCACCGAACCATCTCTATATTCCGGATGAACGCAACTGCGTCCGATTTCGGCAGGCTCGCGCTCTAATTCATAGATTTTCGTGATGTCGAATTCGTTGTCGGAATAAAAGCCTAGGTTCGCTTTCGCTACGCTTCTTCTCAAGATTCGGTAGGTTCCCACGATCATGTCGTCGCGATTCTTATCGACTACGATGAGGTGGTCGCAAAAAAGATCGTATTCGTCCCGGTCTTTGCGGGTCGCGGCGGATTGGGGCAGTCCTTCTCCCAATTCCAAATTGAATACGTCATAACGCAGCGCTAGCGTTCTTTCGATTTCAAGTTGGTTCTCCGCGATTCTTACTTCTAATTTGCGTTCTGTTTTTAGCTTATTTTGGACAGATCCTGATCCCATTTTTGTCCTTCTTCCTTTTAGTAGGATGTTCTCTGTATCCGTCCTTTTCGTTACATTCGGATTACGCACCCGAGAAATTCCGGTGACTGGCCCCCCTTAACCTGCCATTCTGCGTTGAGAAATCAGTTTTTTGACGAAAGCGTCCAGAAAACCTTTTCCTTTCGCGTCGATTTGCGTGAATTTGAGACCGAAAAGACCATCCGCGGCCTTACCGGGAGAAAGGTGTTTGATCAAACCGATCGCCTTAAACGGTTTGAAGCCGGGCAAGGATACGACGATTTCCACCGCAGAGTGGATATCACATCCGTCGAAATGATGGGGAACCAGAATTGCCATCCCGCCTTGACTCACGTCCTGCGCGATTAAAATGTCAAGAAATCCGTTTCCCATTAATTGGATCTGAACCGGCTGGTTCGGGAACGGAACCACGCGTATGTGCTTTCTCTTCTCCATCAAGTTCCTCCGGAAATACGAATGCCCGGTCCGAGCCAAATTCATAAGACGAGCGGACGGTATTGTATCCGAAATAAAAAAATTTTCAAAACAAATGTTCGAATATAGACCTATACCTTTAGGCCTAGTTCTTCTTCGGCACCTTCCGTGAGAGCAAGGTTGAAATTCTCCGTGATTTTAGAGACTTTTTTTTCGAACTTACGATTAAAGACGAAATGAGATAAGGTCTTTTCCAAAAAGAAAATCATTTCCGTAGGTTTCCACTCTATGACTCCTTTTTTCGAATCTATTACTTTTCCATGATACAGCAGAGTGGAGATCGCACGGATGGAATGTTTAGGAAACGTGGACTTTAAAACCTTGAACAACGCTTTCGATTCCGCTTCCAGAAACTGGAACTTGCGGGAAAAAAGAACCGCGTCGTGAAAATACTCCGGACGAACTACGGTGCCATTCAGTCTTAGGGAGATAATCAAAAAGCCGATAAAATCGGCCATCTCGGGGAAGATGCCTAGACCGGGAGTGTCTTGTCCAGGATAAAGTCTGATATTTTTCCGATCCTTGTGTTTCGGATGACGCGTCTGCAACCAGTTGATGACAAGATAATTCTCTTTGAAGAAGTAGTCGTTGATTCTGATCCTATATTCCTGGATGCTCAAACGCAGGTGGATCAATATCTCGCCTTCTTCAATTAAGACGACTCTTTGATACAAATCGTCGGTGCCGGACAACTCCAGTTTCGGGGAAGAATATCCTTTTTTTCTCAGCTCGGAAAGGACTCCGGTGATCTCGAACAGTTCCCAGACATTTTCCTTAGTCAGAGAATGAAACAAAATTCCCGAACTCGCCGCTTGGGAATCCACCGCCGCACAGAGGAAATCGTCGTATAGAAAGTCGAAAAAGCGCGGATTATTATAGGCGATTTTCGGCATCAGACATTTCTTTCACTTTCGTTTCATTCTTACAGGATTTTCCTTTTTTTCAAGGAAATATTAAGAACGAAACTTAGCGTACGCGTTCAAAACCTCCCTAGGGGATTCCGTCTGAGGATAGTGTCCAATGTGTGGAAATTCATAGACTCTTGCGTCCGGTCTGAATTGTCTCAGTCGTTGTACTACGTGAGCACCGCTGACAGGATCCGCAAGCCCGTCGGCGAATGCGAACGGAACGGGACAATCCAGGATCGCTCCCACCCATCTTTCCCGGAACAGTTTTCGTTCCCGTATGTAACGAATCAATTTGTGATAGATCGCTTTTCCTCCTCCGTTACTCGCGCACTCCCAAAACCCTTCTAGTTCCTCCTTACTCGGTTTCGTTCCTTCTCCGAATACTTCCGAGAGATTCCGCTCAAAGGAGGTCTTGTTCAATAATTTGGAAAAGAAAAACCCGAAAGGACTGTTGAGTAATTTCTGTACGGCCCTGGGTCTATGGGTTTCCGGAAAAATCCCTCCGTTCAATAAAAACACGGATTGAAGATCGGGACCTCCGATCCTTTGCCCCGAAATCTTTTCCCGAAAACGAGCGAGCAACTCTTGCGCCACGGTATCCCCGAGATCGTGCGCAAGCACATGAGTTTTTTGGATCTTCAATTCCTGGAGGAGATCCTCCGCTTGGTCGGCATATTGAAAGACGGAATAATGTCCGCTCTTGGGTTTGTCCGAAAAGCCGAAACCCAAATAATCCAAAGCGACAACCCGATAGCGGGAGGTCAAATCCGTCCACAGATCCTTCCAATCCCAGGAAGAGGTGGGAAATCCGTGGAGAAGCAAAAGATTTTCCCCTTCTCCGCCCGTTCTGTAAAAGATCTTCCTTCGCTTCCATTCAAAAAAAGAGCCGGCAGCTTTCCAAGCGAGCGCATGCGTTTTCCATAAGTTCTCGGTCATTCCCTTTCTCCAGGCGAATTATTCTAGAGGATCCGCCGGAAATTGAAAAGAGGAAAATTTAGAAACGAAAAATGAGTACCGGAATCAAGATTCCAAAGAGTCCAACAAATTGGACAAAAATCTCTTTCGTTCTTTCTGGTCGGGAAAATTTCCCAAACCGGCTTTCAGATTGTCCTGTAAATGGGATAGCTTCGCCGTAGCTGGGATCACACAGGTCACTCCGGGATGAGAGAGAATGTACTTTAAAAACGCTTGGGCAAAGGATTCGCAGCCCCATTCCCGAAAGTATTCCGGGAGAATTTTTCCTTTCGTTTTGCGGAACAAACCCCCTTCCTCGAACGGCCGATTGACCAGAATTCCGATCCGGTTCTCCTGCGCAAACGGTAGGATCCGATTTTCCGCGGATCGAGTCACGACGGAATACGGGATTTGCAGGAAGTCCACTTTCTCCCGTGATGCGATTCTTTCCATTTCCGAAAAGGAGGAAGGCGTAAAATGCGTCAAGCCGACATATCTTACCTTTCCTTCTTCCTTTAAGGAACGGAGAGTTTTAAGATGAGTCTCCGTATCCAAAAGATTATGTATTTGGAATAGATCGACTCTGTCCGTACGCATCTTCTTAAAGGAAGCCTGAATTTGGGATTTGCCTGCAGCTTCTCCCCGAACCCAGACCTTTGTGGCGAAGAAGATCTTTTTTCGCTCCGCCGAAGATAGTATTTCGGAGAGAAGACCGACCGTTTCTTCCGCTCTTCCGTACATAGGAGACGAATCCACGAGTCGTCCGCCAGTGGAAAGAAATTCCCGAAAGACTTCGCTTAACGGAGCTAAGGAATTCGGATCTCCCGAAACGTCGAATGTCTGCCAAGTTCCCAAGCCGATGGCCGGGATCGCTTCCCCCGTGCTCGGAATTTTTCGTTGTAGCATGAGGGAATTCCCTCCGTCTTGTTTCGATTCCGCGTCCAAGGAATACAGGAGATCACGTTTTCCACAAAGGTAAGCTGCAACCGTCGCCGCACTCAGCCCCAAAAATTTTTTTCTGGAAAATCGCGTTCTTCCGCCGCCCTATAACGCCGGGAAAAGAAGACTTAAAAAAGGAGGAAAAACAAGTGTAAAAAGAAAAAAACCGTTCTATCTTCTTCCTGCTGGCCCGAGGATTTCCAAAGTGTCCTTATAAAACTGCAGCATTCTCCGAAATGCTTGTTCGGGAAGTTTCCGAGATTGGTCGTTTTTCAGATACTTTCGCACGGGTAAAAGTCGAAATTTGGGACCTTTGGCGCCGGTACGATCTATATAAACCCAGATAGGTTCGTAATATACATCATAAATCGATAATTTTCCGGAGTCTTTCGAAAGCGAAAAATTCAGGATCATTCCACCGTCCACATATCTACGATCCTGTCCCGAAACGAAATTTCCCAATGAATAAACGAAGAAACGTTCCTTTTCCTGACCGAATCGATCCTTGACTTTTTTCTTTCCGAACCTTTGCAGACTGTGAGGGTGTCCGCCGAGCACGATATCCGCACCTGCTTCCAAAGTAAAATCCACGATTTCCTTTTGGAAGGGATCCGGTTCGTGAAGATACTCCGTTCCGAAATGGTACATGACCACGATTCCGTCGGGCTCCTCTTTCTTTGCCAGGGCAATGTCTTCGGCAATCCTGGCCGTATCGATAAGATTTACTACGGTTCCCGCCGGAATTTCTAAGCCGTTCGTTCCGTAGGTATAGTTCAGGAATACAAGTTCAATACCGCTCGCTCTTACTTTTAAAATCCGATTTTTGTCGAACTCTTCTTTGCTTCGGTACGTTCCCAGATGCTTTAATCCCAGATCTTCCAGAACGGAGATCGTTCTTACGATCCCCTCCTTGCCCTTATCGCAGGAATGATTGTTCGCGGTAGAGACCAGATCGAAACCCGTATCCTTGATCGCTTTTGCGAGGGAATCGGGAGCGCCGAATTGCGGATAACCGCTATAGTGTTTGCGGTCCCCGGGCAAAGTGGTTTCGAAATTCGCGACCGCAAGATCCGCTTCCGAAATTTGTTGCCGAACTTCTTCAAAGACTTCCGAAAAATCCCAGCAATCGCAGGATTTTTCATAGGCGGAATCGATTTGGGTCTGGTGAGACATGATGTCTCCCACTGCTACGATCCTGACTCCGTCCGGAGAGGAATCCGAGCGCACCTGTCCGCCGGCAGCCGAACACAAAAGAAACATCCCGAACAGGATGGTAAGAAAAAGGATCCTTCGCGTTATCCGAAACAGAACAAGCATTTTCGGGATTATTTTTGTGCCGTGTTCTTCGGTTCTTCGTCCGGAAGAGCTTCCACAACGGAAAAGCCTTTTACGATCTCTTTTCGTTTGGATAAAATTCCGATCGTGGACAGGGCTCCCGGTTGCTTCAGCCAGACTTTGAAATTCTCCATCGTCTGGATATTGTAATGGAAGGGATAGTCCTTCGGAAACATTTCCCCGTCCGGAAAGCCGAATCTCTTGGCTCCTTTCGTTAAAGTACGAACGACCAAGCTTTTATCATCCGTAGGCAAGGATAAGAAATTCCTTCTCATATCTTCCGGATACCGGAAATACTCCTCCGCATTGGAAGTGTACAGAATTCGAATCGGTATATGTACGGAAACCGCCTTTTCTCCTACGGAACGGAAGGTTTTATTTCCGAGTAGATTTCCGTCGATCGCGAGAATCCTGCCTTCCAAGACCATATTTCTGAGAAAGGAATAATCCGCAGGATCGTTGTGAAAGGATTTGAACGGATATACCGAGGAGATCTTCTTTAAATCCCCCAAACGCTGCGGGACTCCCCCCTTTCTCAGAGAGATTTCATACGCACTCAGGATCACCTTGTATTCCGGGTCGGAAGCGAACTTCTTTTCGAGGAGAATTAAAGTTTCCTTTTTATTTTTCACGTCCCAAAGTTTTTCGAATTCGGGGTAATTCGGAGCTATTTCCAAAAAGTACAAATGGATTCGATTGATCGCCACCGTGACCGGATCAAAGTCCGCGAGATATGCGTAATCGCTCTTGGCCCATGCCACTAAGGTCAGATTCTGGTCCGTTCCAACCCCAATATAACCGCCGCCGAGTCCTTCAATCCGGGAACGGAACAGGTCCAATCTTCTTTCGTTCGAGGCAGGATAATGATCGGCGTGCAGATGTCTGTCCGCGGGAGGAGAGTCCGTGTCGGCAAGGGTCAGCCGATCCCGATCGAGTTTGGAATGAAAAAATCCCGCTTCGGAAACTGGTACGGAGCTGCAATTTGTATGGAGAGAAAAGGTTACCCAAATCAGGGTAAGGCAAAGTCCGATGGAAAATTTCCCCCCCGAAGAATTTGCGGCTTCTAGTCTGATGATCATTATTTTCCTCGATCGATTCCTGCCGGACAAAATGATCCGGCTCCGAAACAGAACTTATTAGGGTGCTCTTACGCGGGAAGAACTTTTATGAAAACCTCCGGCCTTGTTCGTTTAGCCGGAAGTACTGTAGATAGCTCTCAGGTCTGCCGCGATATTCTTTTGCATGGCTTCGTTCGTTCCTCCTCCGATAGAAAGAAGGATAGCATCTCGATGGAGACGTTCCACCGGGTATTCCCTGCAGTATCCGTATCCGCCCAAAACCTGAATCGCGTTTCTGGAGACCCTTTCCGCCATTTGGGTTGCTACCAATTTTGCGGAGGCGGCTCCCAACGAATTCCTGTTTTCAGGATGGATTTTTGACGCCACGTCGTAAACAAGCGCTCTTGCTGCTTGGTAGTCCGCGTAGGATTCGGCGAGCAAACGTTGGATCTGGCCGAATTCCACCAGCTTTTTGCCGAAAGCCTCCCGGTGACGGATCGTATAATCGCACATCACATCCACACAACGTTTTGCGATTCCCAGAGACTGAGCAGCTAAAGTAACCCGCTCTATCTCCAGATTTCTCATCATGTGGACCAAGGCCCCGTCTTCCGAACCGATCAGATTTTCCGCGGGGACCTCGGTATTATCGAAGACGAGTTGTGTAGTAGGAGAAGATCTCATTCCCATCTTTTCCTCTTTTTTTCCCACGCCAAAACCGGGAAAGGAACTCTCTACGAGAAAGGCGGTCGTTTTTCTCGCTTCTCTACTCATCTTAGCGTATACCAAAAAGACCTGGCCTACGTTTCCGTTCGTAATGTACTGCTTGGTTCCGTTCAGAAGATACTTATCTCCTCTTCGAACCGCTACGGTATTCATCCCAAGTACATCGGTGCCCGCTCCCGGCTCCGTCATACCCATGCCTCCGATCCATTCCCCGGACAAGACCTTGTGCAGGTATTTTTTCTTTTGAACGTCGTTCGAGCTGTAATAGAAATTATTCACGAACAGGACCTCGTGAGCCAGATAGGACAAAGTAAACCCCGGATCGTATGCGGAAAATTCCTCATGGATGATCACGCTCGCTAGGGGATCTAAACCCATGCCCCCGTCCTTTTCCGGGACGGTTATTCCGAAAATTCCCAATTCGGTTCCGAGTCTCCGAAAGAGTGCGGAATTGAATATCTCACCGTCGTCATGTTCCTTCGCTTGCTCGTCCAGACTTTGTTTTGCGAACGCCGCCACATTCTCTCGGAGGGCGAGATGATTTTCCGTGGGGTTAAACAGATCGAGCCGCTTCTCTAAAAGATTTCTCATGACTATACCTCTCTCTATTCTTTCTGATCCAACGCGAATGGATCGTTTTACTATTTTCTCAGAATCCCCGACCCGACGATACCGTCGGATTTTAAAAGGGACTGGACAATAAGCCGCGGTATCCTATTGTAAGAGCGGTTTATAAAACCGCATTTTCTTTTTTCCGGCTCGGAAAACAAAACGCTAGCGACGTTTCCCGAATACAAATACCGGACAAGGATGAAATCCGAATGAAATATTCTGTCGTATTAACCGCAATTTGTGCCTTGTCTTTCCTTTTAGGATCGATAAACGGAGGCCTAAAGAAAAAATCCCTGACCGGATTGAGAGAAGCTTTGTCCGAATCTCTCTCTTCTCCTTTTGCCCTAAAATCGATTTTTTGGTTTCTCTTTTTTATCTGTACGCTGCTGCTTCCCTATTTTTGGGGATTAACGTTTCTGATTAAAACGGATCTGAACGCACTAGTGATTATATTGGGTTTGATCTGGGATTATTATTGGAGCAGAACACTCATTCTGTTTCGATGAGGTAGATTTCCCGAAAGAAGCTAAAAAAGTAGTTTGCATCCGAGCTTTTCGGAAATTTCGTGTTTATAGCCCTATTTTTATTGGAGAACCTAGGTTCATGAAGATCATCGTTTTAGTGAAGCAGGTGCCTGACACCGAAACGAATATCAAAGTCGGGGACAAGTCCATCAACGAAGCCGGAATTAAATGGATTATCTCTCCCTACGATGAATTCGCAATCGAGGAAGGCCTCAGATTACGCGAGAAACACGGCGGGGAAGTCATCGCAATTTCCCTCGGTCCGGATCGCGTGCAAGAGTCCCTTCGCCAAGCCTATGCAATGGGAGCGGATCGCGCCGTTCAAATCAAAGTAGACAATTATGTTCCTTTCGATACCGTCCTGGCTGCAGAGTTGATCGCAAACTTCGCAAAATCCGAAAATGCCGACATCATTATCGGAGGCCGTCAATCCATCGACTCCGACAGCTCCCAAGTCGTCGTGCAGGTCGCGGAAGCATTGGGAATTCCTCATGTCGCTTTCGCCGTAAGCTTAGAGATCAGCGGAACCAACGTTAAATCTACGAAAGAAGTGGAAGGCGGAACCCAAGTCGTGGAAACATCCTTGCCGGTCGCCATCACCGCCCAAAAAGGATTGAACGAACCTCGTTATCCGAACCTGAAAGGTTTAATGGCCGCAAAGAAAAAGCCGATCGAAAGCAAGTCTCCCGCAGACCTGGGCAATCCGGCAAGCAAGATCGAGATCGTAGGATTGGAACCCCCGCCCCCACGCATTCCTGGCCGTAAACTGGAAGCTGCGGACGCTAAGGGATACGCCGAACAGCTCGTCAAAGCGCTTCGCGAAGAAGCTAAGGTTATCTAAGGAGAATACCCGTGAGCAACGTATTAATCGTAGGCGAACTCAAAGACGGAGAACTCAAAAAAATCTCCAGAGAAATCACATCCGCAGGTCGTAAGATCGCCGACGCACTCGGCGGCAAAGTGACCGCTGTGCTAGTAGGATCCGGAGTGGATAAATTTGCCGGAGATTTGGCTGCAGTCGGAGCGGATTCCATCGTTACCGTAAATGCAGGCGATTTCAACGCGGAAACCTGGGCAAGCCTCATTGCGGCAGTAATCAAAGAGAAGAATCCTTCCGTAGTTCTCCTCCCTCACACCTCTCAAGGTAAGGATTATTCCCCCAGAGTTGCGGTAAAAGTAGGCGCAGGAATCATCGCAGACGTCGTCGGTCTCTCCGTTGACGGAGGCAAGGTCGTGGCAAAAAAACCGATCTATTCCGGTAAGGCATACGGAAACTTTAAGGTGACCAGCCCAATCGCCATGTTCACCGTCCGTCCGAACTCTCAGGAAGTCGTCCAAAAGGCCGGAGCCGGAGCGGTAGAAACCGCTTCTCCTGCAGCCGGAGACGCGAAAGTCAAAATCGTGTCTTCCGACCTGAGCGGTGGAAACAAAGTTCAATTGACCGAAGCTTCCATCATCGTGTCCGGTGGACGCGGAATCAAAGGCCCGGAAAACTGGCCGATCCTACAAGGACTAGCTGACGTATTAGGAGCGGCGTTGGGAGCTTCCCGTGCTGCCGTGGATGCAGGTTGGATTGCTCACAGCCACCAAGTCGGTCAAACGGGAAAAACCGTTTCTCCGAATTGTTACATCGCTTGCGGGATTTCCGGAGCGATCCAGCACTTGGCAGGAATGGGTTCCTCCAAATACATCGTCGCTATCAATAAAGACGGGGATGCTCCTATCTTTAAAGTGGCCACGTATGGAGTGGTCGGAGACCTGTTCGAAGTCGTTCCAGCCCTTACGGACGAGTTCAAAAAAGTACTTGGATAAATTCGTCTAATGAAGCCATAGTAAGAACGATTATGGCTTCATCCAAGGGGTATCTATCCTTTATCGGTGCCGCAGTCTTTTTGGTCTGCGGCACTTCTATTTTATCGGATCCGGGTAAGGATCGTTTAAACGCCTTAATCGGAAAAATGAGCGAGATTTCCAGTTTTCGGGCCAGCATTACGGTTAATAACGAACTTTCCGGAACACTTTCGTACAAGAAACCCAATCAATTACACGTCAAATTCTCAGACGGAAGGGTGATCGCAGCAAACGGTCGCTTTTTGTGGTTTTACTCCCCTTCCAGAGGAATCGTAGGAAAACAGGATTTGAAAGGGTTGAGCGGTGGAATCGCGGGATTACTTTCCGGTTACGAAGAGGTAACTCCTGTCGGCGGTTCTCTGCGTTTAAAATCCCCGACGAAAACCTACGAAGAAATTGTGGTAACCTTAGGCTCTGATAATACTCCAAGGTCCTTACGGATGAAACACCGGGGTTCGGGGGAATACACTTCGATCTCGTTTTCCGGCGTACAGACGAACGTAGGACTGGCAGCCTCCTTATTCAATTTCGGCGCTCCTGCAAACGCGCAAATCGTGGAGAACCCGCTCAACGAGAGGGAATAAGCCTTGTCTGCCACGTCTAGAACGGATGCACATAAGATATTCGCGGATCTTTACCGTAAAGCCCGTCCCCCGGAGCAACAGCAGAAGATAGACGAAGTCATTCAAAAGTCGAACGACATATTCATACGTATCGACCTGATGAAGAAGGTCGACGAAGAGTTCGAACAAAAAAAGAGGGAAGAGAATCGAAGAACGGAAGAGGACGAAAAAGCCGCCAAACAAAATACGGGGGCGGCATCTTCCGGTTCCCAATCCAAGACAGCGCCGAAACCGGTTCGAAGAGCAGATAGCGGCAATGTCGGTCTCGGCTTTTTTGCAAACCTCTTCGGAGGAAATGCCGCGATCACCAAGTTTGCCAAAGAAACCGGCACGGTGGAAGTCGGTTTTTTGGGTAGAAACTCCAGGATCGCCCCTTCCGTAGAACGTCTTTTTAAAGCGCTAAAGGAAGATCAGATCATCTCCACATTACAGGCGTTACGTTTGGCGGAAAGCCAAGGATGGAGACATTGGCGCCCGCTCGTATACAATATAGTATTAAACTTTAATAAATTCTTTAACAACTTCATTTCTCTCGACTCCCTATTTATAGATGAAATCTCTCCGGAGATCTTTCTGAACCGGTCTTTAAAGATGCAGATGTACTACGCGAGACATCTTTCGAGAGAGGACGCAAAGGAAATCATTCTCGCGAACGTCCCCGAATTGGTAAAAAAAGACGAGAAACTTTCGATCAAACTCCCGGCCATTCTTTCCGGCCTGAACTACGGTTTGAATCTGGAAACGGGTAGGCCGAAACTGACCGACGCGATACGAGCTTTTTACGTCGTCTCGAACCGTAAAGTGATCAGTTGGGAGGAAATCGTCGACTCTCTGAACGTGCCTCCGATCAACGAGACCAAATTCCAGGGTTCTCCGGACATCACGAAGGAAGTCGACACGACTTTGATCAAATTATCCGACGATATCCTGACGAGAGGAAATAAAAAAGAGGAACTCCAGAACCTAAGGCAGAGATATTTTAAAATCGACGAAAACGGCAAGATCTCCTTCGATTTCCTGAACGGCGTCGTGGACGATTACTTCTCCCATCACATGCCGGAAAATATGAACTCCTCGGCGTTCAAGTCCTCCTTTAAAGGGATGCCTCACAAACTCATTTATATACTTCTAAGGGATTTTCAATCCTGCTACTCTCCCATCTTGGAAGGTACCGTAAAGATCGGAACCAAAAATCACAACCGCGACGTGATCATCATACAGACCGGTCTTTTCAAGGGAGAAATAGAGGAGATCAATAACCTTCTCCGGCAACTCGACGCGTTCAACAAAAAATATCCGAGTTTCCAATATACGTTCGCGACCTTTAACCAAAATACCTCGGGAAGTTCGGTGGAAGATCAGATTACCGTAAACCTTCTTCGCTTGCTGGGCGAGGCTTCCGCTTTTATGGGCAAATTCGCGGAAAAGATCAACACGATCGTCGAAAACCACTTGTTAGCGAAGGATTACGAGGCCAAAAGCCAACTGAACGATCGGGTACTGGCATCAAAGGAAAAAGTGATCGATGAGATCAAAGTGCTCCACAGATTCATTCCTTATTACGATTCCACCATAGTTTCCGGAAATCGTCTGAACAATAAATCACTGGAATACGTTTTCGTCGACATGGCCCAATTGCTGTTCAATTACGCGGTCATTTATAAGGACAAATTCACGGTGAATAAACTTACGGTTCATCGCAAAATAGACGCGGAACTGAAAGCTCTCAGAGCCGAATACGAACGCCTCTCCGGCAAACCTTTTGACGGCGGCGGTTCCTTGCATACCGAATCCTCGGAGGCGCAATGAGGATATTAACCGGAGTACAGCCTTCCGGCAAATTACACTTAGGAAATTACTTTTCCGTAATACGAAAATTAGCAAAATACCAAAACGATTCGGACTTATATTGCTTTGTTGCGGATTTGCACGCTCTTACTACGTTTTCTTCCGCCAAAAACCAAAAGGATAATACTTACGACGCCGTCTGCGACTTTTTGGCGTTAGGAATCGATCCCGACAAGTGTTCCTTTTGGATCCAATCTTCCGTTCCCGAAGTGACCGAACTCGCGTGGTATCTATCCATGTCCATCACGGTTCCTCAATTACAGCTCGCGCACTCTTTTAAGGATAAAGTAGCGAAGGGGATTACTCCGAGCGCGGGACTCTTCTTTTATCCGGTTTTGATGGCCGCGGACATATTGGCTTTCGAAACCGATCGCGTCCCCGTGGGAAAGGACCAAAAACAGCACCTGGAATACACACGAGACATTGCGGAAAGGTTCAACTCCCAATACGGAGAGACTTTCAAATTACCCGATCCGGAAATCGACGAAGAGACCGCAATTGTACCCGGTACCGATGGCTCCAAAATGTCTAAATCCTACGGCAATACGATCAATTTCTTCGATGAGGAAAAGAAGCTCAAGAAATCCGTAATGGGGATCGTTACCGACTCTGCCGGAGTGGACGAGGCGAAGGATTATAAGAATAACGTAATTTACCAGATTCACTCCCTGTTCCTGGACGAATCCCAAAAGATGGAGCTACGGAATAAATTCGAAGTGCCGGGCACCGGATACGGCGATCTCAAAAAGGCGCTTTTGGAGCGTATCCTGGATTATTTTTCCCCTTTCCGTGCCGAAAGGGAAAGAATCGCTGCCGATCCCGCGTACGTAAACTCGGTGATGCGCAAGGGAACCGACAAGGCGAGAAACGTTGCCTCCAAAGTTCTGGAATCCGTCCGGAGCAAAGTCGGAATTCTAAGAGGATAGGACAAGGCGACGGATTTAACGATTCAAAAATGCAAAAAAGAAATTTTCAGTTTTATGAAAGCGTTCGGGTAAGCACGATAATCTCCAATACTTAAAACTAAGACTCTTTCGACCCGGAATCATGATCTTTTTTTAAAATTCGCCGACGAATGACGGATTTTCCAAACCGTAATCGGAGTGGGTCGATTTTTAGAGGAACATTACCGGGATTTCATTCCCGCTTCCCGCTTTTCTTATGCCGTCTTAGGTCTTTTGTCCGGTCTATTCTTCGAATCTTTCTTACCGGATCTTCTACTTCCTTGGACTGCAATCGGCACATTTGCCATTCCTTTCCTGCGGTCTCAAAAAAGATCCACTTCCAAAACTCTATCTTTTTGCCTGGGCATCCTATTCTTTTTCCTCCTGCTATCTTTCGGACCTTCGAAACGATCCGCTCCCTTATTAGAAGAATCTAAACTTTGGAAGGAAACATCCTCCAAATTCGTGGAATCCCGACTCGATCGGGGCGGGATCCAAGGATTGGCAAAGGAGATCTCCTTGGGACTGGTTCTCGGGGATTCGAGAGCGTTAAATAAGGAATTCAAACAAGACGCGAAAGAAGGGGGAATCCTTCATCTTTTTGCCGCATCCGGACTCCATCTCGGAATCCTATTAGCATCCATTTACGCCTTCCTAAAAAGAATTCCGTTCTTAGGTTTTGCGTTTCCCCGTATATTTCCCGTCTGTATCGGTTGGATGTACTTGGCCGCATTAGGATTTCCCATGTCTTTAGCGAGAGCCTGGGTCTTTTCCTCCGTTCTACTCCTCCAAAACCTGGCGTACCGCAAACAAAGATCCGTGGATTTACTCCTCGGCTCGATCGGAATCTTGTATTTCTGGGATCCCTCTCGGTCGTTCGGAGTCTCTTTTCTTTTATCTTTCGGAGCAGTAGGATCCATCCTTCTTTTAAAACCGAGTCTGGATCTATGCCTTCCGGAAACGCAAACCGAGGACAGCCGAATCGGAAAAATCGCACTCTTCTTACGGGAAAATCTGACAGTTTCTCTTGCTGCGGGATTCGGGACCTTTCCCGTTTTGGTTCACTATTTCGGAGCCTATAGCTTCGGTTCTTTAGGATTGAATTTATTGGTTGTTCCCCTTTGCGGAATCCTCCTGCCCCTACTCTATTCCGTCTTATTCCTGGAATTTCTTCGTGTTCCGTTTCTAAAAGAAACCGCCTGGGTTTTAGTGAATTATCTGCTGGAAATTTTAGGAAAGTTGACCGTTGCATGGGCGGACTTGGATTGGAGCATCCAAAGATTTTATCTAGCCGATTCCAGGGAAAAAGCGATCTTACTCTGGACCCTATTTCTTGTATTCCTAGTCGGATTGCGTTGTTGCAAAAAAGGAAAACAGGAATCGAACAAGATAGATAGGAAAATGTTCGAAGAAAATCCGCGAGTACCTCTTAAGGAATCCTTTCTGTTTCGAATTCCCGTTTGGATCTACTCCCTGCCGATCTGCATATCGTTTCATTTTCTTTTGGCAGGAATTCCGGAATGGACGCAATTCCCTTCCGTATTTTTCGGAGACAGATTCACATTCGTAGTGCGAAACGGAAAGGAACTGGTCCTAGGAGGAAAATGCAAGTACAGCAAGAAGATGTTGAAGGAGGCTTTCGGAAAATACCGCGTATTGGTCTGTGGAACCTACTCTTTGGAAAAAGCCTATGTAGAAGACGAGTCCTGCACCTTTTGGATTTCGCTTTGCGTCCGGAAAAAGAAACCC
Organism: Leptospira fletcheri; assembly: GCF_004769195.1. Taxonomy (NCBI): domain Bacteria; kingdom Pseudomonadati; phylum Spirochaetota; class Leptospiria; order Leptospirales; family Leptospiraceae; genus Leptospira; species Leptospira fletcheri. Next base: position 54,968 of record NZ_RQET01000004.1, read on the forward strand.
CTCCGATTCGAGTACGGAAGCAACGGAACAAGGAAAGCCTTACCTCCGGAAGGCTGGGATTTCGTGACGAAGAGAAAGGAATTCAATGTGGATTCTACTTCCTTAAGAATGATCCGTTTTGAAGCGGGCAAAGATTCCTTGGCCGACTTATCGCAAAAAACAAAGCAAGGATCCGGAATTATTTTACTCGCGCCAAGATATGGGAGCCGGGACGATCCGGAGGATTGGAATCGGTTTCGAAAACGACTTGGAATCGCCGACGGTTGGAAGTTTATTGGAGGCAATGAACTTCCCGGAATACCCGTTTTATAAGACTTCGGCGCTCCGGAACTTTTTAAGCGAAAAATCCTCGGCACCCTTAAAAAAATGGGGCCAGAATTTTCTCATCGATCCCAAGGCTGTTCAGACCCTTTTAGATTCCGCAGACCGGAACGCCTTGGAACGCGCGGACCTGTTATTGGAAATCGGTCCCGGCTTGGGCGCGTTAACCCATTTGTTGGCGCGCACGGGAAAAAAATTAAGATTGCATGAAATCGATCCGGTCTATTCCGACTGGCTGAAAAAATTCCTACCGCAAGCAGAAGTGATCCAGGGAGACGCACGGGAAACTCTCGGTACGGACGAAGGTACCGATTGTTTTCTTTTCGGAAACCTTCCCTATTATATCACTTCGGAATTAATCCTAACGTCCTTAGAAAAACTGAGTCGTCTGCAAGGCGCCGTTTTCTTGGTACAGAAAGAATTCGCACAGCGCTTGACAAACGAAATTTCCTCCTTGGGAATCTATGCGGGGGCGTACGGAAAATTTCTCCTAAAGAAAACCGTCAAATCGGGAAGCTTTTATCCTAGACCGAACGTGGATTCGAGCATTCTTTCCTATACGAGTAACCCCAGATTTCTAGACAAAAACAAATATCCCATTTTAGAATTTTTATGCCGCGTGGTTTTTTGGGGAAAAAGGAAGAAAATCGGATCTTCCATCAAAGAAGCACCTCTGAACTCGTTTTACCCGACAGGTCTTTCCTACCCGGAAGAAACTCTCCGCCAAAGGCTCAAGGATTCGATCTCGAATACGGGCTTATCGTTGGAAAAAAGGCCGGAAGAAATGCTTGCTGAAGATTTTTATCGGATTGTGGAGAATTTTAAAATGGAATGAGACGAAGGTATCGAAGGAAGTCCGATATCATTCGAATCTAGGAAAATCCTAACGGGCCTGTCTTTGAAAGGCTTTGTATTCTCCGATCACCTTTTCTCCGAACTCCTTCCATTCTTCGTCTTTTTTGAATCCGAAATGTTGCAGGACTTCCCAGTGGATCGCCGCAGGATCCGCCTTTCCCTCGTTGCAATCGATGATCCAGTCGGAAAGATACACCGCAAACACCACGTCTCTCGATTCCTTTTTGGCCATCAGAGGTCTGTGATGATATTCCGCCGCGACTCGGATCGTATCCGAAAAATTCCATTTTTCGCATATCATCGCTCCTAGGGAGGTGTGAGTCACTCCCAAAGCCGCCTCCTCCAGGCCCAAGCTGGAAGCCATCAGGTTCTTGCCGGTCAACTCGGTCAATTTCGCCACGATTTCAGGTTCGAGAGAAAGTAATATTACCAGACCTATATCGTGCAACAAAGCTGCGCAGACTAAATTCGTGAGAAACGTTTTTTTCCAACCCATTTTCTCCCCTAGTCTTTTACATATATATGCGGACAGACTCGATCTTTCCCAAATCTGCTCGAACTCTTTGTATCGCTCCTCTAGAATTTTTTTCGTTCCGAGACTTAAGAGGATATTGTTCAGTTCCGAAAGTCCGATCCGTTTGATCGCCTCTTCCAGAGTCTCCACTTTTCTTCCCAATGCAAAGGAAGCCGAATTCGCGAGCTTTAGAATATTCGTGGAAAGCGAAACATCCCTCGAAACCGACTCGGTAATCTGACCGATGGAGGAATCCGGTTTATTGATCAGACTCATGATCTGATTCAGGTTCTCCGGAAAAGTGGGAAGCTTATCGATCTCTGCGATGATTTCGACGGTGCGTTGGTAGGAAACGTTTCTGTGTTTGAAATCCAGAGGAATCTTAATATAGGCCGAAGTAATGTCTCCCTCGGCCTTGAGTTTATAACAATCCCCTTCTATACCTTCGTTTTTCAACATCAATAAGGACATGGCCAACCCCAAACCAGCACCTTCGGAATCGTCCGCGTGGTCGGCAAAGACCTCTCCTAAATCGTTGTATTCCCGGCTCTTGCCGATCCGGTTCTCCACCCGTTTCAACTCTTCGGGAATGATGGAAACGTTATTCGAAACCCTCATCAAAAAACTGGTTCGATTGAACGCCATCGTGATCAAGCAGTGGAATTTGAGTTTTTCCAGCAGCTCGGCATACCTGTCCTTATCGCGGATCATTTCTTTTTTGAAATTCTCCATCCCCTTGGCATAATCCAACGGATCGGAAATATTGAGATTATTATCGGAAAAGAAAATCCGTTTGGAATTCGCCTTAATGGCGTTCATTACGCTTTCGCGCAGGATCGAAAATACGGATTCCTTCAGGGAAATCGAGTCCAAATAAACCAAATACCGGTCCAATAGGACGTTTAACAATTTGTCCACATTTCGGTTCAGAGTTGTGATACGGACGTAAAGAGGGTTGAGCCTTTCAATCCGCTCGTTGACGTTACGGACGCTTAGATAGTATCCTTCTTTTTCGAAGTGGTACCAGTTTATGTTCATTTTCGCTCGGAAAGACCATCCCTATATCCTAATATTCGGAACGTTTTGTCAACTCCAGATTACTTTAACTCTAAAACCGACGATTTTCTCAGATTTCCTTCCTCCGGGAAATTCCGATCAGAGCAAGTTTCAGAACGAGAATCCAGGCTCCGACCTGCAAGAAAGAATACGGCCCGTAAGATTGCGGATCCTCTACGTTTCCTTCCAAAAGCCGACCGGAATGAAAATAGACCGTTCCGAGCTGAGGAAGAATCCAGTAAGAGATCTTAACGAACAGCTTTTGCGCCTCCGCCAATTCGCGCGAACCGTCCACGATACCGTTGTATACGATAAAATCAAGGATCGCCGTTCCGAGAAGCAATCCGAAAGAAAAAAGGACGGATATCGTCTGATTTGCCGTCAGAGTCAGTAGGAGTGCAAAGACCACCAGAAATCCGTATGCGAGAAACATCACACCTTGGTAGGTCAAAAATTCCCAAGGAATCTCCGGAGCGAAAGCGGAATGAACGGCAAAAGCGCCCACAAGAAAGATTATGACCAAAAGTAATAAAGTAATGCCTTTTCCAGCCAAATAAGTCAGAAGATCCAGAGGTCTGCTCAACCAAAGGGTATGGATCTGAGAATCCAAATCCTGCCTTAACAAATCGGAAGTCATCATCACTAAAAAAACGGTAACCCAAAGAGAAGAAAGGGTAAAATACGCTCCGTTCGAAACCCCCTTGAGAATCTGATCCTCGACGGACGTTGTGCAAAACCATTCTCCCAGCAGAAAAAAACCCAATAAAGAAAAAAGAAAGAACAAGGCTTTCCTACGTACAACTTGCAGGAACGTCAATCTTAGTAAAATCGGAAGTTGTCGGAACAGGGAAGAAACGAAAAAAGAAAAAGATTGCGTCGGTTGTCGATTCATTTCTGCCCTTCCGCTTCGCTCTTCGTTTCCGAACCTTCGGAGGTCAAACGTAAAAACACCTCTTCGAGAGATTCCGATTTTCTTTCGAACAAAAAGAGCTCTGCACCCCTCTCGACCAACTCCGCCGGCAATCTTTTCAGGTCCACATCCGGTTTCGGGCGGATCTCCCAATCCTTTCCTTCGTTCGTACATTCCAAAGAGAGATTCCGCAAATAGGAATCCACACTCTCGTTTCCTTCAAACTTGAGACGGATCCTATCCTTGCCTTGGCGAAGTTCGTCCAATTTGCCCTGCGCCTTTATTTGACCTTTATGTAATATTCCCACTTCGGTGCAGATCTGCTCTACCTCGGGGAGTCTGTGGGAATTGATCAGAACGGTGACCCCTCGTTTTACGTTTTCTTCCAGAATTCTATCTCTGAATTCCTTGTACCCGGCGGGATCCAAACCGGTCCCGGGCTCGTCCAAGAGAAGAAGTTCCGGCTCCGCTCCTAGCGCATGAGCCAGTCCCAATCTCTGCAACATTCCTTTGGAATAAGTAGAAACCTTTCGATCCGCCGCGTCCGATAATCCCATTTGTTTCAGAAGATCCTGAGACTTGGACTGTGCCTCCTTGGATTTCAGAAAAGCCAGACGAAGACTCGCTTCTAAAAATTCCCTCCCGGTCAAATAAGGAGAAACGGCCATCCTCTCCGGAAGATAACCCAAACGCGTTCGCACGGCCGGAGAAGGAACCGCGCCCAAAACTTTACAACTTCCGCTACTAGGTCTGGAAAATCCCAATAGAATTCGAACTAAAGTCGTCTTGCCCGCACCGTTGGGACCGAGTAAACCGAAAATGCCTCCTTTCGAAACGCTCAAATGAATGTTTCGCAGAGCTTGTACTCCCGGATAATTTTTACGAAGACTATCGATTTCAATTGCAAATAGGGACATCGGAAAATCCTTAGACCAAGTGCCGAGAACGATACGTTCCCTAGGGTACCCCGGCAATCTTTTTCCGGAGAACTCGGGTTCGAATCCGGTATTTATTCGATGAAGATAATTATAGCTAGACACGGAGAGGCCGAACCGGATTCTCCAGACGGGAGAGATTCCTCCCGAGTCCTGACACCAAAGGGAAAAGCGGACGTTGAAAAGATGGCACGTTTTTTTCTGACCGGTTTTAAGATCAAAAAAATTTATCACAGTCCTTTCGTGCGAACTTCTCAAACGGCACAGATTTACGAGAATGTCTTAAAACCGGAACAAGAAACCGAATCCTTGGAATTCCTACTTCCTGGAGAGGAATATTCCCAAGCCTGCTCGCTTTTAAAGGATTACACGAATTCCGACGCGATCTTGGTCGTCGGCCATAGTCCGGATATCAGCATTTTTTCGGAGAAGTTACTTGGAATTTCAGGAGTCGGGAAGTCCTTTCTTTTCACTCCCGGATCCGCTCTAGCGGTCAATGTGCCGAGGGAGAAATTCCTCGGCGGTCAAATCATCTGGTTCGTTTCCCCGGACTTCCTTTGTTGATCCTCTTGTAGACTTAAAATTGGGTTTACACCCGACCTCGATCGAAAAGATCATCCTTTAAGAAAGAGAATCGGGGTGTAGCGCAGTGGTAGCGCACTTCTCTGGGGGGGAAGGGGTCGCTGGTTCGAATCCAGTCACTCCGAAGATTTCTTTCGAACCTCGAACCGGAATCAATTCAGGGAAGGCATCACGCACCCTACGATTTCATAAAACCGTAAAATCGTCTTTTCTCTGGTTGCCACTTTCGATTTATTTAATATAGTAATCGAGACATAATCCCCGCCGATGTCCGGCACAAAAGTTCCCTGAAACCAATAGTTTCCTTCCCAAGAACCCGTCTTACCGAAGATCTTCCCTTTTTTCTCCGGGCAATCCGACCAACCTAGACTCTCCCTCCACAAACGGTACGTCTCCTCGTCGATCCAAGAGGGCTTCTTCCAAAAAACCGAAACCCAATTCGAATGAATTTCCTCTGGAGAAAGACGGATCCCACCTCCGTGTTTTAACGCCTTTTCCCCTTTCCACCAATCTTTCGGATAACTTCCTTTTTTTCCCGCCTGAGCGACTCCAAGAACCGGACCGTACCCTAAATGACGAAGGGTAGTCTCCAAAGCGGACCTCCCCAAAGAGGGCCAAAGCATCTCAAAGTAATCATTGGAAGAATAGAACAGAGCTTCGCGCAAATCGACTTCGCGAGGGGAACCGGGAATATGGTCGTCGGAAATACGGATTTTCTTTTTAGGATCAACGACACGGTTTTCCAATAAAGAGAGAGCCCAATAAGTTTTGAAAGTGGAGGCGGGGGAAAAGCGGTTTTTTACGTAGGAAAGGTTCCCGGCAAACTTCGTTTTCGGAACCTTGCTTTGGGCGAATGCGAACTCGGAGGTTAAAATCAATTCGGAAGGATTTTGCGGGGTCTGGCCCGCTTCGCAAGGAAGCAGAAAAGAAAAAGCTACGGAAAGAGCGATAAAATCTAGAAAACGCACTCTTTCCCCCTTGCGGCAGGACGAATCACAACCACAAGAATCTACGAATTCATTTATTCAAAAATTGCTTCAGCAAGTTGTCGCGGATCTCCTCAAATTTAACGATTCCCCATGCCAAAGGTACCTTAAATTTCAGAGCATTTTCACTCAGATCTTTTTCTCCCTGAGCTCTCAGCTCGTCGAAACGCTGTTCCACCTTTTCTTTTCCTTCATTCAGGTCTTCCAAAAGTTTATCGAAGATTTCCTTAGAAGTCTGGACAGCGCCGATTCCCGCATTGATTAGATCATTTAGCTTTTGGTTATCCATCCGGAACGTTCCTTTTCCTCCATTTTTATGCGCCGCACAATAAAGGCAAGCAGAAAATTCTCCCGTTTTAACGGAATCCGGATTGCCAGGAAGGATTTTGAGGGAAATCTGCTTCCATGCAAAATCGAAGATTTATCGGATTTCTACTATTACTGCCATTTTTACTCTATTGTTCGGCAGAGGTAAAAACCCTCCCCCTTTCCTCTTGCCAAAAAATCTCAGGCATGCCTGGACCTGAAGACATGGCTCTGGATGCGAAAGCGGACCTGATCTATGTCTCATCGCATGAAAGAAGGATTCCCGATCAGGAAGGAAAATTATTCGCGCTGGATCTGAAGTCTCCTTCCCTGCAACTCATTCCCTTGGATACGGATTATCCTAAATCTTTTCAAGCTCACGGAATGAGTCTTTTGATCCGGGGAGATATTTACAGACTGTACGTGATTTCGCATATCGTTCCTTACCAAGAACACGCCATCGAAGTCTTTGAAAGAAAATCCCCGCCGAACCAAAAATCGAGAACCGGAGTTTGGAAGCACGTCCAAACATTAAAAGACCCCTTATTAACCAGCCCTAACGACCTGTTCGTGGTGTCCGAAAACGAAATCTACGTATCGAACGACCACGGCAAGGGAGGAAAATTCCGCTATTTCATCGACGATCTCTTCGGAATCGCAAGAGCGGAAATATCCCTCTTTGACGGAAAGACTTGGTCCTCTCTAGGAAACCCATTGTATTATGGAAATGGAATATTATTCGTAAAGCAAGCCGACGGAAAAGAGTTCCTATATAGATCGGGATTCATGGATCGATCGGTCTTTAAATTCCGAGTGGACCGGACTTCAGGCAAAATCGCGCTCGGTGACCCCAAAAAGATTTTTCTGGATACCGGAACGGACAATTTGGAATTGGACGAGCACGGAAGAGTCCTTGTGGTTGGACATACTTCCACATGGAAATTCCTAAGACACGTAAGGAACAAGGACTACCCTTCTCCTACCGAAGTATTTGCGATTTTTCCCGACGATTCCTTTAAGGAAATCTATGCGAATCCGGGAGAGGAAATATCGGCGGGAAGTACGGCGATCTCTCACAAAGACAAATTATATATTTCTCAAGTTTTCAACGATTTCGTTCTGACCTGTTCCGAAAAATAGGTCCTCCTCGATTCTCACAGTTGTTTTCTTGCCGAATTTTACCGGAAATCGAGGATAGTAGGTATGGAAATCACTAAAACTCCCAAGGATTCCGCGGTGGAGACCAGGCATATCGTAATGCCGGACCACGCAAACCACTACGGAACTCTTTTCGGGGGAATCTTAATGTCTTGGATAGACTTGATCGCTGTAATGGTCGCCCAAAGACATTGCGGTCGAGAAGCTGTCACCGCCAGCGTGGACAAATTGAATTTTTTAGAACCTATCTCCGTGGGGGATCATGTCATCCTGAAAGCCTCGGCGAATTATACGGGACGTTCCTCTATGGAAATAGGAGTCCAAGTCTCCAAGGAAAATCCTTATACCGGAAAGACCGTCCGTGCAACGACTGCATACCTGACTTTCGTCGCGCTGGATGAAAACAAGAAGCCCTGTCCGATTCCGAAATTACAGCCCGAAACGGACATGGAAAAGAGAAGATTCCAAAATGCGATTCTCCGTCAGGAATCGAACCGCGAGCTTCTCAAAAAGATCAAGGAAAAAGGAATTCCCTGAGACGCTAAAGCGGGAGGCCCGTAATCCTTCCGATCGCTTGGATATAAACGGATTTCATGATCGCAATTCCGGCAGGGTCCGGATGGATCGGATCCGATAGAGGGTATAAATGAATACCGTTTTCCTGTTGCAGAAACGGCGTTTCCATATCCGCAATCGGATGGGAAGCGGAAAGTCCTTTTAGATATTTGTTGATCGTCAGCACTCCCGTTCGAAAGCCTGGGTCAGTAGGAGGAGGTAGCACGGTGATCAGCAAAACCGCGTTTGTCCGGATCGAAAGATCCGAAATCAATCTGTCGTAATTTCCCGGAAATTGATCCGTAGGATAGGAGGAAACGTCGTTGGTCCCCAACTCGATGATGATGATTCTCGGGGCATTGGTCAAAGCGGTGTCCAATTTTTGAGACCAATCCGGAACGGTGCTGCCGGTAATGCAGACGTTTAAGACTTGAAAACCGGAACCTAGGCCGTCTGCCAGATCGAAAGCCTGGGATCTCTCGCAAAGAGAATCTCCGATGACGGAAACCGGAATCGAAGTCGCTAAAGATAACAGTGCGGTCAGGTCCGACTCCTTTTTTTGAGAATAGCATCCCAAACAAAAAAGGACCAAGTTACATCCGAGAAAAACTCTAAGTCGTGACATTCTCATTTTCTCAGATACAACACCGCTTCCGCCCTCACCAATTTTCTAGGAGTGGAAGGCTCGACCGAAACCGTTTTTGTCTTAAAACGGTGCGAGTTCTCGGTTAAAAATTTCTGAACAACCTCGTTCCTTTTTTGGCCTTCGGAAAATACGAAAGCGTCCACGGTGTCTAAGGTAGCGGAAAAATCCTCCGCAGGAATCGGTAATTCTCCGGGAATAAATTCCATGATTCGGGCCTCGGGCAACGCCTCAGCGATCCGAAAATAGGGATCCGGGATCGCTTGCAGATAGATTTTCTTGGATCCTTTCAGTTCGGTGATGAGGGCTTCGGAAAACTTGGATCCCAAATCGAAATCCCTATTAGCGAAACCGATCTTTCGATACGCGTAAAACAGAACATATAAATTACAAAAAACTAATAATGCAGCGACATATTGGATCCTTCTGCTCCGGATTCTCTCGAAAAAAAATCCTCCTAACGCGGACAAAGGAATGCATAAATACATCACATAATAATATTCCGTAGACAAAACAAGGAAAAGCAGAACTGCGGAGAACCAGAGAAAAAAGAAAAAGGCCAAAACTTTCCTTTCCAGGAGTTCTCTGCGAACGACCCACAGGCCTAAGGCCAGAGCCGAATAAAACCAAATTCTGGAACCGGGACTTTCGTATCCTCCCAACAGGACCTTCAGCTTCGTAACCGGAGAAAACGTCTGAAAAAGTTCCCGTTTCCTACCGAACTGCGCTCCGAATTGGTATGCGAACAAATCCCAATTCGGATGGATCCAAATCAGCCACGAAAACAAAACGCAGGCCCCGCCGAACCAAAAAGACCAAACCTTCCAACCTCTAGCTTTATGGATCAGAAACAGAACCGGAATCCCGAAAACCGCCGCGAACGGATGGGACAAAAAGGAAAGGCCCAAAAAGAATCCGGCCAAAAAACCTTCGAATCCGGAAAGAATGCCCGTGTTTCCTCGGCCCCAATCCGCTTTCCTGGAAAGCACCCAAAAACAAGCCAGAGCCCAGAAAAGACAGAGAGATTCCATTCTCGCAGTCCAGCCAACTCTTAAAAATAACAGGTCCGTTCCGAGTAAGAGGCAGGCCCCGAGTCGGGCTCTCGGCGAATACCCGACTTCCCTTAACAACAACCAAAAAAGCCAGATAGATCCGAGGGAAACCGACGCCGAAAAAAAACGAAGCGTCTCCAATCCTCCTCCGAATACGGACAGAACAGCTCCGTTCACGATAAAGAATAAAGGAGGCATCCAAAGAGTCTTCGTCTCCATTCCTCGAATGAGTCCTTCCAGAACGAGGGTGCGGAAGGACCCGTTTACGGAAAAGTCCCAAGACGGAGCATAAAACAAAACCTCATCCGGCCAAACCGGAGGAAACTCGGTACCGGAAAAGCGAAACGCTAAACCATATATAACGGAAAGGAAAATTAGGCCGAAAAAGGAGACGGCGGAATACGATCGATCTGAATTGCCGGATTCAGGAGACTGGGTCATAAGGCTCCCGATCGACGAACCTATTTCAAGGTGGCGACAGCTTCCTGCTCGGTTTCGTAAACTTCGAACAGATCCAATAATTCGACCACGTCGAATACTTTTTTGACGTTGGGAGTAATACAGCAAAGTTTCAATTTCCGACTTTGCTTTTCCAACTCTCGCACCATTCCTACGAAGATGCGAATACCGGAGGAGGAAATGTAGGAAATATTTTGCAGATTGATTACGATATCACCTGCGCCCGATTGGACATCGTCCAACAATTTCGCCTCAACCTCATCGGAATGGGTAATATCTAATCTTCCGTCCAACTGAACGAGAGTGTGTTTCCCGATTTTTTTGGTCTTAATTTCCAAGTGAGGCTCCCGCAAAACGGTTTGGGAAGCGTCTCCCTTCCATTGTTACAAAAATGGAAAAGAAACGCTCTCTCCAGACTAAAATAGGGAGGAAATAAGGTTTTACAACAAATTTTTAACGTTTCTCTCTTGGTTCAAGCTGCCAAAGAAAGGATTTCATCCAGAGGAAAGGAATCTCCCTGACTCGGCAAAGGAACCCCGCTCAGGAGCGCATCCACAGAACGAGTGGAACACAAACCGAGTTGGTGCTGGATTTTTTTCCGCCCCCAACCGACTTCCCGCAAATGGGTCGCCAAAGAACGACGCAAAATCGTAATACTCACCGATAGCCCCGTCTCTTTTTCCAGCTTGGAAAACATTTTCTGAATCGTGCGAGGATGGACGTTTCCGTTCCGACCGGAAAATAAAAACTCGTCTCCGGATTTTCTTTCACAAGCGAACCACAATAGTCTTCGGAGAGAAAGAGAGCAAGTTAAGGAAAGATCGCGAGTCTCCGATTTTTTGGAACTACCGATATGAACGAGGTTTTTCTCCCAATCCACATCTCGTACTCGGAGGAAAACCAATTCGGAAATGTGAAGACCGAACGAATAAATCATCTGGATCCAAAGAAAATGTCTCTCATTTCCTTTCGCAACTTTGATGATCCGACCCATTTCCTGCTTGGTCAAATAGGCCTTGCGCGTCTCCTTAGAAAGAGAACCCGCCTCTAGAAGTTCTGTCGGCTGCAAAGAATCTACTGAATTCATTTTTTGATTTTTTCCTTTAAACCATTTCATTTTGGTGGAATCTCTCACTGATAAAGAGTGGGAAAAGTAGAATTTGGGCAAATCTCCAAGAGCATCGCGGAAAAGACATTACCCGGTCAGAACATCACATGGCTGCTGTAATCCATATTCCGCCAGCATTCTCAAAATTCTCTTGATTTCAAATAAGAGACGATCGCTACGAAAGAGCTCTTTTGCGTGTCCGATTTTTGGCCCCTGGGTTCGAAAATTCAAAAAACGTCATAAAAATGTTATCGACCCTTAACCGAATGTTAGTCCGATACGTTTGTATGAAATATTTTATAGAAGCCGCTCTTTTTGCCCTCTACTGCCAACGCCCTGAACCGCCGAGAGCGCAGGAAGACGAGATTCTAATTTCACTCCCGAACAAGAAAATCCCTGCGATACTCTACACACCCAAGAACACACCCAAAGGAACCATATTAGCCGTAAACGGACTAGCTTATCTAGGAAATAAGGATCCGAGATTCGCCGCAGTCTGTAAGTCCGCTTGCGCCGTAGGTTACACGGTTATTTCCCCTCTTCTTAAGGAAGTCACCGAATTCAAGATAGAAAAGGAAACGATAGATACGATCCGGGAGATGATTTTGGCGGTATCCTCAGATCCTAATTATTCTCCGAAAGGAAAAATCTCCTACATTGCGCCCTCGTTTTCGGGAAGCATGGGATTGATTGCCGCCTCCGCACCGGAAGTAAAAGGGAGATTGGAGTCCATTCTGACCATCGGAGCTTACTGCAACGTGCAAAGCACCCTAGATTATGTGATGACCTCTCCGGAAGGAGACGAGTACGGCCGCATGATTCTACTTTATAATTTTATAAAATTTCAAATGGGAGAAAACCGGGAAATCGAATCCGCACTGAAAGCTTGCGTGATGGACGGCAGTTACGGAAGAGATTCGTTGGAATTACCTTCGGTTCTCGAATCGATAAAACCCGCGAACCGCAAAATATTCGAAAACCTGCGGGACGATCCGGAATATAGACTGGAAATCTGGAAGAAAATCGTGGAAAACGCGGGAAAGAAAGCCTCTTTTCTGAAAGACCTGGAAGTGGAGGACAAGCTGAATTCCATCTCCTGTTCGATTTCAGTGGTCCACGGATTAGGGGATAAGGTGGTTCCCCCCCAGCAAGCCGTCAGAATCGCGGAATGTCTGGAAAAGGACAAGGTAAGACTGATCTTAACTCCTCTGATCTCTCATGGAGACGTGGGAATTTCCCTGAAAACAATCCCGAAGATCTTCGATCTGATCAATGGATTCGCTTTCTTTTTCAAACAGATAGGCAGATCCAGGTTTTCATCGGCGCAAAAAAGGGATCCGGAATCCGTAGCGGCTTAACGTTCGGACTCAGTTCCTTTCGACGGGAGAAACGTCCACGTTGATCCAGTATTCGTCCCCATAATCGAAGAAGAGTTCTTCACCGGCTTTGATCTTGCGAAGGGCTTCGAATCGAGCGGTCTTCCAACGGGTAGATACCACTAATTTAATATTCGGTTTGGTACTATGGTTGATATAACGGGTATAGTTTGACTCTTTTCCTTCCCCGTAAATCCAATGGTCCTTACAAATCCAAAGTAGATATTTCGATTCGCAGTATTTGGAGGAGTTAGCAGACTTATCATCGAGAACACGACCCGTGTAAAAACCTACCGTATCGCCTTTTTGAACATCAGCCTTCGGAAAAAGTCCCATGCCTATTCCGGGGATATGTGATTCCCGAATCTCGAAGTCTACTCCCTTCAATATCCTACGGCGAAGCCGTTTACGTTGTACCTGCATCTCCGAAATACGATCCCCCCAAAACAACAGAGCTTTTGTCCCAATGAATAGGAAGGCTTCACTTTGTCCATCCTCTATTGATTTATACGAACCTGTCGAATGATCTACATCTCTTAACGGTAGGGAAACCGCTTGTCGGAGAAACTAAGTAAAGTTTTTATTCCTATAGGATGGAAAAACCTTATAGAAAAAACGTCGGGATGGTAGTGTTTAACGCTAGAGGGGAAGTGTTAGTGGGAGAAAGAACGAACTTTCGGGGTTCGTGGCAATTCCCGCAAGGTGGAATCGACGAAGGGGAAGAAGCGGAATCAGCGGCAGCTCGGGAACTGCACGAAGAGGTAGGGGTTTCTAACGCTAAAATCGTATATGAGTACCCGGATTGGATCCAGTATGACTTTCCTAAGACCCTTCCCTTGAATAAGCATCTCCGAAAATTCAAAGGGCAGAGTCAAAAATGGTTCCTACTGTTTTGGAACGGCTCTGCGGAGGATTGCAAACTGGATATTCATGAGCGGGAATTCGAGCAGGTTCGGTTCATTCCGTTAAGGGATTGCCTTTCGACCGTTGTATCCTTTAAAAGAGAGGTGTACCGAAAGCTTGTGGAAACATTCGAACCGGTAATACGATCTTATTTGGATTCGGAGAGAATATCATGAACGACGATCCGATCTATGTTCCTCCTGGAGGACCTCCTCCTGCGGACCCAAGATTGAGATCCTTGTACGTGAAATTAGGGGAAGAGAAAATACGCCTCTTAGTCGACGAGTTCTATCGGAACATTGCCTCTAGTCCGATCGTCCGGATGTTTCCGGAAAAGTTGGAGGAAAGTTCGGTCAAATCGGCCGATTTTTTAATCCAGGTACTCGGAGGACCTCCGTACTACGTGGAGCGTTACGGATCTCCCAAAATGAGAGCTCGCCATCTTGCTTTTCCTATAGACGAAAAAGCGCGAAGAGCTTGGCTTTCCTGTTATCGGAAAGCGATCCAAATCTGGGACGCGGATCCCGAAACCAAGGAGATTCTTTGGGATTTTTTGGAAAGCTTTTCCTCTTGGATGGTAAACAAGTCTACAGACGATTGATTTCTTGTTTCAAATCCTACAGCAATCGGTGAAACTCTACTTTATCGAGGATCGGAATGGCGACGAAAAACCAAACAAGAGCAAAAATAAGGATCCGAGGAGCCGTCCAAGGCGTGGGGTTTCGCTATTTCGTTCTGCAAAGAGCCCAAGAATGTAGGTTGACCGGTTACACGATGAATCTCCCAAGCGGAGAAGTAGAAGTGGTTGTGGAAGGCGACAAAGTCTTCATCGAAGACTTATACAAAGCGGTACAGAGAGGCCCCTCGAAAGCGAAAGTTGCCGAGACCACGATCCTATGGGAAGAGCCCAAGGGAAATTTTAGAACTTTCGAGATCAAACGTTAAACGAATAAAATCACCGATAAAAAGAAAGCATGTTTGAAAAACGGATGGGACGGTTTCGTGAAATAAAAGCTGACTTACTTTTAACCGTTTCTCTTATATGTCTGTCCCTTTTCCCTTTTGCATCCTCTTCGGGTGTAAATCTGACTCAGAATAATTCGTCTTCCATTTACATAGTCCAGGAAGACAAAGGAATCCTAAGACTGATATCCGTTTCTCCCAATAGCGGTAAGACCCGTCTAGTTTATACCGGAGCATTGGAAAAAGGACTCCCCGTATTCCGAAAGCAGAATCTCATCCTCTTCAAAACCTCCAAAGAACTTTTATTGTTCAATCTCGGTTTGGGCAAAAGCGAAACCATTCTCGGGTCCCAGGACGCATTTCCGGGGAATTCCGGTTTTTTTAAAGAGAAACCTTGGCTTTTGTTTTCCCGGAAATCGAACCATAGATGGGAAACTATTCTGTATGATTACGAAAAACGAAAAGAGGAGAAAGTTCTCCCCGGAACGCAACCGTTTCTGTCCGCCGACCATCGATACGTATTTCTGATCGGGAACGAAGTCAGATACTCCGAACACGGGGAGGATTCGCTGCGTGTTCCCATCCATAGATATGAACCGGAAACGGATTCCTTGGTCACAATAGCTTGGGTGGAATCCGGAAAGGAAAAACTGCAACTGCTGGATGTCTATGGACTTTCGGACGATCTAATCGTAGTACGTGCGGCTACCGAAAAGGAAAATCGACTCTATCACTTAACGGCTTCCCAAGGAGAATTGGTAAAATTGGATAAGGTCTTTTATCCTTCCAAAACGAACGAGGATCCGAAAGAGCAATTCAATGTAAGCGTAAGCTCGGACGGGAAGACTCTAGCCTTTACCGAAAGGTCCGAAGGAAAATTCGGTTATCTCGTTGTGATCGATCTAGTTTTGAAACAGAGGTTCGAATCCGCTTATTTAGGCTCCTTTCCCGTGATCAAAAACGGAGTCGTCTATTTTCTCTGCGATCCGAAATTCGTAAAGGGAACCAAGGACGCGGAATACAAACCTTATTCCAGCTACACACTCTATTCTTTGGATTACAAAAAGGACAGAATCCGCGCGATCACTCCCCTTTCCGGTAAAGCGGAAGTTTTGGAATAAGGCTTTTGATGATTTAAAGGACCTTCAAGAAATCGGTCCTTAAAATTTCGTATTTTCTCCTAAGATTATTTTCCTCTTCCAACTTACGATCCAGTTGTTCGTAATCCAGAACGGAAAGTACGTGAAGCGCTTCGGAAAATAGGGATTCCCTGAACCCCATAAAGAAAGCCATTCTATAAAGCCACGAAACCTTTGCGCCGAGACAACCGATCACGGCGCCGCAGAACGTATCCCGGAAACTCTCCTTATTGAACCACAGCGCCAGTCGATTTCGTTTAGAATAAATCGTTAAAAGAAAAGAAATCGCTGTCTCCGACTGGAATGAATATTTGTCCTCCAGTTGGCCAAGAATACTCAGAACTGTCGCCTCCGAGTTCGGACAGATACAAAGGCAAGGTCCTTTCTCCCCAAAATAGACCGTACTCAAAAATCTATCGTCTCTTTCCAGGTTCTTGGCCAATTTGGAAACGGTAAACGCTTCTCCTTCCAGTCTTAAAAATCGCGCCATGGACGGTTCGGCATCGGGAAGAGTTTCCATCAAACCTCTTTCGATCCGGCGATTTTCCGTCTCTATCCTGTAACTTCTAGCGGAGAGAGCTTTTTCTCCGATTGCGGCAATCAAGGAAAGTAAATCTCCGTCCAAAGAGATTCCTAACCTTTGTGAGAATTTCTTCCATTCGCCGACGAGCATCTGATCACGGACAAGAACCGGATTTTCGATCAACTCATCGTACAAGACGTCCAGGAAATTTTCCCGAAAGGATCTGATTTCGGTCTCCAAAGCGGGAATGGAATTCGTTAATTTAGGAAGCAATTGGTACCGATATGTGTTCCTTGCTTTTTTATAAAGCGCCTCCGCTTCGGCTTCGGGAACATAAACGTATCCGAAGTTCTTCGTCGGGAGTACAAAGCCTTCCTCCCTCAAAAAAGCGTCGATCTGTTCCTCGGCTTCGGGCAAGGCCTCTTCGCGCAACAGTTCGAGGACTCGGATCCTTTCCAGGTAACCGATCAGAATCTCTTTCGAAGATCTCTTTTGATCCGACCACTTACCCTCGATAACGTCATCGAGAAGAATTTCCAATTTCCTCGCCCTGCTCGTCTGACTTTCGATCGTATAATTGCGGACCGCCCAAGCGGATCTTCTGTGAATTTCGAGGATGAGATTCTTGAAGGCTTCCCGATCCCGGGTATTTTCCCCCTTAGCGGAAACCAAATGGAGTACGATTTCCCCATCCCTCTTTTCTTTGCGATACTTGATCCTGGGAACGAGAACGATCAATCCTTCTTTGACCAAAGTCTCCACTCTGGAATACATCTTTCGATCCCAGTCCACCTCGGCATTCAGTGTCGGCAGCTTACCGTCGGAAAGACCTTCCGGGCGGGAATTGATCCGAGACATGGTCAAAAGGCTTTCGGTATCCGTATCGAAGTACGACCTTGGACCGGAGTGGATTTTCAACTCGGTTCGAAGATGCGGGTGATGGTAAACGATCGCATCCTCTTTGAGCGCGGGTTCGGCTGTCTCGACTTTCATCATTAGGTGCCTCTTGTATACCCGTCTTCATTTAACACCATTTTTGCCGCGTTCGCTGCAAAAATTCCGATTCTTTTCCTCTTTTTTACGGTTTTTACGAAAACGAATAGCCGAAAAGGATTAGTTTAGAATTTTATAAACTAATTATTTCCATGAAAGGGACATAGAAAACGGCCGTAGATTACGAATGCCGAAATAAAATTTTCAGAGTCGAATTCCTCTAAAGATTCACTTGATCGTGGCGATCGGAAAATCCTGACCGTGTTGCGCGGTGTACGGATATTGTTCCCGTTTAAAATAATCCTTCGCGATTTCGGGAACACGCCTATTAATGTAAGGAATCAATTCCCCGACCGAAACCGTTTTTGATTTCCCCGCTTTTCCTTCCAAAGCTTCCAAAATGCTAGTGGTTAAAAGTCCATGTCCTGTCAAAGTGGATTCCCACGCGTATTGTTTCTTTAAGGAAGCCGCTACGACCCAGACACCTGCGGTTTTGGCGAAAATTCCCAATGCTGCCTGATCCTCGGAACCGCCTCTCATGGTAACCAACCAATCTCCTCCGGATTGACAGGTATCGATGATTACGAATTTTTTCGTGGCTTCTATCCTAGAAACCAGCTTGACCAATTCCTGTTGGGACAAGCCCGACTGAATGATCTGAATATTGTTCCCTGGATTTTCCTGAGGCAAAAAGTAATACGTACGATCCTCCGATAATCCATGCCCCGCGATATAAATCAGCGCCACATCTTCCGGCTTAGCCTTTTCGGACGCCGAATGGAACGCACGCTCTATACCTTCGCGACTAGCGTCGGAGTCGAAAGCCTCATAAACGTAGGTGTTCGAAAAGAGATCTCCCGCCCTTTCTCTCACCGCGTCCCGAATCGCCTTCGCGTCTGCAACCGCGTATTTTAGATTCAGATCCGGATTTTTGTATCGGTCAATTCCGATCGTCACGATATGCAATGCCGGCCTAGCACCCGCGCCGAATTTCTTATCGGAATCTATACTCACGTTCCTGGAAAACGACGCCATCCCGAGCCGGCTTTTCGCTACGGCCTGGAACGTATTTGCACCGCCGATGAGAGGTGCGACGACTCTTCTAACGACGCATTTTCCCTCCGATCTGATCTGGATGCCTCGCATTTTTTCCGGATCGATCAGGGCTCCGTTATGGTACAACAAAACTTCCTTGATTCCGCCTCCGGTGTCGCAGGATTTGATTTCCAGATCGATCTTCTGCTCCTTTGTTTTGGGCATATCGGCTATCGCGAGAGAAACGCTAGGAGCCGGCGACTCCTTATACAGTTCCACTATATTCTTTTGCGGTTTTGTCTCATTAACTTCGCTTAATAATTCGGAATAAAGGTTCGGCGTGTAGAGTTTGTCGAAAAACTGGTCAATATTGACCACCTGGCCGGAGATCTTATCTTCGAATTCGATGGAATCCACGGAATGAGAATCGTCGTATTCAAAACGCCCGTCTTCGGTAAAGACTACCTTTCCACGCTCCGTCAAGATCACGTTCCCTAATCGTTTCCCTTTTAAGTTCCAAAAACTATGAGAACCGTCCGTGCTCGAAGTGATCAGAATCTCGCCTTTGTGAAGAAATTTTACGTCCGTTAAATCCTCAGTATGCCCTTCCAGTACGGAAACAAGATGACCCGATAGGTTCCAGATCCTAGCAGTCCTATCCTGGCTGGCTGTAGCGATCCATTTCCCGTTCGGAGCGAAAGCGATTCCCGAAATCGAGGAAGTATGCCCCAGAAAATCCTGCAATTTTTCCCCTTTAAAATTCCAAAGAATCGCCTTATTGTCCAGACCTCCCGATACGAAAGTTTCCCCGCTAGGCGAAATTGCAACGGTGGAAACCGAAGCGCTATGACCTTCCATTTCCCTCAATAATTTCCCTTTTACCTGCCAGATGGAGATCTTCCCGTCGTCCGAACCCGCTATCAGAAATTTTCCATCCTTGGAAGCGTCGATGGAAGTGATCGCATCGGTATGGAACACATACCTATAAACCAATTTGCCGGAAAGATCCCACTGATAAATCTTTCCGTCATCGGAAGCGGTGTAAAAACTCTTTCCGTCCGGTGAGAACAGAACGACTTGCGTCCATCCTTCACTGCTATGAGTGGCAAGGAGTTTCTTCCCGCTTCTATCCCAAAGAATAGCGGTATCTCCGTCCCCCTTTGTCAGAATCTTATCTCCCTGCGGAGACAAGGAAACGGAGGTAACAGGACTGGTATTTTCCGAAAGCGTTACGAAGGTGCGATTGTTCAGACTCCATATTCGAGCGGTCTTGTCCTCGCATCCGGAGACGAACGTATTTCCGTCCGCGGATACGGAAATGCTGAGCACTCCGGAAGATCGAGCGATCTTCGGAATGAAAGTCTCCTCCGAAGCGGCACTTCCCTGAGTACGGACCGGAGAGGACGTTCCTAAAGCCAGTAGGAAGATCGTCAGTATTTTCTGAGAGGTGTTTCGGACCGAGATTTTCATCTTCCCTTCTTCCTGCGTTTCATTCTAATCCTGTTTTCCGGGTTCCGGCCTTCCTCCGAGTTGCGGATTGATAATGACCGGCAAAGAGTCTTTGCCTAACGGATAATAGATGATCTTGTTGTTCGGATTTTCCAAGGCTTTGAATTGGATGTATTTGGTCGTCAGTTTACTATTGATCATCTCTTGGGCTTCCGCTGCGGCTTTCGCTTTGATGACATTCGATTTGGCCTCAGCTTCTGCTTCGATGATCCTGATTTCGGCCTCGCGCTTCGCCTTCATCCTTTCCATCTCGTTGTCCTTCTGGGTGATACGAATCTGGAACTTCATCGCCTCCAACTGCTGTTCTTTAGTCAGTTTTTCCTCGATCGCCTGAAAGATCTTCTGACTGTAATTAATATCGCTGAGAACCACGTCGTCGACTTCCACATGCTTTCCTTGGATCCGGCGCATCACTTCGGTCTTGATCTCCTTTTCTATATCGGGAGTTTTTTTCGAGATCTGGATCATCGGATAGCTCGTCATTACGTTGCGGATGCAGGTACGAAATTCGGGCTGAACCACCATATTATAAAAGTCCCTGCCTATCTTCGTTTGCAGTTCGTATATCTCTTCCACGATGGGCTTGATTATGATGGTCGCAACGACTTCGATCCTGAGATCGTCCCTCGTGATGACTTCCACTTTTTCGGTATGGGATTGGAGTTGAACGGGATATTCTATGATCCTTTCGAAGAAACCGATCGGAAAATAAAAGCCTGGCGGTAAGGACTTCTTATCCAATTCCTTATTGATCGAATCGAATCTCAGTCCGACGTGACCGAGAGGAACGGTCGCCGAGCAACTTGCGAGAAAAAAGAACAAAATGAACCGAGCTTTCTTCGCCATTCTATAATACTCTCCGAAGCGATGTCTCCGAACACGGAATTAGACGGAGCTCCCGAAAGTGTTTCCGATCCGGCGCGAATCTGACTATAATTCCTATTTTTCGGAGTGACAATCTATTTTCCCTTTCGACCCGGTTTACTAGAATTCCTTTCCCGGAAGTTCCTGACTTTCGGGCATAGCCTAAAAATTCTTGCGAAAGAACCGGCTCTTCCCATTCTTTCAGTGAGGAAAAATTTCGGAATCGATTCCGAAGGAGGCTTGGATTGAAAAAAAGAAGGCTCGGCAAAAGCGGGATGGTCGTTTCGGAGATCTGTATGGGAACCATGACTTTCGGATCCAGTTGTGACGAAAAGGAAGCGATACGAATTTTGGACCGCGCCTTCGATGCGGACATCGATTTTTACGATACCGCCGAAGTTTATCCGGTCCCGCCGGAAGCGAAATACGTCCATGAAACCGAAAAAATTTTCGGGAAATGGCTGAAGACCAAAAAAAGGGAATCCGTAATAATCGCCACAAAAGTTTGCGGACCCGGCCATGGCTGGTTTTCCCCTCCGGTGCGCGAAGGAAAAACCGCTCTCGACCGAAGGAGCATTAAAACCGCGATCGAAGGGAGTCTTACCAGACTCGGAACGGATTATGTGGATCTATACCAAACCCATTGGCCGGATCACGATTTCGGATACGAGGAAACCTTGGCGGCGCTTACGGATTTGATCGACGAGGGAAAAATCAGATATATCGGTAGCAGTAACGAAACCGCCTGGGGAACCATGAAAAATCTTTCCGTATCGGAGAAATACGGATATGCACGCTACGAATCCATTCAAAATAACTTCAGCATCCTGAACCGTCGTTTCGAGGACGCGTTATCCGATATATGCAGGAGGGAAAACGTAAGTCTATTGCCGTATTCCCCTTTGGCCGGCGGAGTCCTGACGGGAAAATACAATTCTCCCAATCCCCCGGAGAATGCGCGTTTTACCAGATATGCCAAGCTTTCGACGGAACGCCAAAAGAAAATGGCCAATCGGTTTTTAAACGAAGGGACTCTCGCTTCCGTGGAGGAATTGTCCAAAATCGCCGCCGAGTTCGGCGTAAGCGTCGCCGTTCTTTCGGTTGCCTGGTCCAAACAACACGATTACGTCGCATCCACGATTATCGGAGCGAATACGGTCGAACAGTTGGAGGAAAATCTGAAAGCCTCCGATTTGATTCTGCCGGAGGAAATATTAAAAAAAATTGATGCTGTATCCAGGAAAATACCGTATCCGATGGGCTAATCTTCGAATCCCACTTCGTATTCGGATACGGTTTCCATTTTCTGACCGTTAAAATCGGGAAAGGATTTAAAGAAACTTGCGATCAGATACGGAACCACGTCGAACAGATAACCGGAATGGCCCTCTCCCTCAATGCTCGCCTCTAGGAGCACATTAAAAGGTTTTCCCCGATAGGATCGGCCGTCGTAGATCGTCATCTTAAAGATGATATCGTAATTGCTGACGTTGCCGGCTCTTCCGGGCAAAGACCTTCGGTAGGCTCCGTAGCCGCTGCCCATATAATAACCGTAACCGCCCCCGTATCCGGAATAACCTCCGATTCCTCCTACACCGCCGGCTAACCCGCCCAAGAACGGAATTCCGAAGTACCCGTTGACAGTGTCTCCGTCGGAATGGTATCGAATTCCCCGTTTCGTAAACCAGCCGCCGCTTGCTCCCACGGGAAGCGAATTCGGGATCACGGTCCCTCTAGGAAACGTCAAGATATCGTAGGAAACCAAAAGATCGGCGCGATTGGCATCCAACTCTTTAAATCCCTTTTCGATGAACTTCGTTCGGATCAGATCCTCGTGCTCGGCGATCTGAACCTTGCTCGCTTCTCCCGCAAAAGGCAAAAAGGCGAAGGTTTTTCCGAACAAAGTCATCCGGTGGGACTGGCTCACTTCCACTCCCGATTTTACCATTAGAGGTGAACAAAACAGATGGAAAATGACAAGGACCGCAACCGAGAATTTCATCGTTCGACCTTCTTTCTTAGACGAATGAGACCGGCATCTATGCTCTTCCGGGTCCAAAAGTTTTTATATAACACAATGTGATTCTAAACAAAACGTTTCAGAAGAAGACTAAAAGCTGGCTCTCAAAATTTCCATCTCCAACCGATTTTCCGAATTTCTAGTAAACTGTCCCAACCCGGGAAAAGTTCCTGGAAAAATGGACTCCGAAAGACGGTCCGGAACGGTCGGATTCGGAATCGGACTTTCCGGTTGGTTTTCTTTTTTCATTTTGTCGTACTCGTTCAAATCGTCCCACGCATTCGCAAAAGCCAGGCCCGCTGCCAAAAAGGCGACAATCCAACCGCCTGCGAGAGTCTTTTGGTAACCTGGTTTAAAAAAACTTAAAGCACCGTAGGAAGCTCCGGCAGCCACCGGCAAAGTCATGAAAAAGATGATGGAAAATCTTCGCAGCCTGGTCTCCGTATAAGGCTCGGGTTCCTTTCCGAAATTTTTCAGTTTTTTCTTATTATCTTGGGCTTGGGATTGCTGCCTTTGAAACGCTTCCACATTTACTTCACCCGTTACCGGGTTAAAAAGTCCGTCGTCCTGCCTGTCTTGGCTCGGATTCGTCGTCCTTCGGGTCCCTTGCGCTCCTTGAGTCGCGGGAAGAGTGCTTTGAAAAGGGACCTGTGCATTTCTCGGATTTACGAGTTGCGGTTTATCGAATTTGGGAGGAAGCGCGTATTCCTGGAATCCATCGGGAGATTTTTCATCCCGGAAGTTCCGCAGGTTATAATCGTAAGGATCCGAAAAATCACTCTGGACTTGGGGGAATATCGTCTGAAAGGAAAAGAGAAGTAGAACACAAATCGCCGGAATCTTGTAAGGAAACGAAAACCGGACATTGCATTTTTTTGGAATATTCATGATTTCTGATCCGATAATGATTCCGGAACTTCCCTTCCGGATAATATTTCGGACGTATACCGAAAGGAATCCTTCCGGATTTTCTCCAGCAGACCTTCCGAGAGCCCTAAATTTTTCGCCTTTTCGTACTCCGCACGGATGTCGGTCCCGAAAATTCCGGGATCGTCCGTCGAAATGGTAAGTTTGATTTCCTTCTGCGCGAATCTTGTCAAAGGATGATGGGACAAATCATGAACCATACCGATATACTCGTTCGAACTCGGACAGGATTCGACCACGGACGATGTCTTGGAAATCCTATCCATACAATAGTTTTGAAAGGCGCGAATTTCCGACAAGGAGGTTTCCGTTATCGGAATTTCGATCGAGCTTTTATGTCGGATCGAATCCAATTCAGCGTTGATTCTATCTTTGGCAGGAATTTCGCCGAAACGAGAGATTTCTTCCCATCTTTCACATAAAAGTTCTAGAGTATCCTTTCTTTCCGATACCGTTTCCCGGAATGTTTCCCCTCTATATGCTTCCGGATCCAAGCCTAATGCAATCGCATGTCCTAGGCGATGCGCGCCCCATTCCGCCGATTCCAAAACCCATCTACAAGCGGAGACCAGACTCTTGTCCTGGAAAGATTCGCCTACGTGATAAAGGATGCTAAGAGCGGAAGACCTCTGCGCGGTGTTGTCCCTATTGACAATTTCGAAGAACTCCCTCTTTTCCTTGGGAGGAAACCCTTCTTCTATATAACAAAAATCTAAACCTACTAGATACTTTCTGACAAGAGCCTCTTTTTCCATGATGCTTTTTAGAAGCTCGTACTCGCGATAAAAATCTCCGTCCCTATGCAAAGAAACCACGAGCCTGGATTTTACTCGACCGGAAAGCTCCGACTCCGCGCGGGCAAAACCTTCGCAAGCCGCGACCGTCTTTGCCGTAACGTTCACGTCCGATTCGTTCGGAGCGTACATGATTCTATATTCTCCGTAGGTCACTCCTTCCGAGAATTGGTCCGCAGTGATCCTTTCGGCGATGAATCGAATCTCTTCCGGATCGAATTTGGAAAGGGCGATGATCAAATTGAACTTCGCCTGAAATTCGGAAAATGGACCTTTGTGGTTGAATAGATACAATTTTCGGAACGTTTCGGGATCTCGGTACGTCTCGAAAAAAGAGGAAGATTCGATTCTTTTCCCGTACAGAGTCTCGTAAGGACGGAGAAAAATCTCCCAACGAGGGTTCGGATTGGTCCGTCCCATCTCCCAAAGCAACTCTGGGCGAATGCTTCCGTAGAGATGGTTGTGCAAATCCGCGAATTCCGTTTCCTTGTTCGGGATCGTCATAGGGTTAAGGCCAAATTAGCCGTTCCAACGGGGGAAGAAACCGTTTTTCGCGGAAAAAGTGCTGGTTGCACGGTCCGATCCGACAAAGCTGGAGACCGTTGGGCACCTTTTTAAAAAAGATACGCAGAAATTATAGATTCAGCAGATTCAATTCCTCCATTATTTCCTTAGCGATTCCGGTAGTACTGGCAATGGTCAGTCAAACCGTTGTTTGGTCCACCGATTCCATCATGGTGGGTTACTTAGGTAAGGAAGCTTTAGCGGCGATCGGGATGGGAGGAGTCACGTATTATACTCTAATCGCATTTCTCATCGGGTTCTCCATGGGAATTCAAATCATCGTTGCAAGACGATTCGGAGAAGGACGCCCGCAGGAAATCGGGAAAATCGGAGTTACGACTCTCTACTTTTCTTCCGTTTTAGGCGTGGCGATCACGGCTTTAGGAATCGGTATCGCCGGACCTCTCATGGATCTGATGGGCGCGGACAAAGGAGTGGTTCTGCTAGGCGAGAGTTACTTAACGTACAGATTTATAGGAAGCGGGTTTTATTTCATCAGTTTCTGTTTCAGAGGGTTTTTGGACGGGCTCGGATTTACCATGGCGGGATTCGTCTCCATGGCGGTTACGACTCTCTCCAACATTCTATTCAACTGGATTCTAATATACGGGAATTGGGGTGCTCCAGCGATGGGGATGGCCGGGGCAGGACTCGCTTCCTCTCTCGCCGGCTTGGCTGGGCTATGCGTTTTTCCTTTCTTCCTTTTCAAGCACGGGGCCGAAACTTACTTCCGTGGGATTTCCTTCCTTCCCAGTCGAGCGCATTTATTCGAAATTCTTCGGACGGGAATTCCACCCGGATTGGAGGAAGGGTTCGTGAACATAGCGTTCATGATATTCGTGAAATTCCAAGGCATGATTTCGATCCTTTCCGTTGCCGCCTCGAACATCCTATTTTCGACCTTGAGCATGGCTTTTCTTCCCGGATACGCTTTCGGAGTCGCCGCGACCACTTTGTTGGGGCAGGCCATGGGCGCTAAAAAATTCAAGTTGGCGTACCACGCGGCGTTTCGATCCGCCTTCTTTTCGGCACACATGATGGGTTTGGTGGGAATCGCATTCATCGTCTTCGGCCGGAACATCCTGAAAGTATACACCCAAGACCAGCAACTCATAGACGAATGCTACCCGGCTCTCGTCCTTCTCGGAGTCATCCAGGTCGGAGATGCGTATCATATGGTCATCGGAGCAGCGCTCCGGGGAGCGGGACTACAGATCCGGGTCTTCCGGATCTATATGCTACTCACGTATCTAGTTATGTTACCTTGCGCCTATCTCTTCGGGATTTATCTGAAAGGAGGGACTCTTGGGATCTGGGCCGCTATATTCGTCTGGATCGCAACCCTCTCCGCTACCTTTGTGATCGAATTCCGGAGGAAAAAATGGGTCGGAGGAACGGTTTAAACGTTCTTGCCTGGAAAACAAAATCGGTTTTTTTGGTCCCAGGATGAAAAAGGCGCTGATTACCGGAATCACCGGACAAGACGGATCTTACTTAACGGAACTTCTTCTGGGCAAGGACTACGAAGTGCATGGAATCGTGCGTCGATCCAGCTCGCTGAACCGAGACCGCATCGAGCATTTGCGGGGAAATCAGAGACTTTTTTTGCATTATGGAGACTTGACGGATTCCAGTAACTTAAATCGGGTTTTGGAAAAAGTACAGCCGGATGAAATCTATAATCTAGCCGCGCAATCGCATGTCGGAGTCTCCTTCGAGGTCCCGGAATATACCGCCGAAGTGGATGCGGTGGGAACATTACGAATCCTGGATGCAATCAAACAAACCGGAGTCAAATCCAGATTTTACCAAGCATCTACGTCCGAGTTGTACGGAAAAGTCCAAGCGATTCCCCAGGACGAAAAGACTCCTTTTTATCCCCGTTCCCCTTATGCCGTCGCGAAATTATACGCTTATTGGGCGGTGGTCAATTACAGGGAAGCGTTCGGATTGCACGCTTCGAACGGAATCCTATTCAATCACGAATCACCGAGAAGGGGAGAAGGATTCGTCACCAGAAAAATCACTTTAGGTGTGGCGGGCTTACTTTCCGGAAAAAGCGGTCCGATCCACTTGGGAAATCTGGACGCCAAACGGGATTGGGGCTACGCTCCGGATTATGTGGAAATGATGTGGATGATGCTACAGCAACCCGAGCCGGACGATTACGTTGTCGCAACGAACGAAATGCATACCGTCCGTGAATTCGTGGAAGAATCTTTCCGTCACTTGAATATCCAAGTGGAATGGAAAGGATCCGGAGACCAGGAAAAAGGATATGATAAAAAGGACGGAAAGCTGCTCGTACAGGTGGATCCGAATTTCTATCGCCCTGCGGAAGTCGAGCTGTTGATCGGAAATCCCGAAAAAGCGAAAAAGAAACTAGGCTGGCAACCTAAAGTGAAATTCAAAGAACTCGTGGAAATCATGATCAAGTCGGATTGCAAAGCTGCCGGCATAGGAATCTAAAGAACGGAAGTTCCGAAAAAAAATCACCAACCTTCTCCGCCGTCCGCATCCTTCCATAAGTACCAGGAAAAGATCGTGCGATAAGGGGAAAATTTCTCCGCAAACGTAAGTATTTCTTTTTTGGAATCCCGGTGGATTCCGTAATGCTTTTCGATCGATTTTCGTAAGATCAGATCGTTCAGGGAAAAATGGTCCCAGCGATCTAATGCGAACATGAGAACCATCTCTGCGGTCCAGGGCCCTACTCCTTTGAAGTTGCAAAGGGCTTCCAACACTTCGACATCGTTTAAATTTTTCAACTTACGATCGGAAATATTTCCTTCCTCGTAAGCTAGGGCGATCCTCTTGATTGTCTCGGCCTTTGCGAGAGATAATCCGGCGGATCGTAATTTTTTCAGACTCGCCGTCCTCAATTCGGTCGGTTTTGGGAATTTTTTTCCGGAACCGAAGGATCCGATCACTCTCGCCTCCATTGTAGAGGCGGCTTTTAGAGACAATTGCTGGCCGATCACGGACTTTAGCAAAACATGATACGGAGAACCCATGGGTTTTAAACCGCAGGGTCCGACTTTTCCGATCAACCTACGCATAATCGGATCCCGCCGGGAAAGCCATTTTTCCGCTTCTCGGAGTTTGATCTCCCGCTCCATGCTTAGGCTCTTTTTTTGAGTTTCATATCCATTTGGGATTTTTTACGGAAGACTTGGACGAGTTTTTCCAGCTCCACCAAATCCGTGCAGGAAAGTTTTCCTTGGTCGAGTTTGATGAACTTATTCTTCGAAATCAGATCCAAAACCAGATTTTCGTCCTTGGGATAGGATAGACCCACCATTTTCAGCAAGTCCTTCGTTCCGATTTCGAAATTATAATTCGCTTTCGGAATCACTTTGACTCTGTTTTTTTCCGCCAGAGTCAAAAGGGTATCCGCGATCCTTCCTTGCGGATCCGTGATCAAAAGGTTCGCCAATTGTTTATAAGCCGTCCAGATCCGTTCCGACAAAAGAGTGATCAGTCTCGTAGCCAATTGAGGCTGGGCCTTGACCATCCCTTCGAAGTTCGCCTTATTGATCGCGAGTAGTTGGATCTCCTCGCCCCAGGCGATAGCGGAAGCGGATCTAGGTTTATTGTCGAGCAACGCCATCTCTCCGAAAATGTCCCCGCTTTGCAGGACCGCCAAAAGAACTTCGTTCGAGTCCACGATCTTAGTGATCTTCACACGACCATGCTGGATGATATATAATTCCCGCCCAGGCTCGTGCTCGCAAAAGATCATCTCGTTATCGGAATAGGATCTATTAAACTTATTGTAATCGACGGGAGGAGAAGCCATGGGCTGATTCATGGTTTGCAGTTTCAGCTTGGCTTGAGTCGCGAATTGACCGCTGGGAAGATATTGCAGATATTTTTGAAAGGCGTACGCGGCGTGGAGATTGTTTTTTTGGCTGAAATAATATTCGCCGATCGAGAACAATTGGTTCGGATCCTCCTCTACGGCCGAACGAAACGAAAGACGAGTGATCGTCGAGTCGAACTGACGAAGCTTCATGGAAAAATACCGGATGATCTTCATGGCCACCGGAGTATTTTTCTGGATCAGAGTGCCGAACTGATCGTAACTCACTTGGATCAAAGACACGTCTGTCAGCGCGATCGCCGACTCGATTTGGGCATGCTGGCTCATCGCAGCCACGACCCCGAAAAAATCTCCGGGGCCTAAAAGCTGGTTCGGATCCTCACCTACTACTTGGTTTTCCCTAGCGACCCGGACCTTTCCTTGCCGAATGATAAAGAAGTTATGGGCTTCTTTCTTGCCTTCGACAATGACATAGGACCCTTTCGGGAAATTCACGATTTGAAAGAAGCCGTTGGACATACCTTACCAGTGATTAAAAAATTCCGCCGCCGGAGTTCAACTATAAACTAGTATCGGCTTTTTACGGGGGAATTAGGACCGAAAACCGGCCCGAAAGGCTATTTTTCCCTGCAGGACTCCGCATCCGAGGAAGGCTCCTCGTCCGAAAGGGCGTCCAATCCGGAAAACTCCAAAGCCGCCTTTTCCGCAACCGTTCTCGAATACGATTGTCTGCAAATCGAGGCAAAAACTTCCTTTGCCCGGTCGGTTTCCCCCATCTTAGCGAGTAGACGGCCCGCCTCCAAGTAAGACTCCAGTCCGGACTCGGCGGTTGGTTCCATTTTGTAGAGGTTTAAGCTCACTTCCAGGGCCTTTTCCGGTCTATCCAGCTTTAAAAAACAATTTCGAAGCAAAAGTAAAGCGTCCGTTCTTTTGGTATTCCCCGGATACAAAACCAAAAAACTCCGGAGCCGCTCTACTGATTGGTAATATTTACGATCTTTAAAGGATTCTTCCGCAATTCGAAAGAGAAGGTCCGCTTCCGAATTAGGGCCCGGTTTATCGGATTGAGCAAAAACGGAAAAGGAAAACGTTACGGAAACGAGAGTCGAAAGAAGAAAGGTCTGAATGCAATTTTTGAAATAAAATCCGGAAAACAAGGAAACCCGTCCGAGACTTCTGAAATCTCTTTATGATTATCAGCCGTTTTCCGGATTTTATGAATCACTTTTTTTTATCTATTTTTTTCCGGTGGAATTCACAGAGGCGATATAGCCTGCCGGTAGAAGGATTTTTCTTCGCGACTTTGGTTCCGCAAACGATGCAAAGCCCTTCTTTCCTCCGTCTTTGGTAAAGGAGTTGGACCCTCTCCGCTCCCGAAAGGTTATATTTGCTAACCTGAATCCGGAATCCTTTATATAGGTAGTTTCCGATCGCTTCGACTGCTTGGGTTTTTACCCCTGCGACGATTTTTTCAAGATCGTCGTTGGTAACTTTCTTTGGCTTCATAAACGTTAACTGACGTAACAACAGTCGCATTCTTACAAAACCAGTAAAGTGTTTTTAATTTTTCGCATAACGCAGAGTTATTTTTTTAATAAAGTTTTTTCCAATGCTCGAAATGTTAATCGACCTCCCTTCGTCGCCAAACACGCTCAATGTCGACTAACGAATCCGGATTAAGGGAATCTTAACAAAATGGAAAGAAGGCAACGTTAAGACGATTTTCCCATAATTGTCGCCAATTATGGAAATTTTTTTCCATAACACGTTTATATAACGGAGGACTTGTGCAAGATGCTAACGCAGAAATAGAGATTCTATGAACGCTCGTTCTATATCGTTCGTATTGATACTAACTCTCTTTTGAGAAAAAAATTTCATAAAATTAAAAAATAATGCATTATCCCGATAACGTTTACACTTTCGATACGAAAAAAACTTTAAATGAATATACTCTTTCACATCAAATTTAAAAAGAACGGAAATTGGTTTCCGCAGATCCTACGCCTTCGAAAATATATTCAAAATCCGGGAAAAAAATAATCTTTTGGGATGGATTTTAGAACGAAAACAAGTCATATAGTCGGGGAATGGAATCCGTGACCATAGGATTTTCGAATATGAACCCCTTTTTTAGAAAATTCCCTTTTCTAATACTCTTGGCGGTTTTCGCTGTTACCTCCGCGAATTCCTGCAAAAAATCCCCCAAAGAAAAAGTAAAAAGAATCCTCGCCGAAAATTCATTGTCCGAAAGCGATAAAATCCGAAAGGCCGCAACGGAATTATTCGGAGATAGGTTGAAAGAAACCGAAGTCGTACCCGTGTTCGGTTCGAGCCCCACCAAATACGAAGTATATTTGGGTTTTGGCGGAACATCTGCGTTGACCTTTCTGGAATCGGATCAATACGCCGCCCGAATGAAACTGGAGCTCGCATTGCAAACGTATCGCTTTTTGCAGTCCTTAAAGGGCATTTCATTCGGCAAGTTCCGGATGAGTTTGGTGAAACCCTTTTTTATCAAGAACGGGGACAAACGAGGCGTAGAGGAATTCGAAATCTTCCGGTTTCGTGCGGACGGAGATTCGCTGCGGTCCATTCCCGGATTTGAGGAAACGGATTCCTTTGCGGCGGATCGCTACGACGCCCCCACTCCGGCCGTTCTGAATATACTTTTCAAAATCGTGGAAAAATGGCAGGTGGAATTGGACCAATTCTCCAGAGTGGAAGTTAAGTAAGAAGAGATCTCATACTGGGCGGATAGTTCGTAAAGATTCCGTCTACTCCGTTCAGTATTCCCGTTTTCAATTCTTCGATCGAATTCAAGGTATAGACGAACACTTTAAATCCTTCGCTTTGGATTTTCTCGACCACTTCCCGAGAGGCAATGGAAGAGGAAAGATTCAAACTAAACGCGTTCAGCCGAAAAGCCAATTCCAGCGCCTCTTCCCAGGCTGGCGTCTCTCCGCCGATCAAAACGCCTAATCTAGCTTCGAACGACAATTCCCGGATCCTCGCGAGAGAATCCCAACAAAAGGAAGAGAATAACGTCCGGGAAAACGCGCTCTTACTGTTCGCAAAATCCACCAAACTGTGTTCGATCGATTTCCCCTTAGGTTCCGATTCATAAGCGCTGGATTTGATCTCTATGTTCAATCCCAGATCGGATTTTAAAACGGATTCCCAAACGGACCAAAGATCCGGAACCGGTTCCTTCGCAAAATGTCGGCCCTTCCAGGAACCAGCATCCGCAGTTCGGATCAGATCGAAGGTAAAATCACGAACCGGTCCGGAAAGGTCCGTTGTCCTATCCAAAGTGTCGTCATGGATCACTACAATTTGTCGATCCAAAGAGAGAGTAACGTCCAATTCGATCCAATCCGCACCCGCCTCTATTGCCTTTCGAAAAGCGAGCATCGTATTTTCCGGATATTCTCCACTGTACCCTCTATGTGCGATCACCCAAGGAGAAGGGACGGAAAACGGCTCCGCCAATTAAAAAGCCCATCCTACAACCAGATTCAGCGCAAACATAGATCCCGGATGAGTATAACGATTTTGCAATGCATAGGTTCGGTAGATAAGATCCCCCATATTCGCCTGATGATCGGAATAGTACAGATCCGAAACCGAATAGGAAGCCCTATAGGGAAGATACCAATTCCAAATTCCCTCCCATCCCAAAAAGAAACCGCTTGTCCCTTGGTAACGCAGCCCTAAACCGAAGCCTGCATAATTCTGAGGTCCCCAATTTACTTTGTCCTTTTCGTAACGATATGTTCCGGTGAATGTCTCCCAATTCAAAATCGATTCCTCCGATTGGTGCCGCTCCCGGCCCAAATGCAAAGAAGCGAAGAAAGGTGTGTCTGTCAGATACCTCTGAACAAAAAAGGATCCGCCTTTGTAATTGGAATTATGATCGCTCAAATTTCCGTAAAAGGCGTTGGGGGACAAAAAAGGAAGGTACGCAACGTCGTTGTCGAAGCGATTCACGTAGGTATTCGTATAACCTGCGATTCCGATCGCCCATTGCGAATCCAACATCCGGGTATATTGAAAGGAAAAGAACCGATCGTAGCCGAATCCTCCCAACTGATTTTTAAATTTCTCCCGTAATTCCGCCTGACTAGGCGTCTTTGGTTTTTCGGCGGAAGATGACTGGGAATTTTTTTCCGTCTCCGCTTTATTTTCTTCGGCAACCGGGGAGTTTATTGAAGGGGTTCCGACCTCCTCCGCTCCGGAAGAAACCGACGGCAAGAGGCTGAAAAATAAAAAGAAGAATAATCCGAATATTGGAACGGAACGCCTGTTAGATTCGGGCATCCTTCTGAGAGACACCTACTTGAGAGAATTGTCAAGCAAGGTGTTCGCAGACGGGTTTCGGTCCAAACCCGATCTGCGATAAAAAAGATTAAGCTGCAGGAGTTCCTTTCGCTTTGGCGGTGCTTTTAATGGTTTCAGCAACTTCAGCAAGTTTCGCCTTTACTGCATCCAATTGTCCTTCCGGAACGCGTTTTTTGATCTCTTCGGAAATTTGGTTATATTTCTCCACGATCTTCGCTCTGGTTTCGTCGTAGTTTTTCCCTGCAACGGTGGAAACTTCCTTAATTTCGTTCAAAAGTTTATCCACGGATTCGCGGATCTTGACGGAAGCTTCGGAATTGTCCGCAGCGCCCTTTGCTACCAGTTCACCGTAGGTTTTTTCCAGCTCAACTTTCGCTTTTTCCAGACCTTCTTGTCCCGATTTCAAAAGACCGATCCCGGCGTTTAAGATATCCAAAAATTGTTTTTCCATGTTCAGAACTCCTTAGATAGAATACTTTAGTGCATCGCACAAACCATTCATAATGCGCCGCACAATTTCGGTCAATCTTGAAATGAAAAAAAATCAGAGATTTCGATTTTTTTCGTCCGAACTTGATCGGAATCAACCCTCTCAACCGGGGAAGGGAGGGTATTTTAGATCCATTTTTTCCATCTCTTCCCGGAGAATTTTGGCGATCAGGAAATCTCTGTACCACTTTTTGTCCGCGGGAACGACTCTCCAAGGAGAGACTTCGAAGGAATAATCCAATATTTCACTGTAGGCGTTTAAATGCTCCTCGTACAGGGAATGAGCGATCAAGTCGCTAGGATCGAATTTCCATTTTTTTCTGGGATCCTCTAATCGTTTCTCTATCCGAGTCGATTGTTCTTCCTTGGAAATGTGCAAAAAGAACTTTAGAACAAGCGTGTTGTTCTCTTCCGACAACAACCTCTCGAATACGGAAATCGTATCCAACCGATTTCGAATCCGTTTTTCACCGATGCTTTTTTTCACAAGAGGGACGACGATGTCTTCGTAATGAGAACGATTAAAGACCTGGATCATTCCTTTGGCGGGAACCGCCTTATAAATCCTCCAGAGGAAATCGTGACTTTGCTCCTCCTCCGTCGGAACTTTCCAAGCTGCACAAGTGCACCCCAAAGGATTCAGTACTGTAAAGAGATTCTTAACGGTTCCGTCCTTTCCGGAAGTGTCCATCCCCTGTAGGATAATTAGGATCGCCTTTTCCTTGGACGCGAACAGGCGGGTTTGCAATTCCGCGATTCTATCCAAGTGTTCGAGCCTTTCTTCTTCCGCTTTTTCCTTCTTTATATCCCCGGGTGGATCGGTGGAAATCCGTTTTAAATCAACCATTCGCTTATACTACCTTTCCGAAATACGCTGTCAAATCCGACTTCCGAAACGGATCACCATCTTGCGCGATGATCTTCCGCCCAACCGAGTCCGCCTTCGATCAAAAATTCGTTTTTCCCCACTCGGAGTACTCCTTCAAATTCCCCGGCCATCTGATGCACGGTAGAGGAGAGGATCCCCAAGTTGGAGGTGGCCCTTCTATGCAAGGAGGGCTTTAGCGTCAATTCCACTGCCTTGCTATCTTTGGTATAGATCCTCCAAGGAGATCGGTAATCTTGACGATCGAATTCGAAGACCACGTCTGAAGGAACCTTATAAATACGACCGTTGATCAAAAGAGCGTTTTCCGTAGTTCCGGTTCCGTCCGTCCAGCCTGCGCCAAGATTGACTCCGTAAACTTCCTTTTTGTTGGGACGATAAGACATCGATGCCCAATTCCATTTCGTAGAATACGGCCAGACACCGCGGCCGAAGTCGAGGACGGCAAAAGAACTCTCGTTTTCGAATTCGTAACTTTTGTCTCCGATTTTTACGCTCCCTTCTACGCCGAGTCCGAAAAGTTTATGCGTGTATTGGAATCGATTTCGACTCCAGGGAACGACCACGTTCAAAGTCTCCCAATTTTGTGGAACACCCACCTTCAATTCCGCTCGAACATACTTTCGATTTTCCTTATGAAAGTCGACAAAGATTCTGTAACTACCGTAGTCGTCGACGGAAAAGGAGAATTTACCGTTTCTTCCCTGAAACAAGGCCGTGTTGGAAACCGTCTGTCCGAGAGAACAACCGTTTCCGAAGGGAGTAATTATCGTACTCTCTTCGAACTCTCCCGTTTTTCTATCCCACCAATAACAGAAGACGACTCCGGCATAATCCAAATCGGAAACGGTAAAAGAAACGAGCAAATCCTGATCGTAAAAACACCAATAATTCCACTTTTTCTTTCTGAGCAGATGTCGGCTCAAATTACATCTGTGCAGAGGGATTTTGGACCAACCGACCGCATTCAGATTCAACTTCCCACGGGATTCGCAGAGGACGGATTGCTGATGGATTTCAGTTTCGAGATTCATACTTCCGCCGAGACAATAATTCGAGGAGTGAAATGGCCTCAATTCTTTTTAATAACGATCGTTAAATCCGGTTCCGTTCAGATCTCTCCTGCAATCCTACCTAAAGTGCGGATTGCCGAGGAAACGCTCGGCCCGAAAGGGATTCCTGCATTGATCCTAAAGTTCCTTTGATATTTTCCGGAAAGCGAAAACAAATTTCCGGGAACGAGACTGATGCGCTTTTTAACGGCGCGGATACGCAGTTCCCGGGAATCCTTGCCTTCCGGGAGTTCCACCCAAAGTAAAAATCCTCCCTTAGGAACGGAAAGCATCGTCCCTTTCGGAAAATAATCCAGAAATGCATCCGCGTAGGAAAGTATGGAGTTTCCGATATTGCGTTTCAAATTCCGGATATGTCTTTCGTATCCCAAGGATCCCAGAAAATTCGCGGCGGCAAGTTGGGGCAAACTGGGTAAGGCGATGGATTCCGCGATTCGTCTTTGCACCGCTTTGTGGATGAGTTCCGGATCACCGATCAGCCAGCCGATCCGCAATCCCGGACTGACCGTCTTGGAAAGAGAAGAAATCTGAATCACGAATTCCCGGCTTCCATCCAAGGAAAGAAGAGAAGGCGGTCTCAAACCGGGAGAATGCGACAACTCACCGTAAATATCGTCCTCCAATATCCTTACACCGTATTTAACGGAAAGACGAAGTAGATCCTTTTTGGATTCTACCGGCATAAGGCTTCCGGTCGGATTCGAAAAAGTGGGAACGGTGATGAGCAATTTCGGTTTGGACGTTTTCAACACGTATTCGTAGGATTTCAAATCCATTCCGGATGCGGGATCGGTAGGGATCTCCACTGCTTTCAATTTCAAGATACTTAATATTTGATATAAAACGAAATGCAAAGGAGACTCTACCGCCACCTGGTCTCCCGGCTTCGTCAAAAGGGATAAGCATACGAACGCAGCTTCGGAACAACCCACGGTGACGAATACCTGTTCAGGGGAGATCCTTCTTTCCTTAACGGAGGCTTGATTCGAAATTTTCCGTCTGAGTTCCAAATGTCCCTGAACGTCGGAATATTTATGTAAAAAG
The DNA here is from genome assembly GCF_004769195.1 of Leptospira fletcheri. Classification (NCBI taxonomy): domain Bacteria; kingdom Pseudomonadati; phylum Spirochaetota; class Leptospiria; order Leptospirales; family Leptospiraceae; genus Leptospira; species Leptospira fletcheri. The sequence continues at coordinate 91,674 of NZ_RQET01000004.1, forward strand.
GGATCCCTCATCGCACTTCGATAGCAGCGTTCCAAAGATGCCAAGGGCAAAAACCGATCGTCCGGAACGGCGGCGCCGAAGGACATGAATGCCGGGTCGGCCAATTCCGCGAGGAGAGAACCCACTTCCTCCGGAACGGAAGGATTCGAAATTCGGATGGGTTTATCCACCTTGAACTTTGGAGGATTCTCCGTACGCGGAAGGGTAAAGTAACCGGAACGTTCCCGTCCCCGGATATAACCCTGCTCCTGAAGAATTCCGAAGGCTTCGACGGCTGTCGATAAATTGCATTGTTCCGAAAGACAGATCCGACGAAGGGAAGGCAATTTCGTTCCGGGAGGAAATTCTCCCGATTTTATCCTTTCCATCAAAGATCTTGCGATCCGGGAATATTTAGTCTCCCAAGAATCTGTATTGGTCATAAAATGAATTTCTGTATCTGTATGGTTCTCTCTTTTCATTATATAAATCGGATAAATCCTATGGGCAAGCCATTTATCCAACCCGCATACGTTCCGCCCGAGACGGATCGCGTTTCTCTCCGGGTATCCCGAACACCGAAGTCGGTAGTCCGGGATATTTTGAAAGTGATCGATTCGCCCGAGATACTTTCTTTCGCAGGGGGATTGCCGGATGATTCCCTATTTCCCGTCCATGATTTTGCAGAGAGCTTTGCTCAAGCGACCAAGGAAAAAGGACCGAAGTTATTTCAATACTCGGACACACAAGGACACCCGGAGCTACGAGCCTGGATTGCGGAGACATACTATGCGAATGTCTCTCCGGAGCAAATCCTGATAACGAGCGGTTCCCAACAGGCTTTGGATCTTTTGGCTCGGTATTTCATCGATGAAGGCGATCGGATCCTGATCGAAAATCCCAGCTATTTAGGCGCGATCCAATCCTTCTCCTCTTATGGACCCGAGTTTTTGGGGATAGAACACTCATCCCTGGAATCGAATCGCGATGAATGGAATAAGGAATGGGAAACTAAGGTCCGACGAAAAAGCCCTAAGTTTTTCTATTGTATTCCCGATTTTCAGAACCCATCCGGTTTTTCTTATCCTCTTTCCGTTCGACAGGACCTGGCCGATTTTTTCGCAAGACATCGGATTCCGATCATCGAAGACGTCGCCTACAGGGATCTCTATTTTACGAACTCGATCCCGCCTTCCATCCATGACTTCTGTCCCGAAAACACGTTTTCTGTAGGAACTTTTTCCAAGACACTTTCTCCCGGACTCAGAGTAGGATGGATCAAGATCCCGAAGAGAAATATACGGGATCTCGTCGTTCAAAAACAATCTATGGACCTTCACTCTCCGACGATAAACCAGGAGATCGTATTCCGTTTTTTGGAATCCGGCAAATTCGGGTCTCATATGGAAAATCTCAAAAAGCAATACTTTCAAAAAGCGCGATATACATGCGATCGATTATCGGAAGTGTTCGGAGACGAGGTCCGTTTTCGGGAGCCCAAAGGAGGATTATTCGTTTGGCTGGAATTTTCCGAAAGCTTGGATTCGAACTCGCTTTTTCGCTACGGTTTAAACGAAGGTGTAGCCGTCGTTCCAGGGGAATCGTTTTACGTGTCGGAGCCGATCGCCGGAAAAGTCAGATGGAATTTCTCTAGAGCAACGGAACAGGAAACGAAGGAAGGAGTAAGAAGATTATTCCGCGCCTGGCAACTTCTAAACTCGGATCGGAAATCGAGTCGGGAGACAAGCGAGGAATAAGGAGAGAAAAATTCTCGGCGGGAAGAATTTCCCGCCGATCCGGGAGGGTCAAACGGCTATATCTTATGCGGTTTTCTTAGCCGGAATTCCGTTTTTCACGGTTTCCGTTACTTCGCTAAGTTTTGCTTTGATAGCGTCTACTTGTTCTTGGGGAACGAGTTTTTTGGCCTCTTCTACAAGTTGGTTGTACCTTTCGAGAACCTTAACTCTGACGTCTTCGTAGCTTTTTCCAGCTGCAGTCGTCAATTCCTTAGCTTCATTAAGGAACTTGTCGACAAACTCGCGAACACGAACGGAAGACTCGGAATTGTCTGCTGCACCTTTAGCTGCCAAATCTTGGAAACTTTTGGTGAATTCTGCTTTCGCTTTTTCCAGTCCTTCTTGTCCGGTTTTAACGATACCGAGACCTGCGTTAAGGATATCTAGAATTTGTTTTTCCATTTTAATCTCTCCTGGTCACATTGTTGTGCAATGCACAATCCATCTTTAATGCGGCGCACAATTTCCGTCAACCGAAAAAAGAAAATTTTTGAAATCCTCTTTCGACCTCTCAAAAGGGAATGTGACGTCGTTATGGCAGTTTTCTTAGGAAATAGGAACCGGTTTTCCCCAAAATCCGGCGGGAAGCGGAGAGTCCGTGATAATTGTCAGCATTCTCAAAACGATAGATTGTGTTAGGATATCCTATAAATAGGAGGAATCCGGAATTGATGGCGATAAACGAAGGTAGATTGGATCGTTTTCTTAGAGTTCTAGTAGGAGTGATTGCGATTGGCTGGGGGATCTATTCCCAAAACTGGTTAGGTGCATTCGGGATCCTTCCCCTTACGACCGGCTTAGTCGGATGGTGCCCTGCTTACGCTCTGTTCGGTTTCAGCACTTGTGCGCGTTCTGAATCCTGAGGACCGATCTTTTCAGTAAACGAATGTTCATGTCGGTCGCAGTGCGAAGACCTTCGTACAGTAGAACGCTCTTCTTCGCGACCGCGAGCTGTTCGTTCTTTTTTTCTTCGAGGGTTAGTTCCGTTTCGTAACCCTCGGTGATGGAAAGAATCGTCCTTTGGAGACTTGCACCCAGAAATTCCGTCAGGCCTTTTTTGGAAGCCACTCTTTCGTCTATTCCGTCTATTTCGCGTAACGCTCTTTGGATTCCTTCCCTATCCTTAGCGCCTGCGGAAATCAAAGCATAGATTTTTCGAGAAAGATTCTCCCCGGACACGACGTCCTTGGAAAATTCGACCAACTCGTTCAGAACCCCATTTAAGTCGGAGAGAATTTCCGTATGAATTTGCGTCGGGATCGATTTCCGAATCCCTTTGATTTTTTCCCGGATCCTTTTGATAAGAGATTCCTCCGGAGGATTTTGCAAAAACCAGTCCGAAAGTTCCGAGAACGGAATACCTTCCAGGCGAGCGCCGTTTTTCCCCAGGTTTCTCCAAGGGATGTTTTTTTTTCTTTCTTCGAACCATTTCTTAAAAATCAGCAATTTCGCGTTCGTGCGCAGAGTTTCTCCGGTTTCGGATTCCACCCATCTTGCAGGTAGCGCCGTCATCTGCTTGTGATTGTGTTTTTCTCTCCGAAATTTTCTGCTTTCTAAAAAGTTCAATCTTTCCTCTAGAACGGCCCCCTTACAATGAGCAAGAGTGTGAGGAAAGGAAAGATCCTGGCCTACGAGTAGAATGGACCTGGCACCCATCTTCTCGGCAAGACTACAGGCGTTGGTAGAAACGGATCCGCCGAAATCTAGGGATCCGATTCCTTCCGGGAGACGACTTTCGATCAACTTGATCCAAGGAAAAGGAGAAGAAGTAAAAAAACCTCCTTCCATGGAGATCCTCATTCTAAGGGAATGATAAGTGGTCGTAGGATCGAATACGAACGAGGCTTGGCCTTGGTATCCTTCCAAATATTTCGAATTCAGCGGTTGAGGATCCACGCTAAAAACTAGATCAGGATCGATTCCGGCTTTCTGAAGAACCGTAAGCGCCGTATCAACCGCGATCAAAACGAACTTTTCCCTATGTTCTTTTAAGGAATCCAAGGATTCGGAAAGCGTAGGACCCGCGCCGCAGACGACGATGTCTATCCTGGAATCGCATATTTCGAAAATCGAATGGATCGGATGTAAGTCCAAAATTTCGGGAAGATTCCGTAAAAAATTTCCGGTCCAAATTTTTTCGAACCGAGTCAAGGTTGCGGTGTTTACGTCTTTCTTATGAAAGAACGTTTCCGCCAAAAACCGCGGTTCTTGGTAATCCTCCGGCTTCCATTGTAGACTCCCCCTGTGCGGAATAAAACTGATCGGAAGACCGGAGATTCCTTTAAAACAGTCGTAAAAGGAAGTCTCGTCGAATGGGGGTAAAAGGATCCTAAGGCGACGATTTTCCAGCGCCTCGGAAAAATCCCGCAAGGAAAATGCCCGCTTTAAAATTCCGGGGAAAGGCTCCATCCATACGCAAACGATCTTTTCGAACTCCAGCGCATGCAGAATCGAATATCCGAGGCCGGCTCCAAAAAAAAGGAAGACCCGATCCTCGTCCCCCTTCTTCAAGGAAGCCAATTGTCGTACGGCTTCGGTATATGGTTCCCGAGCGCTGTGCAGAATCGTCGAATCCATCCTAAGACTAGGTTGTCCCGATCCGGTCGGAATCGGCTCCCCCATGAATTCGGAAAACAGGATCTGATCCGCGATCCTCGGATCCAGAACTCTAAGAGCGTTCAAGTTTCGATCCAGTAAATCGGAACCGATCTCCTTCATTGAAAGAACACATCCACCCTTTTTCCATCGAACTGGCTACCGGGAGAAGGTTCTTGTTCATAACAAAATCCGCTTCCGTGAAGCTTATAGGGAATTCCGGATGGAGAAAGGAGTTCGATCACCTCGCGTTTGCTTTTTCCGGACAAATCGGGAACTCGATCCGATTTTAGGACCAGAGGCTTGCGGTCCAACTTCGGAAGCCGAATGTCCACAGTTCTTTCCCCTTGTTCGATGATCGGAATGATATTCTCCACGACTTCCTTAAACACCGGAGCGGCCAATCCGCCTCCGGTATGACTGGATCCTTTCGGTTCATCGAAAAGAATCAATCCGACGATCCTAGGTTTCTCCGCCGGAAAAAAACCCAAAAACGAAGCGGACCAAAGTCCGTCCTGGTAACCTCTTCCCGACACCGCTTTTTGACCGGTTCCCGTCTTTCCTGCGATGGAATATTCCTGTATGTAGGCGTTTTTCCCTGTTCCCTCTCTCACCACCCGAGTCATGGCCTTCAAGAGTCTCTCCGTAGAATATTCCCTGATTCCCACCGGAGCCTCCTCGGATTTATATTCGTGGAGTACCTCTCCGTAAACGTCCGTCACATGGGAGGCCACACGAGGAGTGATAAATCTTCCACCGTTCACGACGGAAGCGGCGGACGCAACCAACTGGATCGGAGTTACCGAAATCCCCTGCCCGATCGCCAAAAACATAGGAGTGGTAGGAGTCCATTTATTCAGACTCGGAAGGTAGCCGACGGATTCGTTCGGTAATAGTCCGGTTTTTTCGGCAAAACGAAAACGTTTCATATATTCGTAAAGAACTTCGTTGGGAATCCTGGATGCGGCTTTTATGATTCCCGCATTGCAGGAATACTGCAGAATCTCCTCTAAGTTGACTTTCCCGTGAACCTGAGTGCATTTAATGCGGGTTTTTCCGTATTCCACATATCCCGGACAATCGAATTTTTCGTTCGGACGAATTAAATTTTCGTTCAGAAGAACGCTCGCCAAAAAGATTTTCATCGTGGATCCGGGCTCGTAAACGTGACGCAATGCCCAATTGGTATGCGAAATCTCTTCGAAGGATGCATAACGGTTCGGATCGAAAGAAGGGAAACTCGCCATCGCCAGGATTCTTCCCGTATGCAACTCCATCAGGAGTCCGACCGCTCGCTTTGCACCCGTTTCTTCGAATCTCTTTCCAAGGGCTTTTTCCAATTTGAATTGGATCAATCCGTCCAGAGTCAGATGGAGGTTGGCGCCGTGGGTCGGATCGGATTCGGTCGGTGTCATCAATTCCCGATTATAATAATATTCCAATCCGGAAAGGGCCTTGTCGTCGTCCATTCCGGTAAACCCGAGCAAGCTCGCCGCGAGACTTCCGTGAGGGTACACCCGTTTGTATTCCCTTTCTCTGCGCACTCCGGGCAATGCCATCTCCATGATGCGACTCGCGGTGGCGTCGTCGATCTCCCGCTTTAAGAGAAAATACCTGCTTTTTTCCCGTATCAAGCCCTCGATTCTCTCCGGGGAAATATCCAAATACGGAGAAAGCTGCATGGCTGTGAAATTCGGGTCGTAGATATTCGCCGGGTAGATTCCGATCGTGGAAGAATCTACGGAAAGCGCCAATTCGATTCCACGCCGATCGTAAACGGCGCCGCGCAAAACTCTTTCCCCGTTTTTGAACGCGATTTCCTTGTCGTTAAAGAATACAAGATACCCTACGCGACCGGCGAGAATCGCAAAAAGCGAACAAAGAAAATAAAAAAGAAAGGAGAATCTCTTACGATCGGGAAGCATAACGATATTGCAAATTATCCGGGAGTCGCGATTTCGATCGCGAGCCGCCTAGCGAGCGACCCGCAACGGAACTTTCTTTTTCAAGATCGGCAGTTCCGATAAAATCCCAAAGACGATTGTGTCCGAAGGCTAGCGACTTTTAGATTCTCGCCAAAACCTTGCCTCTGAGTTTATAAAACGGAATCAGTCCGTAATTTCGGGAGTCCGTGGAAAATTCCCGGTTGTCCCCCAAGACCAAAAAATATCCCGGAGGAATCCTTCCCGAATCTCCGATTCCGACATTTCCGGCAACGCTTACCACGGGAACGACCGAAAGAGAGGGGGCTTGGGTCTTAAAACCCGGCTTTACGAAGGGCTCCTCCAAAGAAGAATCGTTGATATGGATCCTTCCTTCCGAGAACCGGAAAAAATCTCCCGGCAATCCGACCACCCTCTTCAAGCTGAGTTCCGCGCCTACTCCGTCCAGGACTAGAACATCGAATCTATCTATTTTCGATTCCACAAGGGACCAAGTCCAAGGCCCTACCCTTGCCGGAAATCCCCATTTTTTTACCAACACCAAGTCCCCGTCTTGAAAACTAGGCATCATGGAATTTCCGGTGATAAAATAGAATTGGATCACGAAAATTCGGAGATAGAGTACGGAGGCGATCGCTAAAAGAACGGGAAACGCCTTTTTTATCCAAAGCAACAGAGTGAATCTAAATGTGCCGACATTGGTTAAAAATGGCATGCTTTCCCGCACCCGTTCCCGACGAGTTTCTTTTCCATTAGACTCGAATCCTTTTTTCGCACAACGTCAAAATCGAGGTTTCCAGGCGAATTCTACTTGCCCGAGCCCATTTTCCGATACAATATATTCGTCATGTCAGATAACAATGCCGTTCAAAGTTACATCGACCGCTACCGTACGGAAAGGGGAAAAATGAAGTCCTTCCTCTCGAAGTTTCCTTTTTACGGTGATATCATAAAAAACGAGGAATATTACAACGCGGATCGCCTCGTTAGAGAAGAACTCTCTCGAAAAATCGGTTCCTTAAAGGAACCGATCCGAAGAATCGAAGAAGGTTTCGTAAACGATCGAAGAATGGATCTTATCGGTTCCACGGAGATTCTACTTTCCTTGATCGAAAGGTTAAAAAACGAAATTACCGGCGCCGGATACGGTCTAACTAGTCTGGGCTCCGGCTTCAAACCGGGAGAAAACGAATTAACCGAACTCACGGAATGGGATTATTCCTTGTTGAAGCACTCCGAAGAACTGGGGGAAAAAGCGATTTCGAACGGTGTAAAATCCACCGATTCCGTCGAATCCGTACGGAATTGGGTAAGTGATTTTCGAAGCGAATTGGATCGTTTCGCGGAAGCGCTGAGAGCCAGACGGAACGTGTTTCTCAAGAAATAATTTCATCGTTTTTTCGTTTGCACTCAAGTATGCAGACGAATAACATCTTTATAAGGAGCGATTATGGCATTAATAGACGTCATCAAATACGAGGGAAATCCCGGAGAAGTCGTTTGGAAATTTCCCAGAAACGACATCAGCACTTTCGGACAGTTGGTCGTAAACGAAAGCCAAGAGGCGGTGTTTTTCAAGGAAGGAAAAGCCTTGGACGTATTCGGTCCCGGTACCCATACTTTAAAAACCGGAAACGTTCCGATTCTGGAAAAACTCGTTAACCTACCCTTCGGAGGACAGACTCCGTTTAGCGCCGAAGTCGTGTACGTGAACAAAGCTCTGATTCAATTGAAATGGGGAACTCCCACCCCGATCCAGGTGGAAGATCCGAAATATATGATCACACTGGGAGTAAGAGCATTCGGAACTTATAATATTAAAGTAACGGATTCAAAGTCCTTCGCAACCACCGTAGTCGGATCCAAAGGCGCGTATAACCAGGACCAAGTCGATAACCTTTTCAAACCGATGATCGTCACTCGTTTGAGCGACTTTTTGGCGGAAGTGGTTCTGAAAAGCGGAGAACCGATTACAAGACTTAGCCAGCACTTAGAGGAATCCTCTTCCGCGGGAAAAACGAAAATCCAACCCGACTTCGCGAAATATGGAGTCGAGGTCGTGGACTTTTTCGTACAGTCCATCAACTTCGATCAGAACGATCCGAATTTCCAAAAAATCCAGAAGGTACTTACCGACAAATTCGAGATCGAAACCCTGGGCGGAATGTACCAGCAAAAAAGGATGCTGGACATCGGAGAGACCGCTGCGGGAAATCCCGGAGGGAACGCGGGGGAAGGAATGTCCGCCGGAATGGGATTGGGCATGGGAATGAATATGGCGAACATGATGGCCAATATGATGGGACAACAGAACCAGAACAATGCCGCCGCGAACGGACAAAACGACGCGACGACAAGGTTGGCGAAATTGAAGAACATGTTGGACCAAGGCCTCATTACGCAGGAAGAATTTGATGCCAAAAAAAAGGACATTCTAAACTCTATCTAAAGTATGAGTTCCACGCTTACGCGGTATAAGGCCGAATTTCGATGCATTAACGAGTCCTGCGCTTCCGTATACGATCTGAACGAAGTCGTATACGAATGCAAAAAATGCGGAAGTTTACTCGAAGTTTCCCACGACCTGGATGCCTTGCGCGAAAAAAGCGGCCAAGAATGGAGGGACCTGTTCGACTCCAGATTCCGTTCCGTTCAATTCCCGAATACGTCCGGGATTTGGAATAAAAGGGAATGGGTCCTTCCTCACGCAGACAACTCGGAGATCGTAAGCTCTGGAGAAGGGCTATCCCACCTTTTTTCCTCGGATCGATTCACCAAGGATCTGGGATTGGGCGGGCTCTGGATCAAGCAATGCGGTATTTCGCATACCGGATCCTTCAAAGATCTTGGCATGACCGTTCTTCTGACTCAAGTACGGCACATGTTGAACCAAGGAGTTCCGATCCGAGCGGTAGCCTGCGCAAGCTCCGGAGATACTTCCGCAGCGCTTGCATCCTACGCGGCTAAGGCAGGCATCCCTGCGATCATTTTTCTACCTGCCGGAAAAGTTTCCCAAGCGCAACTGATACAGCCCGTCTCCAACGGTGCACAGGTCATCGCCTTGGAAACCGACTTTGACGGTTGTATGAAGATCGTGAAGGAAGTCACGAAGGAAGCCGGAATTTACCTAGCCAACTCGATGAATAGCTTGAGGATCGAAGGACAAAAAACGATAGCACCGGAAATCCTGCAACAACTGGAGTGGGAAGTTCCCGATTGGGTCATCATTCCCGGCGGGAATCTCGGAAATGTCTCCGCACTAGGGGCAGGTTTTGAAATGGCCGAAAAATTGGGCCTGATCCGTAAGCGTCCGCGAATCGTTTTGGCACAGGCGGAAAATGCGAATCCGTTGTATCTCTCCTACTTAAAAAACTTCCAGGAATTTGCGGCAATGGACGCAAAGCCGACTTTAGCCTCCGCAATACAAATCGGAAATCCAGTTTCGGTTCAAAAAGCGATCAAAACCTTAAAGTCGTTTAACGGAATCGTAGAGCAGGCCGGCGAAGAGGAATTATCCGATGCTGCCGCTCGCGCGGATCTTTACGGTCTGTACAACGATCCTCATACGGGAGTGGCCCTTGCCGCCTTATACAAACTCTTGGCGAAAGGGACGATACATAAGGGCGAAAAAGTAGTCGTTGTTTCCACCGCCCATGGATTAAAATTCACGGAATTTAAACTCAAATTTCACGAAGGGAAAATCGCCGGCACCGATCCGAAATTGGCGAATCAAATCCGCTCTTGCCGCCCCGAAACCGGGCCGGTGATGGATGAGATCGCGAAATTCCTACAGGGAAGAGCTAAAATTTCCTGATTTTCGGGATTTTTATCCTGATTTTTTTCGTGGGAAAGCCTCGTTTTTTTCTCGAAAACGTGGACCGGTAAATATAATCGATAATCCGAATGAATGAAGGAATCGAGGAGTTTTCCCAGGAATTCCTATTCGAAATAGAAACAGCCGTTAAAAAAGAAGAGCCAGTCTCTATAATTACGTATGTCCTGAGTAGTAACGGCGAATCCAAGCTCAAACACCTGATACATACCGTCTTAGCCAAATACGGACGGGAAGATTTAATCGAACTTCTTTTTACCTCCGCTAAGGAGCTGATCGTCAATGCGACAAAGGCCGCCATTAAACGGGTATTATTCCGAGAATTGGGTCTGGACATAAACGATTCCACCCAATACGACCAGGGGATGACTTCGTTTAAAGAAAATCTAGTAAGTCGTAAGTTTCCGTATTACCGCCGTAAAATGAAGGAAAACGGACTTTTCGTAAAGGTAACTCTAAGTTTCAACAAGGATAGAATCATCCTATTGGTTCAGAACAATTTTAATCTTGCGAGCCGCGAGGAAAAAAGGATCAGAGAGAAGTTCATACACTCTAAAGAATTTGACAATCTCTTCGAGTACTATATGAAGTACGGAGATACGACGGAAGGAGCCGGGATGGGCATCACCATGGTGGAAATTCTGGTAGCCCAAAGCGGCTATGACCGGCATCTGTTTACCATCTACAGCCGCCGATCCGAGAACCGCACCGTAGCTCGCGTCGAGATCCCCTTGGCGGAAGATTACATGCCGAGAAGACATCGTTATCAAAAATGGTTGCAAGAAAAATCAAGGAGCTTCATCGAATAGAAGCTCCGATAATCGTGCTTGGAACTGAGGAATAATGGAAAAGAACCCGCAAACCAGTAAACTCCAGGAACAGGCAAACCTAATGAACCTGGCTTTCGAATCCGTCCTCACGGAGGAACAGGCGATCGAACTCATTCAGGGCAAATTAAAAGATGCCTATCTTTTAAAACTTCGGATCGACGTAGAAAATAGAGCCGGAGTGGTCATCAGCTTGGTATCCAGATTTAAGCACGAGATCATAGAACTATATTCCCTGTTTTCGAATTCCTCTCTCATTCGAAAAATCAGAACCTTCGAAGATTTCGGCCAAATCACACACGATATGGCGGAGGCCGCCAGGGAAGAAGCGGCAGACGCAGGCCTGTCCGAACAAGTCGGCCGAATTATGCACTCCAAACTCAACAAACAGATTTTGGAAAATTACTACCCGATGTGGGACCGGAACGATACCGGAGCTCTCGTGAATATGCTGGAAAATCAGATCAAAGCCGGATTGAAAATCAATACGGTCCGAGTCCAGGCGGATGTGGAATTTGTTTCCAGTGTTCGAAACCGCGGCAAAACGATTTTTGCCGGAGTTCTTTCTCCGATCGTCAAACCCAAGGAAGAAGGAGAAGCGGGGGATCTATCGGCGGCACAGATTGATCCGGAAAAAGCCGCAGTCCAGCGTCAGATAGAAGCGATTTCCAAAGGATTCGGGCGCATCGTTCCTGCAAAGACAGTGCTTTCTCCGGTCAACGGAATCGACTTCGACGATCTGATAGAAGGGGATAAAGTCCTTTTTCAATTACCGAACTCCTCTCCGGAAGAAAAGGCTTTGGCTAAAACACTCGGAGCGGTGGACCAGAACGGAAATGCCAAACCTATCGTCGGTTCTTTTTTGACCATTGCGTCCGGTAAAAACGAATATCATATTTTTGCAAAAGGCCCTGCCGGAGTACTGTTGCAAGCTTTCGAGGAAAGTCCTGTACGCTTAGCCCGTCCGAAAAGCGCCGCTACCCCTGGTGCAAATCCGAGACCTCCCGGAATGTCCGGCGGAAGAGCGCAGGAAAGCGGGAACACTTTGAATTATTTCATTTTAATCGGAGTTGTTCTTTTAGCCGGCATGCTCGCATTCATTCTGCTGAAATAAAAACCATGAAATCGGAAGTCGGTTTTTAGCCTTGACAATGCTTTTCTCCGAACATATAAAAATAAATTATTGATTCAAGAGAGAGAAATATGGCGGCGAAATTCGAAGTTTATACTGATAAGGGCGGTAAATTCCGCTTTCGATTAAAGGCGGGAAACGGGGAAATTATCGCGGCTAGCGAAGCCTATGAATCCAAGCAAGCCTGCCTTCACGGTATCGAATCGGTAAAGAACAATGCGCCGATCGCTGAGGTCGTCGAAGTAAGCTGATACAGTCGGACTTTTTAGAAAGTTTTGAAGGACTCCCCACCCTACTCTGGGTGGGGGCCGGTGCGGTGGTACCCGAACTCCTTATTCCAAAAAACGGTTTTTGTCAAACCGATTTTGAAGACTCTTTCTCTGTAGGAGTTCCTGCAAGAAACCCGCTTCTTTTATTGGATTTCCCTCGAAGAATCGCTTACGCCACGACCAAATTTACGAGTTTTCCAGGTACGTAGATTTCCTTGCGAATCTGCTTTCCTTCCATAAACGGTTTGATCTTATCCAGGGATTTTGCCAAGGCAAGTGCTTCTTCCTGACGAATCTCCTTCGGGGCCTTAAAGTCTGCCCTCAATTTTCCGTTTACTTGAACTACGATTAACACCTCGTCATCGACTAGGAATTCCGGATCCGCAACGGGAAAATTCTCGTAAGTAAGGGAATCTTTTCTTCCGCAAAGAGCCCATAATTCTTCGGAGATATGGGGAGCAAAAGGGGCAAGCAAAAGCAAAAACGGTTCCAAAATCCTGCGAGGCCGTCTTTCCGAAGGAGTGAATTCGTTTACGAAAATCATCAGTTGCGAGATGGCCGTATTAAAGGAGAAATTCTGGATGTCTTCGTCTATTTTGCGAACGGTTTTGTGGAAGATTCTTAACTCTTCGTTGTTCGGTTCGAATTCGTCCAATCGGAAGGATTCACCCGTGCCGGAGTGATACAATCTCCACACACGATTTAGGAATCTGAATACCCCATCGACTCCTCTTGTACTCCAAGGTTTGACCATTTCGAACGGTCCCATAAACATTTCGAATAATCTCAGACTATCGGCGCCGTAATTCTGGACCACGTCGTCCGGATTCACGACATTTCCTAGGGATTTGGACATCTTTCTCTTATCCTCGCCGAGGATCAGTCCTTGGTGCACTAATTTCTTAAAAGGTTCGGGAGTCGTTACATGTCCGAGATCGAAGAGTACCTTATGCCAAAATCTGGAATACAAAAGATGGAGAACCGCATGTTCCGCTCCTCCCACGTATAGATCCACGGGCATCCAGGCTTTTTCCAGTTCAGGATCTACGAAACGATCCGGATTATTCGGATCTATGTAGCGAAGATAATACCAACAGGAGCCGGCCCATTGGGGCATTGTGTTCGTTTCCCGCACTCCGACCTCGCCCGTAAGAGGATCCTTGTATTGTAACCAATCTCCCGCCAGAGCCAAGGGAGATTCCCCGGTTCCGGACGGTTTAAATTCCGCTAAATTTGGAAGTTCTAATGGAAGCTCGGACTCCGGAATCGCCCTCGTTACCCCGGAAGGAAAATGAACCAGAGGAATCGGTTCTCCCCAATAACGTTGTCTGGCAAAAAGCCAATCCCTCAATTTGAATTGGGTTTTTCTCTTCCCGATTCCTTTCCGCTCCGCCCATTCAGAAGTTTTGTCGAATGCCTTTCCGTAAGAGAGACCGTTGATGTCCAATTCTTCGGAAGAGGAATGAATACATTTTGATTCTTTGGAATCGAAAGCTCCTTGGGAAAAATCGCCTTCGATTACCGGAAGGATTTCCAAATCGAACGCTTTTGCGAATTCGTAGTCTCTGGAGTCGTGTGCAGGAACGGCCATGATGGCTCCGGTTCCATAGCCATAGAGAACATAATCCCCGATCCAAATTTGGATTTTTCTGGAAGGATCCGCGGGATTCAGAACATAGGCTCCGGTGAAGACGCCGGATTTTTCTTTGGAAAGTTCCGTTCTGTCCAAATCGCTTTTCAAGGCAGCGGATTTTCTATATTCCTGGACCTTTTCCTTTCGTTCCGGGGAAGTTAACAAGTCGACAAGCGGATGTTCAGGAGCCAGAACCATATAAGTAACTCCGAATATAGTATCGGGTCTAGTCGTATATACCCTAACTCCTCCGTAATTCAGATCTCTTTGCGACGAAGTTTCGGAATCTAATTGCGATTTCGCGGTATTCACCCGTTCATTCGTACCCGGGTCGAAAGGGAACGTGATCTCCAAACCTTCGCTCTTTCCGATCCAGTTCTTTTGCATCTCTAGCGTCGATTGGGGCCAGGAAACCAGACGTAAGTCCTCCAAAAGTCGATCCGCATATGCAGTGATTCTCATCATGTACTGCCGCATCGGTTTCCGGACCACTTCGTATCCCTTTTCGACCCATTCCTCGACTTCTTCGTTGGCCAAAACAGTGCCTAATCCCGGGCACCAATTGACCGGAATTTCCGCCTGGTACACCAATCTGAATCCGGAAAGCACCTGCTCCTTTTCCACGTCGGAATATTTATTCCAGTCGGAGCTGCTAAACGGGCTTAAATCGTCGAATCCTACAGATCCATTGGTTCTCAGCCTATCTGCCAATTCGGAAATCGGTCGGGCCTTTTTTGCCTCAAAATCGTACCAAGAATCGAAAAGTTTTAGAAAAATCCATTGAGTAAACTTGTAGTATCTAGGGTCGGTTGTGGAAAGTTCCCGGTCCCAATCGTAAGACAGGCCGATAAACTTGATCTGCCTTCTAAAGTTGTCTATATTCTGGTGAGTGGTTTGAGCGGGATGAATTCCCGTTTGCATAGCGTACCTTTCGGCGGGCAGCCCGAAGGCATCCCAACCCATAGGATGCAGGACTTCGAATCCTTTCATTCTTTTGAATCTGGAAACGATATCCGTCGCAGTGTACCCTTCCGGGTGTCCGACATGCAAACCTGCACCCGAGGGATAAGGAAACATGTCTAAACAGTAAAACTTCGGCTTAGAAGAGCGAAGGTTTGTCTGGAAAGAACGGTTTTTCTCCCAATACGATTGCCATTTCGATTCGATTTCCCGGAACGGATAGTCCATACCGAGAGGATTTTTCCCTAGGTCCAGAATCCAATTCTTTTTTGAGAATCACTTGTACGAGATTGCGGCGGAAAGATCGGAATTCTAAGCCGATCCCTTCTTCATTCTTTGGAAAATAGGAACCGAAAGAATCGCAACAGGTCAAAAACGAGGAAAGCCGGGAAAAACCGGCTTTTTATCATTCGAAATCAGCATTAGGAGGTTGGAAAAAAAAGGAAGAGAACGCTCCGAGCGAATCGTTTTATTTGCGTACTGAATCGATCACTTTGATCAGTCTGCGAAAAGTTTGATTCAAGCAGTCGCGACAAAGATCGTACTGAAAGAGATGCGTCGTTGTACGACCGCAACCTTTGCACGATAGCTTCCTGTCATGAGCTCGATTAACTTCCGCATCCTGTTCGTTCAAATCCGTCACTGTAGATAATTGCATTTTGCTCCCAGAAATTTCCATCGAGGTTCTTTTTATTTACGGAGTGTCAATAAGTCTGAGATCGACTTCTCGTTTCTGAACCGACTCTCCGAAGGTCGAGAGTTACTTTATAAATTCGGCCGATTCTAGAGTCAAAAAAAATTAGGAAGAACGATCGCGAAAATGCCCGTAAATTTTTCGAAAAAAAATTCCAAGCTACGCAAAGACTGGAATGGTTTTTCAAGTGAAAGTTTTTTTGCTCTGAAATAAATTTCCTATCAAGTGCCGAGTTTAGGTCAGTCAAAGTTTGAGGAAGGTGCCGCATTTGTTATCGATATCACAACTGAACAAATCTTATACGGTTGCAGGAGAAGAATTTCGCGTCTTGAAAGACGTGGAATTCGAAGTCCAAGAAGGAGAATTCGTCGCCATCGTCGGTCCCTCCGGTTCTGGTAAGTCCACGTTACTTGCAATTTCCGCGGGATTGGATAAGGCTGACAGCGGAAAGGTGGTCTTGGACGGAATTTCCCTGCTCGAAAAGAAAGAAGACGAGCTTGCAAAGTTAAGAGGCGAGAAATTGGGTTTTGTTTTTCAGAATTTCCAACTGATTAAGACCCTGAACGCATTGGAAAACGTATCCCTTCCACTTGCTTTGACAACAAACCTTCCGGAAAAGGAAATCAGAGAGAGAGCGAGGCTCTGGCTGGCAAAAGTCGGCATGGAACACAGAAGTTCCAATTTTCCCAGCCAACTTTCCGGTGGGGAAGAGCAAAGGGTCGCAATTGCAAGGTCCTTCATTCATGAGCCGAAACTTCTGTTTGCAGACGAACCGACCGCAAATTTGGATCGAGCCAACGGAAATCGCATCATGTCTTTATTAAAGGAACTGAATCGAACGAGGAAATCCACATTATTAGTGGTAACCCACGATCCGCAAGTCGCCTCCTTGGCCGACCGTGTCCTAGAAATGAAAGACGGTTCCATCCTAAACGACGGAAAAAAGGCTCGTCCTTCAAAATCCAAGAAGGTTCCTCCTAGGAGAAAGAAATGAATCGAAATTTCTTTTTCCGGGTCATGTTACGGGAGATCGGCTCGCGAAAATCCTCTTCTCTCCAAGTAATTTTAGCCGTCGCAATCGGAACCGGAGCCGTTCTTTCCGTTCATTCCTACAGGGAGCAACTTTCCAAAACCATATTAAACGAAGCCAAAAACATCATGGGAGCCGATCTAGTCGCCTCTTCCAGTTCGCCCTTTTCCCCTCGGCAGAAATCGTTTTTAAGGCAGGAATTGCCCCAAGGGACAAAATTCTCCGAATTGGTCCAATTCCCTTCCATGCTGAGAAATCCGCATACCCAGGATTCCAGTCTTTCCTTGGTAAAGGCGGTAAAAGGAGAATATCCGTATTTCGGAGATGTTGTCACCGATCCTCCCGGAGCTTACAGAAACTTAACTCGAGGAGAAGTTCTTTTAGAAGAAAGCTTAATCAAGAATCTCAAATTAAAAATCGGAGACCAGGTCAGATTGGGGGAAGCCTCCTTTCGACTCAAGGGAATGATTCTGAAAGAACCGGGTCTCGCAGGAAATTTCCTCTCTATGGCTCCAAGTTGTATCCTTCATAGGGATTCCTTGGAGAAAACCGGATTAGAACAGAGAGGATCTAGAATCAGTTACCAAAGTCCGATTTTATTGCCTAAATCCGAGGATGCACCCGCACTTAAAAAGAAGAAATTCAAGGAATTCGCAAAGAACGATCTGCTCTTGTACGAAAGCACGGAAGCCAATTCCGGATCCCAAAAATTCCTGGCGAATACTTTGGATTTCTTTTCTCTATTGGCATTATGCGCTTTCTTTTTGGGAGGGATTTCCATTCTTCTATCAAGCCGTGCGGGAATCAGAAGTAAGGCGAATTCGGTCTCGATCTATAAGTGTTTAGGCGCGTCACCG
This sequence comes from Leptospira fletcheri, assembly GCF_004769195.1. Lineage (NCBI taxonomy): Bacteria > Pseudomonadati > Spirochaetota > Leptospiria > Leptospirales > Leptospiraceae > Leptospira > Leptospira fletcheri. The sequence continues at coordinate 109,221 of NZ_RQET01000004.1, forward strand.
AATCTCGTAGTTTCCTTAGTGCTCGGAGAATTACTCCTGCTTTCCACGATCGGAGCCGTCTTAGGCTTCGGAGTCGGCATATTGGTTCAATACAAAATCCCTAATATAGCCGCTAGCGATTTTCCGTTTCAGCCGGAATTGCTTCCGAGTCCGAAAACGGCGCTTTGGGGATTCTTTTTAGCTTGGGTTGTGCCGCTCGCTTCCGCTTGGGATTCTCTTGCCAAAACCCGTTCCTTGAGTCCTCTCTACGCGTTGCGTTCCGATTTTGCGGAAGAGCTTCAGCCTTTACCCAAATTCGATTTGAGACAGATCCTTTCTTTCGGAACAGTCTACTTACTTTTTTTCGGTTTGGCTTGGTGGGAAACGGGAGATTGGCTCAAAGGAATTCTACTTTGCAGTCTTCTTTTATTTTTACCGGTCGTAATTTATTTCGGCACTTTGGTAGTGAGAAAATTGCTATCCTTCATCCTAGCTAAATTTGATTTTTCCCCCAGCATTAGGATGGCCTTACGAAAATTAGATAGGCCGCGTACCGGTTTGTCTTGGGTCGCAGTCGGATTGGGTTCCTCCTTATTCGTCCTTTTGCTCAGTTTGTTTATTGGCGATAGCCTATTAGAATATAGCGGAGCGAAGGATAAGGAAAGACGTCCCAATATGTTCGTCCTGGATATCCGGCCTGAACAATTGGATTTCTTTATGCAATCCGCAACGAATCGTCATGCGGAAAAACTGATAACGGCTCCCGTTATCGGAGCAAGATTGGTTCGTATCAACGGGGAACCGATCAAGAAAGAAGAAACGGAAGAGTCCGCTCTGAGAAGAGATTGGAGGTCTACCGCGCGAACCAGAGAATACTTTCTCTCTTATCGGGACACAACCTATCCTACGGAAAAAGTTTCCGAAGGGGATTTCTGGAGAAAAGGAGAAGAGGACCAGATTTCCGTCGAAAAGGAATTTTCCAAAAATCTAAAAGTCGAACTAGGAGATAAGCTCACTTTCTCCATAGGAGGAGTGGAAGTTTCCGGAATGATCCGTAATTTTAGGACTGTGAATTGGTCCGACATGCGGCCAAATTTCGTCGTAATTTTTTCCCGAGGAATTTTGGAAAAGGCCCCGAAATTCTATCTGAGTTCCTTCCGATTGGAATCTCCGGAAGAACGATATAACTTACAGAAAGAATTATTAAACGAATTCCCGAATTTAACGATAATAGATACCGAGAAAGCGGTCCAATCCTTTATAGGAATTCTGGAAAAGATTTCCTTTGCGATCCGCTGGATGACTGGGCTGATCGTAATCTCCTCACTTTTGTTGATTTTATCCTCCTTGGAATTGAGCAGGAAGGAGCGCTTGGAAGAAACTTCCCTACTACGAATCCTAGGAGGAACAAAGGAATTTCTTCGTAAATATTTTCTGGGGGAAGCGCTCGTGCTTTCTCAGACTGCTTTTCTACTCGCGTTCGGATTGGTTTGGATCGCTTCCTATGTTCTGACGGATTTCGTCTTCGAAATTAGCGGAAGCGTTCCTTGGAAGGAGGCGGCTTTTGCTTACCTATTCACGAACTTGGCTGTGGTTGCCATGTATTTCTGGACTTTGAGCGGAGAGTGGGAAAGAAGTCCTACTTTATATTTGAAGGAAATCTAATAAAGGCGAATGAAGCAGGTTTCTTGTAGGAGTTCCTACAGGGTTTTGCTAAAAAAAATAGATTTTCAAAATCAAAAAAATCTGCTATTTAGCAAAAACCGGAGCGACGGGTACCACCGCACCGGCCCCCACCCAGAGTAGGGTGGGGCCCTCCTCATTCCTGAATCGTTCCTTCCCACGGAAAAGGGACGCAGAACATACCTTAGAATTGGACGCAGTCGGACAGGACGCCATGCCGGTTACCCTGCATCCTTTGCTTTCGCATCTTTTCCGAGTATCAAAGGAGTCGATTCCCGAAAACCTACAATAGTCCCTGCAAGAATCCGAACTTCCGAGTGCGCACAGATAACAACCGTCCGCAAAGAGATCCGAACTCAAAAAAACTGAAAGGAATAGAGCCAGAACGATCGATAACTTTATATTCAAAAGGAATGTCCTCGGAAGAAATAGAAAACTAAATCTATTCCATTCCGGCGATTTGTCAAGTTTTGGACGGGGAACCTGGTTCCGAAATCTTTCCTCGTCTTTCGTCCGCCTTTCCCTTCAAGAACTCGGCAAAATCGATTTGGCCGCTGATGAAACGAAGATTGTATCTGCTCTCGTACAAAAGAAGAACACTGGCCAAGAACAAAAAAATTCCGCCGAGCAATGCCATCAAAGTCGGAATCCAGACTGCATCGGAGTGAAACGCGACCACAATTCCTAAACTTAAACTGGAAGTAACGAATCAGGAAGTGGCCATGTAAAGGGAAGCCATGGATCTTTGGATCAATCCCGCTCTTTTTCTCTGTATGGTTAACTGACTTTTAAGATAGAGAAGCCGCTCTGCGGGATAGGAAATCTTTCCCTCTACAAGCGCTTCTATTTCGGATTTCAACAGATTGACTCGATCGAAAATTCTGCCCAACCGGTTTGCGGTGGAAAAAATCAGACTTGCGCTTGCGGAAATCAGGACCGCAGGTGCAATCATGCCTGCCAGTATTTCCAAGCCGGGTAAAGAAGGGACCATCCCTCCGGAATCTTACGTGAATTCGGCTTTGTCCATCCGAATATTATAATATCCGCTTTTCCGCGGACCGAAACGGGGTCGATCCTAGTTTAGCAGCGGATCTTTGGTGTGTTCGACGAAATATTTGTACAATCCACCCTTGCTTTTCAGAGCTTCCTGCCAGGTCGTTTCCGGATCCGCGGTAAAAATCCATTCCGGCTTAGGATCGTGAACTACCCAAGATTTTCTTTCCATCTCTCCTTCGAGCTGGCCGGCTCCCCAGCCGGAGTATCCTTGGTACACGTTAAATCTGGTCTTGGTAGAGGATTCCAATAATTCGACCAACGCTTCGAAACTTCTGGCCAGGAACACGCCAGGGATTACTTCCACTCCCGGTTGCTTCAACTTGGGATTATCGTGCAGAATGGACACAAAAGTAGGATCCACCGGACCGCCGGAGTAGAGAGGCAAAGAACCGTCCATTCCTTCCGGGATCCCTTGGATAACGTCACTGAGCGAAACTTCCATTTTCTTATTCAGTACCAACCCGAAAGCGCCTGCCTGGTCTTGTTCCACTAATAGTATGACCGTACGATTGAAATAATCCGTCACTATGGAGGAATTGGAAATTAGAACTTTGCCGCCGAAATTGTTTTCCATATTTCTGGTTTAATTATTATGAATCTCTTCTAAAATCCGGTAAGCGATTTCCAAAGTCTGAATGTCGGACTGTCCGTAAACGATCGGATCCGTTTCCTTTCGGATGCATTTAACGAAATGTTCCTGCTCTTGTTTGAGAGGATTATCCTTGTGCACGAAGATCTTTTCGACGATCGATTCCTGACGATATTTGATCTCGCCCGTCCGGAGTAGGATATCAGAAGTGGCCTGTCTATGAAGCTCTATTTCCTGGTCCGAGAAATCCAGGGTAATATAGACGTCCTGTTGGGAAACGTTCAAAGTGCGGATTTTGGATTGAGTACAACGGCTCGCCGAAATGTTCGCGATCGTCCCGTTTTCGAAATGTAGAACGACCGAAGCTATATCTTCGTGCTCGGAAACCACCTTGGCCCCCACTGCGTTGAGGTGCTTCACGGGAGATTTCACTAGATTCAAAACGATGTCGATATCGTGTATCATCATATCCAGCACCACCCCCACGTCCTTAATTCTAGGGTTGAAGGGAGCGAGTCTTCTAGATTCGACCAAGAGGGGTTGGACCGCGATTTTTCCCAGTTCCAATACCGCTCCATTAAAACGTTCTACGTGACCCACCAAAAGGACTCGGTCGTTCTTTAAGGATAATTCGACGAGTTCTTTTGCTTGTTCCAACGTCTCCGCAATCGGCTTTTCGACAAGTACGTGTTTTCCGGCAAGAAGCGCCTTCTTTCCGATTTCGTGGTGTAGAAAGGTAGGAACCGCAACGATAACGGCTTCCACTTTTTGCATCAGATCCTCTAAGGAAGAAAAGGCCGAAGTTTTGTGCTTTTCGGCCATTTGTTTCGCCCGTTCTCCGTCCGCGTCGTAAATTCCGACAAGTTCGGCGTCACTTAATGTTTTTGCTACGTTTACGTGATACTGACCCATGTGACCGGTGCCGATCACACCGATTTTGACTCTATCAGTCATGAATGTTCCTTTTACTTAGAGGTTTTATTTATTCGTGAATATCTTGCCCTTGGAACCCGGCAGACCTTCTCCCGACTCCCTGGCAAACTCTTCGATCAATTCCCGTTGGCGACGTGAAAGTTTTTTAGGTATTTCGATCTTTACGACGACGTGTTGATCCCCTTTTCCGTAGCCTCCAAGGTAAGGAATCCCGTGACCTTTTAAACGGAATACCTGACCGGACTCGGTTCCTTCCGGAATCTTCATCTTCACTTTCTTACCGTCTATGGTAGGAACTTCGATGTCTCCTCCCAGAATCGCCTGGGTCAGACTGATCTTCTTGTTCAAGATCAGATCGTTGGCTTGTCGCTCGAATAATTCGTGTTTTTTAATATGTGTTACCACATACAGATCGCCGTGAGGCCCGCCATTCGGTCCGGCTTCGCCTTCTCCCGATACTTTCAGACGACTTCCGGATTCGATTCCTGGGGGAATTTTGATGTTAATGGTGCGCCTTTTTTCCACGAGTCCCTGACCGTGACAAGTCTTACAAGGATTCGATATGATCGTCCCTTTGCCCCTACAGGTTCCGCAAGTAGTGGCTACGGAAAAGAAACCTTGGGATCTACGGATTTGTCCGGAGCCGCCACAATCGGGACAAGTCGTCGGGGCGCTGCCTTTCGCTGCTCCCGACCCGCCACAATCGGAACAGGTTTCCAGACGGGGAATTTCGATCTTATATTCGCGACCGAGAGCGGCGTCCTCTAGAGATACTTCCAGATTATAGCGCAGATCCGATCCTCTCTGAGGGCCGCCCCGCCTAGTTCCGCCACCCCGGGCGCCTCCGAAAAAGTCTCCGAAGATATCTCCGAAATCCCCGAAAATATCGGAAAAGTCCGTATAGGCTCCTGCCCCGAAGCCTCCGGGTCCCCCTGCTCCTAAGCCTGCCTTGCCGTATTGGTCATAGGCCTGACGTTTCTTAGGATCGCGAAGAACCTCGTACGCTTCCGTTGCCTCTTTAAACTTTTCCTCGGATGCCTTATCTCCCTTGTTTTTATCCGGGTGATATTTTATGGCTAGCTTCCGGTACGCGGCCTTGATTTCATCGTCGGTCGCGCCCTGGGCCACTCCTAGGATTTCGTAGTAACTTCTTTCACTCATCGGCTACTTACTTTTTATCATCGTCTACCACGGTATAGTCCGCGTCCACGACCTTTTCCCCATTCTCTTTAGTTTTCTCTTCTGCCTTAGATCCGTTTTCCGGTCCCGCGCCTGGGCCCGCATTTTCGGAAGTTCCGCCTTGAGAGTAGATCTTCGAGCCGATCTCCGAAGCCAGTTTGGAAACCGAAGTTTTTGCCGCGTTGATCCGGGCGATATCTCCGGACTCGATCGCTTCCCTAGCTCTCTTGACTTCGTCGGTAGCAAGTTGTTTCTCGCTGTCGCTGATCTTATCTCCCGCTTCGGTTACAGCTTTTTCCAAGGAATAAGCCAACGTATCGAGTTCGTTCTTTGCTTCCACGAGTTCCCGAGAGGCCTTGTCCGCTGCGGCGTGAGCTTCCGCGTCTTTTACCATTTTGGAGATCTCGTCTTCCGACAATCCGGAGGAAGACTCGATACGGATCTTCTGCTCTTTACCGGTTCCCAAATCCTTAGCGGACACGTGAACGATACCGTTCGCGTCTATATCGAAAGTCACTTCGATCTGAGGCACTCCTCGCGGAGCTGGAGCGATTCCGATCAGATCGAACCTTCCTAACGTACGATTGTCCTTTGCCATATCCCGTTCACCTTGCAGAACGTGGATGGAAACCGCGTTTTGGTTGTCCGCTGCGGTGGAAAAGACCTGGGATTTTTTCGTAGGAATCGTAGTGTTCCGTTCGATCAACTTGGTCATCACCCCTCCGAGAGTTTCTATTCCCAGAGAAAGAGGAGTGACGTCCAAAAGAAGAACGTCCGAAACTTCTCCTGCCAAAACCCCGCCCTGAATCGCCGCACCGATCGCGACCACTTCGTCCGGATTCACGGAGCGATTCGGTTCTTTTCCGAAAGTCGCCTTTACCAACTCCTGGACCGCGGGAATCCGAGTCGATCCTCCAACCAGAATGACCTCATCCACTTCGCTGGCCTTCATGCCTGCGTCTCGGAGAGCGTTTTCACAAGGAATCCTCGTTCTTTCCACGAGAGCCTTCGTAAGCTGGTCGAACTTGGCTCGAGTCAAATTCATATCCAAATGCTTCGGGCCAGTCGCATCCGCAGTGATGAATGGAAGATTGATCTGAGTGGCCATGGTTCCGGAAAGCTCGATCTTCGCTTTTTCCGCAGCCTCTTTCAGACGCTGAACCGTATTCTTATCCTGAGAGATATCGATTCCATACTGCTTCTTGAATTCGTCGATCATCCATTCCATGATGACCATATCGAAATCGTCCCCACCCAAATGGGTATCTCCGTTCGTAGACTTGACTTCGAAGACTCCGTCTCCGAGTTCCAGGATGGAAATGTCGAAGGTTCCTCCGCCCAAGTCGTAGACCGCAATCTTAGCGTTACTCTTCTTTTTATCGAATCCGTATGCGAGAGCCGCCGCGGTCGGTTCGTTGATGATACGTTCCACTTCGAGACCGGCGATTCTTCCCGCATCTTTGGTTGCCTGGCGTTGCTCGTCGTTAAAGTACGCCGGTACGGTAATCACGGCCTTGGTAACTTTATGACCTAGATAATCCTCGGCGGTCTGTTTCATCTTTTGAAGCACCCGGGCGGAAATCTCCTGCGGAGTGAATTCCCCGCTAGCGGTTTCGAACTTCACACCATCATTTCCGCTGCGAATGACCTTGTAAGAGACGTGTTTCATCTCCTGCTCGGCTTCGTTGAATCTGCGTCCGATAAAACGCTTTGCGGAACGGATCGTATTTACCGCGTTGGTGATAGCCTGGTTTTTCGCGAATTGTCCGACTAAGGTTTCTCCTTTCGCGGTAAAGGCTACTATGGACGGAGTCGTCCGAGAGCCTTCAGAATTTTGTATAACTACAGGATCTCCGCCTTCCATAACGGCCACGCAAGAGTTCGTGGTTCCCAAATCGATTCCGATGATCTTTTCTTTTGACATGTTGGTATCTCCTTACTTGTACCTATAAAAAGTTCGCTAAGCTTTCGGTTTTCCGATCCGAACCCGCGCGGGTCTCAGGGAAAACTTTTCCTCGTTTTCTTTCAGAAAGAAACCTGCCTGATAAACCTCGATCACGGTTTCTTCGGCGTATTTGTCCCCTTCCTCCGAGGATAACGCTTCCATCGTAGTGGGGTCGAAAGGTTCTCCTTGCGGATAAAAACGATAAACATTTGATTTTTCTAATACAGAATAAAATTCCTTAAGAATCATTCCTACGCCGTCAATGAAGGGTTTTACCTCTTCCGTCAGCGAAGCGTTGGAACCGACACGATCCAAATTGTCGATCGGATTCAGGAATCCTGCGACCATGGACTTAACGGCTTCCCTTTTGATGTTCAGAAATTCCTGGGAAGATCTTCTTTTGTAATTCTGAAACTCGGCCCTTTCCCTGGCCCAAGAATCCTTTAAGGATTCTATTTCCTTCTTTGCCGCCTCCAATTCCTTTCGAATCGGATCGTCGGCCAGTTCCGGTTTTGCGGATTCCGGTTGCGCTGCCGCATTTTCTTCCCGGTCCGTAACGGTTTCTTCCTGACTCATTTCCTTCTCTTGTCCTTGATTGAATTCATTCCGCGCTTTTTCGGACCTCGATTCCGCGTATTTCGAGGTGTCGTCGGATCCTGAGTCGGAAATTTTCTGATCCCGGGTTTCCACGTCATGACTCCTAATTATTTACTGATACGGGTTACCATCTCGGACACCAACTTGGACGTGAAGTCCACCAACGGTAGGGCTCGATTATAGTCCATTCGTTGCGGTCCGATGATCCCCATGGATCCTATCCTTTTTTCTCCCATACGATAACTGGAAGTGATGATGCTGACTCCTCCCATCAACCCGTCTCCGTCCTTTCCGATTACGGCATACACTCCGTCTTGTTCCGAATACTCCCCGAACATTTCGCGTAAAAATATCTTGTCGTCCAAAAGGGAAAGGACTTGATTCAGCTTCTGCTCTTCGTCTCGGAATCTTCCATAAAGGTTTTTTAAACCGTCTATATAAACGCTGACTTCGGAATTGTCCGGCGTCATCGCCGCAGAGATGACTTCCGAAACCTTCGAAAAATGTTCCGGTCCGTCTTTCCGTTTCAGGAGCTTCGGAATCACGGCCTCCTGAATTTCGAACATATCATAACCCTTGGCGTTATCGTTCAGATATTTAGAAATCTGATAGAGTTCTTCCTGGCTATAGTTCCGATCCAGAAAAACGCTCCGATGAACCACAGCCCCGGACCGCATCACCATAATCATGAGGACCTCGTCCCCGTGAACGTGAATGAGTTCCACATGTTTGAGAGTATCGAGACTTTTCGCCGGTCCGAGAACGACTCCTGCCGAATTGGAAAGATTGGCAAGAACGCTAGCGGTCGCCTTCAGAATCTGATCCAGCTTGAACTGCATTTTCAGATATTCCTCTTGGATCCGCTGTTTTTCCTTTATGGTCAGCTCGTAAAGAACCACCAAAGAATCCACATAAAACCTGTATCCGCTCTCCGTAGGAATTCTCCCGCCGGAAGTATGACGGGAGGCCAAAAATCCCAGATCCTCCAGTTCTTTTAAAACGGAGCGGATGGAAGCAGGAGACAATCCTATATCGTGCTTATCGAATAGGGTTTTTGAACCCACCGGACGGTTCTCCAAAATAAACTCGTCTACGGTCGCCTTCAGAATCATCCTATGTCGTGGAGAGAGTTCCATGCCTGCCATCTTTAGCACTCTGATCATTAGAGTGCCAATACCTCATTCAAGTTTCCGGTAGAAGGCAAAAAAAGTCAAGATTTTTGGATTTTAAGGGAGCAAGCTTTAAGTCATGCACCCAGTTCGGGCCAAAAACCGGATTTTGCCGGGAAAAATCGGATTCCGAGAAAAAGTCCAAAGGAAACAAGGAAATGGGAATTGGCGGGAAGGAGTCTTTCCGAAAACTGACCCCTAAAAATCGCAGAACCGATCAAAAAACCGTAAAGAGGATCCATGCAGCAATTCGAGAATGTGACCGTAGTCAAAAAAGCGAACGTATATTTCGACGGAAAAGTGACCAGCAGAACCGTTCTGTTTCCAGGCGGAGAAAAGAAGACCTTGGGAATTCTTCTACCAGGAGACTATGAATTCGGTACGGATGTGGAAGAGCTGATGGAGATCTTGGACGGAGATCTGACGGTATTGCTCCCGGGAGAGAATGATTGGCGTCGGATCACCGGCGGAGGTTCCTTTCGGGTTCCTGCAAAATCGAAATTCAAATTGAAAGTGACCGCCGTCAGCGACTACTGTTGCTCCTATTTTTCCGCATAAACATTTGCTCGCAAAATTTCCGAAACCTAACGGGTTGCATTCCTCTTGACAAAAAGGAAAGTCCGCTTATAGGTTAGGCCGAGTCTGCCGAATCCGAAAACCGGAGCGGAGGAACCAAATTTAGGGGCTAACCTTTACGGGGGAAATCTCTCATTCCCAGCCCGTCAGCTAACTTCGCAGGCATCGAGAGAAGACGATCGGAGGAATTTCCTCCGGACTCTTCCCTACTCAATAGATTCTAAGTCGTCGTACGATTCGGAGAAAAATCCTTATCCCGGCGATTTCGTGGACATTATCGAGCGCGCGGAGAAAAACCCGGATGGAAATAAAACCGATTCGAAGCATATTCGTATATGCATGCTTCCTGCTGATTTTCGGAATAGCGATCTATTTCGTTGTAAACTACGGTAAAAACCTTGAACCGGTAACCATAGATTCGACCGTTTCGGTCGCAAACGGAGAAAATTCCACCTTTCTGGCGGAAATCGGAAAGAACGTCAAACAACCGATCGCATTACTTTTATTGCAATTGCTCGTGATTCTCGGGACGGCGCGAGCGTTAGGATCGCTTCTCACGTTTTTCGGACAACCTTCCGTGATCGGCGAAATCATAGCCGGAATCCTCCTAGGTCCTTCTTTTTTGGGAACGCTTTGGCCCGAAGCCTCGGGTTTTCTTTTTCCGAAAGAATCTCTAAAAATCATCCAATCCTTAAGCAACGTAGGTTTGCTTCTCTTCTTATTCCTGATCGGAATGGAGCTGAATCTGGGAATTTTAGGGAAAAAAGCGCATGATGCCGTAGTGGTAAGTCACGCCAGCATCCTATTTCCTTTCTTTCTGGGAACCGCATATTCTCTGACGTTATACGAATCCTTGGCTCCAAAGGGAATCTCGTTTACCGTTTTCGGATTATTCATGGGAATCGCCATGAGCATCACCGCTTTTCCCGTACTCGCAAGGATCGTCCAGGAAAGAGGTCTCACAAAAACTCCTCTCGGAACTTTAGTCGTTACCTGTGCCGCCGCGGACGACATTACCGCCTGGTGCATCCTAGCCGGAGTGGTGGCGATCGCTCAGGCAGGCAGTCTCTCCGGAGGCTTTATCACCGTCGGACTTTCCATTGTTTACGTAATTTTCATGCTGTTTGCGGTTCGACCTCTGCTCAGGAAAATCGCCTCGGTATATCCGAGTAAGGAAGCCCTGCGAAGACCGATCACTGCAATGGTCTTCATGATTTGGATTTCCTCCGCGTATCTTACGGAATTGATAGGAATCCACGCATTATTCGGGGCCTTTTTTGCCGGAGTCATCATGCCTCCTCAGATCGAATTCAGAAGGATGCTTTCGGAAAAAATAGAGGACATCAGCCTTCTGTTGCTTCTTCCTTTGTTCTTCGTATCCACCGGATTGAAGACGCAGATCGGTCTGTTAAGCGACGGAAACCTTTGGATGACCTGCGCCTCGGTAATCGGAATCGCGATCCTGGGAAAATTTTTAGGAAGTACGATAGCCGCAAGGTTAGTAGGTCAAAACTGGAAGGATAGTCTTTCCATCGGAGCCTTAATGAACACCAGAGGACTGATGGAGCTGGTGGTTTTGAATATCGGTTACGACCTCGGAATCCTTTCCAAAGAAATTTTCGCGATGATGGTGCTCATGGCTCTATTCACGACGTTTATGACCGGCCCGGTGTTGGACCTTTTAGAAACAGGCTTCTTTTCCAAGGAACTCCCGGCGATCCGGTCCGGTCGAAAAATCCTTTTGTCCTTTGCCTCTCCGGCCTCAGGAGTCAGACTTTTAGAACTTGCAGCGAAACTCTTTCCCGAAACCCGGAAAAAAAATCCGGGACCGACAATTACTGCGCTTCATGTCACTTCTAGCGGAGATTTAACTCCCGTGGAGGCGGAGTCTCTCGAAAAAGAGGTTTTCTTTCCGCTGGAAACAAAAGGAGAAGAACTGGGACGTTCCTTCGATCGAGTGTACAAGAACACTCCCCAAGTGGCTCGAGAAATCCTGAATCAGGCCCGAAAGATCCGCCCCGATATGCTACTCATGGGACGGTCCCATTCCTTATTTTCCGCAAAGGAAATCGCAGGTCGTGTCCGCTTTATTATGGAGAATTCCCCTTCTCCCGTAGGGATTCTGATCGATAAGGGTTGGGTCGATCTGCGTAAAATCGCCTTCCTGGTCTCCGGCAAAGACGATATTTTTTTACGGGAATACTTCGAGTTTTTCTCGAATCTTCCGGAAATGGAGGGCACAATCCTAGAGCTCGAAGAGACGACTTCGGAAAAGAATTCGAATCTTCGCGGTAAGGGCGTAAAGAAAAGGCGAAAAGTCGTACTCAAATCCGAATTGCCGGACGAGGACTGGGCGAAATACGACCTGGCATTTCTCGGTTGGAAATTTTATCGGGAAATAGAATCGACGGACTTGGCTGCACGCTTACCTAGCATGTTGATCCTTACTAGATAAGGAGGATGTATGAAAGTATTGGTCTCGTTCGCAAATCCGAAAATGGGAGCGAAATTATTCGGTTTGGCCCGCGCCTTATTTTCCGGTTCGGGACAAAATTTATCCATTATCGCCCTACACGTAGTATCCGTGGAGACGGAATCGGAAGGATTTCCTCGTTTGGAAGAAGACGAAATTTTCCAAGCAGTACGGGAGGAAGCGGCCGGTTGCGACTTTCAATTTGAAACGGTGGGTTTTCCGTCCGACTGGGTTGTTCCGGGAATTCTCGAAATCGCCAAAAGCAAGGATGCCGACTTACTTCTGTTAGGTGCCGCAAGATCCCTATTTTCGGAAGGTCTTTTGGGAGGAAAGGTCGGGGAAGTTCTACGAAAATTATCCTCGTTGGACGTCGCCGTTCTAGCGGACAACGGATTGAATTCGCCCATAGAACCGGTGGTCTTGGCGCCAGGTTTGGAATCCGCAGCGATTTTTCCGCTACTACGAGGGCTCTCCGATTTCTTAGGCGGCCCGATTCCGGTTTTTTCCGGCTCCAAACAGGAAGACTTCGGACTAAAGGGATCGGCGTCTTTTCGCCCTTGGCTTCCGTTTTCCTTGGCTCCGGACACGAAAAAAAACCTGGCTGTCTTAGACTACGAGACGTACAAATCTTTCCACTCCATATTGTTGGCTAGAAAAGACTTATCTTATCTCATCCTTAGAAAGGGAAGGTGATCGGATCAAAGGGGAAGAAGACGGATCAAAACGCTTCCCAAAGAGCCGACGATTACCGCAATCCAAGAAGGGAATTTGAAAAAAACCAGAAGCACTACAAGCACGCTAGCAAGGCAAAAATCACCGAAGGATCGGATCGAATCCGTCCAGAGCGGTCGATAAAAAGCCGCGATCAAAATGCCTACAACCGCACAATTCACCCCGGTCAAAATTCCCTGTACTCTCCGGTCGCTACGGATGGAATTCCAAAACGGCAAAACTCCGATGATCGATAAATATGCCGGAAGAAAAATGAAGAAGGTCGCAAGAATGGCACCGGGGATCCCGCCGATCACGGCCCCCAAATAACTCGCAAACGTAAACAATGGTCCGGGAACCGCCTGTGCGGCGCCGTAACCTACCAGAAAATCCTGCTCGCTGATGAGTCCGATCGGAACAAGCTCCTTCTCCAAAAGAGGAAGAACCACATGCCCGCCGCCGAATACCAAAGCTCCGGATCGAAAAAAACTATCGGCCATCCAAAGTCGGGCATCTGAAGAAAAGAGCCTGATTGCGGGAAGAAGCGCTAAAAGTCCGAAAAAAAGACAGAGGCAGCCGATCGCAAATCGATGGGAAACCCCGATCGGAAGAGAAAAAACCTCGGCGTCGGACCGGCTTTTAAATAGGAAATACCCGAGTATGCCGGCGGAAAAAATCAAAGTGATTTGTGCGAAAGAGGAATTCCAAAACGATAAGGCGAGTGCCGCACCGATTGCGATCCCGATTTGGGACGTGGACCGAATCAATTTTTTCCAAAGCAGAAAAATCGCTTGGGCGACCACCGCTACAGCCACGATTTTCAAACCATGGATCCAGGCAGCGCCGGCAAAATCGAATCTGCGAAGCAAAAGCGCGAAGACGATGAGAGCGATTGCGGAAGGAGCAGTAAAACCGAACCAAGCTACGATCCCTCCCCAAAAACCGGCACGGATCGTACCGATGGAGATTCCCAATTGGCTACTTGCGGGACCTGGAAGAAATTGGCAAAGCCCCACCAGATCCGTATAGGATTTCTCATCCAACCATTTCTTTAAAATTACGTATTCGTTATGGAAGGTTCCCAGATGGGCGATGGGACCCCCAAAAGAAACGAGCCCCAATTTCAGAGAAACGAGAAAAACTTCCGCTAGCGACCCCTGTTTCCCCGGTGCTCTGCTTGGATCCGTCATGAGACCCAAATCTAGCTTGGGAAAAATCTAGCCACCGTTTTATGGACAGGAATATAACAAATTCGAGACGGATCTGCTAGGGAATCAGGGGGGTTCCTTCGGTCACGCTACTCTTACGAAGCCCATTCCGGAGGACGCTTCATAAAACGATCCTTCTCTTTTATAAAACCGTACTTCTCATACAGTCCATGGGCGTCTTTGGTGCCCAAAAGCCCCATCAATCCTTCGAATTCCGCCGAATTCAGAACCGTCTCGATCAATTTCTTTCCTAGGCCTTTGCCTCTGTGTCCCTCTTCCACATAAACGTCGCACAGATAAAAAAATGTCGCCCAATCCGTAACGACTCTTATAAAACCAACCTGCTCACCCTTATGAAAGGCACCGACACAGTACGAATTTTCTATCGCCTTCCTGGTTCGATCTGGAGGTCGCAAATTCGCCCAATAGCTTTTAGATAAAAATTCGATCACCGCTTCGGCTTGAATCTTCGACTTCTCGTCGCTGATCGAATAATCATTGTACAAAACTTCCACAAACGAACTCCCGCAAAAAGAATCGGTACAGATTCCGTGTTGGTGACCGAGGACCTGCGTTTTTCAATAAAGCTAAACTACTTGATCCAATGCTAACTCGGGAAATACTGATTTAATCCTCGCAATTGTTGAGAGCGCCGGATTAGCGCTCTTCGGAGATTCTAACCTCTGGTAGCTGTAAAGATTCTTCATCCCTATCAATAATGCAGCTTGTTTTTGGCTCAAACCTCGCTTCAAACGAGTCATTCTTAAAATCTGAGAAAATGCTATCTTAGGATCGACTGCCGCTAGGACGATATTTTTGCCGGACATTTTTTTCTTTGGTAAAGGGAATACCGACTTAGAATCTTCGTTTTCATTCAAATAGAGATTTAAGACTTCCCGAATATTTACCTTCAGCTCATCTAATGAATCCGCCTGAGTCATACATCCTTTGAGTTCGACGCACTCCGCCCAATAACCTGTTTTATCCGTATGAATTCGAAAATGATAATGCACTATGTTACTCCTAACTTTCATTCAGATGTTTCAAGAGAGTGTTTTCTAAGCCTTTCTTGAGTTCCTTATGCATTGGAATCGTTTCACGATCTCCTCCCTTCCCAACAACAACATGGCTGCCTTTCTGCCTCAGAACTTCCCATCCGTTCTTCAGGTATAATTTTAACATTTCTTTGCCGCTTAAGGGCATAAAAACCATAATACCAATTATAATTGGTATTGTCAACTCGGTAATAAAGCTACCGAATTCTCCTTCACGCACAACAAAAAATTCTTGCCAGAAACAGAGATTTCGGCTAACTCTAATTATTCTATTTTAGAATATTTTTAAAAAAGGGTTCCCTATATGAAAAGAAAATCCGTTTCCGGAACGCTAATTCCTATTCTACTCTTTTTAGCGGCCTCCCATTTAGGGAATTGCAAAAAACATTCGCACCAACCGTTGCTACTATGGGGAGAGCTGAGTGTTTCTCCCGTCTCTAACGGCGCCGGGGAATTGCGACAGCAAAGTTATCTCAAGGCTCCAAATACGAGCACCTCCGACCAGTTCGGAGCTTCTTCTGCCATCTCCGGCGAAACTATTGTCGTAGGCGCACCTTACGAGGACAGCAATACTACGGCCATCTTGCAGGATTCCGCGTTAAGCTCTACCAACGACGCGGGATCGGACACCGGAGCCGCCTATGTATACGTAAGATCCGGAGGAAAATGGACACATCAGGCTTACCTCAAAGCGCCGAATACGACGAACGGAGACCATTTCGGGAACAGTGTCTCCATCTCCGAAAATACGATTGCAGTAGGAGCACCGGGAGAAGACGGAAATACCACTTCCATTATCAATGGCAACGACCTGAGCTCAAGCAACAAAGCAGGAAACGACAACGGAGCTGTCTACGTATTCGTACGAAACGGAAACACTTGGACACACCAAGCCTATCTCAAGGCACCGAATACCACAAACCAAGACCAGTTCGGATCTTCTTTAGCCGTCTCGGGAGAAACCATTGTCGTGGGGGCGCCTTACGAGGATAGCAGTACTAGCGCAATCGTTTCCGGCTCCGATCTTACAACCACCAACGATGTCGGAACAGATACCGGAGCGGCCTATGTGTACGTACGATCCGGATCCGCCTGGACGCACCAGGCCTACCTCAAAGCCCCCAACGTGTACAACCAAAATTATTTCGGAAACTCCGTAGCAATCGACGGAAATACGATCACTGTAAGTGCCCGATCAGAAAATAGCACCACAACCTCCATCATCTCCGGTAACGACTTAAGCATAACGAACCATTCCGGCAATGGAAACGGAGCGGTATACGTATTCGTACGAAACGGAGCGAATTGGAATCACCAAGCCTATCTGAAATCTCCGAATGCCTCCAACCAGGATTCCTTCGGAATCTCCGTAGCAATCAGCGGAGATACCGTTGTAGTAGGGGCGGACGGGGAAAGCAGCGAAACGAATGCCGTCCTAACCGGCACTGATTTGAGCTCCACCAACCGGAACGGATCCAATAACGGAGCGGCCTATGTGTTCGTACGGAACGGAAGTACCTGGACTCACCAGGCCTATCTCAAAGCACCGAATACGAACCGAGAAGACCGATTTGGAGGATCCGTATCCATTTTCGGGGATTGGATCGTAGTAGGAGCCGCGGGAGAAAAAAGTACCAGCAAGGAAATACTCTCCGGCAACGATTTACGTTCGAGCAACCGGCAAGGATTCTTCGTAGGGGCAGCGTACGTTTTCACTCGAAGCAAGTCGCTCTGGACCCACAAAAACTATCTAAAAGCGTCGAATTCGGCAAACGGGCATTTTTTCGCAGGATCCGTGGGAATCTCAGGGAACACGATTTTAGTAGGAGCCTTGGGAGAAAGCAGCAACACGAATTGGATCATCAACGGAACCGATCTAAGTTCTACAAACCGAAACGGGAACTCGAACGGAGCAGCATACGTATTCGGAATGTAGAAGATGAAAAACCGCCCTATGCTTTCTATCGGAATGATCGCACTTTGCATATCGGTGTTGATCGTACTCGCATTCCAAATCCATAAAATGAACGAACATCGGAAGATGTTGGAAGAAGGCCTCGCTCGATTGGAGGAAAAATCCTTACATTTAGGCAAGGGAGATTCCTATCTCAAAAACGAAGTCCGAAACACGATATTAAAAAGAAGAAAGGAAATCAAGGACTGCTACGAAGCTTATCTTGCCACAAAACCGAAAATCGAAACGGGGGATCTAAAAGTGGACTGGAAAATCGACAAACAAGGAAAGGCACTCCGGCCCGAAGAAGTATTGTCCACCTTCTTTTCGGACGATTTAAGTCGCTGTGTAACGGAGCGAATTTCAGAATGGAGCTTTCCGCCTCCGATCACGGAAAAATACGTATTCCATACTTTCTCCTTCAAAAAAAGATAGAATGGAAATGCGTCAGGTTCCCAAAAAAGAGATCAGATCCCTTCGCCGAAACGTTCGGTCTCTCCGATGAACTACTGCCGGATACAGAATAAGTTTTTGCGAACCGCAGTGCAATCGGTAGCCGCTGTTCCGGTATCCAGTGCGGTGGAATTGACCGCACTCAAATCCCCGAAATGCGCGTTATTGATATAAGAGGAATAGGGAGGGGAAGCCCATTCTTGGTATGTACCGACGGTCATGCATTGGTAGCTGGCGGCTTCGGTCCAATCCAATTTCAAACCGGTCCAAGCCCCTCCGCCGCTAAAACCTAAGGAATGGGACAGGTTTCCACCGCTGAAATAAAAAATCGGAGCCTGCGCATGGGTGGTAAAAAGATACGTAAGCCCGTCGCTTCCGAAATAGCGCGTGTTCGTGTACAGCACCCAGTTGGTAGGACTACAACTCGGAGTCGCAGGCAATCCGCAATTCGCAGTGGTCGTAACGTACCGAGCAGGAGAACCCGTCGTAACGGTGATCAAAGCCTTATAATCCGTGGTCGCTCCCGGCAAGGAAGAAGGCTTGTCCGCAGCGCAAGCCGCATCGGCGCCGGTTACCCCGCCAAAGGTCCCGAAATATCCGATCCCGCCCTGGGCCGAATTGGTGGCAACGAACGTACATTTGTCCACATCCGTAGTCGCTACGTTTAAGGTCTGAACGGCTCCAGTATCTTTCTGAGTCGCGATCAACCCGTAAACTTGATCCAGACAGTCGTTATCAATGCCGTGCGTGAGAGTCACAGTAGCGCTAGGAGAAGTTGCCGAAAGAGTAATCGTCGCGGGAGAAACGGTAAAAACGGAATTACTAAAACCCAAAGTAAAAGTAGTCGGAGAATCCAAAGTATGCGCGGCTTGGATGGAAACGGACAAGGAAGTACCTTCCGTAATCGTCGGAGCAGGAGAAAAATTCAGAGGATTCCCGCTTAACAACGCGATAATGTTCGGAAGCAAAGCCCCGAAGGCGCTTTTGCTCGCATCTATATTCAAAGGTTTGGCCTGGTTACAGCCGAAAAGGAACAGAAAAAAGATTCCCGACAGAAAACGGGAAGAACGGAAAAGGGAACGTTTCATTTTAAATTCTTCGCATCGGAGCGGTCTCCGAATAAAGAATACAATCCGAGAAAGGAAAGTTTGACCTCTTTTTCCAAAACGACCAAAAGAGGTCAAAAACCAAGACGAAACCCATCTAACAGGCGATAGAATCAGGCTTGTTATTCTTTTTGTAGAATCTCCGTTCAATTTTATTTCCGTTATACAAGAGGCTAGCCTAGATAAATTGTCCGTTTTTTCAAAAAAGAAGAAACCGATTCCTGAGCTGAAATTCGTGGATCTACTCAGGATGATTCGGAATCGAAATTCCAAACCGGAAAATACACCGAATGGATCGGATTAGGCGACCGGTGTTTTGTGACGCAATTTCTGGATCTCTTTCCGAAACGATTCGTAAGGATCGTCCGAATCCTCCGCATCGTTCTTAGAAGCGACTGAACCGGATTTATCCCCACCTTGGTTCGAATGGAACCAAGTGTCGATGTACTTCAACACTCTGTTGATACGGATCCTTGCTTCTTCTTCTCCCGAATTTCTGACCTTATTTTGCAGAATTTCGACCTTATCGGAAAAGATCTTATGAATCTCTCGGGCCTTACTCCGAAACGATTCATCGCTGGGATAACAAAGAATCTGGTCGTATTTTTCCTTGCTCCCTTCCCAAGAAAGAAGAACGAACTTTTCCCTTTCCAGAACCTGATAAAAAACATCTGCCGTAAATTCCGGCAATAATCCTTGGATATCGGAGGCAACGGGAGGATGTTTTTTCAAAAAATAATAATCCCCTAAAGCGGCGGAGATTTTGGTCCTTTGGTCCACCATCCGGATCTTCTCCTCCTCTTTCAGTTTTTCCTGGATTCGCACTTGCTCGTCTTTCTTGGCGACTTCCAGATTCTTGCCTTTTAAAAAATTCTGCTGTATCTTGATTTTCTCCTTAGCCTGGGAAAAGAAGAAGTCCTGAAAAATCCTTCCGATTCCGATGAGATCCAGAATCGGATAAAACCAGGGGAAATATTCCAGATAACCTTTTCTTAAAACTCTTCCGTAAGCCTTGACCAAAGCAGGCTCTTTAAAGATGGACTTGATCTGAGGCTCGTGTGTTTCCACTAACTGTCGGATGCACAAAACTTTCCAAGCCTCCACCATCGGACTTACGCTAAGGCTCATGATGATCTGTTTGACGCTATTCGCATCCTTATGAAGGAAAGCGTGGATAGTACCGCCTTTGGTTTCCCATGTAGCGTAAGCGAGCTCTAGATCGTCGAGAAGCATTCTCTTCAGATCTTCGGGAAAATGACGGAACTCCTTATCGGGGAGAAAGAGAACTTTACGATCCCATCTCACCGCTTCCGCCAATAATCCTCTCTTAATTTCCTGGAACCTACCCCTTTCGTTTTCCGCGTGGTTCCTCAACAGTTCTCTTTCGGCGATATCCGCAAGGGAACGAATCAGGGAGACACCGAGCATCCCCGGATTTCCTGGACCGAGATTCGCCGAAGCGGCAGCTTTCGCAAAGGCTTCCGCCCTCGCCACCTTGAATTTTACGGTATCGCCGCGGGAGGAATCCGAGTAATGGATCTTTTCCTCCATCGCAATTTTATGAAATTCCTCCGAGACGAAATGCCTCAATGATTTCGATCCCTTGCTCTGGATGAATTCGTCGGCGTACTCCAGAATTTGAACCGATTCTTTTGCATCCTTTAAACAAAAAAGACCGTAGCCGGAAATACTCACAACTCTGCCTTTTTTCGTAAGATCGTCTTCGAGTTCGAACAGAAAATCTTTCATGAACTCCGGATTCGGAGGAATCGAAAACGCGTCGTCCCAAAAAGCTTCCTTTAAATAAAGAAAGAGATGAGGAAAAGGCGATTCCTTCTGGGAACCCATTTGCCAATCCGCATCCAAATTTTCCCAAAGAATCGCTTTGGAAGTTTCAGGTTTTCGATCCAGGTATGATAGGATTGCGATGACGGAAATATCCAGCAATTCCAGGTAGATCCTGCTTAGATCCAAGGATTCGCCTTCCGGAAAAGCCGCATAACACGGCTTGGCGGAAGGTTGGTGCCCCAGCTCCTCGTGCATAAAATAGGCAAGTTGTGAAACGGTAACGTCTTCCAAAAGACGTTTGAGATGAAAATCCATCTCCTGTTGCGTAAGTTCCCCGATCTCCGAGATTCTTTGGTGCGGCTCGAATAGATGGCGGGATTTTGCGTTTTTATACGAAGTGGCGGCCGCAATCGCTTTGTACAGTGAATGCGTGACCTTATCGTTCATGTAATAGCTGACTACTTCGTTCAACTTCTTGACTCGAAGGAAACTCTGCAAGGCAGGATTTCCGGTTGCAGGGTCCAACGGTCTCGAATCTTTAACACTCATAACGAAAAATTGATCCTAGTTCCTTTCGGAATTTACAATTCGGCAAGGCCGCGCATTGAAAATACCCCGACAAATCCGCCGCCGAAGAATTTGCCGTCATAATATCTTCAGCATCGACTTCTTCCACCAAAAACCTATTTTTAACGCCATTTTCATCGATTCGGCTCTAGATATAAGTACGTATATTCGGAACTTGAGACTAATCCTCTTGACGGACTTGTCCGGCGGACTTTCCTGGAAACCGGAATGCAACTCACGAAACAAACCCCCTTTGTTCCGAAAAAAATCCTACTCGTTATCCTAGACGGAGTAGGTTACTCTCCGAGAGGAGCCGAGTTCGGCAACGCGATCGCAGGAGCCCGACTTCCCTTCCTAAATAAACTATGGAAGGAGAAACCCACCGTTTATTTAAAAGCCCACGGGACGGCGGTAGGAATGCCTTCGGACGAAGACATGGGAAATTCCGAAGTAGGCCACAATGTACTCGGCTGTGGAAGGATTTTCGACCAAGGAGCGAAGTTAGTAAGCGAATCAATCTCAAAGTCCTTATTGTTCCAAGGAAAGGCTTGGAAAGAAATCGTAGGCAATTGCAAATCCAGAGGATCGACCTTGCACTTGATCGGCCTTTTTTCCGACGGAAACGTCCACGCACATATCAATCATACCAAAGCTTTAATCAAAAACGCCGTTGAAGAAGGTGTTCCGAAAATTCGACTGCACATCCTTCTGGATGGTCGGGACGTTCCGGAAAAGTCCGCATTGGAGTATCTGCTCCCTTTCGAAACCTGGCTAACCGATCTACGAACGCAAGGTGCCGATATAAAAATCGCTTCCGGAGGAGGAAGAATGACCATCACCATGGATCGCTACGAAGCGGACTGGTCTATGGTGGAAAGGGGCTGGAAAATCCACGTAAAAGGACAAGGAAGAGAATTTTCTAGTGCGGAAGAAGCGATTCGCACGTTCCGACAAGAAGACCCTAAGGTCATCGACCAATATCTACCTGCATTCGTAATCGTCGAAAACGGAAAACCCGTCGGTCCGATCATAGACGGGGACTCTGTAGTGTTCACGAATTTTAGGGGAGACAGGGCGATAGAAATCTCCCAAGCGTTTACGCAAAAGGATTTCGAAAAATTCGATCGTGGACCTCTACCGGATATCTGCTACGCAGGGATGATGCAATATGACGGAGACCTAAAATTGCCCGAGAGGTTTCTGGTTTCCCCTCCTGCCATCGATCGGACTTTAGGTGAATACATGGCGAATTCCGGCGTTTTACAATATGCGTTATCCGAAACACAAAAATACGGTCACGTCACTTTTTTCTGGAACGGAAATCGTTCCGGACATTTCGACGCCGCAAAGGAAGATTATAAGGAAATTCCTTCCGACGTGATCCCTTTCGACCAGACCCCTGACATGAAAGCGGAAGCGATCACTGCCGAATTGGAAAAGGAGCTTTTTGCAAATAGACACGACTTTTACCGTGTTAACTACCCGAACGGCGATATGGTAGGGCATACCGGAAATTACGCGGCAACGGTAAAAGCGATGGAATTCCTGGACGGATGCATGGAACGATTGGCGAACGCATGTAAGAAAAACGGAATCGTAATGGTGGTCACTGCAGACCACGGCAATGCGGACGAGATGTACCAATTGGACAAGAAAGGATCGGTACAAATGGACGGAGCAGGGCATCCGATACCGAAGACTTCTCACACGTTAAATCCTGTTCCGTTTAGCCTTCTCGATCCTGAAGGAAAACTTTCCCTGAAAACCGACCTAGCGGACGCGGGACTGGCCAATGTTGCAGCCACTCTTTTAGACATCATGGGATACGAAACTCCCGAAGGATACCGCCCCAGTCTATTGAAGCGTGGATAAGAGATTTACCGGATGACTTACCTGATCCTGAAATACGCGGTTACCGCTTTGGTCGTCGTTCTCGTTTCGGAAATCGCGAGGAGAAACGACCGATTCGGAGCAGTATTGGCGGCGCTTCCTCTAGTCACGGTAATGACCCTAATCTGGTTAAGAATGGAGAATAGCCCTTCCGAAAAGATCAGCAACCACGCGTATTATACGTTTTGGTACGTGATTCCTACCCTGCCCATGTTTTTGCTTTTCCCGAAACTGATGCGACTCTTCGATTTTTGGATCGCTCTCGGAATATCTTCGGTATTCACGGTTTTCTTCTTTTTCCTCTTCGCGTACATTCTCGGAAAAGCGGGAATCCACCTACTTTAGATTTCTACGACCGAAAAATCCGAGTCGAATCGTTAATTCCGTACCGGGAAAAAACTTGATCGGATGCTCCGCAGCCTTAAGATTCCGAAGACAAATCGGAAAAAAAGGAGAGAAGAGCGATGACCGAATTCCTAAGAACCCCAGAGGATCGTTTTCTCGATCTACCGAATTATCCGTTTTCGCCGAACTACGTACCAATCGAAGGGTATAGAATGCATTACCTGGACGAAGGGGATCCCAAAGCGAAGGAGACCGTCCTTTTACTGCACGGGGAACCTTCTTGGTCTTTCTTGTACAGAAAAATGCTGCCTCCTTTGATCGAAGCGGGTTTTCGCGTGGTGGCTCCCGATCTGATCGGGTTCGGCAAATCCGACAAACCGATCGATAGGAAAACTTTCACTTACAAACGACATGTAGAATGGCTGAAATCTTTTTTAGAAAAGAGCAACCTTACGGGGATTACCCTGTTCTGCCAAGATTGGGGAGGGCTATTAGGGCTAAGAGCCGTCGCAGAAGAGCCGGAACGCTTCCTACGCATTTGCGCTTCTAACACCTTTTTACCTACAGGAGACATTCCTCCGAAAGA
The DNA here is from genome assembly GCF_004769195.1 of Leptospira fletcheri. Classification (NCBI taxonomy): domain Bacteria; kingdom Pseudomonadati; phylum Spirochaetota; class Leptospiria; order Leptospirales; family Leptospiraceae; genus Leptospira; species Leptospira fletcheri. Next base: position 133,063 of record NZ_RQET01000004.1, read on the forward strand.
GGATTTCCTGAAATGGAGAGATTTTTCCCAAAAGGTAAAATCCCTTCCAATCGGGAAAATCATCCAAAACGGATGCATTTCCGATCTTCCCAAGGATGTGCTCGCAGCTTATGACGCGCCTTATCCGGACGAAACGTATAAGGCGGGCGCCAGAGTCTTTCCGACCCTGGTCCCCATCACTCCGGATAACGAAGCTTCCGCGGACAACCGAAAGGCTTGGGAAATTCTCCGCCAATGGAAAAAGCCTTTTTTGACCGCATTCAGCGATTCGGACCCGATCACGAAGGGAGGAGAAATCTTTTTCCGACGGGCCATCCCCGGAGCAAAAGGCCAAAAGCACACCGTCATTTCCAACGCCGGACATTTCCTGCAAGAGGATAAGGGAGAAGAACTCGCCGGTGTGCTGATCGATTTTATCCGAAGTAACGGAGTCTGAGAGAAGCTTTGGCGCTCCTCTCTTGACTAACGAATCGCAAAGGGCGAAACGAGTCTTACTCCGCCTTTGCGAGTCCGTCCCAAATCATTTCCGCATAACGGGAAACGAACGAAGGGTCCGAAGCAGTCGGTGTTTCGTTCCGGAATCTCATCAATCCGAAGAAAGAACCTAAAACCAGAGAAACGCAGACCGTAGAAATCTCTTCCTCCTGATCGCCTTCTGTCGCACAAAAAAGACCCGCAATTTTGAGTTTCAAAGCTTCGAATTCAACACGACTTTCTTCATCTAGATAAGGCGAATCGAAATATCTGTTCAAAAAACTGAATTCCGAATTTCTTTCCTGAGAAAATTCGTGCATATTCTCCCAAAGAGAGAAAAAAATTTCTCTCTTCGAGATTGTCGGTTTCGCTTTTTCCTCCAAGAAGACGGCAAATTCCAGAATGCAAGCCCGAAAGACCTCGTTGAATAAGTGATCCTTATTCCGAAAGGTTCGATAAATCGTGCCTACTCCGACCCTTGCAGTCGATGCAATATCCGGAATATGCGTTTCAAAAAAGCCTTTCTTTCCGAATAGATGCACCGCTACCGCGATGATCTTGTCCTTAGACACTTTGCTTGTTTCTTCGAAGGTACCTTCTTCTTTGGGATGGGCAGTCGTGTTCCTTTTAGAGTCCGGCTCCCTTCCCGCATCGTAATGGGGAAGTTCCGCCAAGTTTTTGTTTTCCATTGTAGCACCGCGGTTTCATTTTTAATCGGTTTTGTTTCTATTTATACTAACGTTGTTTTTAATTTCTATCTATGGGAAACGATTGAACAAATAACTAATCTTCATGCCTTCTCTGTCAAGAATGAAAGGATGAAGAAATAAATATTATTTCATCCCAAGTTGGAATATAGAAATTTTGCGGAATGAATTTTCCATTGTTATGAATGGAAAACGTTCTACTTTTTTGGGGAGGTTTTCTAAATTCTAGAGGAGAAGTATACAAAAAATCTTCTTCTCTTGGGAAGATCTTCTCAAAGATAAATCCAATCTTATATTTTTGTACTCCGGATATCTAAGAGATTTCTCTTAACTTAAAAAAAAGGACTCTATAAGAGTCCTCCCAATCGCTATATATTCGTCTCGATAAAAAAGATTCATGCATGCTTGGGTTTGCTAATCCAATAGCTAACTAACGCGGCCACGTTCCTTGGAGTGAATCGGATCGAGCTAACCAGAATCCGATTTAAAAACCCGGGAACTGTGGAAGGAACTTTTCCCAATTTTCTCAGACACTGATCCACAACTTCCTCTGGAGTAGACCAGATGCCGAATGGACCAGTTCCACCATAACCCGCATTTACTTGAAATTTTGTTTTTGTATAGCCGGGGGAAAGTGAAACCACCTGAACACCGGTTCCTCTCAGTTCTGCCCAGAGAGCTTCTCCGAATAAAAGATTAAACGCTTTTGTTGCGCCATAAGTCGCAAAAAAGGGAGTGGGCTGGTAAGCTGCGATACTTGCCAAATATACCAAAGCGCCTTTCCCCCGCTTTTTCATTGCAGGAAGATACTTGGATGTAAAAGTCACTGGCGCACGACAGTTCAAATCCACCATCATCGATTCCTTTTGGGGATCCAATTCGTCAAAGGATCCGTATGTCCCGAATCCCGCATTGTTGATCAACAATCCGATCCGAATGTTTAACTTGTCGGTAACTGCGCCGACTTTTTCCGCCGCATCACTTTGGCTCAGGTCCTGACCGACGGTTTCCACTCTTACTCCATGAGCTGTTCGGATTTCCTGGGCGACTCTTTCCAGTTCCTCTTTTCTCCTGGCGACTAAAACCAAATCCAACCCTTTCTCTGCGAGCTTCCTCGCAAAAGTCTCCCCCAATCCCCCGGAGGCCCCGGTTACGAGCGCAGCTCCTCCGAACCTGTCTTTCCAATCCTGTTTCCTCATAGAAAATTCTCCGAAATTTTATAGAATGAATATTCATTCCGTTTTAAAAGAAGGTCAACTTCTTTTTGGAAAGAACGAACTTCGGAAAGTATGATAAATCCGATCCAAAGCCGAAAAAATACGAACGAATGAGAACACAGTTCGTCCCACTTCCTTCCGTATTAAGAAGGAAGCTTGGACCAGTGGAGGAATTTTCCCAACGAGCGGAAACCCAAACGTTCATAGATAGACTTACCTGCACGAGTAGCCTGGAGAGTTACGGGAATTTCCGCACGATATTCCCGCAAGATCTCGCTCACTAGAAAACTGGCAAATCCGCGATTCTTGTATTCGGGAGAGGTTGTCACGGAATAAAGTCCGATGGAATCGGAATCCGCAAAAATTAACGCGGTAGAAACCATTATTTTTTTCGAATATACTGCGTAAAATTCCAGCACCTCTTGCCGGAATGCTCTCTTGTACAGATCGCTTTCGTCGAAGGAACCGAAGGCGTCGTTTACTATACCGAGCCAAACGGGAATTTCTTCCTCGTCTTCTATGCGCGAAACTACGATCGAAGGATCGCCCTTCCATTTCGATTCGGGTAGGATTGTTCTCTCCGTGAGAATCATTCCCTCTTGGGATTCATAGACTGTATAGCCGGCATCGCGGATGTGTTTTTCCATAGCCGGATCGGAGTTCCACGTCAGAAGAATCGATTTGTTCGCGGATTCGGGGAGCAAAAGGCTTCCGAGCTCGAGATCTTGCGAACGGATCTCCCTTTTTAATACCGTTCTTTCAAACCAGGAAGAATACGGATTCGGAAAGAAAATCGCCTGCTCAGTCTCCGAAGGGGATAGTTCGGCGATCCTGGTCATCGTAGAATGAAGTCTATAAGGATTCTCGAATACGATTTTTTCCTCGGAAGGGATCATGATTTTGCCCGCACAAGGAGAACGCTCAGGCCGAGATCCCTTTCCAAAGGATCTCTCCGGCATGTAACAATGCGTCATCGTCGAATTTCACGAGTCCGCTTTTGGAAAGTTTCACCATTCCGACAAACGCTCCGTAGCATAGGGAGACGAGCTCCATAGAGCCCAACTCGGTCCGAACATCCCCTTTGGATTTGGCGTCCTCTAAAAACGCCGCTAGATATTCCATCGTTTCGGCCGTGATTCTTCTACTCTCTTCGTCCAAATACGGAGAATGGGAATGGAGTTCCAAAAATTCGAAAGACTTAGGGTATTGTCGATAGAATCCGCCCAGAGCTTTCCAGAGATGGAAAAACTTCTCTTTGGCCGACGCTCGGAACGGATAACCGCTCTTCAAAGCTTCGTTGAATTTTAATTTCCAAAGACGGTATAATTCGTTAACCAGTTCTTCTTTACTTTTATAATACCGATAGATCGTTCCCGCCCCGATCCCTGCTTCTTTTGCCAGCTCCGGCATGGGAGTCGCGGCAAAACCTTTTTCGGTAAAGAGAAGTAATGCGGTACTTAAGATTCTTTCTTTTTTGTCCTCGGGGTCTCTCACCGCCATTTTAATCCACCATCCTTGATCTATGGCACCGTTCCAAAATATTCCACTTCCCGATCCAGCCGGATCCCGCACTCTTTATCCACTTTTTCCCGTACGATTCGGACCAAGGCATCCACTTCGCTAGCCTTGGCGCTTCCGGTATTCACTATAAAATTGCAATGTTCGGGGGAAATCTGCGCTCCTCCGATCGTTTTTCCCCTGAGTCCCGCCCGATCGATAAGCTGCCAGGCCTTGATCTCCGCGCCGTTTTCGTAGATCTTGGGGTTTTTGAACATGGATCCGGCGCTTTTCTTATTTTTAGGCTGGGAAGAATTACGTTTATCACGTTTTTCTTTTAAAGAATTTTCGATTTCGTTTAAATCTCCGGGTTCCAAACGGATTTCGATCGTCAGAATGATCGAATCTTTCCTTTCCAAAAACTCGGTATATCGATATCCGTGCGCGATCCGTTCAGGCTTGCTTTTTAAGATTTTCCCGTCCCGGAGAAATTCGACCTCCTCAATCAGGTCGAAAAATTCCCCTCCGTAACAACCGGCGTTCTGGATCACCGCTCCTCCCGTCCAGCCAGGAATCGTGCTTAAAAACTCCGCTCCGGTATAACCCTTCTGCGAGATTTGACGAAAAACCGGCGTCGTATTCGTAGCGGCTCCGATCCTGAATCTTCCTCCACCGAGATCCTCGTATTCCTTAAAAATTCCTCCTAACCTCAAAACGACCAAATCGTCGGGATGATCGGAAATCAATAAATTCGTTCCCCCACCCAAAATCTTCCAAGGCATATCAAGTTTGGAAAAAAAATCCAACGCTTCCAGGATTTGTTCGGAGGAATCAGGCTCGACCAAAATCGGGCAAACCCCTCCGATCTTGAAGGAACAATGCACGGAAAGATCCGCTTCTTCCCGGAAAGGAATCATCTTCCCGGAAAGCAGTCCTTTCAATTCTGCGATTCTCTCTGGGGCTAAAGGGGACACTTTCTTCAGATTTTTGCCGGAGATTATAGTTTCAATTCCATCTTGGTCCGATTTAAAGCCCAGAGTGAAAAAAAATGGCTCATGCTGTCCCCTTGCCGGTCCGACTCTTTTCTTAGGAGACGGCAAATGTTTTATCTACTTTTACAATCCGTTTACCAAGATTATGCTTCCGGCAGATCCGATTGGGATACGTATTTCGATTCCGTAATCCGATTGGCTTTAGATCAGGAAAAACTTGCGGATTCGGTTTAGCGACTTTTTAAATACGCCAAAAGCTCGCCCGCAATGAACTCCTTGGAAGCGGGTCCGATCCCTTTTTCAGACCCGTCCTTGCCGAAAACGATCACTTTCGTATCCAAATCGCCGAACCCTTTCTCCTCCCGGCTCACGTAATTTCCTACGATATAATCCAGATTTTTACGTTTCAATTTTCCGAGCGCGTGTTCCTGCAGATTATGGGTCTCCGCGGAAAAACCTACTAATACCACACCTGAGATATTTTCCTTACCGATCTTTTCCGATACCGAAGAAAGGATATCGGGATTCTTTGCAAGCTCCAAGGTGATGATTTCGGAACCTTCCTCTTTTTTTATTTTGGCTTCGCTGCTCCGAACTGGACGAAAATCGGCGGGAGCGGCCGCCATGATCAGAAGAGCGCCCGGACCGATCTCTTCCAAAACCGCCTTTCTCATTTCCAGGGTCGTCTCCACCGAAATCACTCTAGAACCGACGGGACGGGAATATTCGTCTTGAGTCAATCCTCGGATATAGACGACGTCGCGGGTCCACGCGGACGCCGCCTCGGCTATGCAAAATCCCATTTTTCCGGAAGAGGCGTTGGAAATGAATCTTACCGGATCGATCCATTCCCGGGTCGGTCCCGAACTCACGATGATTTTAACGATTTCCATTTTCCGAATTCAGGTAAATTAAGATAATTTTAAATATTCTTCTAGGATCCTAGATTGGATCACCGAGACATCCGCTAATTTACCGTATCCTTCGTCGCCGCAAACCACGACTCCGGATTGCGGATCCAGAATCTTTACGCCGTCCGATTCCAATTGCCTCAGATTTCTCTGTGTGCTCGGATGCAGATACATATTCGGATTCATAGCGGGGGCGACCAATACAGGACAATTCGCGGCAAGATATGTGGAAGTTACAAGATCGTCCGCAATTCCGTTGGCCATCTTTGCAATGATGTTCGCAGTAGCCGGCACCACGGCAAGGACGGCGGCGGAATTCCGCGCATCTATATGAGCCATTCCCTGCTCGTACTCGTCCACTCTGACCTTCTTGCCCGTAAGAGCTTCGAAAGTAATCGGGCCTATGAATTTAGTGGCATGCTCCGTCATGATGACCGTGACAGGATACCCTTCCTTAGTCAGGTTGCGGACGAGCTCGCAGGTACGAAAAGCCGCTATGCTTCCGGTTACGGCGATCAGAATGTCCTTTTTTTCCATACCGCTAAGATTCCCCATCCGACGTCGGCTTACAATCTAAATAGCGAAGGAGGAAGATTGGGAAGACGGTTCGGATTGGCGGGTAAAGCGGACTGTCATGATCTTATTTCCGTCCATTTTTTCGACCCGCAATTTGCCTTCCGGAATCGCGACCTCGGTACCTTCCTTAGGCATGTCTTCCAGCTTGTCCAGAATGAAACCCGCGATGGTTCTGATATCGCTCAGACTTTCTTCCTCGATTCCCGTCAGGATTTCCTTCAATTCGTCCAGCTCAGTTTCCCCGTCTATATCGAAGGCGTCCGGGATGTCGCTGGGTACAGGATCCGTCTCGTGATCGTCGGTTTCATCCCTGATCTGTCCGAACACTTCTTCGATAATATCTTCAAGCGTCATGAGCCCCGCTACACCGCCGTATTCATCGATCACGATGGCCATGTGTTGATTCTTGCTCCGTAATTTTTGCAGAACCTTTTCGATGGACATGCTCTCCGGGACGAATACAGGAGTCTGCATAATGTTCGTGACCTTCGACTTCTTGTTCCGTTTCGAAGAGGAAAGCCAGGCTAGAAATGCCTGAACGTGTATGATCCCGACGATCTTATCCGTTGTTCCTTCGTAAACGGGATATCTGGAAAAATGATGTTCCGCAATGACGGAAAGGACACCTTCCATGGACATATCGGTAGGAACCCCTACGATACTCAACCTGTGGGTCATCACATCTTTCGCCAAATGTTCCGAAAATTGGAATGTATTTTGGATGATCTGGAATTCTTCCTTATCTATCGTTCCTTGACGGTTCTGTTCTTGGATAAGAATCATCAATTCTTCCGGCGAATGAATGATTCGATGGGCGTCTCCCTTAAAGCCGATCACCTTCAGAATCAAGGAAGTCATACTATTCAAGAAAAACGTAATGGGATAGAACAGATAGTAAAAGAAAAAGATCGGCACGCTGGTCATGAGCGCAATCTGTTCCGTCTTTTGAATTGCGACGGTTTTTGGAAGCAGTTCCCCGAGAAGAATGTGCAAAAACGTGATTAATGCAAAAGATATTGCGACAGAGATCCCGTGGACCGTAAGGTCGGAAGCGGGGTATCCGGCAAATCGGAAAATCAATTCGGTCCATCTGGAAAGATAACCTTCTCCTACCCAACCGAGCAGAAGACTCGCGATCGTGATTCCCACCTGGCAGACGGAAAGCATGTCATTCAGCTTGCTAGCCGCTTTCTTGGTCAAATGGGCCAATGGCCGGTTGTCTCGGATCATCTCTTCCAAGCGGGACGGACGAACGGAAACAAGCGCGAATTCCGCGGACACGAAAAAGCCGTTCGCAAAAATAAGGATCAAAATTACGAAAAAGCCGACCACGTCCATCAGCGTTTCGAATTTCCAATCAAGGCTTGAATAAGGATTCTATAGGGGGTTGCAATAAGGTCGGTCCAGGCGAGACCATGTCGATCCGGAAATTTCCGGCTACTACTGTCGGGGTCCATCTTTCTTGGGGATACGATCCTCTAAAAACCGTCCTCTGTCGAGTGTTTTGGAGTGGGAAAAAATGAAAAATTCTTCCGCAAAAAGACACAAAAGCCGTCTATTCCAGATGCCGAACCAACTTTAAAACTCTCGTTCCGGGAATCGATTCTCCGTTTTCGTGGGCGAATCTTTCGGCAAGATTTATGTCGGATTCGGATCCGGAATTCCAAGAAGGTACGTAATACATCCGATTCGTTCCTGCCGAGAGCCAAAATCGGGTCCAATCCAGAAAATCCTCTGATTTATTCCCCCAACCGCTTCCGTTTAAGGAATCCTTGGTAAAAAGGATCCGATCCGGGAGATTCCGAAAATCCATACGACGCTTCATTTTTTTAAAGGAAACCGAACCTTCTCCGCACCCCCATTCGTATTCGCGGAGTCTATTTCCGGTCTTTCCGGATGTACCCAAACTCCAGACCAGCAAAGCGGATTTGCCCGGTAGCAATCGAACCCCGTCGAAATATTCGGACCCGAAAGATTGCCAGGGAATGTGACGATTTCCCTCGACGGAAAACTTAGGAAAAGGTTCCCCGCAGGAAGGTCCCAGAATTCTTTTTGCGGAATCGTCCGCTTCCCGTTTGTCGAACCGCCGAAAAAGCTGAAACTCCGAATTCGGGTATTCCTTTTTGAGATATTCCGCCGCTTCGACTCCGGATAGATTCAAATAAATCTGTATTTTCTCCTTTTTAGAAAAGGACTCGATAGCGGTTCGTAACGCCGTCTGAGCGGTATAGCTGGAAACGCTATCCGTGCCCAATTCACGAAATTCCGGTTCGGAATGCGAATCGGAGTCTTTGGTGAACAGATACGCCTTCTTTTCCCTAACGAAAAAGGCGACGACCGGATAGGATATCTTTTTCAAATTCGCATTTCTGATGGGATCGAATTCATCCCGAACCCGAACGGCCTCTTTGGATCGTATTTCCGACCATGTCGATTTCCAAGGCTCCCGACCGGGAGGATAGAATCCTTTGTATTTTAAAATTCTATTATGCGTACGTATCAGAGATATCTCCGAAGGAGAATCCTCCTCCGAGATTTCGTTGTTCGTTTCCGAATGGATGAACAAGGAGAGTAATTCCGCATTATATCCATGTCTGGTATAAAAATCGATCGCCGCAGATTCCAAATTTTTGGATCCGTAGAGCATGGGAAGGTAGTTCTTGATTTCGTAGATCTTATCGTCGGTATGGCCCGCGGCGGAAATCTTCATCGCCTGATCCAGGAATCCCTTGATTCCACGTACGTTCGTGGATTCCCTATGGGAAAGAAAGAGACCGTTGAGTCGAATCCATTCCTCGCGATAGGAAGGATCCGAATCCTTTAAAATTCCGTACGCCTTCGTAAACTCTATGATGGCCTTTCTTAAATTATTCGTCTTGAACTGTAAAAATCCGTGCAAAAGAGTCGCAGAATATTCCACTCTTCTCCAGCCCTTGCTCTGCGCCAAAAAACTCAAATCCATAGCCATTTTAGAGGCCACTTCCGGCTCGTCTTCCGAAAGAATCTGGATGATCCGCAATCTAGGAAACAGATCGTCCTCGGTGAGATTTTTCGGAAGGGTTACCGAATTCAAAGCGTCCACAGCTTTAAAGGGATTCTTGGATTTCCAGACCGCGACGGAAACCAGATCTTTGGCGCTATTGATCGATATCGGCTCACCCAAAAATGGATGAAGGATGCGGGAAGACCATTCCAGAAAATCGAGATTGAGATAATAGTCCAGAGCCTTCGCATGTTCTCCGGTAAGATAAGAAAGCGCTCCTAATTTTAGATAAATGGAATTTTTATAGGAAGGAGTGATCTCGCCCTGACGATCCAAAATATAGTTCAGCACCTTTTCCGCTGACGAAAAGTCGCCGTCTATCAGATAGTAATACGCCAACTTTTCGTAGGAATGGGAAACCATTCTGCCGCCCAGATTTTCGGACACGATTCCTATCTTACCGAAATGGATCGCGTCTCTGGGCAGGCCCAATTCGGAGAGATAATCCGAAACGCCGGAAAGGTAATGCGTCAAAAAAGGAACGTGACGCAATTCGGACTCCTCCGCAAAAGGAGCCAATACTCGATGCAGGTTCGTGTATTCCGTATCATAGCCCGCGGCTCCCGGTTTAAAATCCGAAAGATATCCGTTTAAGCGAAGTGAGCGACAAAGGGAATAATAGTTTTTTTTCGGGGAGCATTTCAGCTTTTCCGCGGGCTTCTTGAGAAGCAAAACGTTCTTAACGGATTCGGAAAGTTGTCCCATATAAGGATCGTTTCCTTCGGGCCGCCAGTTTTTCAGGAATTTTTCCCCGCTTCCTTTTTTGGAAAAATACAGATCCTGAAAATACGACAGGAGAGCTTCCGCCAACCCTAAACTCCTGTCCTGCTTTACCAAGGACATTAGGTTTGCGAATTTTACGGAATCTTTATTTAAAAGAAGATACTCTCCGACGAACAGCGCGTATTCTGATCTCTGTCCGGGGTTCAAAGTATCCGGAATGGCGGACAAATCGCTCTCCTTATTGAAAACGACTCTTCCCCCTAAATTCAATTGGAAATTTCCAGGGCCCCCGCTCCAACCGTCCGACGTTTTCGTTTGCGCGGCCAATGAGGAGCAGGAACAGACGACCGAAATGAAGCAGGAAAAAATGATCCGCCGTGCACGGATCGGAAAACTAGAAGGAAAGATATGGAAAGAGTGCCGATACAAAGAAGTTCGTTTCCTCGGCCTCGCGGCTTTCAGAGTCCTTCTCTCTTGAGATCTCGACTCATGAGATCCCTAACAACATCCTTCGGATTCTTATGTTCGTAAAGCATTTTATACACTTCGGTCGTGATCGCCATTTCGATTCCTAACTTTTTGGACAGTTCGTACGCGCTCTTGGAAGTTTTCACTCCTTCTGCGACTTCGTTCATCCCTCCTAAAATCGAATCCAAACCTTCGCCCTTTCCTAACCGGAATCCCACGGTTCTGTTTCGGGACGCATCCCCACAGCAAGTCAAAATCAGATCCCCCATCCCGGAAGGTCCCAAAAAGGTGAGAGGATCCGCTCCCAACTTTATCCCAAGCCTGGAAATTTCCGTCAGACCTCTCGTGATCAGTGCGGCTCTGGTATTCTGTCCGAACCCCAATCCGTCGCTCACCCCTGCTGCGATAGCGATCACGTTCTTCAAGGAACCTCCTACCTCCACTCCGATCACATCGGGCGTCCAGTAGGTTCTAAAATAAGTGAAACTAAAGATTTCCTGCACTTTACGCGCCGTCGCTTCGTTTTTGGAAGCGATGCTCACTATGGTAGGAACCCTTCTCACGATCTCCTTTGCGAAGCTCGGTCCCGACAGATAAGAAAGCTGGCTATGAAATTTTCCCGGAAGTTCCGCTTCGAAAATTTCGGAAACCAATCTAAGGCTTCCGTTTTCGATCCCTTTGCTCGCGGAGACGATGGGGGCTTTTACCGGTAGATAGGATTTGATCTCTCGTAAAATATCCGTGATTACGTGGGAAGGAGGAGCGGAGACGATCATGTCTTTATTCTTAACAGCATCCTCCAGATTTTGACTTGCCCTTAGGTTTTCCGGCAATTCGATTCCGGGAAGGTATTTTTCGTTGCGGTGATTTTCATTCATTTCCCGGATGAGATCCGGGTTTCTGGCCCAAAGAGTGACCTCGTACCCCTTATCCGCGAGCAAAGCACCTAAGGAAGTTCCAAAACTTCCCGATCCGATCACCCCGATTTGCATCCTGCTTTCCTTTTCCCCCTCCGTCAATCCGGAGAAACGACGATCCTCGACCGGAAACGGGTTGCCTACAAGAAAAAAAGGAGGTTCGAATTTCGTCCGATATCCGAAATTCCGTAAATTCGGGAAATGAGTTTACCGCCGGAATCAGAAACGCTATCCTTGGCCTTCCCATGCTGGACTTGCGGAAACTTCCGGGATTTAATCTCTGGGATTTTTTATCCGGGAACGTTTCCCGCAGTGAAAACCCGACCAAAAGTAATTATCGAATCGCCATCCTTCTCCATTCCTTGAACAAAGTCCTTCGCAAAAAAGTGGTGGAAGGAAGGGAAGATTTAGAGTCCCTGATTTTGGATGCCGGAAGCGGCATTCTACTTCTATCAGGCCATTATTGCATCAAAGGATTGACCTGGTCCAAGTTGCTTCGGACCGATTATGTGAAATTCAAACTTTCTCTAAGACCGGTACGTGTGGAAGGAAACAAAGTCATCTTCCGCATCGAATCGTTTCGTTTGTACGACCACAGCCCTCGATCCTTCGATCCGATCCGTTTTTTCTCCAAAGTCTTTAAATTCCACAGGAGGCTGATCCTCGAAGAAATCGTACGGGAAATTCCTGAAATTCTATCGCTTACCGAAATCGGAAACGAAGTTCGGATAGATTTGAATTACTTTCTGGCCGAAATCCCGGAAGTAGCGGGGAAGATTTCGGTGCAGAAGGTGATCCCGGAAAAGGGCAACGTATTTTTATTCGTGCGATCCAATACCATCCTGAAACCCTTACTCGATTTTTTCGGACCGGATTATCTAAGGATAGAACCCATCTCCGAAAACGAAGACAGCCTATTGATGCTTTGGCGGGACTAAACATTTTTTGGACGAAAGTTTTTTCAAAATTTTAATCTCTATTCCGATACTCCGACAAAAAAGTTGCCTTTGAAAAACCAGGTTTCTGATTGGACATTCTTCGACCGGTTTGGAGAATTAGTTCGATTGCGGTTTGAACAGCGTTCGTTCTTCCGTCTTACCGTGCTATAGGAAAGAATCTTAATGAAGATAATTTACCTCACGGACATTCACGACGGCCTCAGAGGTCTGAAAGAAGTCTTACTTGGAACGGAGGGTGACCTCTATCTATTTTCAGGGGACATCATATATAAGGCTTTTTTCAATCCGGAAAGAATCATAGAATTCGTCACGCTCCAGGAGGAAATGTACCTCATCACGGAAGACCAAAAGGAAGAGATTAATCCTTACGATTACGCGACCAGAGCGGTCCGATTTCCCGAAAAATACCCGGCCCCAATCGTGGAAAAATCCCACGAATACAGACGCCTATTCCACCAAGCGTCCAAAACGATGAAGGAAAAATACGAACTCATCGAAATCATCATCCAAAAATACGCCAAAGCTCCGGTCCGTCTTCTGCCGGGAAATTACGATATAGACCTGCAATATTCCGCCCTTTACGAGAGAGACCTGCACAGAAAAACGTTCGAAATGAACGGTTTAAAATTCGCCGGTTACGGCGGCGCACCCATCATCACTTCCGGAATTCCGGAAAAATTGGCCGTAAAATTCCACGAATACAACCGGAATGGAAAATCTTATAGCGAACCTGAGGATTTTTTCAACGAGGAAAGGCCTGATATCGTCGTGATCCATAACCCAGCCTTCGGTTATCTGGATAAAATTCCGAGTTTTGGACATGTCGGATCCCAGGGAATACGCAGATACTTGGACGAAAATTCGCCTTCCTTGGTCGTTTCCGGCCACGTTCATGAAGACCAAGGGATCATAAAAAAGGGAAAAACCCTTTTTCTAAATCCGTCCAATTTCGGCCCTGTGGATTCCGTCTTCGGTTTTCAACCGGGCGGATTCTTTACCGAAATAGAATTAGAAAACGATCTTGTAAAAAATGTGAAATTGAATAGACTATCGGATCACTCCATCCGCAGACTTCTGGAGGTCGATTGCACTGGGGAGAAACTTTCCCTAACGAAAGCGAATCCTGATTCGGAAGTTTCCGCGGAGGATTTTATCCGTTAGTGAAATGACTCTTCCAGGTTTTAATGACAACCCTACGATCCAGAAATTCATCGGCCTAAAAAAATTTTTTAGGTCTCACGAAACTCGTATTTCCAGGGAGAGAATCGAGGATTTCAAGAAATTCTCGAAGCTAATCAATTACGGTGGAGACGAAGTGGCCTTCGACATATTAGGTTCACTTAACTTCGGTCAGGCGACGGCCGATTCCGATACGGATATCGTCATGTACACCCGTTGCGAAGACGGAAAAATGGGGGAATGTGGGCTGGAAAATTGCTACAAAATTTCCCTATTCAAACACATGTTCCTGAACCTTGTGACCTTCGAACACAACTCCCACGCCTACAAATTGGAAATCGTGGATTGCATCAATCTGAACCAGCTCGAAAAAGACATCCGAGAAAACAACGAATCGTCTGCCCTTCTGATCCGCTTCTGTTTTTATAGGTCCATTTGCAGAGGAGTCAATCGCAAGCTTCTCCATCGTTACGAAAACCTGATATCGGAGAGACTTCCTCTTTGGGAAAGCATCACCAAATCCGTGGAGGAATGCTTCGACGGGATCATCGTTTCCTCCCAGCATACTTATTCCTTCCATAAGTACGCGGGACGTTTGGAGGAGAAAGGGATCAAATTACCAGGCTCCATGGCCGCCAAAATCAAGGACTACCTGAAGCAATGATCACGTTTCTTACCTTAGTCGCCGCCTTAGGGGCCGCGGCGCTTTTTTTCCACGCGTTGTATACGGTGGATACGAAACGTTTGGACAGAAAAAATTCCAGATCCGGCAAGAACGAAGGAAAAGAATACGGAAATCCGAAAAAAGTCTACGGCGGAGATTGGGATCCGAATCTTCCCAAGCCGAGACTCTGCCCGGTATGCGGACGACTTTTGGATAGGCACGAATATCTGTATGCGGTGGTTTTCGAACCTGCTTCCCCGGGAGCCAAAAGGCAAGCTCGGATTTATGGTTGCCGATATTGTTACCTAGGATTGGATGATTCGAGCCCGCCGGCGGAAGAACCGGCGAAGGAAAACCCTCCCCCAAAACCGATCCAGGATGAAGAACTCGGCCTTTGAAAAAAAAACCGGCGCTGTCGGATTATCCAGTTCGATCTCTTCCCTAAAAGGAGTGGGGGCGAAAAAAGAGGAAGCTCTCGCTTCGGTCGGAATCAGGACTATCCAGGATCTTCTCCTCTGGTTTCCTAGAAAATATCTGGATCGCAATCTGACGGAGAACATACTTTTAAAACAGGGAGAGTCTGTCACCCTCATCCTGGAAATCCTAGATTCCTATTTGGCTCACGGAAAGAAAACCAGGTTAGTGGTCACTGCCAAGACGAAGAATAACGAGCCCGTAAGCCTCGTATTCTTCAAAGGGGTCCAATATTTTCGGCGCGTATTCCACACCGGTCTTTTAGTTGCAGCTACTGGACGATTGGAATATTTCCGGGGCTTTCAGTTGGTCCATCCGGATTACGAAATCCTTTCCTACGGAGGAAATGCCGAACTGAACACGGATGATCTTCCGGAATCCATTCATGTCGGGAGAATCATTCCGTTATATCCTACGACCGAAGCTCTCCGGGAAGAACATCTGGATTCCAGAGGCCTACGGAGATTGGTGTTTTATTCCCTCGAAATCCTGAAAGGAAAAATTCCCGAGATACTCCCCCAGGAAGTGGTGTCCGTCAGATCCTTTTTGGACCGAGAAACCGCTTTTCGGGAAATCCATTTTCCTTCGGAAGAGTCGAATCTATCCAAAGCCAGGACGAGATTCAAATATGAAGAATTATATTATTTCAATTTACTAATAGAATATAAAAAATCTCGAAGAGCCAAAGTCCCTCGAATTCTATGGCCCTTACCCGAATCCCGATCCGCCCAGGAAGTCGTTTCGAAACTTCCTTTCAGATTGACCGGAGACCAGACGGAAAGTCTTTCTAAAATAGAGGAATGGACCCGCTCGGATACTCCCGCTGCGATCCTTTTACAAGGAGACGTCGGTTCGGGAAAAACCTTGGTCGCACTTTTGACAGCGCTTCGTTACACAGACAATCAAGTGCAGGTTTGCATGGTAGCGCCGACGGAAATTCTGGCGAGGCAGCATTACCAAACGGTCTTGCGTTTTTTGGGCAATATGCCCTTTCTCGGAATAGAATTGCTAGTGGGAAAAGAACCCAAAAAGATCCGGGCGGAAAAACTATACAGACTAAAAAAAGCGGAATCCTATTTCTTGATCGGAACACACAGTTTGTTCCAGGAAGATGTGGAGTTCAAGGATCTGGGTTTAGTCGTCATAGACGAACAACACAAATTCGGAGTGGAGCAAAGGGAGGCTTTAAGGGCAAAGGGGAAAAACCCTGACATTCTCGCTATGACTGCCACACCCATACCCAGAACGTTATGCCTTACCTTGTACGGAGATTTGGAGCTGGTCACGTTAAGGCACAAACCTGCCGGAAGAAAACCGATCCAAACCCGTTGGTTTACGGACAGCCGGAGAAGCGGAGTCTACAATTCGATCCGAAAATACGTCCAACAAGGAAGACAATGTTATATCGTTTATCCGCTAGTAGAAGAATCCGAAAAGTCGGACCTAAAATCCTGCATAGAGGCGTATGAAACGTTACAGAGAGACGTTTTCCCGGAATTCTCCGTAGGACTCTTACACGGAAGATTGGACGCCGCGGAAAAAGAGAGAGTCATGCATTCTTTCCAAAAAAACGAAATCCAAATTCTTGTCAGCACCACGGTTATCGAGGTCGGAGTAGACGTTCCGAACGCCTCCGTCATGGTAATCGAGCATTCCGATAGATTCGGGATCTCCCAACTCCATCAGTTACGCGGTCGGGTCGGAAGGGGAACGCATGAAAGTTTCTGCATCCTGTTATCGAACTCACAGGTATCCGAGGAAGCAAAGGTAAGAATCCAGGCTCTGGTAGATTCGGAGGACGGCTTTCTACTCTCCGAAATCGATTTAAAGCTGAGAGGTCCCGGAGAATTGCTAGGATTCAGGCAAAGCGGTCTTCCCGATTTCCGAATCGCGGATTTAAGGGAAGACAAGGACTGGATCGAGATCAGCCGGGACGACGCGAAAAAATTCGGCAGTATCGGAGATATGGAAAAAAATGAAATCTCCCACCGATTCGCGGAGGGAGCCCTTCTATTCTCCAATTGATGTCGCGTTCCGATTTCTCGGACAAAGAGAAATACCGCGAAACGAATTCAATATATATAAGGTACGATCAACTTATCGGCTTCCAAATTGCAATCGAAGCCGCCGATCTTCAGCTCGCTTAAGTTGATCAACAACGCCCGATTTGCGCAGTTGTCTACGTCCGTTTTGTTGTAGTATTTACTTTCATCCACGTTCGCCAATTGGTAGGATACCAGGGCGATAATTGACGAGGAATTCGGACTTACGGAAGCTCCGATCACGGCGCTAGTTACGATCCGATTCTTAGCCTCGTCCCCCTTTACTTTTTCCGGAATCGTAATCCCGACCTTATCGATCAAATAGCAATTGGCGAAAAAGAAAATCGGCAAAAGAGCCGGAAAGATACGTTTCATCCTGGTTTTCCCTAGAAGTTTTTTTACAGAAGATTTCACATTTACGACGACTTCAATCGAATTTCCGTCCATGTCAAAAGAGCAGCCTGGAATTTTGCTCGATCTAAAATTCCTTTTCCGAGATGCCCTCCGAAGCAAAGTGGAGAAATATGCGAGTTCCCTCCCCGTTCCGTTTCTTCACTCTCTTGTTCGTTACCACGACCTGGTTATTCGTACAACCCATATTTGCGGAATCCGATACAGGTTTGTATCTGGGAATATCGCCTGTTTCCTATTTATTGGGATCTTACTCTGCCGAAAAAAATCTAGTCGTTTATAAAAATCCGGGGGACTCGCGGATTTTTTATCTGAGACAGGAAACTCTATCCGCATTTTTAAAACTGGTCGAAGCATACAAAAAAGACCATCCCGAGGAAAGGCAAATTCCGTTCCTGGTTTCTGCCTTTCGTTCGTTTAACGATCAGAAGGGGATCTGGGAGGATAAATTCACGGGAAAGCGTAAAATGCGAGAAGGGGTCCAAGGAAAGAGCCCTCTGCAGATCGTAAGCCTGATTCTGGAATATTCGAGCGCGCCGGGAACTTCCAGGCACCATTGGGGAACGGATATAGATATCAATTCCCTGGAGAATTCCTATTTCGAAAAAGGCGGTCGCGGGGATAAACTGTATCAATGGCTCCGTAAGAACGCCTCCAAATACGGGTTTTGTCAGCCGTACTCTCCTAAATCGGAACGAGGAAATAAAGGCTACGACGAGGAAAAATGGCACTGGTCTTACGCGAAGTTGGCCAACGATTTCCAAAAAGATTGGGAAAGGGAATATAAAAAAGGCAACCTTACCCTGACGGGAAAATTTTTGGGTTCAGACGTACTTGGAGAACTGCCAATGGAATACGTCGGCTCGGTAAATCCGGAGTGTAAATCGATCTCCGGCGGGAAATAAGTACTAGCCGAATACCCGATTCCGAATTGCGTTCCTAATCTTCGATTACCGAACGTAAAAAAGTTTATTTCAATCCGTTTAATTTTCCGGCATTCTTTCGGAGAAAAATCATCCGCCGAAAAATATTCTACTTTTATAAGTTTCATAAAGATTCAAGTTTCGAGAAACCGCTCTGGGTTTGTGGAAAAAGAAATCTTCCTCGGACTTCGACGATCGGTAGTGAAGCAGAATACTCGTAGAAAAATGAATCCGGGACAAGAACGATCCGAAAACGCAATCCCGTCTCTGGAGGAGAAGACGATCCAAAAAGGGATTTCCATTTTTTCCGCAGGAGACGAATTCGAACCTTCGATTTTCAGTTCGTATTCCATCTTTTCCAAGTCTCTTTCCTTTTTGGACGATAGACCCGAATTGAAAGTCCAAGCCTTCCGGTTCGCGGATGTTTTCCCTACGCTTCGGAACTGGATACAAGTCGCGGATCATATTCGGTTATATTTTTTACAGACCCGGACAGAACTCCCGGTTCTGTTAAAATTCGCGATGAGAATCGCGCTGTCCAATCCGATCACCGCGTTTCTTCTTTCCTTTATCACCGGCAAAATGATCCTTTTCTTCGCGAAGTTTTTCATAGTAGGCAGGAATTACGACCAGGCGAAAAACACCGTATATTCCAGATACAAATTAGGAATTTCGAATACGATAGACATTTTGGGAGAGGCCGTGCTTTCCGAACGTGAGGCCGGGGAATATTCCGAAAAATACCTTTCGTTGTTGGAAGGTATAGCGGGGGATCCGATCCTACAAAAACTGAATCCCAATCTACCCAATCCGAGCGCCAACGGAAATATCTCCGTAAAATGCTCGGCGCTGTTTTCCCAATTAGATCCTTTAGCTTTCGAATATTCCGTTTCCGTGTTAAAAGAAAGATTGCGTCCCATTTTCAGATCCGCCGTCACCAAAAACGTCTTCGTCAATCTCGACTTAGAACAGTATGAGACCAAGGATCTGATTCTAACGGCAGGATTGGAACTTTTCTCGGAGCAGGAATTTCTCGATTATCCCCACTTCGGATTGGTAATCCAAGCCTACCTTCTCACCTCCTTGCAGGACCTGGAAAAAGTGATCACCGTTTCGGGTAAGAGAAAGTTTCCTCTTACCGTCCGTTTGGTCAAAGGAGCTTATTGGGAATTCGAAGTGGTTCAGTCCAAACAAAAGGGTTGGGAACCTCCCGTTTTTCTCACCAAACCGGAAACGGATCTGAATTATGAAAAATGCGCCGAACTGCTACTTAGATCCCATCCCCGTATTTTTCCCGCTTTTGCCACGCATAATGTAAGGAGCATGGCGCACGCTCTCGCGTTGGCCGAAGAATTGAACATTCCGAAAAAAGATTACGAAATTCAAATGTTGTATGGAATGGGCGACCCTTATAAAAAGGCCCTTCGGAAATTCGGAATTTCCGTCCGTGAATATTCTCCGATAGGCGAAGTAATTCCCGGTATGGCTTATCTGGTTCGCCGGCTACTGGAAAATTCCACGAACGAAGGGTTTTTAAAGAACATCTACTCGAAGAAAAAGGATAGAATCCAACTTTTAGAGATTCGAAAGAAGGCTGCTATATGAATTCCGGAATAGATTCGATCGCTTTGAAAAACGAAGCGATCCGCGATTTTACCTTATCCCGAGAGAGAGAAAAGCTGCAAAATGCGGTACAGGCTCTTCGAAAGAGACTGCCCATTCAGGTGTCTCCGATTCTTTCCGGTAAAACGGTCTCTTCTTCCGAATCTCATCCGGTTTTCAACCCTGCAAACCTAAGCGAGACAGTGGCGAAAGTGTCGTATGCCGATGTTCGATTGGCCGAACAAGCAGTCTCCGTCTGTTCCGACTTTGCGGAATCTTGGCAAAACGAAACCCAAAATAAACGGAGCGACATTCTTAGAAAAACTGCACAGTTGTTGCGTAAGAATAAGGACGAACTTACCGCATTGATGATCCTGGAGGTCGGAAAAGGAGTCAAGGATGCCGACGCGGAAATCGCGGAGGCCATCGATTTTTGCGAATTCTACGCACAGGAAGCCGACAAACTTTCCTCTCCTAGAATACGGAATCTGGAAGGGGAAGACAATTCGTTTTTCTACAGACCCAAAGGATTGACCGTCGTAATCGCACCCTGGAATTTTCCTTTGGCCATCCTTTGCGGTATGACCGTAGCACCGCTAGTAACCGGCAATACCGTTATTATGAAACCGGCGGAACAATCTTCAGCGATCGCGTCTATTCTTTACGGTTTTCTAAAGGAAGCGGGAACCCCTGACAAAGCTTTGCAATTCCTGCCGGGGAAGGGAGAAGAAATCGGCTCCTATCTGGTGAAACATCCGAAAGTTCATACGATCAATTTCACCGGATCCCGCGCAGTCGGATTGCAAATGATCCGTGAAACTGCCGCACTCGAACTGAAATTCATCAAAAGAGTCGTGGCCGAAATGGGCGGCAAAAACGCGATCATCGTGGACGAGGATGCGGATTTGGACGAGGCGGTTGCCGGATCGATACAGTCGGCCTTCGGATTCCAAGGCCAGAAATGCAGCGCTCTCTCCCGTTTGATCGTATTAGAATCTTGTTATGAATTGTTCAAAAAAAGATTTTCGGAGGCTCTGCTTTCCTTAAAACCCGGTCCCCCGGAGGATCCTTCGTCCAAAATCGGTCCGGTGATCGATTCCGAATCCAAGACAAGAATCGAAAATCTTTCCAAAAAATTCGCTCCGAATCTCCTTCAAAAATTGGAGATCTCTGCCGATCTGAAAGAGAAAGGAAATTACGTGGATGCAATCCTGCTGGAAAGCAAGGAATTCGATTCCGATCTAGGCCAGGCCGAATTCTTTGCACCCATCGTGACCCTATTCAAAGTTCGGAATTTCGAAGAGGCGATCCGGAAAGCCAATGAAGTGGACTACGCTTTAACCGGCGGCTTATATTCTAGAAATCCGAAAAATATTTCCTTAGCCAAACGACTCCTAGAAGTGGGAAATCTATACATCAATCGAGGGATCACAGGTGCCATCGTAGACCGCCAGCCTTTCGGCGGGTTCAAACTCTCCGGAGTAGGAGCCAAGGCCGGTGGACCGGATTACCTGAAACAATTCGTAGAGCCGGTAACCGTGACGGAAAATACTATGCGTCGCGGATTCATTCCTGAATTATGATTGATCCCGATAAACGGACCAGCTTGTTTCGAGGATCGTTTTAGGATCGCTATAAAGGCACTTCCAACCCAAAAGCCTTTCAGCCAAGCTTGCCTCGGCCCATAATTTCGCGGGATCCCCGAATCTTCTCTCCGATAATTTATACGGGATCGACTTTCCTACGACCTTCTCCGCTAATTTAAGAATTTCTAATACGGAATATCCCTTTCCGGTCCCTAAATTTACTGCTAAGGATTTTTTTTCCCGAATGATGTATTCCAAACCGAGAACGTGGGCGGAGGCTAAATCGCTTACGTGAATATAATCTCTGACGCAACTTCCGTCCGGAGTGTCGTAATCCGTTCCGAATACCTCCATGCCGGATCTCATACCTACCGCGGCTTCCATAACGATCGGAAGAAGGTTTGCAGGAGTTCGTTCCAACCCTTTAACTCTGCCTAAAGGATCGTATCCTGCCGCATTAAAATAACGCAATGCCGCAAATTTGATTCCCTTCAACTTATCAAACCAGTGTAGATTCTCTTCTATGGCGAGTTTGGTATAGCCGTAATAATTCTCGGGATGCAACGGGTGGTTTTCATCCAGCGGAAGATATCGGGGAGTTCCATACACCGCCGCGGAAGAGGAAAACACGAAATTCTTCGTGCCCTTCCGCTCCATAAATGCGAGCAGTTGGATGGAACCGGCAATATTATTCAGCGCGTATTTGGACGGATCCGTCATGGATTCACCTGCGGCTTTCCATGCGGCAAAATGAAAGACTGCATCGACAAGCTTTGAAAACGCCTTTTCCAAAACGGACGTATCGTGGATGTCTCCGACGACCAATTCCGCTTGGGGGAAAAGATTTTTCTCGTTCCCCTTTTGCATATTATCGACTACAAGAACCTCGTAGCCTTTGTCCAATAATAGTGCGACGACGTGACTACCGATGTAACCGGCTCCCCCGGTGACGAGAACTCTCACCTGTGATCCATTACCCCGCGGTCGCTGTTCTTAAAGAACGCGATGATGTTGAGAACTTCCTGGCGATGGTTTCCCTGCTTTTCCAAAGCTTCCAAAGCCTGGCTATAATTCATTCCGGAATGATAAATGACCTTATATGCCTGCTTGATGGCGGTCCTGACCTCGGGGGAAAAACCTCCCCGTTTCAATCCCACCGTATTCAATCCGACAATCGTACACGGATTTCCGTCTGCTGTGGAATAGGGAGGAACATCCTGAACTACCTTGGCACAACCGCCAATCATCGCGTAATCGCCTACAAAGCAAAATTGATGGACGGCGACTAATCCGGAAATGAAAGCCTTGTTTCCTACGGTCACGTGGCCGGCAAGAACCAAACCGTGGGTAAGAATATTACCGTCTCCCAAGATACAGTCGTGGCCGACATGCGCATTCCCCATAATATAATTTCGATTTCCTATAACTGTGGGGGAATCCGTCTTCGTACCGCGATGAATATTCGAATATTCCTTAAACGTATTATGATCGCCGATGATCGTTTTGGTCGGAGTGGCGGCGTCGAAGCCTAGATCCTGGGGCACGACTCCTATAACTGCTCCATGAGAGACTCGATTGAACTTTCCCATTTCCGTGCCGGCGAAAATACGGACTCCGGTCTCGATAATCGTTCCTTCTCCGACCACCGTATCCCTTTCTATGATCGTGTAAGCTCCCACTTCGACGGATTCGTGCAATTCTGCCTTTGAATCTACTATGGCTGTTGGGTGAATTTTCATTCTGTTTCGCCTCTTAAATCTCCGAGAATACGAAAAACGACCTGGATTTTTTATTCAAGCTATAAATAATTGGGGGAAGGCTCGTCTTCGAAGGATCCGAACCGCGTTCGATTCGTTCCAATAAAAGAAGCCTTATTCGATCCATTTTTCGGCTAAGGGGGAAAAGTATGTTTCTAGATTGGTCCCGCTTGAACGGCCTGAAGCAAGGCGACGAAGAAGAAGATAGGCTCTGGTTGGAAGACATGATCCGTTCTCTTCGAAAGAACATGAACATCCGTCTGGAGAATATAAAATCCTTCGCAGCACAACGAAAATCCGAGGAACTAAGAGCGGAATTGCACCAAACCAAAGGAGTCGCTGCGAATTTCGGCCTGGCTTCCTTACAGGGAATAGTCACCGAGGCGGAAGCGAAATTGAAACAAGGAGACTTGACCGCCTGTTTAACGTTATGCGAAGACTTACCTGACATCTGGGAAAAAACGAAAAACGAACTGAAAACGAAATTCCCGGAATAGAATAACTTGCGAATCCTTTGCCGGAAGGCGGAACTCCTACCGGCTGCGAAGTTCTGATCGATTTATTTTTTCCCCTTACGCTCCGAAAAATAAGAATCCACCTGATCCGTCAGTGGTCGGATTTTTTCTTCGTACGTCAGAATCGCTTCTACCGTTTTTTCGTACAAAGTCATAAGTAAGGCCTGTGCTGCGTCGCACATCTGCTCCTTGCGGAACTCTTCGACATGCAGAGTCTCCGTGATGGACCCGTCCGGATTGAAAGGTAGCGAAGCCAAAAGGTTGGAGACTACGATCTTATCGTCCCCTGCAACATGGCTAGGATCGAAAATCACAGGTAGGATGGTCTGGTTCTTCGCGTGAGTGATCACGTTCAGATCCGGAGTATTCCTGCAATACCCTTCCTTGATGAATAGAGTCTTTACACCCCTTTCGCAAAGGATAATATTCAAATTTCCTTGATTCGCGATATATTCCGCCGCGGAAAACCACTCGATGGCCTCATTGCCGAATCCTCGCTTCAGGATAACGGGTTTTCCCGTGCGGCCCACGGCTTCCAGCAGTTCGAAATCCTGTGCGTTTCTGGTTCCGATCTGAATCATGTCCGCGTGTTTGGAGACTTCCTCCGCCATGGTGTGATCCATCACTTCCGTAACATAGGGAAGACCCGTTTCTTCTTTTACCCGATCCAGAAGCTTGATCCCGTCCCAACCCATTCCTCTCCAATCCGTAGGTCTTGTTCTGGGTTTAAATGCTCCTCCGCGAAAAACGATGCGGTCGAGGATTCCGAATTTTTTTCCGATCTCGACCGCTTGCTTCGCGATCGTAACGGTTTGTTCGTAGGTTTGGGGAGAATCCGGTCCCACGATGAAAATGTGTTTTCCGGTTCCGAATTTTCGCACGAGACCGTCCGCGCCCTTCACTTCTACGATTCTATTTTCGCGATGAACCACTTCTCCGTTCTTGCCGGCAGCGGTGCGGGCGATATTCTTATACGGCAAAGACACGTTCCAAATTCGAGTGACCCCTGGGAGTTCCTTCACATAGCCTTCTTTTTCGGAGATATTTCTAGTGTCTCCGATGAAATGAATGGTATCCGACACCACCGCTCCTCGGATGATTTCGGTCTGGTTACCGCATTCACCGGCCAAAGCTTTGATCTTCGCTTCCGTTTCCGGGTGTCCCTTCTCTAGTTCGACTATGTCCACGTAGCCTCCGCCCGGGTACGGGCATCCTCCCGTTTCGGGAGACATTCTCGTTCCAGGCTTTCCTTAAACCGCAGAACGTCAAGAAATCCGTGGAAATGACTCAGTGAGAATGTTCCGGCCCGGGAAAAATTCCTTCCTTCACTTCCTGGACATACGTTTTCACGGCTTCGAAAACGCCGGAACGACCGTCCATGTACGTCTTTAGGAACTTAGGATGGAAGTCTTTGTTCAATCCGAGAAAATCGTATAACACCAGGACCTGGCCGTCGGTAGACGATCCCGCTCCGATTCCTATAGTCGGGATCGGAATGGACGAGCTGATCTCCCCCGCTAAAATGGAAGGGATCAATTCGAACACGACGGAAAAGGCGCCTGCATCCGAAATCCCTTTAGCTTCGTTTAACAATCTAACTCTGTCCTCTTCCGCTTTTCCCTGAATCTTATGTCCGCCGAACACGTTCACCGACTGAGGAGTCAATCCGATATGCCCCATAACGGGAATACCGATCCTCTCCAATTTATAAATCAGTTCCAGAATTTCCGGTCCGCCCCCTTCGAATTTCACCGCATCGCAACCGGATTCCTTCATGACTTTTCCCGCGGAGCGAATCCCATCTTCGAGAGAAACTTGGTAGGACAAAAAAGGAAGGTCCACTGTGATAAACGTATTCGGCGCACCGCGACGTACTGCCTTTGCGTGATAGATCATTTCATCCAGAGTGACGGGTAAGGTACTAGTTTGGCCTTGGACCACCACTCCCAACGTATCCCCTACTAAAATGGAATCCACTCCCGCTTCTTCCAGAATACGGGCGAACATATAATCGTAGCAGGTCAGCACGCCGATTTTCTTTTCCAAAGGTTTTTTCCCTTTCGGGAAAACTTTATTAACGTCCCTCATATTTCGTTCCTAAGATATCTCGAACGCGTCGGCAAGAGATCCTTCTCCCAATTCTTCCAATAACTCCCGGACAAAAGGACGCGTAAACAGACTATGGTGCGGAAGGTGCAAACCTTTCTCGTGCAATCGGACGCGATCGTAAACCAGTATGTCGATATCGATCGTCCTAGGACCCTTATCCGCGGTTCTCACCCGCCCCATTTCCGTTTCGATCTGCAATAAAACGTCCAACAATTCATGAGGAGGCAAGGACGTCGCGATTTCCAGAACCTGATTCAGAAAATCAGGCTGGTCGGTCACTTCCAACGCTTCCGTGTTCAAAGGAGTTCCGCTTCGAACCAGTCGGATTCCGGGTTTTCCCGAAATCTTACGGGCGGCTTCCTCGAGAGAAGCTTGCCTATCTCCGAGATTTGCTCCGAGGCAAAGAAAAACGCGATGTTCCATCATGATTTCGTATGCACCGCGTGAGTTAATCTATAATCGGAACAATCCAAATGGATCTCTTTGGTCATCTCCATTAAACGGGAAAAAATCCTTCCTTCAGCCTTGTCTTTCCAATCCGAAAGCGAGATATTGGAGGTCAATACGGTTACTTTCTCCTCTTCGTACCTGGAATCGATCAGATCGTAAAGCTGCGAATTCGCCCAATCGGATTCCTTATTCGCACCGAAGTCGTCCAATACGAGAACTTCCACTTCCATGAACTGCTTTTTGATCGTCTGTTCCATCCCGTGGATCTGACTGTCTTTTTGGTACGTATCCCGGATCGTGGAAAGAAAATCCCGATTGATTTTGGCGTATTTGCATTCCAGTCCATAACGAAGAATCAATTCGTTTAATATAGCACATGCGAGAAGCGTTTTTCCCGAACCTGTATTGCCCCAGAGATACAATCCTTGGCGTAAAGACCCCAATCTTTCCCACTCGCTGACCAAATGGTTCGCCCAATCATGAGCGACAAAGAAACCCTGCTCACTGGTCGTAGTGATGTTCAAATCCATTCTATCCAAGGTTCTATATCTGTACTTCGCGGGAATTCCGGCCTTTTTAACCAAAGATTCGATGCGATTCATCTCCTCTCTGGCGTCATGGCAAACGCAGGACATCATCCTATTTTGGCTCTCATCGTAGATCATGAAAGGCGCTCTACCTCTGGACGGACAGGATCGGCACGCTTCACTCATGCAGGAGCAAAGCACCAAAACGCCGGAGGATGAATTTTGAACATTCTCCTCCAGCAAAAAACCCACACCTTCACAAATCCTACAACCGGGAGAACCCGCTCGAATCGGAGTTAAATTCTTTAAGTTCATGCCGACAAACCGAGTCTATCGGAGGACGAAGGAAGAGAAACAAAGAAAATCGCATATAGAGACGGAAAACCGTCTTAGTATGGAAAAATCTGCTGGTATTCCCTGTTCCGTATTCGATTCTGGAGGTCGATTCCGGCGGGAGAGAAACCTCGGAATTCGTACGCGAAAACATCTATCGGAGATCGGTCGAACGCATTGGACCGGAAAAGATTCAGCGATTATGTCGCAAATTCGTTAAAAAAGGGAAAATTTTTCTCTCGCGGGTTTATCTAGAACACCGAGCAACCGATAGTTAAACAGGAGAAAAGGACTTTGCCGTTCTTTTCCCGAATCCTATCTTTGAAAGAGAAGGCACAGGTGTGAGCACTATGAAGGTGATGAAGACTATTTTCGTTCTTCTGGCCGTGGTCGGACTCAACCTCTCCTTGTTCGCACAGAACCAGCAGCAAGGCGGAGGACAACAGAACCAACAAGAGGCCAAAGCGGCGGCCGATAAGATCGACGAACTCCTCAAAGGGGAACTCGTTCCCGAGGACGACGACAAGAACCTTACGGAAGAGCAGAAGCGTCGGAAGAAGGTGATCCAAGAGCAGGAAGCTGTTTGGAAGAACCCCGACTTCAAAGGCTATGACAAAAACTTCCAGGAACTCCATCAGCTCTCTAAGGCTTTCGCGAACAATAAGTTCCGCCTGGCCCTGACCAGCTACCAATCCGGAGTCAATACCATCTTAAAGATGCGGGAGTCTGTCGAGCAGTATCGTAAGGAAGAAGCCGAGAAGAAGCGTT
The DNA here is from genome assembly GCF_004769195.1 of Leptospira fletcheri. Classification (NCBI taxonomy): domain Bacteria; kingdom Pseudomonadati; phylum Spirochaetota; class Leptospiria; order Leptospirales; family Leptospiraceae; genus Leptospira; species Leptospira fletcheri. The sequence goes on from NZ_RQET01000004.1 coordinate 160,887, forward strand.
TGGACGAGAAGTGGTATTGGCAAAAAGTCGACCGCAAAGCGCGCGAAGATCGCGTCGTCTCCAGACAGAAACTCGAGGCAAAACAATTAGCCCTTAACTATTTTACCAAAGCGGTCAACCATTTGGACGAGATCAAGAACCCGGACCTGCGCGAACGTGCAGAGTTTAAGCGTCTCTTGTCCGATGTTTATCGCTCTTGGATCATTACGGAGTACGACCTCCAAAATCTACCTCAATGTATCCCCATACTTGAGCTCTATATCGAGGTCGATGAAAACGAGAAGGAATATCCGGCTCACAAGTATCTTGCTAGCTGCTACGCCTTCGAAGAAAACATGATCAAAAAGTACGGTGGTGCCAGCGAAGATCAGATGTTCAAATTCCGTCATAAGAAGAACATTCACCTTCTCCGCGCAACCGAGCTGAAATATGGAAAGGATTCCCCCGAATACAAACACATCGTCGCTCTGATCAACAAGGACGAAGTGATTTCGGTCCGTCCTTAACTCCTCTTTCATAAAAAGGATAATCAAGCCTCGGCAATAGCCGGGGCTTTTTTATTCCTACCGACTAGGTCGAAAGATCTTCCTTTTTCAAAAAAATATTGCGCCTACGGGATTCCTAGCTTACCCAAGTGGGATGTCCCTCTTAAGATTTCTCCCAGGCCCGAAGTTTTTCCTAACGATCTATCTCATAGCTCTCCTGCCCGCCTTTACGGAGAACTTACAGGCCTGCCGCCAGGATTACGACTGCACCGCCGGAGCGATCTGCATCAAACCCCAAAATTCCCAGTACGGAGTTTGTCTGGGAGGAGATAGCCCCGGTCGGTCCAACGACGACTATCTAGATCCGGATCCTACGGATCCCTACTTAGGAACAACCTGCAACCAGACCCTCAATTGTACGAGAGGGAAGATCTGCTTCAAAACGGGAGACAGCGAACTCGGAGCTTGCATCCCCCAAGGTTGGATGAAGCGGAAAGATGTGAAAAATCTCCTAGAAAAGGGGAAATAACTCCGGGCAAATCACCGAAAAATCCCTATCGATTCCGAAATCGGGAGAATAAAGCCGGTCGCAATTTCTAAGATCGGACGATCTATTTTTTTCGATCCGTTATTCTATAATCTGCAACTCCGCCGGAACCCGTCGGAGGATCCGTTTATAGGAGAGAAAGAAAAGATGGTAGCTCAAACCTTGGAAAGACCGAGCCAAAGCCGAACCTCCCAATCCACAAAGATACTAGATGTAGTCATCATCGGTTCCGGATTTGCGGGACTCTGTATGGGAATCCGACTCAAACAAGCAGGCAACCATTCCTTCCTGATTTTGGAAAAAGGAAATGGAATCGGAGGAACCTGGAGAGATAACGATTATCCCGGAGCTGCATGCGACGTTCAGTCCCATTTGTACTCGTATTCCTTCGCTCCAAAATCGGATTGGTCCCGTTTATTCGGGCCTCAAAAGGAAATATTGAATTATATGAACGACTGCGCCGATAAATTCGGCCTTCGCCCTCATATCCTTCTGAACCAGGAAGTTGACGGAGCCTTCTTTGACGAAAGGACCGGAACCTGGGAAATCACCGTCGCCGACGGGGAAAAGTTTCGAGCCCGCGCTCTCGTAGGAGGAACCGGCGGTCTCAGTCGGCCTGCATTGCCCGATATCCCCGGAATCGAAGCCTTTCAAGGGGTGAAATTCCACTCCGCAAGATGGGATCACAGCTACGACTTGACCGGTAAGACCGTTGCGGTGATAGGGACCGGAGCCAGCGCCATTCAGATCGTTCCCGCGATCGCCCCTAAAGTGGGTCGATTGGAACTCTTTCAGAGAACGGCTCCCTGGATCCTTCCTAAACCGGACGCGGCTATCGGCGGAAATGTACGCGGGATTTTCCGTTTTTTACCTCCGCTGCGTTGGTTGTTTAGAAAAGCGATCTATTGGTTAAACGAATTGGGAGTCATCGCTTTTGCGATCAATCCGAAGCTGATGAAGATCTTCGAAAAATTCGCGAAGGGTTTCATTGTAAAAAGCGTTAACGACCCTGTGTTACAAACCAAGTTGACCCCGAACTACACGATCGGTTGCAAGAGAATCCTTTTGTCCAACGATTATTATCCGGCTTTGAACCGTGAGAACGTGCATCTCGTAACGGAAGGAATCCGAGAAATCAAAAAGGATTCGATCCTGACGAAGGACGGAAAAGAACACAAGGTGGACGCGATCATATTCGCGACCGGCTTTCAGGCCGCCGAGGCCGTCTCGCCTTTCGAAATCCGAGGCAAAAACGGCCAATTGTTAAGCGACGCATGGAAAGAAGCCGCCGAAGCTTACTTAGGAACCACCATCGCCGGGTTTCCGAACTTTTTCATGATCGTCGGACCGAACACGGGTTTGGGTCACAGTTCCATGATTCTAATGATCGAATCCCAAGCTCAATATACGCTGCAGTGCATTCGATCTCTGTTAAAGAAAGATATCAAGTATCTAGATGTGCGTAAAGAGGTTCAGGATAAGTACAATTCGGAAATCCAAGAAAGGCTCGGCAGGTCCGTTTGGTTGACAGGAGGTTGTGTAAGTTGGTACAATACCAGCTCGGGTAGAAACACCACCTTATGGCCGGGTTTTACGTTCGAATTCAAGGCAAAGACCTTCTTCCTAAGGCCGAGCGATTATGAATTCGTCCGGATGGACGGAAAAGAAGAAAAGATCAGCCTAGGTTCCCGCGTATCCATGGCACTAAACGCAGCCTTGGGTTGATCACAACATCCAATACACTAGAATCTCCCGATTACCGTCTCTCCCGGTAATCGGAGATTCCACAAGGCCGCGGACCTTCGCTTTCAGTTCCGAACGCAAAAAACGGGCAAAGGAGCGGATTGCTCGCCAACGGATCCGCGGATCCTTCAATACTCCCTTGAATAGTTCCGACTTGGAAACTTCGAACTGAGGTTTAAATAGACTGATGCCGGTCCAGGTCACCTCCGGATTTTCAGATTTTAATCTCTGAACAATGGGAAGCACGGAACGTAAGGAGATAAAACTCAAATCCATCGTTAAGAGAATCTCTCCGGGAAAAGAATCCGGTGAGCGGTTCTTCCAAAGTTCGGTCAGCAGATTCCAATCCGTATCACGTATGTGAAATCGATCCTGTACGGTTACGCGAGGATCGTTCGCGATTCGGGAGGCCATTTGTCCGTAACCGACATCGAAGGAAAAAACCGCAAAAGCCCCTTTTTCCAAAAGGACTTGAGTAAATCCGCCCGTCGAAGCTCCCCAATCTATACAAAGTTTGCCCTCCGCGGAAACTTCGAATTTCCGAAACGCCTCCAGGAGTTTATAGGCGCCTCTACTCACGTATTCGGGTATGGCTTCTCGAATTCTGATTTCGGCCGAATCCGAAACGGCAACGCCGACCTTATCCACCACTCGATCGTCCACTAAAACCGATCCGGAAAGAATTAAACTCCGGGCACGAGCGAGGTCCGAAGCCAGGCCCTTTTCCAGGACCAATCGGTCCAGTCTAGTTTTTCCTCGAGCCAAGGGATCCCGGTAATCTTCGAAAGAAATCGGTAAAACGGATCCCCGACTCGGGAGAAGAGAGAGAAGAATCCAAATTTTTTCCCAATTCTTCCAGTTCCCGCGCAAGTGAAGATACCATCTTCTTGCATTCGTCTAATCCGTATAGAAAGGGATATGTGATTTTTCCCGAGCGGGAATCCTTTCCCGGAGTTTTTCCCAAATCCTCTCGGGATCCTTCCACGTCCAAAATATCGTCGGTGATCTGAAACAATAAGCCCAGCTTAATTCCATAGTCCGAAAAAAGCGCCGCCCGGGATTGATGATCTGGCCGCAAGCGGTTCCCAAGAAGAAGAGAAGCTCGAATCAGGGCGCCGGTTTTCAAACGATGAGTCATCGCCAATAGCTCCTGCTTGGTTCCATGCAAAGAATCGGGATTTCTCTCCAACGCTAAATCCAATACCTGCCCGGAGACCATACCCGGTCCTCCTCCGCCTTGGTGCAGAATACGGACCAAATCCCGGTGTAAAAAAGGATCCGTTTCCTGGCCTTTGGCATGGGTCAACCACTCGAAGGCATACCCTTGCAATGCGTCTCCCGCTAGAATCGCCGTAGCTTCGGAATACTTTTTATGCAGCGTGGGATTTCCCCGACGAAAATCATCATCGTCCATACTAGGAAGGTCGTCGTGGATCAGACTATAAGTGTGCAAAAATTCCAAAGAGGAACCGACGGCAAGGGAATCCTTGGTCATCGAGCCGAACGCGGCGATTGCCAGAATCGGACGAAGTCGTTTGCCTCCGGCTTTTAAGCTGTATTCCATGGCTTCGGCGAGTTCGGACGCCGATTCTTTCTGGAATCGAGGAAAGACTTCCGTTTCTAAATAAGATTCGAAATCCTTCTTCGCTTCGGAAAGTAGGGCGATAAAGGAAGAATCTGCTCCGCCGGTTTCCAAAGCGTCCTACCTTTTTACACCCGAACTAACAACAATCTTACCGACGCTATTTCCCGTTTGAAAATATTTCACCGCGTCCTGCAGATCCACGAAGGGATATGTCGCTCCTATATGCGGTGCCGGCAGATTCATTTTTAATAGATTTCTAATATAGGAAGATATTTCCTCCACACGATCATACAACCAAATGAGGTTAAACCCTAGTACGCCCTTGTTCGCAGAAATCATTTCCATCGGATCTACCTTGGGCCTATTTAAATATCGCCATGCCAACGATAGCCAATTGACTTTATCGCCCTGACTCATAAAGGAAGCAGATCCGTAGACCACCAACCTTCCCATGGGAGCCAAGGCACGATAGCTATCCGCAAAGATCTTTCCCCCGATGCATTCCAAAACCAGATTCAATTCTCTTCCACCCAATGCGGTCTTTAGTTCCTGCGCAAACCTTCCGGAACGGATGATCCAAGCGTCGTATCCTTCTTTTTCCAGGAGAGAAATTTTGGAAGGGTTTCCGACCGTTCCTAACGTATAGGCGCCCATTCTCTTCGCGATTCGGTTCGCGTAAATTCCCACGCCGCCTGCGGCGCTATGGATCAGAACCGTCTGACCTTTCCGAAGGTTTCCCAAAGGAGCCAGAGCATAGTAGGCCGTCAACGCCTGGACCAAAAAACCGGCGCCTTCCTCATAGGACCATTTCGGAGGCAGTTTGTAAACATAGCGTTGGTCGATATTCAGATGATCCGCATAAGCCCCGAAGCGGGTCACACCCATCACTCGATCGTTTTTACGAAAATGTCTTACTTTTTTTCCTAGGGCTACGATCTTTCCCGAATATTCCAAACCTGGAATGAAGGAACCTTTCGGTGTCGCGCTATAGAGACCCTGGATGGCGAAAATATCCGCAAAATTCAAGCCGATAGCGTGAACCTGAACGGTGACTTCGAATTCTCCAGGTTCGGAGAGTTCCTCTTCCTTTCTTTCCAACGAATCCAGCGAGCCTTTCGTATCGACTCTGTAAACGGTGCGAATCATGGGGGCATTCTGTTTTGCATTTTGATATTCTTAAAGGAAAAAATCGGATCGGATCGATTTCTTTCTTTTACCGAAAACGCCCCGGAAAACAGGAGAAAATCCCTGCGATCCGGAGCTCGCCCTTTGGAGATGGAAACCTTATAGGGAAGGAAAGATTTCCTTCAAAAAATTCTTCAACTCTATCCAGGAGCGTAAGTCCGCCTTTTCGTTATAAGCGGCTCCTTTAGAATTGTCGTTTCCGGCTTCCTTGATCGTAAAAGAATGTACCGCTCCGCCGTAGGAAATGAATTGCCAATCAATCTTGGCCTTTCTCATCTCCTCTTGGAAAGCTGCAACCTCTTCGGGTTTTACGAAAGGATCATCCGCACCGTGTAAAGCCAAAACTTTTCCTCGAATGGCAACGGACTCTTCCGGTTTCGGAGTCGATAATCCACCGTGAAAACTGATCGTTCCTTTAAGTGGAGCTCCGCTCCTAGCGAGTTCCAAAGCCGCCGTACCTCCGAAGCAATAACCTAGAATTGCCAAGTTTTCCGGATCCACTTGTGGTCTGCTTTTGAGGGCGTCGAGTGCGGCTTGAGTCCTGTCTCGAAGCAGCTTCCGATCTCCGCCCTGCCGAAAACTTCCGGCGATTTTTGCCGCTTCTTCATTCGATTTAGGCCGGACCCCTTTACCGTAAATGTCTGCCGCGAAGGCAACATATCCTAGGGAAGCTAGCTGCTTAGCTCTTGCCTTGGTGTTTTCACCTAGCCCGAACCAATCATGTACCAATACGATTCCGGGAGCTTTCTTTTCCTTGCCTTCCGGATAAGCCAAGAAGCCTTCCAGAACGGTATCTCCTTGTTTGTATTCCACGATTTCGGTTTTTACCTTAGCGGAAATCGAAGACGCTGACAGGATCAACGCCGCAATGCCTGTTAGAACTTTTTTCATACGTGAGGACTTCCTCGGGATCTCTCCCTATTTCAGATAAAGGATAGACGATCTTACAAAAAAATTGTCAGCGAAAAATTGAAGTCTCCAAAAAATATTTAAGAAGGTTAACTAATCGCTGCGATGAGAAGTATAAGCTCAAAAATAGACGACCCGCAGATCGATGCCTCCATGAGTTACATGAACGGTTTTCGTCTCCGTTCCGCTCGCTCGAACAAAGGAAGACCAGGCGGCCTCCTCCGGACAAAGTAAAAATCCGGCAATTTCGGCAGGGAGTTTTCTCCATTCTTTTAGAACCTCCGCCAAACGCCGGTAGGGATCGAAAACGTTTTCTTGTCGGATCCTCAATCCATATGGAGGATTTAATGGCATCCAGATCTTGGCAGGTTTTCCTAAGGAGATCCAAATTTCGTGTGGAGAAAGGGAAAAAAAATCTTTTTCACTGGAGACCAAGGCAAGGGGTCGAAGATCGGACCTTTGCTTCTCCAAAAATTCCTGAAATCGGCCCCCTCTTTCTCGCAAATACGAAGCGGCATCCGCTTCTTTTTCGTTCCACCAAAGAATGGCGGTCTTATTGATCGCCATTTCCGAAATCTTTCGTTTTAAGAAGTCCCAAGTGGTCCTCGGGAATTCCTCTAAATCTTCGAAAACATAGGACCTATCATAGTGTGGAAATCCTATTCCGAAAATATGAAAAGCGGATTCCCAAAGGAAAGTACCCGAACCGGCAAACGGCACCAGAACCGCGTCAGGATCCGGAAGAATTTTCTTCAATTCGCTTAACAAAAAGCGAGCCATATCTTCCCGCACCGGGGCGGATTTAGAAAGAGGGGCAAAGCCGCCGTGTTTAAAGAGGGGGTCGCCTGCTAAACTTAAGGAAAGAATTAAATCCTCCCCTACGCAGAGAGCGTTCAGTTCCGTAAAATTACCCGTCGTGGAATCGCTTGGGGATTCTCCGTACGCTTCCTCCCAAAGGACTTGGAGATCCTCTCGGCTCGCAATAGCTCGACCTCGACTTTGTGGGTGAAATCGAATTTGCCAACCATCCGGAAGTAAAGAGGCCTTGCGCAAAGATTCCTGCAATCCCGAAAAGTTAAAATCTTCCGACAAATAAAACTTTCCTAGATTTATACGAAAATCGCGCACCCAAGGGAATCTCGCCAGAATTTCCAAGGCCTGGCGAAAATTCGCTTTTTCTAATATGAATTTTTCCGGAAAGACGTTCACTTTCGGAAAATTAGTTCTAGGTAAATACGGAGAAGAAATAGCCGACTCCAGTTCCATTTGCGTTTCCTTAGCGCTGCCGGGAGGCAGCAGAAACTCCCATCTCTGGAGCCTTCCTGGTTTCCATTTGGAAAAAACCCAATCCATATGGGAACTTTCCTTTCCCCCCGTAGAAGCAAAAGGAAAAAGTCGGTTACCGACTTTCCCAATCGAAAATGTTTTTCTATTGTTTTAAGGCGGCTGTCCCCGCTCTCGCAACTTGTCCGTCCTGAACGGATTGTGCGCCGGAAACGCCGATCGCTCCGATGATTTTCCCGTCCAGTAGGATCAATTCGCCTCCTTCCAGAGGGGCGATTCCCTGGATCGCAAGTAGTCTCAAACCGATTCCTCCCGCTGCGATCGCCTCTTCCAGACTTTTACTAGGTCGTTTAAAGTTATTGGCTGTGACCGCTTTCAATCTTGCGATTTCTATGGAACCGATCTGAGTACCATCCAATCTCTCGAACAATACCAAATTGCCGCCAGTATCCACGATCGCAATCGCCATAAGCCAGTTATTTTTTCTGGCTTCGGCCTGCGCGGCTGAAATCACCTTTCTAGCCTGCTCCAAATTAATGGGCGAACCGTACATCAACGGTTGCTGTGTCTGAGATTCCAACGAACTTATAATTCCGAAGAAAAGTAGGCCGGAAGACAGCAAAATCGCCGGAACTGCTTTCGAAACAAGATTCTCTTTTTTGGTCATAGTGTTCTCCTGTCGATGACTTCGATTATCGACAGGCGATAACAGTCATCGGTTTTGATTTGGGTGCCTTACCGTATTGATAAAGGAAACGGTAAAAAATGTGAGGTGGGAAGAAATTCATCCCGTGTGGAAGAATTTCCTAAAATGGACCCGAGCGAAAGTCTCCGTCGAGCTTTTTCATGATAGAGAGAGAATCGATAAGGTCAAATCAATTTTGTGAGGATTGAGGCCCCACCCTGCTCTGGGTGGGGGCCGGTGCGGTGGTACCCCCGAAGCGGCAACTCCAATGCGCATAACACAATTTCGCGAAAAAAGGAAATCTTTTTTTGCTTCGATCCTTGTTGGAACTCCTACAAGGAATCCGAAATTAAAATTCCGGAGAAAGGAAAACAGGCAATTTCTCGCGGGATTCGATCCGGAATCTATATTTTCTCCGACCGAGATGCTCCGGGTTATACCATCTAACTTCGTAAACGGCCATTCCCTCCCCCGCGCCTCCGACTTTTTTAACCTCTATGTCGGTTCCTTTGTCATCTGTCGCTTCACCCTCAGTATTAAGAGATTTCCAGTCTCCCGTTTCATCCTTGTATTCTATGGATACTAAAGATTCGTGTAAACTGATCTTGGAAGGACCGACATCCCGGTATCTGAAACTCCAATATTTCTCTTGGTTTTCCTCGGCCATTACCAATTCGGGATTTTCAACGATCTTTCTGGACCCGGAAAAGGATTCTTCCGAAGGATAATGGTTCTTTGCGTCGAGTTCATATTCCCAGGAAACGGGGAACGCCTCCTTACCGCCTACTGCGGGTAATTCTTTTGTAAGAGCGGCAACATGAGCCTGCAAAAAAGGTTGCGTGCCTGGTCCGTAAAGAGTATGACCTCCTTCATAATGCTGGCGAGTGTATTCTTCCGGAGTGGTAACGTATCCAAAATAGCCGTTAGCACAACTGATAATGGACGCATGTTTGATTTTAGAAACCCCGTTGTCGGCACGCAGCGCGGCTTCCACGAAACGTCTGCCCGATTCTTTAGTGACCTCGAAAGGCAGAGGAAGTATCAAGGTGTCCCCTACACGAATCGACTGAAAAAGAAGCTTATGTGGAAATTTAGATTTCGGCAATACGATCGGCTGAAGATATTTGAACCCGGCAATGCGCTTGTGTCCCTGACAGCCTTCCGTAAAAATCCATCTCGGCCAACCTTCCGCAAAGAAAGGCGCCCAGTTCAGAATAGGAGTTTTCCCGTCTTCCGCTCCTGCAGTCAAAGCAGTGCCTACGTATGGGCGATCGCAAACTTCCGAATCTCCGAATTTCGGAGATTCATAAAGATCCACTTCTTTCGAATGATAGGAAATCGTTACATCCGAATGCAAAGACGAACCTAGGGACTCGAAAAGTTCGACAGCCTTCCTTCCCAATACATCGCCGATTCGTTTAGATTCGATAAAACCCTGCATAGATTCGCGATAATCAGGGGAATTATCGCCATGGGTGGAATTGTTAAGCGCATGGATCGGCTCCCAACTAGGTTTGAATTCCTTACGGATTTTTCTTTCCAATATTCTTTCCGGATAAGCGAACACGTCGGCATTCACGACTTCCGTAGAATCGGAGACGGTAGTTCCGTGAACGGAGAACGTGCTGAAAGCGCCCAAGGGCTTATATTTGCCGTCCTTGTCCAGAGCATCGATTCGTATCATGACCAGCTCAGGATTAATCGCCTCATACTGGATTTCCGGTTTCAGCTCGGTAATTCCTGAATTTTTATTCGCCCGAAACGCATCCAAGGATCGGTTTCTTGTAAGTCCCCAGACGGAAGTTTTCCCGGACGCGATCTTTGCCGGTCTGGCCGTTTTGTAAGCTTCCTCCACTGCAGTGGTCAAACGATCCAAAACGAATTTCGTCCAAACTTTATCGAATCCGGGCTTGTTGGAGGCAAATTCGTTATAAAAATTATTATCATAGAAATTCGCGGGAGCAGAATGAGTGTGAGTTCCCGCAAACATGATTCCTCCGAAGGAAATATCGGTTTTGGCAGCCAGTCTTTCCGCCAAAAGATGATGAATCAGTAGGGAACCGGACAAAAGATCGCTCTGGATCAAAACGATAGGATTACTTGCATCTTTTTTAATATAAAAAACCCTAGCGAAAATCCGAGTGCGAAATCCCTGTTCCGTTTCGGCAAGCATAGAATATCCCGCCAGAGGCATTCCGGGAGGAGGCGTCAAGTCCACCTTAGAAGCGCCTGCAATCAGGCCTTTTGCCGCGGAATTTCCCACCGGTTTTTTGTAAGCGATCTTAAATTGCGCCGTACTTCCGCATGAAACCAGAAAGAAAATCGACTGGACCAGAACGACGATTGCTAAACCTATTTTTTTCTTATTATTTTGAACGATGTTCATTCCCCCTCCGGGAAACTTGTTTTTCAGTTGGAATCGAAACAGCCTTGCATACCCGATAGAGAAAGTTCTGCAAGGAATTTCGCTGGGAAAAAGGATAACAGGATGGCTTATAAAACAATTATATATAACTAAAAAGAATCGCTCTGCATTAACAAATTTGCCGATACGAATCAATTTAAGAAAAAATCATAGATAAAGAATAGAGCGAATGGCTACTGCAAATAGAATTTCTTACAATTCAGTCTCTTGGTCTCGCTTTAAAAACTAGATACCCGCGCGTTCGCATTAGATGACCCGCAATATTGTATTGGACTGTAGTAGAAGCTGGAGTAGTCTCATTCCCAGTTCTTGGATTTCCATTCGTTCCATCAGTGGTAGCGTTACCTGTCGTGGGGGAAGACATAAATTGTTGTACGCTCCCCGGAGGATTGAAAAAGCAAGTGATCCTCCAGCAGGAATCTATGCCCCTGAAACATATCCTGTTTTTCCTGCCCGATGACTCCGCCATTGTAATTTCCACCCGCAGTCTTTGTACGCTTCCAACAAAACTAAAGAAGACCTTACAACCGCCCAAATTCCGTCAGTCCGTAATGTACAAGAATCCGTTCACTCATCGCGAATCGGATTTTCGAAAGCGGCGATTTTTCTCCCAAAATTAGTTTTTCGCATCCGCAACTAGGTGAAATGATGGCATCAAACGCTTATGTCCCAATGGAAAACAACCCCGCTGCACGAAGAGCACCGAGTTCTCGGCGCCAAGATGATTCCTTTCGGAGGCTGGGATATGCCGGTCCAATATTCAGGAATCATTGCGGAACACCTTGCTACGAGAGAAGCCGCCGGCCTATTCGATGTTTCGCATATGGGCGAAATTTTTTTGGAAGGAGAACCGCAGGAACTCCTGCAATATCTGGAATCCGTCACCTGCAATTCGGTGTCGTCCCTTCAAAACGGACAAGTTCAGTACAATGCGGTCATCAACGAACAAGGCGGACTGGTCGACGACATTACTTTATACAAATTCGACGAACATAAATATATGATCTGTGCCAATGCATCGAATGTGGATGCGGTGTATGGATATTTATCCTCCAAGTTGACGACTCCCGGGATCAAATTGCAAAATCAGAGCGAAAAATGGCACCAAATCGCGATTCAAGGCCCGAAAGCGGACAAGATTTTATCTTCCTACTTAAAACGAGATCTTTCTTCGATCGGATATTATAAATTCCTCTTAACGTCCTTCCAGGGAGAAGAGATTATTTTGTCCAGAACTGGTTATACCGGAGAGGACGGTTTTGAGATTTACAGTTCAATCCCGATGGGTAAAAAACTTTGGAAGGAACTTCTGGAATGCGGGAGAGCGGAAGGTCTGATCCCGGTCGGGTTGGGTGCAAGAGACACATTACGCATAGAGGCGAAATATCCCTTATACGGTCACGAACTGAACGAGTCGCGTTCTCCGGTGCAATCCGGAATCGGTTGGATTGTTAAAGAAAAAGAGATTCGGTTCCCGGAATACGAATCGATCATCGAAGAGAAAAAGAAAGGGGCTCCTCGCAAGATTACCGCATTCGAACTAAAGGAAGCCGGAGTTCCTAGGGAGAATATGAAGGTATTCGATGAAGACGGAACGGAAATCGGAATCACCACTTCCGGGACCTTTTCGCCTTCGTTGAAAAAAGGATTAGGACTGGCGTGGATCGACTCGGATAAAATCCAGCACGGACACAAAATTCTGATCGAAATCCGAGGACAGAATAAACAGGCGGTAGTATATACCCAGCCTTTCGTTCCGGGAAGCATTCGGAAAAACTAATTTAAGGATAATTCAATGGCAATCACCAACCCACCACCAGGATACAAATTTACCGAAAAACACGAATGGGTAAAGGTGGAAGGAGATACGGCTCTTATCGGAATCTCGGACTATGCACAAGCGGCACTGGGAGATATCGTATATGTGGACCTTCCTAAACCGGGAAAAACGATCAAGCAATTCGACTCTTTCGGGACGATCGAATCCGTCAAGGCGGCGGAGGATCTGTACGCTCCGATCTCCGGAGAAGTCTCCCAAACGAATTCGGCACTCGCCACAAACCCGGCCCAGGTGAATTCGGATCCTTTCGGAGCCTGGATGATCCGTATCAATGGAATCAATCCGGCGGAGTTGGAAAAACTTCTGGCCCCGGAAGCATATAGAGAATATGTCAGCAAATTAGATTAGGAAAAAAGAATGAACGCAGCGACCTGGAACCAAACGGAAACATCGAAACAGGGAGATCGACTCGCTCCATTGGATACCTTTCTAAGAAGACATGTAGGCTCGGACCCGACGCAAATCAAGGAGATGCTATCCACTCTCGGACTCTCCAGCCTGGACGAACTGGTCGCTAAATCCGTTCCGGAAGGAATCCGATTGTCCGAAGAGCTCCGATTGCCGGAAGCCTTTTCCGAGCGCAAGACTTTGAACGAATTACGTAAGATCGCCTCTAAAAACAGGATTTTTCGTTCCTATATCGGCGCCGGTTACCAAGGAAGCGTTCTCCCCTACGTAATCCAAAGAAACATTTTGGAAAATCCGGGCTGGTATACCGCCTACACTCCTTATCAGGCGGAAATTTCTCAAGGTCGCCTGGAGGCTTTACTCAATTTTCAGACCATGATTATGGATCTGACCGGCTTGGAAATCGCAAACGCCTCCCTCTTAGACGAAGCGACTGCCGCTGCTGAGGCCGCTTTCCTTGCCTTCGGATTGCGAAAAAACGAAACTGCCAAATTGCTTTTCGTCTCGGAACTCTGCCATCCTCAAACCATAGACGTGGTTCGGACCCGTGCACTTCCGTTAGGAATCGAAGTGAAAGTAGGAAACCATTTGTCGGCGGAACTGAACGAAGATTACTTCGGAGTCATCGTACAATATCCAGGTACGGACGGAAGCATACACGATTACGAACGTTTCTTCGAACTCGCACATAATGTGGGCGCTCATACGATCTGCGCCGCGGACCTACTCTCCCTCTCTTTATTGAAACCGCCAGGAGAATTCGGTGCGGATGTCGCCGTCGGCACGAACCAAAGATTCGGGCTTCCCTTCGGATTCGGAGGTCCTCACGCGGGATACTTCGCTACCAAAGACGAATTCAAAAGAAATATGCCGGGACGATTGGTCGGAGTCTCTAAGGATAGCCAGGGAAATCCTGGGCTTCGCCTCTCCCTGCAGACCCGGGAACAGCACATACGAAGAGATAAGGCGACTTCCAATATCTGCACCGCCCAAGTCCTTTTAGCCGTTCTCTCCTCCATGTATGCCGTTTACCACGGACCTAAGGGTATCAAAGAAATCGCTCTACGGATCCATCGCTTAACGGAAGTACTTGCCAAGAACCTGAAAACCCAAGGATGGAAGATCTGCAATCCGACTTATTTCGATACATTGACGATCGAATGCGGTCCTAAAGCCGCCTCAGTTCTACTCTCTGCCAGGGAAAAAGGAATCAATCTGAGGGATTTCCAAAACGGAAAAATCGGGATCGCACTGGATGAAACGGTGGAAAGAAAAGATCTTGAGGATCTGCTTTCTGCGTTTGGCGTATCCGCTCCCGACCTGACTGCGACGGAGGAATCGATCCCGAACGAGTTTCTGCGGAAATCAGAATATCTGACTCACCCGATATTCCACTCGCATCATACTGAAACGAAAATGCTCCGGTATATTCGAAAATTGGAATCTAGAGACCTCTCCCTAACTACTTCCATGATTCCTCTCGGATCCTGTACGATGAAGCTGAATGCCACGGTGGAAATGCTCCCGGTGACATGGTCCGAATTCTCCGCTCTTCATCCGTTTGCGCCCGCAGATCAAACCGAAGGTTATAAAACGATATTCCGCCAATTGGAGTCCTGGCTCTCCCAAATCACCGGATTTCCGGGAATTTCTCTGCAACCGAACGCGGGTTCGCAGGGGGAGTATGCGGGACTTCTCGCGATTCGGAATTATCATATTTCGAGGGGCGAAGGGGAAAGAAATATTTGCCTCATCCCGATTTCTGCCCACGGTACCAATCCCGCTTCGGCCGCGATGGCAGGCTTTAAAGTGGTCGTGGTGGCCTGCGATTCCGAAGGAAATGTAGATATTCAAGATTTAAAAACCAAGGCCCAAGAACATTCCAAAGACTTGGCCGCGTTGATGGTCACGTACCCTTCTACGCATGGAGTGTACGAAGAGCCTATTAAGGAAATCTGTTCTATCGTTCATTCCCACGGAGGACAGGTCTATATGGACGGGGCAAATATGAACGCTCAAGTCGGAATCACGAGACCCGCCGACATCGGTGCGGACGTTTGCCACTTGAATCTTCATAAGACTTTTTGCATTCCCCACGGGGGCGGCGGACCAGGAGTGGGTCCGATCGGGGTTGCAGAACATCTTGTGCCCTTCTTGCCCGGCCATCCTTTGGTAGATAACGGAACGGGAAATTTCCACGGAGCGGTTTCTGCGGCGCCATGGGGAAGTGCGAGTATCGTCCTAATCTCTTGGGTCTACATCGCGCTTTTAGGAGCTAAAGGATTGGAGCAATCGACCAAGATGGCTCTCCTAAATGCGAATTACATCGCGAAGCGCCTGGAAAACCATTATCCGGTACTGTATAAAGGTAAAAACGGATTCGTGGCCCACGAATGCATCCTGGATCTTCGTCCGTTCAAAAAGACTTCCGGAATCGAAGTCGAAGACGCCGCCAAACGTCTGATGGACTTCGGATTCCACGCTCCTACCATGTCCTTTCCCGTACCGGGAACGTTCATGATAGAACCGACGGAATCGGAATCTAAGGAAGAATTGGATCGTTTTTGCGAAGCGATGATTACGATCCACGAAGAAATCAAGGAGATTGAAAACGGAAAATCCGATCCCAAAGACAATCCTTTGAAAAACTCTCCTCATACCGCGGCCATGGTAATTTCGGATCATTGGAAGCATCCTTACTCAAGGGAAAAAGCGGCCTATCCGGCAAGCTGGACCAGGGAACACAAATTTTGGCCCTATGTCGGAAGGATCGATAACGTTTACGGAGACAGAAATCTGGTATGCTCCTGCCTTCCTATGGAAAGTTACGAGTAAAATTGAAGATAAATTCGTTCTTCGCATAAACGAAGAGGAAGAGATCAAAAAGCCGGAGCAAATTCTCCGGCTTTTTGTTAAATGAAAAGGGGTTAAAGGAAGGGATCCGAAATTAATCCTCTTTTTTGTGCTTGGATTTTTTGGATTTTTTATCCTCTTTGTCGGACTCTTTTTCCTTTTTGGATTTCTTATCCTTCTTGGATTTTTTAGAATCCTCGTCGTCGTCATCTTCCTCTTTTTCTTTCTTAGATTTCTTCCCTTTTTTGGATTCTACTTCTTCGTCATGATCCTTTTTTGAATCCGATTTCTTTACGGTATCACCGTCTTCTTTCTTCTTATGATGTTCGGCGGAATCTTCACCCTTACCCGGCTTTGCACGGCAGTAGGCTTCGACATTCTTTCCGTCTTTCTTCTGGTATCCGGAGACCCAAGTACAATCCGAATCGGCTTCGCACTGACCTTTAGAAAGTCCATGACATTTGGACTCGGCGCTCAGCGAGCCCCAAGCGGTTATTAAAAATAAGGATAGTGCCAGGCCAAGGAACCTGAGCGTGCGAATCGAAACAGTTTTCATTCGGATGAGATCCTCCAAGGAAATTTGGAAGACAAACATCGCCTAGGGTCCGGATTTTGCGATCCGGAAATTTATTTCTACCTAAATATTTTGATCTGGAATCGGCAGGAGGCTTGGACAAGACCTAAGTGAAATCGGTAAAAAGGTGGGCCGGGAGGGGAATTCCTCCCGGCCAAGCACAGTCAGGAATCAACCGCCATAGTACATTTTCGAAACCCGTTCGAACGAAAACCGAATCCCATCTTCATGTTCTTTGCTTCCCGGGTATCCCCGCTTTTACAAGCGGACCGAATTCTACTTCCGGCTCCTCGAATCGTCAAGCAGAGAAAGAAAAAATTATAGAAAAACGAAGGTAAAATAACATTTTTATTGATTGTATGTTATGGAAAGAGAGGCCCTTTTTCCACCTAGCGACATATTAGTAAATTCTCGAATTCTAATTCGGTTTTCAACGAACTCAAAGAATCGTAAGTTTTCGGAAAAAGATTCGGAGAACGCTTAGGAGTAGAATGGAAGGAACACTCAGGAAATAAAAAACCCGATCAAGGACCGGGTATTGAAAAAGGATAATTGCATAAACCCGGCGACGTCCTACTCTCCCACACAGCGAACCATGCAGTACCATCAGCGATGAGAGGCTTAACTTCCGTGTTCGGGATGGGAACGGGTGTGACCCTCTCTCTATAATCACCGAGAATCTAAAGTCAGTATGGGAAACTCATGCAGTACGTCCAGCAACTTTTATCAGAAAAGTTCGAAATTGCCGGCAGTGACGAAAAAAAGTTTTCCGTCCTGAAAGTGCAGACGAGCCTAAGAATATGAAATTCCGTATTTCTCTTTTTACCCTTTTATTCTACGCGATTTTTCTGAGTGATTGCAGTTCCAATCCTGGGAAGGAAGGCGCTCCCCCTCGAACCACCGAAGAATTGAAGGTTTTTGCCGATCTATATTGGCGTCAAAAATGTGCCGCTTGTCACGGTCTGACCGGAAGTCCCCCATCGGAAACGAATCCGGCCCCTCGAAAATTCGGAAGCTTCGGCATGAAAATGGGATTTTTCTTCGGCGGAGATAAAATGAGGGCGGGAATTTTCAGAACCGTACGAGACGGAAAAAATCAAGTCATGCCGGCCTTCGGAAAAGATCTGAGCGAAGAGAAGATTTGGGCCCTGGTGGAGAAAATCGAAAGATTACCGAACTAAAGTAGTTCTGCCAAAGAACGCACTTCTTCTCGGGAGTATGTATCCGGTTTTTTTAATATTTGCACCAAGGCTTTGAATTCTTTCAATTCCAAATTTCCGGGAGCTTTTCCGAAATAATACCGGGAGGATTTTTGAATACCGTTGATTCCTCTTCCCCAGTAAACCAGATTTAGGTAATATTCCAGAATCCCCTTTTTTCCGAGTTCTCCGTCCAACGCCTGTGCGATCCTGATTTCCCGTAACTTTCTGGAAAAAGTCTTGTCTCGCGATAAGAACAATGTCCGAGCCAATTGCTGGTCTATGGTGCTGGCTCCTCTCAACTTGCGGAACAGCAGGACTGCTTGCAAGACGGAGGACTGTATATCGGAAAGCGAATACCCTCCGTGCCTATAAAAGCGCGCATCCTCTACTTCGACCAGATAATCCAAACTCCCGGGAGGAAGCTCTTCGATTCTAACCCAGTCCGGTTCCAATTCCACCGATTCCAAATTTTCCGGTAAATACTTGAGATGGTTCGCGGAAAACAGAATGGTTTTTTCCGGAAAGGTCTGGTAATAGATCAAAAATACGGTCAAAACTAAGATCGATATTCTGAATAAATTCCGGCGCGAAAAAAAGGATTCGAGGCGCGACGGGAAAAGATCTTGTCCGTTCATAAGGAATACTTTTCGTAGATTAGGAAAATTTCGTCCTCTTTCGATTCGCAGGATGCCAATCTCCAGCGGGCAGAATCGAAATTCGGAAAAGCCGATTTTCCGTCCGTGATCGAGGTGAGATCGGATTGTCCGATTAAAAAAGGTACGATCGTCAGGTACAGCCTATGGACAAGGTTCGTCCGCAAAAAGGAATCATTCAATCTCGGTCCCCCTTCCAACAACACGTTTCGATGTCCTAGGTCGTATAATTCGCTTAATATTTTCTCGATCGCTATGTCTTCTTTTCCAGCCGTTCGAATTTCCGCAAGATCGGATAAATCTGCGCGGACTTCTTTCTCGTTTTTTTCGGTACAAAACAAAAGGGGTTTTTTCTTGGAATGAACGAAGACCTTGCGATCGGTAGGCAGGGATCCGTTTCGAACGAGTAGGATCGGTCTGGGTTCGATCGCGTCAGGCACATAACGAATATGAGTGACCGGATCGTCGTTCAAAAGGCTGTTCTTTCCGAGGATCAGGGCGTCGGCTTCCGCGCGGATTTCATCCATCCTTCTTTTATCCATTCGGGAGGAAAGTCCGTACCATTTCCCGTCCGGTCGAACGACCTTTCCGTCCAAGGTCATGGCCATATTAATGGAAACTCGCGGCAGATTCATTCTGTGCGTGCGGCTAAGGTTTGGGCAAGCAACTTACTCACGGCACCGCGACAAGTTCCGCATCCGGTACAACAACGGGTATCTTGCATTAATTTTCCCAGTGTGTCGTTTCCTCTTCGGATGGAATTCAATATCTCTTCCTCGGAAACTTGATTGCAAACGCAGACTTTCCGCGGTCGCATCAAGGAATTCAAATCGATCTGATTAAAATCCGAGGAATTCATGGTCCGTCTATTTATTGGACTCCGAAACGGAAAACATCCCTCAAAAGTACGAAAGAAAGAAACGAGT
Source organism: Leptospira fletcheri (assembly GCF_004769195.1). Classification (NCBI taxonomy): domain Bacteria; kingdom Pseudomonadati; phylum Spirochaetota; class Leptospiria; order Leptospirales; family Leptospiraceae; genus Leptospira; species Leptospira fletcheri. Next base: position 180,191 of record NZ_RQET01000004.1, read on the forward strand.
GCAAGAGAATTTTTTACCGAATATTTCTCGTTGACATAGGCTTTTCGATTCGTAATGTCCTTTGAAATTTCTATAGGGGAAATCGATACTATATGCAGGTTACAAAGCGCGCGCCTCTGCGGGAGATTCTTGGGTGGTGCATGTTCGATTTTGCCAATTCAAGTTACACGACCGTTATTATCAGCGTTACTTACGGAGTGGTTTTCAGCCAGTTAATCGTTCCCTCTTCTGCAAATTCTCAAAATCCCTATGAAACGGGAAATTTTCTCTGGGGCCTAGCGCTCGCTTTTTCCTACCTGATCGTAGTAATTACAGGACCGATCTTCGGAGCGGTCACGGACTATTCTGCAAAAAAAAAGACGTTCCTATTCTGGAGTTATATTTTCTGCGTAATAACTACTGCAGCTCTCTGGTTCGTTGTTTCTCCTGGACAATTCGGTCTCGCCTTTCTCTTGATCATCCTTTCCAATTTCTTTTTTGCCTCCGGGGAAAATTTCGCGTCCAGCTTTCTTCCTTTTCTAGGCCCGAAAGAGCAATTAGGAAAGATTTCCGGTTATGCCTGGGGAGTAGGGTATTTCGGAGGAATCGCAGCTGTCGCCCTAGTGGATACTTTGGGAGAACCGGTCCCTGCCAATTACGATAACATGAGGTTAGTCGGCCCGTATACGGCCTTCTTTTTCTTGCTGGCAGGAGTTCCCACTTTTCTTCTCCTAAAGGAATATTCCGTAGGTAACCCGAAACCCGAAGGAATCAGCTATTTGAAAATAGGCATCGATCGAGTACAAAGCACGCTGAAGGACATACAACATTTCCGCGATATGGCGGTTTATCTGGTATCTCTGTTCTTTGCCATGGCTGCATTAGGAGTAGTGATCAGTTTCGCATTCATTTACGGAACGCAGGAGATCAAGATGGAAAAGGAACATAGAATCGCCATGTTCCTTTTCATCCAGCTTTTTGCCGCCCTCGGTGCGGTTATGTTCGGCTTTCTGCAGGATAAGATAGGAGCATTAAAAACTTTTAATATGACGCTGGTGGTATGGATCGTATGTCTTCTGCTGATTTATTGGGTAAAGGAGCTCGTAAGTCTGATCCATTCCATAGGTTTTGATATTTCGGTCCAATGGACTTTCGTAGGAATTACCGTGCTCGCCGGAAGCGGGTTAGGTTCCACTCAATCCGCCAGTCGGGCGATCATCGGGATTTTTTCCCCCGAATCGAAATCCGGTGAATTCTACGGACTTTGGGGCCTTTCGGGTAAGGTGGCTGCCGCTTTCGGCTTGGTGGCGGTTAGCGTTTTACAAACTCTATTGTCGTTGCGGAACGCTTTTTTAGCGGTTTGCGTTTTTTTCCTGATTTCCCTTTTGGTGAATTTACTTGTGGATGAGGAGAGAGGAATCAAACAGTCCGACGAATACGAAAAGCGGCATAAGAAAGCCTGATCTCCATTTGGTCGGACTCTAGAGTACCTGCTTGCCAGAAACTCGGAAAGATGTTATCTTTCTTTTATGGCAAGCGTCGAATTTCAAACCGAGGACGAATTCGAATCCCACCAGAGCCAAAGACGTCTCGCTTTGGCCACTATGGACGAATTGACCCAAACGAAACTCGACCTATTGGAAGCTGGGTTGGAAGTCCCCAAATTTCTGAATTACGCGATCTCCTATCTAAACAGAAAATACCTTACCGAGGAGAAAGTGATCAGCGATCTGATCGTACGCCGGGACAGTGGGGGATGATCCCCTCTTTTCTTGGAAGAGAAACTTTCGAAAAACGAAAACCTATCTCTTTTTGGCCTTTTTCTTAGGGGAAGGTTTTTTCTTCGCAGTCGTCTTCTTCTTACTCGCAACTTTTTTCTTTACGACGGTTTTTTTCCGGATTGTTGCCCGTTTTAGACCGTCTTCACTGATGGTCAGACTAGGATCTCTTTCCATGTTCTTAATGAGGGAAACGTGCCGAAATCGGAGCGCGGACCAATCGTCATCGATGGCGATCATTCGAACGCCTTCGTAACCCACTTTTCCCAACGGGTCCCAACCGGCATCCCTGTGAATGGAAACGTTGTATTTGCGGGAGGTCTTTTTAGGATATGCCAACCAGAGAAGTCCGTCTTCGGCAAGACAGGTGGGCACCATGGAAGCGATGTTTCGGATTTCCACCTCGGTCTGGACAAAGGCCAAAATCAGTCTGTATTTCTTTCCGGAGCGCAAGGCGCGATCTACGGGTCCTCCTAAACTCGAAAGAGCGGGTTCGAATTCGTAAGGGGAGGAAAGAACGCATACGTCACCTTCTCCCAATTTAAATTGAAGTTTACCGAATACGGAGTGGAGAGCCATGGGGAAAGTGATACTTGCCCTCTTTAGAAAAGGCAAGCGGGAAACACGAATATTTTATTTCTTCTGCTTCGATTCTCCGGCTCCTATCGTTTCAAGACAGCAAGTACCGTCACTGCTTCGGACGGGATTCTATCCATCAAATTCTTTTTCGCCCCGAACGAGCGGAGTTTCTAGTCGGAAATCGAACTTCGGAAGAAAGCGAAGACGATTATTGGAACTCGAGCATTTTGGAGATCAGACGTTTCTGATTCAATTCAAGATCCGATAGTTTGTGACGTACGTTCTTATCCACTTTTCGAAGATATTTTTTGTAGGTCAGAATGATCAATTTCTGTTTATTGTAAGGAAGCGGATTCGTCTCGTCGTGAAGCTTCGTCTCTACCCCGGGCTGGAGGGGCTGAGTAGGAGTGTCCGGCCAGATAAAATCCGTGTCATAACTGGAGTAATACTCCAGGCGGATTTCCTTATTGTTATTCGGTGTACGTTTTCCTTCCCCACTTACTTGGGGTCCTTTCGGATCCGAATTGATCACCCGACGCATTTCACGGACGAAAATTTCCCCGTTGGAATTCGTCCTCTTGAACTGCATGATGATCTTTTCCAATTTATCGGGAGTTGCGCCGGGGTAGATGAAAATTCGCGCGTTATATAGATAGGTCTTGGGAAAATCCCAGAAAGATTCGCCGGATCCCATATCTATTTCCAGGTAAGGTTTATTATCCCGATCTGTCTTCAGAAATTGGATCATCTCCTGCGGTTCGTCCCCGATGTATCTCAGAGCCTTCTTAGTGGTGTCCATCTGAAGTATCTTATTGATTTTAAAGATGTTTTCCGAAATGGAGGCGTGTAAATTATCGATTTCTATGTCGGAAAAACCTGCTTTGCGGATCGCTTCGATCTGACGCTCTACTTCCCGTTCCTCCATGGTCAATAACTTGGGCGCGGCTTGTAGTCGGAGCGCGGCAAATAAAAGGGAGAAAATAATCAGGGCTCGGGTTTTCATAGAGATTGCCTTCCATCTATATATCGAAAAGAGTACACCTCATTCTTGATCTTCAATTGGAATTTTTCCCGTTTCCGAACCGGATTATGACTCGAATCTTTCGCCCGAATGCATACTTTGAGGAAGAGCTTTCCGCCGGAGAGATTTTTCCATCCGGACTCGAAGCCCAAAACGCGATCCTCGAGTCCTGCTTTCTCGTTCTAACCGGTCCGGAAAAGGAATTCGGAGAGATCCTCTCTCATTCCCTCCCCGAGGAGAGGTGGTATGAATATTGGAAAAATCGGGTCGGAAGTTCTCTTCCGACTCCTGTCAGGATCCAAAAAGGAAAACCCGAATCCTTGGTCCAAGAACCTCTTTCTCTGGAAGAATGGGGGCAGATTTCAGACTATTCCGAAAAAATCGGATTCAAACTAGATCCAACGGCATTCGAAAGATCCGCTCGTCTCTCCTCTAAGATCAAACAAACGGAATGGAAAAAGAAATTCCACATGCAGGAATTTCCGGTTTGGATTTTTAAAAACGATTCGGAATGGAAATCGCACGGAGAAATCCTGCGTCTTCAGAACCCTCCTTTTCCTCTATATGTGAGAAAATTGGAATTCGGTTTTTCCGGAAGACAGGAGTTCCTTCTTCCCTCCGATTTAGGCAAGGCGTCCCAAAAGGATTTTTTCAAAATTCGGGACGTTGGATCCGTGCTAGAACCTTGGATGGATCGAACGCAGGATTTCAGTCTTCTTTTTTCCGCGGAAAAAGGATCTTTCCGACAGGTCGCGTCCACGTTATTGCTTTCGAATCAAAAAGGAAAATATTCCGGGACGTGGTTAGCTTCGGAGGAAGAAAGCTTCTGGTACTCGGAGAAAATGGATCCCGTACTTCGGAACCTATCCGATTTCGCTCCGGATTATACCGGATATGGATCCATAGACTCCTTTGTTTACAGAACGATCGAAGGACAAGAGGAACTTCGCAGGGTTTCGGAAATCAATTTCCGTTGGACTATGGGGCGCATCCTTTGGGAACTCTGCCGAAAATTTCCTCTTTCCGACGTCCGAGACCTATTGCTATTCGTTTCCCATAAAGGAATCCCCCAAGAAGATTCTTACCGAAAGCTGGAGGAATGGAGCCGGGAAGAACCGACTTGGCGAATTTTCCCGCTCTCCCCATTTTACGGTCCCAAAGGAAAACCCATGCCGAAAGTACTTCTTTGGTTCCGGATCAAAAGAGACGAAGTCTCGGATCCACGCAAAACCGCATCCGACCTAGCCGCAAAAGCCCGTATCAAGTTTGGTGGCTGAAATGTACTTGTGATTCTTTCCCGGCCCCGGAGACTGGCTCCAGTCCCCATAGGACTGCAAAAGACCTTAGATCCGTTCAGGAAGGATAAGGATACTAGATGGAACTGTTTCTCAACTACGCTCTTTACATTATTGTTAGCATCGGATTTTTAATTCCTTTTACGGGATTCGTGATCGGCGCAGGCGCGATCGTAAACGCAACTGTTGCAGGTGCGCTCGTGAATTTCGCGGCCCAGATCGTAGAGGAAGACAAACTCAAAGCCTTTTTGGATAAAAACAAAAATACTGCGATCGGAAAAGCGCTTCAACAAGCCGTAGATACCGGTAAAACGAAATTAAATCCTGTAGCCGCACCGAAGGCTCATTCTTCCGAGGAAGCTCATGGAGAACACCATCTGATTTCCGTGCAAACGTATGCACTGGTGTTCGCCGCTTTGATCATCGGCACAATCTTGACCGTTTGGGTGGCTGGAATCGATTTTGGAGCCGCAAACACGATCATAGCAATGCTGGTTGCTACTATCAAAGCTTCCCTGGTGCTCGCATATTTCATGCACCTCAAATACGACAACCTGATGAACCGAGTCATTTTCGGCTCCGGCTTCCTGTTTTTGTTGCTCCTGTTCGGATTCAGCGTAGCCGATATCTTTACTCGTTCCAAAATTTATCTCGGTTTCCCTTACTAAGTAAGACATTCGGTTTCCGAACGCTCAAAAGGCCGGTGTGAAAAACTCCGGCTTTTTTATTGTCTAATCCGTTGATCTTTCCGCGGATCCACAAAAATACCGGAAAAACGAATCTATTAAATACTTGCTTTAGCGAAAAATTTCGAATTCAGTTTATCGGCCCGTATTTTATTGCGCCGATTTAAGATGGAATTCGATCCGAGAAAACTTTCGACCGCTTTGTTCGTGTTGTCTTTGGTTCTGCAATGCAAGCCTCGAATTCCTGAAGTCGGTAAAACGATAGAGATCTCCGAATTAGGTTTGATTTTCGATTACGAAGGATGGACCTACGGTGAAGACGCTTCCGAACAGTATGAATACCGGGCGAAACAAAAATCCAGATCGGATCAAAAAAAACAGGATTTGAAAGTTCTATTCTATCTGATCGATTCCGAAGAGAATTCGAAATCCGGGATCCGAACCAGCATCAATTTCATCTCGGAGCCGATACCGGTAAAGTATTCGAAAGCGACACTGGACGACTACGTCGCCTCCATGGGAGCATTGTATTCCAATGTGTACAGGAACTATCAGATGCTTAGTGTTCCCCAAAAGATCTCATTAGGAAATCATAAAGCGGCCCTTCTGGAAGCGAAGTTTCTTCTGGAAAGCTCGGGCCGGGAAACGGAAATTCACACTTACCAAATCGTATTCCTAAAAGAAGGATCCGCTTACGTCATCTCCGCTTCCACACCGGAAACGGAATTTAAGACCAAGGGATCGAAATTACTCGGCACCCTGATGCGGATCCGCGGAAACGAGAAACCGTAATCTTCGCGGATTAGACGTGAAGAGAGGGCGCTTCCTGGTATTCGACCAGCAGCTTATAAATGCTTACCGCATCCTTCCATATATGGATTTTTCCTTGCTGATTCAGTTGGCGAACGAAGTCGTTCACTTCCCCCAGTCTCGATCGGAAAAAATAGAATAGTTTTTTGTCCTCGACCGCGATATGGCTGATCAGCCATTCCTTAAGATCCTGTAAAAGTTTGGAAATCGCGTCCGTATCGTCGTCCTTACTTCTCAAAACCAAATCCCCGATCAACGCGTTGAAATCACGGTGTTGTTTCATATGGGAATTCGTATCATGGAAATTGAATTTCCTCATGATAGCTTCCTCGGTACCGAAATGTTCCTTAATGTAATCTATAGTCGCAGAAAGCGCTTCTTTGAGCTTCACCGTAAGTATCTCGCTACGGATCTCCTGCTTTAATCTTTGGCGATGCAACTTTTCCGTGTTTACCAGCAACTGCAATAGCCAAAGATGCTGCATATCCACGATCGCTATCCCCGTCTTGAGTTTGTATCTGAACCAGAGCTCGGAGATGATTTTCAGGTTGTCCTCTCCGATCGTCTGGAATTCCGTTTGATGAAATTTCCCGTTGGGGTTATTCACCCTTGTGTACAAATCTTCTATCTCGTCCCTATGCATGGAGTTTCCAAGCTGTAACTCCAACCAATCCTTGATTTCCTCGTAATGAGCGGTTAAGATGTCCATGTAGCCCCGATCTTCCGAAAGAATATGTTGGAAAAGCCAAGTCCTTAGGTTCCTCAAAAGATTCAAAGCGGCCTTTTTATAATCGCCGGTAACCCTTTCCCTAGCCCGCCTCCTTAAAACGGCTACAAATCTGGTGTGTTGCACTCTGTGTTGACCCAACTTGGGATACTTCACTATTTCCAGAATCTTTTCCTCGAGGGAAAAATGTTCGATCGTATAATCCAGAGCCCTGGTTAAGGTCCTCGTAAAATTATCCTCCATTTTTACGGGATCTTCGTTCTCAAGGTCCTGTTCCAACTCCACAATCATCGCGATCAACCAAAGATGCTGTTTGTCGATCGCCGGAATATTCAAGGCCATATCAAAGGTTTGCCAGATGGTTCTTATTCTTCCGACCGTGCTTTCCTTCACAAGACTCTCCTAGATAGAAAGGTTTAGAATCGATTCGAAAATAAACCCGCATAACGGAATGAAAAGCCTAAGCGGCAGATTCGATCGGACAAACCGCTTGATTAATGTCAATCGAGGAAACGATTTTCGAGAAGGTTATATGAAAGAAAGGAACTCAAATTCCAAAATCGGAAACGATCCGTTCCGCCTCTTTCAAAAATTCGGCTTCCTCTTCCGGGGAAAAGGGACCGAACTTATTCGCAAGAATGCGTTTGGAAAGCTCCACATATTCCAGGCAACCCGCGATCGTCACCGCAGGCTTGGCCTTGTTCGGATAAATAGCGAGATCCCCGTTTTTGGGAAGAACCATGGACCTCGGCGGTATTTTTTTTCCGCCGCGTACGATACATCCTGCAAGGACCATGGCGCCAGAACCGATCTCCGCGCCGTCCAGAATCACGGAACCGATGCCGATGAGACAACCTTTCCCGATTTTACAGCCGTGAAGCATGGTATTATGACCTACCAAAGTATAGTCGTCGATAAAGATTCCGCGAGTGGAATCGGTGTGCAAGGTGGAGTTGTCTTGGATATTGACCGCTTCCCCTAGTCGAATCGAATTCATATCCGCACGCAGTACGGCTCCCGGCCAAATGGAAGAATTGGCTCCTAATTCCACAAGCCCGATCAAAGTGGCGGCAGGATGAACGTACGCAGACTCGTGAATCTTCATACCGGTCTTAACGTAGAGGATATCCTGCGGATTGGGCAATTCCGATGAAAGTATCCGTGATTTCCTTAATCCTTTCCTGCGTTAAATTTTTATCCTGACTTACAAGGCGGAACCGATAAGAAACGGATTTTTTATTCGCAGGCAGATTTCCGCCGCGAAAAACGACGGTCACTCTCAGGTCTTCCAGCTCCGGAATCGATTTGTTTCGGACAAGTTCCGCAAAGTTGGCGCTAGACTCTTCCGAATTCATCACGATGGACAAATCGATCTCTGTCTGAGGGAAATGGGACGGGATCTTAAAGTGATTCGCCTTTCTCAAGGATTCCCAAACCGTCAACAAAGCGGCAAAATCGAATTTGCCGAGTAAGGTTCGTTTCTTTAGGTCCATCCGGTCTGCAAGAGTGGGATGGGCATAGCCCAATTCTCCGATCTTTGCTCCCTCCGAATAAAGGGAAAGGCTCGCCTTAGGATGAAAATAGGATCGATTCTCGGACTTCCAAACAAAGGATCTGATGTTCAGATTGCGAAGAACCTGCTCGACGCCGGAACGAACCTGAAAAAAATCCTCTTCTAAAAGGGCGATATCCTTTTCGTTCCATTTTCTTCCGTCGCAAACCGCCCAAGCGAAGGATTTGGATTCGTTTCCCGGCTCCTCGGCCTTTCTGTAAGTCCGCCCGAATTCGAAAATTCTCACCCGTTCGAATCGATCCGCATTCAGACGTACGTTTTTCATCAGGGAAGGGAAAATGGAAGTCCGCAGAAAAGCCTGCTCTTCGGGCATCGCGTTCTTGATTTTAACGAATTCCTCGAGTTTTCCTTCCACGAGATTATCTGACTCGGACGCGTAGGAGTAATTAAAGACTTCGTTATATCCTAATACTTGCGAAAATTGCTTTTTTAATAATCTTTCCAACTCGCGGGCCTTATTCTGTGCCGGAGGCTTGACTTCCGCTTCCAACGGTCGGACCGGTATGCTCGCATACCCGAGAGATCTACCTATCTCTTCCACCAGGTCTTCCGGAATGGTGATGTCATAATTCTGTCTGTATTTCGGAACCGTTACCGTCGCGAGATCTCCCTTCCAATCCGAAACGAAAGAGAGGCTACTCAGCACTTTTTCCGCAGTCGCTCGGTTTATATCGGTTCCTAATTTTCTATTTAAAAAATCGAGACTCAATTCTATGACGACTTTCTTATCCGCAGTATGAATGTATCCCACGGGATGACTCGCCTTTACTTCGGGGCAGCCGTTCTCTTTCAAAAGTTGTAATGCTCTCTTGAGGACGGGAAGCGCAGTCGTGGCTTCCAAGCCCTTCTCATAACGAACGGACGATTCGGATCGGATTCCGGTTTTACGGATGGATTTACGGACCGATTCCCTGGGAAAAACGGCGGATTCCAAAACGACGCTTTTCGTCGCATCCGAGACTGCGGTTTCCGCTCCGCCCATGACTCCCGCAATCGCGACTCCCTTACCGGAATTCCGGATAATTAGAATCTCCGGATCCAACTCGGGAGAAGTGCCGTCCAGAAGCGAAAAAGATTCTCCTTTCTTTGCCGGATCGACTTCGAGAGAAACTGCTCCCATCGCTCCCAATTTTTCACGATCGAAAAAATGCGTCGGCTGCCCCGTTTCCAACAGCAGATAGTTCGATACGTCCACGATGTTATTGATTACGCGAACCCCGCACTTCTTCAGACGAGAACGAACGGTTCGATTCGAAGGGGAAATTTTGACGCCTTCGATTCCTACGGAAAAGTAAGAATGGGCAAATTCGGTATCCGAAACCTTTGGCTGAGGAACGCTGTTGTCGAATTCCCAATTCTGTTCGAGAGGATGGAAGCGAATCGGAAGTCCGAGTTGGGCAGCGAGCTCGCGAGCGAAACCGAAATGACTCCAAAGGTCCGGTCGATGCGTGATAGACTTATTATCCACATCTAGAATTTTATCTCGAAAACCCAGGAAATCCCGCAAAACATCTCCCGGTTTGGCTTGCGGATCCGTTACTACAAAAACTCCCGAATCCTCGTCGGAAAGACCTAGCTCCTTTTCGGAGCAGAGCATGCCGGAACTCCGGACTCCTCTGAGCTCAGAATCCCTGATTTCCTTTCCATCCAGTACGGCTCCGGGAACGGCGAGCGGAACCAAATCCCCCACACGCAGGTTAGGCGCACCCGAAACGATCTGGATTTTATTTTTCCCGTCATTTACCTGAGCGACTTGTAACTTATCCGCTTGGGGATGTTTTTCCAAAGAATCGATGCGCACCAAAACGACCTTTTCCAAGTGCGCAAAGAAATCCTCCACTCCGTCGATCTCGCAGATCGAAGCGGCAATTTTTTTGAGAATCTCTTCCAACGGTACCTCGCTCAAAGGTACATATTCGTTCATCCAATCCAGGGATAATTTCACGTTCCGAATCTCCCGATGTCGACGATTTCGACTCAGTACATTTACAAAAGCCCGGGTCGGTTAGGGATGTCCAGCAGGAAAACTCGATTTGGATAACGGAAAGTAGACCTGAAACAATTCGAATCTGTGTTGGATCTCTTTTCCTATTTTCACTTTTCTAAGTTCGATTTCGAAGTCTTCTTTCACTTTCTGGATTTCGTTTTTAGTCCGATTCATGGCGGATTTTTTCTCCGGCTTACCTTCCCATTTGAACGCGGCTTCCTGCCTCATCAGTTTTTCTTCCAACTGTCTTAGGGTATTTTGGTTGCTGGTCCGGATCTTATATTCCTCTTTAAGAAACAGATCTTTGGTCTGTTCATGCAGCTCCCTTTTGCGATCCTGTAGTGCTTCGTCCAAAGCCTCGCAGGCGGCGACAAATTGGACTTCGAAATCGGAAAAAGGAAAATCTTCCGGTCCGGATATCAAAGATTGCCGTACGGAATCGGGTAGATCTTCCGAAACGGAGACTTTTCCAGTCTTACGATCCACCGCTACGGTAAAAATTTCCTTGCGGTCCAGGGAAAAACGAAACTCCACCATAAAAACGAAATATACGACATCACCGGCAGAACGATAAAAACCGGATCTCCACCCCTTCTTATCCTTTAAGAAGCTTAGAACCGCCTCGTCGATCAGGGGATGCCCGAACGCTAAAAACTCGAGACTATCGTCGGACAAGGCCCGCTCGGAATCGAACGTCGCCTTCTTCCCTTTATATTTCGGCCCCTCCAAAGTATACAAGTGCGGGGCATCGCTCCGTATCGCCAGGCCTATTTCTTTTCCGAAGGATTCGGTATAGCGCACAAAGAAATCCTCGAGATGGGAATTCGTATATGCCCTCTCCTGCAATGTAGTTTTATAATAATCCTCTAAATTGAAATCGATGAGCTTCGGAGTAACTAAGGATCCTAGCTTTTCGAACCCTTTCTTTGCGATTCGAATCCTTTGATCTATCTCCTCCTCTATCTCCCCCAACTTCTTATTTCCGGTTACGAATTTCATAAAACTGGAATGAAAGTCCAGTTCGTCTTCGATAGCGCCTAAAAGTTCGTCGGAATTTCCGATAGACTCTTCGAAGAGACGGATCTTATTGGAGAGTACTTCCAGCACCCTCTCCGCCACGGTTTCCTTGGAAGCAAAATTAAAAATGAATACGTTGTCCTTCTGTCCGAAGCGATGAATCCTTCCGATACGTTGCTCGATTTTGAGAGGACTCCAAGGAAGATCGTAGTTGAAGAGAACGTTCGCAAACTGCAGATTCCGACCTTCTCCCCCAGCTTCGGTACAGATCAGTATTTCGGAGGACTTTCGGAATTCCGTGATCGCATCCTCTTTTGCGTCCGCACTTAGAGATCCGTGAAACAAAGTGACTTTATAATCGGAAAGACTTGCGGCTAAAAAATCCTGTGTACTGCGGAATTGCGTGAATATTATGAATTTAGGATGACCTTCCTTCTTTAACTTCGCGATCGTTTCCTTCAGTTTTTGGGACTTGCGATCTTCCTTGATTTTTTTGCCCAACAGAATCAACCGATTCAAAGAAAGCAACTCCCGGCGAAGGTTGGCTAGATCCGCAGGCGCGGATTCCTCCAGGTCGGATACGAAATCTTCCACACCTTCCGTTTCGTCGAAATCCCAATCCTCTAATCTCTTTTCGATGGATTTCAAGTGATGGAGTCGATTTTCCAGCATGAACTTTCTTTTGGAAAGAGCGGACAACAACGCAAAGACCGAAGAATCCAATAATTTCTGGAATACGATCATCACGAAACCTACCGCCCGATTTTGGGTCCGCATCGCCAAATTGTATTCCCTTCTTACGTATTCCGTCGTCTCGTCGTAGAATTGCCTTTCGATAGGAGAAAGTTCGATCTTTACTGTTTTAGCGAATCGTTTCGTAAATCCCCCGACTTCCACCTTTCTGCGTCTCAACAGAACCTTGGAAATTTTTTCCTTCAAGTCCGTTTTGCCGCCGATCACATAATCGTTTACGAAAGTATTGTACGGACCGAGAAGATTGGAATCGATCAGATGGACTAGATAAAAAAGTTCCTCCAGCTTACCGCGGAACGGAGTTGCCGTGAGCAAAAGAAGGCATTCGCATTTTTTGGCGATCTTTTCGGCAAAAAGATACGCCCGGGTCACCTTGTGATAATCCCGCCTGAGTCGATGGGCTTCGTCAAAAATCACGATATCCCATTTTGTTTTTAGGATCTCTTCGGCGTATTTAGGATTCTTGATAAAATCGACGGAAGTGATTACGTGTTTGAAGTTCTTCCAATTCTTCTCTCCAGAGGCGAGAAAATTCCTTCTCTTCACGATCTCGAAGTCCTCGTTGAATTTATTCTTCAACTCCTGTTGCCATTGGACCAACAAAGGAGAAGGAGCCACGATCAAGACCTTCTTATAACCTCGCCTGAATATAAGCTCCTTCATGACCAGAGCGGCTTCTATGGTTTTTCCTAGTCCGACTTCGTCGGCTAAGATAAATCTCGGCTTCAGAGAATTGACCACTACATACGTGGATTCAATCTGATGCGGAAGCAATCTAGTACGGGAATTGGAAAGCGCCGATAGTTTGTCGTACGCATGTGTAAGTTTCAGTTCGAAGGCGGTTCGACAAAGATCCAAAGTCTCCGGATTTCCGGGAGATTGTAAAAAAGGTGTCGGATAGGAACCGATGATTTTCAGATGCGGGGAATTTTCCGAGATCGTTTTCCTTACATTCGCTTTCGGAAAAAAAATCTTAACCTTTCCCCCCTCGGCTCCTTCTATTTTAGCGATCCCGAATTCCGGCTCGTTTCGTAGATAACAAAAATCTCCTCTGTATGCGGAGGGAGATTCCGAATCGAAGTCCAAACTTAGCTGTAATGTCGATTCCAAGTTCAAACCCCTCTCTTATCCCCCCAAATGTATTTATGAGTCTGTAGGGATAACCTCAGTTTTGACGCACCGCTTTTCTGAATCCAATCCACCAAAGTCTCCGGAGACAATTCTCCGAAAACGGGAGACGCCAAAAGGTTCCCCTGCAATTCGAAACGTTCCACGATTTCCAAACAACGCACGAAATCCCTCTCATCCCGGATCACGAATTTAAGTTCATCCAACGGGTCTCTTCTTTCATTCAAAAAATGTAAATTCTCATGGAGCATTTTTTCTTCCATTCCCGAACCGGGAAGTTTATAATCTAAGGTAAAGATCATATCCTCCAGATCGGAAATCGGCTCGGCACCGTTCGTCTCGATTCTAACCCTAAGAAAACGACCATGACGTCTTCTCTCTTCCTTCAATCTTGCAGCCAAAACCCGTGAGAAATTCCGATTGCCTCCTTCCAGCGGTTCTCCTCCGGTAAAAAGCACCTGTACCGGATCGGCGGAAAGCTTCCGAATTTCGGAAAGAACGGATTCGATGTCCATCTTCTCTCCCGCATTCGGGGAAAGTGCGTAGGGAGTATCGCACCATAATTTTCTGGAGCCGTCCATTCCGCAACGGAGAGAACAACCCGCAAATCGAACGAATATTGTAGGCAGTCCCGTCGAGATTCCTTCTCCTGAAACGGATAAGTAGATTTCGTGAATTACGGAATTCATTTTATAGCGAGAGGTTCGTTCGTACAACCGTTTTCCGGATCTTTTAGGATTGTACTAAAAAAACGATCCTTCGGGAATACCAAAATGTCCGAATTCCGTTCCCAGTCAAGACCCGATGGAAACGGAATCGAAAAAAAGGTTGAGACAGTTCGGAGCCGGGTGTAAAAAAGTCAATCTCCCCTTTTAGGCCTTTTTTCCGAAAAATGAGTGCGGTTGAATAGTTTTGATACTCCTCGAAAAAAAGAACCAAATGCCGTTGGAAGGGAAAGTTCGACTCGCCTTCTCTCTCGTGGCCATCCTCATGCTCGGAGGCTTCCTTTTTTCTTTCTGGATTTTAACGGAAAGAGAAAACGCAGCAGATTGGATACACCATACTTACGACGTACTCAGAAAAATCGATCGAGTAAAGGAATCGATCCGCGAAGTCCGATTTTTTTCCGAAGCGGGTACGCCGATTCAACTGAAGACCCAACTGACCGATCTGGAATCGGAACTGAACCGACTCGCGAAATTGGTAAGCGACAATGAATCGCAAACCGTAAGAATCGATGCGATAGCTAAGGAAATCGGGAATTTGAAAGCCCAGGATCCCCGCCTGAATAACACGGTGATCAAAAAATTGGAGGAAACTCTTTCGAAAATGAACGAAGAAGAACTTCGTTTATTAAAAATTCGGAATGAAACTTGGCATTCCTACATCGTAAACAGTTATATAACGCTATCTTCCATGCTATTCGGAAGCATACTCGTTATAGCGGCAAGCGTACATTTAATCCGAAAAGATATAGGTGGGAAAAAACAGATTACCGATCGGTTGATACAAAGCGAGTCCAGACTCCTTTCGATTCTGGATGGGCTTCCGTCGGCGTTCACCATGCTGGACACGCAAGGGAGAATCCTGTATCATAACCAGGTTTTTGCGAAAAAATTCCTGGATCCTACATATGAAAACCTTCTGAATCTGAGCAAATTGTTCGGAAGGGAAAAGTCCGCTTATATAGAGAGAATGTCGGAAATGTCTCTGTCTAAGCTTTCTCCCATCGAATACGAACTCGATTTGCCCATCAAAGACACGATCCGTACGTTTCATTGCATCAATCTCCCATTGATGGACATAGAAAAGAAACCGTATGCTATCTGTGCGTTGTTTACGGATATAACTGTCCGGAAAAATTACGAGGATGATCTTAAAAAAGCGAAGGACGAATCGGAAAGAGCCAATCAAGCCAAGTCGGAATTCCTTGCGATGATGAGCCATGAGATCCGTACGCCTATGAACGGAGTCATTGGAATGACCGAGTTACTTCTGGATTCCGGAATTCCGAATGAACAAAGAGAATACGTAGAGATTATACAAAAAAGCGGGGAAAGCCTTTTAGGAATCATAAACGACATATTAGATTATTCTAAAATAGAATCCGGAACTCTCAGCCTGGAGATCGGCGAATTCTCGATGCAGACCGTCGTGGAGGAAACTCTGGATCTATTCCGCTCCAACGCGGCGGAAAAAGGGTTGGACCTGATCAGCTATCTGGATCCCAACGTGCCGGAAAAGGTTATGGGGGACAAATTAAGACTCAGACAGGTTCTGATCAACCTATTCGGAAATGCCCTGAAGTTCACCGAAAAAGGGGAAATATTCTTATCGGCGGAACTCTGCAAGCGGGACGGAAATCTTTGTACGATCTTATTCTCCGTTCGCGATTCCGGTATAGGAATTCCGAAAGACAAACAGAAGGAATTGTTCAATCCGTTTTACCAGGTGGATACGAGTTCCACCAGAAAATACGGAGGTACCGGATTGGGATTGTCCATCTCCTATCGCTTGATCGAGATGATGGGAGGCAAAATTTGGCTCGAAAGCGAAGTGGGAAAAGGAACGATCTTTTCCTTCGAGATCCAGGTGGACGGCATTGTATCCGACAGTAAGAAGATCTCCGAGCCGAGCCATCCGAGTCTGGAAAACCGGAAAGTGATCATTCTCGACGACAATTCTACGAATCTGAAAATCCTCGCCCATCAATTGCAGTCTTTGGGTTTGATGACTTTTTCTGCCAGCTCGAAGAAAGAGGTTCTATCGTTACTCGAAATGGGAAGCCAACCTGAATTGGCGATTTTGGATTACGACCTTCCCGATACGACCGGCATAGAGATCGCTCAGGATTTGCGAAAACGGAATTTTCTGTTTCCGATGATCCTTCTCTCTTCTTCCGCGCTGGATGCAAAGGAGAGAGAAGAAGTCCTCCGTCTTTTTGTAGGTCAATTGAGTAAACCGATCAAGAAACGGGAACTCGAGGAAATCGTGACGGACATTCTCGTTGGAGGAGGGGAAAAAGGGAAGGCGAACCAGACTTCCTCCTATCTGGAAAAGCAAAAGGAGCTCCTGCAGAATACGTTTCCGTTCCAAGTGTTGGTGGCGGAAGACAACGAAATCAATCAAGCCTTAGCGAAACGGATTCTGCAACGACTGGGCTATGAACCTGCCATGGCCGTAAACGGTAAGGAAGTCATCAATCTCCTAAGAGAAAGAAAATTCCATGTGATTCTAATGGACGTTCACATGCCCGAAATGGACGGAATCCAGGCGACCCAAATCATACGGAATACTTGGTCCCAGGAAGACCAACCCTATATCATAGCGATGACTGCCGCAGCCATGCAAGGAGATAGGGAGATCTGTTTACGGGCGGGAATGAACGATTATGTTTCCAAACCGATCGTGTTCGAAGAGCTTATCCATTCCTTACGAAAAGCGGGAAACTCTCTCTTCCCGAAAGCAAAAACTTAAAAATCGGTTTGCCAGCGGGAAAAATTTGCCGATGGAATAGATAAACGGAATTTCCCTAAAATTCCGCGGACAAACGCGCGCTCGACGAAAAGAATATGATTCGGAAACGTTTTCTACTTGTACTTCTATTCTGCATTCTCTTACTTCCGTGCGTCGGAAATTCCCAGGAAAATGAAAACTCGGATCCAGATACGCGTAAAACCATTCTCTGGACCGGAGAAGTCTTGGGTGTCTATAGAAATAAGGGAAAAGTAAAGATCCGAATCGAACGGAATTCCTACTTCGCAGATCGTGACGAGGAGGAAATCCGCGCAGTGTTGGATGTGGGCAAAAAATTTCCCCTCCTTCGAAAACCGAAAATGGAAGAAGTCGGATCCTTTTCCATCGAGACCGTAGAAATCGAACATGAAAAAAGAGGGAGAAAATCCTTCCCGAGCACTGTGGAATTAAGAGGATCCTTTTCCCTGAGCCCGAACCTACCGGATCGTCTCCTATCCGCCGGAATCCTTGTCGGGCATTTCGGAAAAGAAAAATTTTATCAGGATCCTGTGGTCTTTGATTCGACGGATCTCGTTCGGAATCGTCTTCCGAAATCCATTTTGCACCCGAAAGACGGAAAAGAGATGGTACTAGTCAACTCCGGTTACGAATCCAACGGAAAGATACTCTATGAACAAATGGGTTATTTCCTTTTCGGCCAGGGAGACGAACCTTCGGAAGACAGTTTCAATCCGAATTTTGAAATTCCGGGAAGAGACAGTTTGGAGGAACTCCCTTCCTATTATATGGATAAATACGAGGTTACCAACAAGGAATATTATAAATTCATAAAGGAAACCGGAACTCCTCCTCCGTCGCATTGGGAAAACGGGACTTTTCCCAGTGGAAAAGAATACCACCCTGTGGTCAACCTGACCTATCGAGAAGCGGAACTCTACGCAAAATGGTCCGGAAAACGGATACCCACCGAATTCCAGTGGGAGAAAGCCGCTAGAGGCACCGGACTGACTTGGCGCTTGATGAAGGACGAAAGCTATGAATTCGTTTCAAGTCCGCGCGAGTATCCGTTCGGTTCCGAATACGATTCCGAGTTATGTAACACGAGAGAAAGCGGCAAAAAGGCAACCGTCTCCGTTTATAATCTCCCTGCAAAAGGACAAAGCCCTTACGGAATCATCGGGATGTGCGGAAACGCTCCGGAGTGGACCAGCTCCCCTTATCTTCCTTATAAAGGACATAGACTTTCCTCGATCCGATTCGGAAAACACCTAAGAGTGATCCGCGGAGGCTCCTATAGCTCCGACAAGGAGGAAGCCAAAGTGCACTTTCGAGATTATGGTGGAGTTCCGAATCTCTCTTCCGATAGGAAGGCCGGGCTTCGGCTCATCATCGACGCGAAACGTTAGAGAAGAAATATTCCTGTATTAGGATTTTACTCAAGTCACTCTGCTCTTTAATAAAATTTTATCCAAAATCTCCGGAGAAAATCGGCTCAAGAACAAACCGAATTTCTCCTTAAACCCAGCCGGATAAAGATCCCGTTTTCGGGACTCGATCGCTTTCAGGATCTGACGAGAAACGAATCTAGGTTCCAATCCTCTTTTCTGTCCCTCATCCAGAATTCCGTGAGGAGAACCGTCCGCGGAAAAAGCCTTAATCGAAATCTCCGTTTTTACGAATCCGGGAGAAACGGTCAGAACATGAATTCCTGATTCGGAATTTTCCAACCGAATACTATCCATAAACGCCTGAACTGCGTGTTTACTCGCCGCATATCCGGAACGATACTGGGTAGCGAATTTTCCTTGGATGGAGGAGACCGCAACCACGTGTCCGTTGGTTTGTCTCAGATCTTTTTCCAGAGATCGATAGAGATACACCAAAGGATAATAATTGGTGTTCATAATGTCCCGAAAAACCTTGAGATCCGTTTCCGCAGCCAAAGCCCTCATAGTGACTCCGGCATTATGAATGAATCCGTCCACGCTATGGACTTTTTTGCGAAAGTCCTCGATCGCTTTTTTCAATTCGGATTCGGAAGTCACGTCGGCAGGAAGTACGATCATTCTTTCCGGGTGCAAAACGGAGTTCTTCAAATCTCGAAGGATTTCTTTTCGTCTCGCGATGACCCCGACTGTCGCGCCGCGGTCGGACAATTCCTCCGCTAAGGATTTGCCGATCCCGGAGCTTGCGCCAGTTACCAAAAAAACCTTTCCTTCGAAATAGGAACTCATATCGGACCGGATCGTTAACCCCGCAAAATGATAAGGAAGATTCCTAAAAAAGCAAATCAAAACGGAGTAAAATCCTTTCTGACTTTGCTTGCCTGAAAAAAACTGAACAGGGGGAAAACATGGCACTTTCTCAGCTTAAACAAAAAATCCGATTCAAGGATTGCGGTTTCCAAAGAAGATACGAGAGCAGGTACTATTGGTTTCCGGAAGAATCCCCACCTTCTTGTCTGATTGAAGTCAGCCAGAGGGATTCTTACCACGACATGAGTCTCTATATGTTGATCAACCTTTCAAATATGAAGATCATCGATATCGATGTGGAGGAAGACAGAGTCCCGTACGAAACCTGTCCGAACGCGATCAAAACCTATTCCTATCTGATCGGAGAGGAAATGTCCTATGGTAAGATTATGAGGAAATTTCCAGAAGATCGAACAGCCGGGTGTCTTCATATAAACGAATTATTGCAGAATGCGGCTCAAAGTTTCAGTTCCGCGTACGCCTTTTTTCTGAAGGAGAGGAATTTCCCTCCGGAATTGGACGAATACCGGATGTATGCGGGAACTTTGGATGCGAAAAGTAGAAGAGAAATCGGTCGTCATTGGTGGATGAAAGACAAGGGAGTGCGAAACTCCTGCCATAGCTTTTCCTCTCAACACGAGACTCCGGAACTGAAAGAGCAGGTGAAACCTCTTGACAGTATTACGGCCATGATGGTAAAAGAATTTCGAGGGTCCCGAAAAGATCGGGAGTCTCCATAAAAAGCGGATCCTAGTAAAAAAAATCGATCCGCTGAAAACCGCCCGCTTAGCTCAGGGGTAGAGCATTTCCCTCGTAATGAAAAGGTCGCCGGTTCAATTCCGGCAGCGGGCTACCCTATTCTTCCACGATCACCTTCTCCACAGCAGACAAAGAAAGAAACGATTCTCTTGTCTTGGGAAATATTTTGACTACACATTCTGTGTCAATACGGGAGATTCGATAGTCTAAATCTTCCTGAGACTATGCGAAACGGAATTTTGCTTCTACTCTTTCTGACATTCGTCTATTCCGTAGCCGGAGATCCCGTAGAATCCTGCGATTCCAAACAAGTATGCTACAGCATCGAGCCCGGCAATTCTGACGGTTCCATTTTTCTCCGGGCAAAATGGCTCCCACCCGAAGCCTATTTCACGGTCTATCTTACGGTTTCGGGTGAAAACACCGTTACGAATCCGAAGACTCCCCTGTCCGTCGTTCTACAAGGTCCGGAGCACAAAAAAGCGACAGACCTAATTAAAATCGATCCGACTCTCGGATTTTCTCCGCACGTCAGCATGGTTTCCTATTATGGAAAATTGCATGCGATTCACGACGATACCTATGTTTACAGGCTTCCGTACGAAGGAAAAACTTGGGTATCCGTAGGTTACAATTCCGGAAACGAACATAGAGGGGACGCAGCTCAATCCATAGATTTCCAAATGCCGGAGGGAACTCCTATTCTAGCGGCAAGAGACGGAACCGTGGTGGAAACGGAAGAAAAGTTCGAAGAAGGCAGAATAGATCCGATTCTCATCGATAAGGCAAATCGAGTCATCATCGCCCACTCCGATGGAACCGTCGCCATTTACGGTCATCTAAAAAAATCGGGAGTTTCCGTCTCCGTAGGGCAAAAAGTGATCGCAGGAACTAGGATCGGCTTTTCGGGAAATACCGGTTATACAAGCGGTCCTCATTTGCATTTCGAGGTTTATGCTCCCGAAGAAAACCGGAGAAAAAAATCCTTTGCGACCTTATTCAAAACCGAATCGGGGGAAGCGGAATTTCTAACCGAAGAAAACGCCTACTGGTATCCGGATGATCAAAGATTTCCCGGGTTTCCGATCACGGATTTAGGTCTACTTTGCATCAGTAGCACTCGCCCTCAAACGGACTCCAATTCGGAATGTCTGAATAAGGTACCTGTTCAAAAAGATTTCTACTTATCCATGCCTATTTATAAAAGCGGTCCTTACGAATTCGAAGCTAAGTTATTCCGTTCAGGAGAAAAAAAACCGATCCTGGAGTTTTTGGACAAGATCCCGGCAGGAGTCACTTCCGTTTCCTGGAATTTCCCGCCGATAACGATAAAAGGCAAATACACTCTGCGCATCCGTCTCGGAGAAAAGGAGATCGGGGAGAAAACGTTTCAAATCCTTCCTTGACCGGACCGTAAGAGACTGTAATAAGGGACGGTCCATGTCCAATTTTATCGTCATAACGATCTGTTTTACGGCCGGAATGATGGCCCGCCGCTGGGGGAAGTTTCCACCGGATTCCCATCGCGTTCTGAACTCCTTCCTCATCACGATTTCCCTTCCCTGTTTGGAATTTGTCCCGCTCCGGCGTGCCGCGTTGGACGATCATTTTTTAGTTCTTGCTGCGATGCCCTGGTTCCTTTTCGGAACTTCCTTTCTTCTCTTTTCTTTTTTGGAAAAACGTTTGCGCTGGGATTTTTCCACCACAGCATGCCTTTGCCTTTCTGCCGGATTGGGAAACACTTCTTTCCTAGGTATTCCGCTCATCGAAGTTTTTTACGGAAGAGATTCGGTTCCGACTGCGGTGGTAATCGATCAATTGGGGACGTTTTTGACGCTTTCGATCCCGGGAACTTACTTGGGAACCAAGGCGGCGCTGGCAGCGAATTCCGGAAAAAGTTTTACGGATCTTTTAAAACGAATCCTTTCCTTTCCGCCTTTTTGGGGAATGATCATCGCTCTGCTAAGTAGACCTTTTTCGTTTCCTCCGGAATTCGAACAGGCGATTTCCAAAATCGGAGATACACTGACTCCTTTGGCTCTTTTTTCCGTCGGATACCAACTTATCGGAATGCGAAAACTTAATTCGGACGTTCCGGATGCCGAAAATTTCTCGGGAGCAGTACGGGCGCCGTTGGCATGGGGTTTGGTTTATAAACTGATCTTGGGTCCTCTTTTGGTTTGGCTCGTATTCGGCGGTTATTATTTTATGATGGGTTCCGATTTTGGACAAAACGTTGGCTCTGTCCGCCTTCGCGACTTTAAGGTGCTGATCTTGGAAGCGGGAATGGCCCCGATGATCACCGGAAGTCTGCTGGCGGCGGAATGGGGATTGAATCCGAGATTGTCGGTTTCTTTAGTCGGAATCGGAATACCGCTTTCCTTCGTTACAACGTTAGGATTGTATTACCTCCTGGAGAAATGGGCGTGGATTGGAACGATCTCTTTCGTGCCGTAAAGACCGGAAATAACGGAACCTTGCGCGCCCTATTGGAGGAAGCGACGACTCGGGACGGGTATTCCGAAGAGTTTCCGGAATTAAGGGATTCCTACGGGTGTGGTCTGCTTTATTGGGCCATCAAAGAAGGGGATAAGGAAGCCGCAAAATTACTTTTGGAATACGGAGCGGATCCGAACGAAACGAGTTCCCGGGGAGAAACCGCGCTTTTGATCGCCCTGGAATCCGAACTTCCCGAATTGGCCGAGTTAGTTTTGAAATACGGAGCGGATCCTTCTCTTCGCGATCAGGACGGGAACACTCCTTTAACGAAGGCAGTTAGCTCCGGAAAGTTAGCGTTGGTAGAATTGTTATTTGAAGTACCGGATTCTGCCCCGGATTTTGAGGATCGGAATGGAGAAGGATACTCCCCGCTATTGCTCGCGATCGATTTGGGAAATTACGAAATCGCGGAATTTCTATTAAACAAAGGAGCGGATCCGAAAAAGAAAAACTCCGAAGGAAGAACGATTCTTCATCTCACCGCTTTACATAATGATTTTGAAATTCTGGACCTGTTCTCGGAAAACCAAGAAGTCAAATCCCTTTTGGAAAACAAAGATCAGGACGGGAATACTCCACTTTTGCTTTCCGCTCTTTATGATTCGGTGGAATGCTTGGACCGATTGCTAAAATGGGGAGCAGATCCTCTCGTTAGAAATTTGGGTGGAAAATCCGCAAAAGAAGAAGCAGATCGGATGAAGTTCCATCACACTTTAAAAACCATAGATACTGCTACGACCCTGCTCTTTTTTAAAGCGGCGGAGGAAGGAAAGCTGGATATCGTCGAAAAGATCTTGAGCAACGGATACCAAGCGGAAATCAGGGACTCGGTCGGCCGGACACCGCTCCTACTTGCCGTTCGCTCCGGAAAGGCCGAGATCGCCGATTTGCTGGTAAAGAATGGAGCTTCCCCCTATTCCAAAGACCAAGAAGGGAACTCTCCTCTCGCATTGGCCGAGCAATCCGAAAGTCCGATGCTGCACCAAGTTTTTAAGCAATTCTTAGAATCGAAGGAAGGCGATTCTTAAATTAATCTGATCCGTTTCAGGATTCGTTCCAGCAGAAGATCAGGGTCGGGATGGATTTCGATCCCGTCCCTGGTTTGTGAATCCAAGAATCCTTCCCCTACCATATGATTCAATTGGTTCAACAAAGGTTGGAAAAAACCGTTCACATCCAGAAGGCCGAGAGGTTTGGAGAACACTCCCAGTTGGTTCCAAGAACTCACCTCGACGAGTTCTTCCAAAGTTCCGATGCCCCCAGGTAAGGCAATGAAAGCCAGAGATTTTTCGTACATGAGCAACTTTCTCTCGTGCATGGTCGGAACTAGAATCAATTCGGTAATATTCTTATGTGCGATTTCCTTCCCGGAAAGAAATTCAGGTAAAACCCCGGTTACCCGCCCGCCTTTCTCCATAACGGCGTCTGCAACAGTCCCCATCAATCCGGACGTTGCTCCTCCATAAACCAAATCGATTCCCTGGGCGGCGATCGAATGACCTATGAATCTAGCTGCCTGCTGGTACTTCGGATCCGTTCCGGGTCTCGATCCGCAAAAAACGCAAATGGCAGGTCTCATTTCCGGGCCAGATTGCCTCTCCTATCAGAGAAGGCAATCTGATTAATAGAAACGGGGCGCCTCCCGGTCCAGGAGCGTACGGCCGTTCCGATTCACTTCCACCGGATCCGGATGAATCAAAACTTCCGTATACGGAAATTCTTCTTTGAGTTCGTCCAGAATAGAATCCAAAATCTTATGACTTTCTTCCAACGTAAGATTCTTGGGCATTTCCAAATGAAATTCCAAGAACCGCCTTTCTCCCGCGGAACGTGTTCTGAGATCGTGATAGCCGAGCACCTGGGGGGATCTTCCTTTTACCACTCGCAAAATGGAATCCCTGTATTCGTGGGAGAGATCCCGGTCCATTAGGATATCCGTACTTTTTTTAAAAATTTCCCAAGCACCCTTTAAGAGATAGAGAGACACTACCGCACCCGCCAAAGGATCCACCCAATCCCAGCCGGTTTGCATTGCCAAAGCCACCGAAAGCAGAACCAGCAGGTTTCCCAACAAATCCGAAACGTAATGCAAATGATCCGCCGAGACCAAAAGAGATCCTGTTTTGCGGATCACGGATCTTTGGTATAAGACCAAAAAGGTGGTCAGAACAAGAGAAACCAACATGACGTACAGGGAAGAAATCTCGGGAATTTCCGCCTTCGGTTTCAAAAAATGCCGAGCCGCATGAAATAGGATCCAACCGCCGGAGACGGCGACCAATAAACTCTGAAACAACCCTGCGATCGCTTCCGCCTTGCCGTAACCGTAGCGATGTTCCGAGTCCGCCGGTCTGGCCGCCTGATGCAACGCGTATAAATTTACGGAAGAAGTTAGAAAATCGAGACCTGAATCCAAAGCGGAAGCTAAAAGTGCCAAGGAGCCTTGAGAAACGCCGACCCATAACTTTAGGACGGCCAATAAACCGGCAGTCACCAAAGAAAATACGCCGGCAAGAATTTTGATTTGATTCGAGGAAGGATTCATGACTTCGTTTCCGCCCCAACACTTTTTCTTTATGTACATATATCCTTTCTTTTTTAATTTCCCAACCCAAAAAAGGATTGGAGTTTCTATTTGGAGGCTTAGGCTTCCGAATTACGAAAACCGAAGAGGTGATCTTTTGAAATCAATCCTAAGAACAAGTCTCGTTTTGCTCTTCTTCCTATCGATGATCTCCTTCTCCTCCTTGCGAGCACAGGGTTCCGCAGACAAAATTCCGGATCCGGACGCTTTGGAGCGGGAAGCGGACGATCTGGAATACAAAGCGGGACGTTCCCAAAACCAGGACGAACGCAGAAAATTGGCTCAAGCGGCCGTAGATAAAAGAAGGCAAGCGGTCGAAGCGAGAAACGCGATTCAGGATCGGGAATTGAGTAAACCTTATACGGCGGGAGTCTTTGAACTGCAATCGATCGCCATGCAATCGACTTGGGCTTCGGAGACGCTGGCCAGGGATCGGAACATAGGCGCCAATACGACAAGTGCGTTGCTGAGCTATTCAGGCTTGTACCAAACCGCTGCAAATAGTGCAAATTCTTTGGGAGTCAATCCGAATCTATTGAACAATAATTTCACCGCGTATTCTAATCCGCAGGGAAATTCCAGAACAGCGTATCCGGTACGATTGTCTTATCTAAGCAAAAACAAGAATTTCGGAATGGAATTGAGTTATCTGGATTTCAGGACCAAACCTTCTTATACTACCTTCGACGGAGTCCACTCCTCTTCGAACCTCTCCGCTATCCAGTTTCATTCTCCCGAGTACAAACGAGTGGATTATTCCTTCAATCTAGCTTGGTATTTTCCTACGGGGACCGGGGCCAGAATCGGACCTTCCCTAGGGGTCAGAAACATCGATATCTATTCCAAAGAGTACGGAAATATTCCCGGAAATTACGGATTCGGTTCCATGAGCGAGAAAGCCGGAGGAATCGGTCCCCAAGCCGGATTCCGGATTTTCAAAAACCTGACCGCGAATCTTCTCGCTCACCTTCGCTTCGATTATTTCAGAACATTAGGACATTATGATAGAACTAGCGCCGGCACGATTCTAGGTCTAGGCGGAAATCCGTATCTGCTGAACACCGGATCTACGAACACGGTAAAAGACAATCTACTCTCTAGGGTAGGATACGAAGTGGATGTGGGTATTTCCCTGTTGAGGACGAGATGGTTAAAATTTACCGTCGGATTTCAATATACGGAAATGGTTTCCCGGGTCAGCGGATACAATTACAATGCCTCCGTGTTCGGCGGAACTCCGGGAGATACTCTGTACCTAAACCAAGTGTCCAAGACTTTGGACCAAACCTCCACGAATACGGGCCTGCAAAAGGATGTTCACGATAAATTTTACGGATTTTATCTGGGAGCTTCGTTGATCCTCTAAAACTCGACAAAGTCGTCGCAAAGGACGACTTTCCTCTTCACAAGCCCGAACTCGTTTAAGCGACTTGTTGTTCCGGAACGAATCCAGACTTCTCCATTAGATAAAAAGAACCGAATAGAGTAGGAATGTAAATCGCGTCTCCTAACAAAGAGTTCTGGAAAAAAGGAATAGCCGCGATATAGCAAGTCGCCAGTCCTTCCGCATCCAGAGAGTACATCCCTGATGTAAGCCAAACGAAAAAGTTGGTCACGATAAAAAAGGCGGTCGAACCTAATAGTCCCGTGATCGCCAATGTTCCTACGGAAAGGCGATTTTTCAACCATCGACCTGTTAGGGCGAATAATACGAACATTCCATAAACCACGGGAACTAAAGCATGAAAGCCGAGGAAAGCATCGCTCAGAGCCATGATCGCTAGAGGTAAAAGAAGGGAGACCCAGCGATTTGCAAAGTACACTCCTCCAAAAAGGGACACGGCAAGTACCGGACTGAAATTCGGGGGATGAGGAAGAAATCGACTTACAACAGCCAAAACCAATAGCGAGACGAGAACTATATTTCTAGATGGAATCATGATAGTTTCCATAGAGTGAATTCACAAACGGCCTCGTCAATCAATTCAAGATCGTTTTTGTTTCGGGAAAAAAGGTAGGAATTCTTATCGGCCCGCCGAGCCTATCCTCTATGCAGGCTCCGAACCCCAAAGACTATACCGATTCTCTGTCTTATCTTCGAGATATAACCGCTAAACTCAGAGGGCCGGAAGGCTGTCCCTGGGACAAGGAACAGACGCATCAGACCTTGATTCCCTACATTCTCGAAGAGTCCCAAGAAGTCGTTGATGCCCTATTAAAAGAGGACGACGAACATTCCAAAGAGGAACTAGGCGACCTGTTATTTCAGATCGTTCTGCACGCGCAAATCGCTTCCGAAAGAGGCGCATACACGTTGGAAGACATCGCCAAAGACGTGGCCGAAAAATTAGTGCTGAGACACCCGCATGTTTTCGATCCGGAAAGCTCGGGATTCGGATCCTCGAATGAAGTGGTCGCAAACTGGGAACTTCTGAAACAAAAAGAAAAACAAACCAGAGGGAAAAAAGAAACGGAGTCTTCGTCCATTCTCAAAGAGGTTCCTGAGTCGTTCCCTTCCTTGTTGAAGGCCGAAAAATACCAAAAGAAAGCCGCGAAAGTCGGCTTCGATTGGAAGGACATGCGCGGAGTAGAAGAGAAACTTAAGGAAGAACTGGAGGAATTCCTAACCGAAGTTAAGGCTACGCCCGACGTTTCCGCCAACCAAGTCCGGATAGAAGAGGAATTGGGGGATTTTATTTTCAGTATCGTAAATCTTGCCAGAAAACTCGGGATTTCGGCGGAGTCTGCGCTTACAAGAACCAACCGAAAATTCAAACGTAGAATCGATTTCATACAGTCCGAATTGGCAAAACATGGTAAAATCTTTGCGGAGACACCACTGGAAGAATTGGACGAGTTGTGGAACGCGGCTAAAATTCCGGAAAAACGGACCGCGTCCGATCTCATGACCGAGAAACAAAACCTTACTTCGGATGCGGTACGGGAACTCTCATCCTATTTTCTTTGGAAAGAGAAAGAGACTTCCGAAAATGATTGGCCCAAGGAATTCTCTTTTCACCACAAATCGGAGGAATACAGGATCGTGTTTTCAGGATTAGGAGCGATTACGTTGCTCCCTGCAAAGGATCCCTGGGGAAGAAAAGGACAACCTATCTTCTATCTCAATTTGGAGAACAAAGAGCCGGGAAACGGGACTTGGACAGATTTAGAAGGTAAATCCTTTCTCAGCTCCGAAGAAATCCACCTTGGAATCCTTTCTGCCATACGCTCCTATAAGGAAATTATAAAATAATAGGAAATTTTTTGCCGTTTCATCATGAATCCGACATCAACTTTACGTAATTATCCATGTTCTTTTTTTGTCCGGAATGTTGAATTTTATCGTCGATTTTATATATGGGAAAAAAGACCGCTACAGACGGATCTCAATTAGGGGAAAAGACCCTTCCGAACTCGGATCCCGCACGGAGACCGCTTAAGGTATTGGCTGTGGATTCGGGCAAGGTAGCTCGTAAGTGGATCATTTCCGAATTTAAGGACCAAGGATTTCAGATCTCCGAAGCCTCCGATCTGCAGGAAGCGGCTCGTTTGGCGTTTATGGAAAAATTCGAAGTAATCACCGTAGGGCTTTATTTCCGCGAAGGAACCGGATTCGATCTTTGCAATTCAATCCGTAAGGACAGGATCAATGGAAAGCCGTTCGCATCCTCCGACGCAAAAATACTTTTCATCACTTCGGAATACAACGACTCCAATCGTATTAAGGCTCACGACGCGGGTGCCGACGGGTTCCTGGAAAAAAAACCGGATTTAACTCCTTTAAAAGAAACGTTACAGCTCATTATCAAAGATTTAAAGAGCGAGATTCCAGGGACGGAAGACCGGCATACTAAGGATGCTTCTCGGTTAAAATCCGTGCTGATGGTGGACGACTCGGAACTGAATCTTGTGCTTTCCAAGAGGTTATTAGAATCCAAAGGATTGAAAGTTCAAACGGCGATTTCGGGCGAACACGCGCTAAGAATTCTGCTGGAAGAACCCGAAAAATACGAAGCGCTCTTAACCGACATGTATATGCCCGGAATGAACGGCGATTGCCTTTGCGCTCGAGTGATGCAGGAATCGAAATTTTCCGGTTTAAAATTAGCGATCATTACCGCTTCGAATGAACTAGACTCCGAAACCGACAAAATCCCTTCTAACGTAAAGATTCTTGTAAAACCTTTCGATGCGGACGAAATCGTCGATTTTGTATCCGCCGATTAAGGAAGAAATTCCAATCCTACCAAAACGTCCGGAAAACATTCCTTTCGGATTTCCCCTTCGACTTTCGGTAATTTGGAATACCAACTCTTGTCCTCGTATTGTAGATCCATCCAATAAAAATAGAGACTAGCTTCTCCGAGTTCGTTCTCGATTTTGATTTCGGAAAAATCCTTTTTCAGATCCCCGATCCTTTCGAAAGTTTCGTTGTTTTTCGTCTTGTAATGCACTTCCCAAGGTTCGGCTCGAAACGGAGTACCTTGCGGATTCGGTTTTCCCTGATTCAGTTTCCAGCTTTTGATCAGAATTCTGGAAACGTCTTCATATTTTAAGATTTTTGAATATAAAACGTTTTCTCTTTTATGCTTAAAGGAAAATTCCTTCGGAGCGGATTTCCAAGTTCCGACGATGGTTCTCCCGTCACAGAAGAAACCCCTGATCTTGGGCCCTTCCGAAGCGCCGCTCTGCCCCACGCTGGCACCCACCTTGTTGGATTCCCCCCGAACATCGAATACCGGTTCGGTAGGTGATACGGGCTCTTTGGGTAAGGGAATTTTTTGGGCAAACAAAGACCCGGCAAGGAATATCGAAAAAAGGAGGAGCCGATGCGAGCCCCTCCTCTCCGGTTTTCCGTTTTTTACGGAAGATCGATCCATGTCCTTAAAGGCGTTTTTGGATCGCCTCCATAAACTGGAAGGTGTCCAATTCCTTCGGATTCGAGCTCGTCGTCAATAAGGTCAAATCCTTGGTCATTTCTCCGTCCTGGATCGTATCGATGACGGCCTTTTCCAATTTTTGCGCGAATTTGACGACTTCGGGCGTTCCGTCCAATTCGCCTCTCTTTTCCAGCGCTCCCGTCCATGCGAAGATGGAAGCTACGGAATTCGTGGAAGTACTTTCCCCTTTTTGGTACTTACGGTAGTGGCGGGTCACGGTACCGTGAGCGGCTTCGTATTCGAATTTACCATCGGGAGAAACCAATACGGAAGTCATCAGACCGAGAGAACCGAAGCCGGAAGCGACCATGTCGGACATCACGTCTCCGTCGTAATTCATCAGGGCCCAAAGCATTCCACCTTCGTTTTTGACGATCTGCGCCACAGCGTCATCGATCAAGAAATAGGAATATTCGATTCCGACTTTTTTGAGTTCATCCGCTCTCTTTTGCGAGACTTGGTCGAAAATCGCTCTGAAACGAGCGTGGTATTTTTTCGAAATCGTATCTTTGGTCGCGAACCAGATATTGATCTTTTCGGAAATCGCGTAATTGAAGCAGGCCTGGGCGAAACTTTCGATCGATTTGTCAAGGTTGAACTGGCCCATGATCACTCCGGGACCGTCGAAATCGTTGATCAAGACCCTTTCTTTTTCCTTTCCGTCTTTAGTAGTAAATACGATCTCCACTTTTCCGGCTTCCGGAATGTAAAGCTCTGTATCTTTGTACAAGTCTCCGAAGGCATGACGGCCGACTACGATAGGTTTTTTCCAGGACCGGAGCGCGGAAGGGATATTGTTTACGATGATCGGTTTGCGGAATACGGTTCCGTCCAAAATGGACCGAATCGTTCCGTTCGGGGATTTCCATTCTTTCTTTAGATTGTACTCTTTTACTCGATCCTGAT
This sequence comes from Leptospira fletcheri, assembly GCF_004769195.1. Taxonomy (NCBI): domain Bacteria; kingdom Pseudomonadati; phylum Spirochaetota; class Leptospiria; order Leptospirales; family Leptospiraceae; genus Leptospira; species Leptospira fletcheri. The sequence continues at coordinate 210,944 of NZ_RQET01000004.1, forward strand.
TGGGAGTTATGGTTGCGCACTTGACGCCGACTCCATATTTTAGAATCGCATTGGCGGAATCGACCGTAACCTTATCGTCCGTCTTGTCCCGGTATTCCACTCCGAGATCGTAATAGTCCAGTTCTATGTCCAGATAGGGATGAATGAAACGATCCTTGATTTCCTTCCAGATGATGCGGGTCATTTCGTCCCCGTCCAGCTCCACTAATGGAGTTTTCACCTTGATCTTAGCCATTGGGTTCTCCTTATATTGAATTCGATGAATTAAAGTTAAAGCGCGGTGTGTCCATTTTCCAAGGACTTACGACTTGGGGAAAGAAGGATTCTCTTTAATTTTCAGGATTCCGTTACGTAGATAATGTAGGTTTTGAGTGCCGAAATAATTGATGGCCACCGGAAGGGAGACGATTCCCAAAACGGAAAAATATCGATATCTCAGGGAATCTTTTTGGGAAACGTTTTGGATGTTCTTTTCCAATTTGCACAGGATCCGTTTCCATCTTTCGAAAACCGATTGGAGACTCGAATTGCATTCCTCAAAATACAATTCCTCCGCCGAAGTCACGACTACGTCTTTTAAGCCTGTAGGCAGCGGGGGAGATCCGAACAAATCCCGAACCCGGACCAAGTCTTTTTCGATTTCAGATTCTTGCTGTCGAGGAATCGGTAAAATGGAACTAATCCCGATGGAAATCGGTAAAGAAAGTCGGAAGAGAAAATCCGACGCCACCATGGAATTCAGGTAGCGACGGACGGTTTCACCCAGAGAGTCCGGGTGGTCAAGCTGAATGTCGTTCAGGTTCTTGACGGTTTGGATTGTATATTGGCTGAGCTTGATCTTTTCGATCCAGAACAGACTCAATAGTTCCGTGTCCATGGCGGTATGGGTACATTTTTTAGGTTTCCCTTTTTTGGCAATCCCTATACGCCTGTGGAAATCTCCGTACGGTTTTTTCCGACCGGACCTGCGACCTTTTTCGCAGTTTCAACCTTCCCGTTTCGGATTCTCTCCCATCGATTTGCGCATTTTTCTCTTCATCCTGTATTTCCAATGTCTTCTATGTCTGCCTCCACCAAATCCGTGTCCGCCTTTGAAGAGAAGATGCGAAAGTACGAAAATTCCGAGTGCTTGTAAATACGTTATTTGTTTCCAACCAAATAATTCAGGCAAAAGCCAATTCCACAATTGCCAAACGATCGCAGCCGCTCCGAAAAAAAACAGGGGGATAAAGAGAATCCCAGCAAAAATCCTTCCCACTCTGTGCCTATGTCTATGAGTTTCCTTCATAATTCGTTCCTAATCAATATTCTTCGAGGAATAAGGACTTCAGTTCCTTCAACCTTTTTTCGAGAAAATTCCTCGCAGAAGACTTTCTGGCCGACAAAGTACCTTCCGGAATTCCAGTCTCTTCCGAGATCTCTCGGAATGTCTTTCCTTCGATCACATTTGCGACGAAAGCGGTTTTCTGATCCGCCGGAAGTTCTTCGATTGCGAGAGAAAGTTCTTCAAGCATCAAATTTCTGTAAAATTGTCTTTCCGGACCGATCCCCTCGTAGGAAAGGGAATTTTCGGATAGAAATTCGTTTTCGAGCCTTGTCCCTAGGTAACGTCCCGTCTTTTTCTTTCGATACCAATCTCCCACCTTGTTGCGCAATACTGCATACACGTAAGCCAAAAGGTATTCGATGGACCCACTGGAATCCAATTCGGTTACTGCAACCAAGAAAGATTCCTGCAAAAGATCTTCTGCCTCTTCAGGATCCGAAATTCGGGATCGTATCCATGCAAGGATCTTATTCCTTTCCCTTCGATAGATTTTATCCACGGATAGCAACGGTTCCTTTTTTCCTCTAATACCGTAGTTGTTTCAAAAGGAGAATCCCCGATTTTTTTTCCGAATTCTAGAAAAAAGGTAAAAAAATAATCCAAAAGGATCGCGATGAAATTTCCAGTACATCGTCCATAGTGCAGTGCCTCCCGCCTTCCCTTTCCATGTTGTCCTGAACGGAGTTTCCCCGGATTTTTTTGCGATTGGTCCTGAGGATTTTCGACAAGAGAGACCGGAGGAACTTAGGTGCAGACAAAGAGAATAGGAGAACTTACGGAAGATTCGGAGTGGAGAAAGTTGAACAAGGATAAGCTCGGTTTTTTTAGGATCGTGAGGACGTTGAATCGATATTACGATTCTATCCGACAAGCGGAGCATATCGATCCGGCTTCTTTCCGGAAAAGACTCGTAGAAACCGTCCCCGAAAAAACGGAGATCTTTTTTAAAAAATTCGGATCTTACGAATACTTGGTATTTGCAAGGATATTTTCCAAAGGAAAAAGCGAATCGGATTCCTGGATCCACATAGACGGCATCCGCCAGGAACAGGACGACATGAGAGAACGGGCCGTTCCGGATCATCCGGTTTTCAGCATACGATGTCTCAGCGACATTTACGAGGATTCCTGTACGGAAGTTACCGACTCCGAATTGGAATCGATCGATTGCCTTGGCGCCTAAACTCAGAATGCCTGGAATCCTAGTATTTTTCAATCGATCCGGCGAGAAATACTTGCCGGAAGAAAAGATGGGGATAGGAATAAGGGCCCATGTTTTCCTTCTCTGCCGGATCTTCCGTTCGATATGTCAAAACGGGCGTTATTTTATCCGCTCTCGTGATCGCATCTTTCTTTCCAAATGTAAGCGCGGAATCGGAATCCTTTCGCGCAAGAAAAGCGACCAAAAACGAAATATCTTTCCATCCATATCCTCAAGAAGGGTACTTTCAGGCCTGGAATTATTCGTTCACGGACGATCGTATTTTTATCTTCGCGACTTTCTTGGTCAGTAACCTAGGTCCCGGAACTCGAAACTCGGGGGTAAGCTTGGTCTTGTATGATAAGGAAAATGGCACCCGATTTCTCACCCAGGAATTTTCCCGCAACGAACTGAAAGCGGAACCGGGAGCGTTGGAATTGGAAATTGCAAACAATTCCGTTCAAAAAAACCAGGAAGGCCCGGAAATCAGAATGGAAATCGGGGAGACGAAACTCTTTCTTTCTTTCAAGGCAGGATGGGACAAAGCCGTCTCCCTTTCGGGAGGAAAAATCTCCTTACCCGAAAAGGACAGATTCGTGCAGGCGGACATCGCTTTTTCTTTCGTTCCTACCTGGGGATATTTGATCAGTAACGGACAGAAGATCCCTTTGGATGGACGGGGAGGAATGGAACATCTACTGACGAATTACGAGGTATACAAGTACAGTCGACGTTGGGAACTCTTTCGAACTCAGAACCTTTCCGGGGATCGACTGTATACGGGAGGGTTTATCGGAAACGAAACCTTTCCTGGACAGGAAATCCGGACAGTAAGTTCCACCGACGCAAATAGTCGGTTATTATTTTCCGCTAAGGTGCATAAATCGGAAGTTTTGGAATCGGAAAAGGATTCCTTTTCCAACTACGAATTGCCTACGAAAGAAAAACTCTACCTGGACGAACAAGGGGGTTGTACTCTTTCCATTCGGCGAAAGGCCGGAATCGGAAAAATCAACGTATTGTCGAACCTGTCTTCCGTGCTCCGGTTTTTTGTGAGATTATTCTTCGCCAAACCTTACCAATTGTACTTTTTAGCGGAGGCGGAATTGAATTGCGATTCTCCTCCGAAAAATTTCGGACAATTACCGAAGGAGAATCGTTTTACGGGAATTTTCTCGTACTATCTCATCAATCCGTAAACGGCTTCCGAAAGTTCGAACTTTTATTTAGCCTCTTTCTTCCTATGATTGGATAGAAGGATCGTTAAATAATAGGAAGCAGTCAGAACCATCATCAACCAAGGAATCAGATTTCCGTAGATCACATAAAATCCGGGAGGAGAATCGAAGACTTCGATTTTTTCCCAAGTAGTTTCCGCCTTCATCAAACCGGTGGATTTGCCCGGGACAAAGCGACCCAAGTGATCCACAAAACCGGAAATTCCAGAATTCGTGGAACGGACCAACCATCTTCTCCATTCTATGGATCTCAGCCTACCCAATTCGAAATGCTGATCGCTTTCGGTTGTGGTTCCGTACCATTTATCGTTCGTGAGATTCGCGATGAATTCTGGATTTCCAGAATTTCGGAACTTGCGTACGAATTCCGGAACGATCACTTCGTAACAGATCAAAGGAAGCATGGAGCCGGATTCCTTTAATGTAGTCCTGGTTCCGGCATAATAATTCCTGACTGCATCCGCGTTCAGTTCTTCCGTATCCTTCCAATATAAAGGATTCGGTTGTTTGGAAATTTCCCCGACTACGGAAAAATAAGGTAGGAGTTTAAAAGACTCTCCCGGTTCGAACCTTCCCGTTTGGGGGCTGATTTCGTACATGAATTCGAAAGGCATTGTTTCGCCGAAAAGAACCAGATATTGTTTTTGATAAGCGTTCGTCCGAATTCCGTTTGGATCGTAGATTACGTTATTGTTATAATATCTGAGATATTCCTTTCCCGAACTCGCCTTTTTGTACTTCGCGTCGATTTCGTTAAAGAAAACGTTCGCTTTGTATCGATTGGCAAAGATGATCATCAAGGCCTCGAATCTATACCAATACATTCTGTTCAACTCGGTAATCGGGGTTTTGTTGGCGGAAAAATACGGGACGCCGGCCTCGGGCAAAACGATCAAATCGGGATTTTTTCCCTCTTTCCGGACCGCATCGCTCACTAGGCGATCCATCCGATCCATTAGTTCCTCGATCACCTGCAAGGGGGAACGCCCCCGTTCGTCGCGGATACTCATGGGAGCATCGGGTTGAACTACCAACACTTCCAAGGTTTTGACGGGTTTTACTCCCTTCCACTTGAAATAGAGGGAAGTACCTGCAACCCAAAATAATAGGAAAAGCGCGAATGGCAACGACCAAAATTTAGCGAATTGAAACCTCTTTTCCGGAGAACGTAGGATTTCAGGCAGATGAAAGAGATTGGTCTCGAAAATCGTATAAGAAACGACGAAGACCAAAAAACTCAATCCGTATACGCCCGCGATTTCGACCGTCTGGGCAAGGAGTATATTTCCCGCCGCCAAGTTTCCCCAGTACCAAGGAAACAGTTGGGGGGCCAGCATATCCGCGACCAAGCCGCAAAATCCGGCGACCCAAACGCTATGCCTGCCTATTTTTTTACTCAGGAAAGAATATGTAAGCAGGAAGATCGGAAATTTAAATCCGAACAGCACACCGGCTAGAACCAGAATCAATGCCGAAATCGGTGCCGGAAAATTTCCGAACACCTGCGCCATATGAAAAATCCAATGAAAGGCGATCGAGTAAAAGAAGACTCCGAACAGGATTCCGTGAAAAAACAGACGTTTGTATTGTCCGGAATATTTATGAGCGATCCAAAAAAGACCGAAGGGAGCGACCCAAACGAAATGGCTCAAATAAAACGGAGCAAAAGCCAAAAAAGCCAGAACGGAAGTCCAAAGGTAGCAAAACCAATCGAACCAAACGGTTTTTTGAAATTCACGGAATTTGTTCAAAAAGGAATTCATGGGTACCAACGTTCATCGGAAGAAAATAGCAGGACGTCAATCGATTTCGACCGTTGCCTCGATCCGATCGTTCCTTTCCGAATTACGAATGGATTTCTTTTCGTATCCCTAAGCCCCCGAGAGATCGAATTTACGGAAATGCTTGCCTGATCCAGGCTTACGGCGAGCCTATCTGAAAAGTCGGTGATCGAATGAGTTCCTCCTATTTCAAAATTTCAGGCAAAAATCCCTTGAACGGTACGATAACCCCTCAAGGAAATAAGAACGAAGCGCTTCCCGTGTTAGGCGCGATTTGCATGACTCCGGGAGAAATTATCGTCGAAAATATCCCTTTGATCACCGACGTATTGATGCTTCTGGAAGTATTACGTCATCTGGGATTGGAAGTGGAGGATAAAGGCGAAGGTACTTTCCTATTTCGAAACCGAGGACAAATAAAATCCGATTTGCCCTACGAGTTATGTTCGAAACTGAGAGGCGCAGTCACTTTGGCCGGACCGATTCTGGCCAGCACAGGAAGGGTATTTTTACCCCGACCCGGAGGAGATAAGATCGGCAGGAGAAGAATGGATACTCACCTTCTCGCCCTGCAATCCTTGGGAGCGACGATAGAAGTATTTCCCGACGGTTACGAGATCAAAGCGGACCGGCTGAGAGGAACGGATATTTTGTTGGACGAAGCTTCCGTGACCGCAACGGAAAATGCCGTCATGGCCGCTACTCTGGCGGAAGGCACTACGATCATACGGCACGCCGCAAGCGAACCGCACGTACAACAGCTTTGTCGTTTTCTGAATTCCTCAGGTGCAAAGATATCCGGGATCGGCTCGAATATTCTCACCATCGAAGGAGTTTCTTCGCTAAAATCTCCGGAAAAAAAACACAGAATCGGATCCGACTATCTGGAAGTCGGAAGTTTTATCAGCCTTGCCGCCGTGACCGGAGGAGAAGTCTTTATCCGCGATGTCGATCTGGAAGACATACGTATGATTCGAATGGTTTATTCCCGGTTGGGAATCGAAGTTCGTCCCCAGGACGGTGGAATTCTGGTCCCGTCCGATCAGCAGATGGAAATCATACCCGACTATCACGGTGCGACACCCAAGATAGACGATTCTCCTTGGCCCGGATTTCCGGCAGACATGACTTCGGTGGCTCTCGTGACCGCCACGCAATGCAAAGGAACCGTCCTAATCCATGAAAAGATGTTCGAATCCAGGTTATTTTTCGTGGATAATATCATCGCAATGGGAGCTCAAATCATTCTCTGCGATCCGCACAGGGCGATCGTAATCGGACATTCTAGATTGTACGGACAAAAGGTCGCAAGTCCCGATATCCGAGCGGGAATGGCGATGGTCATCGCAGCCCTGTGCGCGGAAGGAACCAGCTATATCCACAATATCGTTCAAGTGGATCGCGGTTTCCAAGAGATCGACACTAGACTCCGATCGTTAGGAGCGCATATAGAGAGGATTCGGGAAGAATGAACCGGAGAGACTTTTTCCGGAAAAGTTTCTCGAAGGCGTTTGCCGTTATGGAGGAGAGCGCGGACGAAATCGCCGAGACCTGGAAACAAGTTTCAGGAGAAAAAAAAACGGATCCGATCGACCCGCCGGAAGAATCGCTTCCGAAAGCGCCGAAGAAAAAACGCGAAACGAATCGAAAGGAAGATTCCTTCCTATCTCAAACGAATTTCCCAAAACCGAAAAAATTCAAAGCTTTCCGTAACCTACAGTTTCCTCCCGGCGCGGATGCAAACGGTAAGCGTTTTCTTTCCAAATGCACCGGGTGCGGTGACTGTATGTATGCTTGTCCGTACTCAGTTTTATTTCCGGTTCCGAATGATGAATTAGGAAAGCATCTCCCGCACATGGACGTAAATCTGAATGCGTGCATGCTTTGTAAGGATTTTCCTTGCATAGCCGCCTGCCCGGAAGGAGCACTTTTACCGTATAAGAAAAACGAAACCCCGAAATTCGGCAAAGCCAAAGGTTGGTTCCAGCATTGTATCAACTCTCGCACGCAGGAAAAGACTTGTGAGGCTTGCGCTGCCGCTTGTCCGGTTCCGGGCGCGCTGAAATTCAAGGGGAACAAACCGACCTTCACGGCTTCCTGTACTGGCTGCGGACAATGCGTATCTTCCTGCCCTACGTTTCCGAAAGCGATCGTGGTTAAATAATCGTACGTTTTTAATATCCGAGAGCTTTACGGATCTTTTCCGGGATGTCCTCAAATTTGGGATATTTGTGTTTTTTCCCGTCGGGAAAAACGACGTAGTAGGTGCCGTTTAGGATTTCCATATAATAATTTCCCTGCTTTTTTTGGCCGATGGAAGATTTGTCCATTTCCTTGACCATAGCTTGATAGCGCGGGGGAAGGGCCGCCCAAGATCCGTAGACCTGGATTTCTCCCGCATGATTTACGGTATAAAGACCGTTTTCATGCATGATCTTGATGCCGTTATAATCGAAGACTTCCAAAACGTTCACTTTGGGTTCCTTCTTCTTAGACGCAACATTCGATTCTGGACCCTTGTATTCGTTAGGATCCATATTGTACTGAACCAAGGACTTATGGGACGGTTTTTTTCCTCTCGTGAATAGAAGATAGAGATAGAAGATTCCGGACAGAGAAATCGCCGCAAAAATTAACAACTCGAAGTGTTTCGTCAGCCACCCCATAAACCCTATTTAAGTCTATATTCGATAGCCTTACAAGTAAAAGGCACAGGGTCCCCTGCCTGAATCCAAAAAGTACAGTCTTCAGCGGCCACCGACAAAACGCAGTTGTTGACATCCCTTTTCCGGGAACGTCCCGGAACAAGATGGGTAATTCCTCTGCTGGAACTACATTGTAAATCCTTAGCCCCGTATGCGGCCAGCAACAGAGAAGACGCCTGCTCGAACGAATAAAAATCGTCGTCGGGTGTAGCACAAGTTCCCAACCAAACCAAGGATAGGAATAGAATCGGCAGCTTCTTGCTCAAACGGACTAACTCTTGTTTTTGGACTGCAATTTTACCCTTTCGTCTACCGGAAGATCCACGTCTCCGAGAATGGACTTATAGGTAATAAAACCCTTGATCCGTAAATTCGGATCTTTTCCGGAAAGAATATCTCTAGTCAATACGGCGGCAACTAAGAGAAGATTTTGGTTCATCCTTTTTTCGAAAAGAGTTTCCAAACTCAAAGAGACATTTTTCTTCGAAAACGCGGGAACGACCGTTTCCTGTTTGGAAATGATCCGAGCCAACTCGTTCTCTCCGTTTTCCCCGGAAGGCGAGGTCACAGACAAATCGAAGCCGTAGACCGTGACTTCCGTATCGTTCGGATTTTCGATCTCCAAATCCACACGTAAAAGCATTTTCGGGATCGGGGGAAAAGAGATAAATTCCACCTTCTCCGCCTTAACGTCGGCGACCCGAAATTTACAGGATTCGAGTCGTTTCACGTTTTGTCTTAAGGCAAAACAGGATACCGCAAACAACGAAAGGAGCAGGAAAATTCCTGCTCCAAATCGAGCGGTAACCGGATTTTTACGCGGAAATGTCTGCTTTACGGATTCCATCCGGTTTGGATCAACACCTTTCCTCTAGTCATATTCTCTGCATATTCCTTTATGGCTCGATCCGCTTCTTTCAAAGGGATTCGAGAAGCGATTTCCGTTTGGAATTCCTGTCCAAGCAGAGATCGAACTTCGGAAGTAATTCTCCAGAGTCTCCATGGGCTCTGGGCAGGCAACCAAGAAGACAACCAGAAACCCTCGATTTTCTTATCCTGGAAAATCCCCATCCCCGCATGATAGGAAATCGGCTCTTCGGACAAAGCACCATAAACGACGCATTTACTTCCGTACGGCATCGCGGCCAAAACCTTCCCTGTCAATTCTCCCGCCACCGCGTCCAGCATAATGGTAGCTTCCAGTTTGCCCGAAAGAACTCGCAGCTCTCGTTCGAAATTCGGAGAGGAGGAATCCAGGACGTGTTGGGCGCCTAGAGATTTCAGCAAATCCGACTGCTCTTTTCTTCTTACGATATGTATTCCGGGAATTCCTTTTTTGATCGAAAGCCTAAGGATCATTTTTCCCAATGCGGATGCCGCCGCCGTCTGGACGAATGCCTTGTGCTTCTCCCCGACGATCCGCTCCATCATGGCTAGGGCAGTGATCGGATTCACGAATAGGCAAGCCCCTTGTTCCAATGTGGTTTCTTTCGTAAGGGGAATGCAGGAGAAACCGTCCGTAATCATATATTCCGAATATGTTCCGTCTCCTTTCCCCGGAGCGGTACAAGCAACGGCCTTTCCAAGTAGGGAATTTGCGCGCCATCCGCCCCCGCTCGCGACTACGACCCCGCTTCCTTCGAAACCCGGAACCACGGGTAATTTCTTTTTAATCCCGTAGAGCCCGCGCATGAACATCAGATCGGAAGGATTGATGGAAGCCGAATGGATCCTGATCAGTACGTCTCCCTTCTTTAAGGGTTTCGTTTCTTTTTCTACGATTTTTGCCCTTCCGGGTTGTTCGCTATATTCCTTTAGTTCGTAAGCTGAATACGTTTTCGGAATTTCCCATTTCTTTGACATAAACCTTTCCTTCCTTAATTTTCATCTTCCAAAAGAAGATGGCGGATCGAGTCCGCATTTTCTTTCTCTATATAATTGCGTAAAAAAATCTCCGCGTCCTCTTCCGTCTTGATCGAAAACCAAATTCCTTCCGGATAACTGACTTGGACCGGACCCAGCTCGCATCGATCCAGACAGCCGGACCGCTGGATGCGGATCCGATCCTTCAAACCGAGTTCCTTGAGTCGCTTTTTCATGTATGCGAGTAGAAGAGGGGAACCCGCCCTGCCACAGGAAGGCCTTTCTCCTTCTTCCCGGATATTATCGCAAACAAATACGTGTTTTTTATAGTACATGTTCAAATCTCTTAACATTCTCGGAAGGATGAATTCGGGTAGTTTACCCTAATTTGAAACGGATCGTCCGGATTGAATCCTTTTTTTCCTTTTTGATTTTTGTTCGGAATTCCAACGAATTCCAAGAATAAAGATTTGTTTTTTGAAAGAATGATCAAAAAAACGAAACATAGATCGAATTCGGAGGGATTTATGAAACTCGGCATTCTTACGACATTTACTCTCGCTTTGTTATTTCTCGATTGTGGAAAGAAAGAATTAAAACCGGTTACCGATGCGGAAAAGCCTCTTTTCGAAACCGTATTACAAAAAAACCAGGAAGTGATCGACGGTTTACTGAAAACCGAAAACCGAGCTCCGGATACGCAGGAATTGGAAAAAGCCTTGGACTCGCTGGCTTCCGCCAACGGGGGTTTGTCCGAAACCGCCGCCGAGCTCAAAAAAGCGTTAAAAGAAGTAGAAGCTCCCGACCTGGAAGGTTCTCTGATCGCATATTCCAAATTCAGCGATCTACTTGCTTCCACCATGAAAGGAAGAGGTTTGGAAAACGGTCGAAATCGCTTCTATTGTCCTATGGTCAAAAAAACCTGGGTGGCTTCCGGAAGCAAGATCCGAAATCCTTACGCTCCGGACATGCGGGATTGCGGAGACATCGTTCCTTAATTCATTTTTCGGAAATCGTCCTATCGTGACCGTATCGACTCAAACCAACGATTCCTGCAAGGTCGGAGTTCCGATATCCAAAGCTTGTCCGGGCAATTGTCGTACGGATTTGAGAAAAGACAAACGGCTGGAAAAAGAGGACTGCAAAGCGGTCCATAAATTGGAACAGCTCCTCTACGGACAAAATACTCTCAGTGTCGGAGCTTCGGCCTTCCACCAAGCTCCTGCCGAATTGTTGGAAGAATTCTCCGAAGAATCCGAAATCGGATTCGAACTCGTTTCGTATTTCTTATTGATCTCATCTCCTGAACAAGTGCAGGAAACCGTCCGAGAGATGAGCAATCCTTTACTTTATAGAATCGTAAAGGAGGAATTCGATCTCTTTATGATGCTACGAAAAGCCGGAGGTAGAGCGGCCAATTTTCTGGACTCCAAAATGGTTCGTTATTGGAGGAAATTGCCGGAATCCAGGGTAGTCGATTTTATCATGTACTGCGTACGGGGAAGGAAAGATCCGGAATTCGCGTCCCGATTTCTGTATCTGCTCTCCGGTCGTTCTCTATTGGAACTTCGGAAACAAACCGGCATAACCGTATCGGAGGAAAAAGAACTCTACTCAGGTTTGCAGGATTCGATTTATGAATTCCCCATTCATTTTCCGGAAATGTATCCTCGTTTGATGGAGATATTCTCGGATGACCCCGAAATTTCCATCATTCTCTCTACCATGGCGGCTCTCGTAGAAAGAAAGGAAATTCTAATCCATTCCGGAGAAGAAGTGTTACGGATTCTCGGCAAAACCCACAAGAAGCTTGCCCACCAATCCGTGTTGGACTATCTGCTTACCTTGGACCAGGATGCAGCGCTCGAAATACTTTCCATGCTGGAAGAAAACAAGCACCTAAGTTCCTCGGAAAAGGAACTACTAAGTTCTTTTCTCAGAAAGGACGACGACGATTCGGGAAAAAAATTCGGCTTTCGCTAAACCCTTTCTTCGACCTCGTATTCTCGGAACAAACTTTTCTGATTTCCGATTTCACTCTGGAATTCCACCGGATAATCCGCCGTAAAGCAGGCGTTGCAAAAGCCGCCGCCTCTATGTTCTTGGACCGCCTTATGCATGGAGTCCACAGATAAATACGCGATGGAGTCCACTCTCAGGTATTTCCGGATCTCTTCTATCGTATGAGTCGCGGCGATCAATTCCTTATGAGTCGGTATGTCTATTCCGTAATAGCAGGGCGAAATCGTAGGCGGCGCGGAAACGCGTAAATGAATCTCCGTCGCGCCGGCATTGCGGATCATTTTTATGATCTTTCTGCTTGTGGTTCCTCTCATAATGGAATCGTCCACGATTACGACTCGCTTTCCTTCCACAACGTTCTTGACTACGTTGTATTTGATCTTGGCGCCGAAATCGCGGATCTTTTGATCGGGTTCGATGAAGGTTCTGCCTATATAATGCGAGCGTATCAATCCGGATTGGAAGGGAATGCCCGAAGCCTCGGAATAGCCTAATGCAGCGATATTAGCGGAATCCGGTACCGGAATGACTACGTCTGCGTCGACCGGTAATTCCTTGGCCAATTGACTTCCTAGAGCCTTTCGCACTTTGTAAACGGATTCCCCGAAAATATTGGAATCCGGACGAGCAAAATAAATATATTCGAATATACACAGAGCCGGTCTTGCCTGTGGAAACGGATAAAAAGATCGGGGACCTGAGCGATCTACTACGATCATTTCTCCCGGTTCTACGTCCCTTTCATATATCGTATCCGTAATATCGAACGCGCAGGTTTCGGAAGCGAACACGTAGGAACCGTCATCTCTCCTTCCCATTACGAGGGGCCGAAAACCGTTGGGGTCCCGTACTGCAATCAATTGCGTCTTGGTAAGCACCACTAACGAATACGCTCCTCTGACCTTTTTCAAGGCGGAAGAAAGAGCGGATAGAAGATCCGTTTCTCCGGATCTAGCCATTAGGTGCACAATGACTTCCGAATCAATCGTAGTTTGGAAGATGGAGCCTTCCTTTTCGAGCTGGGAACGAACTTCCCAGGAATTTACCAAATTTCCATTATGAGCCAAAGCGATAGGACCTAGATGCGACTCCACACGCAGAGGTTGGGCATTCCTCAAAAAGCTGGCACCCGTAGTGGAATATCGATTGTGGCCGATAGCGGAATTTCCCACGAGCTCCCGAATCTTTCCTTCGGTAAAAATGTTCGCCACAAGCCCCATTCCGGCGTATCGATAAAGATGCTCTCCGTCGGAGGTAACGATTCCGCTGGATTCTTGGCCTCTGTGCTGCATGGAATAAAGGCCCAGATAGGCGAAGTTAGCGGCTTCCGGGGAATTAAAAATCCCGAAAATAGCGCATTCTTCTTTTGGTTTGTCATCTCGGACTAGGGTCCGTAGATTGGACTTATTGGGAATCGAGCTCATGGTCCCCCTTCCTATGCTAATCTTCCAGGTCACGGTTTAGATGCAAATACAATCCGATTATATCGTAATCGATAATGTCCGAAGTCTTCAGTTGGCATTGATCACTCTATCTCAATCGGATTGCCTTTCCGTAGACACGGAATCCTCGGGTTATTACACGTATTATTCAAAAGTCTGCCTGATCCAAATCTCTTCGAGAGGAAAAAACTACATTTTCGACCCTATCCGTTTGGACGACGTATCCGGACTCGGTCCCCTCTTTGAAAACCCTGCGATTTTAAAAATATTCCATTCCGCATCCGACGATATCAAGGCGCTGAAACGGGACTTTTCTTTCAAATTCGAAAATATCGCCGATACCATGTTCAGCTCCCGATTATTAGACTTGGAACAGAACTCTCTTCTCTACTTAGTCGAACATTATCACAAAGTAAAATTATCGAAAAAGGAACAAAAATCGAATTGGGAAAAACGTCCCTTGGACAAGAGCCAACTCCAATACGCCGCTCTGGATACCGTTTATTTGGAATCGATCTGGGAAAAGATGAAGGAAGAGTTGACCAAACGAAAATTATTGGACGAGGCCCTGTCCGAATTCAAAAAACTGGCGGAAGAGGAATCGGAACCTTTCGAAGGTTTTTCCATCACCCTGGAAAAATTCCCGAACGTCCTGGAATTGAGTTCCGACGAACGGCGAGCCTTATACGATACTCTCGTATTCCGAGATGAAAAAGCCCGACGATTCAACAAAGCTCCGTTCCGGATTTGGAATAACGACAAGGTCCTAGAGCTAGTAAAGGCCCGACGGGATTCAGCCAAATTGATCGAGTCCGTCGGCAAGAAAGACGCGGATCATTTGCTATCTATATACAATAACCCGGGCGGCCCGCCGATCCCCAAAAACGATCTGTTTAAACGCGCAACCGAAGACCTCGCTGGAGAGGATGCGGATAGATTCAAAAGGCTGAGACAATGGAGGGAAACCATTATGTCCATTCGGAGAATGGGCCACAATCTGATGCCTTCCAATAAGAATATCGCGGAGATCGCCAAGAAAAATCCGAAAGGGATCGACGAGTTACGGGAATTGGGTATTTTTTCGGAATGGAAAGTTCAGAATTATGGTCCGTCGATTTTGAATGCACTTCAATCAAAACCGTACGAAACTACTCTTACGAACCTGATTCCGATCAAAAAGAAATTTGATTAAGTTAGACTTAGAAGAACTACGACAAAGACTACCGCTCAACCGAGATGGAGAAGATTCCACCCCTCCGCAAAACGTCGCGATCTCCTCGGTGATCATGCCTCTATTCCGCAACGGAAACGGTTACGGTTTTCTATTACAAAAGAGAAATTCCAAACTTTCAGCCCACCCCGGGCAAATTGCATTTCCTGGAGGAGTAAAAGAACCGGAAGACAAGGATCTTCTTTCCACCGCTCTGCGGGAATGGACCGAAGAAATGGGAGCCCCTTCCCAAGATCTGGAAGTGATCGGAAATTATAAAGGAATCTACACTCACACCGGATTCCATATTACGCCCTTTTTATCCCTTTACAACGGGAACTTCGAATTCTTCTACAACCGGGAAGAAGTCGAAAAAATCATCCGTTTGGATTTAGACCGCTTAAATGAGGTTCCGTTCTACGGTCTCCGCATGAAAAGGAACCCGGAAGGCCCCCCGTTGGATATCTATTACTTCGATTTACAGGAAGGACTATTATGGGGGGCGACGGCTCGGATTTTGGTAAGCTTCTTGAGAGAGCATAGCAATTTTGAGAGAGAACCTCTCTTACGAAACCCGAATCTCTCAGTTCCTCCGTTCTTGGATCCGAAAAAATAGGATCGTTTTCTTTTCGGAAGCAGACGGGAATCGTTCGGGCCGGATTTTTTTTTCCTCCTTCTTCAATTTTTCTTCTAAGCAAATCGTCTCTAAAAAATGTAGTTCCGAGATTGTTTTGGTCTTTAGTCCGAATCGATACCGGACGATAACTAATACGACATAACTAAATCCGGGGAATCCATTGGATTCTCTAAAATGTGAAAAATAGAAACGACAGTCATACTATTCGGAGAATTCTTATGAGCAGATTTAAATCTATATTCGATCGCGCGAGACGCACCAGTTACCTGAAAGAGAGTTGGAAAGAAGAAGAGTGGTACGCTACCTTGGCGGACCGACCGGGAATCGAAACCAAAATTCCTTTCTTTAAAAAAGAAGAGGAAAATAGAATCCAAGTCGCCGTACTGAGCAGATGACACCGGAAGAAAAGGAAACTCTTTTTAAAAGTCTGGAGCAAATCCTTCGGGCCTTGCAATCCTCCCAAGGAGGAGGCGAATATAAGATCGTCCTATATTCCATTCCGATCGTAGGAATCATATTCGGCTGTGTTCTCCTTTTTTTCCTATTCTTTTGGTGGTACCGCCAACGCATGGCGATCATTAAAGCCGGACTGTATAAAAAGGAACCGTTCGATCTCAGGCTTTATTCTTTTTTCCTCGGATTGGTTCTGACCTTCGTCGGGATCGCCCTTTCCGTTTCGTTCATTCTCGTCTTAGGAAAATCCCTCGCAATGATCGGAGGATTGGTTCCTTTGGGAGCGGGCCTCGGGTTACTTTGTTATTATAAATGGTCGCCGAAATCTTGAGCAGCAGACATGAGCGCCCGCCGGTTTCCGTTACCGGTTCGTAAGAGCTGAATCGATCTTTCATGAAACACCCAGAGCCTATCGTTTGCGATCCTGCGGACTGGGCTTGCATTCAAAAAGTCCTAGCCGGAGATTACGATTCGTTCGAAGAGCTAGTCCTTCGATACGAGACCTTGGTGTATTCCCAGGCCAGAAAAGCGTTCCGTAACGAGACTGAGGCGGAGGACTTTACTCAGGATGTTTTCTTAAAGGCCTTTGAAGGTCTGTCGACGTTCAAGGGAAGGGCAAAATTCTCAACTTGGGTCTTTTCCATAGCGAGAAACGAAATCATTCGCAGATACCGCAAGGATCACCCGGAAATAGAGGCTTCGCTCGAAGGCGTTTCCGCGGAATCCAGTCCGGATTCCAGCTCGACTCAGGAATCGAACCTTATGGAAAAAGAAACGAATGAAAAGATCCGCTCCCTAGTGGACAAACTCCCTGAATTGTACAGAAAACCGATTTCCCTACATTACTTCGAGAACATGTCCTATAAGGACATTTCGGAAAATTTGAACTTGAAAATGAACACTCTCAAGAGTTATATTTTCCGTGGGAAGGAAATACTCCGAGAATGGTTGAAAAAGGAAAATGAAACCGGAAAAGACTGATATTCCTCCCGATTTAAAGCAGCAATTGGAACTATTCCTGGATCCGGGAAGCCAGAATCCGGATGCGATTTCCGTGCCTCCCGAACTTAAAAAAAGGGTAATGTTACACCTGATCCATTTGAAACATCTTCGTATCATTCTGATCACGACCCTGCTTTTGGCGTTTTCCCCCCTGACTGCCCTTCTCTTCACGGATTGGAATTTCCTTTTACAGGCGGGAATCCTGCATGGAATCCTAGCTACCAGCGGACTTCTATTCCTTCTTTTCGCCGTCCTGATCGGGATTTATCTTGTCCAAAACAAGAGTCCTTATACTAAGGAATGGAAAAACAAGCTCGGGTTCGACGAATGAAAAAAGTCCTCATTACCATCGCCGCGATTTTAGCGGTATCCCTCCTATCTCCGATTTTCGCGGAGGAAACGAAAACTTCGTTAACGGCCAAAGAATTTCTCTCCAAGGATTTAGATTCGGTCTTTCCGATCATCCAAGGATTGAAAAAGAAGGATGCGGATATTCTAGTTTCCCAAATTCGGGAAGAAGCCAGAAAATCCTGGCCCCAGGCGGACCAATTCTACTTCCTGATCAACCATTTGTCTACGATCAGCGCGATCGAAGAAGAGCAAACCAGATTAAAAGGCTTACTTTGGGTTTATGTTTTAGCACTGGCTCTATTTTGCGGGTTCGTAGGTTACGTACTCTATCGCCAAAGAAAATTGGTTCGGGAACTGAACGAACTACTCAAGAACCGCTGATCTACCGGAAACATCGCCGTTTTGTGATCGGTTTTTCGGTCCAAAATTCCTTTGTTTACTGGTTGTCATAGAAAGAGCGTCCGTAATATCCTTTTTCCGAGGATTGTAATCGTTACGTAAACTTTTTGTAACCCCTTTCGGAGAATCTGATGGAATGGAACCTATCCAATTGCAAGGATCCTCTTCCCCTGAACAGGGTAAAGTTCCCCAAAAGCGTAGAAAAAAGAGCTTCACCGAATTTATGAAAAATGCTTCCGGCAACCCAGGTCAAAAAATCCTAGTAGTGGACGATGAGGAAGATATAGCTGATCTTATTAAGTTCCATTTGGAAGAAAACGGATACCAAGTCGACACTTGCCAAAATGGACTCGAGGTCCTTCCTAGAATAGAAAAGAATCTGCCGGATCTGATCGTTTTAGATCTCATGCTTCCGGGCATAGGGGGAATGGACCTATGCAAGCGCATCAAGGAAAAATACGTTCTACCCATCATCATGGTTACGGCGAAGTCCGGAGAAACCGATGCCGTCCTCGGACTAGAACTGGGCGCGGACGATTACGTTCGCAAACCCTTCTCCACCAGGGAATTGGTCGCGAGAGTTCGTTCCGTATTGCGCAGATCCGGTGAAGCGGAGGAAGAACAGGAATTCGAGGGGAATATCAGCGTAGGTAAAATCTTCCTGAATCCCAAGGCCCACAAGGTTTTCATAGACGAAAAAGAAATCGATCTGACTTTGATCGAATACAAGATTCTTTATCTTTTCATGACGAATACCGGCGTCGCCTTTACCCGGGATAAACTTCTGGATAAAGTATGGGGAAAGGACATTTACGTTACGGATCGCGCCGTTGACGTCAATATCAAGAGACTTAGAGACAAACTCGGAGACGAGAAAGAGAGGTTGGAAACTATCCGAGGCATCGGTTACAGATTCAATGAGGCGTAGTTTATTTTCGAAACTTCTTTTAAGTAACTGGCTCCTTCTCATCATCCTAATGGCGGTAGCCGGCGTCGTCCTGTTCGTAGAAGACATCGTCCACCCCGATCTGAAGATCCTACTCTTTTCCTTTTATATCCTCTTGGCCATGTTCGGCACGTTCTACGTATCGTATTCGATCGCTCGGAGCGTCACCCAAACCCTCAACCAGATCGAAAAAAAAACAGGCGAAATCAACGCCGGAGATTTTGGGTCCGAGCTGAGTCTTCCCGAAATCCGGGAATTGGCGGATTTAGCCGTTTCCATCAATCGGATGTCCGGACGTTTAAAGAATCAGTTCGTGGATCTTACTATAGAAAAGGAAAAATTCGATTCCGTCCTTCAAAACCTAAAGGAAGGAGTCTTTTCCGTGGATTTGGAAGGCTCCATTCTATTTCAAAACCGGAGTATCCCGAATTCGTTGATAGAACCAAACTCCGCTTCTAGAAAGATAGAAGATGCGGTAAAGGACGAAAGACTACTCGAATTCATCCAAAAAAATCTGGACGGTAAAAGCGAACCCAAGATCGAATTGGACTTAAGTCAGAATTTTTACGCGATCAAGATGTATCCGCTCAGAACGAACGGAAACGTCCTGATGTTCATCGGCGTGATCCGCAACATCACCGAGGAAAAACAATCGCATATCATCCGAGAACAGTTCGTTCAAAACGCATCCCATGAACTGAAGACCCCGATCACTTCGATAAAAGGATACACCGAAACGTTACTGGGCAGACTACGTTTAAAGGAAGATAGCCACGAAAAGAAATTCCTGGACGCGATTTCCAGAAATACGGATCGAATGGTCCGGATCGTGGAAGACATGTTGACGATCACGAGGATAGAGAACCAAACCGCAATCGCGAGAGGAGAGGAATTCACTCTTAAATCGCTAATGGACAATCTATCCTTTACCGTTGACGGAGTCGTCTCTCCTAAGGAGCAGAAATTTGTCGTGGAAATGCCGGAACCGATCACGGTTTCCGCGGATTGGGTTCTCCTAGAACATATGCTTTTGAATCTGATCTCGAACGCCTCCTCCTATTCACCCGACGGAAAAACGATTACGTTAAAAGTGGTTAAATTCGGTCGCGACAACGTCAATTTCCAAGTAAAGGATCAGGGTATAGGGATCAAGGACGAGGATAAGGAAAGGATTTTCGAACGTTTTTTCCGGGTCGATAAGAATAGATCCAGAAAGGAAGGCGGAACCGGCTTAGGACTCTCCATCGTAAAGCATATCGTTCGTCTTCACCACGGCACGGTTAAGGCATTCGACAATCCCGAAGGCGGAACGATCTTTTCGGTTACGATTCCGACCGTATATTCGGATAAAGTGGACGTATAAGCGCCAAAACCCGCTCGCTTCATTCATATTGCGCTTTTCGAAAAATCCGGGAACGGAGAGATTGAATTTTTTTAACAAGAAACGGCTAGAGGTCGGAAATGACGTATCCAAAGGGGTTTTCCGCGTTCGGAACGAATATCGGTATTAAGGATAAGACCAAAGACTTCG
This sequence comes from Leptospira fletcheri, assembly GCF_004769195.1. Taxonomy (NCBI): domain Bacteria; kingdom Pseudomonadati; phylum Spirochaetota; class Leptospiria; order Leptospirales; family Leptospiraceae; genus Leptospira; species Leptospira fletcheri. The sequence goes on from NZ_RQET01000004.1 coordinate 231,052, forward strand.
GCGTAATTTATTCCGAAGTCCCCTGCAAGGCTGCTGCGGTTTTTACCAAAAATAATTTTCCAGGCGCTCCCGTCATCGTAGGTAAGGAGCATATCAAATCCGGAACCCTACAAGCGATCGTGATCAACTCCAAAAATTCGAACGTGGCTACGGGAGAAAAAGGAGTGGAACATTCTCGCTCCATTTGCCGAGAACTCGGTGCCTCCTTAGGAATTCCGGAAACCTCCGTACTTCCTTCCTCTACCGGAGTGATCGGAGTTCCCCTTCCGATAGAGATCATTCTGCCGGCTTGCAATCGGGCAAAATCCATGTTGAAACCGGACAATTTGGAGGAGGTCGCGGAAGCGATCATGACTACCGACACCCGTCGTAAAACTTCGACTCGAAAAATCAAATCGGACCGAGGTGAAGCCGTGATTTACGGTATGGCCAAAGGTGCCGGAATGATCGAGCCGAATATGGCCACAATGCTATCCTATATTCTGACGGATGCGGAAGTAGAGGGGGATCTTTACGAAATCCTAAAAGACTGCGTCGACTCCAGTTTTAACTGCCTTTCCATCGACTCGGACACTTCGACGTCGGACACAGTTGCTTTGTTATCCAACGGCCTAGCTGGAAAAGTCGACTCGCTGGATTTCAAACGAGCGCTTCTTGAAATTTGCATCGATCTGACCAAGGAAATCGCCAGGGACGGGGAAGGCGCCACGAAATTGATAGAAATTCGGATCCGGAAAGCGAAAGACGAATCTCAGGCCAGAAAAATCGGCAAATCCATCCTCAACTCTCCGTTGGTAAAAACGGCGATTTACGGAGGCGATCCGAATTGGGGAAGATTAGTGATGGCGGTCGGGAAAGTTTTTGACGAACCGATCCGATTCGAAGGTTTAGAAATCTATTTCGGAGGACTTTCCGTTAAAGGCGCGGACGAGGATACTCGTAAAAAATTATCCGCCTACCTGAAAAAGAATTCCGAGATCGAAGTGGATGTGGTATTGAATACGGGGCATTACGAGATGAAATTCTGGGGTTGCGATCTCACCGAAGGTTATGTCAAAGAAAACGCCTACTATACGACCTGATCGAAACCAATTCACTCGATAATACCGTGAAAGCCTTTTTTTCGGACCATAGAATCGCATCCGCAATCATTACGATACTCGTGAGATTATTCGGAGTGATCGCTGTTCTTACCGCATATGAAATCTGCATCAATTTCCTACCTAAGGAGATCGAATTCGTTCGGGAAATCGGCGTGCTTACTAGCCTTATTTTCGGGGTTTTTGCAGTACTCCCTATGCAGGAAAAAATTGCAGGCTTTTTAAAAGTTACGTTCGTTTCCGAATATCTTAGCAACGATCCCGGTTCCTCCAGAATGGCTCATAGACGTTTCGATTTGGAAGGGTTGATCAGAAACGTTTTTCCGGAGTTAGTTCGTTTAACGAATAGCAATTTCGGAAAACTTGCGGTCTTAAGGAACGATCTAACCTACTACGATCTTTACACTTATGCTCATAAAAAACAGAGAAAAGTAAATACATTAGAGGGGATTAACCCAAGGTCTCCGCTTTTAAAGTATATTCTGAGCAAAAGATCCGGGTCCATCATAGGAGAACCCGATCAGAACAACGTTATTAACGAGGATTTCGTAAGTCTTAGGGCGAATTTTATCCTACCGTTCGTCTTCCGGGAAAAACTCTTCGGTTTCTTAGCGGTTTCGAATATTCCGAAAGACGATGTCAGGCACGAATTGGGTTTCTTGGCGGGCAAATGCGCGTTGGCGGTCCACAATCATATTTTATCCTCGCAGATCGCGGAAAATAAGAAATACAGAAAAGAATTCGAAAACGCGGGCAAAATCCGAAGATTTCTGGAACCCACCGAACCTCCTCTAATAGGAAACACGAAAATAGACCTGCTTTCTCGCGAACCGGGGGAACTCCTGGAATTCTTCCAATCGGAAACGGAGGATTTTTATTTCGTATTCCTCCGTTTGAGCGTCACGAATGCGGTTTCCGTCCTCGCGCTCTGTTATATTCTAGGAACCTTATATGCTTCCCGTATGCGCGGAGAGACAAAGGATCTACTTCAAATCAAGACTCTTGTCGAGGAAAATCTGAAAGAGATTTCCTGGACGGAAAGATACGATCTCGCCGTCGGGAAGGTGAGTAAAGCGGATCGAAAAATCTCCCTGCGTATCGTCGGGAAACATTTTAGAATGTTCAAAAATTCCAGTCCGGAACGGAACTTAGCCTCCATCGGTTGGGAAAACGTGGAAATTCCCGAGCAGGATCCCTTGTATCTGGCTTGGAACGAAAGAAAGATCCTATCTTTTCAGGAAATCGGAGTATCGGCGTGAGAAATATTCTTCTCGTTCTGGTCTCCGTCATTCTCTTCGGAGTGTTTCTATTCGCAGGACTCTTGAAATCCTCTTCTAAAGAGTCCAGGTTACCTTTTTATTTTTATCCGAACGGAGTGATCGCCTTAGCGAACGGGGAATATTCCGACCTGACGGGCTTACGGATCGATCTGTTAGAGTATGAAATCGCCCGTAAGCTTAAGGAAGACGTCGGAGAAACGACACGATTATTCCACTTTTACGGAAAGGATAAAAGCGTTTCGAAAGAAGTACCGTTTATATTCAGATCCGCTCTGGATGTGCTCAGAGATTTTTCCATAGATATCGTTTTATCCCTGCTGTATTTTTCTGTCGCGATTTGGTTCTTTTTTTATACCAGGGATTTATTTATTTTCCTGTTATTCGGATCCTTCTCCGCTCTGTTTCTATTCAATTTCTTCTTACTGGCGTTCCAGGATTTCGCCTTCCTTTTCTTTTTCTTCTTTTTCTTCGGCGGATTTTTGATTCTAGACGTATCCTATCGGTTACGAGGAAAAGAAATTCCTTCCCGTTGGTTCGCTCCGCAAATTATTTTTTCCATCGTCGCAGCTTACGTCGGAGCCTCTCAAAAAGGGAATCCGGATCTTTTTCAGTCGCTTGCCAATGCGGGAATCCATTTCAACGCAATTGCCGCTTCCATTTGTATTCTCCAATTAGTCTTCCATACGTTCCGGAATCCGACGCAATTTCAGGCAGTGTTCAAGAAACTTTGTCTCGTGCTGGCGTTTTTTTTAGCCACCATTGTTCCGTTCCTCATGACGAAAATAGACTCCTTGCAGGCCTCCACGATGATACGCTCGTACCTGATCTTGGCGTTTTTCATGTTTCCGCCTTTGGTAATTTACGGAACTTATACATATTCCCTCGTTCCCGTCCAGATCGCCTTCAGCTCCTCTCTTACGTCGATTTATTCTATCCTGATTCTGACCTTCGGATATTTATTCGGTTTGGAATTCTTCGTCAGATGGAATCCCGAATTCTTAGGAGCCCATCAAAACGAATGGAATCTATTCTATGTGGTTCTGGTTGCTTACTTTCTGAGTCCTTTGAACAATAAACTGTTTCATTGGGTGGACTATTGGAGCTTTCGCAAAAACCCGAAACTTCATACCGCTCTCGAGGAACTTTCCGTAATGATCGGAGCCCCTATCTCTATGCGGGCAACCATCAACAACCTAATCCGTAGGTTGGTAGACGCTCTGGAGGTACACAAACTCCAGGTGCTGATTCCGGCGGATAAATTTCCTAGAACCGACTTGAGAAACATAAATTTCGTTAGGATCCCTTTCGGTTCCGAAATATGGAACTATTTTGAAAACCATACCGAAGTGACGGTGACTTCCCATCTCGCGTACGGCCTCGGAATCCGCGAATCAGTGTTTAAGTTTCTGCAACAGATGGGCGTCCAACTCGCCTATCCGCTCTTCGATTTCGAGCAAGGAAAAGAGGTAATCGCCGTATTCCTAGTGGGAGAAAAGCGAAGTCATAGGAATTTTACCATCGGAGAGCTTAGATTCCTTAAGGAATGCACCCGCTTGGCCTCCCTTTTGATCCGGAATTACAGCCTTTTAGTGGACGAAGTGGAAAAGAAAAGGATCGTTCGCGATCTAAATATGGCTTCCATTCTGGACAAGACTCTGCACTTACCTGAATTGGAGACGATACGTCAAACAAAGGTCGGGTACTTTTCCATACCGGCCGTCGGAATTTCCGGAGATTATCTGGATATACTCAGGATCGACGCGAGAAGACAGCTTCTCTTCTTGGGAGACGTATCGGGACATGGACTAGGCTCCGGTTATCTAGTCTCCGCCGTACGAGGTATCATTCGCCGCTACTTGAATGAATCACCTTCGATCCCGCAAATTTTTCAGGCAATCAACCTGTTCTTAATCGAAAGATATAGAGGAAGCGAGTTCATGACTTCGGTTGCAGGCATCTACAACGCTTCGAACGGAGCTTTTTCGTTCGTGAACGCGGGTCATACGTCGCCGATTTGTATTCGAAAAGGTGGAAAAATAGAACTTCGAACCGAAACACAGAGGGTTTTAGGAGTTCTACCTACCGATTATAAGCTCTTAACGATACATTTGAATCCCGGAGACAAGTTAGTATTGTTCACCGACGGAGTAACGGAGACCTTTAACGATAAAGATGAGATCTTTGGAGAAGAAAATCTTCTGAAATTATTATCGATGAACCATCACTTGGAAGCACAAGAGCTAGCGAACCTAGTAAGAAAAACTCTAGAAGAGTATCGGAACCATAAAGAGACTAGCGACGACGTTTCTTTTGTCTGCTTGGAAGTGTCTGAGTAAGAATCTCTTTCACTCAAATCAACATCTTAAAATTTTTTTCGTTAAAATAATTAAAATACTTTACAATGAAAAGTTAATTGCTTAATTATGTCCCTATCCAAGGGCTTTCTTGATCTCTCGCAAAGTACGGAGGTCTGAAAAGTTCAAAACAATGGAGGACGTCAATGGTTGCAAAAAAGAAAGCAGTCAAGAAAGCAGCTAAGAAAAAAGTAGCAAAGAAAAAAGCTGCTAAGAAGAAAGTTGCGAAAAAGAAATAACTGACTTCGACAACATCTCCTTTTATACTTTTTATAAAAGGAATGAAGCTTAAAACCCGCTTTCTAAGCGGGTTTTTTCTTTTAAAGCCCTCGCAAAGCGTCTCTCTTTCTTAGTTCGCACGGATTTTTACTGCATTTTGTTGTAAAAAGGCAACAGAGAAGGTTGGATTCTCGGAATTCCGGAAGTACTTTCTCTATTTTCCTCCTTCGCGCATCACAATTTAAGATGATGAAGCACGTCTTTCATCTCTTCACGGATATCCGGAAGGGAATTTCCGTAATTCTTAATCGAATTCGCCTTACCTTCGGCCGTAATTTCGAACAACCTATACTCGTTGGAGGTGTGTGAAGACTTTTCTAGTTTGAAAAACTGAATCGCTTTCTTGGAAAACCGGTTATATGCGGTGAATTTATGATAATAAAACCCTTCTTTTTGCGGACTCACCGGGTACGGAGTATAATATTCCGCTCCCAAAACCAGAATATTCGGAGTTACGGACACGATTCTTGTCCAAGTGGCGAGATTGAGAGGATAATTTTCCTCTAAAAAGGTCTTCTTATAACTCTTTTCCCAAATTCGGAGAATTTTACTGCGGATCTCATCCGCTTGTTTCGGACGCGCCAATCCGTTCAGACAAATTTCATAAAGGGAAAGTAAGGCCAAAGATTCCGATTTTCCGCTCTGTAATTCCTTTTGGGTCAGCTTTTTAGCGGTAATAAAATCTTCCGAGTAGATGTTTTCCCAGATTTTTTCCAGAACAGCGGAGTTTTTTCCCGAATCTTCCGGTAATAACTCCCCTAGATTCCCGAAAAAGAGTCCGAATGTAAGAGCCAACGACAGGATCAGAGAAAAATTTCTCCATTTGTATTTCTCCGCCAAACTTACGAGAGAGACAAACGGATTCTTACCGGGCAACGGGCTCCATTCGAACATAGGAAAGCGATTCACACGACCGATTTGCGTTCAGGATCATGGATCCAAACCGGAAGATCTTTTTCCCAGAGAGCCAAGAATTCTTTCGCTCCCTTTTCCTGGATCACTTCTCTTTCTTCTTCCGAAACGGGTAAGAGGGTTAAAAATCGGATCGGTCGTCCGTTTTCCGCGACGAGACCGGCCAAAGGAGGATGCCCCGCCTTAGCATCTAGCTCCTTGAATAACAAAGACGTAAACGTGACATGGAGCGCTTCCGGATCTCTTCGACTCATCGAAATCGTATGTCCATGACCGAACCATTTTCCCATACTCCAAGGATACCGAATGATTTCTCCGATTTGGTGGGGGACCCAACTTTCCGATCGATCTTCATCGGAAACTTTCACGGCGAAAAGAAGCTCCGTCCTAGCATAATCCTCGTAATCTTTTCGGTACAATTCCACGCCAGGCATGTTTTGAGAGCTCATACCGAGTGTTGCGTAGATATATACGTCGGGCAAAAGATTCCAGCGAAAGCGTGCGATTCCCAATTGCGGGAATTTTCCCCCGTCTGCCGACCAATACTTATCGTGATTCCCGAAAATATTTTCCAGAAAAGACAGGCGGAGTTCCTGCACTTTTTTCCAAACATTGGGAGAAGAGCGGAATTCCCAATGCGTTCGGTCTTGGCGAATTCTGTCCGGAATCGTTCCGAATTCGGAGTTCCCTAAGGGATAGGCCGTCAGGGCTTCCGTCTTGGCAAACTTTGAATACCCGTGGAAATCCTTCACGCCTGACCAAGGAGGAAGATAAGCGACGAGCTCTTCCCGATAAAAAAATGCGACTCCGGTCCCTTCTTCCGTCCAGATAAAATGGATCTCCTCTTCCTGGAACGGCGCAATAGGAGAAGAATCTAAAACTTCCTCTTCAGCCAGCACAGGGGGCAACCCGGAACGTAATTCCTCTTCGGTACGGAACTTTGGGGCTTGGATTCGGTTGCATACCCAGACGGATTTCATGGAGAAATCCGGATTCTCTTCGGCCTGGAGATAAAGATAAACCGTTCTGCCGTCGTCCTCTAAAAACGCGGTAAAGGAACCGTAGGGGTTCGCTTCTTGGTATAAAATTTTCGGCTCCAAGATTTCCTTCATCGGATCGGGATTTCCACGGTTCGCTTTTGGAAGTCTTGCAATAAAGTCTGGATCTTTTCTTCCATGCCCGGCTCGAAAAGAATATCAGGGAAATATCCGCTCGCATTCAGCAAACCGGTAAGCTCGATTTGGTTCCATTTCTGATAATTTCTCAACGAATCCCATACCATCAACGGCACGGAGTTCCCTTCTTTTTTGTATCGAATGAACATATTTACGGTTTGAGTAGGGGTGAATGAGGGATTCTTCACGTCTATAACCTCGAATACGTCCATTCTCCCTAAAAGAAGGGAAGATTCAAGTCGGTTACTGCAATTTATAAGAGGGGAAAAAGAAACGAGCCGGGGCATCCTTTCGCCCGGCTTTCCTACCGAAAAGTCAACGATGGAGGTAGTTGCTGAGTGGCTCTACGAGTACTCTCTCGCGATTTTTCCTTTCCTTATATTGTTCGAAAAGGATCAGCGTGAGAGCTGCCGTTAAAAAAATCGTTTCCATGTACTGTATTGACGGAGGCAACGAAGGGAATCTTACTTTTCGATTCTACTTTTGGAAAAAAATTTCAGAAGTCCTCCGGTTTTACGGATTCCAATTCCGCCACTGCGGAAATACGGTAAGAAAGTCCGTAATCCTTTCGGATTATATGGAAGGAACTAAGAGAGAGCGTCCTTTGCAGCCTGTTTTATCGCTTTCAAAAGTCGATTTTTTAACGGCTCAGGAATCCGAGCGGAAACTTCCAGAGTGTGAACAAAAATCTCCGCAGCAAGATCGATTACCTCGGTCATCTTGACGTCGTTTTCTCTTGGAATGGAAAAGGATTTCTTCTTGCCGGCCCCTTTCGAGCGCAGTTTCCTTACGGTTTTTTTCGTTGCCTTCTTCTTTTTAGCGACCATAGAGCTCACGTCGGGATGAGGGTTCGCATCTTAACTTCTCCCCTCCGACCTTCCAGCAGGATTTTAGTCTTTTTCCAAAAAAATTCCCAAAACCCGATAGCTCTCGATTCCGATGGCGGGAAATTCCAGGTTTTCTCGCTCTTTATCCGTATGCGGAATACGAATTTCTCCCTGTTTTTTCCATTTTCCTTCCGTTTCGGAAACATAGAAAAAACGGGAATATTTTCTTAGATCCAAACAATCCTCGACCTTTTCCCAATGCGCCTCTAAAGAACGAGAAGTTTCGATTTCTTTGGTATTCGGAACGAGAATCTCATCCTTTCCGAGAAAGGTTCTGATTTCTCCGGTACGTATATTTTCTGCCGTAATGAACAAGGAACGCGTCTCCCTACTACAGGAATGAAAAATTTCGGAAACGGTTCTCGCTTTTTCCTTTAAAATTATGTTCCGGAAAGAATCCGGCCCTTTTCTTTTAGACGTAGCATGGAAAGTCTTGGTTGTAGCTTTCGGGCAACCAAAACCGCAATTTTAAATTCGCCCGAATCATTTACAAACTCAATTCTTTTTCGTCAAATCAGGACGAATTCGGATTTTTTTTGAATATTCTGTTTTTTTAATCGAATATTTTTCGCAAGACGAACGATCGATTTAAGAAAGGATCGCTTTCCAGCGGCGTCCTTCCCTTTCGATCCGGACTTTCGTTTTGTCGTATTCTAAATGATCTCCGGTTTTAATGAGGCTTCCGTTTTTCTCGTGCAGGTTCGCGAGAAGAAATCGGTTCTCCTCGAATTTCACCAGCGCAAGCGAGTATGGCGGCTTCCAAGGAAATCCGGGATTCATGTGTACCGTCGTTGAGGACCAGATCACTCCTGTTTCACCCGAATCTGCTCCCGGTCGATTTAGGAAAAGAGGATTCAATTTAGGCGGTCGGGACTTTCGATTCGATTTTGGACGTTCGCTCGTAAATAATGCGGCAGAATTAATGCTGTCGATTCCTCCGTTCCCTCCAAGTAAAGAAACGCTAGGAAAGACGGGTTTTTGTCCCTCGATCGATCCGGAGTCCGCATACAAACCGTATTGATAAGCGATGTCCACAAGTCCGGTCGCAGCGGAAACGGACATAGCCGCCTGGTAATTCAAAATTCCTCCGAGTAGATTGATCGGGATTTCTTTCCCTTTGGTTACGGAAATCTTCCCCGTGCGCAAGGATCGGGCCGTTTCCTTTTTGGAAAGTTGAAAGTATTCGGAGGCTTGCAGGATTACCATTCCGGTAAAACAGTCGTAGATCCAGGCGTATTCCAATTCTTCACGTTCGTATCCGGAAGAGGAAAATAATTTTTCTCCGGTATTCGTCGCGGGAGTTTGAAAACCGCCCTTTAGGATGAAATACTCGCTATGTGCAGTATGAGCTGCTCCTGCTAGATAAATCGGATGAAGGTTTTTTCGGATCCAGCCTTTGGATTTCCATTCCTTTGCTTTTTTTTCGCTCATGAGGAGAGTCGCAAAACCGTGGTCCGTAACGATCGCGATCATAGGAGAAGGATAAGGGTCCGCGATGTTGCGGGAAATTTGTTTTTCCGTGATTTCCTGGCCGAACTGATAAGCGCGAGAATTGTGTAGGGCGTTTTTTCTGAAAGTTTTCGTGATTTCGACAAGATCCTCCTGAAGGATCCGTTCTTCAAACATCATACGCTTCATCAAAAGCCCGTACATGGAAATCAAGGTCGCACCGTTGTCCAATTCGTATTCCGGATGGCAAACGGTCTCGTTTACTCTCTTCAAATCGGAAACTTGTTTAAACGCCGATTTCGGAATGTCCGAAGCTGCGACAAGTACGACTGCATCAGGATCGGATAGGAGAATGGAACGAGCTTGTCCGATCGCTCCGGTGACACTTGCGCCGCCCAGATCGATACAGTGTGCTCTCATGCCCGTAAAGCCCAGCTCGTTCGCGATGCGTACACTGTGCCCGTATCCCTGTTTCCCCAGAGAAGCCGGCTCTATACTTACGAAATCCGTGATATTGCTCGCAAGAATTTCCTTTTTTAATTCCAGAAAATCCAGTAATCGATCCAAGGACCGTTTATAATGATTGAAGACCTTTCGATCGTGATTCCATTCTTTATATTCAGATTCGGAAAAATCCCCGACGACACTATCTGCTACACCTAAGAGGACCGGATAATTCACTAGCTTCTCCTAAACCGACCCTTCGACTTTTGCCGGAGGAATCACTTTACATTCTCCTTTGCCGATGATCTCGCCTTTTTGATTCGTCCATTCTATATTCATGGAAACCGCTTTCAACCTAGGAATCTTTTCCTTCACTTCTACCTTACAGGTGATCGTATCGCCGGGAAATACCGGCTTTCGGAATTTTGTGAGGGTCTCCAAAGCAACGGTTCCAAGCCCGGGAAGCTTCATTCCAAGAACCGGCGCGAGTAAGGAGGCGGCCAATCCGCCGTGAGCAATCCTCGTTCCGAAGGCGGTGGTCTTAGCGTATTCCTCGTCGACGTGCAACGGATTAAAATCTCCGCTGATTCCCGCGAACAAATATATATCCGTTTCGGTTATCGTTTTGGTAAACGAAGCGGACTCTCCGATGGAAATCTCATCAAAAGTCTTTCCCTTTTGGTACATCAAATTTTCCTAATCCATTTTTAATTTTTGGGCCTAAACTTTAGCTGCCCCTAAAATCCGAGACTTCAGGAACTCTATACAATCCTGCACCTCGGCTTCCACCGTATCCAAATCGTAAAATCGATACAGGAGTTCCTTGGTCTTTGCAGGGTCTAATTCCTTCAGAAAAGGGACGTTTTTTAGGAATTTAGTTCCCGCGAAGAAAGCTAACAAACGAAGATCCCGCCTGCGATCCTCGGAAGCATATTCCGAATTGGATTGGACCGCATCCCAGAGACTTAATTGAAGTACAGCGGTAAGTACTAGTAGGTCCGCGAACGCAAACTCCCAGACTTGTTTTTTCTTTCGATCGGAATTCTTTCCGATGGAACGAATCAAGTCCTTTGCCGCAGACAGGAATTGTCCCTCGGCGGAACTCTCCAATTCTTTCTCCGCCTTTTTTCTAATCTCTTCCGAATAAGCCTGTTCCAGCACGCCTATGAATTTTTCGTAACCCGCATAGGTGGAGGATACGATACTCCTCTGAATCTCGGACGTTCCTCCTCCGATCGTACCCAACTTAACATCCCTGTACAAACGACTTACTGGGCATTCTCTCATATAACCCATACCGCCGAACAGTTGAACGGCTTCGCTGGCCATCTCCTCTGCAGTTTCCGTCACGAAGATTTTTAGCGCCGAACTTTCCAGCGGAAGGCTTGAAGACGGATCGCTGTCCTTTTTATTTGCAACGAAATAGATCAGTCGCCTGGACGCGCAAAGATAAATCCAATTTCGCGCTAGCTTTTCCTGAACAGCATAAAAGGAAAGGATGGGTTTACCGAACTGGTGCCTCTTCCAAGCATAATCCAAGCCCGCTTCTAAGGAAAACTCCATGCCGCCCGGGACCGCCGCGACTAAGACGGTGCGTTCCCATTCCAAAGTCGCCTTTCCAATCCTGAGAAAACCGGAATTCAAAGGACCGAGCAAATTTTCGTCCGGAACAAACATATCCTGAAAGGAAAGTTCAGCAGTTGTAGAAGTATTGTGTCCGAGTTTTTTTAGAACCTTGCTGACCTGAAATCCCTTCATATGAGATTCCACAATAAAAGCGGAAACACCCATAGGCCCCCTGGATTTTGTGGTCCGAGCCATGATAATGAAAACTTGACCTATAGGTCCGTTCGTAATGAACATCTTATTTCCGTTGAGTATAAAACCACCGTCTACCTTTTGTGCGAAGGTCAACATTCCTGCGGCGTCGGAACCGGAATCCGGCTCGGTCAATCCCAAACCGGCAATCCACTCCCCGGTGGCAAGCTTAGGAAGGTATTTTCTTTTTTGGGATTCCGTTCCCTGAAAAAGAATCGGAAGAGTTCCGATGATCATGTGCGCTCCCCAAGACAATCCGAAACCTCCGTCCAAACTTCCCGCATTAAACGCTTCCTGAGCGATGCAACATTGAAGACAAGTTCCTCCCTGACCTCCGTATTCTTCCGGCACTGCCAGACCCAGAAGTCCCATATTTCCCATTTCCTTCCAAATATCGTCCCCCCAAGTTCCGTGTTCGTCTCTTTCTTCGGTACTGGGAAAAGCTTTTTCCTTGGAAAATTTTTTGACCGTCTCGTAAAATTCGAGATCGGAAGCATTCAAATATGGATTTAAAATCATTATCTTCTCCTATGCCGTTCAACTCTTGGTCAATTCGGCGACTTCTTTTTTAAAACTTTCTAATATTTCATTCCGTTTTATTTTAAGAGTTCTAGTCATTTCCCGATCCGGATCGAAGGGTCTGGGAAGAATGTAAAATGCATTCTGCGGAATGATTTCGAAGGACTTAAATCCGTTCTTTCGGGAGATTCTCGACGAGATTTCACTCCTAAAGATCTCCCTCAAAGCTCGATTATTATCCCAATCTTTAGTATCAGTCGGAAGGTCTGAAATTTCAGTCCTTAATTTTTCGAAATCCGGCACAATCAATGCTACCAGATGTTTCGCCTCGTGCCCAGTAACTAAAACTTGGTTGATATACGGGGAATTCAAGAGCTGGTCCTCCACAGGTATAGGCTCCACGTTTTCCCCGCCGGCCAAAACGATCGTGTCCTTTGCCCTTCCAGCAAAAACCAATTCGTTTCTGTAATTAAACCTCATGATGTCTCCCGTATCGAAGAATCCGTTTTCATCGAAGACGACAGCATTCAATTCGGGGCGTTTATAATATCCCAAAAGAATCTGACGGGATTTGATCCAAAGATTTCCCTTACTGCCGGGAGGCACCGGCATCCCGAATTCGTCTTTGATGATACATTCATAACCTGCAATCGGGGTTCCGACCGTACCGGGGGAAGGTTGCTTGGGTTTTCGAATCGAGAGAACCGCGGAAGTTTCCGTCATTCCATATCCTTCCAAAACGATGAATCCGATCGCAGAAAGAAACTTATCCACGACGGAGGGCAAAGCACTTCCTGCCGAAACGGAGACCCGCATTCTTCCGCCAAGAGCGCTATGAATTCCGCTGAAAACGGCCATCGCGCCCAGCTTTAACGGGGAAATTACGATCAAAATAAGGAAGGCGAAGGCTTTTCGCAAAACGTTAAAGAGAATATTCGGTTTTTCTATCGCGAAGTCGTACCCGAAAACGATCGCCTTATACTCGGCCCAGATCATTCCGATCGAAAGGAAAAAATGGAACAGCCCCCTTTTTAGGGCAGACTCTTTGGCGACCTTATTCATAATTCCGTTATATATGGATTCCCAAATTCTGGGAACCGACGGGAATAAGGTCGGTTTGAAATCTTTCAGATCTTCCTTTAAATTCGCGATGTTAGAAACTAAAAAGCTGGCTCCTAGTTCGAGTATGACATATTCGATGGCCCTTTCGAACGCATGCCAGGGGGGCAAGAGCGAAACACCGGAATCCGTTGATTCCAGCTCTACGAATCCGATCACCTTTTCGACGGCAGAAATCCAACCCGTCTGACTCAACATGACACCTTTCGGAGCTCCCGTCGTACCCGACGTATAGATTAGAGTCGCCAACTCGTCGGGACTTTTTTCACCGACTCTCTTTTTGATGCACTCTGGATGGGCAACCAGGTATTTTTCTCCCCTGGAGACCAACTCGCCCACACTTTCCGAACCGTATTTCAATTCTCCTAAATCATCTTCCAGCACGAATACTTTCGATAAAGTGGGAAGTTTATCCTTTAAAGAAAGCAGCCTTTGTTTGTCTTTTTCCTTTTGAACCAACGCATATCTACTTTCCGAATGGTTTACGATATAAAGAATATCCTCTTCCACCACATCCGTTCCCCGAGGAACGGAGACAGCGCCGGAACTTATGATCGCTAAATCACCGAGAATCCAATTACAACTCGAGTCGCATAAGTACAGGATCTTATCGTCCTTCCGTATGCCTTCCTCCAAAAAACCGGCGATCATACGATCCACGAGAAATTTGATCTGGGAGTAAGTCCTCCCGCTCATTCCTAACTTTGTTCTCTTTAAAAAACTTTGCTTTTCGGGGAATCTTGCCGCCGCGCTTTCCAGCATCCCATAAAAATTCTTTTGACCCTTTTCCAAAATCCCTCTGAACGGCGGACGGTGATTTCGAACCGCCTAGGACGGAAACTCTACTTTGAGGGAGTGTCGCTTCAATTCATTTTTGACTCTTGGCACAAATACCATATCAAATGAACATATGTTCACCTAACGGCGATCGCAAAAATATAAGTGGTTTATAATGTTATTCGGGGGCTTTGGATCCGATCTCGAATTCGCTCAGGCAGGAAGGGCAAAGACAATCGTCGAATAAAAGGCGAAGTTTAGATAAGGTCAAGTCGCTCAATTTCGCGGAATCGCACCAGCAACCTCCTTCATCTGCTCTACACCCAAAGGGACGAAAGCACTTGGAACACTTCTTCTCCGCCATACTTAGGAGAATACGATATCGTTTTGTCTTAGTAAATCCAGAAATTCGCCTTCGGAAACGATTTGGACTCCCAATTCCTTTGCCTTATCCAACTTGGAACCTGCACCGGGTCCTGCCAGTAAATGAGTCGTTTTGGAAGAAATAGAGCCCACTTTTTTTCCGCCGTAATAGACGATCAAATCCGTCGCCTTTTCCCTAGGTTGAAAATGCTCGAAAGAACCGGTTACGCACCAGGTCTGACCTGCAAAAGGTTGTTTTTCCGACTTTGCGACAGGATCGGCTTTCATTTTCAATCCCGCTTTCTTTAAGCGTTCCAATAGTTTTAGAATTCTTTTATCCGAGAAATTTTCAACGATCGCTTCCACGGTGGAGGGGCCGATCCCGGGAATTTCCATTAGCGCTTCCGATTTTCCTTCTCCTTTTACCGCTTCCACAATGGAATCCATGGATTCATATCCGTGTTCGATCAATAGTTCGGCGACCTTAGGACCGATTTCCCTTAATCCTAGAGATGAGAGAACGAATCGGAAATCCTTCTTTTTGGATTCCTCTATCCCTTTCAAAATAATGCCGACGCTCTTTTCGCCGTAGCCTTCTTCTTCTAAAAGATTTTCTTTATGCTTTTCCAGTTCGTAGAGGTCCGCAATATTCTTAATATATTCGTTGTCGTAGAGAAATTCGATCTGCTTTTCTCCGAGTCCTTCTATATCCATCTGCTTCCGGGAACAGAAAAATATGATTCCGTTTTTTACACGATCCGGGCAATCCGGATTCGGGCAAAATCGATCCACGGAGTCTTCCCTTTTTTCGGTTTTGGTCCCGCAGGAAGGGCAGACCTGAGGAATTTTAAACACTTTCTTCCCGGGAACAACGACTTCCTCAACTGCGGGAATGATTTCTCCACGTTTGGAAATCCGGACGACGGCGCCGATCCCGACTCCGAGTTCGTCTATATAATCCTGATTGTGCAAGGTCGCGTAAGTGACGGTGGTACCCGCAAGATTGATCGGTTCGATCTGCGCTCGCGGGGTGATTTTTCCGGTCCTGCCTACGGCGTAATCTATTCCGACGATCTTACTTTCCTTCATCAAAGCGTCGAACTTGAACGCCCGGGCCCATCTAGGCGAATGAGAAGTGTAGCCGAGAGACTGCCTCTGCGCCAAGTCGTTTAACTTGATCACCAATCCGTCAGTAGGAAATCCGAGTTTTTCTTTTTTCTTTTTAAACTCTTGGATCGTAGCCGCGACTTCATTCCCGGAAACCAACTTCGAATCAGGCGGGACCGGAAATTTCAAAGCCTCTACCCGATTCATAATTTCCGCATGGGTTTTAAATTTCCGTTTCGGATCGGGAAAAAACGCGTCGTACGTGAATATTCTAAGCGGACGTTTTGCCACGTCCAAAGAGCTTTTCTGTTTCAAAGAACCGGAAGTTAGATTTCTAGGATTCGCATAACGTCCTTCGGACATTTCGTTGAATTCCTCGAATTCCGAATAGGTCATATACACTTCTCCGCGAAGGTATACGGAAACTTTTTCCTCCAACCGCAACGGAATGCTTCGAATCGTACGAATATTATCGGTAACATCGTCACCGATCCCGCCGGTTCCGCGAGTCACGCCGTTTGCAAGCAGCCCGTCCTCGTAATAAAGCATGATGGAAGCTCCGTCTATCTTCCATTCCACCGAATACAATCCATCCGGATCCGTTTTTCGAATCCAATCCAGGATTTCCGCCTCGTTATACGTATTCTCCAGGGAAAGAACCGGCAATTTGTGTGTGAATTTTACGAAATCCTTTTCTAAATCCGAACCGACGGTAAGAGTGGGACTCGCCGGATCCATCATTTCAGGGTAGGCTTTTTCCAGATCCTGAAGGCGACGGAACATCTTATCGAATTCGAAATCCGAAATCGAAGGCTCGTTTTTTACGTAATACAGGTATTGATGATGTCTGATTTCCTTTTCCAGACTGCGTATTTCTTTTTCCGCTTTTTTGATCGGAGGAGCGGAAAAGGTCGGCACGTTCGAATCCTGAACAGGGGCGGTTTTCTTTTCGACTTTCTTTTTCGTTTGCGCGGAAGTCTTCTTGGATCCTCCGGCTGCTTTTTTGGGCGGCATAGCGAATTATAATTTATTAATATTGGCCGATACTGACTTTCATATAATCCATCGGATCCGTGCGGTTGGATTCCCCGATCCAGACTTCGTAGTGCACGTGGGGTCCGGTCACGTTTCCGGTCGCCCCCAAAGTGGCAATCAGTTGTCCTTTATAAACAACGTCCCCCTCCTTAACTAAAAGTCTGGTGCAATGTCCGTAAAGGCTATAATAACCGTTCGCGTGTTGTATCACTACGTGATTTCCATAACCTCGCGGGGAATGGATTGCCCTATATACCCTCCCGTCTCCGGTTGCATAAATCGGAGTATTCGGAACATTCGCCAAGTCCACTCCGTCATGGAATTCCATATAACCGAAAGTAGGGGAACGTCTCATACCGTAATAGGAAGTCAGATTGTAAGACGTCAGCGGTTCTCCGAACGGAAGGGCGTTCATGATTCCGTATCGGGAATCCAAAAAATCGTAAACGGAATCCGCAAGATTCCTGTTTTTTTCCATCGAGACTCTTACGGAACGATAGCCGTAAATTTCGGAGAGATAGGAACGCCCTAACATCAAATCCTTATCGGCTGTCTCCTCCGATTTCAGCTCCGTAAAGGCTATATTTTCGATATCGGATTCGTCGGGAAGTTTCAATAACTCTTCGGATTGTCCGTCGACCAAAGAATGTATCTCCTGGAGATTTTCGGTTAAGTTAGTAAAATCATCCCGGATATCGTCCAGCTTCTCGCTATATTCTATATATTCGTCGAAATATTTTCCGTATACCGACGCGAGAGCGTTGATTTGGATACGAGTATTATTATATTTTACTATACCTAAAACCGCGATACCCACTATGGAGAAGAGCAGTCCGACCAAAAAGAAAATCGTAAAAATGGAAATCTGAAAATGAAACGATTTATCGAAACCGTGCGGGATCAAAAGGACGGTTAATCTTTGATGACCCTTCTCCTTAACCTGGTCGATGCGTTTTTTAATCATCTTTTCCATGGCCGAAATCCCCTCGTAAGAAGGATTTCGGCTAGGAAAAATCGGGTCAAGTGGAAACTAGATCCAAATGGATTCCGTACTTCGGTCTTAATGTGACTAAAGGCTCCATGACTACGGGCTTTTCCGTATTCAGGCGGAATCGAAACGATTTCGCGATCAAAGCCAAGACTAATACCGCCTCGGTTAAGGCAAAAACGTTACCTATACAGACCCTCGGACCTCCCCCGAAAGGCATATATGCGTTTTTAGGCCGCTCCTTCAATTTTTCCTCCTCGAATCGATCCGGATCAAAAGAGTCGGGGTTTTCCCAAAACTCCGGATTTCGGTGCAAATTAAAGATGCAGATCGAAATATTCGTACCTGGCGGAACATCGTATCCTCCAAGCCGATCCCAATCCATCGCCCTCCTCTCTATCACCCAAGCGGGAGGATAAAGCCTCAAGGTTTCGTCCACGACTCTTCGCGTATACGTAAGGTTTTGAATATCCTCTAAAGAAGGGGTTCGATCTCCTAAAACTCGAATCGATTCGGCACGAATTTTTTCGTACGCTTCCGGATGCTGAGACAAAAGATAAAAGGCCCATGACAAAGCATTGGCGGTCGTTTCGTGCCCCGCAAGGAGAAGTGTGATGGCCTCGTCTCGAATCTGGATCTCGCTCATGCTTTCGCCTGTTTCTTCATCCTTCGCATCCAAAAGCATGGATATGATATCGTTGGAAGGTTTCGTCTTTCTTTCTTCGATCAATTCTTCCACGATCGAATGCATTTCCCGAATCGAATTTTTCAATTTGATATTTCCGGGAGTAGGCCAATGAATCGGTGCGGGAAATAGTTTCTTGATCCTCTTGGTAGTCAGCTCTAAAGCGATCGTCAAAGCGGCTTCGATCCGACCGGAATAAGAGGTAACTTCCGTTTTAAAAAGAGTTCTTCCTACGATCGCAAAAGTCAAATGCATCATTTCTTTGGAGACATCCAATGAAGGTCTCGATTTCCAATCGTCGATCATCCGATTCGTTTCTTCCGCCATCACTTCTACGAATTCCGAAATTCTTTGGCGATGAAACGAGGGTTGGATCAGTTTCCGTTGTTTTTTCCAGAATTCCCCTTCGCTGTTCAATAACCCTCTTCCGAGGATTCTGCCCAACTCCCTATAAAACACACCCTTATGATAGTTTTGGTTGTTCTCCTGCAAAACCCGTCTTATATCCTCGGGTTGAGTGATCAAATGGATCGCGATTTGTCTGATTCCGAATCTTACGGTTTTGCCGTATTTTTCGTGTAACATCCTAAAAAAGCCGATCGTATCCCGGCTTAAGAAAGGCAGATAACGTAATGCGGGAATCCCGAAAGTTCCCGGAGGAAGGTGTACCCTTTTTTCCGGACCTGTTTCCTGTAAAGAAAGCACTGGATAAAACTCCCCGTCCGAATTCGGACGTTTTCTCGAATTTGTCACCCAACCAATCCGAGCTTAAAGAGTCTATAGCGGCAGATGAAAGTTCAAACCTGCCTTTTCTCGAAGAGAAAAAGCTCCGACCGAACTTATCTTTGTTCGAAGGAAGTTTCTATCAGCGTATCCACATCCGTAAGACGAGAATTCGGTAATTGTTGGTCTTGGAATTCTTCGTTCCCTAAATCCGGAGTCTGCATGCTAGTCTCGGCATCTTCATAGGTTCCTTCGATTTGTTCTTCCACCCAAACCTGCCAATTCGTTTGGCTGGGCTCCCCCGCGGGACGGACCAAAATGGAAGAAACCGCAATTACACCTACGGTAAAGCCGCTCATTGTAATCGCTGCAATCCATCGGATTCTGGACGTTCTCCTTTTCTGGAAAACCAAGCCGGACATTTGATCGTTCCAGCTTTGGCTTTCCAGGCGGCGAGCAATCTCGTCTTCGAGTCGAACTTTATCTTTTTCGTCCATCGCTCTTATGAATCGCTCCTATTCTCTAGCTTTCCTGAAAAAAAAGTTTTTTCAGCATCTGCTTTCCGCGGAAGGATCTGGATTTTACCGTTCCTTCCGGGATACCGAGTTTTTGGGCGATTTGTTGTTCTTTATATCCTTCCGAAACCAAGGCAAGGACCGATTTGTATTTCCAAGGAAGGTTGGAAATCAGATCCTTCAATTCCAATTCGGCACCGGTTTCATCGAATTCCTCTTTAGGATTCAGTATGGAATCCAGGACGACTTTCTCTTTCAGCCTAGAAGCTAGATTCGCCTGGCGAGTCCTCTTTTGGTTCATGCGCAAGGATTCGTTGCGCGCGATCGTATATAACCAGGTGCTATGCGAAGATTCCCCCCTGAACTTGTTGGCCGCCAAACTTTTGTAGGCGCGGATATACGTTTCTTGGGCGACGTCGTCTATCGAATCGTAAAACTCCTCGTACAGGTTTTTCTTTATTGCGGAGAGCACGATGTGCTTTGTCGAATCGATAAGAAGGGCAAATTCTTTTTGTTCCATGGTTTTTTTCCTCAGTGAAGGAACCCCGGTAGGGGCAATACAATTCTTTCGGGAACGAATAAGTTCAGGGGGAACCCGGGAGCTTCCCAATGCTCTTCGGGCAGGGCCAAGGACTCCTTTTCCTTCCCCCGCTTTCTCTGCTCTGAGGTTAACACCCTTTCGATCGCGAGCCGATGAGCGATCTGGTTCATCCGTATTTCGGACGTGTATTTCCCGATCGATTGTATAAGAACCCGAATCTTGGTTAGATCGGGGTTTTCCTCCATCAACAGGAGCTCCAGCTCAACCTGCTGCGGAGAGAGCAAACGGAGCCATTTTTCATGCTCCTTCTTATATTTACGGTTTATTCTCGCTATTTGTTCGAGCTGAGGCTCGGTAAGAGTATAACGATTTCTTAAGGATTCTATATCTCCGAAGACGAATCCTGCGGCCCTTTCTTGTCGGAAAGTAGAACCGGTACGAGTGGAATTCGAAAAATTGACGGACTTGGTTTTTACGAATTCTTCCGCGAAGACTTCGAAAGGAAAAATCAGGCTTACAGATATGAAGAGAGCCAGCATCCAATTTAGGTACCGCTTGTATTCGATTCCAACCATGATTTTCTCTAAATAAGACCCCATGCTGCTTCCGGCGTTTCCTAAGATCGACCGTAAAATCTCTATTTTCGAAAAAAACGCAACACGAAGTCGGTAGGAGAACATAATTCCGCTTTTTGGGAGTTTGTTCGGAAAAATTCTTTTCCACTTCGTTTATTAGACTTCCATTCGCATATGGGCAATTCCCTTCCTTCTAAATCTCCGCCTCCGATCTCCACTCGCTTCCAGAGGGAACAAAAGCGACTGTTTGTCATTTTTTCCCTGGTATTGTGCTTCGGAATTCCCGCGTCCATTGACCTCTCCATAGAGCGGGAATATGTCCTTAGGACAAATCATGCCGGTAATTACAGATCCTTGCGACCAGCTACGGTTGCCATCGTTCCGGGCGCCTCCGTCTATAAAAACGCTCCTTCCCCGGTGCTGAAAGACCGATTGGATTGTGCTGTGGAATTGTACAGGCAGGGAAAAGTCCGTAAGATCCTTTTGTCCGGAGATAACGGATCGAGCTATTACAACGAAGTCAAACCTATGCTTCTATACGTCTTGGAAAGAAAAGTGAACGAAAGAGACGTGTTCGTGGACCACGCAGGTTTCCGAACCTTGGATACTTTGGTTCGTGCAAAGCAAATCTTTCAGGTAAAAGACGCAATCTTTGTCAGTCAGAAATTCCACCAACCTAGGGCGGCTTTTATCGCAAAAAAGATCGGCCTGGAATTGCAATCCTACGAATCGGATCGTCGACCTTACGTTAGCGGACCGTTCAGCCGAGTTCGCGAATTCTTTGCTAGAACTCTTGCTTGGGTCGATATGAATTTGGCAAACACTGCGCCGAAATATCTCGGGAATCCCTATCCGATAGAAGGAAGCGGCATCAAAACTTGGAAAGGTTCCGTCCTTTAAGATAAGGAAAAATCATTGTCGCGCATGTGCTCGTAGATTTCCCGAACGGCATCCTTCACCGAAATCTTAGGCTTCCAGCCCAAATCTCTCAACTTGGAGTTATCTCCTTTAGAACGAAGCATTTCTGCAGGACGAATTCGAGCCGGATCGACTTCGGGACGGATCGCTTCTCCAGTAAACTCGATCAGCCAATGCAGAATCTCGGAAATCTTAGTCTCATTTCCGGAACAGATATTATAGATCTCTCCCGACTTTCCTTTTTCCGACAAAAGAACATATGCGGAAACCACGTCTTGGACATGCAGAAAATCCCGGGTCGGATTCAGATCCCCGACCATGATTTTTTTCGGCGAACCTTTGGAGGTCTGAGACATAGATTGCACTTCTAAAATCTGCCTACAGAAATTCGGAACGACGAATTTCGGATTCTGGCCTATCCCGATATGATTGAAGGGCCTCGCGACTATGGTCTCTAGGGATTCGATGCTTCTGGAATATTGTAGGCAATAGGTTTCGGCTGCGACTTTCGAGGAAGAATACGGATTGAGAGGAACCGGAATCGCATTCTCGGAAACCGGAAGATTTTCCGGCTTTAAATTTCCGTACACGTCCGCGGAGGAAACGTACAAAAACCGAACCTTACGTCCGGATTTTCCGAGTGACTCGAGTAAATTCAGGGTTCCGCCGACGTTAATCTCCAATGTTTCCATCGGGTCTTCGATCGCTTTTGGAACGAATGCTTGGCCCGCCAGGTGAAAAACGACATCGGGAACAAAATCATCCAATAATCTAGCAAGATTTGGGGAATCCCGTAGGTCACAGGTACGAAAAGCAAAGGACAAAGTCCTACTCTGCTCCCGAAGGCCTAAACCCAGAACCTCGTATCCGGGACGTTTCAGGAGCTCGCGGACAAGATATGTCCCTACAAATCCTTCTGCACCGGTTACCAGACATTTCATGGAACGAAAGATCGGCAAAAACCGAACAAAAATACGATTGTTTTGTCCACAGAGAAAAAAACAATCGAATAAAAGTCCCGGGCCTTATGGAAGAACGATCCCCCGACATCATCGAAATTAAAGACGCTGCCGTGAACGTTCGGGAGCTGATGGAAGAAATCGAATCCCGTCTAGCCAGGCGTCCTGTTACTAAAGAGGAATTGGAAAAACTCTCCCGTTGGAAGTTTTCTCCCGAATCCCCGGAGGGATATCGAGAGTTCGATGCCGCGGAAACAGCCCATCTTTTCGAGAAAGGGATCGCTCCTCCGAAATTTACGAATCCTAAGTTTCGATTCATTCGCGGGCCTTTGCGCTGGATCTTCATCAGCATGGTGGAGTTCTACGCGTTTTTGGACAAGAAACTCGCAGAGAATAGAACCCGCGCATTTTACAGCGTATTAAACGAACTGATTCTCCTAAGAGGGGATCATGAAAAACTGAAGCGGAAGTTCGAACGTTTTTATAACGAATTTGTTGAATTGAATTATTCCCTACGCAGGGAAATAAAACCGGAGTTTCTCTGGTCCAGTGAATTCCTGTACGAAGAAGAAACGCTGGAAGAGAGCGAAAAACTTCTCGTTTCCATGATCACTCCGGCAGATTCCGTATTAGTATTGAATCCTGAATGGGGGAAGTTCCTAAAACATCTCCTAAAAGCGCAGATCGAGTTTCGCTGCGTTTCTTGGAATACGAACCAGTACGAATTTATAAAGGAACAAATCTACAACTCCGCGGAAAATCTTTCTTTCGATGAGTTGCTTCCTCAGCCTCCTCTTCCTTCAAAAATCGTGATGCCTTCGAATCTTTGTCTCCTGCCGAATTGGGTCTTAGAAAAATTGTTCCGAAATCTTGCCCAAAAATCCGCTCCCGGGACGGAACTTCTCTTCCGATATTCCAATTTTTCCAACCGGTTCGCTTCGCCGTTTCAACCGGTTTTACTGACTCAGATAGGAGAATCGTCCCTAAGAGAATTTCTCCGCAAGTTAGGATTTAAAAACGTAGCAGAGACGAAAGTCGGCGACGGATTTGCCGTAGTCAGCTTTAGAAAATGAAGGTATACCAACATATCACCGAATTCCGCGATCGGGACGGGATCGGAAACGATATAAAAGGAATACGATCCGCATTGGAATCGATCCGAATTCCCTCGGAAATCGTATGCTTGGCGGACCTGAGCTCAGGAGAACTACCTGTTCAAAATTTTTATAATATAGATTGGGTCGGCATCCCGGGTAACGATCAAGTCCACATTCTCCAATACGGAGGCCCGGGATATCCGCTGGACGATTTTCTTGCGTTGCGCGGAAGAAAATTCATCCGATTTCAAAACGTTACTCCTCCGGCTTTTTTCCAGCCTTTTTTGGAAGAGGATATGTTCCAACTCTTCTCGTTGGAATTTAAAAAATCCGTTATAGAATTGCACAAGATGAAGCGTTACGTGCAGGCGTTTCTTCCGAGTTCGAAATTCAGCGCTTCCAATCTGGAAGATCTGAATATAACGCATTCGAAAGTTTTACCGATAGTCAGGAAATACGTTTGGTCGGAAAGAAATCGTCGAAAAAAAAACGGTCATACTCTGGGTTTTGTCGGAAGATTGATCCCCAACAAAAAAATCGAGGACTTGCTTCTATTAGTCTATTTCCTGAAGCGAATCAACAATAAATATAGAATCCTAGTATGCGGATCTGTCCCTACCTACTTCGAGGAGTACTTCGCTAAACTGAAAAAAATGGCTTGGGATTTAGGTCTGGGGGAAAACCTGCAATTCAGAATGGGGCCGACCGACCATGAAATGGATCGCTTTTGGGACGAAATGGACGCATACGTTAGCATGAGCGAACACGAAGGATTCGGAATCCCGTTGGTGGAAGCTTTGAGCAAAGACTTGCCCGTCTTCGCATATTCCTGCACGGCTGTCCCCGAAACCCTTCGCGGCGCCGGATTCCTGTTTAATAATAAGGACTTAAACGGTCTGAGAAAATTGGCCGAGTGGATCCACCTGATCCTCCAAACCGAAGGTTCCGGAAAACCTTTGACCGGAGAAGAAGCATCGGTTAAGCGAAGAGAAGTTGTGGAGGAATACAATTCTATTCCCTTTGAACGTTTTTTTAAACAACTTTTGACGATTCGGGAAACGGCTTCCTCCGCTTATTAAGAATGGCAAGACAAAATATCCATCAATTCGCTGCGGGCTTTAATTTAGGGGACGCGATTTCGAACGAAATGCAATCCCTAAAGTCGGTGTTCCGAAGACTAGGCTATTCTTCCGAAATTTTCGCCGAAAATACCGGTCCAGGAACCGGAGCGCTGGTAAAGAAGTACAAATATTGTCATGCGAAAAACAAGGATATCATATTCTATCATCATTCCATCCATTCTTCCGTGTTCGAATATATACAGAGAATGAAATGTCCGAAAGTTCTGGTTTATCACAACGTTACTCCTCCTTCCTATTTCGAAAAATACGATCTGAAACTGACTTATCTTTTAGGGCAAGGGCGTGAAGAACTCTCGCAGATACGCGACGAATTCAATGCTGTGTTCGCGGTTTCGGATTTCAACAAACGGGAATTGGAGGAATTAGGTTATGAAAACGTAAAAATATTACCCATAACTTATCAAATTCCGCCCAAACCGAACTTCGTGGCTTCCCGCACGGACGAATTACAATTTAGGGGACCTAGATTCCTATTTGTGGGAAGGATTACGCCGAATAAAAAACAGGACGATCTGATCCGATTCGCTTATTATTACTCCAAGACATTCGGCCCCGATTTCCAGCTTTTTCTGGTAGGATTCAGTTCCAAAGAATTGTATCTATATCGCGAAGAACTGGAACGGATGCTGGATTTTTACAAGTTGAGACAAAACGTTATCATTACCGATTTTTTGTCCGAAGAGAGTCTGCAAAGGATTTACAGGGAATGCGACCTATTTATTTCCATGAGCGAACACGAAGGATTTTGTGTTCCGTTGTTGGAAGCCATGGTCCACGGAATTCCGGTAATGGCCTACGACGCCGGGGCAGTCCGGGAAACTCTTTCCGGAGCAGGGGTCTTATTTAAGGAAAAACGAATGGATCTACTCGTTGGACTCGCGAACAAGATCGTAAACGACCCTGAATTAAATCGGGCCGTTCTGAAAACTCAGGAAGAACGGATCGGGAACTTTTCAAGAGTTCGCCCAGAATCCATTTTGAGGCCGGTCCTTGCAGAACTCGCGTAGACGATTAGCCATAGTGACTCCTATTTTTTCCGATCGCATTTCCGGCGGTTCGGAAAGATTGATTTTTTCCTACACTTTGATGCTTTCCAAATTTTACGAAGTAACGGTATTATCCACGCGGACTTTGGATTACATTACTTGGAAAAACCAAATTCCCGTCAAAGAACTCACCCCGGTCCAGCTTGGCCCGGATACTGAAAAAAAGATCTCCTCCGAATGGTTGCCGGCCGATTCCGAAAACCGTATTCGGATCCTTCGATTTTCAGTGGATAAGGAGCGAAACATTCGTAAATTCAATAAATTCTCCGATAAGGTACTGAAAGAACGGCCTTACTCCTCCTTCCTGACAGGAACGTTCACTTCTCAAGAAGATCGGGAATGGACTTGGATCGACATGCAGGGACCTTATTGTCCCGATTTGATCCAATATATAGAAACGAATGAAAGGGATTATGACCTCTTCATTTTCATATCCTACCTATATTACCCGATGGTTCACGGATTACCTCTAGTCGCGAAAAAATCCCTTGTCATACCCACTCTTCACGACGAACCTCCGGCTAAATTGTCCGTTTATAAAAATCTGTTCAAAGACGACTCCGCTTACAGTTTTAATACTCCCGAGGAAAGAAATTTATTCGAAAATATATACGGGTTTTCGCCTTCGATAGAAGCGGTCATCGGCATGCATCTCGAAATTCCGGATCAAAGTTCCACGCTTCGAAAACCTGCTAAGATCGAAGACAGCCCCTGCGATTTTCTATACGTCGGAAGGATAGACGAAGGAAAAGGCGTATCCGAGCTCGTAGATTTTTTCGGAGAATGGCAATCCAGATCGGGAAGGAAGGATCGTCTTTTACTAGCCGGAAAAGGCGATACGAAATTGATGCATAAGCTCACGAAAAATCCTTTCGTATCGGCATTAGGCTTTTTAGAGGAATCGGAAAAAGCCCGCCACATAGCGGAAGCGGATCTACTAATCAACCCGTCTCCAATGGAGAGTTTTTCCATTATTTTGATGGAAGCCTGGATCCGAAGAACACCGGTCTTAGTGAACGGCCGGTCCGACGTGTTGCGCGGGCATTGCATCCGTAGTAACGGAGGACTTTACTATGTCGACCGGGAAAGTTTCATAGCAACAGCGGAATATTTAGTTTCCCATCCGAAGGAGAGGGAGGCGATGGGCATCAGCGGAAGCAGATATGTGGAGTTGAATTTTAACCCGGAAACCGTGGAAAAAAAACTCATCGGGATCGTGGAGCGCACGATTCGCAGACGTTATTCGGAGTAAACCCCCGGTCCGAGACCGGAATTAGGACTCTTTCTTTTCCATTAAACGAATCATCATTCTATTCATGGATTCGATTTCCGGACCGCTCAAAGTCTGAAACCTTTCCCGAACACAATTGGTGAATTTCGAATCCAGCTTTTGAAAGATTTTTTTACCGTTCGAGGTAAGACCCAGGTCCCAGGCCCTTCTATCGTCCTCGTTCCGAATCGAATCCAACAGACCTTTCGCCCTCAGCTTTTCGATCAATACAGTTATGTATGCAGGGCTGACGTCGAGTTCTTTGGCAAGATCGGCAGATCGTAACCTCTCGTTCGGATAAAGACTTCGAAGAACGATGAATTCGTTCATAGTGTATCCTTCACGGGAAATCAAATTGCCGAATTCCTTTTTCAGATCGCGAGAGAATGTCCGGAATCGTTCCGACAATTCCTGAAGAGTATCGACTTTTACTCGCGCCATTCCATTTATCCGATTAACAATTAACCCGGTTAAACATCTGACCCGGAAAACCGAAGAATCCTTTCCATATTTTTCCGAAGAACCTTCTTTTTTCCAAAGAGAGAACCGTTCAAAGTCGGTTCAGATATTCTTCCAAAGTTTCGACCATTTTTTCGTGCAACGTTCCGTTCGAAGCGATAATATTGGACACGTAAGGATGAAAATCGTTATTATCGAACGTACTTAATTTCCCGCCCGCTTCCTGTAAAATGGCAGCGGCGGCGGTCATGTCCCAAGGCTTGAGGTCTTCTTCCCAAAACGCGTCGAACTTACCGTCCGCCACCCAACATATATCCAGTCCCGCAGATCCTGTTCTTCTAATCCCTCTGGATCGGAGAAGAAAGTTCTTAAGATTAAAGACCAATCTATCTATTCGATCGCCTTTGTCGTACGGGAATCCGGTGCAAAGTAGTGCGTTTTTCAGCTCTTTCGTTTTCGAAACCGAGATGGAAACTTTGTCGCGAAAAGCGCCTCCACCGGACATCGCATGATACACTATTCCGAGAGCCGGCAAAGGAACGATTCCCATAACCGCGTTCCTGGTTTCCACATCCTCCAAACCTATGCACACACAGTAAAAAGGAATCCGATGGGAATAATTCACCGTACCGTCGAGAGGATCGATAATCCATTTAAACCGGGTCCGCCCTTCATAAACGGAACCTTCTTCCCCTAAAATATGGTCTTCCGGAAAGACGCGACGGATTTCGTTAACGATCAGATTTTCCGATCCTTTGTCCGCCTTGGTTACCAGATCTGATTCGATGTTCCCTTTGTAGGAAATCGACAAGTCTTCCTCTTCATGAGTTTTGACTAGGAATTCCATCACCGTAGGAACGAAATTTAGGAAATGTTGGTATCTGATTTTGATGTCGTTTTCGTAGCTCATGCGGTTCGGTTTTCAGGTTTTGGTTCAACCTATCGGAAGATTGTATTTCGTAAAGGAAGATACCTCGGTTCGGTTTCTTTAAATTTTTTGTTCTTTAGAAGCGGAACCTAAGAACTCCTTTGCCTTGTTTCTATGCTCTTCCTTGATAAAAATCGTCGCTGCTTGAATCACTGCCGCGATTACCGCCGCATCATCTAGATAGCCTGCCCCGATAAAAACGTCGGGAATCACGTCCCAAGGCGTTAAAAAATAGGTCAGCGCTCCGGCGATGGTAAGTTTCGCTTTCAGTGGGGTGTCCGGATCTAGCATGGCGAAATATAAAGCGATGGCGTCCGGTAAAAAAGGGACTTTTCCGGCGACCTTCTTCACTTTTTCCCAAAACCCTTTTTTTACCGATTCGATCTTATCTTCTTCCATCGTTGCCTTAAGTGTATGTCGAGTCGGAAAGCCTTCCAAGTAAATTTCTCAGAAATGATCCGTGCTTTTTTCGAATCTAAGAAAGCGTTCCGGAATCGGCAAAACTACCGACACCTCTTCCTTCGAAAACGGATCCACGAATTCCAGATGATAGGACAAAAGAAGGAGTCCGAAAGATTGGAAGATCTGCGCGTTTTTAGAATAGAGCAAATCCCCGACTACGGGAGCTCTGAGACTTTGCATATGAACCCGGATCTGGTGAGTTCTTCCGGTCTCTAGGAGCGCTTCGACTAAAGAGAATTTCCGGCCATTTTTGGAGACGACGGTTTTCAGGACCTGATAATGAGTTACGGAAGGTCGACCTTTCGAAGTGACCGTCATCTTCAATCTTTCCGTAGGATGTCTCCCTATGGGTAAATCCACGGTGCCTTCGCCATCCGGCAAAGAGCCTTGTGTCCAAGCCAGGTATTTTTTCGTGATTTTACGTGTCCGAAACAACTCGGAAAGTCTTGCGTGAGCCGTGTCGTTCTTCGCGACCAACATCAATCCTTCGGTAGGTTTATCCAATCGATGGACGATTCCAGGTCTCGCCTCCCCACCGATCCTGGACAGCTCCTTAAATTTATATAGAAGGCCGTTCACCAATGTCGCCGAGCGATCTCCCGGGCCACTATGGGATGCGATTCCCGCGGGTTTCCGAATAAT
The DNA here is from genome assembly GCF_004769195.1 of Leptospira fletcheri. Classification (NCBI taxonomy): domain Bacteria; kingdom Pseudomonadati; phylum Spirochaetota; class Leptospiria; order Leptospirales; family Leptospiraceae; genus Leptospira; species Leptospira fletcheri. The sequence continues at coordinate 260,620 of NZ_RQET01000004.1, forward strand.
CATATACTCCGGAGTCTCTTTCAGAACTTCCAAATTCATCTGGATGGGCTCCAAATTTAAGGGCGGCTTAGGAGGAACGGAAATTTCGAAAGTTTCTCCGGGTCTGACTTTATAGGAGGCTTTATCTATTTTCTTTCCGGAAGCGTCTTTTACCCAACCGGAATCGATCCAGTGCTGAACGGATGCACGGGAAATTTCATCTCCTAAAGTTTCCTTCAGGAATTTATCGATTCGAGCACCTTCCCATTCCGGGTCTACTTCGGAACGCAGTTCCATATTCATCGATCCTACTCCTTTGATTGTCGCCGAATATCATGAATTCCGATCTCGGTTAATTGGTAAAAAAGATTTCCCATTTTCTTAGAATTCGTATATTTTGGATAAATTCACCGTAAACTTTACCCTCTTCCATCAAAGGACGGATATAACATGGCTAAAAAAATTCTTAACTTCCTGTTAGTCGGTGCAACGGCTTTTTCACTTTCTTTCTGCGCTTCGTCGGAAACGAAAGAGCAGCCGGCACCCGAACCGCAGGCACAAACCAATGCGAATGAAAGCTCTGCGGCTTCATCACGTAGCATAGATCTGGGCTCTCCGGAAGGAATCGCGAATACTTTTAACGATAAAATCAAAGATTTCCGCTATCCAGATGGAATTACTCGTCCGGGATTCAGCTACAAAAAAGCGGATGTAAGTGCGGGCGATTTTAGCGAATGGTCCAAAGCGAACGTTGCCGTTCTGAAGGACGCTCTCGGAAAACTTCCGGATTCTTGGGTTCTACAAATCACCGGTCATACGGATCAAGTCGGCCCGGAAGAAGCGGAAGGCGATAAAAAAGGAAACGTTTTTTACGGAGATATCCGCGCTAAAGCGGTCAAACAAGCCCTGGTAAAACAAGGAATTCCCGCAAATAGAATCGTTACGAAAAGCGCCGGTTCTTCGTCCCCGGTTTCCGGCCTAGAGGCTAAAGACCCTAAAAACCGCAGAGTCACTTTCAGTTTTGTGGCAGGAACCGCTTCTGCACCTCCTGCTCAACCGGAAACTCAACAACAACCTCAACCTAGCAGCAACCCGCCGCAACAGCAATAATAAGCTCTAGGAAAAGCGAGAGGGACGTTCGTCCCTCTTTCAAAAAACGGGGAAACAAAGCCCCGTTTTTTTATACCGAACTGCTTTCCCCTTAATCCAGACCCGGGGAAATCATTTTTTCCGGCAATACCCATTGGTCAAATTGATCACCGGTCAATAAACCCAGCTCTATACCGGATTCTTTTAGGCTTGTGCCTTTCTTATGCGCGTTTTTGGCGATTTTCGCCGCGTTATCATATCCGATATGCGGGTTCAAAGCCGTCACCAACATTAAACTATTTCGAAGATGTTCCGCAATTTTCTCCTTGTTGGCGACGATTCCCCTAGCGCAATGCTCTTCGAAAGAAACAGCCGAATCCGAAAGAATACGGATCGAATTCAATACGTTATGGATAATCAGAGGCTTAAACACGTTTAGCTCGAAATTTCCCGAGGCGCCTCCTATGTTGACTGCGACATCGTTCGCGATGACCTGTGCAGCGACCATCGTCATTTGTTCGGATTGAGTGGGGTTTACCTTCCCGGGCATGATAGAGGATCCGGGTTCGTTTTCCGGAATGGAAATCTCACCGATTCCACAACGGGGCCCCGAGGAAAGCCAACGGATATCGTTCGCGATCTTCATAAACGAAGCTGCGACGGTCTTTAAAACTCCGTGGGTTTCGACCAGCGAATCATGAGCTGCAAGAGCTTCGAATTTATTTTCCGCCGAAACAAAGGGGAGGCCCGTTTCTTTCGAGATTTGGGAAGCGGCACGTAATGCGAATTCGGGATGGGTATTCAATCCAGTCCCTACCGCGGTTCCACCCAATGCAAGCCTATAGACGGAAGGAAGACAGGCCCTTACCCTCTCGATATTATAATCCAATTGCTTGACATAACCGGAAAACTCCTGGCCCAACGTGAGAGGAGTCGCGTCCTGCAAGTGAGTTCTTCCGATTTTGATGATATCTTTGAATTCTCCCGCTTTCTTACGCAGAGTATCCCTGAATTGTTCCAAAGCGGGAATCAGTTTTTTAACCAATTGCTCCGCCGCAGCGATATGCATCGCTGTCGGAAACGTGTCGTTCGAGGATTGAGCCTTGTTTACGTCGTCGTTGGGATGGATCGGCTTCTTGGAGCCTTTCGTTCCTCCGGCAAGTTCGATAGCTCGATTCGAAATGACCTCGTTGGTATTCATATTCGTCTGGGTTCCGGAACCGGTCTGCCATACGCTTAAAGGGAAATGTTCGTCCAGCTTGCCCGAAATGACTTCATCCGCTGCCTGAACGATCAATTTCCTTTTGTCTTCAGGTAAAAGGCCGAGTTCCGCATTTACTATGGCTGCGGATTTTTTCAATATCCCTAGGGCACGGATCATTTCTCTCGGGAATCGGTCGTTACCGATATGAAAATGATGTAATGATCGTTCCGTTTGAGCGCCCCAATATTTGGAGTCGTCTACTTCGATCTCTCCCATAGAGTCGGTTTCGATCCTAGTTTTCATGGATCCTCCAGAGTTATATAAGTTAGAATTTTTAGGCAGGACGCGAAAATGCGAGATTACTCTTCCCGGAACTTACGAAGAGTGTCCGCCAATGCAGCGAATTCTGGATTCTTTGCAGTGACGTTCTCCAGATATTCCAGAACGGAGTCCAGCCAAGCGGAATCGAATTCGAGTTCCTTCCGAATGAACACATGTCGGACGGAATTCATGGAACGGATTTCGATATATCTCCGCTTCTGGTCATAGTATATGAGGTCGGCAACTTTGTCTTTTCCGAATTCGGGGGAAGCGACTGTGTTCACCACTTCATCCAACCAAATCAGTCCGTTATTATTTCGATCCACGTAATCGATGACTTTCTGCAATTTCGGGGGAATCAACAGGGATTTCTCCTTGGGGCCGACGATAACACCTAAGGATTTTTTACGTTTCGCCTGAGGTTCCGCGGTTTCCGATTTTGGAGAAGCTTGTTTCTGCGCGCTCTTGGTCGATCCGATCGAATCGTCGAGTATTTCGAAATCCTTCTTTTCCGTCGAAGCGACTGCAATTCCGAAAAGCCCGAGAATCCATTCCAATAATCGGACAATCCAGGATTTCGAATCCTGCTCCGCCTTACGTTTTTGCTTTTCCGTTTCTTTTTCCCATTCCGAAATCGCTTTCGATAAACGCAGTTGTTCGTCTATCGCGACTTCCGAATCCACGCCCTCGGTGACTTCCCTTAAAAAAGCATAAATCCCTTTTGCCTGACCGTTCTTGCGGATCAAATTGTGAACGGAAGTTCTCTTATCCTTGTTATACAAAAATGCCGGGATAACGTTTTCCAAGGCCAGGGTCAAAAGCCCCGGAGCGGATCCGGTCGTTTTTTCCCTCTTTAGAATATCGTTCCTGCTCTTTATTTTCTCCAGGATTTGGTCTAGAATTTCTGCCTTGTTTAATCCGGCCGCTTGGATCGCCCCGTCTTTCAATTTAATGGAATTCTGATCGACAACCAACGGTTCTTTGGTCTCGCGGATACGGATCACGATGTCGGTGAATGCAAGATTGACTAAGGATTCCTTCCTCAATGCTGAAAGAGAATTCATTGATTGGATCAAAACTTCGAAAGCTTGGAGAAAGAGATCCGAACCCTCCCAATTTTTTCCGGAAGTAAATGCCGGGTGTCTCCGAAGCTCCGCAAGAAACTCCGATCCTTGCATCATTCCATCCGACTGAATCCAACTCGTCTGCTCGGCGGGAAGAAGATGAACGAGAATCCTTCTCGCCAAAGAAATAAAGATCTCGTAAACGATTTCCATCTCCGTCTCTTCGTTAGCGGCTCCCGTCTTGGAATCGGGAGAAGAGTCGTTTATCAATTCGTCCAAAGATGGTTGTACAAGATGAAATTCCGGATGAAGTTGCAGCAAAGGAGGACGATTTCCTCTTCTTTCCAGAGCCGTGATTGCATCGCCTTCGGTCTTAATCTGTGCGAGAAATTCCGCGATCTCGGGTTGCTTTTTGGATAGAATCGAGACGAAAGTTCCGAGAATTTCCTCATTCAGCTTTAGATTTCTCTGTAGGAACGATTCCATGGAGAACGTAATCAGATTTCTCATGGACAAGGCCAGGTTTTTGGAATCTTGAAAATCGACGGGATTTCCTTTTTCATCCGTGTTTATGTATTGTCTCTGCACCCATTCCCTTAATTCTCCGCTGTTCTTCTTTTCCATCAGGATGAAATCCCGACGGTGAATGAATTGTAAAAACGCAGAGGCGCTCTGTGCCAGGCAAGCGAGCTTTATTTTTTGAACCTGCTCGGATTTTCTGGATGCCGGTCTTAGAACTACGTTAGAAAGCCCTAATTCCTTGGTCTCTTCCGAGACGAACATGTATTGGTACAAAACGAAACCGTTCTTGTTTTCGAAATATGTTAAATCCGCCGGTTTTAGAAATTGAAGTTGCTCGAATTTTGCCAGAGCGAAAGGGGATTGACTGAACAAAAAGAAGTTCTCCACTCCCTTTTCGATTAAATCCAAATCCCGCATTGCTTTAGGATTGGTTTGGAGCAGCAGATTTCGGAGCTCCTCTTCGGGAATCAGATCCACTCTTTCCGGAGGAACGATTCCTAATTCTTGGGCGGGAAGTCCTAGTTCGGGCGAAATTTTTGGAGATCTATCCGCTTCGGGCATCATGTTTCTCTCTTTTCGCCCCGGAGATTCCTTAGCGATATTGCTTTAGTACATTCTCGGAGAGCGCGACTTCTTTCTTGAGTTTCGAAACCGATCCTTCGACCTTTCTTCCGAAACTTTCCTTATGCCCGCATCAAACCTTCCAAAAAAGCGATGTATTTTTCCCTTCCCGGATACGGTCTTCTTGCGGTACCACTCTGGACGGCGGCTTCCGCAACTGCAGGCGCTACATGATATAAGACGCGTTGATCGAACGGTTTCGGAATCAAATAGTCGGGGCCAAATTTGAATTTTTCCCCTCCGTAGGCCGCGCTCACGGATTCCGGTACGTCCAAACGCGCAAGTTCCGCAAGCGCCCGTGCCGCCGCCAATTTCATTTCCAGTGTAATATGCCTGGCCCGAATATCCAAGGCCCCGCGGAAAATAAACGGGAAACCCAAGACATTATTCACTTGGTTCGGATTATCACTTCTACCTGTTCCCATAATCAAATCCGATCGAACGCCTTTAGCGACAGAATACGGAATTTCCGGATCGGGGTTGGCCAACGCAAAAATCACGGGAGATTTTGCCATGGAGCGGACCATCGACTCGTCGACCATATCTGCAACGGATACGCCGACGAAAACGTCCGCATTTTGCATGATATCCGCTAAAGTCCTAGCTTTGGTATTTTGTACATACTTCTGCTTGGTCTCGTTCAGGTCCGTACGCTCGTGATGGATCACTCCTTTGGTATCCACCAAAAAGATGTTTTCTTTCCTCACTCCAATATGCTGCACCAACTCTGCGATCGCAATTCCGGCAGCACCGGCTCCGCAGATCACGAGCTTAATTTCGCTAGGTCGTTTTCCGTTCAGCTCGAAAGCATTCAGGAGCCCTGCTACGGTGATGATCGCCGTACCGTGCTGGTCGTCGTGGAAAACAGGAATGTTCATCCTCTGTATGAGTTGTTCTTCGATATAAAAACTTTCCGGAGCTTTAATGTCCTCCAGATTGATTCCGCCAAAAGTAGGCTCCAGCATTTTCACCGCGTTCACGAATTCTTCCGGATTCTTCGCATCCACCTCGATATCGAAAACGTCGATTCCAGCGAATTTCTTAAAGAGCACCGCCTTTCCTTCCATGACCGGTTTCCCGGCGGCGGGACCGATATCCCCCAATCCTAAAATCGCAGTGCCGTTCGTGATGATTCCGACAAGATTTCCCTTGTTCGTATATTCATAGACTAGGTCCGGATTTTCTTTGATTTCCAAACAAGGATAAGCTACCCCGGGAGAATAGGCCAAAGAAAGATCATAGGAATCGCGAGTCGGTTTTGTGGGAACTACTTCGATTTTGCCTTTAGGGTGCTGAGAATGATATTCGAGCGATTTTTCTCTCATACGAATAGACCAACTTTTTTGTAAATAGGCTTCGATTCTATCTTAATTCCGAACTTTTCCTTTTCGAATTAACCGTGAGAATCCGGTTTCCCGGATGCGCAAGTCAAAGCTGAAATCGATTCACTTACCGACGCAAAACTTGCTAAAAATTCTGCCCAAGACTTCTTCCGTATCCACCCGTCCGTTCACTTCCCCGATTTCATCGAGGGCTGTATCGATTTCCTTAATGTACACTTCCGCAGGGGCATTTTCCTCGATCAGGAGAAGACATGCATTCAGAGATCGGACGATGGAAAGAAAATGAAAACGATTTCTTTCCTCCAAAAGGACATAATCCTCGGAACTCTCCAGACTTTGCAGCTTGGCGGAAATTTCGCGGATCAACTCGTCGACACCCTGTCTCGTTTTGCAGGAAACCTCGCAGACGACGGCATCAGAAATTATATTTCGGATCGCGGAAGGATTCCAAGTAGGACTCGCAATGTCGAATTTGTTGGCGGCGATCACGGCTCCGTTCAGTTTTGAAAGGTTGGATCGCACGAACTTTCCCCAGTCGATTTCTTGCGATAGATCGATTACGAACACGCGAACATCCGCCGACGAAAATTCCTTTTCGCTCCTTTCGATTCCCATTCTTTCCACCTTGTCGCCGGTCTCGCGAACCCCGGCCGTGTCCGTAAGGCGGATCGGAATCCCGGCAAGTAGGAATTCCTCGCTCACATAATCCCTAGTAGTCCCGGGAATATCCGAAATGATGGACCTTTCACGCCCGAGAATCAAATTCATCAGGCTGGATTTTCCCGTATTGGGTTCCCCGTATAAAACTACTCGGCTTCGCTCCAGAAGAGTTTCCGCTTGGCCGGATTTTTTCAGCAGGTTCTCGCAGGTTTCCAAAACCTTTTGGATCCGATTCTTTCTCTGTACTAAAGACTCGAAGGTCAGGTCTTCGGTGGAGAAATCGATTTCCGCTTCGCATTCCGCTTTTAACGAAATCAGTTGGCTCCGAAGATTCGATGCAAGACGGGAAAGCTCGCCGAAAGCGTTCTTCTGGGCAAGTTCCAATTCGAAACGCGATCTGGCTTGGATGATCCGACCGATCGCCTCCGCTTCGTTTAAATCCAACTTTCCATTCAAGAAAGCGCGCTTCGTAAATTCTCCTTGCTTCGCGGGTCTTGCCCCTGATCGAAAAAGGCATTCGAGAACTTCTCTTAATAAAATCGGATTTCCGTGCGCATGAATTTCGCAAAGATCCTCCCCGGTAAACGAATTCGGTCCGGGGAAAAAAAGAAACACGACCCGATCCAACTTTCTGTCATGATCGACGAAGTTGAAAGTATGCGCGTGCCTAGGTCGGACCGAAACTCGGTTCGTTTCGGATCCGATTCCTCTAAGGTGTAAAAGGGAGATTTTCAGCGCGTCCGGACCGGAGATCCTTAGAATTCCGATAGCTCCGGCTCCGGAGGCGGTTGAAACGGCGGCAATAGTATCGGCCACTGCCGTTTCAGTAATCGTTCACTTCTTCAAGAAGATCCCCGTTAGGGCTTTTATCGACCACGTCTTTGTATTTGTGACGATCCTTCATCGGAATGATACGGACTTTTTTATAAGTACCGTTTCCTTCCGAGCGGGTAAATACCTTCTCATTCTCCTGGAGCGCCATGTGAACGATCCTTCTTTCGAAAGGATTCATCGGCTCCAGCAATTTGGATTTCCCCGATTTTGCGACGGAGGCGGCCACAGACTTACTCAAACGGATCAGGGAAAGTTCCCGCTTGTCGCGATAAGATTCCGTATCCAGAACGATTTTTCGACCGTGACGGATCTTAGAATCGACCATCAGGTTCACCAAAAATTGAAGAGCATCCAGAGTGGCTCCCCTCTTTCCGATGATCAAACCGGATTCCCGACTTGTGACTTCGATGTAAATCTTTCCGTCCACGTCGCCCATTCCGACCACTTCCGCTTCGATTCCCATCTTACGGAGTAAGGTAATCACTACTCCGTGTATGATTTTCTCCGCCGGAAGATCCACGTTCAAAACGAAAGCCCGGATCACTGCGGGTTTCTTTTGGGTTAATCCTAGAAATCCGGATTTTCCGGATTCGACCGTCTCGAATCTAACGTCCCCGGAGTCCAATCTTAAGGTCTTAAGAATGAATTCTTCCGCTTCGACTTTTGTTTTTCCTTCAGCTTCGAATATATAGTTTTCCATATCGTTTTCCTCGATATATGAGTTCAGGCCTTCACAGGGCTTTCATCTTTCTTTCGTACGTTGGTGATCCATTGCTGCACGATCGAAAGCAGGTTGGTAACGGTCCAATACAGAGTCAAGCCTGAGGGCATGCTCCACAGGAAGAATACCATGATGAGAGGCATCACGTACATCATCACCTTCTGATTCGGATCCGTAGGCACTGTGGTCAATCGCATGGACAAGAATTGGGTTCCCACCATCAACAAAACCAAAAGGTTCAGCGAAAGTCCTTCCTTAGTCAGATACGGAATGGAAGGGGAAGTCCATACGAAATCCGGTTCGCTCAAATCCTTGATCCAAAGGAAAGGCGACTTCCAAAGATCGATCGTATCCGCAAAGGCGACGTATAATGCGAAGAAAATGGGCAGCTGAATCAACATGGGAAGGCATCCCCCAAGTTGCGAAAGCGGATTCATATTATGCTTTTTGTAAAGCTCCATCATTTTTTGCTGACGCTTTTCCGGGTCTTTCGCGTATTTCTCGTTTATTTTCTTCAATTCGGGAGAAAGCGCGCTCATCTTCTTCATCGATTCCGCCTGCTTTTGATTCAGCGGATAAAAGACGAGTTTAAACAACAAAGCGAAGAGAAGAATTCCGAATCCGTAGTTCGGAAACGTATAATGATAGGATTGCTGAAGAAACCAAACGATTCCGTTGCGGATCGGAGTAAAAATCCCTTGGTTGAAGGATTTGTTCAGATCGGGACTCAAACCTGCAAAGGGAGATTTCGGATTGCGGAACGGATCCAACTTGGGATCTCTAAAAAGCATCCCGTCCCATTCGCGGATTCCCACATAATTCGCAAAATCCAGAACTTCGGACTTACCCGGTTCCAGTTCGATATCGAAGTAGGTCAAAATCACTCCGGACTCGTTTTTCTTACGGTTATCCAGGAGAATTCCTCCCGCATGTTTATTCAAAGAATCGGAGACGGCGAGGAAATACCGGCTTCCCGCACCGACGAAATCGGCCCCTTCTCCGGAACTTAGGACTTCCTTAAATCGATCGTCCCCATTCGGAACTCCGGTAAAGAAGTTTCGGATTCCCTCGAAGAAGTCCCAAGCGGAACCGCCGTCCACGAAGTCCTTCATACTTCCATCCATACGATAGACGCGGAAGAATTTGGAGAGTTCCTGATCGTTCGCTTCCCGATTTTGCGGGACCGGTCCGATACTGCCGAAAGTTCTCAGGTAAGCGGGTTTTTCGCGACGGGAAAAAGCCAACTTATCCTTTCCGATATTCGTGACGGAAATCTCGGTTTTAAAATAATTCTCTTTGGGAAAGAATTGGAACGTTTTCTTCAGAAGGACATTGTCCTTAGAAGAGGTAAAAGTGAACTTTAAATTTCCCTTATCTTCTTCGGATTTAAAATTGATCCGGTTCCAATCCGAAAAACCGATCGTTTCCTTACTGTCCGAAAAATTGAAATCGAAACCTTTGCCCCGGGAAAGCTCTATCGCCTTATATTTGGCGCCTTCCACTTCGACTTCATCGTAATCCGCCCTGGCAACTTTAACTTCCTTCCCTTCCGAACTCGTATAATCCTTGATGTATAGCTTTTCGATCCTGGCTCCGAGGCTGGACAGAAAAACGATATGCGAATCTGTTTTGACGACGAATTTCCTGATTTCTTTAGGATCGACTTTCGTTACGGCGTTTTGAGTCGGTTGTATCGGAGTTTCTTTGGACTGTTTCGAAACTTCCGTTTTCTGCTCCGTTTGCTTGTTTTGCGGCTTCGGTTTTCCCAGATCCGGATTGAGAAAGTAGTTCGCGACGAACCAAATTCCTAAACTGAGCATTAAAGCGAGAAAAAGCCTATTTTGTCTGTCTTCCATTCCTATTTCCTTTTAGGGTTGGGGGGTAAAGGGTCTTCACCGGCGGCGAAGAGGGGATTGCAGCGAAGGATCCTTTTTCCGGAGAGAAAAGATGCCTGAAAGAAATTATATTCATGAAACGCCTGCAAAGCGTATTCGGAACAACTAGGTGTAAATCTACATGCAGACGGGAGAACGGGTGAAATCCAACGTTTGTACAGAGTAATCAGAAAGATAGCCAACTGATTCATTGAATTCGTCTCATGAGAAAGGCCAAACAGGAAATCAATTCACTGTGATCCAGTTCGAAAATCGTCGGCTTTGCCAGCACAGCGATATCCAATCCTTGGGAAAAAACGGGAGCCAATTCTGCGATCGCCGCCCGAAGTCTTCTCTTGACCCTATTTCGTCGGACCGCAGTTCCTACAGAACGTTCCGGACAATACAAATATCTATTGTGTCCGATTCCGTTCGGTTTGTGAACGAGAACCAGCGGAGGTTTCGAAAATCTCTTCCCTAACTGAAAAAGTTCGCGGATATCTTTCCTGGATGTAAGTGTCTCTTCGATTTTACTTCGTTAGAACTTCTTTCCGACTCTTTCATCGGAAACGGTAAGTTTGTAACGGCCTTTTGCCCTTCTACGGGAGAGAGTTTTTCTGCCACCCGGAGTCGCCATTCTGGCGCGGAAGCCGTGGGTACGGGCGCGTTTGATCCGGCTGGGTTGATAAGTTCTTCTCATATAAATCCCTATGTAATATCTACGATTGCGGTTTTTTGACCGGGGAAGTCCCCCTCCGTTAGGATTTTCTACCTAAATCGGGCAGTCAACCCGTTTCCCCTAAAAGAAAGTGATACCGGTTTTAAGGGAGGGGATAAAAAAAGAAAAACCCGGCGACGTCCTACTCTCCCACACAGCGAACCATGCAGTACCATCAGCGATGAGAGGCTTAACTTCCGTGTTCGGGATGGGAACGGGTGTGACCCTCTCTCTAGAATCACCGAGAATCTAAGGCCACGTTGTAAGTACCCTTTGGGCTGTCAATGAAAAATCCAAGAGAAATCAGCTCGTATTTCATGGCTGGAGCCGATTCCAATCGATAAACTGTTCCCCGGCCATCGGCTGACAAACGGGACAGAAGAAAGAATCGTGACCCAGCACGTTGGCACGGCGTATTTTGGTTCCGCAATTGGGACAGGGTTCGTTTTTCCGATTCCTGACCTTTACATGATCCCGGACCTTAAAATCCAAAGGCGCCTTTTTCTTTCGAATATAATCGATGGAATCGGCCAAAACCTTTCGAATGCTTCCATACAACCGATGCTTGTCTTCGGAAGAGAGCCGATGGCAGGGGGTTTTCGGATGAATCTTTGCATCGAATAGAATCTCGTCCGAATAGGCGTTTCCCAAAACACTCAACTTGGATTGGTCCATCAGGAAGACTCTGGTTTGCTGCCGGCTTTTATCGATGCGACGCAGGAATTCCTCCTCGGTAAATTGCTCCGAAAGAAGATCCACTCCCTGTTCGGAATATTTCGGAATCTGCGCGAATTGGTTGGGCAAAGAGAAATACACTTTTCCCATTCTGACGTCGTCACTATAATTTAGCACCGATCCCTCCATGCGAAACCGGACGCATAGATCCTTTTTTTTATAATTCGGCTCAAGCGAGAAGCGGCCGGCTAGCATCGGATGAATTATGACGTTTTTATCGCCTAGATCGAAATTCAGAAAAGGACCGTTCCTGTACAGCCCCTGGAAAGAAGTTCCGATAAATCCATCCTCGATCGAAGAACCGGTCAAATTTCGGATTACGATCGGATCCAAAATCTCTATCGCAGATATCTTACGACCGATCAGTTCGGGCGTAAGACGCTCTTCAATGACCACTAGATCCGGTAATTCTGGCATGATGCAACGGACGATCTTCTAAGGCAGATCGTTGAGGGAACGTTCATCTTTTCTTCCGATTGGGAAGATATTTATAATATTCCACTTCTATCGTATTAATTAGGAAAGTATAATATTTTAATAGCTTTTTGTCGTATTTCTTCTTTTGAGCTTCGTTACGAAGGAATTCGGACAATTGGTCCCGAATCAAAGGAGCCTTCAGGTCGGAATGACTGAGTATGATCGTACTAGGCATACCGATCGGAACGATCTCGTCCGGAATCGCGATCATTGCGGCGTTCTGTAATAAGGCGTATTCCACTGTCGAGGCGACCTTATCGTCGTCCGGTTCCGACTTGAGATAAGAAACACTTTGGCGGATATTGTCGATATTTTCCCAGATTTTCTTCCGAAGGGATTTTCCATCGTGAATCTTATCTTGGATTTTCGTGAATCGATTCGGAAAAACGAATCTTTCCGCGCCCTTTGCGATCAGGCTCACTTTCTTTTCTTTCGGGGTTTCCGCCTTTCCAAAGTGTTCATCCGAGTCATCCTCATCCTTAAATCCGGCATCCGATACCGAACCGCCGCCTATAAAAATTCCCGAAATTCCCGTTCCTTGGGATTTGGACATCGTATTGGGTAAATCCACTTTTTCCCTATCCCGGAAGAAAAGAGCCAGCATGATCCCGATCACTAAAGCGACCGGAATTCCTACGAAGATGATGCCAACCGTGCTGAAATGGACGGAAGCGATCAAAAAGAAAAGCATGGTTCCCACGAATCCGAGAAGCCCCATCGAAAGATTGAATTTTTTTGCGAGAGCCTCGGATCTTTCCCGCTCTTCCGTCTCTCTTTCCATCAAAAAAGAGTCTTGCTGCAGCTTTACTACATGATCTCCTTTTAATTTCGAATTCAGATCGGGGTGTTTTACCGCGGATAAGGAAGCGCTGATCTCCTTCGCGATGGACAGTTCTCTTTGAAAGGACGGATTCACTTTGGATTCGGAAGTCAATTTGTGAATTACCGCCGCCATATAGCCCGGATCGCAAATGTAAATCTCAGAACTCCCGTCCTCCTTTTGAATCTCCTTCATGCCGAAGGATGCGGCGAGTTCCTTTTTCAAAACTTCCGAATACGAGGTGATCTGGTCCGGTGAAGTGATACCCACTCCGGCCAACCGTTTCTCCGGGTTGAATTTGTACAGGGTAAGTTGTCCTTGCGTGTGTTCCCGGATTTGAGTTTGGATTCTATGAACGAGACTCTTAAAGGCCCCGTCGATTTTCCGTTCGCTTAATCTGGATTTTTCCTCGATCAGTTTTCGTATAATTTGAATGGAAGACTGACAGGTTTCCCTCACCCTTTTTCCCAGATCGTCCTTTTCCCGGTCGAAAGGAAAATCCTCTACCAGCTGGATGAGAGCCTCGGCTTTCTCACTATTTTGCCTTCTGCCCTGCTCCGCTGTTCCATGAACGTTTTCGAAATCCTGGATGCGGGACCGAAACAAAGTATAACCTGCTCTTTCCGCTAATTGCTTTAAGTATGTGAGGGCAAAAACTTCCAATCCGTCAAGCTGCGCGCGGTAATGAGCAATCACTTCCGGTTGGTGAACGTAAGTTCCATCGGGATTCAACATGAGATCATCGATGATGATATGATAGTCCGGGAGAATTTGAGTTAAGGCCTCTTTCGATTTGGCATAATTGACGAAATCCGACAAAAAATCGGTCATAGGAAGGTAGTGATAAGGTTGAAATCCTCTCCGCAAAAGACTCGCCATTTCGGACTCGAGCGAGCCCAATTTAGGATAAAGCCACAACTGGCCTGCTTTATTTTTATGTAATATAATCGCGCCCGGGCGATCTTCTTCGAGAATACGCGGTTTCTTGGATCGATTTGCAAGTATCAGATCTATGGTTTCTTCGGAAAATTGAAAGCAGGCTTTTCTATACGGTGTAACGTCCGTTTTAGCTTCTTTCTGGGGGGAAACCAAAGCGATTTTGGCCATGACTTTATTTGCGTTCCTAACCAGAAACGGATACATCATCGCCGACTTATTTTTCCCCTTTTTATCGGAATCTAAAACCTGACGCAAAGCCAAATCCACCGATTCCGGAGACTTCGCTTGCTCGCTTAAATTCCGATACTTATTTAGAAGCTCACCGAGTTTGTCCAGAGTGAGAAGATAGGAAGGATGAACGCTTTTAGACCCGTGCTTTTCGGTTTTTTTATGCCAATCTCTCAGTTCATCCAGAATGCAACGGGAAGTGGCGGATAATCCCACCGCTCCGTCATTTAAGAAAATATAGTCGGGCTGAAGTCCGTCTATATCGGCGACTTTAGATTGGTCCGAGGATAATTCTTCAAAGGATAATTCTTGCTCCAAAGTTTCCATGAGCGTCCGAAATGAACAACAATCCGGGAGGCGGATTTCGCGAATATTCTAGAAACCAGAATCGCGAATCCGAAAAGAGATTGAAACTCTTTTATTACGCCAAATTCGGTCGGTGAAAATCTGCCAGATATGTTAATTCGAATATCCGGCCAAAACCTTCCCGATCCTGGAAAGTCCTTCGGAAAGTTCTTCATCGTCTCGGGCAAAACTGATTCGGGCACATTCGTCGACAAAAGGATAATTCACTTCGGATTTCGGATAGAAATACCTCCCCGGGACGAGGATCACGCCGGATTTTTTGAGTACCGAGTACAATTCGGTTAAGGATTTTGAAAGTCCTCTGAATCGGACCCAGAGAAAAAAAGCTCCTTCGCTTTCATGAACCTGGTATCTGAATTTGCCTGCCCACTCCCTTTCTATCACGGAGAAAGCAAGTCTCCGTTTTTCGGCATAATACGGAAGAATTACGTTTTTACTTAAGGAAGACCAGGCCCCCGAGGTAAAAAGCTCTAGACCGACGTATTGTCCCAGACTTCCGCCGGTTAAATTCAGGACAGCATTCGCTTTATTTAATGAGGAAACGGTCTTAGGGTCCGCCAAAACAAAACCCGTTCTTACCCCAGGCAATCCGATCTTGGAAAGACTGAATGATTGGATCAAACCTTCTTCGTAAAACCAGCGATGCCCTTCGGAATAAACGATCCCCGGAAACGGGAAACCGTAAGCGCTATCTAGAAGGAACGGGATCCTTTTTTTTCCGGCGAAAGAAAGTATCTTTCGAATTTCCTCTTCCCCTGCGATCCGTCCGGTCGGGTTGGAAGGGCGGGATAAGACAACACAACCGAGAGGTTCCGAAGATTCGCTTAATCTTTCCAACCCTGCTTCGTCCAGTTCGTAGCGGAAGGTATGCTCCCCCGTTTCTCGAACGAGACTCGGAAGAGGAAGGATGGAATCTTCCTCTAATGGCTGGTCTATATAACCGATGTATTCCGGAACCGCCGGAAAAACCGCCCTTCTCTGAATACCGTCCTCGTAAGTCCCGGAAAAAAAATTCAAGAGTAAATAGAATGCGTTTTGGGAACCACCCGTAATTGCGATTTCTTCGGTTCGAATCGGTCTGCCGGATTCCTTCCGTAAGAGATCGGCGATGGCTTCCAGGGTTTCCCGCTTGCCGCTAGGAGATTCGTATTTTCCTAGAATCGATTCCCAACTTCCTTTCTCCGTTAGTTTGGAAAGAAACTCTCTCCAAACTGACTGTACCTCCGGGATCAACGCAGGACTTCCTCCTCCTAACATACAAATCCCTGGGTCGAGATTTGCCAGATCCTCCATAAGTTGCCCAATACCGGTTTGGCGGCTAAATTTCGAACCGAATTTGGATACGGAGAATTTCGGAATCATAGACGTATTCCACTTTTCTTTCCATGAAAGTTCCGGAAACATAATCTAAGTTTAGGCGGGAAATTTTTCTTTCTTTGTCGAATTCTATCATTGGAGAAGGGTATGCCTGAAAATATTCCTACCGATATTCGGAAAATTTTGGATCCTGAAAATTTGGATCTCGGGACGTTCCTGAATGCCTTTCCTTGGGAAAGTCGGTGGACTTCGCTTTCAGATCCGATCGACAGACTCTGGAAATTCGATTTAGGCGTCACCCCGACCCAAATATGGCCTTGGTTGACGGACACTTCGTCCTTTAACAAAAGGATAGGTATTCCTGAAATGAAATTCCGGGAAATCGACGGAAAGTTATTCGGTTCCTCCAAAAATGCAGGAATCCTGATGGAATGGGAGGAAGTTCCCTGGGAATGGGAGTACTGCAGACAATTAAATAACGCGCGTATCTACTCGAAAGGATTTGCGTATTACGTCAGAACCCGTTACCAACTTTTTCCTTTAAACGGGGATGGAACTAGGCTCTTCGTCTATTTCGGATGGATACCGAAAGGGTTTATCGGAAAACACATGTTGCCGATCGGGATGCGTCAATTGGAGAAATCCTATATCAAAGGATTATCCGAAGTCGTAAGCGATCTGAAAAAAGTAGAAACTGCAGGCTGGATCGGCCCTTCGGCTTTGGGATTATTGAAGGAATCTCCGGCAGATTCAGATCCGGTTTTCCCTGCGAGAGTACACCAAATTCGTACAGGCTTAATCCGGGACGGCCAACCTAGAAATCTCGTGAATAAAGTATTGGGCTATATATTCGACGCAGAGGAGAACGACCTTTACCGTATCCGAGTCAAGGCCTTGGCAAAGGCTTGGAATATTTCTTTAAACGAACTACTTCTCGTCTTTCTACACGGTTGTCGCCAGGGTCTGTTTACCCTTTCCTGGGATATTATTTGTCCTCATTGCCGCGGAGTGCGTACGGAAGCCATGCATCTGGGAGATTTGCCTACGAGAGATTCCTGCGAAGTTTGTAATATACGTTTCGATACGAACCAAATCAACTCGGTGGAAATCACTTTCCATGTCCATCCTTCCGTTCGCGAGGTCCAAAAAAGATTTTTCTGCGCGGCGGAACCCGCCACCAAATCGCATATCCGCTTTCAAAAATATCTGGATCCGAAAGAGACGTACGAATCCCGTCTTTTGCTCGGACCCGGAACCTATCGAATGAGGGTCGGAGGAGAGAAGCATTATACCCTTTTGGATGTGTCGAAAGATTCTTCCGTACAAAAACTGGAATGGTCGACTTCTTTGCCGGAACAACTTACCGTGAAAGATTTCCCCGCATTGGTCCTGAAAAACGAGGACTCTCTTCCGAAGACTTTCGTCATAGAGGAGAGGCGGGAAGACCAAAACAGTCTTAGACCGTCCGATCTATTCAATTTTCAGGATTTCCGGGAACTGTTCTCCCAAGAAGCTCTTTCCACCGAATTGCAGTTGGATATCGGAATCCAAACGATTTTGTTTACCGATATAGTCGGATCCACTCGATTCTATCACCAAAAAGGGGACACGAGCGCGTTTGCCGAGGTGCGGCAACATTTCGTGGAAATTTATAAAATTGTTCGGGAATACCAGGGCGCCGTTGTAAAAACGATCGGAGACGCGGTCATGGCCTCCTTTACTTCTCCCGTGAACGGAATCCTTGCTGCCTCCGAGTTGCAGGAAGCATTTTCCTCCTCGAAGAACCGGACTCCGATCCGGATTCGAGTCAGTCTTCATAGCGGTCCCTGCTTAGCGGTGAATTTGAACAGCAATATAGATTATTTCGGAAACACGGTAAATTTTGCCGCCAAATTGCAAGGGATCGCTGACGAGCAGGAAATCGTACTTTCGGAAACCGTTTTCCGAGATAGGGAAGTTCGTCATTTTATGAAAGAAAAGGGGTGGAAGGTCAAAAAAGTGAAGTTCCACCAATCCTGGATCGATGTGGATACGGATGCTTACAAGCTGGTGAAATCGACCGACGGAACATGATAATAAAATAAGAGATGATTGCTGGAGACGCCGGGGTTCGCCGCGACGCGACCGGACTTCCTTTCCGATCGGGCTCTGCGGCGTCTCACTCGAAGCCTCACCGCTTCCGTGCGGTTCGGTCGCAGAGATTACGCTCCCTATGAGTCGCTATCTCTGCTCTCTTGAGTTCGCATTCTCACCCCGATGAAATCCATAACGATAGATGATTACTGGAGACGCCGGGGTTCGAACCCGGGTCCTATTGTGCCTCTATGGGGCCTCTACATGTTTGTCCTACGATTGTTGTTTCGGAGAGCCTTAACCCGCAGGCAGGTGTGCCCCTCCAATTCGATTCCAGTACATCATCCATCGAGAACCGAACACCGATGAATCACGTCCCCCGTTTGAGTCGGACAAAAAACCACCGGGGGAGTAAGCCTTTCGTCCGTAGCAGAGATTAAGCTGCTAGTGCTAATTCGTTGTTAGCGTTTATTGTTTTGAAGGTTTTTAAGAGGCCCCTCACCCCTACATGCCACCACACTTCAACTACAACAGTCGAAACCAAATTCGTCCCCGTTGTTATCAGTTAGACGCCCAGATTTCGATGGAATTCCGGAAATTCAAGGAATTTTTCCCCTAAAATTTCCCGGAATTCCGGGCAAAATATCCTGAAAATCTTCCTTCCTTCCCATTTTAAGCTATAAACGTGCAAAGACTTTCCGAAGATACCGAACTGTGTTAGGAAAGAAATTTATAACGAACAGAGTTTATAAAAATATGAAATTCATCGAACACCTTTAATTCGATATCTAACCATCTAATTTTTGATCCAATGTAATATAACGAATGTTTTATATACAATCCCGAAAACCTTAGTGGCGTTGACTTTTTTCCGAATTAACGCTACATTGGCACACAGAGAATTGGATCGCCTTCTTGGTTTAGGAAGAGCGTCCGTGAGGATAAAAATTTAAAATGAGAAAATCTATCATTTGGAAAGCCGTAGCGGCATTGGGGATTTGTTTTAGCGCGATTTCCCTCTCCGCACAAAGCCAGTCCCAACTTTTTACGAAGCCTGGTGTCATCGGAGATTCTTTGAGCCAAGGTTTCTTTGGCGCTACCGTGGAAAAAAAGACCCAAGACTGGGCTTATCCCGTGCTTGTCTCCAAACAAGCCGGCTCGGGAGTAAGTTATAACGTTTTAAAAGGACCGTACATTAACTTCGAGGATGTTCTTAAAGGGAATTGCGGTATCTTCTGCATCGCAGCAAGCGTTATCGGTGGAAACCAATCTACTGTTAGCCTTCCGACCCATGCAGGCATCACCGGCGCAGATTACACTACCGTTCTGAAAACTTCGGGCCAGTGCGAAGATATCACCGCTACGAAATGGACCAGGCAATGGTACTGGGCGACCTGGTATTGGTTTACCTATCGCTGGGTTCAAGTAGCGGATTGCCAAGCTCCGGATAAATTCCATCGTTTCGGATTGGGAAATTCCGGAACTCAGATGGAAATCATGGAAAAAGTCAGACCGACTTTCTTATTCGGAACCGCAGCTGCAAACCACGTTCTTTGTACGGCCCTAAGCACTTCCACGAATTGCTTGGACGAAGCGCGATTCAAGAGAGACATCCGGGAAACGATGCGCAGAATGTCTGTGATCGGATCCATCCAAGGTGGAGTTCTCTTTACGATTCCGAATGTGACTTCCATCGCCTTCTTGGAACCGTACCAAGATCCGCAAGGAAGAGCGAATTATACGGGGTTAAAGGCATTTTTCCGTTCTTCCGTTTCCGATCCTTCTCAGGTTCTGGACGCGGGTGAAGTAAATACCATCACGAACTTCTTAACCATGTTGAATGGCGAAATAAAAGCCCAAGCGGTCGCGATGGGATTCGCGGTTGCGGATCTGAAAGTACTATTCGACGATCTGAAGGAAAACGGAAGGTTGATTAACAGTCCGTCCGGATGGAGTCCCGGATACGCCAGAGCGAACTGGCCGCTTCCCGGGCAGCCCGGAATCTTCGGGTTGGACGGAGTGCATCCGAACCAATACGGTCATACGGTTTTTGCGAACGAATTGATCAAAGCGATCGATTCTAAATACGGATTTTCCATTCCGACCATCAGCGAATATAACGCTTGGTATTATGACAGCTTAAACCGCAATCCGATCGATCTGAAAAAATTCCTGACCGAAACGATCTTCGGGCAGTTTATTTCTTGGGTCATCGGAATCTTCGTATAAACTTTCGATACAGATCGCAAAATCTCGAGGAACTTGTTCTCGAGGTTTTGCGATTCCTTTCTTTAAAAACGCCTCGATCGCGCGACAAGTATGCTTCTTATTAAAAAATATTCCCTGTGGATCCTACTTGGGTTCCTTGTATTCGTTCTTCTATTATTTATTTTTTGGCCCGAGCAATCCCGCAAAATCAAGTCCGTCAGCCAGGAAACCGAGACGGTTTTGGAAAGAAGACGAAACTTAACTTCCGGAATCGAATTCCCGGAAGCTCCGCATCCGTTCCAAGAAGATCCCGAATTGGAAGGGCAAGCAAAGAGATTATGGCCCCATGCTTTCGGTCCGAAAAAGACGGATTCCGATCGGGAAAAAATCCGGGAAGAATGGGCCGAATTCGCACTCAAATATCCGAAAAACATTTATATTCCTGCAGAATTTCGCCCCCCATTAACGGAAGAGCAGGAAAAGAAAGCCCGAGAAAGATTGGATCTCGTAACTGCGGCGGAATCCCAGTTTGCGATGGCGAGAAGCGCAGGAAGATTTGCGGAGCCGGGCACCTCTCCCGCGCAAACAACCGAACCCCAGGTGACCCCCCAGCAACAAAGAGCATATTTGGAATATAAAATCCAGGAATTGGAATCCAGGGTACAGCTCGTAGAATACACCATACAACGGGGACAAATGGATCCCGCCCAGGTTTCGGAAGCCAACCAGGATATCGCTCAATGGAAAAGCGATTTGCAACAATTAAAACAAACCCTGAATATAGTTCCTTCTTCTTAAAATGGCAAAAAAGATCCGTTTCTATTTTTTACTTCGTCTTTCCTTTCTAACATTTCTAACCTTCTTACTTTCATGCAGCGGTCCCCCAAAGCCGGACCGTCTACCTGAAATTTCGGAAACGGAACCTGCCAGTCTCGCGGAGCTTGAAAAGGCTTTGGAATCGGAAAATGCCCAGGCCAAATCCCTGGCGATTCTGGAGTTGGCCGATCGGAACGAGAGAAACTATCTCCCAAAGATCAGAAGTTTCCTAACCGGAAATGAAAAACCATTGCGCGGTCCGGCCGCCCTCGCATTGGGAATTTACAAGGATAGATCTTCTAAGCAGGGAATATTAAATCTTTTGCAACCGGGATCGGGAGTCGGAATCGACACGGTATTGGAGGCTTTGGCAAGAATGGGCGATGCCGACGTAGGAAATAAACTCGTTCCTTTTTTGGAAAGCGAGGATTCTACGATTCGTTTATTAACTGTGGATACCTTGGTCCGGATCGACGCCCGTTCTGTTAGTGGAAACCTTTTAGCGTCCGCTCAAAAAAACTCCGACCCGGAGAAGACCAAAACATACGCCATGGCGATCGGAAAACTGCGAATTCAAGCTGGAGAAGCTTATCTGCTGAAACAATCCGAAAATTTAAGGCCAAGCCCTAGTTTGGCTGCAGTTTATTTAGCTCTGGGTAAAATCAAAAGTAGGAAAGCGGTTCCTCTTCTGATTCAAGCAATGACTGCGGAATTCGATAAAGGAAGAGAAAATTCTTCTATCGCGCTAGTGGATATAGGGGATCCGAGCTCGATTCCTGCGGTTTTACCGTTAATCGGCCATCCGAGTAGGGAAATTCGTTACAGAGCTGCGGACGTTCTCATCGGAATTCCTTCTCAGCAGACGGGACCAAATGTATTGCGCGTACTTCGTACTGGATCGGCGGACACGAAAGGACCGGCCTCTCATATTTTAGGTCGCATCAAGTACGCTCCAGCCCGAGAATCCATCGAGACTTCCCTCCTCGATACCTCCTTGCCGGACCGCGAAATCATCGCGCAGTCCTTAGGATATCTGGGTGATAAACGAAGTATTCCGGTCTTATCCGGAATCAGCCAGGAAACTTCCGGCGAGGCAAGATACGGAGCGGTTTGGGCTCTAGGTGGAATCGGTGCACCGGAAGCGTTACCTCTATTGGAAAAAGCGGCCGATTCCTCTGATCAAAAATTGGCGAGGATCGCGGCCGAGAGTTTAGGTATGATCGCTTCTCCCAAATCGTTGGCCTTACTGGATCGTAAAACCCAGCAATTCCCGGACTTAGCGCCTAGCACCTTAGGTGCGATCGCGTCCATCAAGGGAGAAGAAGCGGAATCTATTTTGGAAAAATATGCCCGGAGCCAAAATTGGAATCTGCACCAAGTAGCAGTTGCACAACTCGGGGCTCGAAAAGATCCCAAAAGCCTTCCTGTTTTGATCTTTCTTTTGGAGGATAACGAGACTCCTCGAAACCGGAAATTGGTGGTCGCGGCGTTAAAATCCGTGACCGGAGAAAAATTCTCTTCCAAAAACGAGTGGTTGAATTGGTACCAAAGTCGAAAGTAAGGGAAGAATTTTTTCGTCCTTTCCATGATTTTACATCTTAGATTCGTATGTTCGCTGAAATTCCTTTTTCCCTTTTTCCTTCTGTTCGGTGCGATGGCCTGTCGGACAACCGAAACGGAACGGAATGTATTTCGGGAAAATCCTAAGAAAAACCTCGGAACCGACTCGAAATACGAATTAGAAGATGGTCTCTACGCGGTCCATTACGGAAACGGAAGGCGGTTGGAACTCTCCGACGAATCGGAGGACGGAACCGAACGCAAGGAAACGGTTTTTCTATTTTATCTGATCAAAAGTGGAAATAGAATCCTGTTGATTGACTCCGGAATCTCTTCCGTGCGAACCAAGGACAGATACGGTCTCAAAGACTGGGCCTCTCCCAGTACCATCCTAGAAAAAGCCGGAATCAGAGGTTCGATGGTTACCGATATCGTATTGACTCATTTTTCCGCCGATCACGCAGGAGGGCTGGATTTGTTTCCGAGAGCTAGGGTTTTCATCAATCCGAACGATTGGGAGCTTCTGAAAAAGACGGATTGGTTTCCGAATCTCAGAAAGATTCTGCACACCAAAGAAAAGGATAAAAAACTGACCTTTGTCCAAGGCAGCCTGGAAGTGTTTCCCGATTTTAGAATTCTCTTTACGGGAGGGCGAACCCCAGGTCACTCAGCGGTAGAATGGTTGCGATTTCCGAAAAATAGGGTACTCTTCGCAGGTGATGAATGTATCTTCACGGAACTTTGCGCGGGAGGAAAAGATCCTGCGGGTCTACCGCTCTATTCCGTTAAAAATCATCGGGAATTTATACAATACTTGGAATTGCTAGTAGAACAAGGGACGAAAATCCTAACCTTCCATGACCCTTCGCTTCTCCGTCCAGAAGAGGAAGTGTTTCCTCGAATCTATAGGATTCCATAAACAAGAAGGGCTTCGGTTTTACCCGAAGCCCTTCGCAGGCGTTAAAACCTTCGAATTACTTGTACACCCTATCTATCTTTTTCTGATACTTTTCGGTGATTACGTGGCGTTTCATCTTTAACAGGTTGGTCAATTCATCCCCTACTTCGAATGCTTTCGGAGCGATCACCACATGTTGTACCAATTCGAAGGATTTAAAACCTTCCTTCGTACTATTGTACTCCCGAATTTCTTTTTTGTAGAACTCGAGAACTTTAGGATGATCCACCAAATCTTTCAGTTCTTTCGCGGTGATTCCGTTCTGTTCCAGCCAAGGTTTCAGATTATCGATATCAGGAACGATGATGGCCCCGAGAGCCTTTTGGTCTTGTCCGAACACCATGGATTGTTTGATAAACGGGGATTCGTCCAATTTATTTTCGATGGGAACGGGCTCCACGTTTTCTCCACCCAAAAGAACGACCGTATCCTTAGCACGACCGGTTAGAGTAAGGGTCTTCTTATAGTTGATGAAACCGATATCTCCCGTATTGATCCATCCGTCCGAGATGGTTTTTTTAGTCGCTTCCGGGTTTTTATAATACCCTTTCATGACTTGCGGCCCTTTGATATGAACGACTCCCTTGAGTCCGATCTTTCCGGCCAAGATCTCACGATTGTCGTTGATATGAGTCAGGATTTTTCCGTTGTCGTCCCTGATCTGAAGCTCCGTTTTCGGAACTACGTATCCGACGGATCCGATAATAGGATAATCGTAATGGCGGACGGAAATCACCGGAGCGGTTTCAGTCATACCATAACCTTCCAAAACGAGCAGACCGATATCGTTGAAGAAATTGTCAACGTGCCGTTGTAAAGCCCCGCCTCCGGAAAGAGTTCCTCTCAGACGCCCACCGGTAGCTTGGCGGATCTTCGCCAGAACGATGGCGTCCAGAGTCTTATAATTGAAGATCAATCCAAGACCCGCTATGGTGAGAAGTAAACCTGGCACGAAGGGTAGATTCGGATTCGCACTTTTCACGTAAAAATAGGCAGCCAGTGCAAGAATAGAAACCGTAAACGGGCCTGTTAAAATCAACCGGAGTATCGCTTCTATCCCCATTACGAGGGATTGGAGCGGATTTCTTCCTTCGTAATCCACTTCTCGTCCGCTTAAAAAGCGGACCGCTGCGTGATAATTCTTAGAAAACAGATACGCAGTGTTGAACAGGAATTTTCGAACCGGAGGAGTCTGCTTTGGATCGTTGATCCGATTGTAAATACCGGAATAGATACTTTCCCACACCCTAGGCGCGGAAGCCATAAAGGAAGGTCTCGCCTTCGCGAGGTCATTCCGTAGATCCGCAACTTTCGTATAAAAGGTAGCGATACCGAGGGAGATTGCCGAATACTCTACTACCCGTTCGAATATATGCCATACCGGGAGGATGGAGAGCATACTATCATCCTCTTTGATCATGGACTTTTTCAGGATCAGGGGGACGACATATTCGATTTGGTGCGTCATGTTGGAATGCATAAGCATAACGCCCTTAGGCATTCCCGTTGTTCCGGAAGTATAAATCAATGTGAACAGGTCGTCGGGCTTGATTCCTTCGATCCGTTTTTCGGCCTTTTTGGAGCCTTTTGCCCGATGTGCCCGCCCTTCTTCGATCAAATCGTAAAGATGCAAAACCCCTTTCGTTTTGATTTTGCTATCTTTATCCATGATAATGACGGTCTTGACATCCTTAAGTTTGGATTTGTTCTTAAGGAACTTCTCGTATACCTTGTCGTTTTCCAGAAAAACGACAGCAGCATGAGAATGGTTCAGAATATGATCCATTTCCCCATCAGTGACATCCGTTCCTCGAGGAACGTTTGCGGAACCGCAAAATAGAACGGCCGCATCCACGATAATCCATTCCAAACGGTTGTCGGCAATCACCCCGATGTGATCCCGGGCCTTTACTCCGAGATCGATGAGTGCTTCCGCTAGATTCAGGCCGAGATCGGCCAATTGTTTGAAGCTAGTAGGTTTATACTCTTTACTCTCGTCCTTGGACCAAAATGCGGGCCTGTCCCCGTAGGCCTGGGCTGCCTTGAGGTACAACTCTGCTAAATTCTTATACATTGGAGTTCTTCCTTTTTGAAGAAGGGATAAATAAATATTACCCTTTGGTAAATTGGGCTAAAAGAGCGCTTACGGTATTGCGAGGAAGAGAAGAGTCAAGAAAATTTTAGAAAAGAGAAAAACGGTGCGGTGCAAAATCGGAGAGAGAACGAGTTTTGATAATATAAATTCCGCCCGCAGAATCGTCGGGCGGAATTCGAAACGAATACCGGAATTACTGCTCTTCGCCGGCAGCTCCCTCGTGGGAAGGAGCAGGAGTGGAAGACTCAGACTTGGATCCTTCTTCCTCTTTTTTAGCTCCTTTTTTGGACTTTTTACCGTGTTTCTTTTTGGATTTCTTTTTCTTCCCTTTTTTACCTTTTTTCTCGGACTTTGCCGCACCGGAATCTTGCGTGTGAGCGGGCTCGTCACCTGCCGCATCTTCTGCAGTCAGTCCGTTAAAACCGAAAAGAGCGATTGCGGAAACTAGAAGGGAAGCTAGAATTTTTTTGAATAGGGTCATGATAGTCTGCCTATATTTTAGGTTGGTTTTAATGCCTTACTTTTATTATTATGTAAGGCAAATCAAACCGAATTTAGCAAAAAATCAAATTTCGAGTCGAGAAGGTTTCCACTTGGAAGGCACTTCCACAGCCGAAGTAAGTCGTTCCAAAAATTTCGATTTCGGTATCTCGTACGCCCCTAACGACAGCGTTACGGGATTCATCTGCTGGGTATCGAACAAAGTAAAACCGTCCCTTTTCAAAATCTGGAAAAGATAATGGAGAGCGATTTTTCCGAAATCAGGTTCGAAAGAAAACATGGACTCGCCGGCAAAGAATTTTCCGATCGCCACTCCGTAAACTCCTCCACCGAGAAGACCTTCTTCGTTCCAAACTTCCAGACTATGTGCGTAACCTTGTCTATGGAACTCGGTAAATCCTTTTAGGAACGTATCCGTAATCCAAGTCTGCTCCTCGGAACGGTAAGAACAGCAACGCATAACCTGCTCGAACGCGTGATTCATCGTGATCGTATATTTTTTCTGCCGAATTTTCCGGTGGACCTTACGGCTCAGATGAAGAACATTCAGATCGAAGATCGCTCTGGGATCCAAAGAAAACCAAAGCAAAGGTTTATCCATCCAGGGAAAAATTCCGTGAGTATAAGCGTAAAGTAGACGGGACGTACTAAGATCTCCCCCGATTCCGACCACCTCTTCCTCTGTTTCTTTCGGGTTGAGAAAAAAATCCGAAAAATCCCGGATTTTAGGAATATACGTCTCCTCGCTCGGAAATTCCACCTCACTCCCTCCCGATAGGAAACGATTCTTCGATCCTATAGATCGGACCATCGCTTCTGCTGGAATAAATATGAAACTCTCCCGGTTCGAAGACAGGAAGGGTAAAATCCCGAAATTCTTCCAGATAGGTCATAACGCTTCTTTGAGCCGAATCCCGAAACCGGGCTATGGTTATATGCGGCTTGTATTCCCGTTTTTCTACGGAAAAACCTGCTCTCTTGCAAGCAGATTCCAAGGTTCTCTGTAGATCCAATAACCCAGGATCCGGATCGCAAGCGATATAAAGAATCGCCGGCTTTTTGAACCCGAACCATCCGAGTCCGCTAGCTTTTAGAGGAAAGACTCCCGCACTGACATCAGTGCAGATTTCCCGCAAAGAATCAAATCCTACGGAATCCAATTCGCCTAAAAAAACCAGAGTAACGTGAAAATTCTCCTCCGGCACCCAGCGAGCTCCTTCTATACCGTAGCAAATTCGGACAATGGAATCGCGGATTTTTTCCGGAAGAGAAAGACCGATGAACGTTCTCATTCCAAATCTACCGAAGTGACTAAACGGATCCCGCGCAGCGCATTGCAGAGAATAATTCTTTCGGCCTCCCGAAAATCCGGTACGAATAAATCCTTTTCCCTGGCCTTTAGTCTTATCATTAATTTTTTTCTAGCGATCCCGGGTAGGATACACGATTGAAGGGAGGGTGTGAACCATTTTCCTCCGATTCTTAGAAAAATGGAATGGATACTTCCTTCTAGAATACGAGCTTCCTCGTCGGTAAAGACTGCGTCCAAATAACCTTTGGAACGTGCCGATTCGTATCCTTCCAGATATGCCGTCCGAACACTGGTTTTATGAAGACGGAGCGTCTCGTTATTCCGCAATCTTTTATTCGAAATCAAGATTCTCCCTTCTTTCTCCGCCGACGGCCATAATTGCATTTCGAACTTCAAACCGAGTTTCCGATCCAAAGAGATCCGCACACGGTATGTGTTCTTAGCGTTTCCCGAACTCTCTATTTTTATTTTTTCTAATATAGATTTCCATTCCTGATCAGGAAAAGTAAAACCCAGTTCCTTTGCGGAATTTCGCATCCTTTCTTCATGTTCTTTTTCGAAATATACCGTACCTCTTTTCGCTCTTGCCGTCGTGAAAATCTCGAAGTTCCCTCCGATTTCGCGGACGGATTCCGTTAAAAAAGCAGCCTTGGACCAGCATTCCTTCCACTCTTCTTCAGGGTCTGAATCGATCGTAATCCCGGCGCCAATCCCGAACCTGCCGCTCCGCCCGTCTCCGAAATCCCCCTGAAACTCTAGGGTGCGGATCGGAATGGATACCGTTTCCTGCCCGGGAGATAAAAAGGCGATTGCTCCGGTATAGATTCCTCGACTTCCTTCTAGAGAAGAAATGATCTCTGTCGCCCTCCGTTTCGGTGCCCCGGTAATCGATCCGCCAGGAAAGAGAGCCTCCAGAATTTTCGAAAAAGAAACCCCTTCGCTTAAGACGGAACCGATATCGCTCGTCATCTGAAAGACGGTGCTATATTCCTGGATTCCGAACAGATTTTGAACGGAGACGGAACCTAATTCGGATATTTTGCCTAGATCGCTCCGAATCAGATCCGTGATCATCAGATTTTCGGCCCTATCTTTTTCGGAGTCCTGCAAATCTGTCCTGAATCGAAGGTCTTCTTCCGCATTTTTTCCTCTGGGCCTAGTCCCTTTCATGGGTGAAGTTCTTATGATTTTACCCGTTCTCTCCCAAAAAAGTTCGGGAGAAAAAGACAGAATTTCTCGCCCGACGTTGTCCGCCTTTTCTCGACCAGTATAGATCCATGCCTCGTATGGAACATCCTGCGCCTTACGAAGATCGAAAAAAAAGCGGCCACTCGAACCGAGAAGATTCAACTCTAGGGGAAACGTGTAATTAATTTGATAACCGTCCCCATTGCGTAGCGATTGTTTGATCTTATGGATAGAATCTTCAAATTTATCGAAATTTATGGAAGATTTGTACCGAATAGAATAACCTTCCGCGGAAAAGGAATTTTCCCAGCTTGCCAATTCCTCTTTTTCTAAACTCTTATACTCTTGGAACGTTCCGAACCAAACTAAGGGAAAATCGAAAGATGAATCGACATATTCTCCCTCCCCTTTTAAAAAAGCATCTCCCGATTCGTATGAAATCCATCCTGCCGCAAAAAAACCTTCCGAAACCTTATCTTCGATTTTCCGAATGATTTTAAGAACTTCGCTTCGTCGATTAGTAGTGAAGACTTCCTCCGGAAACGCGAGGATAGGTTTTTGTTCGCACGAAAACCCTCTTCCCAAAAACACGAAAGGCTTTACACCGTTGTCCTTAAACCAATTCATACAAGGAAGTCTTTTTATCCCTTATCCAAATAGCGATCGGATAAATAAAGTGAAATGATCCTATATAACCGTTTTGCGTCCATAAAACAGCTTAGGACATTTTCCTGGGCCGGAAAAATTTTAATAACCGCGATCTTTTATTTTCTTTTAGGGCATATCGGTTTTTTTACCGCTGCCTATTCCGGTTACGCATCTCCCGTATGGCCTGCGTCGGGATGGGCTCTCTGTGCCTTGCTTTTATTCGGAAAATCTGCGGCGATCGGAGTGGGTTTCGGCTCTTTTGTCTATAATCTTTCGACCAAACTAGATATCCTTTCAGAATATCCCCTTGCTCCGCAATTTTGGGGAGCGATCTTAATCGGATGCGGGAGCGGTCTCCAGGCCCTATTAGGTTCCATATTCTACAACAAAATCGTTCGGGACGCGGATTTTACGAGAAACACCGCCAATGTTATCCGATTCCTTTGGATGGAAACCCTTGTCTGCACCACGAGCGCTAGCGTGGCCAACTTAGGGCTTTTCTTAATGGGAATCATTCCTGCAGAAACGATCGCTTCCACTTGGATCTTTTGGTGGTCCGGGGATATGCTGGGGGTGTTTCTTTATTTTCCTTTTTTCTGGTCGTGGTTGACTCCGAATCTCTCTTCCCCCAAAAAAAACGTGCTAAGAGAAAGTATCCCGGTGATCCTTTTGCTGATACTCATCGCATCGGCAACGTTTAACGTTTTTCGAATCAAAGCCTTGGAGCTGGATTATCCAATCGCCTATCTATTGATAACGATAGTCATATGGTCCTCCATACAGTTCGGAGCCAGAGAATCCTCTCTAACTCTCACTTTGATCTCCGGTCTTGCAATTTGCGGGGCTCTCCAAGGTTCGACACAATTTTCCGCATCTTCCCGGGAAACGTCCCTTCTATTATTGCAAAGTTTTCTCTCGGCGATGTCCATCACCTCGCTATTGGTATTATCGGTCGTTCGGGAAAGACGGGAAGCCGAGCGCAGATTGCTGCATTCTCACGGTGAACTGGAGACTCTCATAACGGAGAGGACTCTGGAACTGACTAAGTCGAACGTTTCCCTGGACGAAACCGAGGCTAGATACAAAAGATTGTTCGAAAACATTCCGATCGGTATCTTCGAATGCGATTACAGTCGAGTAAAAGCTCTTTTAGATTCCCTCCCACCGATGGGGAATATGCAATTTTACCGATTTCTATCCAAGAACCCCGAATTTATGCGGGAATGTGCGCAGTCCATTCGCGTAATCGACGCAAATCTAGAAACCGTAAAGATGTTCAAAACCAACTCCAAAGAGGCGGTATTGCAAATTACGAAAAATATCTACGATATCGGAAAATCCAACGATTTCGTTAATCTGCTATATTGCATTCGATTAGGATTAAGAGCCCTCGAATACGACATTTTTTTAACCGCTTACGACGGAAGCAAATTCGAAGCGACACTGAGATGGTCGCTACCGCCGGAATCGGAAAAAACTTTTTCTTCCATCATCGTCACCGCAGAAGTGATTACCGAAAAGAAAGAAGCGGAGCGCCAGCTCAAGGCATCACTTCGGGAAAAAGACGTTATGTTGAAAGAGATCCATCATAGGGTCAAAAACAATCTGCAAGCGATATCCAGTTTATTCAGCCTACAGGCGGACTATGTAAACGACCCCAAAGTTCACGAGGCCTTTGCGGAAAGCCAGAATAGAATCCAGACGATGGCATTAATACACGACGAACTTTACCAATCCAAAGACTTAGGCGATATCGAATTTTCCGGATATGCAAATCGCCTTTCGGCTAAAATTCGTTCTGCTTACAAGATAGGTCCGGATGTCCGTTTAAAAACGGAAATGGAGCGACTGAATCTAGAAGTAAGTGTGGCGATTCCACTAGGCCTAATATTAAACGAACTTTTGACGAACTGTTTCAAATATGCATTTCCTAGCGGATTCCAACCCGAATCGGGAGAGAGAAGCGTGACCATCCGGATCGGAAAAGAAAAGGATTTCGGAGTGCTGGAAATAAGCGACACTGGATGCGGCTTGTCCGGAGATTCGGATCCTTTCGAAGGTCCTTCCTTCGGACTGACTCTCGTTCAGGTCCTAACACGACAATTAAAAGGAAAGCTGGATTTTTCCAGTTCCTTAGGCAAAGGAACCTCGTTTAGAATCCGATTCTCTCTCGCCCAATAACGAAAAATCCTTGCTTATCTTTTAAGCGTGAACGAGTAAGGATTCCAATGAGAACCAAGCCCCCCAGTCCGATCGCGAACAGAGCAGAGGCTCGTAGAGAACAAATACTCGAAGCGGCGCTAGAGGTTTTTTCCGAAAAGGGATATCACGAAACCGGCATCGCGGACATCGCCGGAAGATTGAATATCGGGCACGGTACCTGCTACAGGTATTTCAAGAATAAACTGGATATCCTTCATGCACTTGTGGATAGAATCCTGATCGGATTGATCGAAGTGGTCAAAAAAGAGACACCAGACAAATCCGACACCCTCGAGGAGTACAGGCAACAAATCGTAAGTATCGGAGAGGAATTGTTTCACCTTTTCGCAAAAGACCCGCGACAAGCCAAAATCGTTTTTTTCGAGGCCATGGGATTGGATGAAGCTATTCAAAGAAAGGTACGCTTGGGAATCGATCGAAGTGCGAAACTCACGGAATTGTATTTAAAGAACGGAGTATCGAAAGGATTTTTGCGAAAAGACCTGGATACCCGAATCGCTTCACAGGCAGTCAATGCGATAATGTTCGAGGGAATACGCGCGGGAATCTCCTACGGAAAAGACGCGAAATTTGCGAGAAGATGGATGGAAGAAATACCGAAGTTAATGTTGGAAGGGATGAGGAAAAGATAGGCATCTTTCTTTAAAACGAATACCTATCTTGCTGTCTCATTCTATTCCGATGCGATAAAGTTCTCCAAGTCTTTTACGGTCACTTCAGGAATCTCTTCCATAGGAATATGGCCCGCTCCTTCATAGACTCGGAATGCCGCTTTCGGCAGGCTCTTTTTCCAATTTCCGAAATACTCGTATTTTAGCCATTCGTCCTCCGTCCCCCACATTACCATAGTTGGTTGTCGAATTTTATCGATTCCTTCCGAGAGTTCCGCGTTCGTGAATTTTTGGCGGGCCATAACGAAAAAATAATTATAGGCCGTACGGTTCCCTTCCCTCATGGAAAGATCCGCGTATCTGTCTTTCAGTTCTTGGGTGACTTTGTTCTTATCCCCGTAAACCTGTTCGACGCTTTTTTCTATCATGAATTTCGGTAAGACGTGTTTTGCGAATGGACTTACCAAAGGATGACTCGCCAAGGCGATCATGGGAGGAAGAGGTTGGGCATAGCCGACCGAATCGATCAAAACCAACTTTAATACCTTTTCGGGATGTTTCAGCGAGTAATTCCAGGAAATGTAACCGCCCATGGAATTCCCGACCAAATAGAATCGGTCGATCTTGAGAGCGTTCAAAAATCGGTCCAAGGTCCGGACGCCTTGAGGCAATTCAAGACCGTTCAGATCTTTTCCGATCCCCGTCAAACCGTGCCCCGGAAGATCCAATCGGATCACCCGATATTTACTTTTTAGTTTTTCCGCCCAAACGTCCCACGTATGCAAGGAGGAGCAGACTCCGTGTAAAAGAACGATTACCGGTCCTTTTCCTTCATCCCTATAATGCAGATCTACGTCGTCTATCCGGATGAATTTAGAATTTTCGTTCGCATATTTCGATTTCAGTTCCTCCAAAGGAATGGATCCGATCCCCAAAAACCGGCACGAACCGAAAAAGAGAAGAACCGATAGCAGAAAGTTCTTCGATTTAAATATTCTGTTTAGCTTCACTGGATTACCTCATTTTATAAGCTAACCCATCCAATGACTACCATATCAATTCCCGGAAAAATACGGGTAAAGCGGATTTCGTTTTTTTGACCCGAGTTTTGAATAAACCGAGTAGATTCACCCAAAAAAAAGATCTTCGCTATTGACAAAAACTGAATGACATGTCATTCTTATATTATGAGGAGATAAATGAAATGGTTCAAGTGGATGTTTTTTGGTCATACGGATTAGGGGCCGGCTATGCAGTCGCTGCCGCTCGTCAGATCCGAAAATTACAATCGGGAGAGGGCAAAAAGAGCAGCCTCCCTTCCGTAAAGGGAAATTCCGTATCTTTCTGGAATAACGAGTATTTCATTACGAATTTATTATACTTGTCACTCCTATTCGCTCCTTCTGGCCTGTACCTTGTTTGGCAATTCACTAGTTGGGAAACGATGCATGCGGGAGACAAGGGAATGCCGGGATGGTTAGTCTGTTTATTCGGATTCACGAACGTTTCCCAAGGGATTCTAGGGTTTTGGGCGGTCTGGGCCTTGTTAAAGGCGGGCCGGGCATTCTTGGCCTACTTGCAGGTGGCTATAGGCTATTTCGGAATGTTTTTCATTCTAGTTCACGGGTGGGACGGTACTGGATACAAAAGATTTTTCTCTCCGACTGCGGAATCTTTTCGGAACGATTGGACTTGGTCTACGGCGCAAGGTTGGTTCACTTCTGATGTAGCAATCACATTGTATGTGATGGGAGTCATCCTGATCCCAATTCTGATTTGGTCCATGCTGAAGATAGAACAAGAAGGATGGGCGATTTCCACTTCTCCGGAATTTCCCGTCTCCTCCAGCCCTTCCTCACTGGGATCGACCTCGGCTTTTCTTGCGACAGTCTTTATCGGATCCTTGGGATTCGCTATCGTTTCCAGTGTCCTAATCCACATTTCAGGTTGGATCTTAGGAGTTCCAGCTTCGATCGCTTTCATTTACCTTTTCGGCTTGAGCAAATTCGGACTCTTCCGGTATTTCTATCGGAAAGTGATGCAACTCCCGAGCGAAAAGGCTTCCGCAAAAATAGCGATGAAATCGGTGGCTTAATTCCTTAACGGAAAGAGAAAACAATTCATCGAAGGGTGGGAAAGGGTAAAGTCCCCACCCTTCTCTGGGCGGGGGCCGGTGCGGTGGTACCCCGCCGCCCAAGCTTTGGCCAAATAACAGATTTTTCCGATTTTGAAAATCTATTTTTTTAAGCTGAACACTGTAGGAGCTCCTGCAAAGAACACCTGGGCGAATCCTGGTAGTACGGATTCCCATCTTAAGTTCAATCGCCTAAGGCTTTTTTATATTCCCCAATCAGAAGATCCGGATTTTCCCTTCCGACAGAAATACGTACCAGACTCGGATCCAAACCTATTTCCTGAAGGAATGCTCTTCCCGTCTCAGTAGAGACCAGTTCATAATGGGCCAAGTACATATAAAGCATATTGAGAGTGAATTCAGTTCCAAAGCTGGGCCCTTTCAGAAGCTCTAGAGAATCGTAGAATTTTTCCAAAGGGATCCCCGGTTCTATCGTAATCACTCCGCAATGGAGATTTTTTTCACGAGCTATTTTGGAGAAATTCTCCCGATTCTCCTCGGAACCGCTCCAATGAACGGCTTTGATCTTAGGATGGTTTTGAAAAAACTCCGCTAAGATCAGGGCGTTTTTCCCGATCGCGCGGACTCTTTCTTTATATCCACGAACCTCATGCGCCATACGCTCCAGGTCCCGAACGTACGGCGATTCGACGAAAGCCGGACACCGCTCTTGTAGAAAATGAAAATACTCGGATTTTGGATTTAGAAAAACCGCACCCATCATCACGTCCGCATTCCCGCAAGCGAATTTGGTCAAACTCTCTACGATAACGTCCGCATAGGAGGAAAGATCCACGACAGCTGACCCGGCAACGGAAATATCCGCTATCAAAGGAATTCCGTATCGATCCAACAAACTTTTCAATTTAGGATAATCTGGTACTTGGATCAACGGATTGGTCGGAGACTCGGTAAGAACCGCCGCGACGCGGTTTCCTTCCTGTTTCAAAAACTCTTCCAATTCGGAGAGATTCCCTACCTCGTGAAAGATTCTGGACCCCCGAGAATATTTCTCCAAAATCCGGATATTGTCCACGTAGAGCCAACCTAAGCGTAACCAAAGGATCTTTCCTTCCTTAGCTCTAGCTTCGTCGAGAGCCTTGAATGTAGCGTAAATTCCGTTCATTCCGGAAGTGGTCAAAAGGATCTCAAGGTTCTTACCAGGATATAAGTTTCCGAGTTCTTTGCAAACGCTCACTTCCGGATCTTCTTTAAAGGTTTCTTCCGAATATACGGAATCTATGAGCCCTTTTTTAAATAAATAATCCTCCGCCTTGCGCGAGGATACTAGGCAACCGGTATGCTGTATGAAGGATAAAACCTGCAGTTCTTTCTCTTTATTGTTCTGAAAAACCAAGGTGATCATTCCCTCATCTTCCAAGATCGAAGCGGAAGGAATTTCGAAAAGATCGACGATGTGTTCGGCAGCTTTTCTAGAATTAACGATGAATTGAGGACCTTCTATCCCGTTCCTTTCCCGATTATAATCCAGGATTTTTTCCACATATGCATGCGCGATAAACCTAGGATAGCCCGCTTTCAAACGGGAGAGGGTTTCTACACGCTTTTCTTCATAGCCGATCACGTCCGCTACCAACGGCAGACTCATGGACACTGCGTGTACATTGGAGAATGGGATTCTTTCGCCGCATACGCGTCGAAAAGGTTCTTGCACTTCTTTCAGCATAATCCGCCTACCATCGCAATCTTGGAGCAGGAAACTTCAACCCGGAAAAGCACTTAAGTCGAAGTTTAATGGGTCTGAGATTCTGCCAGCCGTTTTACTCTGTCTTCTTCCGTGAGGGCCCCGATCAAATCGTCCAAATCACCTTCCATAATCGCGGACAAATTGTGACTGGTAAAGCCGATACGATGGTCGGTACAACGCCCCTGAGGGAAATTATAGGTCCTGATCCTTTCCGAACGATCCCCCGTGCCCACCATCTGCTTCTTAAGTGCGTCCGCGGCGGCTTTTTTCTCTTCCGCCTGCTTTTCCAAAATACGGGCGCTCAAAATACGCATCGCCTTGGCTTTGTTTTTATGTTGGGACTTCTCATCCTGACAAGCCACTACAACCCCGGTAGGAATATG
The DNA here is from genome assembly GCF_004769195.1 of Leptospira fletcheri. Classification (NCBI taxonomy): domain Bacteria; kingdom Pseudomonadati; phylum Spirochaetota; class Leptospiria; order Leptospirales; family Leptospiraceae; genus Leptospira; species Leptospira fletcheri. Next base: position 296,870 of record NZ_RQET01000004.1, read on the forward strand.
AGTGATCCGAACCGCGGAGTCCGTCGTATTTACGTGTTGCCCGCCGGATCCTGAAGAACGATAAACGTCCACGCGCAGATCATTTTCATTTATATTCACTTCCGATTCCTCGGCCTCCGGCAGGACGGCAACCGTCACCGCGCTAGTATGAATCCTTCCCCCGGATTCGGTCGCCGGAATCCTTTGGACCCGATGAGTCCCCGCTTCGTATTTAAAAAGGTCATAGGCCCTGTCGTTTTCCAAAGCGAAAACGATTTCCTTTAACCCACCGATTCCCGTCGGAGAGGAATCTATGATTTCGTGTTTGATTCCTTGTTTATCCGCGAATTTGGTATACATGCGGAACAAGTCTGCGACGAAAAGACCGGCCTCGTCTCCGCCGGTTCCCGCTCGGATCTCCACTAAAATATTCTTTCCGGAGTTCGGATCAGGGGGAAGAAGTAGAATTTCCAATTCCTTTTCCAAGGACGCGATCCGTTCCGAAGCGGAATTTCTTTCTTCCTCGTACATGGACCGCATTTCGCCGTCCTTTTCCGTTTTTAGAAGTTCTTCGGCTTCTTTTCTGTCTTGGGTCAGTTTTTTATATTCGGAGATCTTTTCGAATAATGGCGTGAGACGGGACCGTTCCTTATAAAGACGCTTCAATTCCTCCGGCTGGGACGCCGTGGTGAGCTCGTCCGAGATTTTCAGGTATTTTTGTTGTATTTTTTCTAGTCTATCTAACATAGAAACAGTATCTCATTGCCTTAGTACTTCACTCCCTTCCATGGAAAACTACAATTCAATTCTTTCCGAGGTTTCCGAAAGGATCCTTTCCCTGCTTACAAGTTTGAACTCCTACAGAAGCCCGTACGCGAAAACGATAGGAGAGCCTTCCGATTTCATCGACAGGTTAACCCAAAAAGCCTCGATTCAAGCGGCTTTGACAAGTGGAGCTCTTTCCTTACCCACCGGCGCGGTCGGCGCCATAACTTTGGCTCCCGAGACCTTTTTGGTCCTGCGAGTCCAGGGAAAACTGGTAAAGGATATTGCCGCCTTGTACGGCAAGGAATCCCAGGTTACGGAAGAGCTGATGGCCTACTGTCTTTTTAACGACAAAACCTCCCTTTTTAGGAATATCCTCCGGGAAGTGGGTTCTCGGATTTTGATCCGGCCGGCGACCTGGGAACTAATGAGACAGGGAATTCTTAAGGTTGCCAAGTCCTTGCGAAATTCTTCTTCCTCCCAAGGCAAGAAACGCGGTATTTGGATTTCCTTATTTGGATCCGCACTTTCCGGCGGACTTTCCTATTCGGAAACGAAAAAGGTCGCGCAAAGAGCCCAGTCGGTATTTTCTAAAGAAATCGTTTCCGTTCCCTCGGACGAACCTTGGGTGGAAGAAACGGCCTGACCTGCATGAACAAATTCGAAATTTTGCGTAAAGTCTGCGGACCTTTTCTTATCGTTCTCCTTTTCTTCGGAAATTGCAAAAGCAAACAAGAAAGTCTGATCGAGGAAATCCAGGAACTGATCGAAGAGGAAAAATATGAAAAGGGGACGGAACTCTTAAAGAATTATCTCTCTCATCCTAGATCGGATGCGGAAATCCTTTCAAAGGAAAAACCCGAATCTCCGCGAATCGTGGAACTTTCTTCCGATCGAAAACGACTCGTCTTCGTAGAGGATAATAAACTGACGATCCGCGACTTGAACGAAGCCGCTTCGGAAAGTAGAAAATTGGATGAAATTCCCGCGTCCGTTGCCGTTTCTGTGAAAGCGAATTTTGCACTTTCGGAATATCCGATGGCAAACGGTTGTCGTCTATTGGCCCTTTCCTTAAAAGATGATTCCTTGCAGTACGAATCCGGTGCCCAAATTTCCTGCAGAAACCGGGGAGGAATCTCGGACGACGGCTCCAAGATTTTTTACTTCGTGGACAATCAATTGTACGAAGAGAAGACGGTCGAACCCAGAACTCCGAAACTCGTACTGGGCAAGGAAAAGATAGCTCCCCCTTTTCCGAACCTGAAATCGAGATTTTATCTCTATCCGATCGGAAAGGACTTCCTGCTGTTTTCAGGAAATGCAGGTTCGTATACTTTGTATTATTTCCAACCGGACAAAAAAATCGCGGACAAGATAGACCAGGAAGTCATTAGCCCACAGCTTTATTACGGGCCTGACAACTCCGCGTTTTATCTAGGCGGAACCATTGGGCGGCTCCATCTTCGCAGAGTTCAGTACGGAAAAGGAAAACCGACGATTTCCAAATTGTTTACGGTAAGCAGAAAAGAAATCAATCCCTGGAAACTTTCCGCAAAGAACGAATTTCTTTCGAATTATTCCGGCAAAGTACATCTCTGGGGACCGATGAGAAAAAGCCAGATTCTGCCCTTATTGTGCGAACGTACTTGGGTAGTTCATCCAGAGCGGGTTCTATGCGAGACCGAATCGGGGAGTCTTTATTTAACCGGTTTGGAATTTCCGGAGGACGATTGGACCCTGATGAAGTTGTACGAGGAAATTCGAAGCAAGTAAGAATGGTACCGTTTTTCGTCACGGCTGTGCGAAGGACGACGCTCTCTTTTTAAGGATGTCAGAACTTTCTCCGATCCGGCCTTTTTTTACTTTTAAAGAAAGCCTTCGTTTATATTTCCATACTTCCGCCCCGAAATAATATGTTTCCTTTCTTGACAAAACAGAATTGAATCCTGTTTATTATGCGAAGTGAAAACGTACAAACTTCTATTTCAAAGTAGCGCTCCGATTTCAAATATCTCGGTTTCTATTTGTTACGAGTGCAAAAAAGAGGATTTCCTGGAAGTGTTAAATAAATATTGCCCGTACGATAAGAGAATAGTATACTTCGTACGCTGCGACGGATGCGGCCGAACAACGGGATATTTCTATAATTTAGAAGACGCAGTCAGAAAATGGCGCGGTATGCAATCCTAAATTAGTCGTTTGTAAAACGTTTGTAACATATTTTAGGCCCTGCCTACAAATTAGACTGCGCTACAGTAAAAATCAAAAATCTTATTGTTAAACGACATCTCTCAACCCATAGATGGAATGGGTCACTGATTCCCGGCACTGTAGTTTCTATGCCGGTTTAAAATGTAGAGCGACCGCGACGCAATCGCAATTAAATCGTAAAAGTAGAATATTCCGTGCTGATTTGATGGAGAGAAAAATGAAGATCCAACTGGTCTATGAAGCGACTTGCCCGAACAAAAACACAACGAAAAGACTAATAGAGAATATTTTACTCACACACGGAATTTTCACGGATATCATTGAAATAGACAGAGACGATCCGAATGCTCCGAATTTCGCAAAAAATCTCTCTTCCCCGACGATTCTAATAGACGGAAAAGATATCGAAGAAGGCACCGAGGGTCCCGGAGGTAATTCCTGTAGGCTTTACAAAAACGAATCCGGAAAACTTTCCGGAGTTCCCCCGAGACATTTACTAGAAAACGCAATCCTGGAAGCGAACCGCAAAATCCATTGATTGAAACGAAAAGTTACGATGATCAAAAAGAAGATGATTCTGAAATTATAAATATAGGTTCAACAATGCGGGTCCCTTCAGGCTTTCCTTAGGCTCAAGGTTTCCGTATCTAGTCTTGATAAAACTCGTTCCGGAAAAAGCTTCCTTCCAAATCGATCCGAAAAATAAAACCTGGCCGCTGGATTCGAATCCCGCTTTGGAAAACCAATCCCGAATCTGCCCGTCTCCTTCCTTCGATCCAAAAACGATCCATCTGGAAACGAAGGTCTTTTTGACTGCATCCTCCGTTTCTGGAACCCGGATCGCATTTCCGAAAAGAACTCCTACTTTCGCAAAAGGAGGAGAGGCGATCCAGAACTCTTCCTGAGCGGAGTCGGATCCTGCGACCAATTCGGAAAAAACGGAACCTGACCTTACTTTCTTTCGCGGAGTCGAAACGCCGTAGATTTTTCCATCGGGTCCGAACAAGAACCCGCGTTCCTCCCAGTTCCCCGGATGGATCTCCAATCCTTTTTCGGTGATTTTCGGTCCAGGCAAGGCGATCGTTCCCGCTAGAATGTGGACTCCATACAATTTGGAGAGTTCGGAAAAGATTCTTTCGTACGTTTCTTCAGATTTCTTTGCGATTTTAAATCGAGTCTCTTCTTCCGAAAAAGCGGCTACGCCTGCTCGAAAAGGGGACAGCCTGGAAATCCACAAGGAAGAATTCCAGGCATCGATTTCGTTTTCTGAACGAAAAACTTCTTTTCTCTGATTCAGCAAGAAAAGGTAATTTCCGATTTCGGCGGGATAGATCACTAAAGTGGTCTTGTCCAACCAGCCTTTCTCTTTCGCTAAAAGAAGCGGTTTTTCCAACCAAGAACGAAATCGATCCTCTCTCGAATAATATTCGGGATCGAATTCTAGTTGAACGAGCACTAGATTGCCCGCCCTGCGATTGTATCCGGAAGACTCCACTCGAATCTCCCGCTTTCCATCCAAGCGGGAAAATTCCTCCTCCGAAATCTCCGTTCCGGAAAGAATCCAGCCTAAGATGAAAAATATCGGAATTAAAAAAATGGATAGAATGGCGTTTTTCCAAAAAGGGCTCATAGAATCCGCCCTCCTTCGAGAAAATTTTTATCCCTCAAAAGCGGGACGAAATCCTTTTGGTAGAGAAGCATCGCATCCAACATGTATTCGTAAAATAGTTCTGTCGGATCGTAGGTTTCCGCGTTTACCCACGCGATATAATCGTGTTCTTCGGAGAGAACGATCTCCCCTTCCAGAAATTCCGCATGATACGCCAGGATAATACACGGATGGTTCCCTTCGCTTACGCGGTGTTTATGAACGAAGATCGGATTGGGGCGGACTCGAAGTTTGCAGGACGTTCCCATTTCCTCCGTCAGTTCCCGAGAAAGACTGTCCAACCAATCTCCATAAAATTCGTCCTCATTCATTCTACCGCCGGGCAAATCCCCGAACCCTGACTTACGATCCCGTAAAACCAGCAATTCGGCTCCCCTTCGTAAAAATACTTTTTGGGTAATCTGAAAGAAACCGTGACGGGTCAAGAATTTCCCCTCCTGGAAGAACTAGGGTTAGTCGGTCCGTAAGAGCCGTGTCTGACAACCACTTTTATGGAATCCGGTTTTCTAGCCTCAACGTATGCCTCGGGAACTTCTTCCCCGGAAAATTCGGCTGCAATTAAAAGCTTGGACAATTCCATTAAAAATCTTGGATGAGAATCCAGAGCGGAAAGAGTTCTTCGAAAATCTCCGCATCGACTCGATTGTAAATTTCCTCCGTTTTTGATCCAATCCAAAAACCGATCTTGTGTTTCGTTCCTCCTCGGAACAAGAATCGATCCTCTCGGTCGAAGCAAAGACGAGCCGTCCGCTTTCCCTGGACGAATCACTGAATCTATGGACGGGAGAGAAGAGACAATGGCGAAGTCGAAACGTCCGAGATCTCCCGTAAATTCAGGAGAAGCCAAGAAATTCGTCGCGGCCGACAAGGAGCCGGAAAAAAATCGGATCCCTTTTTCTCGTGCCTTCGCAAGCAGAAGTTCTTCTTCGGAAGACAAAATCACTTTTTCCTCCAGAAACACCCAAACCTTTTCGTCTGAAGGGTGGATTCCCCAGGAAAGATTCCAAAAATCCTCCCGTAACGGCGCGATCGTAAGCTCGTCCACCACGAGTTCCGTTAGATTTTTCATTCCTAAGGAAGCCTGACCGTTCGTCGTTTTTCGATGGACCACCGAAGGGGTAAGTTCCATCGAAATTTTCAGTCCGCTAACGGCTCCCGTCGTATCGAATACCAAGTCGAATTCGTTTTTCAAGTCTTTCCAACGTATAAGCTCGGAGGTTCCGTTTTTCAGGAATTTTTTTCCGGACAACTCGGGAGAAATTGCAGTTCCGGAATCCAAACCTTCAAAAACGAAAACTTCGTCCGCACCCGCATTGAAAGAAATGTCTTTTAACGCTTCCCGTTTAACGACGGAGGAGATTCTGAAATCCGATTCTTGGCAACGACGATACAGATTTAAAGCTGCGAGAAGCAAGGAACCCAATCTCCTCGGACCGAGCACGGCGATCCGTTTCGGATTCGAACCCAGGCGCTGCAAGGAAGTTTCTACGGCATGGAAGGAGGCGGAAAAAGGTTCCAGAAGAACCGCTTCCGAATCTGACAAGGATCCGATTTCCACCATAGTTCCGATCGGAGCAAGTAAATAAGGTCCGAATCCCCCGGGTAAACGATCGATTCCGAGAACTTGCCGGTCGGGGCTATGAGTAAAGAGCCCGCGTCGGGCAAAAATATCAGAACCTTGCCCTCGAGCAGTCGAAGTGTCGTTGATTTCCAATGCGAACTTTTTTCCCGTCCGAGGATCGGATGCGACCACTTCATGACCGATCACTTGAGGAAGAGGGAACGGAAGAAAGCGCCGATCCAAATCCGTCGAACATACTCCGCACAATTCCGTTTTGAGAAGGCGGTATCCTTTCCCTAGAGTCAGATAAGATTCTCCGTTTCTTAGGATCTCCCAACCCTCTTGTTCCGAACCTTCGACTCTATACTTGGATAGGGAAAACGTATCGTCACTATGATAATCGAAGGCGGAAAACTCCACGAACTCCAATCAACGTCCTCCCACAAAAAAGCCCAATATGAGCAATAGAAGCACAAATACGAGATTCAGAATGAACCCAGTATGCAATTGTTTTCGTTCCTTATGATTCAGGAAATAGGCGGCAAAGACGACCGAAAGGAATCCCCCCAAATGAGCCCAATGGGCCACCTGATCCCTGGCAAATAGATTCGTGATATCCGAGTATACCATGACCCACGCCAAAGCGAAAACAGGAAAGGGATAGTTGCGCTTTCGAATTCGAATCGAGAACGGAGACAAAAGAGCCGCCACTGCCGCCAAACCCGAGATCGCTCCCGAAGCTCCGATCGCAGGGCCGGAGTCTTCCAAGAACAATCCTCTCACCAGAGAATCGAGGAATCCCGAAATAAAGGCGCCCATAAAAAAGAAAAGCAGCCACTTTCCGACTCCCACCTTGTATTCCACAATGCGCCCTAAGAAAAATAAAAACAGCATGTTCCAAAAGAGATGAGTGGCATCGGCGTGCAAAAAAGCCATGCCGATCCATTTCCAAGGATAGAACTCACCCGGACGGCTGATGAAAAAATCCTCCAAGATTTCACGAGGCACGAATGCGTTTAAAACGATTTGAGAAATCGAAATGAGAAGAACAAAGGAGGCGGTCAAAGGGAACTCGAAAAAAAAGGCCCTCACTTCTTGCCCTCGTTTATAAAGTGGTTCAAATACGCTTTCAACATCACCTTCAATTCCCGTAAAATTCTCTCGGCAAGCGTTCGATCGTCTTTTTCCCTAAGCCAACGGGTCAAAACGGAATCCGTCACTTCCACAATGATCCGGGAAATGATTTCTCCTTCCGGATTGTCCTTCATCCCGGGAACGATTTTCGAAAACAGATCCGAAACATTGGTCGCGATAAAGCGATTGTTTTCCCGATCGATTTCCTCTAACTCGGGATCCAATTTGATATTCGACCAAAGAGGTACGAACCCTGGTTCCGTAAGATACAGGTGCGCAAACGCGTCGATCACCTTGTCTATCAGTTCCGGCCAACCTTTCTCGTCCACTTCCACGGTAAGAAAGCCCATGAACATTTCGTTGACCCGTTCCAGATGTCTTTTCCCGACAGCGTTCAGGATGGCATGTTTATTTGGAAAATATTGGTACAAGGAACCGATAGGAATCCCGGCTTTCTGTGCGATCAGATTCGTCGTGATCGCTTCGGCCCCCACTTCGTCCAATAACGAAGCTACGATATCCAAAATATATTGAACTCGCTGGATTGCTCTTTTTTGGGAAGGAGCTTTTCTAGGTTCCAATCCTAACGGTTTCGACTTGGGAGAAGCTTCCGCAGATTTTCCGTTTTTTACTACTTTGGCCAACCGGGTCTTCTCCGAAAAACGATCTCTTCTTCCCATAGACAGCTACGGGAGGAATCCTTCAAGAAAACTATTAATTTGCCCCGTAGTAACGAAGAATATGTCGAAGGCTAGTTAAATAGGAAGCTCCGAAAAGATTTATATGGACTAGAATCGGATAGATTTGCCAAAATTGAATTCTATCCTTCAGATTTCCCGGATCGTCCAAACCCGATGTGGATAAGATGTCCTGCATCTCTTCCAAATTCAAAGGACTACCGAAAAGTTGAAGCATGGCCAAATCCTGTTCCGGATGAGAATACGAGACGGAGGGATCGATCAGATAAGCATGTCCGTTCCTTCCTTGCAAAATATTTCCAGACCAAAGGTCTCCGTGAATCAATCTAGGTTGAACCCTATTAAATCCCCACTCGATCGAGAATTTTTCAAAAACGTTACGAACGGAGTTGATGTCTTTTTCGGTGAGAAGTTTTCTACCTTGGGCCAAATCCAATTGAGGCTTTAAACGGACCTGCCAGAAGAATTCATCGAAGTTGGAAAACCACCCATTTTTCTGCGGAAGGGATCCGACGAAATTGTCCCGTTTCCATCCCCAGGAACCGAATTCCCTACGATAGAGGTTTTTTAAGCTTGCGATCAGATCTTCTCGAAATCCTGCTCCGGAGCCGACCTCTATGAATTCCATAGCCAGTAAGGAAACCTTTCCTAGGTCCACGGTGCCAAAACACTCCGGCACCCGAACTCCTAGACGACAAAGCTGTTCCAGCCCTTCCGCTTCGGTTTCCGCCATTTCCTTTTTAGGAATGACTTTGACAGCCACTCTCGACCCGTCCCGAAAACTAACGGCATATAGTTCGAAAAGACTGGAAGAGTGAAAGGCCACTTCCACCTTTTTAGTAGGGGAAAGTAGGCCCAGTCTTTCCAATCCGTCTCGGATCAACTCCTCATTTCGAGTATTCGTGAGAGCCATCGGTTCGTATCCTTCCCGATTCGTTCATTCGGGTCCCTCTAATTAAAATCGGAGGACGAACAATCAGGATTGAAGAAAAATCCCGAATAGGTTTCCTTAATATTACAGGACGAAGAAATGAGACGCTTTTCTTTTACTTGTGCTCGTATATTTCTCATCTTCCTTTTTTTTCTATGTCTCCTGGCCGCAGAACCTCACCCGCATGTGTGGTACTATGCGATCGGTGGCGACCTAAAAAAGAGCGATTTCGATTGGCAGAGTAAATTTCAGCAAAATGTAACAATCTGCTTTACAGGAGGGAAGATCGGAAAAGACGGAAAGATCACTTGGATTGAAATACCGGCTTATCTATTAGACTCCGGAATCGCAAAAGGAGTTCGATGGATCCCTATGTTTGCTTTTTCCTCTAAAACCGAGGGAATTCGCCTTTTGAAATCGGAACACCAGAGAAAGGCACTTCTCGGAAGCCTAGTCGGCTTTTTCAAGAAATACCCGAAGTACTCGGGGATCCATTTGGATTTGGAGGGATTGCCTTCTTCCTCCGCAAATGATTTCAAAATCCTGCTTAAAGAGCTTCTTCCCGCCTTTCGTACGGAAAATAGAAAGCTTACGATCGCTCTCTTTCCTCAGATCGGATTTTCCCACGAACCTTCGGGATTTCATTCGGAAATTTCCCGGATCGATTTAGCAGACGAGGTGGTTTTGATGTCCTACGACTTGCATTCCCCAAAAACGAAACCGGGTCCCGTGACGGGGTTGTCTTGGACAAAGGAAAATTTAACGCTCCTGGTTAAGAGCTATTCTCCAGAGCAGATCTGGCTTGGAATCCCTCTCTACGGTTATTCCTGGAAGACGGAACGGAAAAAGCCGGACATCATTACTCGAAAATCCTCTTCCCGTAAAATGGCGGAGTTCGGTCGAAAGAAAGACGGAATTCACATTCTCGAAAACGGATCCGAGTTTTCCAGTCTGATCGTGGATGAGACGGACTGGACGATACTCGTCCGTGAATTCGGAATCAGAGGATTGGCGTATTGGCGTTTAGGTTTTTAATTCTTAACTGCAGGGCGGTTTTTTCTTCCCATCCTCCCTGCCTCCCGGAAATCCTTTCCTCAAACTATGAAAAAGAAAATACTTCTTCTCGGTTCCGGCGAACTCGGAAAGGAATTCGCCATAGCCGCTCAAAGGTTAGGCCAACACATTGTCGCGGTGGACAGCTACGACAATGCCCCCGCTATGCAAGTGTCCCATGAAAGAGAGATTATAGACATGTTGGACGGAACCGCTCTGGATAGGGTCGTGGAGAAGCATAATCCGGATATCATCGTCCCGGAAATAGAAGCCATACGCACGGAACGATTTTACGATTACGAAAAAAAAGGAATCCATGTAGTTCCCAGTGCAAAGGCCGCTAATTTTACGATGAACCGAAAATCGATTCGGGACCTGGCAGCGGAGACGTTAGGCTTAAAAACGGCTAAGTTCTCTTACGCATCCAGTTTAGAGGAACTCAAGCAAGCGACGAAAACGTTGGGCATCCCTTGCGTAGTCAAACCTCTGATGTCTTCTTCCGGAAAAGGACAATCCGTAATTTGGAACGAAGGCGAGATAGAATCCGCATGGACCGCCTCCCAAACGAAAGGGAGAACCAGAGCCTCGGAAATCATCGTCGAGGAATTTATTCGCTTCGAATCCGAAATCACCCTTCTCACGGTCACTCAAAAATCGGGGAAGACTTTGTTTTGCCCTCCCATCGGTCATCGCCAAGAACGGGGAGATTATCAGGAAAGCTGGCAACCTGCCGAGGTTTCGGATCGACAATTGAAAATCGCCCAAGAAATGTCCGCCAAAGTCACGAAGGAACTCGGAGGTTCCGGAATTTGGGGAGTCGAATTCTTTTTGACCAAAGATGATGTGTATTTTTCCGAACTTTCTCCTAGGCCGCACGATACCGGAATGGTTACTCTTGCAGGGACCCAGAATTTCAACGAATTCGAACTGCATTTGCGTGCGGTGTTGGGACTTCCGATTCCGGAAATCGTCCTCGTTCGCAGAGGCGCAAGCGCCGTTGTTCTTTCGGAATCGGACGGAAAAGCTCCGATCGTAAGCGGCCTAGACATCGTTGCGGAAATGCCCGAATCCGATCTGAGAATCTTCGGGAAACCGATCACAAGAAAATACAGAAGAATGGGAGTGGCCCTATCCTATTCGAGCAAGGAAGAGTCGCTCTCCTCTCTTCGAAAGCGGGCCACTCTGATCGCTTCCAAAATCAAGGTGGATTAAGAAGTTTACGTGGGATCCGGCACCATATTTCCGTAATATTCCAATAGTGCCGCTCTCTCGGTTTTGACGATATCCTTCTCTACGGAAATGAATCCGCGGGACTTCAGTACTTTCGTTCCGCGGTTCACGATCTCGTCCACTTCTCTGGTCAAGTAATTCCCTTTTCTAGAAAGAATGACTTCCGAGACCAGAGAACGTAGGTCCTTGATCGCGACTTCCCCGCCTTCTTGGACGATCAACTTTGCGATCAATTGGTTCGGCAGAATGCGATGGTGTGCCTGCCAGGATCGAGTGATTTCGAGCGATATCGACAGGGTCGGGTCATCCTCATGGATGTATCTGGAGACGGGAATCGGCTCGCAAAGATCCATGTAAACTTCTGTCCTTTTAAAAAGAAAATCCTTAAACGAAAGATGCTCTTCGCTCCCGGCAAACTCCGTATCTTCCGGTACGTTCTCGTAGGAAAGAACTATGGGGACCACGATCACTTCGCTCCCGGTCCTCTTAAACGCGTCCACCGAAGTGGAAAGAATTCCTGTTTTGATCGGGATGATTCCGCCCGTTCTAGATCTCGTACCTTCGGGATAAACGAGAGTGGGAATTCCCGCCTCCAGCATCATGGTCGAATATTGGGTAAGACAATCCAGATAAAGAAGATTTCGATTTCTCTTCCTATCCACCATGTATGCTCCGAGAGATTTGAGCACACGCGCCAAGCCCGGTGTACCCATGACCTTTTTATCGGCCGCGTATCTAGGAACGGGCAAGCCCAACCATCTCAATCCGAACGCGACTTCTATGGAATCCAAATGGGAACGATGAGTCGGGGTGTATAGAATATCGTAGCGAGATGCGAGGGATTTTACCTCTTTGACGCAGCCTCCGATTTTCGGCAAACCACCGCCCGGTTTAAATCCGCCGATCGCGAATCTCGTAGGCGCCACTAGATGGATCAAGGATTCCCGAAAGAAAGGTCTATAATCGTCCGCGATTTCGGACACATAAAACTCCACGATTTTTTCGAGGTCGCGCGCATTTCTAGTTTCATACGCCTGATCCGCTTCTTTCCAAAGTTGAATTTCTCTGGGAAGCAAAGCGAGATCCGTTGCGGATTTGTTTTCCACGGCTTCTTCGTATCTTTTTTCCAAGGATTTGATCTGCAATCCCGCCTGCTTTAAAATACGATCCGCCATCCCCGGTTGCGAATTGATATGTCTTAAAATCCTGCGTCTCAATGCGGATTGGAATTCCTTTCCGGATGCCAGAGATAACCCGGAACGCTTGGCGGCGAATTTGGAGATCGTCCGGATCTCATTGCTCGTAGATTTGGAAACGAAACGGATGATCTGGGTTGGGGATACTTTTCTGGTCAGAATTTCGAATAAAGTAGTGAACAACGGTAAAGAGAGGTCTTTTTCTTGAGCTATATCTAGAATTGTGGAAAGAGCGTAAGCTCCTTCCACATGCGATTCGCTTTGGCTCATTTCCCGCTGAATGAATTCCTTCGGATTAAAGAATAATTCCAGCCGTTCCAGTAGGTTCGGTTCATCTTCGCCCGAGATCAGTTTACGAACGAATCTTTGTCCATACGCACGGTTTCTGCTGACGCGGGAAGTGGACGTAGAAATCAGATCCGCAAGTCCGAACTCCATTGCGGATTGGGTCGACAATTCCATAGATCTCAGTAGATCCAAAATTTCGGAAAATCCGAGGCGAATCAGTTCTCCTTCGAAATTGCTTCCGCATTCTGGAATGCCGCTAGCGATACCGCAGGCGATTGCAACCGGATTCTTGAGGACCCCGACAACTTCGAGAGCGCGTATGTCTTCGTATGTCTTCGTGTGGTTTCTCCCACCCGAAAAAAGATCTTCCACAATGGAGGAGGCTTTTTTTCCCGTAGACGCCACCGAAAAAAAACTGTGTTGGTTTTTAATCATCTCCGTTAAAAGATTCGGCCCGGCCACTGCAGCGTATTCTATGTCGGGTTTTCCGATCTTTTCCTTCACATGAGTGACGTAATCGGAAAAAGTCACGCTTCCGGTCTTTCTTCTCGTAGAAGAGGAAACAAGACCCTTGGTAAAAGATAATATGACGTGATTTTCCGATAAGGAAAGAGAGGAACAAATGCGATCGATCACGTTCTCCTGTAACCTGGAGGGAACGGCAGAGATGATGATCCAATGGCCTTCAGTCAGGAAATCCGTATCATAGACGGGAGTGACATTTTCCGGAAGGGGGACGTTCTCGTCCAAAAGTTCCACGGAACGATCCTTCTGTATTCTCTCGACCTTTTTTCTATCTCCGTACCATAAGAAGACTCGATCCGCCTTGGAGGAAACCATCGTAGACAGTTGGACCCCCATGGGTCCTCCCCCGAAAATCGCCACGTTCGGATAACGGATCTCCAGAATTTCTTCATCGTTCATCTAATATTCCGTAATTTCTCTTTCTGATGAAATGCATAGTTTCCTTTCCGAGCGAAACAAGAAAACCAATAAATCGATTCCGAGTTTTCAGGTTGCCTTTCCGGACTCTCCGCCGAGTTTAGTTAGAAAATCGTAGTCGAAAAAAGAAAGACCGCTTTTCTTTCGACATTTCCTTCCATGCGAATCCTAGTTAGATTGATTCCGACATTCATTTGCGCGCTTCTTTTCACGGATTGTGCCACATATTGGTCCCATAGAAAGAATGATTTGCAGGACGTATTTACTTTCGGAGTGGAAAATCCCGGCTATGGCGTGGGAGTTCGATTGGGTCCCTTGGCCGGAGGTTTCGTTTTTCAAGGCGGCGAGAGTGCGCCGGGAAAAAGGGATTTGGGAATCGGCTACGGACTCCGCGGAGGAAGTTTCGGAAGCTATCGTTCTCAACAACTCATCTTCGGGATTCTAGGAAGCGATAAATTCCACTCTCTCCCATCCAAAAACTTTACCGTATCAGGACCATCTTCCGATACGAATCCGAACGGAAAAACGGATTCCGGCCCGAGAGAAAATTCCGGACTGATTTTTCCGGAGTTGCCAGACACCGAAAGCCAAGAAGGCACGGACTCCGAAATGGACGCTTTGGAAGAGCGCCAAAAAGCCAAGAGTTACTCGCTTCGTTATTTGCAATTTTATAATATACCTGTAGACGAGAGAAGGAGAAAAAAGAAAGAAGCCTTCTTTAGAAAATACGTCCAGAGCTTGGATCCGGACAAAAGAAACGACGCGTTACAGGCCTATCTGGCCCAAAACCCCGAAAACAAAGACGATTATCCCTTGGCGTTTTTATACCAAATCGAAGTATATTTGGGTCTTCGATACGGAATAAGAATCGGTTTTAATGTAGCGGAATTTTTGGATTTTATTCTCGGTTTTACCGGATTGGATCTTTTAGAGGATGATATAGAATAAAAAAAGCCGCGGAATGCGCGGCCTTCTTATAATTCGAAATCTTAAGGAAATATCAAAGTTTATATTCGTATTTCGTAATGACGCCTTTTTTGTCCACGACCACCCGAATGAATTTCGTATCGGGGGAAATCTTAGAAGGCTTATCGGCGAGAGTCTTATAGGAATTCTTTTGATAAGTGGTGGACTCGAGATACCATTCCAACAAGGAGCCGTCCTGGGTGTTTTCCTCCACGGTGGGAGTTCCCAATAGCGCTTCGGCTTTCAGTCTCTTATCCCCTTGCTTGATCATATTCGCTTCCACAACTCGAATATCCGAATTCGGTTGATAAGCCGGCTCGCTCTTCTTCTCTTCCGAAGAACAAGTCCCAAAAAATAAAGTCGCGGAAACCAGTAGGATCGCAGAAAAAATTTTTTTCATCCCTCACTCCTTTTATGCCATCTTCTGAGGCGGATTAAAAGCGGATCTATTCTTGATCGAGGAACGGATTTGTCACGCGGAATTTCCTAACTTGGGTGCGAGTCGCACCAAAAGATCGTCCAACGCCCGCTTCAATCGATCGACTTTTTCCTGAGTAAGACCCGAATCGGCAAACAGACGTTCCGGAATGCACTCGGCTTTCTTTTTGAAGTTTCTTCCCTTTGTAGTCAACTTTACGACCAAAGACCGTTCGTCCTCTTCGGATCTTTCCCGGGTCAGAAATTTCTGGGATTCCATCTTTTTCAGAAGAGGGGTCAGGGTGCCGGAATCGAGCAATAACTTATCCCCTATCTCTTTTAGAGGGATGCCGTCTTTTTCCCAAAGCACAAGCAATACGAGATATTGAGGATAAGTCAAATCGAACTCGTCCAGAATGGGACGGTATAGAGCCGTAACCACTCTGGACAGTGCGTAGAGCGGAAAACAAATTTGCCGATCTAGACTTAAGAGATCTTCCTTCACTTTTTCAAAAGATCCTGAATCTGTTGGTCGATTTTTTCCGGAGGAGTCATCGGTGCAAAACGCTTGATCACTTTTCCTTGTTTGTCTACCAGAAATTTGGTAAAATTCCATTTTATCGAAGTACTCAGAAAACCCGGAGCCTCGTGTTTCAAATATTTGAAAACGGGATGGGCGCCTTCGCCGTTTACTTCTATCTTTTTAAAAAGCGGAAACCGAACTCCGAAATTCATCTCGCAAAAATTCTGAATTTCCGAATCGTTTCCCGGCTCTTGATGACCGAATTGATCGCAGGGAAAACCCAATATTTCCAAGCCTTCGCCCTTATACTTGTCGTACATAGCCTGAAGTCCTTTATATTGAGGCGTAAACCCGCACTGACTCGCCGTATTGACGATCAAAAGCACCTTGCCTTGATAATCCCCGAGTTTCTTTTCCTGCCCGTTATTCAGGGTCGCCGTAAGTTCATATAGATTTTGTGCCATGGATAGAATAATCTCCCGATGAATAATTAAATTGCATACAATTTAATTTCTTACAATCTATTTTTGCCCGAATTTATAAAAAAATCGCATTATGGGATTAGATTTTAATTGAGAGGGAAAAAATAAATTGCCTATCCAACTTGGAGGACGCAGCCTCCCTCGGATAGACGGGATCCATGGAATGGCGGTACTGATAGGTAAAACGAACCAAAACGGCGTCATTAGGAATATAGTCCAGAGTGGCCGTCCCTCCCCCAGTCTGAAACCCGTGCTTGGTTCCCGTTTGAACGATCATCTGTTCCCTGTCGGCGTATCTTTCGAATCTCAGTCCGATTCTCCATTCCGGAAGAAAACGATATCCGATCCAGAGATTTCCCGCATACTGCTGCCTATAAGCCTTACTATTTCCTTCCATATAAGTGGGACCCGAAGAAAGATAGATCAGCTTCATATCATCCGCTCTTTTTTGATAACCGACGTCGAAAGAAGATGCGACGGTCAGAGTCTCGGAGGGTTTCCATTCCGCGATAAAATTATTGTAATACCGAACTTCCTTCGGAATCTGAGTCGGTTGTTCGTTTCCCATAAAGGTGTTCCATCGAAACATCCAATGCTGAGTCGGAGTCCATTCCAAACGGAATCCGCCGGAAACATCCTTATTATTATCCGTAACGACTTGGTAACCGTTGTCCAAATGCAATTGATAAGAGACTTTGTTGGTTATTCTCCCGCTCAACCTAGCGCCGGAAACGTAATAAGGAACGTTATCCAAGGCTAAGGATCTGGTATACACGAAGTTATCGTGGGAAATCCACGACTCGTAACCAATGTGTCCGAAGTAAATCCCCATATCCAACCAGGTGGATTTTCCGAGCTTGATACCTCCGTACGCCTCCTGCATATTTCGGACACTGAATTCGTTGCTTGTCTTTCCGGTCGTTCCTTCTCCAACATAGTTTGCTGCGACTGAAGTACCGAATTGAACGGCAAAGCGGCTTCTAAATTTTTCGGTCTCCACTTGGGCGTCCAGATGAGCGAGATTGATATTGAATTCATTGGTTCGAGTCGCCTGAGTCGTATAGGCCGCTTCCTTAGAGTTAGGCCGGTTAAAATCCGCGTTGTAATAACTATCCACAAAGAACCCTATCTTAATAGGCAAAGGTGCGACGTAGGCAGGCTGAACCGATTGTGGAAGTACGGTATTTTCTTTTATTGTCACCGCCGTTTTCGGTGTTCCTTTTGCCGCGGATTCCGATTTTCCTTCGTTTTCCACGTGCGCTTCCTTTTCGACTTCCTCCTCTGTTTTTATTTTCCCGTCGACGCTTCGATTCTCATCGGAACGGATAGGAAGATTCAGAAAGAAGAATCCGAGAAGGCCTAAGATGAGATAAAAATGAATCAGCGGCAGAAATTCTCGATTCCGAAAATGATATTTAAAACGGGCAATCATCTGTTTGAGTACTCTATTTTCGGACGGCGAAAGTCTATTTATTTTTCTAAACGGGCGGAATCCTAACAAAAACTTAACATTAAACGTTGAAAAATTAGCATCCGACTTTTTTATCAGTTGAGTCGGGGTCTTTGAAACGGGATTCCGAGCGGAAAATTCGCACGAGCGAAACGCTTAAGGTGAAATCGCTAAGATCGGACCGTAACGAAGAGGATTTTTAAATGGAACAGCAAAGCATCCTGATCACCGCAATCATTCTCTTAACGACCGCCGTCCTGTGCGTTCCCTTATTTAAAAAAGTCGGAATCGGCTCGATCATCGGCTATGTCGCCGGCGGAATCCTGATCGGTCCCTACGGAATTCGCTTAGTGACAGGCGGAACCGAAATCCTGCACTTCGCGGAATTCGGAGTGGTCCTTCTTCTTTTTCTAATCGGATTAGAACTTCGGCCCCAGACCCTATGGATTCTGAGAAAACCCATCTTCGGAATGGGTCTGACTCAAGTCGTTTTATCTTCCGTGGTGCTGACATATCTGATCCACTGGATCTTTTCCATAGAGTGGATCGCCGCCGCATTGCTCGGTGTTAGTTTTTCTCTTTCTTCCACGGCTTTTGCACTCCAATCTCTTGCGGAAAAAAACCAATTAAACACTACGACAGGCAGATCCGCATTTGCCATCCTATTGTTCCAGGACCTTGCCGTAATTCCGATCATGGCAATCCTACCGTTGGCGGCGTCCGGTGGCGGAACGGGTCAACATCCCGGTTTCGATTTTACGAAATTCGCTCTGGCATTATTCGCCATACTTTTGGTCATCCTCGGAGGCAGATTTCTTACGAGACCTCTGTTCCGAATCATAGCTTCTTCGGGAAATCACGAAATTTTCGTGGCACTTTCTCTGCTACTCGTACTTGGCGTAGCTTTGATTATGGAGCAAGTCGGGCTCTCTATGGCTTTGGGATCCTTTTTAGGCGGAGTGTTATTGGCGGATTCCGAATACCGACACGAACTGGAAGCCAATCTGGAGCCCTTCAAAGGACTTCTCTTAGGATTGTTCTTTTTAGCCGTAGGAATGTCGATGAATCTAGACGTTCTGAAACTGAATCCTTGGTTCGTATTGGGAATTTCCATAGGATTGATGCTCGTGAAAGGATTGATTCTCTTTATAATCGGAAGGGTCAATCGACTGAGCTCGGAATCCGCCGCGAATTTATCCTTTAATATTTCGCAAGGAGGGGAATTCGCTTTCGTAATTTTAAACGTTTCCGCTCAATTAGGAATATTAGAAAAACAGATTTCCGAATATTCCATCGTCGTCGTCACGGTTTCCATGTTATTGACTCCTTTTTTTACGATCTTAAAGGAAAAAATTTTCGACCCTTTCTTTCGTAACGAAGAGGAAACTCCTCCGGACGTGATCGAGGAAAGAAATCGGGTCATCATCGCCGGCTTCGGAAGGGTGGGACAAATCATCGGTCGCATGCTCTATGTTCATCGGATAGGATTCACCGCATTGGAGCACAACGCAGAGCAGGTGAATGTGGCACGGAAATTCGGATATAAGATTTATTTCGGAGATGCGAGTAGACTGGACTTATTAATCTCCGCCGGAGCCGAACAAGCGGACATATTGATCCTAGCGGTACAAGATATGGATCTCTCAGTTAAAATCGCGGAATTAGTAAAGGCACATTTTCCGAAGCTGCAGATTATCGCGAGGGCAAGAAACAGGGCGCATTATTTTAAACTGTTGGATTTAGGAATCCGCAACATTCGCAGGGACACATTCGCTTCTTCTCTGGAAATCGGAGGGGAAGCCTTGATGGAATTGGGCTTTTTGCCCTCCGAAGTGGAGCGTATCCTCGAAAAATTCCGCGCGTACGACGAGGAAATGCTGATGGGCCAGTACAAAGTTAAACACGACGAAAAGGAATTGATCGCTTTTTCCAAGAACGCCGTAAAACAATTAGAAGAATCCTTTGCCGCGGATAGGCTAGAAAAAGAAGCGGCTTCCTGATCATTCTATATATGAAAAATCGTTTTGGCCTTTCCTTATTCTTTCTGGTATTTTTAATCAACGTCGTTTTACCGGTGGTTCCCCGATCAGACGCGATCTGGAACGTTCCTACTGGAATGAGTATCCTATTGCAGGGAAATATAAATCTGGACGAATACCCCGAATTGCAGAAGGAATTCGGCGGTTATGGATTGGTCCATATCGACGGGAAATCCTATAATATTTTTCCGATCGGAGTCTCCTTGCTTGCCCTTCCGCAGTTGTTTCTGATGACACAGATCAATGGATCTAAAGAAATCCTCAATCATTCCTTAGAAGCGGGAAAATTCGTCGCAGCCGCCTGGATGGGAATCGCCGCTCTATTCGTATTTTTGGGTTTTCGGGAAAAACTCGGTCAGTCCAAAGCCCTTCTCTTTTCATTGCTATTCGCATTCGCTACCCCAGCTCTTTCCACCGGAGGCAGAGCGTTGTGGCAACAGAGCGGAGCACTTCTACTGAATAGCGCCCTTTTCTTCCTTTTAGTACGCGGAAGATACGATATACGAACGATGATATGGGTGGGACTCGTTTGCGGACTCGGTGTTTGGGTGAGACCCACGACTCTTTTGGTTTCCGGCCCGGTTTTTCTGTTTTTCTTGGTAAAGCGAAGGCTTCGCGCTAACTGGATTCTTTTACCTGCCATACCCTTGTTCGCGGCCTATCTGATGTTCAACCTAAACTTGTACGGAAGTTTGTTTCCCGTATATTTTTCCCATCACATCGATCGGGTTTTTAAATTCGAAACGTTCGGGCAAGGGCTCGCGGGGATTTTGATTAGTCCGAACCGAGGTTTATTTATTTGGTCTCCTTTTTTATTTTTTTCCGTGATCGGGATGTTAAAGATGAGAGGACAAAAGGACTCGAGCCTTTCTTGGCTATTCCTTTCCTGCATCGTAACGCATCTTTTCTTAATTTCCAGTTTCGATATGTGGTGGGGAGGTCATTCCGTCGGCCCGAGATTACTGACGGAAATCCTACCGTTCTTTCTTTGGTTCGCAGCCAAAGGATCGCCTGATTTTTCGAAGTCGATGCCGACAAGAAGCTGGTTCCGATCGATTTGGGTGGCGACGTGCATCTTAAGCGTGGTTTTTCACCTTCGTGCGTCCGTGGATTTGGGCCCGACCCTATGGAACCGAAGCCCCCGAAATGTGGACGAATTTCCGGAAAGAGTTTGGGATTGGAAGGATCTACAGTTCCTAAGCGGAGATCACGCTTTAAAATTCTTTTTATAAGATTTCGTTCGAGGGAAATTTCGAAAGGAAAGGAATTGCGGGCAGAGGGACTCGAACCCTCACTAGAAGCTTGGAAGGCTACGGTGCTAGCCATTACACCATGCCCGCGACGAATTTAAGGATAGTTTTTTGTTGGAGAGGAGGATGTCAATCGAAAAGAGTGATTTTTGTATGTGGGAATCGGAAGTGCAAAATTGGGAGAAAGAACTCCCGAAGTTTCATTCATATCGAAAAGAATTCGAACGCATCAGCCATCTAAGAAATATCCTCAGTCTACTGCATTGGGACATGGAGGTCACTCTTCCGGCCGCGGGACAAACGGAAAGAGGGGAACAAATCGGATTGTTATCCGGAATAACGCACGACGCTTTCACCGGAGAATTCTTTCGCACACTTATCGAAGAAGCGATCGAAGAAAACGGCAACTCCGAGCTTCCGGGCAACGAAACGAGAACCCGCGAGATGGAAATCCTGACCAAAGACAGAAACCGAGCCGCTGCCCTACCCACGCAATGGGTGGAAAAATTTTCCCGTACTGCAAGCCGAGCGCATTCTGTCTGGATGGAAGCGCGAAGAAAAAACGACTCGGACCTGTTTTTGCCCGTTCTGAGCGATCTGATCGAACTCGTATTTCAAAAAACCGATTATCTGGGTTATGAAACGGAACCTTACGATTGTCTGCTCGAGGAATACGAACCCGGAGCCACCGCCGCGTCTTTGGAAATTTTATTCGAAGATCTTAGAAAATCCCTCGTTCCCTTAGTCGCTAAGGCTAAGGATTTTCCGGCACCCTTCCGAGGCACCTTTCCCGAAAGTTCCCAACAACCGTTTAATCTAAAGTTGCCCGAGCTTCTGGGGTTGCCGAAAAACAGTTTTAGATTGGACTCCAGCGCCCATCCTTTTTCCACTTCCATAGGAACGTTCGACAAGCGAATCACCACGCGTTATGACGAAACGGATCCTTTATCTTCCGTTTTTTCCGTGCTCCACGAGACGGGACATGCGCTTTATGAAGCCGGAATCTCCTCCATCCCGGGCGCCTATTCTCCGCTGAAAGATTCTGCATCCTTAGGGATGCACGAATCACAAAGTAGACTCTGGGAAAATCAAATCGGAAGATCTAGGGAATTTTGGGAGGCGGTATATCCATCCTTTTTAACTTCCATAGGCTTGTCCGAAAAGGAATTGCCTCTTCAAAAACTCTATTCTTTCGTCAACAGGGCTAAACCTTCCTTGATTCGTGTCGAAGCGGACCAGATCACTTACAACCTACATATCATACTCAGATTTCATTTGGAAAGAGCCTTATTTAGAAAAGAATTAAGTTTAAAAGACCTAAGCCACTCTTGGAAAGTCGGAATGAAGGATCTTTTGAACGTGGATGTTCCGGACGATAGTCGCGGTTACTTGCAGGACGTCCACTGGAGCGGAGGAGCCTTCGGATATTTTCCGACATACACTTTGGGGAATATCTACGGCGCACAATTGTATGCTTCCTTTCTCTCTAAACATCCGGAGTTCCCGTCGGACTTAAAAGTCGGCAAAACAGCGACTCTTTTGGATTGGCTCCGAAAGAACGTACATTCCAAAGGAAAGAGATGGAGGGCGGAAGAAATCATAGAACAAGCTACCGGTGAAAAACCGAACGCCAAATATCTAGTAGCATATCTTTCCACTAAGATCAACGAACAGGAGTAATCCGTGAGCCGAGAAGAAAACGAAGAACAAACAGTAAAATCCTTCGAAGAACTATCCTTTTTCGATAATCTGGCGTTGTATTATTTGTGCAACGAAACCCCGCCTCAGACCCTCGCTCTCGCGTTTCTGATCGGAGACAAAAAAGTATGCGGATCCATGTTAGGAGTTTTGGAGCCGAAAAGAAGAGCTTTTGTACACGAACTGATGGCAAAAGAACAGGACGCACCAGAGGAGAAAAAAAGAAGTGCAGCCCAAGGGCTGCTCATCATTGCGGAGGGATTGCTGACCCGCAACCTGATCCGCAAGCAGGGAAAATTTTATTACGGGACGGAAAGAAAATAAACCGGATTTCCTTCCTAGTATAAAGGTCTGCCGAGCAGAGCATTTACGAACAAAGCCACGGTCAAAGACGCAAGAATCAAACTTACTACGAGCACACTAGTACGACTCAAATTTTTACGCGCCGCAAACCCCGCGAAAATCGGAAGAATCTGTAGGGAATGGATTCCTAGAAAATGAGCGATCCGAACATCTCCGCCTTGCCTGCTCCAGTTCAATAAGGGAATTCCTTCTCCTCCGTCGGGAACTCCCACCGAATGCGCGTTGATCGCGGTCATATAGGATCCGGCAAGAGATGCAAAGACGAATATCCATAAAGACATTCTGATAGAAAGTACGATCCGGTCATCCAATCCCGTGATCGGCTTGGCAAATTTCCTATCGATTAGAATCGCCACGGGAATCACCGGAAAGATGAATAAGCCCATGATCCCGTATACGATTCCGTCAAACGGTGTGGATTGGTTGAAGTGGGAAGATACTCCGCGAGCGGCTTGTAGAGTGATCAAACTTAATTCTACGACCATCGCGACCACAAAATACAGTTCCGCTTTGTCTCTGAATTTCGAATATTCGCTGCTCAATCGATCCAAAATCCATCCCATCGTCCAGTTGAAGATCCAAATCGATATCGCGAACTTAGCCGGTTTAATCCAGGGATTGATTCCCAAAACGGTTCTTTCGTCGAACGCCATTAGAACTAGATACGCCGGTAAAACCAGTATGGCGATCAGCCCTCCGAAAAAAGAGATCGGACGGCGAGTTCTTAAATCGTTAAGAAATCCTCCCGATTCCTCGAAAACCGAAAACGGTGCGCTATATGCCGACATGAATGCCTCCTTTAACTAGTCGTATAACGAAAAAAATAAGAAAACCGATAGGTCCAAACATGAGCGTCAAAAACAGACAAGGAATCAAAACCCATCTGGAAAGCCCGATGGCTTCTGTCTCCTTCGATTCCCAAACTCCCAAAAACAAATCGAAAGCGAGGTAATGTACCCATCCGCCCAAAAGAATCCAAGGATTCGAAAAGAGGGTCGATACACCCGACAGAGATTGAAAACCGCCTTCGGCGCCCAAATGCGTGCCAAGGATCAACAAATACCCGACCGATAAAATGGCGGACCAAATTCCGTTTCGAACCAAAATTCGGGTGATCTTAAGGTTCGGAAAGAACGCCAGTAAAATCCAGCCGACTAAAGCGAAGCGGTTCGATATCGTAAAAAGCAATTCAGGCGTCACTGCATACTCCCTTTTTTCCAGAAAACCCTAGCGCTAAAGACTTGCCTTGCAAACGATAGGGGCCAGTAATGTTACATATGGTAACACTATATGTTACCATCGTCAACATATTTTTTGGAAAATCTTATGACGGCTCGAAAAAAAAGCGCCAAACCGGCAAAGACCTACCACCACGGAAATTTGGCCGAAACTTTGAAACTTTTGGCCCTCAAAAGGTTGGAAGAAAGCAAGGATTCCGCGTTCACGATCAGAGAAATCGCCCGAGAAGCAGGGGTAAGTCACGCCGCTGCATACAGACATTTTCCTTCGCACCGGGATCTCTTGGCGGAAATTTCAAAGGATGGTTTTATAGGAATTACCGATGCGTTTTTAAAAGCGGAAGCGGAAGCGAGACCCGACGACCCTTTGGATCGACTGGAAAAAATCGGAATCGCTTACGTTTCGTTTTGCGTGGAAAACCCGGGATATTATCGGGCCATGTGGCATACGGATCTAGGTCCGAAAGACGATCTATTAGAATTGCAGGAAGCCGGTAAACAATCCTTCCTTCGTCTCTGGGAAACCGTCCTGGCTTGCAAGGAAAAAGGAGTTTCCGATTTTAGTCCCGAGGAACTTGCCACTGCTGCCTGGTCCATCGTCCACGGCTTTTCCACTCTCGTCAACGAGAGCCAGCTCGTCTTTACTTTAGGAATCGACAGAGGGAACGCAAAGGAAATGGCCAAAACGATGGTCCGACTCTTCGTAAACGGAATCAAAAAAAGGAAATAAACCGGGCCGGAAAACGGTTTCGACCTAGAGATGGAAAGGAGATTATCGGTTTTTCCATGCCGCACATCCCAGAAGCGCCCACCCGGAAAGAAAGCAAAGACCTCCCAGAGGAGTAACGGCTCCTAAAATTTTCACTCCACTGATCGCGAGTATGTAAAGCGAACCGGAAAATAGGAAAATACCGGAAAAAAAGAACCAATAGGAAAGTCTGATCAAACTCGATTTTTGAAACCATGGTCCGATGGACAGCACAAGCAATACGACGGAATGAATCAATTGGTATCTACTTCCCGTCTCGAAGATGGAAAGCGAATCCTGACTTAAAATGGATTTCAATATATGGGCACCGAAGGCTCCCAATGCGACAGCCTTAAAACCGCTGATCGAAGCCAGCAACAAAGGAAAATTTCTAGAACTTTTGAATTCCATAACTACGAAACCTAATGCACTTCCTACGGAAGACTCCGAATATGTAAGAGGTATTTTCGATATCCAATCTGCTGTCAAACAAAGCTTCAATCGAACTTTCCTGCATTTTTTGCCGAAGTTCCTCGTAAAAACTCGTGGGACCGAACACGAAATTCACCGGGACGAAACTTTCCCTAGAGCCTTGCTTCAAGGGTAATACCAATCGGATCCCGGTTTGGCAACCCTTGCTTTCCCCCTCGAATCTGACGATCCGGTGTTCGGACCAATCCCAACCTTCCAGTGAGGTATGAAACATATCCTTGAACGGGAGAGAAACAGTAGATCGAATCCATCCGTCGAACCCTCCCGTTTTCAACATAGTCGAACTCGCTCCGTAGTGAATGGAAGGGTCTCTAAAATTAAATCCGTTTAAGCGCACTTCGTTTTCCGGGGGAATCCCTAAGCCGGTCGGATATGGCTCCGGATTCCGCCGAACGAGAGCCCTCGTTCCGCCCATGGCAATGCAGGAAGCTATGGCCGAAAATTCCGCAAGAAACAGGGTGACCAAAAAAATTCCCTTATAATTTAAGCGAAGATTCATTCCTTCTTCAAAAGCCTTTGCGGTAATTTAACACCGACACCGGAAACCCGGGTACATTTCTCGAAATACAATCCGAAGATGAAAGAACGATAACTGTAATCCGTCTGGACGTCAAAGAGGAGATCCGCTTTGTCCTTGATTGCGTTTTGTACGGCGCTTTCATAACTTTCGTCTCCCGTATAAACCAACCAAAGCCAGCTCGTTCCGCAGGAATTTCCCTCGAGCCGACCGATAGGTTCCATTCCGCGAACGTCCGAATAACTTTGAGAATAATACCAGCCGGGGGATTTGATGTTCGTATAAATGCAGGAGGAAAGGAACATAAAACAGAGAGCAAGCACGGTCCGCTTCATATGTTCGGAAATAAAATTCTTCATTCCCCGATTTTCGAGCTCTTGTCATCTAAAAGTCAAGGTAAAATCCCGAAATCTCCTTGTAGGTTGATTTAGAAGATAGAAACAAGTATCGATGCCTACGAAATCCGCACAATCGTATATAAAGCTGGAAAGCAAGTTCGGAGCGTTTAATTACGAACCGCTTCCCGTCGTATTGCACAGAGGGAAAGGGATCTACGTTTGGGATACCGATGATAAAAAATATTTTGATTTCCTGTCAGCTTATAGCGCGGTTAACCAAGGTCATTGTCATCCGCGTATTATAGAAAGTTTAATCGAGCAAGCACAGCGCTTAACTTTGACTTCTCGCGCTTTTCATAACGATCGGCTCGGTCCCACCGAGAAATTTCTCTGCGAAACCTTCGGCTTCGATCGAATGCTCCCTATGAATACGGGAGTGGAAGCCGCCGAAACGTCGGTAAAACTCGCGAGGAAATGGGGCTATCAAGTGAAGGGGATTCCCGCCGACCAAGCGAAAGTGGTATTCGCTTCCGGAAATTTTTGGGGAAGAAGCCTGGGCGCAATTTCCGCCTCTACGGATCCGAATAGTCGGAACCAATTCGGTCCTTTTCTCCCGGGCTTCGCGACAATTCCGTACAACGACATTTCGGCATTGGAAAGAGAATTAGAAGATTCGAATGTTGCTGCCTTTATGATAGAGCCGATACAGGGAGAGGCAGGGGTTATCGTTCCGGATCCCGGATACTTGAGCAAATGCAAAGAAATCTGTAAAAGTAGAAACGTCTTGTTGATTTTCGACGAAATCCAGACCGGCTTGGGTCGAACCGGCAAATTGCTCGCTGGAGATCATGAAAGCGTAAAACCGGATTTGCTTGTTTTAGGAAAGGCACTTTCGGGAGGAACCTTGCCCGTGTCCGCCGTATTATCCTCCGACGAAGTAATGTTGACCTTAAAACCCGGAGAACACGGATCCACTTTCGGAGGAAATCCTCTTGCTTGTTCCGTGGCTAAAACCGCCGTGGAAGTCTTGCTAGAAGAGCAGCTTTCGGAAAATGCGGAGGCCCGCGGGATCGAATTCAGACAAGAAATGGAATTGCTACAAGGTGACTATCCGGACAAGATCAAACAAGTCCGAGGGAAAGGTTTGTTAAACGCCGTCGAATTCTTCCCCGGAAAGGAAGGATCTCTCGCGAAAAAAGTCTGTTACGATCTCTTGGAGAAAGGACTCCTCGCAAAGCAAACCCATGATCACACGATCCGATTCGCTCCCCCCCTATGCATCAACAGGGAGGAGATAGGAATCGCCTGCGATAAGATCTCGGAATCTGTGCGTAAAACCCTTGACGGATCCTCTGGATAAGTCCATAACCTTGAGACATGCAAGTGAACGAGGAAAAATACATTCGGGTCTGGAAAAAAATGAATGTAGGAGAAGTGACTTCTCACCTCCTCATCATAGACGACCTGTACGGGACTTGCGGAAACTGCAAACACCTCGGTTTGAACTATACGAAAGACAAGTCTTGCCCTAACTGCGGAACGAAATTTAAATACATAGCAAGTAACCTAAAATCCCCGGGAGAACTCGCAAAAGTTCTCGCAAGGATCGAAAAAGAAAAACTGGACTTCACTCTCATCGATCGTGAAGACTATAATCTATCTAAGGCCAAAGACGCCGTCAAAGATCTGTTTAAGTCCACGGAATAAAATCGGCCTAGGTCGAGGAATTTCCTTCTAAAGTCCTTCTCAATCCTTTTAGACTTTCTTCCAGATTCTGCAGTGCGGGCAGTAGCTTTTCGCCGTCTACAAAGGACGAATCTCCCGCAGATTCCAGCTCCTGATAGAGGTCTGCCGCGAGACTTCGAAAGGAGGCTTGGACAAAGGTAAAAGACTCCTCCAGGTTCCTGGGGGCCAAGGCCCTTTTCCGCAATCGAACTCTCCGTCCGATTCCGACCAGAAATCGCGAAAGCAAGAATCCGTACGCGGGTAACAAGAGGATTACGGCAGTTTTGACCGTCGCAAACAAATCCCAAGACTCGGAAATCGAATGTTGTAGAAAAGATCTGATTCCTGAAACCGCCAAAACGGCAATCGTATAGTTGATCCTTGGAGAAGAGGGAGAAAGGCTGTTAAAAACGACCAAGAGCGGGATAGAAAAGAGTAGAACCAGAACCAAGTCCAACGGAAAGATGCTGGAAACTAATTCCAAAAAATCAACGATGGCGTTATAGGTTTTGACCAGGTTGTCAATGGATTGGCTCAACCTGTCAAAGTCCGCCTTCAGATTGGAGAAGAACTGGGTGATCTGGCTCATGAATTTACTCCGCAAAATTCCGGGATGGGAAAAAGGAACCGTCCTACTCGGAAAGCTGCAAGAATTTTCCTTTACTAAGAAGCTCTTTATCGTCTATTCGATTTTTGCTTTATACTTCCTTCTTTACCACGAATCTCATTTACCGTTGTTTTGGATGGTCAGTTTGGCCCTAGTCGGCTACTTGGTCTCCACATTATTGTTTTGGGGAATCGTTTACTCCTATAGAAAATTAGAAACTAAAGTCGAAATCCCTGCAATCATCACGGAAGTAGGAATCTCGCGCCCAACTACCGCGCTAGTTCCTTGGATCGAAGTAGGGCTTTTCCTAATTTCGATACTGATCTGCTACTCGACCGAATTTTTCGCAAACAGATCCGGGCTACTGTTTTTCATCATTTATTGCATCGGTGCGCTTTCAGTCCGATTTTTAGAGAATAAAATCTACTATAAAGCGGGCTTTTTAGGAGTCCTGATTCTTGCTTCCGGTCTCGGCAGCTTTAAGGCTCTGCAATTCACCGAAAATTGGGTGGCTTATATTCTATTTAAGCCTGCCTTCCAGGAAAAGGATCTGACTCACTGGAATTTTGACGAGAGTACGAGAACCGTCTCGAATCCGGAATTGAAGCTCTCTCTAAAACTTCCGGAAGATTTTTATTTCCACAACCCCAAAAACCTAACATGGGAAAATAAGACGGGAACCGGGCAGATTGCCGGAATCATCTCGACCAGTGATTCTGACCCGAACCGTTATCCGTACATCCGTATCTTTTACGTTCCGCAACCGTACGTGGAGATAGATCCTTTAATCTCCGAGTTTAAGAAGTACCTGGACCTATTAGTAAGCCGGGGAGATATCGAGGAACTGAACGAGCTGGAACACGAGGATTTCAACAACCGATATTCCGGCAAGTTCTGGACTTTTTACGATGTGCTAAGACCGCGTTATGCGAAAACCGGGATCTTCGTACTTTCGGAGACGAACGAAGGAGATTCCCTCCTTTTTAACGTGACCGAAAGTCTGATCAAAGATCGGAGACATGAAGAATCGGTGGAATCTATTCTTACGAGCGTTCATAGAGAATAAACGGATTCAAACTTTTAAGTAGCTCAAGTGATTAGCGATATGCATCGCATGAGCCGATTCATATTCTTCTTTCGAAAGTTTGCCATAGGCAAAATGAGGAGCGAACTCGCCTTTATGATTGATAAAAGATTCCATGGATTTCCGAAGATTCGCTATCCCTTCTTCCAAAGTTCCCTGTTTCGGCAATTCGGGTGCGCCGGGAATCGGCGCATTCAAATCATGGGACATTTTTCCCCGGATCGAAAAGCTGAACAACGCTAGCTTTCCAAGAGTGGATTGAAACAATTCCGATTTATTCTCGGGATAGCCGACGATAGAATACCGGATACTTTCCGCACAATGTACGAGAACCTGAAAGGGACTCCAATCTCCGTAAGGCACGATTTTTCCGGCTCGACTCAAATTTTCGATTTCATGATCGGCCTCCTCCAAAGAACGGAATCTAAGATTCCGATCCGAAGTACCTCCGGCAACATTCGTACTACACGATTGCAATAAAATCGAAGAACTAGACAGACAAACCGTAGCTAGCGTAAGGCCCGCACCCGACCTTAAAAATTCTTTACGATCGATCTTCTTTTCCATTCAGGTCCCCGTATCAAAATGATGGAGAACTATAAAATATTCCTTACGCTTGTCCAGTACGTTGTGGAGCGCTCCGCAGAAAACTCTACGACTTCAACGGGAAGGAGTCTTTTTCTCTTTTAAAAGGTCGGTTTGGATTACCGACAAAGGATCCAGCATCGTTCCATGAACCCGCAAACCAAGATGAAGATGCGGTCCCGTGGACATTCCCGTACTCCCTATTTTTCCTATAAGATCCCCTTTCTTGACCTTATCTCCCGATTTTACAGATAGCTCGGATTGATGCATGTACAAGGAATAAATCTCCGAACCGTGATCGATAACGGTGAAATTTCCTTCATAATGCATCGGTCTGGCAAGAACCACCGTCCCGTCGTTGATAGCACGGATCGGCTCTCCGATTCCGCCTTTGAAATCCACTCCGCCGTGGGGTTTTCCTTTTTCCTTATTATAGATCCTTCTTTTATAAAACGGGCTATTCAGTACCGGATTCGATACCGGATAATCGAAGTCTGACGATATCTGCAAATCCGTTTTCGTTTGGAAGGCTTTTGCTTTCGCTTCCGAGCATTCGCGTATGAATGCCATAGTCTCCTCCGGAAGCGAGGCCGAAGTGTATTGTTTGTCCATGGTAAGATGAGAAACTTTGGTAGTGGCGAACGATGTTTTAGAGATCGGAATCTCGTATTTCTTGGATTCGCTTTTTCTAAAAAGGTTCTTTTCCGTAATTTCTAATATTCCGGAAGATTTGGAAAATTCCGGAGATACCGGTATAAAAACGTAAAATACTCCTTCTTTTTTGGAAACAAGGAGTTCCTGCCCGTCCCAAGCCACACGGATCCGATCCAATTTGGAAAAAATATCCGGAATCGGACGGATAGAAAGAAGCAGCAATTCTCCTTGAGCAAATTTTCGACCGACAAGGCGAAAGGAAAATAAGGACTCTTTTTTTTCTACGATTTCACCTGCCGATCTTTTATTCGCTCCGGCTCGCGGACCGGAGGAGCCTTTTTTCGAAACTCCGGCTTTCGTTTTTTTCGAAGAGGTATTTTCGGCGATCGTCGTGGCGATTTTTTGATCCTTCGCTCCGGCCGCTCCCGCTTTGGACTGAGCATGACTCTGCCAAGTAGAGAGGAGGCAAATGATCAAAACGATTCCGAACTTTTTCGGTAGGATAGTTCTCTTCTCCATGAAAATACCTTTTAATCTTCGGATTTTCGCAGTCGTTCGTGCGGAAATTTTTCCTATGAAAATTTTGGACGAGACCGAACCGATTTTCATCTCTTTGAATTTTCCCGATCGCATCCGAAACCGATTCGATCGAAGAGAATCCCATTTTTTTCGATGAGTTCCCCTCCATTATGTCCCTTAGAATCTTCGGCAATGAATTTCTCCAAAAAACCCCTCATAAAATTTCCCAATCAACCGATGGATGGAAAAGGACGCAAAATATGACGAACCCAAAAGAGGAATGGTTGGAGCGGATTTATTCCCTGTTCGAGGAAGAGATCCGATTGTACTCGGAAATTCTGGAATTGGAGAAGGAAAAAGCGACGGCGATCGGTAAAGCCGACGGGAAATCGTTGGAAAGAATCGCAAAGAGAACGTATGAACTGATCGTTCATGCCAGCGAGATCGAGCGGGTTCGCATGAACACCATCCAAGAAGTCCATAGCACAAGAAACTCCGACACCGAGGGAATTTCTCCCTCTGTTACTCTTACCGAATTCCTGAATCGGTTGGATCGAGAATCGGGATACAAACTGAAACATTTAGGCACGCAACTCAAAGACGTAGTTCATAGACTCAAAGACCGGATCAAGGCGAACGATAAACTGATCCGCACTAGGCAGGAATTCCTGAAAGCGACGATCGATGCAATGAGAGAAAACTCTAAAAGCGGAGAAGTCGCTACATACGAGGGTGAAAGCCCGATGAATTCCAGGACGAAGAAAAAAAGATCTTCTGTTCTGGTAAACGCCTCCGCTTGAGGCAGTAAGGAAAAAGGGGGGAGAGAAAATGGGATCCACATTCTCCGGATTGGAAATCGGCA
The DNA here is from genome assembly GCF_004769195.1 of Leptospira fletcheri. NCBI lineage: Bacteria > Pseudomonadati > Spirochaetota > Leptospiria > Leptospirales > Leptospiraceae > Leptospira > Leptospira fletcheri. Next base: position 329,084 of record NZ_RQET01000004.1, read on the forward strand.
AACGAGGTTTGACCGCCCACCAACAAGCTCTGCAAACGACGGGGCATAACATATCAAACGCCGACAATAAGCATTATTCCCGCCAAAGGGTCGTACTTCAAGCTACAGATCCTCTATACGAGCCTTCCTTAAATAGGGCCCATTTGCCCGGACAAATCGGACAAGGGGTGGAAATTGCCGCTATCGAAAGAGTCCGGGACAATTTCATAGACGATAGGATCATAGAGACTTCGGGAGTTAAGGATTACTGGGCGGCGAAAAACGAGTATCTCTACCAGACGGAAACGATCTTTAACGAGCCGAACGGAACGACCCTTAGGACTTTAATGGATAAATTCTGGTCTTCTTGGGAGGAATTATCTAATTATCCCGAGGATAACGCTCATCGTTCCGTCGTTCTGGAAAAAGCCCAGGGCCTCGGAAGCAGAATGGAAGACGTATTCAGAAAGCTCTCCCAACTTCGGGATCAGGCCAATCGGGAAATCGAATCGCACGCATTGCATCTGAACGTCATCGCCGAGAACATAAGAACTCTGAACGAAAGGATCTCCAAGTCCGAAGCTTTAGGAGATCGTCCGAACGATCTGTACGACAAAAGGGATTCCCTTTTGCAGGAACTTTCCGGTTTAACGGATATTACGATCGGTAGAAGCGACGAAGACGAATTGATGGTCTTTATCGGACAGCAGATCCTAGTTCAAGGCGGAAAAGCCAACAAAATAGAGATCCTCGGAAATCCGGGTAAAGACGGTCTTCTGGATCTTTATTGGCAGACGACCGGAGATCCTGTTTTACTACGAAAAGGAAGATTACAGGGATTGGTGGAAGTCCGAGATTCCATTTTAAGGGAAAAGATCGATCAAGTGGACGCGCTGGCGGTCAACGTGATGGACGTGATTAACGAGATCCATAAAGACGGGTTCGGAATCAACGGAAACACCAACCAGAACTTTTTCGAAATCAGATCTTTGGCCCTCAACACGTTCGGAGAATACGATTCGGACGGAGACGGCCAAAACGATATCACCGCGATTTTCCGGGTTTCGGGCAAGAACACGTTGGATCCGGATAGACCGATAGGTATCGGTGGAACTCTGACTTTCCATAAACCGGACGAAAAAGAAACCTCCGTCTTGGTACCTTACTCGGCAAACGACACTTTAAACGGTATCATTAAACGAATCAACGCGTCCAAAGTAGGGGTCGTGGCTTATATGAACCACGACAACCAACTGGCCTTAAAGGCGACGGTCGCCGAGGATTCCCCGAAACGGAACTTTATCCTGAGACACCTAGAAGATTCCGGAGATCTTCTCGTAGGCTTGACCGGAATTCTGATGGCGTCCGGGCCGGCGGGAGCCTACGATTACAAACGGCTAGGAGAAATCACGAAGTTGCAGTCCAAGCCGGAAGACATTACGCTTTCTCCGCATTTTCATCCTTCCTCCCATTTTAGGATCAGCGAGCAAATCGCCAGTAACGTGGCCAATATCGCAGCCGCGAGAGGAAAAGACGTCGGAGGAACCGGAGATTATAATTCACCCGGCGGACACAAAGACGGAAGAAACGCGCTCTTAGTCGCGTCGGCTCTTCGAAACAATCCTGTTATGGTGGACTACTCCAAAACGACTGACGATTTTTATAATACTCTCGTTTCAAAATTAGGTACGGAAGCCAGGGAAGCCAAACAAGAGTGGGGCATCCAAACGGATTTGATGACCGAACTCGAAAATATGAGACAATCCGTTATGGGAGTAAGTCTGGACGAAGAGATGGCCAATATGGTCCAATTCCAGCACTCGTACAACGCTGCCGCAAAGATGATCAATACCATGAACGAAATTCTAGATACGATCATCAATCGGCTAGGCGCATAAATTTTCCGCGGGAAATAGCAAGGAGGCTAAGCCATGATGCGGATCACTAACATGATGCAGAACAACACTCTCGTGAGGACTTTGAATCGTCACCAATTGGCACTTGACGAGACCCAAAATCAATTGGGTACCGGCCAGAGGATCAAAACTCCTTCCGACGATCCGGGAAGGGCCACGAACCAAATGTTCTTCCGCTCTCGTATAAACGAATTAGAAACTTTTCAATCGAACATAGACGACGGTTTCGGCCGACTGCAGCAGATAGACGGAGAATTGGACCGTATCGGAAATCTTTTCCAGAGGGCCAGGGTTCTTGCTGTGCAAGCTTCAAACGGTATTTACCAAGGGGACAAAGGTTTCGAATTGGAAGTAGCGGTCGGCAAGGAGATCGACGAGCTTTTACGCGCCTTAGTGGATATTGCGAATACCCGAGATGCGACGGGTCGCCCACTATTCGGAGGACATGTCATCGAACGTCCGCCTTTCGAACCCATCGAATCTAAAATCAAAGGTCTCCAAGGACTCGAACTGAAGAACCAATATATAGGCGTGGAATATCGCGGGGATATCGGAGAACAGATCCGGGAGATCGAAAAAGGGGAATACATACCCGTCACGGTTCCGGGAAACAAAGTTTTCTGGGGAACGAACATGAGTGTTACTAGCCGCGTGGATAACTCCGGTTACGTCGCAGTATCCGATCAGAAATTCAAGATCGATGGCGCCGAGATACTGGTGTCAGCAGGCGATACTATCGACGACATCATTGATAAGATCAACAACGCTCCGATAGAAGTCAAAGCGAACAAACTGGCTCAAGACAATATCAGCCTTAGCTCGACGGCTCCCCATCAAATTTGGTTGGAAGACACGGAAGGCGGAACGGTACTTCGGGATATTGGCCTTATCGACCCAGCGAATTCGGAGCCGCCCAACAATTACAGTAAATCCGCAACGGTAACGGGACTATCCGTATTCGATGTGCTGATACAGTTCAGAAACGATTTGATCCAGAAAGACCAGGAACGGATTTCCGGAAGAGATATCCAAGACTTGGACCTTGCACTGGAAAACGTTCTTCGTTATAGGGCGATCACCGGTGCCAGAATGAATCGATTGGAAGAACATTCTCAGAGAGTGGAATTCGATAAATCTTATATGACCGAGTTGCTTGCTAAGAACGAAGGCATAGATTTCCCGGAAACCATCATGAATCTGAAGTGGTTGGAAACGATCCACCAGTATGCTCTGAATGTGGGGTCCAAAATCATTAAACCTACTTTGATGGATTTTCTAAGGTAATACAACCCGGGAATTTTCGTTGTAGGAAGCCAAATTAACGTTTAAACTAACGGGATCCGAAAGGATCCCCGTAAAAAGGTCGGTTATGGTTGAAATCCAAAGCAAACCCTTCGGAAAAATTCGAATATCTGAGCGCCAAATGATCCGTTTCCCCGAAGGACTCTTGGGATTCGGGAATTATAAAAACTTCGCCTTGATCGAAGAGGAAGAGGAATCCGTCTTTAAATGGTTGCAGTCCGTGGACGAAGTGGAACTAGCTTTCGTGGTCATTCCTCCGTCTTTATTTAAGAAGGAATACGTACCCGTATTGAATCTCGACGAACTTTCTCAGATAGGTATAGCGAACGTATCCGAAGCGCTTGTTTTAGTGATCGTAACCATTCCGAACGACGATCCTGCCTCTATGACGGCAAATCTCCAAGGTCCGATTTTAATCAACAAAACCGACCTAACGGGCAGACAATACGTTTCCAGAAACGAGAACCATTCGGTTCGCGAAAGGATTCTGGAAAGCGCAACCGTGGAGATGTCATAAGTGCTCGTATTAGCAAGAAGAACAAACGAATCGATCATAATCGGAGACGATATCGAAATCGTTATCGTAGACATCAAAGGCGATCAGGTAAAAATAGGGGTGAAGGCCCCGAAAGAAGTTTCCGTACACCGGGCCGAAGTATACCGCGAAATCCAAGCCGAAAATAAAAAAGCGGCAGGAACGAAAATCAAGCCGGAGGAACTCGGTAAAATTGGCAACATTCTTAAAAAAGGCGATACGAATAAAAAAGATAAGACTTAGAACCTTTCCCATCTTATTAAGCCTCGCTCTTCTCTCCTGGGAATGTCTTTCCTTGCAAAGGAAAGAAATGGCCACCTTGTCGGATTCCGTCGTTCTGTTTTATATCCATAAAAGTCGTGAGACTCCCGAATTTTTAGAGCCTGAAACTTGGCTACCGCTCGCTTCCACCGTGTTAAGAGAAGTTCATTTCGATTCTGACGAAAAAGCCGCCTTTCTGCAAAGATGGGAATCTTTGTTCAAATATCTAGGAATCAGCGATAATATCGTCGGTGCAAAGGAACCGATCCGTCTTTTCACGGAGGAAGAATCCCGAATTCTGGGTGAACTATTATACAAAGCGGAGAAAGAGATCCCGGACGGAAGTCCCAAGGCGTACCAGATCATACTAAAAAGGGAAGACCAGCTCCGGCCCGGATTGAGAATCAGACGTACGGTTTTCTATCTTAGAAACCGTCTAGATTGCATGCTCTTCGAGTTCGGAGAAATCGGGCAAGTCGTGGATTTCCAAACGACTTATGCATTGCGAGACTGGATCCTTTACCCGATTCGCGAGCCGGAAATTGCTCCCACAAACTCCGTTTTTTTACCCGAGATCCGACCTCTCGGTTTAGAGTATGCGGAACCGATTGCGGGCAGAAACGCCACGAATAATCGTCTTTGTATCCGTCCGAATTTTTGGACCGAAAAAAAACTTTCAGAACCCGAATCCGTTTCCAAGACGAAACCTCCAAAAGAAGCAGCAGATCGTCTGAAAATTTTAAAAGACCTCTTGGAAAAGCGCCTGATTACGAAAGACGAATACGAACGTAAAAAGACCGAGATTCTGAAAGATCTCTAAGACTATTTCTTTCCGTAAAACTGCGGGATGGATCATAAACTAGATTAAAAGACCGGAGCGACCCCTTGCGGGGTCGCTCACGTAGTGAGAATAGTGAAGAGAATTGGATATATGTTAACTAAGTGATCGGATAAAACCGGTACTCAGGTAACATTCCTTAAGTACCATATACCGAAAACGCATCTGTTGGACAGATTTTTTTCAGGAAATTTGCGGATTTTTCATAAGAAGGCCGCAAAGTAACATTTCTATTTAAAAGGCTTTAAGCAGAGTATTCCTGTCAGCACGTTAGAGACAACTTCCCGTCTCCTTTTCTGATATCCGACGAAATTCAGACCCCTCTGCAAGGGTATAAATTCCGTTTAAAAGAAATTTTTTTCCGAATAAAAGGCAAGCGGACCGGCAAGAGACAGAATCGAACGGTTTCGAAACTCTTTATTTGCGTAGCACAAATTCCGATTCGTACTCGGAATCGAACCGACAAATCCGATCCGATAAATTTCGAATTCCTATATAATATTTTCCTTTATTTTCTCGTTTGGCCTTTTCTCGAAATTTCTCGGACCGAAGGTCGAGGTACGGATGAGTCATAAAATACTCCCCGATCGGGGATTCCGTTTTTTCCTGCCCTCCGGCGGATTCCTTTAATCTTTGGAATGTTTTTCCCATTGCAAACGGATCATAACCTTCCCGAATCAGAACTTTGTATCCGTAGTCATCCGCTTCGTCTTCCTGGTTTTTACTAAAGCCGGGCTTGAGTAGGATCCTGACGGCTAAATCCGCAAGCTCTCCCAGGCCGGCTGCATCTATTTTCCGGCTTAAAAGTTCGAAACGAACCCCGTCCATACAATGGGAAAGCTCCACATGTCCGATTTCATGCCCGATCACGGATACCAATTCCGATTCCGATCGTACCGTCTTAAGTAGACCGGATGTAACGAATAAAACGCCCCCCGGCATTGCGAAGGCGTTCGCTTCCTCGGTTTCGAGGATCAAAATCCTGTAATGAAAGCCCTTCTTATTTCTTTCGGAAAGTTTCGCCACCAAAGACCTTAAGTATACCAAGTCCGGGTTTTGTTCGTTCTCCGCATAACCGGAGTATCTTTCCGCAATCGCATCTCCGAGTTGCTTTTCGTCCAAATCCGATATCGGAAGCACCTTAGTCAAACCTCTGTCCAGAGTTTTGAGAGGTTTTCCCAAAAGCTGGAACATCGGCGCGAGCGTGGCCTGTTTTTCTACGCCGATTTTGAATGCCGAAACAAAAATCGCCAGGCAAATCCCGGATAAAATCAAAATGAGAAAGAACGCACCTCTTTTATTGAACATCCGATTTCTTTCCCTCGGAAACTTTGTATTTTCCGTAAAGCGTATTCATTAAAATTAATATTCCCCCTACTCCCAAGAAAACGAAAGCACGAGTGATCGTAGATGATTTGGAAAGATCCCAAAAAATCAGACGCAAGAGACAAAGCATCATGGCCGTCAATGATACGTATCTGAAATGGCTTTCCCTCAAAAAAAGCCCGACTAAAAATACCACGAACACTTCAGTCATCCAAAGTAAAGTCAGGAAAGCCGTATCGAAACTCCAGAATAGGAATAAGGCTACCGTGATAAAAAGCGGATAGAAGATCATCATATTGACCCTCGAATCTATTTTTCCGGCGAAACGGTCCACCAGAAGGGGGAAGCCTTCCGACGATTGCGGCAGAAAAGAAGGTCTTAGATAGATCAGAATCAGATAACCCGTTTGGAAAAACAGAGAAACGAGTCCTCCCACCCATTCCTGGTCCGCCCAAAAAATGGACGGGGTGGCATTGGAACTAGATAGGAAAGCAGTATGTCCGCAAGAAAGCCAAAATAACACCAAAGAATAGAAATGGAATCTGGAAACGGACAAGGCGGTTCTACTCACTGCCTCCGTCAAAAATGCGAGTAGGATCCAAGCAACCGGTAACCATGTGTTCGGGACTTCCAAAGAAACGGCCGTAATCAAAACGACCAGAGCTAACTCCCAAAACAAAGGCAGGCAATTTCGAAACCAAATCGGATTCTCTTCTACCAAAGGGAAGGAGCTAGAGGCCCAATAAACGAAAGCGCATATCGCGAAAATCTGCACCAGCAAACGAACTTTTAGGAAACCGACGGAAAACTCGGATTGCAGATGGACCAGGATATGAGCACCTAAGAATAAACCCGCAAAGACCAGTGCAAAGGAAGCCCAAATCGGAGCGGCTTCCGAAAATCCTCTTTTCCAACCGATCGACAAACTTCCCTTTTTCTCGATTAGAAATCGATAAAATTCTAGATAGAATAGCGAGAACAAAAGCCAAACGATTCCCGGAAGAAAGGAGGACGTCGGGTTTCCTAACACGAATATTTGCAAAGCTAAATGGAGCGAAAATAAGATGACGCCGGGTTGCGACAAATATCTTTCCCCGGCGTCGGCACCTCGGATTTTCGATAATGGAATTGCGGAGAAGCAAAAGAAAATGACGGGGAGAGCCCGCAAAAATCGATCTACCTCCCCTATATTTTCCCACGAAGAAAACACCAGGAAATGGATGGCGATCGTAAAAGGAAACATTCCCATGCCCAAACCGTTCCAGTTCGTTCTTTGGCGTAAAAAAAGCAGGAGAATCCCGAGACAGGAAAGGATCCATAAATCGCGGATTCCGCCCGCAGTCTCGAAACAGAGCGCTGAGACCAAAAAGCCGCAGAGAATCCCGGCGGGAGAAACTTTCAATTTTTCGGATAATCCGTATATATCATCCCACGAGTTCAATCTATCCGAATATCGGGTACTATCCAGAATCTGAATCGCGAGAGAAAGGGAGATCATTCCTAAAGACGTAGAGAAGCAAAGGAAAGATCTTAGATCCCCGTTCTCTTCCGTCTTATAGAACCATAATAAAACCAAAAAGAAAAAAAGAGAAAAATGAAGTAGGGCGCCCCCGACTCTCATAAGAGTTTTCTCTTTTTCCTCCGAAGCTACGAAGAAGAAGGAGAAAAAAAGAAAGCTTAAAATCAAATTTACGGATAAATAATGTAATTCCCATCTACTTAAAAATACGACGCCTAAACAGGCAATTCCCAAGGAAACGAGAGTGTCCGTCAGATACAACCAGCGTATGCCGACGGTTCTCGCCCTTCTCGCATGCAAGAAAACAAAAATAGCCGCAAGAACAAGAATAGGAGCGTTCCATTTAGAGCCGGTAGCATAGAATGCAAAACCTATTGCAGTCGCAAACCAAGAGATAAAATGACTGAGAAAAGCGAACTTATCGAACTTCTGCGAAGAATAAACCTTCCGATAATGGACCAAAACGGAAACGGAACCGACCAAAAGGGTACCGATCATCCCATACATCCTACCTACGGATTCCGGACTTGCACCGGAGGAAAATACGTGCTCTCTGTAAAGAAAGTTGATCGCAGCAAAGGAAAGTACGCTATAGATGAGATGATATTCCCATTGGGATCGATAGGACAAAAACAAACCGAAAACGGAGACGCCGATAGCAACACCGTAGACCAGATCCGTCATCGGCAAAATCGCCAACGCGAGCAAACTCAGAACGATATGAAGACTGGCAAACTTTTGAAATGAGGCAAACCAAGCCAAGGACAGATTGACAAAGACTCCGAGTAAAACTAGCAGCAATCCTAAAGATTCGGTCTCGACCCATTTCATTCCCTGAAAAGAAACGGAACCTAAACAGGCAAAAAGCACAACCGCACCGGCAGCGCTTCTAAGCCAATAGGCGATCTGTTTCCAAAATTCTCTCGTACTAAGATAGATCGAACACGCAAACAGTCCGCCAGCGATTCCTAATACCATAAGGAACCGGAGAAAAGGGGACATCTTTAAGGCGGCATAAATTCCTAGGAAGCCGACCCCCATTACCAAAATGACTGTTCCGAAAATCCCCGTCCAATTCTGAGCCAAGGACTTTTCGATTTTTTCCCAAAGGGGAGACTTCCAAAAAGAAGCAAGGGATCGGCTCGGTGCGGAGTCTGCAGGCTCCAAAATCGGAGAAGGCTCTCGTTTTTTCGGGAATTCGGGGACCGGAGGAGGCAAGGTCGTCAGAGTTGATTTTTTCTCCCGAACGGGGCCTTGTGTCTTTTGGGTCTCCTTTGAGACCGAAACGAATTTTTCAGATTCCAATTCGTCGATCCGACTCTCCAACTCCTTCAATCTTCCTTTCAATTCCTTTACCCTCGCCCCCAAAAGGAGGGGATAAACGAAGAAAAAGATCATAACCAAAAAGCCAATAAAACCGAAAAATTCCAACATCGAGCTTTCGATTTAAGAAGAAACGACAAACTTGTAAATTTATTTTTGTATTTTGAACGCCTTTCACACGGTTTAAAAACCCTCTAACCGAAGGATTCCATCGGGTAAAAAACTGGCCTATCCCTAAAGAGAAAGAATCCACGTTAGATAATCTATCCGCTCCGAGGGGGCATTGGAGTTTTCGAAAATAACCGTTCGGACAGAAAAAATGGTTTCTGTACCCTTGGATACTGCTATCTTCTAGGAAACACGCCTGGACGATCCTAGATTGAATCCGAAAGAATTTGAATCCGAATTTCTATTACAGATTTTCGAAATTTCTCCCGAGGCCATCCTCATAACGGACCTAAACGGAACCGTGCAGAAAGCGAATCAGGCGTTCTTCAATCTATTCGGATATTCCGAATCGGAATCTTTGTCCTTAAATCTTCGGGATTTTTTGAGACTAAACGCGGCCGCCCTAGAATCAGTTCAAAGTTTAGAATTAGAAATTCCTCATAAGAACGGAAAATTTCTGCCAGTATCGCTAAAATTGCATATTAGCGATACTGCCGAAGAAAAGAAAAAAACCGTTTGCGCCTTTTTTCGAGAAGTAACCGGAGCCGGATCCTCTGAATCCCGCGATCTCCGGTCCACCAAAGAAAATTGGGAAGCGTTAAAGCAGGTTTTCGATTTAAATCCACTGCCCATGTCGATCTCCGAAATCGATTCCGGAAAACTGATCGATGTCAACGAACGCTTTTCCCAAGAAGTCGGATACTCGTTGGAAGAGTTGATCGGAAAGGAAACTACCGATCTCGGAATTTGGGAGAACAACGAGCGAAGACAAGAAATCATCGAAAGACTGCATAAGGAAAAATCCGTCAGCAATATCGAATTGCTCTTTCGAAGGAAATCGGGAGAGGAATTCTGGGGACTCTTCTCCGCGCAAATCATCGAGTACAAAGGACGACCTGTCTTACTAACGATCACCGCTCCTATATCGGAACGAATCCGGGAGGAAAGAGAAAAAAGAAAACTCCTGGAAGATATGCGGGAAAACCAGGAGATTCTGGATCAGATCATACGTTTAAATCCTTCCGCAATCACACTTTCCAAAGCGGACGGAACGTATCTCGAAGTGAACGACCTTTTTCTGGAGTATTTGGGAAAACCGAAGGAAATGGTTCTAGGAAAAACTCCCGTCGAATTAGGAATCTATTACGACCTGAATGACAGAGAAAAGGTGCTAGCGGGACTAAGACAGGACGGGATCGTCAAGAATTTAGAAATCAATATGGAAACCGTCGACGGTAAAATCCGTCCGGTTCTCTTCTCGGCACGCATGCTCGAATCTAGAGGAGAAAAGAAAATCCTCGCGATCGGATTGGATATCACCGATATCAAGGAGTCCAGGGAAAGATTGGAATCCTTAGCCAAAGAGTTGGAAAAAAGTCGGGAATTATTTCAGAGACTTTTTCAGCTCATCCCTTCCGCAGTAACTCTAACCGATTTGGAAACTAGAGTCGTAGTGGACGTGAACGAACGTTTTCTGGAACTTACCCGATTTTCAAGGGACGAGGTTTTAGGAAAGAACTCCGCGGATATGGGAATTTGGGATTTTGTACCTGAGTTCCGCGAATCCGTATATAAGTTGCTCGAATCCAGGAGCGAAGTCACCGGGTTGGAATCGATATTTAAAACGAAAGACGGCCTCTCCATACCGGTTTTATATTCCGGAAGAATCGTAGTTTTAAACGATCGACCACACTTAATTTCCGTTTGTACGGACATTTCGGAAAGAAAGAAAGCGGAAGAGGAAGCCCGCAGATTAAACGAAGAGATATTATTCAACAAAGATCTGTTCGAAAAGATGTTCGAGCTCAATCCGGCAGCGGTCAGTCTTTCCGAATTGGAAACCGGAATTTATAGACAGGTAAACCATAACTACTGCGAATTGATCGGATTCCCAAGAGAAAAAGTCGTCGGAAGATCCTCTCTCGAACTCGGCATTTGGCTGACGAACGTAGACCGACAAGCTCTCGTCGCAGAATTGAAAGAGAAAGGTTGGACCGGTAGTATAGAAGCCACGATCCGACATTCGGACGGAACGGAAAGGCAAGTGTTATCGGGAAATCGTGTATTTCCTGTGAACGGTAAAATGATGCTACTCGCTCTCTTGATAGATATCACGGAAAAGAAGAGAGTAGAATCCGAGCGCGACGAATACATGGCTAAGATGTTGGAGAGCAAAGAACTCTTCGAACGGGTATTCGAAATGAACCCCGATACGATCACTATCTCCGAATTAAGCACGGGAAGATATATCAGCGTAAACGAAAGATTTACAGAGATGCTCCAGTACTCTAAAGAAGAAGCGATCGGAAAAACTTCTGTAGAACTGGGAATCTGGTCGAGTTCCGTAAGAAAGGAGATCGTGAATAATCTGAACCAAAAAGGATTAACACGGGAGATGGACGTAAAACTCATCCGAAAAGACGGATCCATGGTGGATGTTATCTTCTCAGGGCGGGTAGTTCATCTAGGGAAATCCCCCGCTCTGATCGCTATTACGAGAGACGTGACTCTTTCCAAACTTGCCGCCAAGGAAAAGGAAGAGCAGGCCCAAAGACTTTCCCGACAGGCAAAAGCTTTCCTTGAAATGGCCACGGACCCGGAATTCGCTTCCGGAAATCTGGATCTAGGGGCTAAAAAAATCTGCCGAATGGCTGCCGATACTTTAGATTGTGACCGGGCGTCGATCTGGATATTCGAACTGCGTAACAAGGAAACTTGGAGGATGATCGCCGGCTGGGACCGAAAAGCCGGTTCTTATTCGGAGACGGGCTCAATGAGAATTTCCGATTTTCCGAATTTCTTTGCAGCGATAAAAACGGATCGCTTCATCGACGCAAAAGATGCGATCCACGACCCTCGAACTTTCGAATTCGCGGAATCTTACAGTATTCCTTTAGAGATAACCTCCATACTGGACGTTCCGATTTTTCTTAGAGGAGAAGTGATAGGTGTGATTTGCATGGAACATAGAGGTCCGATGCGGGAATGGAAAGGATACGAATCTCAATTCTCCGTAACGGTAGCAGAGCAGATCACCCAGCTTTTGCTGAACGCGGAGAGATCGGCGGCAAAAATGGATTTGGAGAAAGCGGTAACCGTTCGTACTTCCGAACTCGCCTCCGCTTTGGACAATCTTCGCAAAACCCAGGACCAACTGATTCTATCCGAAAAAATGGCCGCTTTAGGACAATTGGTCGCCGGGATCGCTCACGAAATCAATAATCCTCTCGGCGCCATATCCGCTTTAAGCGGTGAATTGAAAGCTTACTTGAATTCTGCTGCAGATCGCCTGGAAAAATTGGGAACGACTCTAGCTTCCGTCAATCCGACGTTGATCCATTCGCTTTCCAATTTTATCCGCTACGGAATAGAGAATAAGGAATCTCCTCCCTCCCGAGAAGAAAGACGAATTTTGCTAAAGGAAATCAAAACAAAGCTGGCCGAATTCGGATTCGAGAATCCCTACTATCTCGCCGATCGATTGACTGACGTAGGAATGCAGTCCGCCTTGAAAGAGTTTCCGGAACTCCTTGAGAATCCGATCAACTTTCCCTTAGTCGATTTTGCCATAGACGAAGTTCAAACTTACAAAAACGTAATTTCCATCCGTCTAGCGGTCGATCGAACCTCGAAAATCGTCTATGCCTTGAAGAATTATGCACATATAGATCTGGGCGGAAGAAAGGTGGAAACGGACTTGGCGGAAAATATAGAAACCGTCCTGACCATATATCACAATCAAATCAAGAACGGTGTCGAAGTGGAATTGGATTTTCCGATTCGACCGAAAGTCCCCGCTTTCCCGGACGATCTCTTACAGGTTTGGACCAATTTGATTTATAATTCGTTACAAGCGATGAAGTTCAAAGGCAAAATCTGGATTGCGATCCGGGATTCCAACGAAGATGTAACCGTTTCGATAAAGGACAACGGCCCCGGAATTTCCCCGGACGTAAAAGCTAAGATTTTCGACCCGTTCTTCACTACCAAAGGACCGGGAGAGGGTAGCGGATTAGGTCTGGACATATCGAGAAGAATCATATTGAAGCACGGAGGAAGAATGGAGTTCGAATCCAAACAAGGCGAGACCGTTTTCAAAGTGATCCTTCCGAAATCATGACTTTTTTCGTTTGATCCTTCACAGGTTCAAAGAAAATTTTAGCTATGAATAGGTCGGCCGCAATCTTCGTCATATTTTCTCTAGCTTCGTTTCTTTCCGTCGGAGGCAAAAGCAAAATCCCGACTCAAACGGACTCGATCTCCTTGAGGAACGGTCCCATGGTCGGTTACTCGACTCATAAAGAAGTGAAACTATGGGTGCAGACTAAAAACCCCGCAAAAGTCTATGCGGAATATTTCCCCGTGCAGGATCCGAAGACCAGAAAGAAAACCTCGGAAATCATGACCCGTCACGAAAATGGAAATGTGGCTCATCTAATCGCGGACTTTCTCGAGCCGGGTACGGTTTATTCCTACATAATTTATGTCGACGATGTGCCCCTAGAGATTCGGAATACGCAGCAATTTCGGACTCTACCGATCTGGATAGGAAAACAGAACGGTCCGCCGAATTTCCGTTTCGCTCTAGGTAGTTGTTCGTTTATCAACGATCCTAAATACGACACACAACCGAAACCGTACGGAGGAAACTACGAGATTTTCCGCTCCATCTTATCCAAAGAACCCGAATTCATGTTATGGATGGGCGACAACATCTATTTGAGGGAACCTGATTGGGACTCCAGAACCGGTTTTCTGTATCGGTACACGCACCAAAGGGCCGTCCCGGAATTGGCTCCTTTGCTTGCGAGAGTTCACCAATATGCGATTTGGGACGATCACGATTGGGGGCCGAACGATAGCGATTCCTCGTTTTGGCTCCGGGATACGGCGGAAGAAATGTTCAAACTATTTTGGACGAATCCCAATTATGCGAAACGCGGAATCTACGGATCCTTTACCTGGGGAGACGCCCAGTTCTTCTTAATGGACGATAGGACCTTCCGGACCGCGAACGATAATAAGACGGGCAAACGATCCTATCTAGGAGAAAAACAATTGGATTGGTTGATCAACTCCCTCGCATTTTCCAAATACACATTCAAATTCGTGGTCGTCGGCGGGCAGGTGTTGAATCCTCTCGAGGTCTACGAAAACTATTCCACGTACTCCGACGAAAGAAACCGGTTGATCGCCGCCATCCGAAAACTAAAGTTGAAAAACGTGATATTTCTGACCGGAGATAGACACTTTACGGAATTGTCCCTACTCGAAGAAAACGGCGAGGAACCTCTCTACGATCTTACCGTTTCTCCCTTAACCTCCTCCACTTATCCGCCGATCACGGAAAAAAATCCTCTAAGAGTACCGGGAACCCTTGTGGACGACAAACGCAACTTCGGAACGATCGAAGTTTCCGGTCCTTTAAAAAGTCGAAAATTGACCGTTCATATATTCGATTTTGCAGGCAAAGAACTTTGGACCCGCGAAATTCTGGCAAAATGAGACTTATGATTCTGTTCGGAATCCTATTCGGGGCGATTCTTTTGCTTTGTTCGGCGTTTGTCGTACTACTCTATTACAATCAGCACAAACTGATCTTCTTTCCCGAAATATTGCCGGAGGATTATTCCTATTCATTTCCCGAACCGTTCGAAGAAGTCGAGCTGCGGTTACCCGACGGGGAAAAGATATATGGATTGTATTTTCGCACGACCTCGGAGTCCAAGGGAACCGTTCTCTATTTCCATGGAAATGCGGGAAGCCTACGTACTTGGGGAAGCGTTTCCGAAGACATACTTACCAACGGTTGGGACATTTTAATAACCGACTATAGAGGATACGGAAAAAGTAGGGCGAATCTCACGGAACGTGGATTGTACGAAGATGCGGAGCGTTGGTATTCTTACCTGAGGAACGAAAGAGGAATTCCTGAAAATCGCATCGTCCTCTACGGTCGTTCCATAGGAACCGGAGTAGTAGTCGATCTATCCCTGAAAACCGAACCGCGTTTTCTAATCCTGGAAACACCCTATACTTCGATGGTAGATCTATCGAAAATTTTCTATCCGTTTCTTCCGAGTACCTTTCTTGCGTTCAAGTTGGATTCGAAATCCAAAATTTCGAAAATCTCCTCCCCGATTTTCATATTTCATGGGACGGAGGACGAGATCGTCCCGTATTCCCAAGGAAAGTCTCTTTACGATCTAGCGATTCGGGAAGGAAAAAAAGCCCAGTTTATTCCCGTTGCGGGAGGAAGTCACAACGATCTCTCCGTTTTTCCGGAATACCGTAGAGAACTGAAACGGATCCTTTCCCGTTAGTTTTGCAAATCGCCCGTCCGTTTATTGAATCTTTTTAATATATCATCCAAATATTCCACTTGGATTTCTTGGATTTCCATCAGCTTGCGATTTTGATGGGCAATCAGGTAATCAATCTTTTCGTGCAGAAGTTTGATCTCCAATTCGGCCTTAAGATTAATTTTGTAGTCGTGTTCGCTTCGAGTCCTGTCCTTCTGTTCCTGACGATTCTGGCTCATCATAATGATCGGCGCCTGGATCGCCGCTATACAGGAAAGGATCAGGTTCAACAGGATGAACGGATATTCGTCAAAAGGTTTTAAAAGCAGATAACCCGCATTCAAGACGATCCAAAGAAGTATGAATCCGAAAAAGGAAAAAATAAAGGTCCAACTCCCGCCGAATTCGGCAATCTTATCCGAAAGTTTTTCGCCGAAAGTAAGTTTATGTTCGATGATGGGCTCAATATTTTCGGAAAGGACCTGGTTTTTTTCGATCGAATCTAGGACTTCCTTTTCGATCCGATCCAATTCCTGAGATTCCTCCTGAACCAAATTGCTAAGGTACTTTCTTTGGAATTCTTTTACCTTTTCCGAAGAAATATAAGAATCCTGTGCCAATCCCGGATACTCCTCTTGTATTTTACGGAAAATGAATTTCGGAAGCGAACCCGCCCTATAACAATCGTCCGGATCCAATTCTTTTTTCGTTATAAAGCAAACGGCATTCTCCATAAAAGTGCTCCTAAAAAGACATCAACACTGAAGAAGCCTTTCCATCCCGTCTCCCGATCCGAATCAGGACCCGAATCGAAGACGGGATTTCGACCTTCAGAAATATTCCGGAAACAGAACCTTGAGTTTCGCCACGGTTTCGGAATTTCTCCGTTCGGGCGCCGTAATGATCGAAAACTTAGTGCTATTCTTTAATGATAGATCGTCTCCGTTTCCTATATCCGAAATTAACGCAGTGAGCAACCTTTTGGCGCTGTCCGCATTTTTTCCCAAGTTAGCCATCACCATTTCCGCAGTGACCGCTTCTTCGTTTTCTCTCCAACAATCGTAATCCGTAGACATACAGATCATTTGGTATGCGATTTCCGCCTCTCGCGCCAGTTTCGCTTCCGGAAGCACGCTCATATTGATGATGTCCGCGCCCCAAGAGCGATACATGTGAGATTCGGCCCGCGTGGAGAAGAGCGGACCTTCCATACAAACCAAAGTTTTGTTTTCATGAATAGGGAGGCCGATTTTACCCGCGGCTTTTTTAATCCGGGAACTTAGATTGGAGGAAAAAGGATCCGCAAAAGGAGCGTGAGCGACGACTCCCTTACCGAAGAAGGTCGAATCCCTTCCACGAGTCCGGTCTATAATCTGGGACGGAAGCACGAAATCCAAAGGTCGAATCTCTTCGCGGAGACTTCCTACGGAACTAAAGGCAACGATCTCCTCCACACCTAAAAGTTTCAAAGCGGCGATGTTTGCCTTTCCGGGAACTTCGTGAGGCATCAAAAAATGTCCTACACCGTGTCTCGGAAGGAAAGCTAGGAGTTTCCCCTGAATCCTACCTATTTTAATACTATCGGAAGGTTTTCCCCAGGGAGTATCGGGAAGTACTTCTTCCACAAGCTCCATGCCTTCCAGGCTATAAAGGCCCGTTCCTCCGATAATCGCTACTTTTACCTTAGTAGACATTTCTTTCTCCTCTGCCGCAGTGCGGAAATCGTAACTTCCAAAAATGCGATAGGGGGTTGGAATGTAAATCTCGACTTGAATTTAAGAGGAAGTCTGACCGCTTAAAACTCGCAATTCTGCGGCCCGGTTTTTGATCGTCTCGATCTCGTCGTTCAATCTTCCGGAGTCCTCGTTGATCTCGTTGATCTCCCTCTCTAGCTCTCCCATGGTCTTAATCATCTCGGCTTGGCCTTCCATCTGTTCTTTCGTGGATTCCAAAATATCGCCGGAGACGATCTTAATGCTTTCGATTTCCGAAACGAACTGTTGGACGATCGTACGTTGTTCAGTATAAAGATCGTTCATTCTCTGAATCCGCTCCGATGTATCTAAAATTTTGAATTTTTGTCTTTCGGTCAATTCTCCCGTTTCTCCCGAAGCGAGTCTAGCCTGCTCGATAAAATCCCTGGATTGCTTGACGATCGCAGAGATTGATTTTGCGTTTTCCGACGTGAACTCGGCCAATTTGCTGACTTCGTTCGCGACGACTGCAAACCCCCTGCCTGCAGCCCCTGCTCGTGCAGCTTCTATAGAAGCATTCAAGGCTAAAAGGTTCGTCTTGTCCGCGATCTCCCCCATGATTTGATTGATCTCGTCCACCCGGTTAAACGAATTCGCAATATCCACCAGATATAATTTAGTCTTTTCCGCGGCGATCGTGACGTTTTCCATATCCGCCTTGTTGTCTTCCGCGAACTTGGTCAAGGCCTGACTATAGTCGGAGATATTCTTAATCAATAATCCCAGTTTGTCCGAGTTTCCTACGAGTTCCGAAAGACTGGAATTTTGGCGCTCGATGGATTGAGAAGTGCTGTTGGATGCCGCAGATAATTCCTCCAGCACGGCATTGGCCTCCTCCAGGGCTGCGGCTTGAGATTCCATTTTCTCGCCTGTTTTACTGATGAATAGGGCGAATTTCCGGATCGAATCCTCCAAATTTTCGGCGGAACGATTTACCCCGACCCTATTATCGGAAAGTTTTTCCAATAGAGATTTCGATTCTTGGTGAAGGCGGGAACCTTCCTCCGTTAAACGATAAAATAACTTCATCAATTGGGCTAAAACTATACTCGCTGCAAAAATGAACGCGAGCTTGATCACTTCGGTGGAACCGCTCAAATGGCCTGGAAGTTGCGAGGTCTTCGGATCTTCCACAAGAACAACGCCGGCGGAGAGACCGCAGGCAAGTGCGATCCCGGATCCGATAGTGCTCAAGCCTCCGATAATGATAACGAAAGAGGTTTCTCCTAACAAACAGGAATACATCATGAAATAGAAATATATGAAGAATAAAATCGGATTTCGGAGAGTGGAAGCCGCGGTCTCCGCATCGACCAGAGAATCGAAGATCAAAGTGGAAGTCAGAACGAGAACGTCGCCGATCACTAAAATCTTATGGAATCCGACGGACATTTTGCCTTTTCGGTTTCCGATAAACGCGATGATACAAAAAATTCCTAGAGTCAACGTTCCGAGACAATGTACCAGAAATTGCATCGGTTCGAAACTTTTGTACGCTCCCGCCAAAGAAACCGTAAAAAGAAGGACCAATCCGAATCGTATCCGATTGATTATTACTCCGCCGTTTTTCCAAAGTTGCAGAATAGAAGATTCCGACTTTTGGAGAGTCGAATGATTGGTTTCCATTATATCCTTCCTCATTGAACGATCGTTTTAATGGGTTTTGGGTGATTCGAACTCTTTCATAATTTTCTCGAGTTCAAAAAGACCCTCTTCGAATAAAGCCGGTCCCGGCTGCAGAATAATCGCCGGATCCATCTCGAAAATCTTTTCGTTTTTCAACGCCGAAACGTTTTGCCATTCCCGCCTGGTTCTAACCCATTCGAAATCCAGAGGCTTACCGCACCAACAACCGACGATGATGTCGGGATCCGCATCGGCTACATCCTGCAACGAAACAATTCTATCCTTTGCCAAGGTTTTTTCCCGAAAATCGCCGAAGCAATCCTTGCCTCCGACGATTTCGATCAATTCGGAAACCCAGCGGATTCCGGTAATAACGGGCTCATCCCATTCCTGGAAGAAAACCTTAGGTTTGGATTTATTTGACGAATTCTTTCGAACGTTCTCCAACTTTCCGCGATATCCGTCGATCAATGCGGCGGACTCCTTGTCTTTTCCCACCAATCCCCCAACCAATCGAATCGCTTCGAAAATCTCTTCTAGACTTCGTTGGTTCGTAACCAAAACGTTCAGACCTTCTTGGATCAGATCGCGAGCGAGATCGGCCTGTATATCGGAAAATCCGATGACTAAATCCGGTTTTAGTTCTTTTATTTTTCTAACGTTACCGCTTATAAAGGCTGAGACTCTAGGTTTTTCTTCTTTCGCTTTCAGTGGTCTGACCGTATACGCCGAAATACCTACGATACGATCCTCCTCCCCGAGCAGGTAGAGGAGTTCCGTAGTTTCCTCCGTCAGACAGACGATTCTTTTAGGTCCCATTCCTGTTTCAGCTATGATATTTCTTTTTGTCCTCTATCAACCGATCGACAATGGACGGGTCAGCCAGAGTGGACGTATCGCCGAGGCCTTCGAATTCCGCGGCGGCAATCTTGCGCAGGATTCTACGCATGATCTTTCCCGATCTGGTTTTGGGCAGAGCCGGAGTCCAGTGGATCACGTCCGGCCTCGCGATTTTGCCGATCACTTTTTCCACGGTGGAAATCAGTTCCTTTTTGAGGGAGTCGTTCGTAGTCACTCCTTGCTTTACGGTAACATATGCATAGATACCTTGTCCTTTGATGTCGTGAGGAAATCCCACGACAGCAGCTTCCGCCACGGACGCATTTTCCACCAAAGCGCTTTCCACTTCTGCAGAACCGATCCTATGGCCGGACACGTTGATTACGTCGTCCACTCTGCCGGTGATCCAGTAATAACCGTCTTTGTCCCGGATGGCTCCATCGCCGGTAAAATAGTAACCTTTATAAGTGGAGAAATACGTGTCATAGAATCTTTTCGGATCTCCATAAACCCCCCTCATAATAGAAGGCCATGGAGATCGAATGCAAAGGTTTCCGGAAACCTCCTTTTTGCCTTCGAGCTCCTTTCCGTTCTCATCCACCAAGAGAGGTTCGACTCCAAAGAAAGGAAGTGTTGCCGAGCCCGGTTTTTGAGCGATCGCTCCGGGAAGCGGAGAAATCATCACTCCTCCCGTTTCGGTCTGCCACCAAGTATCCAAAACCGGGCAATTGGACTTACCTACGTTCTTATAATACCACTCCCAAGCTTCCGGATTGATCGGTTCTCCGACGGATCCGATCAATCTGAGAGTCTTCAAACTCCTCTTTTCTATGGGTTCCGTTCCTTCCCGCATCAAAGAACGAATCGCGGTCGGGGCCGTATAAAAAACGGTTACTCCGTGCTTATCGATCACATCCCAAAATCTGCCCGAATCGGGATAAGTGGGAACTCCTTCGAACATGACCGAAGTCGCTCCGTTCGATAGCGGACCGTAAACCAAATAACTATGACCGGTCACCCAACCTATGTCCGCAGTACACCAATAAGTATCCGAAGGCTTAATGTCGAAAACGTAATGGAAACTCATGGTGACCCCGAGAAGATAACCTCCCGTAGTATGCAGCACGCCTTTCGGTTTTCCCGTAGACCCCGAGGTATATAGAATAAACAGAGGGTCCTCGGCATCCATCGCTTCCGGTTTGCAGTATGGGGGAAGAGCCGGGTCGTTCATAAGCAGATGCCACCAATGATCCCTTCCTTCCTTCCAGCCTAAATTCGCTTCTTGGCCGGTTCGCCTGACGACGATCACATCGGATACTTTCTCAACGGCGGCATCCAGAGCGGTGTCCACGGCCTTTTTCAAATCCAAACCCTTTCCGCCCCTGTAACCCCCGTCCGCTGTGATGACGATCTTAGGTTTGCAGTCGTCTATCCGGCTCTGCAAGGCTTCCGGCGAGAATCCCGCAAACACGACGGAATGAACCGCTCCTATTCTCGTGCATGCTAAGAGAGAAATAGGCAATTCCGGAATCATAGGAAGATAAATGAGTACTCTGTCTCCCTTCTTAACTCCGAATTTTTTCAGAACGTTCGCGAGTTTATTTACTTCGCGATACAGATCGTGATAAGTGTATATCTTATACTCGTTAGGGTCGTCGCCTTCCCAAATAATGGCCGCTTTATTTTTTAAGGGAGAATCAAGATGACGGTCCAAGCAATTGTAAGAAACGTTCAGCTTTCCGCCTTTAAACCATTGTACTTTCGCGTTCTTAAAATCGTGTTCTAAAACCTTATCCCATTTTTTGAACCAATGCAGTCTTTGAGAGGCTTCCTTGGACCAGAATTTCTTAGGGTTTTCTATGGATTCTTTATAAAGAGCTTTGTATTCTTTCAGGCTGATGTTCGCTTTTTTTTTGAAATCAGCGTTAGGCTGGACGATTCTTTCCTTTGCCATGACCACCTCCGCAAATGCAGCAGGATGTCATTAAAAAGGAGCTTGTCTACCAATTCTCAACGGTTCCTCTTCCAAGAAGGCTGAATCCGTAAAATATCAATAAAAGCTGATTCTTTGTACTTCGATTTTTTCCTCGGATTTATTCAAATCGATCGAAAAAAAGAATGCGATTAGACCAAGGTATAGCATGTAGGCTCAATGCAGCAAAAAATGGATCCCCCGGAAAAAGACGGACTCAAGCGAAAACTCCTCGTATGGCTGGTTCCTACTCTCGTGGTTTTTTTGCAGAGGATCATCGGCTTAACCTCTTCTCTCATCGAAATCGGAAAGGAAGAATTCGACTCCCTTTTTAAGTCCCGAAAACCGTTCATACTTTCCATTTGGCATACCAACGTTTTGTATTCCCCCTATCTGCATAGAGGAAGAAAAGTAGCCGTTTTGATCTCGGAATCCAAGGACGGTGATTTTATCACCGGAGTCGTCCATAGGTTTGGAAATACCAGTATCCGAGGTAGTTCTTCCAAAGGAGGTTCCAAAGCTTTAAAAGCAATGATCGTCCATCTGAAAAAGAATCTGCCGGCGGCCTTCACTCCCGATGGTCCGAGAGGCCCCGCTTTGATCGTACAACCGGGCCTCATCGCATCCGCACAAGTTTCCCAAGTGCCGATCGTTCCCTTCCATTACGAATGCACCAGGCAATGGGTTCTCGAAAAATCCTGGGACAAACACAGGGTTCCGAAACCGTTCACCACCTTCGTAGTATCCTACGGAAAACCGATTTGGATCCCCAGAAATCTGACCGAGGAAGAATTCGAATTCCAGCGTCTCCTTGTCCAAGATGCCATGATGCTGAATAAGCAGATCGCGGAAAAAAAAGCGGAGGAATTAAGATCGAAATCCGGTTAGGTCGAGCCGGTTCGAATCAGATCTAAAAATTCGTTCCTAGTTACCATGTTTGTCTTGAATTCTCCGAGCATACAGGAAGTAAAGAGCTCCGAATTCTGTTTTTCCACGCCTCGCATCATCATGCAAAGGTGCTTCGCCTTGACCACCACCGCGACACCCAGAGGTTCGAGAACTTCCATTAAGGCATTTCCGATCTGTTCGGTCATCCGTTCCTGAACCTGTAGTCTTCTTGCAAAGACGTCTACGATTCTAGGAATCTTGGAGATCCCGATGATCTTTTTATTGGGAATATAACCGACGTGCGCCTTTCCGAAAAACGGAAGTAGGTGGTGCTCGCAAAGGGAATACATTTCGATGTCCCGCACCAGAACCATCCCGCGGCTTTCCTCCTCGAAAATGGCGTTATTAACGATCTTATGAATGTCCGCTGTATAGCCGGAAGTCAAGAATTCGTACGCTTTTTTGACCCTCTTCGGAGTATCCAGCAGACCTTCCCGACTGGGATTTTCTCCGATCGCTTTTAATATTTTGGTGACTTCCTCTTCCAAATCGAACCTTCTTTCGAATAATGAACCTTTTTCGTTTTGTCTCAAAAAAAGACAATACTTAGACGAAGAAAAAAAAGTTTGTTCCCTTCCGAGGAACAAATCGGGCAAAAAAGCGTAAGACTTGCCAATCTCGGTCCAGCACCGAGAATGACTCGATCCGTATGGAATCCCCCAGTTTAAAGATAGGCTACGACGCGAGAATGATCGCACATTCCGGAATCGGAATGAGGATCCGAGGAATTCTTTCGGAACTCCCTGAGATCGCGGGAAAGCACGGAATAGAGATCACCGTCCTAGGATCCAGAGAAAAGCTGGAAGCATCCGGATTAGATCCTTCCATTCTTTCATTCTATAAATTCATACACTATGATGCTCCGATCTATTCCCTTCTGGAGATGTGGGGAATTTCGGAAATGCAGGAATTCGACATTTTGGATATCCCGCATTTCAATGTTCCCTTGCGTTATTTGGAAAAATGCATAGTAACGATTCACGACATTATTCCGTTTCGATTGAAGCAATTTCATTCCTCACCGATAAAACAGATTTATATGCGCCTCATTTTTTCCCTCCTTAGGAGCGGGGCAGCGCGTATCATAACGGTTTCCGATTTTACGGCTAAGGATTTGGAGGAAGTGTTCGGATTTTCCCGATCGATCATGCGAACCGTCTATAACGGAATCGATTTCGATCTTTTTCATCCGAATCCCGCTAAGGAAATTCAGGCATTTCGCCGTAAGTACGGCCTGGAGCAGAATTATCTGCTCAGCGTAGGAATCGGAAAGGAGCATAAAAATCTCGGCTTCGTATTGAACGTTCTGAAAAGTCTTTGGTCTTTGGGAAAAACCGAAAGACAATGGGTGATTGCCGGAGCAGACGGAAAACTCCCGGAGTATCTGAAAACGGATGCTTCCGGATGGGAGGATAGAATCCGAATCCTGCCCCGGTTGGAACCGGAAGAACTGGGTGCTCTCTATTCAAGTGCGGGGCTTCTACTTTTTCCTTCTTTGTATGAAGGGTTCGGTTTTCCTCCTTTAGAGGCCCAAGCCTGTGGCTGCCCGGTATTTTCCTCCGATTCGAGCGCTATGCCGGAAATTTTAGGGAAATCCGCGTTTTATTTTTCGCCTACGGATAGAGACGGCTTCGAGTCCGGTTTATTAGAACTTTTGCAGAAACCTAAGATCGCAGTTTCGAAAAAACGACTCGCAACATCGAACGTAAAAAAATATGATTGGAAAATCTCCGCAAAGAAGACGGTGGAAGAATACCTACTCTTGGCAAAAAAAAGGAAACTTCTATAAACTATCTTTCGGCAAAAGGGCGGCCGATTTCCGATCTAGAAGTTCCGATCGAATCCTTTTTCTTTCTTCTTCCGTATATGCCGTCCACATTCCGATCTCCTCTATAGTTCGAAAACAACCTTGGCAGTACCCGGTTTCAGGATTCATTTCGCAGACTTTTATACAAGGGGATCGGACGATCATAAAAACTTATTTGGGGGAAGGTCCCTTCTTTTTAGACGAAGCCGATTTTCTCTTTTCGCCTTTTTCGGAAATCAAGGCGCTCCGATTTCCTTCCACCATTTCCCTCAAATCCGTAAAAAGGGAAAGTCCCGATAACCGTCCGGGCACGATCACATGAGACGCTCCGTTGTTCTTCAAGACCTCGGCTTCCGCGATATCATCCGTCGTCAGAATGAACTGAGGTTGGTGGTCCCTGCAGATGCTTTTTAAAGATTCCAATAACCTGCGGTTTGTCGTTCCCTTAAGAATCATATCCGAGATCGTACATACCACGTATCTGGCTTCCTCTATGCCTAAGTGATGCAGACTTTCCGGGTGTGCCAAATCTCCGTAGGCCCATCGTATTCCCTTGGATTCGAGCGTTTGCCTATAAATCGGATTAAAATCCACGACCAAGATACGCTTCAACCACGACGGTCTTTCTTTCTCGATTCCTTCGATCAATCCTTGCGCAATCCGGAAATAACCGAGAAGAACGATATCGCGCTTCGGTTCCCCCGTGATCTGAGATTCCAGAGGTTCCCTTGCTTCCCGAATTCCTAAAACGGATAAAAACGAGAGAATCCCTCTCGCAATCTTATCGTTAAACAGAATCACATACGTGGACACAATAGACGCAAGGATCATGGAAGTAAGAACGATCGCCTGAAGCTCTTTTCCGATATGTTCTTTCTGCACTCCTAAAGCCAAAATAACTAGGGAGAATTCGGAGATTTGAGCTAGATTCAATCCCGCTATGATTCCGGCGCGAAGACCTTTTCCGGAAAGAAAAACGGTAGGAGCGACGATCAAGACCCGACTGAAAATTACGAAACCTACCGCCAAAAAAGCGATTCGAAGATCGTCGAAATTCGGCGCTTGAATCTTCATTCCCAATGCCACGAAAAACAAAGTGATAAAAAAATCACGTATCCCGGAAAGCTTACTGATAACGTCCGCTCCATACGGAAAGGCAGCTATACTGACTCCCGCAATCAAAGCTCCCATTTCCTTGGATAACTCCGCTTTTTCCGCGATTCCGCACAACAGAAAACACCAAGCGATGGAAGTAATCAAAATCAGCTCGGGCTTTGCCGCCGCCGCCAAAAAGAGACGGGAAAGGAGATAACGGCTGATCACGAATGCGAACACCACCAAAGCGGTTCCTTTCAATAAGGAAGTGGTCACGTTTAGAATTCTCGGATCCTGGAGGTCCGGCTGGATCCCCATGAATAAGATAGCCCAGATATCCTGTAATACCAGCACTCCGATCGTTAAGCGACCCGGCACGGTGCTGATTTCGAATTTGTCGTGCAGAAGTTTGACTACGATCATAGTCGAGCTCAAAGACAAGGCGATCGCGAAGTACAATAGATCAAAATTTCCGGAGCCTTTGGAAAATACGCTCTCGAATGCGAACCAAGCAAACGCGACGCCTACGAAAAATTGAACTGTGCCCAAAACGAACATGGACAAACCCATGCGGGCCAGTTCCTTCAGATCGATTTCCAAACCGATGATGAACAAGAGTAGAATCAATCCGATTTCGGAAATGAGCTCTATGCTCTCCTCTCCGTGGACATAACCGATTCCTAATTTAGAATCGATAAAAGGTCCGAATAACGGACCGATCGCCAAGCCTGCCAGAACATAGCCCAGGACCAAGGGTTGTTTGAATACCTTTGCGACATGCGAAAATAACGTGGCAAAAATGATGCTTAAGGCGATGTCGGTGAGTAGGCTGACCGAATGGTGGTCCATTTTCTAAAATCCGAGATTGGTTTGCGTCCAAAGGTAGAAAGCAAAGTCGTACAAAAAAGACTTTTTTGCAAAAGTCCTGCTTCCCATTCTAATTTTTAGAGAAGCCGGATTCCATCTTGTCCGGTTCGAAAGGAAAAAGCGGACTAGAAACTAGTCCTCGAAGACGTATATGTCCGGAAGGTTACGGAATCTTCCGTCGAAATCCAATCCGTAACCGACCACAAACTCGTTACCGATATGCCAGCCTACGTATTTTACGGGATATTCCACATTCTCCATGCCTTCTTTGCAGAGAAGGGACACCACTTCCAAAGTCATGGGATTGCGGGAGAGGATATGTCGAATCAGAAATTTCAGCGTGAGTCCCGTATCGACAATGTCCTCCAAAAGCAGTACGTGACGGTCCGTAATGTCGGAGTCCAAATCTTTTAGTAATTCGACTTTTCCGCTCGATCCTTTTCCGGAATAAGACCTTGCTTGCAGAAAGTCCACTTCCACAGGGAACGGAATGGCTCTCGTCAAATCCGAAAAAAAATAAACTCCCCCTCTCAGCACGCAAACGAGTATGGGTTCCTTTCCTAGATAATCTAGCGCAATCCTTTCTCCTATTTGGGAGACTTTTGATTCGATTTCCTGCCGAGAGAGGAACGGTTTGAGAGAAGGGTTCTGGGGAAGAGTAAAATCATTTTTCATGGGATCCAAAACCTCTGCATTTGACAGGGCACAACTCCGCAATTCTTCCAGTCCGTAGAATTCAATACCAAAGACAGAAACCCGGAAGTCGGAAACTTTAAGAAAAGCGATTCGGAGAAGGTCTCCTTTTTTCCGAAAACCAATCTTTCGGCAAGGTTCTCCAACCCCGGATTATGGCCAATGATTAATACGTTCTCTAAATCGTATTCCAACTTCCTTAATAATTCCAAAAGCTCGGATCCTTCCGATTCATAAAGAGAAGAGACAAAATTCACGTTCTTTGCAATAGGTTCGGACTCGTTTAAGAGACGAAAAGTTTCCTTCGTTCTTTCCGAGGGAGAGACCAAGGCAAGATCCGTCGAAAAGGAGATTTTGTTCAGATATTTCCGCAATGCTTTCGCGTTCTTTCGTCCCCGATCCGATAGAGGTCGTTCCGTGTCGCGCGAATACGAAGTTTCCCAATCCGATTTGGAATGCCGGATCAAATGAATCGACTTCAAGAACTCGCCTCCGATTGGGAAATAGTGAAATAAGGGAATTTCATTGACAAGGATCTTTCAAGCGGATACAAATTCCGGTCTATGGCGAAATTACTTCTAACGACAGGAGCGATTCTACTTCTGTTTTCGCCTTTATATATCGCGGCGCAAATTGCGGGTCCTCCCGACGAGGAGAAAGCCAAGAAGGAACTACAATCGCAATGGACCAAGCGATTTCCCGGAGATAAGGTTCTAAGCATACATTCCACCGGAAAACCCAGATTGATCGAGGGAGATACTTCGGAAGATTCCACTCCCGATGTTCGCTATAAGTTCTCCTTCTTTTTGACTGCACGGAACAAAGACGGTAGAACTACAAAGACCCCTGTAGGCGTCATTTTTCAATTTACGAGAAATAAAGGTTGGATCTTTGCCGATATCGGACTAGCCCGCTCCATGGTTCTGACCGAGGCGGGGAAAGAACCTCCGAGTAAGGAGGAAGCATACCAACTCGCTGAAGCCGCGATCTTTGAAGAAAAAGGCCGAGCGAATAAGACTCTGGATTCCTTACGGTTAAGTGAACCGGAATTCGGACAAAACTCCACACTCAGTAAGGAACAGTTTTGGTTTCGTTATGAAGGCGAATACGAGCTTACCGAAAGCGGGACGAAAAATATCTGCTCGGATGTCGTTCTAAGAATGGTCAAGGAAGGGACCTCGGCAAGCGAATGGAAAGTGGAGTGGGAGGACAGAGGAAAATGTCGTCCTAAGGAAGATCCCTGAATCTTCGGGGAATTTTCGACCTAGGGATTCGTTTTGATGAAAAAATTTCCCTGCTTTCCTTTGGACCCGGAAGCGGGAGTCTTTTCCACACTCGTAATTTCTCCGTTTTGAATCTTCTGCACTAGTAGAACGGAATCTTTTCCTAACAACGGGTGGTTTGCGAATCCGCCCAAAAACTGCAATACTCTGGCGTTTTTCTTCGACCCGAAATTTTTCGCGTAAGAAACCAATCCGGCAGTCCTTACGGAAGGATGTACGGTCTCGTCCGAAACGATTTTTTCCAACGAAGATGCGGCGCCGTCGGATCGGAACCGACCGATAAAATCCAAGATCGCCTTTTGCTCATAGACTCGGACTCCGCCGTCTTTTAAGATCGCATTCAAATACGGAACCGGGTCGGAAGATAGGCCGGATATCCTAGCGTATTGGTCGTCCCGATTCGTATGTCCCGTCTCGCTTGTAATTTCCCGAATTTTGTCTTTGGTATTCGGATCTAAAGATTGTGCGAATGCGGCTGTCGGCAACTGGACCATCAGCAAGAAAAGGACGGAGAAGATGGATTCCTTTTTCATTTCAATTTTCCTTCAATATGCCAAAGGATTCGAGCGTAAAACCCAACCCTGTTCACCCGATAATTGGGATTGATTCACGCTCGCGTTTCCTAACGGAAACATGAGATTCAAAGCTCCCGAATTGTAAAAACCCGACCCTAAACATCCGGAAATCGTAATTTGACCGTTGGTTCCCGGATTACGACATTCAGGAGTCTCCGGTAGCGGATCTACATATACCTGCGAGGATTGGTCTATCTCTACCGGATGATACAATCCTAAGAAATGCGAACCTTCATGAGCGATCGTATTTGCGAGAAAAGTGAGGTCCGTATCTGACAAGTTTCCGCCTACAACTCCGGAGGATCGATGATTTTCTATAAAAACGGCCATCCCCGATTTAGGAGTTCCGATCTTACCGGGTAAACCGGGAATTCCGGCAGCAATTCCTAAAAGACCGTCGTGGAGTTTCGGATTCACGGAGGAGGAAAGTTCGGAAATAAAGAATACGTTCAACGCGTTCGGATCCTGAGCCGCGGAGGAGGTAGTGTACAATTTCGCCAGGGAACAACTTGTAGGACTAGTCGCGGAATCATTGAAGATGTCGGAAATCTCGTAGCGGTTTCCGTTGGCTACGTCTCCACAGGAAGCCGCATCATATACATAATAAGAAAAGGAAAGGTCGATTCCGACCGAAGGTTGACCGAAAATTTGAATGAGCCTTGCGGTAAGAGCGTTCGATCCGACCAGCGCGGTAAAGAAAGTCGGGTTCGTAAAGACCTGACTAGTTCCGTTATTCACCTCTATGAATCGGATCGTAAGTCTTTTTCTAGATTGCCAAACCTTACTCAAACCGGTTTGGGA
Organism: Leptospira fletcheri; assembly: GCF_004769195.1. Classification (NCBI taxonomy): domain Bacteria; kingdom Pseudomonadati; phylum Spirochaetota; class Leptospiria; order Leptospirales; family Leptospiraceae; genus Leptospira; species Leptospira fletcheri. The sequence continues at coordinate 358,814 of NZ_RQET01000004.1, forward strand.
ACTTCCGACGACTCCTCCTTGCTCCGGTCGAAATTTATACTCCTCGCAAGTCTGAGGGATGTTATTGATCACTTTCCAACCTGAGATAGAAGACGTGATCGCGGATGCGGTCGTGACCATGTACGTTCTGAGTTGGCTATTCGTTCCGAAATTGTCGTAGCCGGATCCGGGGGCCGCATAATCAGGAGAAGACCCTACGGGAAACGAAGTCGTAGAAGAATACGTCCCTCCGCCTTCATCCTTATTAATCGAACTTTCACCGAAAGCTCCCGCTGCAGTCCAATATCCGGCCATCATCGCGCTGGAATTCGTCTGATTTTGGGATGCGTAAAGGATTCCCATTGGATTGTATCTGCCAAGACCTGTCCAAGAATCATATCCGTTCAAATAAATGGTACCGATTCCGGATTGGTACGCCGAATCGTAAACGCTGTAACTCGGATTTATAGCGGATATAGTATACTGCGGTGAACTGGGAAGACTGGTTCGGACATTCTCACTCGGATCGCAATGGTATTTTATTTCGTCGGCAATCATGAGTCCCAACAGTAGATCCGTATTATTGTCCTTCTTGCCCGATTTGGAGCAGGAAAGCAAAAATAACGAGAGAAAGGGAAGGATCGCTAGCGACGTAATTCTTTTCATATAATTCTATTTTATCAGGTTTTTCGATCGCATCCCGTTACAAAACTAAAGATCGCGCTTTTCCGACAAAGGCGGCAATCCTATTTTTCGCCTCGATTCGACGTGTCCCGATTATAAGGACTGTTTTCCTACGATTTCCGAAACTGATTTGGCTCCAAACTTTTCCAAGGTTTTGTCCAAGAATTCCAGAATCCGTAAAGGTAAAAAAGGACCCTGGTATATATAACCGGTATACAACTGAATTAAATCGGCCCCGGCCAAAATTTTTTCCAGAGCGGCTTCGCCCGAATCGATTCCTCCGACACCGATAATCGGCAACTTGCCCCTTAGCGTTTGATACGCGATCCGAACCAACTGAGTGGATCTGCTGCGGAGGGGAAGTCCGGAAACTCCTCCTTCGGATTCTACGTTAGGATATCTCTTTAGAACGGTTTTATCTACGGTGGTATTCGTGAGAACCACGCCGGACAATCCGGACTCCGGCAAACATTCCAACAATTCCCGCAATTCCCTCTCCTCCATATCCGGTGCAAACTTGACGAAAGTAGGAACAGGAAATCCTCCTCCTAAGCCGTTTCGTATTCCACCGATCAACTTGTTGAAATTTTCCGGCCTCTGGAAATTTCTTAAACCGGGAGTATTGGGGGAGGAAATATTGATCACGAGATAATCCGCAAATCGGATAAGCTTGCGGATGGAATAAAGATAATCTTCGACAGCATTTTCTTCCGATACGATTTTGGACTTCCCGACGTTGATTCCTCTTACTGCGATTCTATTCTGTCTTTGAACGGTATCTAAGACTCCGTCCGCCCCGGGGTTGTTAAAACCCATTCGATTGATAAGAGCCTGGTCTTCCGGATAGCGAAAGATTCTCGGCTTAGGATTCCCGGGCTGCGATTGTCCGGTAACTGTTCCGATTTCGATGGAACCGAATCCCATTCTCGAAAGGAAAGGATAGAGTTCGCCGGTCTTATCGAATCCTGCAGCAAGACCCACAGGATTGGAAAATCGAATCCCCGCAACTTCCGTTTCTAAACGGGAACTTTTAAAGCACATCGAATTTTCAATCGCGAAAAATGCGAAAGGCAAACTCGACGATACGTCCAGAAGTCTATGCGCGAGAAGGTGAGCATTTTCCGGATCTAGATTTAATAGGATCGGCTTAACGGTTTTCTCGTATGCCCACTGTTTCCAACGGGAAGGTAAATTCAGCATTCTAAGACCATCGAAATATCCGAAGGCCCATTGTCAAAAAAACGAAACCGAAAATCGTCAATAAAGCGCACGCAGGTAGACAATCCAAAAAGCCGGCACCTTCCACGAATACGGCGCGCAAAGAATCCGCCATCAATGTAAGAGGTAGATTTCGTACGACAGGAAGTACGACTTCCGGAAAATTTTTATAACTGAAAAAGATTCCGGAAAGTACCATCATCGGAAAAGTGACCGCGTTCACTAAGCCGTTTCCTACTTGCGAACTCTGCGCGCGGGAACCTACCAAAATTCCGACACAGGCAAAGGAGAAATTTCCCGCCAAATATATTGCGATCGCACCCCATACTGAGCCGAAAAATGCGTTATCAAAGACCGTAAACGTGAACGTCAAAAATAGGATCGATTCGAGCACGGTGACGATCAATCTGGTAAAGAAAAACGAAAGCACGAAACCCAACTTATTCATGGGAGTCGCGGACATCCTTCTCAAAAGTTTCTTCATGCGCATCTCGATCAGATTCCAGCCGACTCCCCAAAGACAGGAATTCATCACTCCCATGGCAAGCATTCCCGGTACCAAATAATCTATGTATCTGGTGCCTTTGGAATCCAAAGTTCTGATCTTCGCCTGAGTCGTTTCCGTTTTAGATTCCGCAAGCAAAGCGTTCGAAAGCAAAAGATAATCCCTTTGCGAATTGGAATTCTTGGGATCGAAGGAAAACTCCAGATTGCCCTCCAAGTCCTCGCTAACGATCAGATTCAATTCCCCTCGCTTCAAAGCCTTGAACGCTTCCTCTTCGGACTGGATCTTCGGGCGGACGATTCCTAACCCGTGGAGGTTGCCTCCTTCTGTGGCTGCAAACGCGGACTCGATTCTTTTACTTAAGGCCTCCGCGTTCGGGGAAGACGATAGGACCGCCGCTCGAGTTTCCGGGACTCCTCTTGTCGTAAATGCAAGTCCCAGAACGCCCGCAATCGCGATAGGAAATACGAACGCCCAAAATATGATTCCAGGCTCTCGATAAAATTCCTTCAATTGGATCGTGACTAAATGATATATCTGTTTCATTCTCCGAGTCCTCTGCCAGTCATCGAAAGGAACAAGTCGTCCAAAGTCTTTTGATGACATTCCAATTCTTTTAGCGCCAATCCTGCTTTGGAAAAAGAATCCAGCATCGCCGGAAGATATTCCGTGATCTTATCCACAAACACCCGACCTTCCTTGTTGGAGGGATTCCAAAGAAATTTGGAACGTCCGTAGTTCGGGAGAAAACCCTCCGGATCTTTCCCGGTTCCGTCTTCCAAGGTAAATCGCACGATTTCTCCTCCGCCCATTTTTCCGAGCAATTCCGACAGAGTTCCTTGGTCCAGAATCGCTCCCTTATCCATTACGATGATTCTCTCGCAGAGCACTTCCGCTTCTTCCATATAATGAGTCGTCAGGATCATCGTAGTTCCTTCACTACGAAGATCTTCCAAAATCTTCCAGATATCCCGTCGAGCACCGGGATCCAAACCAGTCGTCGGCTCGTCCAAAAAAAGAATTTCAGGACGATTCATGATGGAGATTCCTAAAGCGAGCCTTTGCCGTTGTCCCCCGGACAGACTGTTCACAAAGGTTTTTTTCTTTTCGGTCAACCGAGTCAATTCTAGGATCTCGTTCAATCTTCGTTCCGGAGCTTTGTAAAAACTACCGAAGAGTTCCAGGGTTTCCCACACGGTAGCCCTGTCCATGAACCGAGTTTCCTGCAAAGCAAGGCCGATCTTTCCCCGAAGAAAGGATTCGTTGGCCTTCCAGGAAACACCTAATATAGAGATTTTTCCGGAATCCGGAGATTGGATCCCTTCCAACATTTCTATAAGAGTAGTCTTGCCTGCACCGTTCGGTCCAAGCAGAGCGACGAACTCTCCCTTTCGGATCTCCAGAGAAAGGGAATCCACCGCAGTTACGTCCTTAAATTTTTTAGTTACGTTTTGAACGGAAATGACAGTTGAAGAATTTAACACGATTCGAACCTGGGGATCAGATTTCCATTTCGCCGATTATCCTTCGATTCTTTTTCCGATTCCGACTAAATCCGTTCCGTATCAGGAGTCAGCTCCGCAAGCGACTCGCTTTTTTAGCCCAGTCCCTTTTGAGATAATCGAGAATCCGTTCCTTATTTCTGCGCGCGTCCCTTTTTCCCAACTCATATGTCTCGCGTACGCCGACCGCATTCGTATAATCGAAACTAGTAATGGGCAAAGGTTCGGAAGGATTCATCAAAAAGCAACGACCCAATAACCTCGGATCCTTGCCGACTAGAGTCGTAGATTCATAATGGACGCCGATAATCTTTGCGGACGGAGGAAATGCTTCTAAAAGAAGATTATTCGTTAAGCCTCCATCCAGATAGTATTCCTTTCTATGTTTTTGAAAGGAGACTACCGGAGGAATCGAAGAGGAATTCAGGATAATCTGTTCGATCGTGTTCGGATCCTGAAAGTCCGCCTCGGTAAAAAGGACTTCCTTCATATTCCAATTTCGGAGAACACGAAACGTTCTCTCCGTATGTAAACCCCGATTTCGGTCCCGTTCATCCTCTAAAAAAGCTCTTCCGGTTTCGGCAATGAGACGTGCCAAGCGAAACGTGTTTTTCAAAGAATCTCTTTTCGGAAAAGCCCGAATCGTATGAATATAAACCTTTGCGCCCGACTTGATGATCTTGGGAAAATCCATACCGAACCGGATGGTCTTTCTGTACATCTCTTCATGCGGAAAAGCCGGTTCCCCGCGAAAGAGTTTTGTGAAATAAAAATTACGAGGATTCTTACGGACAATCCTTTCGAAAAAAGCCACGGACTCCTCTTCGGATTCGCAGAGAAGACAGAGGACCATGGCGGCTCCCGCAGAAACTCCCGAAACTTGTCTTAATTTCAATCCCCAAGATTTTAACTCATGCCCGATCCCGAGTCCATAAAACGCCTTACATCCTCCGCCTGCGATGGCGAAGCAAATTTCGTTTTCCAACCATATCCCTTGGAACACTTCTCCCAGCTTCAGGTTCGATTCCTGGTTCTTTCGGGAAAGAAATTCTGTATCGTCGATAATTGGCATAGGATTCCGCCGGAGATAAGTACACTATTCCATGCAGGAAAGAGGGAGTTTAAAAGCGATTTTTCGAACGAATCTCGGAAAAGAAATTTTTTCCCCGGAGGAATGAGAGAAAGAAAGGTCGGGTTTTAAGAATGTGTTTTATTCCCGTTTCGTTCGAGTCGAACCAGAACTTCGAAATGGTGCGTGCGTGGAAAGAAATCGGCAAGAACCAAATCTTCTATCCTATATCCGAATTCGTCCATGGCACGCAAATCCCGAGCTAAGGTAGTATGATTGCAACTGGAATAAATCAGAGAACGGGGCTTGCAAGATTCCAAGGACGCCATGACTTTTTTCGAAGCGCCGGATCTTGGGGGATTCAAAATCCATAGGTCCGATTCCAAGGAAATCTTTTCGGGAAGGGGCTCTTTTTCCAAATCCAATACCTCGAAAGAAAGATTCTTTCTGCCTGCAGCTTCCGCGTTTTCCCTAGCCATACGCACCGATCGACCTGATAATTCATAACCGGTCAGCCGTTTTATTTTCGACGACAAGGAAAGGCTGATCAAACCGGCCCCACAGTAAAGTTCCAAAACGGAGTCGATTCCAGTAGGAATCCAGGACCGGATCCGCTCCAACCAAGGTTCGATCAAAAACCGATTCACTTGCGTAAATCCTCCGATCGGAATCTTCCAAACCAGTCCCTCCTCGAAAAAAGGACCGATCGTCGCTTCTTCCTCGTCGTACTCGATCACGGAATTTCCGAAAAACCTGAGCCTGCATTCTTCCTTGTTTGTCCAACGAATCGAATCTCTAAGTACGAAAGAAAGATACTCGTTCATTTCTTTCGGAAGCTGCCTACAACCTTCCTCCGGAAGACGGACGAACAGATTCGAATTCTCTCGGTAAAATCCTGCGAGAATTCCTTTTTTCGTACGAAGGAGTTTTATCTGTGCGGTATTTCGATAGTGATCGCTAGGACCGGATAGAATTCCGACCGACGGCAGACGCGATCGATCTGACTTTGCGATTCCCTGCAAAGTATCCAGTAGAAGTTCTTTTTTAATATCGAGTTCTTCCTCGTAAGACACATGCCGATAAGAACAACCGCCGCATTCCGGAAAAGAGGAACAGTCCGTACCGATCCGGGAAGGAGAAGAATTTCGGACGGATTTTACCCTACCCCAAAGGAGTTCCGATTTTTCTTTCTCCACAAGGACGGTGACGATCTCTCCAGGAATTCCCGCCTTTATGAATGCGGTTTTACCTTCGGTATGAGCAATGGTTCTTCCTAGGTTCGCCCATCTTTCGAGCGCGATATCCCTCACCTCGTTTTCTTCGGAAAGATTTCCTTTTTTCGACTTGGAATTCCGAAGGTTTTTTTTCAAATTCCAAGGACGGTTCTTTTCCGAGCCCATAACTAAATCACCTTGACAGGGGCCCCCTTCCTGTCAGTAAAGTATTCCTTAACCGGAGAAGTGGCCGAGTGGTTTAAGGCAGCGGTCTTGAAAACCGTCGTGGGGAAACTCACCGTGGGTTCGAATCCTACCTTCTCCGGATAGGAACGAATGGAGATGTGCCTGAGCGGTCGAAAGGAGCAGTTTGCTAAACTGTCGTATGGGGTAACCTGTACCCAGGGTTCGAATCCCTGCGTCTCCGAATGTTCCCTCCTTTCCGTCTGACACAGCCAGGAAGAAAGAAAATATGTCCTCCCAGAGATTCAATACCCGGGAATTCCTGGAAGATGTTAGAAAACTTTTAGAAGGAGAAGAATACCCGAACTCCTTCGCCGCGATCTCTTACATCCCTTTTTTCGGATGGTTCCTACCTTGGTTTTTTAGGAAGCACCAAGAGATCTGCAAATTCCACGCGATCCAGGCAATGAAGCTGAATGCCGGATTCGTATTTTTGTATCTGGTGGTCTGGTTTCTCCGCGAATTCCCTATCTTAAGTTCCATTTTGAAATTGATTCGCGCCAATCCTATCGTTACGGATTTCTTAAGTTACGTAGCCTGGGTTCTTCTAACGATATATAGCGTTCTCGGCGCATTATGGGCGTACCAAGGCAAAAAAGCAGTATTACCTTTCTTTCCGGAAATAGAAAATGAAGTTCGAAAAATACTCGGTAAAATTCGCGGAACTCAAGGATAAGTGTTTCGCTCGCCTCGAACCCGAACTCAAACGGGGAAGAGAATTTGCGACTTCCGAAACCTTCCGCGTATACCTCGTGACTCTTCCCTTGTTCGGAAATTGGCTCATCGGATTCACCTTCTTTCCGGGTCAAGAGACCGTCCTCAGATATTCCAAACTTTCATTTTTAAATCTATTGTACTTTCTAGGATTTCTCTTCTCCTCTTGGATCCTTTCCTGGATTCCGATTGCGGGCCCTTGGCTCGGAAATCTATTGCACCTGATCGGAATTATCGTCTATGTCGGTCTATCCGGTTTCTTGCTATACAATTACTCTAAGGGAAAAAAACTGGTCCCGAAACTCCCGGAAGAGCATTTAGCGCTTTTGGAGAGAAAACTTTTTCATTAAAATCCGCGCCCTTAGCTCAGATGGATAGAGTATTTGACTACGGATCAAAGGGTCGGAGGTTCGAATCCTTCAGGGCGCGCCACTTCTTTGCTTAAAATCCTTCGGATCCAAGTATTGTTCTTTTTCCCTTGCCATTTTCGATCCAATCCTAGTTCTCAGAAAGAGACATAATATATAATTCTTGACGTAAATTCTTTCCCTTTTTTTCCTCTAACACTTGACATTTATACTGAGTCTCAAAAACGATAGTACTGTTAGGACAGAGGCCTGTTGGATGGAAAAATGCCATTGCGCTCAAGTGAGATTTGAAACGATCGTACAAAGAGCTGTCTCCGAAGGGAAAGATTATAGAGAGGTAGTACGATCCTGCGGTGCTGCAGATACCTGCACTGCATGCAAAGACTACCTTGTAGCTTATTGTGAAGAGCGATTAAACCTTGCCGCGACTCGATAGAGAATATATAGAAGAATCACTTTACCAGCAACTCCTGCAGGAAGCTGCCGCATCCTCCCGAGGCAGAACAAACCACAATTTTCACGAACTCTCGGAACCGTACCAGAGGTTCTTGAACGTCCTTACAAAGAACACTTACGTCCAACCCCATCGACATAAAAACCCTCCCAAGCCGGAAACGTTTATAGCGCTCCGGGGAAAACTGGGATTCATTCTCTTTCGGGAAGACGGAAGCATTCTAGAGACCCAAATTTTAAGTTCGGAAGGACCGGTGTATGGAATCGATATTCTTCCCGGAATTTACCATACCGTCGTCTGCCTTTCCGAAAATTGTATCTGTTTCGAAGGAAAATCAGGACCTTATGATCCTCAGTCGGACAAGGAATTTGCCACATGGTGTCCTTCGGAGTCGGATCCGAACAAAGAAGAATACCTGAACTTTCTACGTTCTCTCTTTTAATTTTCGGGAAGGCCCTTTTTTCCCAAAAAGAGATTCTCTGTTAAATTCTTTCTCTAGAATCGAATAAGATTTCGTACAACTCTCGGATTTTCCGTAAGTTTCGGCCCGGCAATGTAGGAAAAGGAATGATCCTTGTATTTCCTACTTCGAACGGGGTCTTTTTTTCTTCTTCCGCTTCGGAAAGATTATGTCCGTTAAATCGAGGGAGATTCTCTCTCTCCATGTTTTATAGATTCGGAAAACGAAGAGTCGGAATTCACTCTTTCTCGAGAGAATTTTCTTTTACAAAGAAGGAAAATCCGGTTTGAAATTTACTAAAACTGTTGCCACAGTATTTTCCCGGGCAAACATGCGAAAGGTTCGGGTGGAGCGACGTCGAAAGCCCGAATCCGCTTCGAATTCCCTTTACGGAAAGGAAAGTTATGCCTGAGTTCGATCAAATCGATCTGATGAACTACGCCGTATACGGCAATGAACATGACCCAGAATGGGCCGAGATTCGAAATTATATCCGTTCCAACGCTGGGGCCCAAAAGGAATACGAGGAGATGAAACGAAACCTCGCCTCGATCCAGCCCCGAAGAAAGCAAAAGGAAACGGGAAGGCCGCAGTCCGGTGGACCGGAACCGAATGAGCGAGGCTCCGGTTCTTCCAAATCTGCGGAACCGGATAAGAAATGGTGGAACGTATTTTTGGGAGAATAATTTCGCGAACTGGAAACCGGTATGGATAAAGAGGCAAGGGCGTATCTTACGATTCGAAATTTTGTCGCTCCGTTCATCGGAATGGCGGTGAATATCACCGCGTACGGTACGGAACACATCGTATCTAACGGCAAGTTGATTCTGGTCTGCAATCATCGCTCCGACATGGATCCATTTATTCTCTCTTGCACGTTCCCCAGATTCATTTCCTGGGTGGCGGCGGAATATACGTTTCGAATTCCGATCTTTAAGGATCTAGCCAAAATTGCGGGAGGAATCCCCATGTCGGTCGACGGTAAGATCTCTCTCGCTTCCATAAAAATGATCCAGCAAGTTTTCAAACGAGGGGACGTACTAGGAATCTTTCCGGAAGGTCATGATTACATGGTACAAAACGATTTCAAAAAACCCATGGTGGATTTTCACGAAGGTTTTGCAGCGTTTTCGATCCGGAACAAAGTAGATATTCTTCCTACCGTGATTATCCCTGTGGAAGAGACTTACTCGGATATTCCCATTCCACCCATCGTTCGTAGTTTTATGGGAATGCCGAAAGAAGTCTGTGAAATCAAGAAACGAGCGATTTACAAAAAAGTCAAAGTGGTTTATGGAGAGAAGATAGACCACCGGCCGTTCCTATCCGGATCGTTGGAAGAAAATTTAAAAAACCTTTCCGACGAGGTTCGTTTCCGAATGACGAGGTTGCTGGAAGGCCAATACGTGGAAGCCTAGACTTCCACAATTCCGGTAAATACTTCCTGAGCCGGACCGGTCATTAAGATGTGTCCGGATTCCAACCACTGGATGCGAAGGCTTCCCCCTCTTAAATCAATCCTGACGTCTTTTCCGGTTCTTCCGGTCAAATGTGCCGCAGTCATCACCGCGCAGGCCCCGGTTCCACAGGCAAGAGTTTCTCCTGCGCCCCTTTCCCAAGTCCTTTGGTAAAGATGGTCCTTTCCTTTTAAAGAAACGAACTCCACGTTTACCCGTCTCGGAAATAGATCCGTTTTGTTTTCGATCAAGGGACCGATTTCATGTACCGGAAAGGTATCCGGATCTTCCACAAAAATCACACAGTGAGGATTTCCCATACTTACCGCAGTGAACTTCAAGGATCGATCTCTGATCTGGATCGAATGTTCTAGGATCGGCCCCTCTCCCGTCAAATTTACCGGAATAAGAGACGGCGCAAGGATCGGCTTCCCCATATCCACGGAAACGAATTCCACTTTATTTACGGAATTTACCGCTAGATCGACTTCGAGTACACCTGCTCCCGTTTCGATGAGAGGATTCTTTTTGGAAGTCAACCCGTGATCGTACACATATTTGGCGACGCAACGAATTCCGTTACCGCACATTTCGGAAGAGGAACCGTCGGCGTTGTACATATCCATTTGAAAATCGCCCCGATTCGAGCTTCGAATGAAGATGACTCCATCCCCCCCGATCCCGAAATTTCGATCCGAAAGTTTTTGAATCTGCTCCGGACTCAACCTGAGATCGTCCCGAGTCGCATCTATGTACACGTAATCGTTTCCGATTCCTTCCATTTTGGTGAATTGTACTTTCGCCAATTTACGCACCTGTCCCAAACCGTATTATATTACATCCATCCTGAAAGCGTCCGTCATCACGGAAAGTCCAAAAAGTTCGCCCGTTCGGACCTTTTTTAGACCTAGTCGATCGTACCATTTCAAAAAAATAATGCCGCTTCCTAAAGCACTCTCCCTTGGTCCGTAGCTAGGACCAAATTCAGCGCGGAACGTAAGTCGGGCGCTTCCCAATAGCTTCCCGCAGCATGACTTCTTTTTTCCAGAACGAAATCGCTTCGATTCGAATCGGATAGGATCCCCTTTATGTGGATCGCTTCGATTCCGTAATCCAATGCTCCTTGAATATCTCCTTCCAAAGAATCCCCGATCATATAGTCCTGCCCACTCTTCCGGGAATCCAAACTTAGCGCTTTTTCAAAAATCCGACGGGAAGGTTTTTCCTCACCGACTTCTTCGGAGGTCGTCAGTTGGTATTTAAGGGTATTCGGAAGTAACACTTTTAATTTTAGAAGCTGGGTTCTGAGATTCTCGTTCGTAAGAAGAATCAGATCCTTCTGTTCCTGGATTTCCCGGAGTAACCGAAGTATTTTCCCGAACTCGTTTCCGTTCTTTCTCTTCCAGTCCTTGATTCCGTGCAGGAAAAGACGAAAATATTCCGCCTCCAAATCCAGAACCCATTTTGCCCGAATCGATCCGAATAGGGATTCGGACATTTTTTTGAAGTACAATAGTCGCAATTGATTCGTGGATTTTTTGGGTAATTCGCGTTTTGCTTCGGTTCTTGCCGAAGAATATTTCTGCCGAAATTCGTCCGGATTCTTGAAACCGAATCGTTTCGCGTTTCTCTCCAATTGTTTCAAAGTAGATTCGTAAATCGTTACGGAGTCGAAAAGCGTATTGTCCAAATCCAATAGAAGAGCCATGTGGGAAAATTTTTCCGACCGGGGGAAAAGCCAAGGAGAATCCTCTGCCTGATATCTTTTCCTTGCAGTACCCGTTCGGTCCGTAAAGATAAGACGAGTATATGAACGAGGATCGTTTTTCGAGGAGAGTCTTTCTTTTCACACTAGCCTTATGCTCGGCAGCACTGGGAATCGGCGCCCTCTTTAAGTTTAGGAGAAAAAAATTAGAAGGATTCATTCTAGGACCGAATAAAAATCTCGGGCATAAAATCCGCGACTATTCCCCCGGAAAAAACCCGATCGGAGAAATGAAAAGAACGAAAGTTCTGATCGTCGGCGGCGGCATTTCGGGACTTTCTGTCGGATACTACCTCAAAAATTCCGGATTCGAGGACTATCTGATTCTGGATTTGGAAAAGGAAGTCGGCGGCAATTCCAGGTACGAGGAGCGGGAAGGTCTCCGATTTCCATGGGGAGCGCATTATCTTCCACAGCCGGGAAAAGAAGCGGTACTTGTACGTAAGTTTTTGGAAGATATAGGGCTCGTTGTCGGAAAGGACAAGTCGGGAGATCCGATTTATGCGGAAACTTCTCTCTGTTTCGATCCTGGTGAAAGACTTTTTTACCAAGGGAGATGGCATGCAGGGTTATTGCCTAGAAGATCGGGGGAGCCAGACGAACAAGAGTTAAAATTCAAGGAAATACTTCGCTCTTGGAAAGACCGGATCGGCCGGGACGGAAAGCGAGCATTCGTGATTCCGATCGACCTATCTTCTAGAGATCCTTCCATTTTAAAATTGGACATGTTTCCGTTTTCGGATTATCTAAAGTCCCAAGGGATCTCCTCTCCCGAAATCCTCTGGTATGCTGATTATTGTGTTCGGGATGATTATGGCGCAAATTCGGAAAGTATATCCGCTTGGGCCGGGCTGCATTATTTCTGCTCTCGTCCCCATGACGAAGACGATTTTCCGGCCGTACTAACTTGGCCGGAAGGAAACGGATTCCTAATGGAAAAATTAAAAAGCATTTCCGAAAATCGGATCAAAACCTCGCAGTTAGTCTTAAATATAAAAAAAATCGCGAATACATGGGAAACGATCGTCTACGATGCGACGAGAAATCAGGAGACCAAATACGTTTCCGAGCAGGTGGTTTATTCCCTTCCCTCGTTTACGAGAAAGTATATATTGGGAGAAAAAAATCCCGTGTTGCATCGGCTACAGTATTCTCCCTGGCTCGTCGCGAACTTGTTCGTAGACGAAGTTCCGGAAGGGAAGGGACATCCGCCCGCTTGGGAAAACGTGATTTATCGGAGTAAAGGATTGGGATACGTGGTTTCAACTCACCAAGATCTTAGGGCGCAAAGACCTCAATCCGTTTTGACTTACTACCACGCTTTCGGCGAAAGGGATACGATAGGTTCCAGAAATTCCATGGCTCGGAGTTCTTGGAAAGATTGGAGAGACAGAATTCTCTCCGACTTGCGCCGACCACATCCGGACATAGACGGACTGGTTACTCGGTTGGACGTAATGACGATGGCTCACGCGATGATCCGACCGAATCCGGGCTTTCTCTGGGGAAACGATCGCCAAAGCCTTTCGCTCTCCGCTCAGGGTCTTCATTTTGCGCATTCCGATTTAAGTGGAGTATCCATTTTCGAGGAGGCTCTTTATAGAGGACACGAAGCCTTCAAGAAAGTGAGTAAAGATCTAGGAAGAGCTTTTTGAAACCGGAGTCTTCACAAAAGAATCCTTGGATTTTTTCCGCGAAATTCGATCTGATCTGGATCATCGGTCCGGGAATCTTTTCGGTATTGCTATTGTTTTTTCTGGATTTGGCCGGAATATCGAGCGGAATCACAGGATCCGGTTCCGGCAGAACGAATGGAAAAGCCTTCCCTACTTGGCTATGGTTGCTCCTTGTTCCCGGCATCGATGTCTCGCACGTGTATTCCACTTTATTCCGTACGTATTTTGATAAGCGACAATGGATAGAGAGGAAAACGCTCCTAACTCTCGTTCCGATCTTTTGTTTCCTGACGGCTTTAATCCTTCACTCTTTCGGAAAAACGATCTTTTGGAGAATTATGGCCTATCTGGCCGTGTTTCATTTTATCAGACAACAATACGGTTTCTTAGCGCTATACTCCTCTAAGGAACCGAAGGAATCTAAAGTACTTTCTTTCACTTGGGAAAAATCCACACTCTATGTCGTTACCATCATTCCGATTATCTATTGGCATACGACTCCCGAAGGCCGTAATTTTGAATGGTTCTTGGACGGGGATTTTTTCAGTTTTCCTCAAGCGGATATAGCGACTTATTCGTTGGTCTTTTTTTGGGGTTGGATCTTCCTGTATTTCGTCTCCCAAGTTTATTCGTATCTTAGATCGGGTCAATTCTCCTGGCCCAAAAACCTATTGCTCTTAAATACGGCCGTCATCTGGTATATGGGAATCGTCGTTAAAAACGACGATTTAAGTTTTACCTTAACGAACATAGTGAACCACGGAGTCCCTTACATGGCCTTGCTGTTTATGTATGGAAGGTTCGCAAAAGGGAATTTTCCCGCAGTATATTACGATGCATTTAAAAGGATCGGTTTGGGAGTTTTCGCGTTTTTAGGAACTCTGATCATACTTTCCTATTCCGAGGAATGGCTTTGGGATACGTTCGTATGGAGAGAGCACCCTCAATTATTCGGAAACGATTTGATCGTAAAATCGGGTATCGGAAGAGGGCTCGAATCGGTGCTGGTCCCTCTATTCTTTCTGCCTCAATTTACTCACTATGTTTTGGACGGATTCCTCTGGAAGATCGGAAAGCAAAACTCCGAATTGAGGAATTTCTTCGGTCTTCCGAAAAAGAGCGAGCAGAACACGGAAATGTAAAAAGCGAATTTCCGTAAAACCCCGGAATTTGAAGAAACGAGAACGGCAGTTTTCCATAATAGACCACTTCAGGATAAAAGCCGGATTTCGTTATTTTCCCGATTTTGAAACTTCGTATCGATTTCCCCCTTCCACTCGTTTTCCGTAAAGTTACAGAACGGAATTCGGGAAGGCCGGGAAAAACCTCGACTGCTCCGAGGTTTTCCGATAGACAAGCTTGGTTTTCCCCCCATAATGACTAAAAAAGAAAATAGGGATCCGCCTCAATGATCATCGTAGAAGGAATCGACTACATCGTAATACCCACGGGAGATTTGGAAACCTCCGTGAAGTTTTATTCCGAACTATTCGATTTTGAGACCATCGAAGAGCGGACCGGTGAATTTGCAATTATAGGTCTCGACTCTGTTAATATCAAGCTTCTACATACCAACGGTAGCAAAGGAGCGCTTAGCGAAGCCAAGTCACCCGTGCTCAGCTTCGTTCTGGATGTGGACGATTTTACGGAGGCTATCGTGGAATTGGAGTCCAAATCCGTTCAGATCGTGAGAGGACCGGAAGCAAGGGACGGGGGAGAATTCCTGCATTTCTTGGATCCGTCCGGAAACATTTTAGAAATCAATTACAAAGAAGATTGAGAGTCTTAATCCAGAGTAGATGAAATTTAAAAGCCCTCTTCTCGAGGGCTTTTTTGTTTTTATAGGAATACTTCGTTTTACGATCAGGCGATTTTATCGATGAAAGCGCCTTTGACCTTGTACATATCTCCCGTATAATCCAGGCTCGTGGCTTTACGGTCGTTCGTGTTAGCCTGCTTGTTTTCGTAAGGCTCGTTCATCAGCCCTTCCACTTTCGGGAGCTTTCGGTTATCCAGGGAATTCTTTTCCTGCAGTCCGAGTTTTATGGAAGAGACTACGCTCATATTTCCTCTCACCCAAGATCCTAACTCGCTGGATGAAAAAAACCAAGCTTTTTTTCCGAGAATAGTCTCTTAGGGAAAGGATATATTGCAGTTTCCGGTTCCAGCGGTAATAAACATTTGAACGGTATAGTACGTCGTGAAATTGATCGTAGGTTGGTACACCCAGCTCGCCGGGTTGGAAAACGTTCCTATATTCGTCTGACCGCAGGTCGGAGAAAAATATGTGACCGCAGTGTACGTATCGCAACCTATCTTTACGTTCGTAGGTCCGTTTAGATTCAAATCCACTCGAATTGCGTGCGTTTCGACCTGTCCATTGATAGAAAAACTTTTAGCTGTCGGATAGGTAACCCCTATCTCCGTCCCGTAGGCTCCGTTATAGGACTTATAGCAATCCACATAGAATTTAGAGCCATAGCAATTCGTGGCAGTGCTACTGTTCAAAGGGTCGCAAAGAACGACTCCGTTAGTTTTCATCACATACAAAAGTCCGGATGCGGCTCCGGCAGGCACAGTCGTCGTGATCGTCGTCGAATTTGCGGTAAGAATGGTGGCGGTCACCCCGTTGATCGTCACGGCGGATGTGGTTATATCCGTACCGAAATTTCTTCCCGTAATCGTCAATTGGGTCGGCAAGTACGGCGCAATCGGAGGGGATCCGGATGGCGGATCAATTTGCGTGATGACCGGATTTCCCAAACCTAGCAACGTACTCAGATCCGTATGTTTTGAAGAGTTCTGACAAAAGAGAGAGCCTAGAACTAAAATCGAAACGAGTAGAATCCGCATGTTATGAGTCCGCATTTTCCCTACCCTATAACCGATCAAAGAATCGCCTTTTGCTTGCCGCATGGAAAAAACCCGGCAACTTACCCTATTATCGGACAGAATTTACCGCCAGAAACAAGATTTTTCCGGAGATCACGTATGAACTCGACCGTTCTTTATTCCTTAGAAAACAAAATAGCAACGATTACTTTGAATCGTCCTGAGAAAAGAAATGCGATTTCTCGGGAATTACTCTCCAAGCTTATGTCCCTTATCAATCAAGTATCCGTCGACTCTGAAATCCGCGCTTTGCTCCTTCGGGGAGAAGGGTCCGTATTTTGTGCGGGAGCCGATTTAAAAGAAAGAGAGGGAATGAGCGAAGCGGAAGTACACTCGTTTTTGGATTCGATCGGAAAATGTTTTCTTTCTCTGGAAAATCTTTCCTGTCCTACGATCGCCGCTTTGGACGGGGACGCATTCGGAGGGGGATTGGAATTAGCTCTTTCCTGCGACTTTATTATTTTGAAAAAAAATGTTCGAGTCGGGCTGACCGAAACCGGTTTAGGAATTATACCGGGCGCCGGAGGTACCCAACGTCTGCCGAGAAGAATCGGGACCTACCGTGCCATGGAAATGATTCTGTCGGGCAAGACGATAGACGCGGAAACCGGTTATACTTACGGACTGGCAAATTCGGTATCTGATTCCTCGGCTTACGAGGACGCAAAATCCTTTGCTGGCATTCTTTCGGAAAAAGCCCCCATCGCAGTCCGCCTTGCAAAGGGAGCGATACGAAAAGGGATCGGCCTAGAAATGGAAGAAGCGTTGCAAGTGGAACGCGCCCACTACAATCAAACCTTGGATACCGATGACAGGAAGGAAGCCTTACTCGCCTTTAAAGAAAAACGGAAGCCGAATTTTAAAGGCCGGTGAACCGACTAAAAAATTGCGGCTTAGGTAAACACGATTTTTATTATTGGCAATAATACCGGATAGAGAGTGTGTCAGGATGATATTGACGGGCAAAGAAATCAAAAAACGAATTGGAACCGATATCCTGATCGATCCCTATTCGGACGAAAGATTAAATCCGAATTCTTACAACCTGAGACTCTATGACGAATTGCTTCAATACACTTCTTTACCGCTGGATATGAAGAAACCGAACGAAGCCGTAAAGTTGAAGATATCTGAGTCAGGCCTCGAGCTAAAACCCGGAATATTATATCTTGGTCGAACCGTAGAATATACGGAAACCCATAATTTGGTCCCGATGCTGGAAGGCCGCTCGTCCATCGGTAGATTGGGGATGTATGTCCATGTAACCGCAGGTTTCGGAGACGTAGGATTTAAAGGGTTCTGGACCTTGGAAATCTCGGTAATCCAACCTTTGGTCATTTATCCGAACGTGGAGATTTGCCAGATTTTCTACCATACTGTGGAAGGCGAAATTACGGAATACAAATCCGGAAAATACCAGGGCAACAAAGGGATCCAAACTTCGATGCTCTACAAAGACTTCGAAAACGGAAAATATTAACCTTCCGAGCGGTCTCTCTGAATAAGCCTGACCAGCTTCATCGCATTTTCGTTGTTCGGATCCATTTCTAAAGCTTTTCGGGCGTATTCCATCGCCAATTCGAATTGCTCTGTCTGTCTGTATAAGTCGGACAAATTAACCAAATTATTGCCGTTGTCCGGTTGTAGGTTCTCCATTTTTTTCGCGGCCAAAATCGCGTCGTCCATATGTCCGATTCTGCGATTCGCCAAGGACAAATAGTACCAGTATTCCACAAGATCCGGATCCGAACCCAAATATTTGTTCAAAACCTCGACCGCTTTTACGTAATTCTTACCCTTGAAACTGAGTAGCCCCAAGAGTTTGGTTACCTTCGTATTTTCCGGATCGTTTTTATAGAGGGAATCCAAGGCCTTGATCGCGTCCTCGGCTTTCCCATCTTGATAATCTTCTCTGGCCTTTTTGTAGATGTATTTCCAATCTTCGGTTCCCGAGGGACCTTGCTCTTCTTCATGATTCTGCCCGGCGGGATTGTATTCTATGCGAAGTAAGGAGAGATCGTCCGTCAATTCTCCATATTCCCGGATCTCCTCCTCTATTCGTACCAGATCCCCGTTTCCTTTTTCGACGAATTGCAAGAAGAGCATTTCGTCTTCGTTGATCGTTCGCACTTCCCTTTCAGGCGTCAAATCCAGGTCGTCTTTACCGTCCGAGCCTATGATGATTACGTCTCCCGGCTCTAAATTCGTTTTTAGAACCTTGAATTCATATTCGGAATCCAGCCCGATTTTTCTTAAAGTTAAACTGCTTTCTAGGAATCCTGCGCGGCCGTCACGGTACAAAACGGAAAAGGGGTGTTCTGCATTAAAATACCAGACTTTTCCGGTCTCTTCCTCCACTAAGAGAAACGTTCCCGAAATAACCATGGAACCGTTGAAAGACTTAAATACGGACTGAGTCTCCAGGTACGTTTCGGTTAACCATTGCTCCGGAGTCATATCCAAAACACGATCGTTGGCCGCCGAACGAGCCAATATCGAATTCACGACGACTCCCATGACGAGAGAACCTCCCGCTCCCTGCATGGATTTTCCCATAGCGTCACCGTTCATCGCAAAGGCATACCGCTTATAATTATGATCCTTTCCTAATCTCAGGTTGCCGGTAACGCAGATATCTCCGCCGAGATCCGCTCGCTTTCCTCTGAATTCGAACTGCTTCTTTTGGTGCAAAATGAAATCGGTCTTTACCTTTACGGACTTATTCGCGTCATAAAACAGAGGTTTGGCCAGCAAGGAGGTGAGAAAATAATCCCCGTCCTGTTGTACTTTGAGCCTTTGCAGCTCTTCCATTTTTTCGGATAATTCCCGGGTCCTTTCTCGAACCTTATCGGCGAGGTGTTCTGCATAATCCTGGAGTTCTCCTCTCGCTTGGCGAATCGAGCTTACCATACTGTTGAAAGAGTCCGAAAGGAATCCGATTTCGTCCTTTACTTCAACAGGTACTTCGACGTTTAAACTACCTTCGTTTACCTTTTCCACTCCGCTCAAAAGTCGGTTCAAAGGAGTAACCAAACTTTGTCGAAAGAATAACGGAAAAACGAAAAGAATCACGACCAAAACGACGCCCAAAATGACGGTTTGCTTTACCGCGGTGGGATGCATGAATTCCCGATATCCCCGATACGAATATCCTAACTCGCTGGTAAGATCCCTTTCCGCATCATAATGAATATAGGCCACGAAATGTTGGTGTTCGTCCAGACTCTTACGATAATGTCTACTCAAAGCCGGCTGGAAGGGTCTTAAATAGAGTAGAACTTCCGATTTTAATTCTCCGGGAAGAAGGTCTTTTCCTTCCAACGTACATTCTTTCCACTTCGAAAGGATATAATCCCGAAAATGGGATACGTCCGCTGCGGACCCCCTTAGATAGTTTTTTCCTTCCTGACAAAAATCGATCGGAAAGATATAATCCAACTTATTCGATGCGACGAACACATTCCGATTTAAAGAAATTAGGAATTTAAAGAGATTCGATTTTAATTCCTTATCGTTTGCCGTAGGATTTTTTTCCAGGTAATCTTCTATTGATTTCCGGTACCCTTGGAAGTATTCGTGGCCTTGGCCCAGGACCTTGACGAGGTTGCTTCTAAAATTCTTATCCGGAAGACTTTTGATCCTTTCGAACAGTTCCGTATTTCTGAAGTCCGTCTCCAGCTGAGGAAGTCTTAGATCGAATGCTTTGTTATATTTGGAATAATCTACCGGATTTTCTCCGCCTTCCCAGTTGACTATGTATTCCATTTCCGGGGTTTTCTGCCCTCCCTCCAGCACCCTTTCCATATTCACGATGCTTTTGGTATCGTATTCCGTCTCCTTGTCCTGATCGGAGATGAAAACCAACGCCTGCATGATCAGCATCACCGTTACGAAAGTGATCCCGACGATCTTGATCATGAACGTGGTCTTTTCCTCGCTGAAATTCAGGAACATTACCAGAATCAAAAAAATTGCCAGCGTAATCAATAGAACGATGGAAGTCAAAAATGTGGAACGTTCCATCACGCCATCCCTGCTCATGATATTGGTCAGAGCCGGAATCACCCCGCCGACCAGCATGGACACCATGAAAGCTGCAATGGCGAATCTCACCCGCCCTTTCGTTATAATCATCTTCCACACGGGAATTACCAAAAAGGATGTGAGGACGAAGGCACCGATGATTAACGCGATCGCTCGGGAAACTTTTTCTGCGTTAAAGTCCCAATGATGAGCGGTAAAGTGATACTTTTTGGGAGCGTTCCAAGTAGTATAAAAAAACAGGGCTGTGGCCGCGATCGCGACGACATACATGCCGATCAAAAGAGACCTGGAAACTTTCGGATTCGTATCTTCCGGATACCTGGCAATGAACTGTCCTAGATGCAAAATCGCCGGAAAGATAAAACCGACGGTCATCCAACGGTGATATGCAGCCATAGGATGATAGATCATCGCCGCGATAAAATAACCCAACCAAAGGAAAGAAAGAAACAGGGCACCTAAGGCGAGATGGCGAGTACTGGAGGACCGGCCCTTTAAAAAAAGGAAAAATAAGGAGGCGAGAAAGACCGTTAAGAAAGCCAAAAGGCTTCCGAACGAATAATAATTTAGGAGAATATCTTCTTTTAGGATAGTGAATAATTCCATACGATAGCGGATTCCGATTTCTTTGTAAAAGGACGATTCGGAATGGTTTATTCTAGTCTTACTTATATTCTAATCAAACGAAAAACGCAGATTGGGCGGAAAGCTAAACCTAACGATTGTTCTAAGATAAAACGCCGTTCGTTAAAGAGAGTCCCAATCCTTCATTTTCGAAAATGAATGAACGGAATAGGCCGAATATTTTCCCGGCAGCACCCAGCCTTTCAGTATGGACTCCCAATTTTTAGGCTGAATAGAGCGAAGAACCGCCAACAATCCGTTTCCGTCCGATAAGTCCTGGCTGATCGCCGTTTTTAAAAATTTGCGATAATTTTCGTTCCCCAATTCCCGATAAAGGATTCCTTGCAAACGTACGGATTTCGAATACAGCCAAGCCCCGACTCGAGGATCGTCGGATTGGAAATTCTCCGCCAACGGAGGGTCTATTTTAGAAGGACGTTCTGACAACTGCCATTCGTCCGAAACGGATGAGATTTCCTGCTTCGTTAACTTAAGAATTCCTTTCTTAGCCAATAGAAACGGCAAAAAAGAAACGATGCCTTCGGTTAGCCAAATCGGTTCCGTAAAATAATAATGTCCCAATTCATGCAAAAGTAGCGCAGGGGAGCCGATGGGAACCAATCCGGATTCCAAAAAAATTCCTAACTCCTTCCCTGTACCTCCTGAAACGTTATTGTATCCCCCGATTCGGGTACCATTTAAATAAACCGACTCTTTCAGAACCAAGCGGATGCGATTTTTTTCCGACTCTGGCAACGTCTTGTAAACCGGTACGGTCGCACGTTGGAAAGAAACTCCCGTATAAGATTCGTAAGCATCAATCAGGTCTCTCGTCTTTTCGAAAGCGTACTGGTTCCAGCTATGTGCAGAAGTCTCGTTTCTGATCGAAAAGACCGTATCGCCGTCCCGGAATCGGACGGATTGCTCCATTCCCGACTTAGCGCTGTGTTTTGAAAGATTTTGAGAATTTCCTACGGTCGAAACAAACAATAGAAAAACCCCGATCAGAAAACGTCCGCAGAAACCGGCAGATCGTTTTCCGACGAGGTGCTTTCGTATCACCGGTCCCTCTCGATGAGACGAATCAGTTTATGAGCGTTTTCGTTTCCGGGTTCTCTCTGCAGGATCTTCCTAGCATATTCCTCGGCACGATCATAAACTTCCATCAGTCGATATATATCCGCCAGGTTTACTAGATTGGATAAATTTTCAGGATCCACTTCCAGCAACTTGAGGCTTGCGGAAAGTGCCTGTTCGTATTTACCCATTTTCTTATTGGCGATCGAGAGATAGAACCAGTATTCGTGGAGGTCCGGATCGCTTCCTAGATAATTGTTCAGAACTTCTACTGCAGTCGCGTAATCCTTCCCTTTGAAGCTTAGCAAACCGAGAAGTTTATTCAATTTCTGATTGGCGCTATCGTGCATATAGCCCGTCTTCAAAAGATATAGAGCTTCCTCAAGCTTACCGGTCTTATAGAGTTTTCTTGCGTCCTCGTACACCGTGTCGGTATTGAGAGCCTTGTCTATATGATCTTCGGAGTCGAAGATATCCTCGATTTCATCTTTCTTAGGCTCTGCTTGGAATTCGATCTTCAGGAGGGATAGGTCATCCGTAAGTTCCCCCGTTTTTCGGATTTCCGTTTCGATCTCCTCTAGATTGCCTCTGGCTTTTTCGACATGGCGCAAAAATAAGGTCTCGTCTTCGTTGATCGTACGAACGGTCTCGTCGGGAGTCAAATCCACGTCGTCCCTTCCGTCCGAACCTAGAATCAGAATATCTCCGGTTTGCAATTGAAACGAATGAACTTGGAAATCGAATTCCGAATCCAAGCCTAGCTTCCGTAAGGTCAAACCATCTTCCACGAAACTCGCCTTTCCGTCCCGCAAAAGAACCGTAAAAGGGTGTTCCGCATTGAAATACCAGCACTTACCGGTCTCGTCTTCGACCAAATAGACACCCGCGGAAATGACCATCGAACCGTTGAAGGATTTGAAAACCGCATGAATTTCCTGGTAGATGTCGGCCAACCATTGTTCCGGAGTGGAATCCAAGATACGGTTGTTTGCCGCGGATCTGGCTAAAATGGAGTTCATAACGACTCCCATTACCAAGGCTCCACCGGCTCCCTGCATGGATTTTCCCATTGCATCGCCGTTCATGGCGACTGTGAACCTTTTAAAAGAGTCGGATCTTCCTAAACGTAGGTTTCCGGTGACGCAAATATCCCCGCCCAAATCGGAATGTTTTCCTCGGAACTCGAATTGTTTCTTCTGCCGGATAATGAAATCCGTGGATACCAACTTGGATTTATTCGCATTATAAAAGAGCGGTTTTGCCAAAAGGGAAGTCAGGAAGTAGTCCCCGTCCTGCTGCACTTTGAGCCGTTGGACCTCTTCCATTTTTTCCTGCACTTCTCTCGTTCTCTCTCGGACTTTTTCCTCCAAATTTTCGGCGTAATCCTGAAGTTCCCGTCTTGCCTGTTTGATCGAAGAAACCATCGCGTTAAACGAATCGGCGAGAAAGCCGATTTCGTCCCGAACTTTCACCGGAACGACTACGTCTAGATCTCCCTTGTTGACTTTCTCAACCCCGGCCAAAAGACCGTTGAGCGGATCCACAAGACTGTTCTTGAAGAAGAGAGGAAATAAGGCTAAAACGACGAAGATTACCGAAAGAAGAATAATCGTCTGTTTCACCGCTGTCGGGTGCATAAATTCGCGATAGACTAGATAAGAAAATCCGACTTCGCTCATTTCACCTTTATCCGGTGAAAATTTCATGAAAGCCACGTAATGTCCGGATCCGTCCAGACTCCTCCGATAGTGGCGAGTTTCGCTCGGTTTAAAATAGCGGAAATACCGGAGAACTTCTTCCTTTAATTCTTCGTCGGAGAGTTTCTTTCCGTCCCAAAGGCAATCTTCCGACCAATGGGAAAATATCTCCTGCTTATAGGATTCGTTTCCTAGCGAATCTATAAAGGAACGACCCTTTTTGCAAAAATTCGAGCCCACAACTCCTTCTAATCGATTAGCTGCGACGAAGGCCTGCTTATTCCATTTTTCCGCCTCGCCCAATAAAGCGTTCTTCAATTCCTCGCCGGAAAGTTTTTCGTTGTGAGATACGAATTCCAATATCTGCCGCTTGTAGCCGCCAAAATACGTGTGGGTCTCGTCCAGAATTTCCGCCAAAGATTTCCGAAAATTCTTTTCCCCTAAATTCCGGATTTCCTCGTAAATCGTTACGTTCTGAAGGTCGATCTCTACCTGCGCGAGATTCAGGTCCAATTTCCGATTGTATTCTTTCGAATTTAAAACGTCGCTATTATCGTTCCAGCGGACGATGTATTTTATATCGTCCGTCTTGACCCCGTTTTCGATCGCCCGCTCGATGTTCACCATTTTTAAGCTATCATATTCGGACTCTTTCTCTTGGCTGGAAATGAATACGAGCGCTTGCATGATCAAGCAGATCGTAAACAGGGTGATCCCCACGATTTTTACCATGAACGTGGTTCTTTCTGCGCTATTATTGATGAATGCAATCACTAGAACGGAGAATGCCGCCAAGAAGAAGATTACGTTCGAAGTCATGTACGTAGAACGTTCCATCGCTCCGTCTCGGCTCAAAACATTGGAGACATTCGGATAGATCGCGGCGACCAGAAATCCTACCGTAAACATGATCAAGGCGATCCGTCTCTTATCCTTCGTTACGAAAATTCTCCAAATCGGAATGATCAGGAAGCCGACTATGGACACGATGGCGATTACGATCGCCAAATAGCGGCTCGCATCGTAGGCGTTTACATCCCAGTGATGAGCGGTGAAGTGATAAATGCGCTCGGCAACGGAAGTCAAGTAAATGAAAAGAATAACGACGACCGTGATGACGGAATACTCTACGATCAGAATCCATTTCGCTAAACGTTGGTTGCTATTACCCGGAAACCTCAAAAGAAATTGGGTATAATGAGTCAAAGCGGGAAGAATAAAGCCGCCCGTGATCCATCGGTGGTACGAAGCGAACGGATGATATAGGAGCGCAGCGAAGAAATACCCGCTTTCGAAAAAAGTAAGAAGGATAAATCCCCAACCTAAGTGGGTCGTTGCCACCGTTTTATTCTTTAAGGTAAGATAGAAAATACCGAGAAGGAGGGTGGTCAAAGTGACCAATAGACTTCCGAAAGAATAATAGTTAAATAGGACTAAGTCCCAAGAGATTGTATTGAATCCCATAAACTCCTAAGGTCGCTTCAAACCGCGGATTTTGAAGGCGACTCCGACCGATTCTATGTCTTTTGGTACGGCTTCTTTCGCTTTTAGGACGAAAGAAATCGCGGAAAAACGATTTAAGCCTTCACTATCAATTTGAAAAGGGAAAAATCAATAGAAAAATACAGGAATCGTCTCGATTCTGTCGATCATGGTCGTCTTTGAAAGAATCCGAAGGTTCAATTCAAATCTGATTGCCCTCATCCGAAAAGAGCTATGGTCTCGGGTACTTCTGGGATTGTTTTTAGGAACGATCGTTGGTCTATGTTTGAGCCCCGAGTACGAACTGGTTTCGAAGGATAGCAGCTCGATTCTCTCCGCTTGGTTAGGGTTACCCGGGCAACTATTCCTGATACTCCTGCAGATGATCATGATTCCGCTGGTCTTCTCGTCCATCCTGCTCGGTGTCAGCGCCGGTGAAACCGTGGAAAACCTGAGAAAGTTCGGGTTTCGAGTTTTTTTGTACTTCGTCTTTACGACTTTCGTCGCTGTATCTTTTGGAATCGCAATCGCGAGTTTTATCCGACCGGGAAATTTCGTGGATCCGGCCGGAATCCCTGAAACGGGCATTCTTGCAAAGATCCCTACGCAAACGGAAGCCCCTAGTTTCCAGAAAATACCCGAGCTGTTTCTTTCCGTTTTACCCAAAAATCCTTTCCAAACTCTGTTCGCCGGAGACATGCTCGGCGTAGTTCTATTGGGGATCTTGGTGGGAGTCGCTCTGCTTTCCTTGGACGGGCCTACTTTCAAATCGGTCACAGAGATGTTCCAAGCTGTCTTTAAAACGAGCATGGTTTTCGTAAACTGGGCTATGAAATTAGCTCCGTTCGCAGTCTTCGGTTTGATCGCACAGATGACCGCGAAAATCGGTTTTCATATTCTAGTAAGTTTGGGCGTATATTTCTTTTGCGTTTTGGGAGGATTGGTCTTCATACTGTTTTTTTATTCCCTTTTACTTGCTCTTGTAGCAAAAAGAAATCCGATCCGGTTCTTTAAGAATGCCGGGGAACTCCAACTTCTCGCCTTCTCCACATCTAGTTCCGCGGCGGTCTTACCTTTTACTTTAAGGACTGGAATCGAAAAGATGGGAGTGTCCAAAAAAATAGCCGAGTTTATCATTCCTTTAGGTGCGACCATCAACATGGATGGAACCGCACTTTACCAAGCGACGGCCACGGTTTTTCTGGCTCAGGTATACGGAATAGAGCTTACCCTCTTCCAATTGGGATTCGTGCTGGTAGCGACCGTAATCGCATCCATCGGCACGCCCAGCACTCCGGGTTTAGGAATCGTGATTTTGGCTACCATCCTGACCGGCGTAGGAATTCCTACCGAAGGAATCGGAATCATCTTTGGCGTGGATCGACTGCTGGATATGTGTAGAACCGTCGTAAACGTAACGGGCGATCTTGTGGCCTGCAACGTATTTCAACGACTGCAGGATGCCGAAGAGAACTCCTCCTCTTGAAACGAAAATTTTATCGTCTGGCATTTTATAATATCTTGGCGAACCTTTCCGTCCCCTTGGCCGGGTTAGCGGACGCAGCAGTACTAGGTCAGTTGGAAACCCATACTTTTCTAGCGGGCGTGGCGCTGACCAACGTGGTCTTTGATTACCTTTTTTGGAGTTTCGCCTTTTTGCGTATGGGAACCACCGGACTTACCGCTCAGGCTTACGGAGAAGGAAACGAATCTAAATCCGACCTGATACTCTTCCGGTCTTTGTTTTTGGGACTCGGGATCGGATTGTGCATTTTACTCTTAAAAAATCCGATACGTGAGTTTTCCTTTTTTCTTTTGCAAGGTGACGAACAGGTAAAATCGGCTGGCTTGGAGTATTTCCAGGCTCGTATCGGAAGTGCGCCCGCCACACTTTGCAATTTCGCTTTAATGGGCTGGTTTTTAGGAAGAAGCAAAAGCGGAGTCGTACTATTCGCTACCGTTCTCTCGAACTTATTGAACATAGTCTTGGATTTCTGGTTCGTACTCTACTTGGATTGGCGCTCCTGGGGAGCGGGCATAGCTACCACGATCAGCCAATTCTTCATGCTCTTTATTTTTCTAGTATGCTATATACGGGAGAGGAGTCGCTTTTCACTTTTCTCCACCGGTTCGGAAAAATTTTTTTCATGGCCGGACTTCAGATCGTTATTATCTCTGAACAAAGACATCCTATTGCGCACCGTGATGCTGGTCACCGCGTTCGGTATTTTCAGAAATTTCAGTTCTGTTTTCGGATCCGTAGTTTTGGCGGGAAACGCGATCCTGTTAGAATTGATTTTGGTAGCGGCGTATTGGATAGATGGGACTGCAGTGGCCGCGGAAACCTTAGCCGGGGAAGCGAAAGGCAAAAAAGATCTTGGAAGCATGTCGTTTTTACTCGAGCTCGCCTTGATTTCCGCCGGAACCATCGGGTTTCTATTTTCTTTTTTTATCATATTCTTTCCCGATTGGATCTTCCCTTGGATTTCCAAAAATCAGGAAGTGCTTAAGATAACGTATCGCTATCGATTCTGGTTAGCTCCGGTGCTTTTACTCGGTTCGGTCGCCTTCGTTTTGGATGGATTCTTTTTGGGACTTTCTGAGGGAAAAATCCTCCGAAACGCGATGGTCGTGAGCACGCTTCTATTTTTCCTTCCGGTCGCAATAACGGGAAAAGAGCAAGGAAACAACGATCTTCTCTGGTTGTCCCTCGGTTTTTATATGCTTGGCCGTTCCCTCACCCTCGGACGTCAGGCCTTCCGACTTTTGAACCCGAAAGGTTAGCTTCGATCTGCGTCCGTGGAACTGGAACCCTTAGGTAAGATTCTGATTTCGACTTCCGCCGGAATCGGTTTCCAGTACTCCGAGTCTTTCTGTTTGTACATCAAAGGAGAAGGCAGACTTCCCGAACTTTCACTCCTGTACAAGTCCAGAACTTCCTCGCTCTTCTGGTACGTGCGGGAAGATTCAACGGATTCGGGTTTTACGGAAGAAAGGGGAATCCAGCCGAAGCCGGGCACATAAGCTTCAAGCGCATCCTTAAAGACGGGAGAAGCCGGATTAGAAAGAACCACCGTCCGAACGGGACGGATAGGCACGCCTCCGTCAAGTAACGATTTTTTAAGGCCGTCCCAATCCGATCGGAATAATCTGGAATCGAATATCTTATCGATAAAATAATTTCCGCCTTTTTCTTTTACGGAAATCTTCGTTTTCTGAAAAGGCGATAAGTCGGTCGGAATCTCCTCTTTTTTTTGGAGGAATTCATCCATGATATAAAATCGAACGTTCGTCGTTCTCGCTTCGAATTGGTATTCCAGCGTGTGACTTCCTTTTCGATCGTCCAAGCCTAACTTTTTCGCCAATCCGCGAGCGCCGGAAACGAAGTCCCCTTTGAATTTAGGGTCTTTCGCTTTCAAATTTCGGATTCGCTGGTGTTCGGTCGTAGGAGGCGGGAGAAGTCCTAAAGTTCCCCCGATCAAACTAGGCTCGTCCAGATTGTAAGTCAGCTTTACGTCGATCAAATACGTAGCTTCTCCGGATGCGAGAAAACGGTCCGTTTCTACGAAGGAAATTTTTTTCACTTCCTTGCTAGTCCGGTCCACGACGAAAATCCTGCTTCCTAGAATTGCCAATCCCCTGACATCTTTGGCAGGGCTCCTAACGGAGCCCGTAATTCTGCCGTTGTTCGGGTCGTACCGGTAGATATTACCGTCCGAAGAATCGGAGATCCAAATGCTGTTTCTCGCATAGCAGATATCTTTCGGTCCGGCCCTATCCGTTAAAAAGCCACCGAGAATCGTCTGCGTACCTTTGTCGTAAACGGAAACTTTTCCTGAGTCGGCGTCCAAAATATAGAGATAGTTTTGAAAATTAGCGATTCCACCTATCTTGTCTATCGGGACGGAAATTCTGTCCGTGACTCCGCCGGTATTCGGCTCGACTTTTAATATTACTCGTTTTGCGGCAACGAACACTTTTCCTTCTCTTGTATCGAAATTCAGTCCCGAAAGAAAGGGAATCCCTAAGTTAAACACTTCCTGCCGTCCGGTCGGGTCCACTTTAAAGATGGCTCTTCGCTTGCTATCTACGAACCAAAAATTCGTACCGTCGTAGGACAGCCCGTAAGGATTCTCGGTTAATTGAATTTCGAGATCCGCTTCCTCTTGGGCTCCGAGTTGCGGAAACGAAAATAGGATCAAAATAAAAGAAAGCGCAAAGACTAATTTTGTCTGACGAAAAGGTCTCGAATTCCGTTCCATAGCTCCTCTCCTAAGCTAGGCTGGGGTCCTGCAGCAGTAACGATCTCCATGGGCGAAGGCGTAAAAATGAAAACCAAAGAAAGCAAAATCGCGATGCCGGAAACTTTCCGGATCGAATCCAAGGGATACGTCGGATCCGGAACGTAAGGATGTTCCACCCTAATGAAATAGTAGATGAGCAATCCCCAAAGGATCCACGCATAATTCCAGAAAGAAAGCGCGAGAAATACACAGAATAAGTAATAGATCCAGGTGCGGTATTTTTCCCCGAAAACGGCGTAAATTACGTGTCCTCCATCCAATTGGCCGAAAGGAAGCAAATTGATTGCCGTAACCAAAAGGCCAACCCAACCGGCAAACGCAAGCGGATGAATCTCTACTTCATACAAATTCGCGTCAAAAGGGCCCAAGACCAACTGGTTGGCCCAAGCCACAAGTAAGCTTTCTCCGAATCGGACCTGAAACAATTCGGGATTGGAGCCGAGCGACTGGGACAATTCCGAAATCGGTACCAATTTCGAATACTTTAAGCCGATCAGATAGCACGGGACGGAAAGGATCAGACTCATCGCAGGTCCCCAGATTCCGATATCAAAAAGCTGTTTTTTGTCTCGGATCGGCTCTTGAATCTTTATGACGGCCCCCATCGTTCCGACCGGTGAAACAGGCAAAGGAATAAAAAAAGGAAGAGTCGCGCGGATTCCGTAATATCGTGCCGCTAAATAATGACCCATTTCATGGCAAAATAAAATCCCCAAAACAGGAATCGAATACAAGTACCTTTCCCAAAACTGAGCTCGAATCCAATCCCATTGCAAAAACGGAAGATTTAAAGTCTCTTCTTGAAATGTAAGAGTCAAAAAAGTAAGAAGGAAGAGGATGATATGGAGTCCGTATTTTGGTTTTTCCAATGGCTGATCTCCTTTGTCCCTGCCCGAAAGACGATCGGGTGGTTGCGACGGATTCCTTGTTTACATATAAAGGAACCCTACATAGGGTTTCCGATAGGAGCCTTCTAGGCAAGCGCGAAAGGAACAGGAATCAAGATTGTTCGATAATATTAAAGCGATCCGAAGAAACGACCCGGCGGCAAAGTCATACATCGAAATCGTACTTTGCTATCCCGGATTACATGCGCTTTGGTTTCATTCCGTCGCGCACTCTTTGTACAACCTCGGTCTGCCCTTAATTCCGAGGATAATCAATACGTTCGCTCGATTTTTGACGGGAGTGGACATCCACCCGGGTGCGAAAATTTCTCCGGGTATTTTCATAGACCATGGCCTGGGAGTCGTAATCGGAGAAACCGCTGAAATCGGCAGGGGATGCCTTATTTTACAGGGAGTCACCTTAGGAGGAACAGGAAAGGAAACCGGAAAAAGGCACCCAACCTTAAAGGAAAACGTAGTGGTTGGAGCTGGAGCAAAAATTTTAGGAAATATCGTTATAGAACATAACGTACGGATCGGAGCCGGTTCTGTAGTACTTCGAGACGTACCTCCCGATTGCACCGTAGTGGGAATTCCGGGAAAAGTAGTGCGTTCCAAAGTGGACTTCGGGGAAGCGGGAGAAAGGATGCTCGATCACAACGAACTTCCCGACCCGATCGCCCGGATCTTTTCGATCCTAGCGGAAAAGATCGATACCCTGCAGCAGGAAGTAAACGATCTATATGCAAAAGTGAATGCGACTGCACCGAAGCACACTCCGGTAAAAGGGGATCAGGAACTTCAGGAATACATCTACGGCGACGGAATTTAAAATCCGGGTTTTAAAATCGTAAATCATTTGACAAAACCCGAAAAAGAGCCAGCCTAAGTTCCTGCAAATTCATTCGGAAACCTCCGACTAAGAGATAAATGATGCGTAACTTAAAACGAATGATCGCTTTTTCTTTTTTGTTCGGTTCGATTCTTCTTACCGATTGCAACGCGTTAGTCAGTAATGAACAACTTTGCGGCAAAGATTTAAAGAATTATGATCATTGCCTTTCCATCTTGCTGCTTACGGATCCGGCTTGCGGACAAGGAATCGGCACTTGCACGATCGGCCATGTAGAGCTCGCTAAAAGTATCTGCGGAGATCGCATGAAACTCCAGGGCTGCAGGGCCCACAGAGATTAAAAACTTTTCGGAAACGGATCAACGATACCAAAAAAGAAAAGCGACCTCTCTTCGAGATCGCTTGATTCCGGCTCCGCGTTTGTCTAAAAAGATTTATCTTAGGGGAATGAAACAATCCACTCCGTCTTCTTTCAGCTTGGTTTTCAGTTGAAGGGCTTTTCCCCGGTCCGAAAAATCTCCCATCTGAAGAACGAACATCCCTTCTCGCTCGAACAAATAAACTTTTTCGCCGTATTCCGCCGAAAGATTTTTTCGGTAGTTTTCCGCAAGCTGACTATTTCTAAAAACTCCGACTTGGACGGTCTGACCTTTGGGAGCGCCTTTTACCAAAGTTGCGGGCGTAATCGCCTTTTTCGGGGTCAATTTTTCGGATTTGGTTTCGTTTAATAGAGCTTCTTCGTCTTCCACGTTCTCCAAATCTTCCGCTTCGTCTTTGCCACCTTTGCTGATTACTTTAAGTCCGACCTTTGCGATTCCTACGTCCTTAAAGTCCAAGTTTTCTGCGGCCTTTTCCGAAAGATCCAGGATCCGATCTTTCGCGAAAGGCCCACGGTCATTCACTCGAACGGTTACTTCCTTATCGTTTTCCAGGTTCTTTACTTTAATGACGGATCCGAGCGGAAGGCTCGGGTGAGCAGCGGTCAATTTGGTTTTATCGAATAATTCTCCGCTCGCGGTGGGCTTTCCGTGAAATTTAGGTCCGTACCAGGATGAATATCCGATTTCGTCAAAATCTCCCTCGGTCGGTTTTTTCGCGGCTGGCAGAGTAGCTTTTACAGGTTTGTTATCCGAAAGTAGGTCGTCTAAACCTCTTTGCCGACTGGCCGAATTTTGCGCCAATGCCATATCCTTTTTGGATTCTTGGTCCATAGGCGAGATTTCTTTTTCAAAGAAGATTTCCGACGGGTCGCCGGAAGCGCTGATGCTCCGTCTAGGTTCTACGGAAGCACAAGCCGTTATGGTGGTTAAAATTACGATCGCGGAAAACCGTTTCATTTTTGTCCTCAGTCGAGATTCTCTCCTTTTATTCATCGGAAGAATCCGGAAATCACCTAAAGACTTTTTCCGATTGCGTAATTCCTTTCCGACGTCGATACTCCTGGTATGGCCGAATCAGATTCTCGTAAAAAATTCAACGAGGCTCTTAGACTAGAAAAACAGGGCAAAATCTCCCAAGCCGCGAAATTATATGGGGAAATCGTCCAGTCAGAACCGGGTTTCCAAAAGGCTTATCTGAATCTTGGAGCCCTGTATTCCAAGTCCGGAGATTCCGAAAACGCGATCCGGACATATCGAAGAGCTCTGGAAATCGGCAAGACTCCGGAGCTTTACTACAACATGGGAGTCGAACTCTATCGGTTGAACAGTCCGGAAGCCGCCATTCGGGCATTGAAAAATTCCTTGGAACTGAACAAGAGATATTTAAATTCCCATCTTTTACTCGCGTATTGCTATAAGCAGTTGGAGAAGCCCGAAAAATCGGAGCTCTATCTAAAGAACGTTCTGAAAATCGAGCCCAAAAATAGGACCGCGCTCTCGGCCTTAGCTACGATTTATTTCGATACGGAAAAATGGGACGAGGCTTTGGACGCTACCGAAAAGGCGCTCGCCGTGAATCCGAACGACCCTCGAATGGAAATCCTGTTAACGGAAATCCATGTAAAATTGGGGAACTACAAACAATCTTTCGAGACGTTAAAAAAAGTCACCGCAACGGCGCAGGGTTTTTCTAATTTTTCGGATTCGGTTCGAAGTTCTAAAAGGAATCCCAAACCGGAAGAGAAAATATTCTTCGAAAACCTGGAAACTCTAACCAAAAAGAAGCTAAACGATTTTAAAAATAAGTTGGTTCTTTCCAAAGAAAGTCCCGAAGATTTCGAGGCTCCGGAAGCTCAGGACGCGCTTGATCTTTCCCTTATGTATCTATTTCATGGAGATACCGAGCGCGCCTTAAAATATCTGTTGTATGCACAAAAAAATTTGGAAGAGAATCCCGCTAAAGAGGTTCCTTAATCCGCTTCTCCGGATTTTGATCGCCCAACTCTTTTTGAGTGGTTGTGTTTATCCTATACGCTATGCGGAAACCTTGGAATCGGATCGCGGGTTTCTGTATCTTCCTTCCCAGAGATTTACGAAAGAGAAGATCGAGTCTATCGAAAGTCCTTGGGAAGCCAAGTCCCTCCGAGGAAAAGCGATCAGCACGGAGGACCACAACAACCTAGGGATCCTTTTAGCAAAAAGATCTCTTTTGGATGAGGCCGAGCAGGAATTCTTAGAGGCCCATAAGTCTTCGGCATCCGATCCGATTCCTATTTTGAATCTACTTAGACTGTATTTTTTAGTCGATGCGATTTCCGAGTCCAGAGCCCTGCTTTCGAATTATCTAAAGCAGGCAAGTCCGGCGGAAAGGAATAAGATCGAAAAGATCCTGCTAGACAATCTGCGAGAGGAAGAACTGGTCATTTTCTGGGACTCGTTGTCTTCCATCCCGGGACAGGAAGTTCATTCCTGGAACGGTCTAGCCGATTATTTTTACAGAAAACAGGATTGGTCAAAGAGCTATTTTTATCTAGAGAAGATTTTAGTCGTCAGTCCGTATCATAAAAACGCCAGAGGACTCATGCTGAAGATGGCGGATACGTTGGAAAAATGGGACGAGGCAATCGTGTTCGGTCAGAGTTTGATAGGGACAGCGGAGCGTGTGCCCGATCTAGAATATTATTTGGCTCACGCGTACTCGGAAAAAAAAAGATACGACGAGGCCTTGGAATGGATCCGGAAAGTTCCCGAGTCCGATCGCGGCAATCTACGTTTCTTGAATCTCTGGAGAACTTGCCTTCTTTCCAGGAATCCCCGAGCGGACCTTACTCCCTTGGTACCTTATTTCAGAAGATTGAAAGCCCAAGGTTTGGAAATCTCGGAAGAGGATTTTCTACCTACGACCGTACCGGAAGGAAGAGAAGCCGCCGAAAGAAATATACTCGGTCGTTAATCAGGAATCCTCTCCGTTTGAAAGTTTCCACGTTCGAATCGCTTGCAAAAGTTTAGAGGGCGAATGCGTCCGGATCATAGGAACGTTCCGTAACCATAAGGAAAGTTCGCAGATCGCCGTGGGAATATCCCGCTCTTCGACCGGAATCCCACCTAAAGCGTTACCGAGAAATGACTTTCGAGTCACGGATACCATTAAACCGGGAAATTCGCTCAAAAGTTCCGTTACGGAAGAAAGCACCGAAAAACTGACCATCGGATCCGGACTTAAAAAAAACCCCATTCCGGGATCGTACACGATCCGTTCCGGAGCAACATCCCATCCCTCCAAAGTCTTCTTCCTCTCCCGGAAAAAAGAGACGATCTCCCGCAGTACCGTGTCCCGACTCAAAGGAGAATCCTGCTTCGCTTTGTCTCCATGATTATGCGAATACATAACGACGTATTTCGTTCGGGAAGAAGGAAATTTCCTGAGAATCTCTCCGCTCTCCGCGTCCGTAAAGGCCCGAATATTATTTATAAAATCGACTCCCGCTTGCAGAGCTTTTTCGATCACGTAAGGCTTGAATGTATCGACGGAGACGGTTATCTTCCGATTTTTAAGTTCCAGGATGATCTCCTTCATCCTCTCCCATTCCGTTTCCGGTTCCACCCAACCTGCTTCCACATTCGAGGATTGAGCTCCGATATCGACGACGTCCGCCCCTTCTTGTACCAAGGACAGAGCTTTTTGAAAGGCAAGGTCAGGATCAAGATACCTTCCTCCGTCGGAGAAAGAATCGGAAGTGATATTCAAAACCCCGAAAATCTGGGGCTTAGGGGGAAATCGCATCCCGATTCTCGGGTTCATCGCGTCAGTTTCCATATTGATCCTTTGCGGTTTCCTTCCGATACTAGAGGAATCAGGGGGAAAATCCAGGGATTTTCCGATTAGCGAGAATAAACAGTATGTCATTTTACAATCGAAACAGCTTCCCGAATCTCCGCTCGCTAAAGGCCTTCCTTCTTTCCACTTGTATTCTAATCGGATCCGGCCTCCCTTTTTACGGAGATCGATCGGCTCAGCCTCTGCCTTCCTTGGCGGAACGTTTTTTCGGACCTCCTTTAAATACCCAGAACGACGAATACAATCCGGTGATCAGTCCCGATGGTCGTTACCTGATCTTCCAATCGAATCGACCGGGCGGAGAGGGAGAAATGGATTTATGGCTTTCCGAAAACGCGAATTACAAAAGTCGCGACGGAGAAACCGATTGGCGAAAACCGGTGAATTTGAACCAGGACATCTGGGAAAAAAACAAAAAGGAACTCCCCGCAGGAGAGCGACCGGCCAAACTTCTGAATACGGACCGATTCGAAGGAGGAATATCCATCCGTTTCGACGATCTCGGGAATCCGGCAGAAATTTTCTTCACTTCGATAAGAAACGAAAAAGCGGATCGATCCGGTTTTGATGCATTAAATATTTATTATACAAAAAAGGACGATAAAACGAAACTCTGGACCGATCCGGTCCCCGTTCCCGAAATCAATTCGAACTTCAATGATAAGATGCCCGCAATCTCTCCCGACGGAAGATTTCTTGTTTTTTCCTCGGACAGACCCGGAGGATTCGGGGATTACGATCTTTGGATTTCCTACCGAAACCTTTCCGACGGCTCCTGGTCTTCTCCCATAAATATGGGAGATTCCGTAAATTCAAAATCGGGAGAAATACTTCCCTATATTCATCCGGACGGAGAGCAGCTCTACTTTTCCACGAATCGAGAAAATGAGCGAAAGAAGTTTTCGTTGTTTCGGGTCTTTTTGAATCTTCCCGAGAACTCGGATACGGAAGACGAGGAAGATAAAACCGCTATTTCCAAAACCAGTCTACCTTTTCCGACTCCGGATTCCAAGACTCTGGAAAAACTTCCTCATCCTTTCAATCTGGATCCGGCAGAAGGAATCGATTCGGAAGGAATTTCATTCGATAGAGAAGGAATCTGGGCGTACATTTCCTCGAATCGAAACGGAGGACAGGGGCAGTACGATATCTATCGCTTCCAAG
The DNA here is from genome assembly GCF_004769195.1 of Leptospira fletcheri. Lineage (NCBI taxonomy): Bacteria > Pseudomonadati > Spirochaetota > Leptospiria > Leptospirales > Leptospiraceae > Leptospira > Leptospira fletcheri. Next base: position 395,364 of record NZ_RQET01000004.1, read on the forward strand.
TGCCCGAATCCTTAAGGAATTCCTATGATGTTTCCTTTTCCGGATTGGTCTTGGACGGTTCCGAACAAACTATGATCGGCCTGGATTCGACCATAAAGATCTTCGATTCCGTAGGCCCGGGTAGGACGATCACATCCAAGCGCATAGGGGGAGATTTATCCAAAGGAAATCCTTCTAACTTCAAAACCGTTCTAAAAACAGGCCGCGTCTACAAAGTCGAAATTTCTTCTCCCGGTTTTTATCCGACGGAAGACCGTTTGGATCTGAGAGGGAATATCGAAAGAGGGAAGAAAATCTATAAAACGTATATTCTTCTCCCTATCCGGGAAGAGGACAAAGCGAAACCGGAGCAAACTTCCGTAGAAGAGGGCAAAAAATTCCGTGGAATGAAAGTGTCCGTCGTAGACGCGGTTACGAAAGAGCCTATCCCTGGAGCAAGCGCTACATTATTTACGCCTAAAAATCGGCAAGGGGAGACCCTAAAACGCGATTCCGAAGAAAAATATTTCCAAATACAAAATATTCCTGACACAGATTTCGAAATATTTGCAAAAGCTGAGAAATATATTTCAGAAAGCGTTAATGTTCTCAAGAAGGACGCGAAAGACGGGTCAATAATTTCTATCACGCTGAAAAAAGAAGCGGACATACCTGTTGTTCTAGGACTGAAACTCTATTTCGAATTTAATAAAACGAATCTGACCGAGGAACACAAAAGGCAGTTAGACACCATTGTCGATTACCTGAAGAAGAATCCGTCGGATAAGATAGAGATCGGAGGCCATACCGACAATATCGCCTCCAAAGAATACAACACTCGATTGAGTGCAAAAAGAGCGCGAAACGTCTACGATTACATCCGAAGTAAAGGAACCCCGGGAGTTCAACTAAAAACAAGAGCTTACTGGTATTCCAGACCCGAAGAAAACAACTCTACCGAACAAGGTAGAGCCAAAAACAGGAGAGTAGATTTTCGCAAACTCTAAGGAGCGGCGCAGATGGAAGTCGAATATCGATCCTTCCTTCAATCCCCACGCGTTTGGGATAAAATCACTGACCCTACGAAAGTGGGATACATATTAAAGGAATACGTCCATAACAACGGAATTTTCCTTAAGGAAAATCCTTTAAAACAGGAATTACAGATCCTGAAAAATTCCGAAGACGGGAAGATACACATACGTATAGATCCAAACCAAGTAAACAAGGAAAACGAAATCACCGTCTATAAAACCTTAAGCAAGCATATGGAAATCGGCTTCCGTGTGGAACGCGTCGATGACGAAAACGGAATCGCAATCTGCATCCCGGAATACGTCAAAATCGCGAAAGAGGGAAGAATCACGACTCGAATCGAAGGATTGGCGGGAAAAGTCGTCGCTCACAGATTTCATATCCAAAAAAAAGAGCAGGATTCGACCAAAATACTAGGAACTTCAGGACAAATTCTTCTTACCGACTTGCACCGAAACTTGTTGTCCGAGTATCAAAATTCAAGGTTGATATTTCCGAATAGCAAAGACCTAACCCCTGAACAGGATCTGATAAAACGGACCGGGAAAGCGATCTTCGTATCCGACGCTTTCACGTTGGAGCAACCCTCCCTAAATACGCTTACGGATTTCGAAGTGATGGATTTGAGAACCGAGTTGGAAGAGGAAATGATCTTGGAAGATCGAATAAAATTCTTCCGCATGGGCAAGATCAAATCTTTCGTAATCGTGCCTTTATTTTATCGGGATGCAATGGGGGCCAAACTCTTGGCCTTGGGATATTCCGAATCCAAGGACGGAGCTCTAGAACCGGAAATTCTGAAGAAATACAAAGAGCTCGAAGTCGTTTTCAACGGTAGAATCGAGGATTCCAATACCCTAGATCTGGACGTTCGACAAAACGTCGTAAACGCCTCCGAAGGCGGGATCTTACTGGAAATCACCGAATCTCAGCTGGTCGAATCGTTTTTGCACAAACCTTTCTTCACGGCGGACTTAACGTTTAAAATGCAAGCCCCTTTAAGATTCGCGTTTAAAATCCGACATATTTCTCAATTAGGTGAAATTTATCTCGTCGGTGCAGAAATAGTTGGCTCCAATGATGCTAAGGCGAATATGACTCTATTAAAGAAGAATCTAAGCTTCGTTAAGAGCCTTTAAGCGCATTGGAAAAACAAAAATCTTTTTTACCCACGGCCCCTTATAAGGGCACGAGAGACTTTTATCCGGACGATATGCGGTTTCGTAATTGGATGTTTTCCGTTATGCGGGAAACCGTCCAATCTTTCGGATACCAGGAATACGACGGCCCGATCTTGGAATCCTTCGATCTGTATAAGGCCAAGAGCGGCGAAGAAATCGTACAAAGACAATTGTACGATTTTACGGATAAGGGAGATCGCCACGTCGCAATCCGCCCGGAAATGACTCCGACTCTGGCCAGAATGGTTGCAGGAGAAGTCAGAAATCTCGCAAAGCCGATTCGTTGGTTTTCCATACCCAATCTCTGGAGATACGAGCAACCGGGAAAAGGGAGGTTGCGAGAGCATTGGCAGCTCAACGTGGATCTCTTCGGAGTCAATTCTTACCGCGCCGAAGTAGAGATCATACTTATTGCCGATTCCATCCTCAAGAAATTCGGAGCACCCGACGGGAGCTATCAAATCAAGATCTCTCACCGAGGGATTCTAGATTCCTTTTTATCGAATTCTCTTTCTCTCCCTTCGGAGAAATGTCAGGCGGTTTCCAAACTCCTGGACAAGAAGGCGAAAATATCGAGAGAAGCTTTCGAACAAGAATTAAGACCTCTGCTATCGAATCCTGACGGACAAATCCCGTTGATTTATGCTTATCTAGAAAGCGATTTGGAAAGTTTGTCTCGCTTTAAAGGAATCAACTCCGAAGCGGTGGAATTTATCGGACGCTTAGCTGCAGATTTAAAATCCCTCGGAATAGAAAAACAGATTTCCTTCGATCCTTCCATTATCCGCGGATTCGACTACTATACGGGTTGTATTTTTGAAGTTTTTGATACGAATCCCGAAAACCGGCGATCTCTCTACGGCGGCGGACGTTACGACAACCTGATCGGCCTTTTTTCCAACGACCAATTGTCCGGAATCGGATTCGGTTTAGGGGATGTGACTTTTCGGAGCTTTTTAGAAGGCCATGGTCTGGTTCCGGATCTTCACCGTAATGATACCGTATTTATCCCGGTGATGGAAGAATCCTTGTTTCCGGAAATCCTAAAATTGGCGTACGAACTCCGTTCCGACGGAATTAACGCGGAGATGATGTTGGAATCCGGTAAAGTAGGAAAGCAGATCCAGACTGCCGAAAAGAAAGGCTATCGGTTCGTTCTCTTTTTGGGGGAATCCGAAATCGCAAAGCAGGAAATACAATTAAAGGATCTGAAGACCGGAGCACAATCCGTGTTTTCCCGTAAGGATCTGTCCTCCAAATTAAAGGATTCGATGCTTGGTTAAAGAAGCATTGAAGATAAAAAGTCTTTTAGGAAGGGCCGATTACGCCGTGGCCCTTTTCATCCGAGAAAAAATTCACGGACCCCGTTTGAATCGGATCCTATCCAGAATCAATAGAGGGGAAATGATGATCCTCATCATAATTCCTTATCTCGCTTACGCGGCTTGGAAAAACATTCTTCCTTATCCTTGGTGGATCGTTTTGCCATATACCGGGATCGTGTCTTATGCGAACGATAGGTTTGTTCTATTCCTGAAAAAGGCGATCGCGAGAAAAAGGCCTTTGATCACGGTAGCGGGAAAAGTGGACGGAAATCCAGATATGAAGCACTCTTTCCCTTCGGCCCATGCTTCGAATTCCATGACCGCGTGTTTGCTTCTCGTTTTTCTATTCGGTTTTCCCGAGTGGTTCTTGGTGCTCAGCCTGATGGCAGGGATAGGTCGTCTCCTATCCCTGCATCACTTTCCGAGCGATGTGCTAGGGGGCTGGTTAATTGGAAGCGGATTCGGACTTTTGGGTCTTCTTCTTGGCAGGAGTTTTCTTTTCTTCCTTACCGGTGGAGCCTAAAGCCGCTAGAGTAAGCTTATGGCGGATCTCTCCGCTATGAGTCACGGTGGTAGAAGACAGAATTTCGTCGGAAAGATCGAGATTGATTTTCTTCTCTTTCAACAATAGTTTCAGAAAGTTCAGGACGTTCTTAGCGAACATTCTGGACGCATCGCCTGGCAACGATCCAGGTAAATTCAAATGTCCGATTACCGAGACTCCGTTTTTAGTGAGGATGGTTTTTCCGTGCTGGGTGTATTCGCAGTTTCCACCCATGCTGGAAGCAAGATCGACCACTACGGAACCGGATTTCATTTTATCCACGATCTTTTTAGTGATGAGAATCGGGGCTTTTTTTCCGGGAATCAAAGCGGTAGTAACGATCGCGTCCGCTTTTCCGGCAAACTTATCAATCGCTTCCTGCTGTTTCTTCTTATATTCTTCGGTTTGCTCTACGGCATAACCTCCCGCTTCCGCGGAATGGCGAGCGCCTTCGACTTCCACAAATTTCGCTCCGAGAGACTGAACTTGCTCCTTCACCTCCGGGCGTGTGTCGAAAACGTCAACGACCGCTCCCAATCGGCGAGAAGTAGCGATTGCCTGCAAGCCGGCAACTCCAGCTCCGATAATCAATACGGACGCAGGAGTAATCGTACCGGCTGCGGTGGTCAACATCGGAAAGAAACGGGTAAGATGTGTCGCTGCAAGCAGGACCGCCTTGTATCCCGCCACGGTTGCTTGGGAAGACAGAACGTCCATAGATTGAGCTCTGGTGATCCTTGCGATCGCATCCAAACTGATAACGGTCACTTGTTGAGCGGATAATTTCTTAATCGTTTGAGCGTTCATCGCCGGCTGAAACATCCCGAGATAGATGCCGCCTTTCTTGATTTTGGAAAGCGTAGAGGAATCCGCCAAATGTATACTAGTTACTATGTCGGATTTTTTTAGGATATCTTGGCGGGTGACGATGGTAGCTCCCGCTTTCTTATAATCCTCATCCGAGAAATAAGAAGACTCTCCGGCACTTTTTTCTACCAGTACGGAAGCTCCGATTTTTTTGAGTGCGTCGACGACGTCGGGAGTGATCGCTACCCGGGTTTCTTCCTTCGCCTCTTTTAATACTCCGATGTTCATACAGCCTGCTCGAAAATAAAGTTTTTCGGTTCGATCCCCGAAAATTCGGGAAAAGTACGTCCAGATTTTCCCGACGAACGATTAATCCAAGTGATTTTTGAAATACTCGATCGTTTTCCGGATTCCGTCCTTTAAAGCGACCTTAGGCTCGTAACCTAATTTTTGTCTCGCAAGAGTAAGATCGGGTTTGCGTCTCACAGGATCATCTTGCGGCAGCGGCCGATAAACGATCTTGGACGGCGAACCCGTCTCCTGAATCACCAACTCCGCCAATTCTTTTACCGTAAATTCTCCGTCGTTTCCTAAGTTCACGGGTCCGATAAAATCGGGGGTCTCCATGAGCCGGATGATCCCCTCGACGAGATCGTCTACGTAGCAAAAAGAACGAGTTTGCAAACCGTCTCCATAAATCGTGATGTCTTTTCCGGCGAGGGCTTGCACTACGAAATTGCTGACTACACGACCGTCGTCCGGAAGCATTCTGGGTCCGTACGTATTAAAAATTCGAATGACCCTTATGTCCACCTTATGATTCCGGTGATAATCGAAGCAAAGGGTTTCCGCGACTCGTTTCCCTTCATCATAGCAGCTCCGGATTCCGATCGGATTTACGTTTCCCCAATAGGATTCTTTCTGAGGATGTTCGAGAGGATTCCCATAAATCTCGCTCGTCGAAGCCTGAAGGATTCTCGCCTTTACACGCTTGGCCATGCCTAGCATATTCAGCATGCCTAAAACGTTTGTTTTGATCGTCTTGATCGCATTCGATTGATAGTGAATCGGACTAGCGGGACAGGCGAAATTATAGATCTTATCCACTTCTAAGCGGATCGGCTCCGTGATATCATGCCGGATCAATTCGAAACGGGGGTGGTCCAATAATCTTTCTACGTTCGCTTTTCTTCCGGTGTGAAAATTATCGAGGCAGATCACCTCGTGGCCCATACCGATCAGGCGTTCGCAAAGATGCGACCCGATAAAACCGGCTCCGCCGGTCACTAAAACTCTGCTACCCATCCAATCACTCTTAATCTTTAAATTCTGTCGGCAGCGGTTTACCGTTCAGATCCAATCCACGACTTAAAAACCACTCCATGACTTCGGGAGTAACTTCACCCGGAAAAGGAGATTCTTCGGAAGCTCCGTTTGTCGTCAAAACATCGGAAGGAGATTCCACTTGGTCGGAAGCCTGGCTCGGAGCCACCGCACGTCTTAGGGAAAAGAATATGATGGATACGCTAAAAAAGGACCAGAGGAGAGCAATCAAATATCCTAGAAAGACAACGGATTTAGGTGCAGCGGATTTCGCATCCGTTCCCGTGATCCAACCGGCGAGAATCCCTGCATCCGTATTCTGGATATTTTCTGTAAAATCCAGAAGGTCGTAAAGACTATATAACGTAACGCTTGTTCCGAGAAAAACTGTAACCAATCTATCCCATCCGAAAGGTAAGAAAGAGCTGATCAAAACGAATAGCCCCCAAGCCAATCCCGTTTTCTGAGCGAGACCTCCGGACGAAGTATATTTTAATGTAAGGAGGAGAATCGCTCCACCGAAGAGTAAAAGAGTAGGACGTACGAGTCTTCCTTTAAATCCTCTGTTAACCAAAAAACCGCCAACCAAACAACAACCCAGATAGCCGGCTGAAACCACGAAGACAAACGGACCTTTTCCTGCAAGAGGTGAGGCTACTGTCTGTCCCGCTTCGTCTCCCTGCAATTCTATGGTCTGGACACTTCCGCCAGTCAACAGAGTGGCAGTGGCATGTCCTGCCTCATGAATCAGAACTACGAAATCTTTCAGATAGGAAACCCAACCGTGATTCCAGTAGGATAGTAAAGTGGCGACGATGGCCAAGATCAATGCGAGGCGTAGGAAACGATTTTCCATGCTAACATGAATATCGGCATCCGAACAAGGCGGGATAGAAAGAAATCGACACCAACCTCCGAAAAGGGCAGCCTAGATCGACGATGATTCAGGTTTTAAAATGACCCAGAATACTTTTCAATCTCTCTGAATGTTCCAGAGTGCCTTCGACGGTATGCTTTATGTCTTCCGACGTCGACGCGATGTCCTCCGCATTTTTAGAGATTATGCTCATAGAGGAGGAAATTTCCTCCGAAGCTCCTTTTTGCTGTTCGGAAGAATTGTTCATCATCTGTCCCAACGTAAGCAATTGGTCCGAACTCATTCGGATTTCCCGAAGTTTATTGGATTGTTCGGAAAGATGTATCCTTACGTCGGACGCGGACGCATGGACTTTTTCTATATAATCCTGAAGCTTCTTGAAAACATCCACGGATTGGTTGACTTTTAAAGCACCCTCATCGACGGAAAGGGAGGTATTCTTAACTAATTGAACGATATCTTTGATGCTATGTTTGGTTTGTTCGGCCAACTTGGAAATCTCGTCGGCAACTACGGAAAAGCCTTTGCCGGCTTCTCCCGCCCTGGCTGATTCGATAGAAGCGTTCAACGCCAATAAATTCGTTCTTTCCGAAATACCGGTGATGATAGAGACGATCTTATTGATTTGATCCGAGAAGGATTTGATTTCTTCCATCGAGCGGATCGCTTCGTTAAAAATTTGTTCGGCTTGCAATGCCTTTCCGGAAACTTCTCCCGTCTGCGACGCCAACTCTTCCATGGAGTGGGAAGTTTCCCGCAAGGAAGAATCGATAGAGCCTATACTTGCGTTTACATTGGAAAGACTTCTGGTCTGCTCGGCTATGGTAATGACGATCTCTTCGATCGTTTTGGACAATTGCACGGAGGCAGCGGCAGTTTCCTCGACCGACTGAGCTTGGGTTTGGGTACTGGAACGGAATTTTTGCATAGAATCGAATAATGTCTCGTACAGATTCATATTCCGATCATAGTTTTCCTTCATCTGAACGATCAAGCCCCAGAGGCTGATAGCAAGGCAGCGTATGTTGGTATAGATCTTATCTACGTCTTCCCTGCCTTCCTGCCTCCGGATTTCCGCAAGCATGTTCCCGTTAACCATTTGGCGCACGACTTCGACTACATCTAGAATCTTTGCACCTTGCTTCTTCATCGTTACCAGGACTAAGAAAGAACCTAGAATTCCCGACATCGTCGTCACGGCGGATAATATCGGATCGGTGGGAAAAAGCCGGAAGCTAAGATACAACCCCGGTAAAAGTACCAGACTCATCTGAACCGCCGCCAGACCGAAATTGCCCAACGTACTTTGGATAGAATGTATGACAGAAGAAACCCGATATCCTAGTCCTAGGCCACGACTTAATTTTCGGTAGAGCTTGTCGGCCTTTTCGATCTCTTGTCGGCCGGCTTGCTTGCGAACCGACATATAGCCGACGATTTCTCCCTGCTCCAAAATCGGAGTCACCGTCGCATCCACCCAATAATGATCCCCGTTCTTCGCGCGGTTTTTAACGATTCCGTTCCACGGGCGTCCAGATTTGATCGTGATCCATAGATCTTCGAAAACGACGGGAGGAATGTCCGGATGTCGGACTATATTATGAGCTTCACCTAAGAGTTCGCTCTCGCTATATCCGCTGACGTCTGCAAAATCCCGGGATACGTAGGTGATTTTTCCCTTCGGGTCCGTGCGTGAGATAATAACCGCATTGGCAGGAAACCGAATCTCTCTGTTCGTGACTGGGAGGTTTTTCCTCATGATTTCTTTTTCTACAGTATCGTCATAGGAGTATAGCGAAATAAATCCTCCCGAGAATTACCTTTGTCAACAAACGGAAAAATGCGATCCGGACGTTATGCCACTAAGCAAAACGGACTATGGTGCAAAGAACAAGATATAAGTTTGAACGCATCCGACAAGTCCCCCAAGTAATGCACCTAGCAAAATTAAAGTCAATTCGTCCTCCCGAAAAACGGAATGAAGAAGGCGCTCGAATTCTGTCGGCGGAAGTTGACTTAGTCTTAAAGAAATGATTCTTTCGATTTCGAGAGTTTCTTCGAGATATCCTTTCATCCTCTCGGCGGTCTCAGGTACCATTCCCACTACTTTGTCGGCGATTTTTTCCTGAACCTCTTTTACTTTCGCTTTCCCAAGCAGTAATTTCGCGTACGGAATTTTCTCTTTTAATTTTCTCTCCGACAACTCCTTAGCTCTTTCCGCTAATTCGCGAACAATCAAGTCTCCTCCTTTTCCTAAGAAGATCAATCGTATCAGATTTTCCGTCGTCAGAACTCTGGAAGAAATTACGGAAGCGAATTCCCGAGAAACCTCCTTTTGTCTTTTTAAAAAAAGTCCCTGGTATTTGAAGAGGATGAAGTTTCTCGGTTCCAAGGGATGAAAGATCATGAGAATCGCTATCCAGTTTGTGACGTAACCGACCACAACCCCCATGATCGGCAGCGTCCACCATCGGTCGAAAATCTCCCAAAAGCACACCTGAAGGCAGCCTATTAGAAACCCGAAATAGATGCCCGATCGGACGATAAAATCGAATTCGGGTCCGCCGCATTTTCGAAAAACTTCCACGAGATATTTCGTATTCGGTCCCGACAAGGAAGCGCGGACGAATTCCTCTATCCCCATCACTCGATCCAATTCTTTTCCGAAAGAATGATAGACTTCGCGTATTTTGACGGGAATCTCCTCTCGAATCTCTTTTTCCAAAATCTCCTTCGATCCGGGAGGAAGCGTCGTCCAAAGAACCGGGCTTTCCGCAACGAGAACGTCTTTGACGATTTCTGCGGAGCGTACCCGTATCAAATCCGCGATCAGATCTGCGATTTTTTCGGGACGGACTTTTTTGTAGAGCTCGTACGGACGAATCAGTTTTGAAGTCAGAATTTGAGCGATCAAACCGCTCATTTTTATCGCATGATGAGGTATGATTCCCTGCCATCCCACAAAACCGAAACCGACTCTTTCGTTCGGATAGAAGATCATTTTTACGGCGATATAGTTCGTAAACCAGCCGACAAAAGAAGATGTCGCAAAAATGGAAAGGATTTGAACCGCATGAGAGTTTGTAAAATTCCATTCCGACATGAACGATTATCCTAGGTCCTTCGATCCTTCTCTTCAACCACAAATCCGAATGGAAAAAGAAAGGGATTGAGAAAGACGCAAGGGGTTGCAAATTCGCTGGTCCGATTTTCAGTGGAAGAAAGAAACCATGGATCTTCGGTTCGGTCTTCTTCTATCCGCTTCGATTCATCTTTTAGTGATAGTCGGATTTTTCCTTTTTTTTCGGACTACCGAGAAAGAGCTCGAAACGATAAATTTGCATTTTGAGCGGGGAGGGGTTCCGAATCTGTATTTTTCCTTTCCTCCGGAATCCGGAAAGGGACGGACTTCTTCGGAAAAGGAAAGCCAAGCCGGATCGGAAACGGACGAAATAAAGAGGCTGAAAAACGAAATTCATTTTCCACCCGAAGCGCTGGAGCAAAGACTAGAATCGGATTGTTCTTGGCTGATCGAAATCGGCAAGAACGGCGAAGCCAAGACAATAATGACCGTAAAGTCTTGCAAATACCCGGTCTTCGAAAATCATTTTCGAAAGTCCGTTTCTCGCTGGAAATTTCAATTAAAGGAAGGTACTAGAATAACGGTGCCGGTATCTTTCCGAATAGAATCGAATGACTGATCAAATGAAATTCTGGTATGCGATCTATACCCTTTCCCGGTCGGAAAAAAAACTGGCTAAGGAGTTGGATAAGAAAGGGATCGAAAATTTTTTACCCTTACTTCCGCTCAAAAAACAATGGTCCGATCGGAAGAAAACCGTTTTAGAACCGGTGTTCTCTTCTTACGTATTCGTAAAAATGGATTTGAAATCGGAGAAAATCCGGGTATTGCAAACTCCGGGGGCGCACCATATTCTTTCACTGGACGGAAGTCCCTTGCCGATTCCGGAGGAAGAGATAGAGTTAGTAAAAATATTCGTACGAGACTTTCCGGAACATCTACGAGTTCAATCCGAGGAGAAGATGGAACCAGGTAATAAGGTCCTAATCACTCGAGGATCCTTTAAAGGGTATAGAGCCATTGTGATCAGAAAGATCAGCTCGGTTTCGGTAAAGGTGAATATCTCCGGCATCCAATCCAGTATTTCGGTGGATTTGGATCCGGATTCCATAGAAACTCAAGAGGAGAAGAACATTGGGCGAAGCTCTAGATAAAGTTCAAAAGGCTTTGGACATAGAGATCGAAGCGATCCGATATTTTAGGGAAAATCTCGATCCGAAAGTGGAGAAGGCGGTGGAACTTATCTTTGCATCTTCCGGAAAGGTGATCGTTACCGGCGTGGGTAAGTCGGGAGATGTGGGAAAAAAAATCGCTTCTACTCTTTCTTCAACCGGGACTCCTGCGTTCTTTTTACATCCCTCGGATGCGGCACATGGGGATGCGGGAATCGTAGCTCAAGGAGATATTGTTTTAGCGATTGGGAAAAGCGGGGAAAGCGAGGAGTTATTGAATTTAATTCCTACGATTAAGAATTTAGGCGCGAAATTGATCAGCCTTACTGCCAATCCGGATTCTCGCTTGGCCCAAGATAGTGATTTGGTCGTACTTACTCCCGTGTTAAAGGAAGCTTGTCCTTTGGAATTGGCGCCTACTTCGAGCACCACGATTGCACTTATGTTGGGAGACGCGATCGCAATGGCGTTGATGGAGATGAGAAATTTTCAAAAAGAGGATTTTGCACTCTACCATCCCGCCGGCCGATTGGGGAAAAGACTATCTCTGCGAGTCGACGATGTTATGAGAAAAGGCGAAAGACTTCCAAAAGTGCTTCCCGAAGCGAATTTGGAAAGCGTGCTTTCGGAAATCACCGCAAAATTGATCGGAGCAACTGCAGTCGTAGGACCGGATGATGTATTGCTCGGAGTAATCACGGACTACGATGTAAGAAAGTTACTTAGAGAAGGGAAATTTCACTCAGAAACCAAAGCCTCCGAAATGATGAATTCGAAACCTATCGTTTTCCAATCCGGGATTATGGCCTACGATGTTCTTCAATCTATGGAAAGAAGGGAACGTCCGATTTCTATCGCACCCATCGTCGACCGTGAAAAACTTTTGGGCTTCGTTTCCGTTCACGATCTTTTGCAAAAAGGTTTGTAGCACCGTATGTCCCAGGCTGAAAAAATCTATACGGTGCTTACCTTGGATGAGGAAGAATTCTTTGCCCTACAGAATCTTCCCCCGGCCGACTTTATGGAAATCCGGTTGGACCTATTTCTGAACGAATCCGGAAAGCCGGAAAAAATATTGGATATCCTCGAGAAATTAAGTGCTCGAGCGATTCTGACGTACAGACAACCGGAAGATTCCAGCGTAAAAGCGAGGTCCATCTGGACTCAGGAAGACGTAACCCCGTTTCTCCGGAAGTTGCAAGGGGGAAATCACTATCTGGACGTGGAACTAGATAAGGATAACTCAATTTTTACCGAAGCGGAAGATTCTAACTTCGGAATCGTAAGATCCATCCATTCTTTTTCCGGAATTCTAGGCTCGGAAGAGTTAGAATTCTATTTTCGTACGGTGGCGGAAGAAGCGATCGGATCCCGTAGAACGAACCTTCCGTTCGATCGGATTCTGAAAGTTGCCGTCATGCCCGATTCCGAAGAAGAGAGTAGGGAATTCGTCGAGATCAGTCGGAAGATATCGGAATTGGTCAAAGAGGAAGGAACTCGATTCGGTTATTGTGGAATATTAATGGGAGATTCGGGAAAAGAGTTCCGGATCTTTCCAGAAAAAATCGGGTCCCAATTCACATACGCTTGCTTCAAGAATCCGAAAGCTCCCGGTCAAGTCGGATTGCAGGAACTTTTAGAAAGCCGAAAAAACGGCTTTTGATTATCTATCGGAATCGTCTTTTTCCGATTCTTCGGAGCGAGGATTTTCGGGTTCGTTTTTCGGACTTCGAGTTCCCGATCGAGTTTCCAAAAACTGTCGAAAAGGTTCGTTCTCTTTAAATTTTATGAATTCTTTTTCCTTTATGGCGGAAATCCAGAGGGAGGAATTCAAATCCGCCGCTTTTTTAATATAGCTCATCGTCGCATCCATATTTCCGAGACGCGCTTGGCATTTAGCCAACAGATAAAAAGCATTGGCGGAATTTTCGATTTTTTCCAGAAGCGTAATCGCCTTTTCCACGGATCCCGTATAGTAATAGGCTTTCCCGAGATAAAAACGGTATTCTCTCTCCTCTTCTTCGTCGGGCTCTACGGATTTGAAATACCGAAGAGCTTTTTCATAATCTCCCGTATTCGTATAATATCTGGCTAATTTCAAGATACCGTCGTTGTACACTTCCGGCAAATTCTGGAACTTCGGATTTTCCTTTTCGATAGCGGACGCGATCTCTTTTAGAGTATCATACCCTTCTTCTTTTTTACCCCCTTGTATTTTGCAGAGGGCGACGTACATTTTGATTTCCCTTGTTTTTTCCCCGAATTCCAAGGCCTTTTCGGCGGTCTTAATCGCATTCTCGCAATCCTTAACCTGCCATTTTATTTTAGTGATGCCTATTAACGGAAGAACCGTTTGTTTATTTGCATAGGCTTTGCGATAATATTTGGTCGCCTCTTCGAAATTCCTTTTCTTATGGAAAGCGGCCGCCTGCGTTAGATGGGTAAAATAAAGTAATTTCTCCTTTTCGGAAGGGATCTTAGGTTCGATTTTCGCAAGAGTCGCCAACGCGTCGTCGTATTTTCCGAGCCTTACCAAGAGTGCGCCATACTTGTAACCGTATTCGAGATTTTCAGGTTCGTCTTTTACAAGCTCGGCAAGAATCGTTTCTGATTTTCTGAATTCCTTTTCGTTATAGTACGCAAGAGAAAGTTGCCACTTTATATTTTTATTATTCGGATCCTTGTTTAGCTTCTTTTCGAGGGAGGAGACGGTTTCCTGTTCCTCCTCGACTTCCTGCGGAAGCGGAATTTTTTGGGGTCGACTCGCCCCAGAATGTTTCTCTTCGGCTGCCGCGCGAATTTTTTGGATATGGTTCAGATCCGGCGCGATTTTTAGCAAACGATTCGCATAAGCGATCACTTCTCCGTATTCTCGATGATAATTGTAATAGAGAATGATTTTGGTGTAACAGTTCACTAAATCTTTTTTGGGAAGATTCAAAGTTACCGCTTTCTTAAATGCCTGTATAGACTTCGTATAATCTTTACGGCTTTCATAAATATAACCCATGTACATCCAGGCTTCGCCCGAACTCGGATTGTTATCGTTGTATTTTTGGAATTGCTTCAGCGCCTCGGTGTAGTCTTTTCGCGAATAGGCTTTTTTTCCGTCCTTTAAATCCGCCGAGAGCAGTGCGGAAGAGGTGAAAAAAAAGCATAAAACCGCAACCCCGGAAAGAAGTTTTGCGAGGTTTAAAAAATCTGTTACATAGCTTCGTCGCAGATTTTGACGATACCGACCGGGCATATATCCAGTTTCGAAAGGGAGCCTTCCGAATAAAGTGGAATTCTCCCTTTTTCCCCTGGAATTAATTATTTCCTAAAATCTCGGATTTTCGAGCCGCTAACGCCCGAGAAGCCCTTAAACTTACGCTCATAGTGGTAATTTGCGGATTTACCGAAAGTCCAGTAGGAAAAACCGATGCGTCTATCACGTAAATATTCTTGTGCCCGTACAATTCGAAATCCAGGTTCACCGCTCCTTTTTCCGAAGAATCGGCAGCCTGCAAGGATCCGTGAGGATGGGCCGATCCGACCGCAATACGTCCTGGCTCGATGCTTTTTTCGAGCACCCAATCAAACTTGCTGTTTTTATCGACTTTTACGGGCTCTTGGATATCGGGAAACGGAAAGATGATGGATTTAGCCCCGGCGGCCGCTTGGACTTCCGCGAGCATTTTAATCCCTTTCAATAAATTCTTTCCATCCGTAGGAGTCAGCTCGAAATACACTTTTCTTCTTCCTAAGGACCATTGGACCGAGGAATTCGCTTCTCCATCCGCGCCGTCTCGAACAAGTACGATCCCGGCGCTCATGTGCGGAAACTTCTTCATAACTTCGAATTGATTCGCACCGTAAAAGGGAACCAATGAACTCGCCAAGGTCGGACGGAAAGGAGCGACTTCCAACCAAAATCCGTATCCGGTATTGTTCTGATTATGGCCGTCTTTAATCACTGCCGACTGCGGAGGCCCGGAGAACATATTGATCTTCTCGTCGAAGATCGCAAAATTCGTAGTAGTAGGATGAAGTTTCAAGTTCCGACCGACCCAATCGTTTCCGATTCCGGATCGCTGTAAGAGAGCCGGCCCTTCGATCGCTCCGGCACTTACGATCACTACCGGAGCTTGGATCGTCATCTTTCGGATGATTTCATCCGGGGCTTTTTCATAAGCGTCCGGTGCGAATTCCGCGACAACCGTTTTGATCGCTCCGTCCTGGACATACTTCGCCCTCATGTTCGGAACCACTACGGCTCCCGCTTCGATCGCGTCGGGAATCCAGGTTAAAAAAGCGGATTGCTTCGCATTGATCGGGCATCCTAACCCGCAACGACCTAACCCGATACATCCGCGGTTATTGTTGCGAAGAACTTCCGGATGCAGCCCCAGACTCTTTCCACCTTTCATCAGCACGCCGTTATTAGCGTTAATCAAATTGCCCGGCACTTCGTGGACGCCCAATCTTTCGTGGACTTCGGAGATAATACCTTCCATCTCGTCTCTTCCATATCCTTTCCAACCGAATCGCTTTTGCCATTCGTCGGTAACATAGTGAGGAGGATAGAGAGACGTTTGCCAATTGACCGTAGTCGATCCTCCTACGGTTTTTCCTTGGAGAATGGAAATGGTTTGTTCCTCCGAAACGATGAATCCCGCATCCCTATAAAGACGCGCCTGGGAGATAAATTCGTCTCCCGTAAATTTAGCCGGAGTAAAATAGGAACCTTCTTCAATCAGTAGGACTTTCCATCCTGCTTTGGCAAGAGTCGCCGCCGCGACGGCTCCCCCGGAACCGGAACCGATCACGACGGCATCCGTTTTTACGTTCCATACACCGTCCGTGATTCCTTCTTTTTTCAGAAAATCCGCGTGTTTGCTCGGCACTAGAATTTTATCGTTAGCCGCTGGAATTCCGCCCATATGTTTATCCTTCGTATCCTAAGAGTTGTTGGTAGCTCTTCTCTTTGGAGATCAAAAAGAAGGAAAGTTGGCGCATGATATTGTATGCACCCCGCTTCAATGAGAGAGAGGAATTCTTCCAAGAGAGCAGTCTTTTCTCACGGTTTTCTTTGGAAAGACTGGCCAATGGAGTAAAAGAAAAATCTAAAGCGAGGGAAACCAAAGTAGAAGTCGGCAAAAAGGCCAAGATCTGAAGAGTCGATTCCGTTTCGATCGGATAGGGATGACCGTAAATGTATTGGTCGGCAGCAACTCCCAGATCGAAATTTTCGATCGGATTTCCCGAAAGAAACACATCCTGCAAACTTCGAAAGGCTCGGTACTGGGTCGCAGACAAGCCTTTCAAGGGGGGAACGGCTTCTCCACCACAGGATGAAGTCGCCGGAATAAGTACCGCAGAAAGCGCGGCACTTTTAAATAAAAATTTAAGAAAACCGCTACGCGAAATCTCTTCCGAAAATAAAGTTTCCACTTGGACCTCCAAAACCTATCGTCCGAAGGCGAAGATTTTATCGTAACGAATGTTCTAAATTATTCTCGATTCTTTGTCCATCCTTTCTTCTGAAATTTTTGCATCTTCACATAAATACGGATTTCTTCGAAATCGATTCGATCCAATTCTACCGAAAGCTGTTCGCCAAGAGTAAAGATCTTAGAATACTTTTTCGAATAAAAGGAAAAGTCCGTTTCGGAGGACAACTCTCCTTCATCGGTAAATTCAAGCGCGGGCAATACCGCCTCGACCATAGGATTATCCAAATCTACGAAGGCTAACGAAGATTTAAAACCCGTCAAAGTCGCATTGAATTCGCGGATTCCCGTCTTTTCCAAAAATCTGCAAGCTTTCAGTTTATAATAATCTCTTTCCGCATCCGAAGCTTTTCTTTCTTCGTGGGAAGTATGAAGACTCATGACACGTATATCTTCTTCATTGTACGGATTTTCCGAATCAACCAGAATGCTTTGTAGAACTCTATGACAAACCAAGTCCGGATACCTGCGAATCGGGGAAGTAAAATGGCAGTAATCCTTGAATCCCAGACCCCAATGACCGAGCTGCTCTCCCGAGTAGTATGCCTGCATAAAGCTCCGTAGCAGGGATATATTGAACAGCCGTTCAGCTTGACTGCCGCTGATTACGGAAAGCACATTCTTGATGGATTCATAACTAGCGTCCTGCATTTGTGCTTCGATTCCGTTTAGGTTCAAAAATGCGTTCAGGTTATCCAACTTCTCCGCGTCCATAGGTTCGTGAACGCGGTATAGGGTAGGTCTTTTTTTCCTGCGAATAAATTCTGCCACCTTAATGTTCGCAGAGAGCATGAACTCTTCGATTAATATGTGGGATTGCAACCGCTCGACGGTAGAGATTTCTACGATATTATGATCGCTATCCGTGATTACCTTCGTTTCCTTCAGATTCAGATCGACTCTTCCGTCCCGTATCCGCTTTCCACGCAGAACGTTCGCGAATTTCATCATCTTGAATATCCAGTTCGTCGGATCTCCCGAGAGAATCTCTGTTTCGGCGCGGTTATACGTATATCTTTCAGCGACCTTGATAATCGATTTGTAAAATTTGGCGTGGGTGATATTTCCCTGCCAGTCCGCCTCCATCTCCACTGTAAAGGCCAGGCGATTTTTTTTCGCCACCAAACTACACAAATTTTCGGATAATTCGGGAGGTAACATGGGAACGACCCGACTTCCCATATAAACGGAAGTCGCACGTTTGTAGGCTTCCTCGTCCAAAGGGGAACCGGCCTTTACGTAATTCGCCACATCGGCGATATGAACATAAAAACGGATTCTTTTGCCTTCTTCCACGAAGGAAATCGCGTCGTCAAAATCCTTGGAATATTCTCCGTCGATCGTAATGGACCGAAGTTCTCTTAGATCGACCCGACTTCCCCAGTCTTCCACCGCACTTTCCTCGACTTCTTCGGGTAAAGTACCTAACTCCGTGGATTCAGGATACAGGATCTGATAATTATATTTCATTAACATTCTCATAAGATCCGTATCTTCCTTCGTATCCGATTCGAATCGTATGAAATGAACCTCGTAAAGGTTTCTTTCCTGAGCGCTGTCCTCTTTAAGATTTACTACAATTACGTCTCGGAGCTTGATTTCGTCCTGTAGGTCTTGTAGTAGACTTTTTCTAGGTAAAAACCCTTCCTTTCCTTCTCCATCCATATCCAGAAAAGATCCGATCAGAAACTTTTCGGTTTTTTCAGAGACTTTCATTCTATAAAAATCCCGCCCACGACGCAGAACGGAAATGACTTCGCCTTCTAGTTTTCCTTTTCTCCCGATTCCGGAAGGGAGGATTTGTACAGTATCCGCTTGTATGGAATTTCCCGTATATTGGGAAGGGACAAAAACTTCGGTTCCAGTCGTGAGTTTTACGAAACCGTCCCCTCTTTTGCTAAGCGAAATCGTTCCTTCTAACGTCTGGTCCGGGTGGACGAGCACGTTTTTTCCCTGGATTTCGATCAGTCCTTCGCGTTCAAAAAACTCCAGCAAGTCTTCCGTTGATCTCTTCGTTTCCGAGACTTCCCATCTTTCTTTTCTGAATTTCTTCTTCTTGCCAGCCTTCTCGCCCATGCGTGAAAGGAGTTCGTGATAGGAAAGTAACTTACCCGATCGAGCCTGAAAGAATCTGAGAAGTTTTCGGCTTGGATCTTTTTCCCTCTCCCAATCGCCGGAATGTTTGTAAAAAGATCTATGATCGTATCCGGGAATATGAGTCTCTTTCTTGCCCGGTTTTTTATCGGTTCTGTGTTTTATCTCGTCTTTCTTTTCCTTTTTTGGAACGGGATTCGGAGAGTCTAAAATTTCCACCATAGGTTTCGGAAGAGCTTCAGCAGCGACGCGATTTTTTGCCCTGGCGCGGTTTCTCTCCTCCATTCTTTTTCTCTCGATCCGGCTTTGCTCCGAAATTCGCGCGTCTCTTTCCTTCTCTTCTTCGGACTTCTTTTTTGTATGCGCACTGATACGCGCTTTAAAAGCCTCTTTAATTCTTTTTTCCTCTTGCGGAGTCAGTTCAGGCACGTCGATCGCTTCCAACTCGGGAAGATCTTTCGTTTTTCTCCGAAGGGATTTTTTTTCCGTCGGCTTTTCCGCGGATTTCTTTACGCTTTCTTTATGATCTTTCTTAGGCGGAACGGGCGAAGATTTCTTCTTCGTCTTTTTTTTATCCATAGATTTCTTTGCTGTTTTCTTCATTCTAAAAATACCTTTAATTTATGATCCGCATATGTTCCGCGGATATAGTTGGGGAGTAAATCCCGGAAGGAAAATCGACTTGGATCGAGAATCGCGTTCCGCAATTGTACGACGCTTTCCGTCAAAATCGATTCGGAAGAAGGCAAACGATCTTCCATATTCTCGCCGGAAAAAAATTCGGGACAATCCGTAAATCTTCGCGCAATTAAGTAAGAACTAAGCCTTTCTTCCGGAAGAATTTCCGCAGGTTCCGCCGGGGCAATGTCGAAACTTCCCAAAAAACCGATCCGGTCTCTTAAAGCGAAGTATATTTTATTCTGTTTAGCCTCGATTGCAACGATTACGGCAGAATCTTCTTCCCGAAAATAGTGTGCAGAATAGACATCTAGACTATCAAATCCGAGAACGGGAATTTTCCAGAGTTGGGCGAAATTTCTGGCAGTAGAAACCGATATTCGAATTCCGGTAAACGACCCCGGCCCCAGTGCGGTGACGATCAGATCCGGAGAGTTCCATCCTGATTCCTCCAAACAGATTCCGATTTCCTTGACCAGCCTTTCCGCCGATTCCCTGTTGTGAAGTCCGGAATATCTTTGGAGATTCTTCAACGATCCGTTCTCGGAGAGTAAAAAGGACTCTATGACGATCCATCGATTGGTGGCGTCGAAGAACAGGATTTTTTTCATCCGATTTCCTTCTTTGCCCGATTCAAAATCGACGCTAACTCGGAATCACAACTTGTCCAATCGGACCCGAGCCATTCCACATTAAGATTTCTAGACTCTTCCGTTCCGTTTTCATAAATGCTTACAGAAGCGGAACATTGCATACTCGAAAACGCCTTCGGGGCCCTGTCCCACCACTCCACAATACAGATTCCGCGACGGCCCCAATATTCTTCAAAACCTAAATCCTCCGTTTCTGCTTCACCGGAGAGTCGATAAAGATCGAAGTGGAAAATCGATAATTTCTCTCCCGCTTCGCTTTGGACCTCGGGTATAGGATATTCGTTCATGAGAGTGTACGTAGGGGAATTGACCCAAAGTTTCGATCCGTTTTTCGAAACGGAAAGTTCTTTATAGAGTTCCTGTACAAAACGGGACACGAGCGTAGTTTTACCCGAACCCATATTCCCGGATAGTAGAACGATTGGATGTTTCCCCCGTCTCCAGGCCAAAGCCGCAGACTCGGCTAAATCGCTGGCGGGAATTTGCAGATCGTCGAGTCCGATATCGATATAACTTTTACGCATCGTCTCCTTTAAAAAAGTTCTAGGACTTGCTCCTTAGGAAAACGGTAAACGGAATTGCAGAATTCGCAAGTTACTTCGATCTGCCCTTGTTCCTCGGCGATATCCATCGCCTCTTCTTTTCCCAAAGTCTGGATCAGTTCCTTGATTTTCTGTTCGGAACAATCGCATTTAAATTCGGGTTGTCCCTCTTCCAACGTATGAACGATCGTGCTCCCCAATTTTCCCAATCGATCCAAGCATTCCTGAATATTTTCCGCCAGAAAATCGGTCTTATTCGCCTCGATAGTCTCCGCCCATTCTCGAACAGCTTCCACATGTCCCGGTTTCGCTTCAGGCAGAGCCTGGAGGAATAATCCGCGGACGTTCCAATGCAAACCGTCTTGCCTGAAAAAAATGACTAGAAAGGAAGGAACCTGTTCGGAATCCCTAAGATAATTCTCTATATTCGTCTCGAAACTTACGTTCCGGAAAGGCACGATGGATTGGTAAATGCATTCACCGCCTCTCCAACGGAATACTTTCAAAATTCCGAGATTTTCTTCCGAGATTTGATCCTGCTCTACGTCTTCCTCCGGTCTATATCTCAGAGTCGATTTCATTCTTCCATCACGTGTACTGTAGGCCAATACGGAGTGAATTTCGGAATCGTCGTAGAATCGAATCTGTACGCTGACCTTCGTTTCTTCTTTTACCAAGTCCGCAAGAAAGAAAGCCGCAAGCATGGTTCTTCCTAAAAGCTCCGTGCCTGTATCGTCTATCCCATGCAGGTGGGATGCCGCCGTTACTGCGTAGGAAATTTCCGCGGCGGAATAGCGAAAATGTACGTCGGGGAGAATACCGTAAACATAAGAGTCTCGATTTTCCATGAAGGGCTTAAAATTGTCCTAATCGAACTTGCACCATTCTATTCTCTACGAATCGCATCGAAAAGACAGTATTTTTTCCCGGTTAAACTCCCGATTCTCAGTTTTCTTTCTGGAAAGGCTAACGGCTTTCCACGAACATCGTCCTACTTATTTTAAAACGGCAATCATGAAATTCGGAGCTGATTATTACCCGGAACAATGGACTCCAAACGATTGGAAAGAAGACCTCCGGATCATGAAAGATATGGGTCTTTCGGTCGTACGCCTCGCGGAATTTTCCTGGGCTCTCGTCGAACCGAAGGAAGGGTTATTCGATTTTTCCTTTTGGGACAAAATATTGGATCTGGTCGGAAAATTCGAGATGCAGGCGATCTTGGGAACTCCGACTGCAACCTTTCCTCCTTGGTTAGCGCAAAAACATCCAGAAGTTATGCAAATCCGAGATGGAATCACGAGGATAATCGGAACCAGAAGACAGGCTTGTTTTTCTTCCCCCAAGTTTAAGAAAGCTGCAGAACGATTGGTAACCGAAATGGCTAAAGCCTTAGGAAGACACCCGGCGCTAATCTCATGGCAAATCGATAATGAAATAGGACACGAAGGTTCGGATATAGACCATTCTCCGACATCCCTGATCGCGTTCCGCAGTTGGCTAAAAAAGAAGTACAAAACTCTCAAAGTTCTGAACGAAACTTGGGGAAGCGTTTTTTGGGGGATCGTTTTCGACGACTGGAACCAGATTCCGATTCCAGGACCTCACGTTTCTGCGAATTTCAATCCGTCCATGATCCAGGATTTTTACCGATTCCAGTCGGATACCGTTGTGGACTTCGTCCGCATGCAGGCGCAAATCCTCAGAAAACTCTCCCCCGGAAGAACGCTAACCACAAATCTATATCCGAGTCCGTTTCTTCCGGTGATTGATATGGCCGAGTTATTCCGAAACTTGGATTATGTGTCTTGGGACAATTATCCTACATGGGGAGAGCAGCAGGAACCGTTTCCTCACCCGTTCGTTTCGGTCATGCACCAGTACAATCGAGGACTTAAGAATCGATCCTTTACCGTGATGGAGCAGATCTCCGGATTCCAAGGTCATGAAGTTTTAGGTTATCTTCCCGCACCTGGACAAACCCAGCTTTGGATGAAACAAGCAATTGCGCAAGGAGCGGATCAGATTCTTTTTTTCCGTTACAGGACGGCGAGATACGGACAGGAACAGCTCTGTTACGGAATTTTGGACCATGATAAGGTATTAACGGAAAGATACTTCGAATTGCAAAAAGGGATCGCTGAGATTCTTCCTTACGCCCAGGATTTTGCATCGGAACCGTTTCCCGCGGAAGTTGCCGTCTTGCATGATATCGACAATGCGAGAAATTTTAAGCACCAACCCGTATCCTCCGGATTAAAATTCTCTCCGGTTCCTTTCGCGCAGGTCGGATACGATTTGGAAATGGCGACTTGGTTTGCGGGCCTGGACATTTTAAACGTGAATACCCATTTTCTTCCCGCCGGAGAGACGGACTTTTTTAAATACAAGGTTTTGGTTCTTCCTTTGTATTCTATGATAGAAGAAGCTGTGGTAAAAAAACTGGAAGAATACGTAAGCGCGGGAGGCACACTCGTGCTCGGTTATCGATCGGGAGCGAAGGACAAAAACGGTTGGATGTTGGATTCTCCTATACCCGGCCCGTTCCGCAAAATGGCCGGAATTAGCGTCCGCAAATTCGAAGCGGTAGGAGAGGAACCGGTAAAATTCAGATTCAGGGTATTACCGGGAACCTGTTCCAAAATCTGCGAAATTCTGGAACCTGAAACTGCCGAAGTCTGGGCAACGTATACGGACAACAAAAAGTTCTATAAAGGGAAGCCTGTAATCACGCATAATCGCTTCGGAAAGGGATCCGTAGTGTATGTCGGAGCAAGCCTTCATCCGATTTCGTTTATGCTTTTATACAGGAGGATTTTGCGAAATGCCGGAGTCGGCTTTTCCTTTTACGGACCGAATGTGGAAAAAATCTTCCGAAGCGGAAAAGAGAAGAATTACGAAATCTATCTGAATCATTCTAGAAAAAGCGTCTTTGCGGGCTGGAAACGGCTCAAACCTTTCGAAGTGCGTATCATACCGCGACGAAAATCATGAATCGAAAAGAAATAAGCGAATTGAACTCCATGTTAGCGAACCTTCCTAAGGGATCGAATATTCCTCATTCGATTTATGTGGATAATCTTCATACGCCGTTTATAGAATTCGAACAGGACTATGCGCTTCCCCCTTGTTCCGTATTCGAAGTGGATTTTCCTGCGGCAAAATCCTTTCTAGGAAGTATCAAAGAGAGACTTCCCGAACTCGTTTCAGATTGTCTGGTCTTGCCGGAACCGAGACCCAAAAGAGATAGCGATCGACTTTTTTTGGTCAAACCGTTTTATCCGGAAGAGGAAACCTTTCGCGAGAATTCACCCAAATACTGGGAAAAACACCTTCCTCCCTATCTCTTAGTGGTGAGCTTTCAATTGATGTATTTGGGTGGAGCCGAGAAACAGGACGTTCTGGCCCAAGCTATACAGGGCAGAACTATGTCCGTTCGCACCAAGAGGATCTATTATTTAGCCCGCGTGGTTCCTCTAGACTACCTAATAATCGACGACGGCTTGGTAGTGGACTTCTTTCCACGAAAATACGGGGAGTCCGAATTTATGGTTCAAGTCGGAGCCGAATACCACGATAATATAAGACACACGCATTCCGAGATCTTCGACGAAGTGGATTATTCCAAGCAGATTAAAATCATAGGAGAGACCCTCGGAATCACTTCTAAGGATTGGCTGCTCGGGAGAATCTTCGAACCTCTGGCGGTGGAATATCTGACATTGACGGCCAGATTCTTGGATAGTTCGTTAGGAAAGATAGCTCGCGATTTTATTTCATTCCGGCAAGTTGTTGATCTTTTGTTAACGTCGGACAATATGACTTTTGAAGAATCCGCTCGGGAATCCCTTTACACCTGGCTTCGCTCCCATACGTCGGAACGAATTTTGTCCCCTTCCGGAAATATGGCCTGGAAGATTTTGAGGGAAGAACGGACCTAATATTACCCTGAGTCGAATGCCAATGGAATCACTTGCCCCTCCGATAGATTTTCCCCTGGAAGAAGTCAAAAAACGGATTAAATCCGTTCAATCGATTTCCGGTTTAGTACTCGAATCCGCGAGAAAACTACAGAAAGAAATTCGTGTCTTCGGTATCGTTTCGGATTCCGAAGAGAAAGATCGTATCACGAAAGCGGATGAATTGATGGGAAAATTCCTGATCGAGTTTCTGAGGCAAAACTTTCCCGCCGATTCGATCATATCGGAAGATTACTATCGCCACGAGGGAAGCAATTCCTTTCGTTGGGTTTTGGATCCCATAGACGGTTCCATGAATTTTGTTCGAGGCATTCCACTTTATGCGGTTTCCGTCGGCCTAGAACATAGGGAAACTCCTGTGGCAGGGATCGTGTTCGCTCCGGAGCTCGACGCTCGCTATTCCGCTATTCTGGGCCAAGGGGCTTTTAAAAACGGCTTGAGAATAGACGTTTCCAATACGGACGCTCTAGCAAGATCCCTATTGGTTTCCAGTTTTCCTACGAACAGAAAGGAAATTCTAAACGAGGTAATCTCCGATATTACCGCCTTCATCAGTTGTGGGCGATCGATGAGAAGAACGGGGTCTTTCGTTCTGGATACTTGTTGGGTGGCGGAAGGCGTGCTGGACGGAATCTGGGAAAAAGGCGTGAAACTCTGGGACACGGTAGCCAGTTCCGTCATCCTAATGGAAGCCGGCGGAAAGCTGACCGATTTTCACGGAAAGCATTTCCTCTCGGGACAAACGGAAGTGGTCGCTTCCAACGGGAAAATTCACAAGCAAATCATCGATATCTTAAGAAATGTAAGGATCTCCATCGGGAGAAACTGACGAAAACCTTTTTAGATTTCAATCGGAGCCTTTCCCCTCGGGCAGAGCCTCCGATTTTTCCGATATCAACTTCCTTCGGATGAAGGCGTCCCTCATTTCTTCAAGAACGCTTCTAACGCGGAAATTTCCTCGTCTCCGAAAGGAAACTTGGTCATCAACTTGCTGTTTCTTTTAGGCGTATATCCTTCCGGATAGCCGCCTTCCCGAACCCGAATTTTTAACAATTCAAGGGAAGAGTTCGCAACCGACGGACCTATGGGACCGTCCAATTTCGGATTTTGATTGTGGCAAGCGGTGCAATTCGCTACGTAGATTCCTTTTCCTTTCGCCTCTAGCTTTTGTTCGGGAGTGAGATTTTCTTCTCCCTTGCAAGCAACGAAGAGCAAAGATAGAATGAGAACGGTTCCGGCCAAAAAATAGAGGCGGTCGAAACCGCCCCCATTTTTACCGAACCCGACGTTTCGGGAACGATTCATTTCAGCCGTCCTTATGCGGTTAACAAAACTTCCATTAAAAGATACGTTACCAGAGCGAAAACGGATCCACTAGTAATCACGGCCTTAACGGATTTTATCGGTTTTACGCTCGGTCCGTTTTGGTCGGCAACTAAAGCGTTCACTTCTACGATCAAGGCGATCAATCCGATCAATCCCAAAAACATACCCAATTTATTCGGGCTGTAGGCTATGGGAAGGTTGCGAGCCGCCCCCATTGCAAAAAGCATCGGGATGGACAAGAGTGTGTTCGTTCTGGAAGCCACAAAAGCGCGGTTCGCGTTCGGCGCCGGATCAACGGTGGTTTCGCCTTTCGCTTTAGCGATCACAACTTTTTGATTCGGCCAGATCACGAACCAAACGTTGGCCCACATAATCGTACCGAAAATTGCACCTACAAGAATCACCACAACCCATTGAGAGTTATGCGGGATTCCGGTACTCAGAGCGAGAGCGATCATCGCGATTCCAGAAAGGAAGGTAAACATAGCGCCCCAACGGAACCACCAAAGGGCTCGGGGAACCAATTTTTGCGTTGCGTTCTTTTTCGTTTCCGCATCGGTTTCGTTGAAGAAAGGCCCTTGGACGAAATTGAAATAATACAACATTCCGATCCAAGTAATGCCCGCTAGAAAATGGATGTACTTAACTAAAAAGTAAAGACCCTGCTGGGTAAAGAGGGCGAGTTCCATGATTCCTCCGCTCACAGTTCAAAATTTTCAAATTCGGTGAAAAGCCGAACGCTTAATAGGATCCATTTCGAACTAGACCAGTCAAGCAGTTTTAGAAACTTTCTAAATTGAAATATCTTCCAGAGTCTATCGTATGAACGGAAAGCTATCCTCCGATGTCTTGGACCACTGCTTTTTCAAATTCGGAAACGAAGCTAGGGGAATCGTCCTCGTCCTTTCCCCGAAACGGAAGAAACCGTTCGCGCAAAATTTCCGATTCCGTTGTCAAGGTGACCGTTGTCTTGTGTCCCGCCCTACGAGTCGAGGAAACGAATCTGCTCCCTCCCTTACCGTCGGAACCGTTAACGAGCAATTCGAAATAATTCTCAAAATATTGCTCCATATTTCCGGGAATGAAAATGTTTACGAACCCCGGAGGAAAAATGGAAAGGAACCTACCGCCGATTTTTGTCTCCGGAATCTTGGAAAATTTTCCGGTGACGGTATCCGTCTTTCCGTTTCTCGCGAATCGTAGAGTGTAACCGAGCCCGCGAATATCTATCTTCAAACCAAAAACGCGGAGAAAAACATAGAATCTACAATGTAAGGAATTTAGATGAGACCAATATCCTTTCGGAGAATGCGGGATCTCCAGATGAATCGTCTTTCCTTCGTTATAAATTTCCCAGCCTTCCGAAAAACCTCCCGGTTGAAACACTTGCAATCGAAAGGCCGTCTGCTCCAGGCGTTTAGAGAATTTTTCGTAAGCTAAAGGAAAGTTCTTCTTCATTCTTTCGGAAAGAGTGTAGGAAAGAAGAATCGAATCCTTTCGTCTTTGCAGATCGCATTCCATATTGGAGCATAAAAAATGCTGTAAGGAGGAAAACGTTTCTAAAGAAGGAGCGGAAGGATTGCGCACGTGCCCAAGGAATGATTCCAAATGCGGCAATAAATCGATGACGCTCAATTCGGGAGAAATCATTTGCGTCACTCTCCTGATTTTATACGTCGGTTCTTCCCTGAAATGGTGCTTTTTCGCCTCTACATAAACCGTATAGGGAGAGGAAAGAGCGAGTTCCGGAGGTGAATCGGAGAGATCTGGTCTAAAGAAATTCTGCTCCTTCGTAAGACGCATTCCTAGAACAAGAAGGTCCCCTTTTTCCGCAAATTCCTTTTCATCGGATGCTTCGGGATTTCCGTACAGGATCCTTCGAACGGGACCTTCCTTAAAATCCTTTTGAATCACTTCCTGGTACTGAAAATATTTTTCGAAGTAATCGGCGGAAGTTTTGCTTTTATGAACACAACAAAGAGCAAAAAAGGTCAGAAATAAAAACGGAATGTCGCGAATCGTCCTCATGAAGCCTTTCTCCGAATTCTATCTGCCTTAACGAATTCGAATAAACGCAGCACTACTGAATCATCCACATTCGTAAAATATTCCTCGTGCAATATCGTCCCCGTTCTCGAATAAACGCGTAAATAAGAGGATCCATCCTTAAGACCCTGCGATAAATCCCCTTTCGTATCCAATAAAATACTTTCGTAATCCTTATCGCGTTCGCCGGAAATATAATCGTGAACCGTTTCTGGAGCCGCGTGCAGATCGAGGTATGCCAAAAATTCTACGGTATCTTCATCCTTTAACAAGGTTTGCATTTTCCAATAGATTTTTCTCCCGTGCTTCCTGCAAAGAATGACATCTTTGAATCCGCAACCTAAAAGAAACAAAGTCTTTCCTTTTGCGGATTCGGAAGTAAATACCTTGCCCTTTTGATCCTGCATCCGGAATTTAGGAACGCTTCCTTTCCCCGAGACGGGAAGAGAAGCGATCAGGACCACAAAGAACAAACATAATTTAGACATTGAAACTTCCCGCCGAAGACGCTTGAGGATAAGCACTGCGTTCGTTTGACAGAGGAAATCGTTCGAACGTTCCCAAGGAATGTTACAGGGAAATTATTTCGGGAAAAAATTATTTTCTATGTAGCCGGAAAATTCCATCCCAATCTTTGCCGGGAGTTTGGTTCAAAAAGAATTTGGTCCGTTTCGCATAAAGACGGACCACACTATCTAGAGGTTTTTTCTTATACAATTCCCTGAATATGGCAAAGGCGGACTTGAAGTCTCCGACCTTGTACAATATGATTCCTTCGTTGAGTTTAGATTTTACGGAATCCTTCCAATCTGCGAGTTCCGGGGGATCACCCTCGTACACCTCGTATAAAATCACCGGTTGCGTCTTGCCTTTTACGATCACGGTATCGATTTCCCTAGCACGAACTTCGGAAAGCAAATTCAACCTTAAAAAGGTATGGTGCGTGATCAATATTTTGGTCTTATAGAATGCGGTAAGATTCTGCACCCTGGAAGACAAATTTACAGTGTCTCCGACGACGGTCGTATCGATCCGACGATCGCTACCTACGGTTCCTAGAATCAAAGTGCCGGTATTGATTCCGATTCCTAGATCTGCAGGACCCGTCATATCGCCGCCTATGGACCCGGTTAAGCGTACCATTTCGATAGCGGATTGGAGTGCATTATCCGCGGAATTGAATTTCTCTTTTTCTGCACGCTCGCTATGATCGGAAAATAAAGCTAAGATCGCGTCTCCGATATATTTATCCACGAAACCCGCATTTTTATAGATTCGATCCTCGAAAGCCGAGAGATACCGGTTTAAATATTTGATATTCTCTTCGGGCGCCAATTTTTCCGATACGGTAGTATAACCTCTCAAATCCGCAAAAAAAACGGTCATCGTCTTTTCTTTGGAATCTCCGATCTTAATTTCCACAGGGCTTTTTTTATCCAAGATGGAAATGAAATCGGAAGGAACAAACCGATAGAAAGCGTCCCTTTGTCTGGATATTTCCAGATTCAGCATTTGCGATTCTTTATATAAGCTGACGTAGCGGGACACAAGAAGACTAATGATTACGATGATAAATACAGAATATGCGATTTTAAAATAGGGATAATGTATCCCTACGATTTTATAGATCGCGTCCAAAGTGTCCCAGATTCCGAAGAGAGCACAGACGCCGATCCCTATAAATAATTTAACTGAATCCGGCTTTTTCCTACGTATCGCTTGGAAGGAAAAAAACAGAACATACACAAGCATCGGAATCAATAGAAACTGGTATAAGCGCAAGTTAGAGAGCAGGAACTCGAAAGGGAGAATCCAAGTAGCGATAAAGAATGCAATACTTGCTCCGCAGAAAATTCGAATCGCCCAAAAGGTGCCTTCCTCTCGATAAAAGAAATCCCGGGCAAAAAGTAAAAACACCGGAACTATAGGCACTAAACTTGCGAACTCTAACCTATAAAAATAGCTCGTATCCGGTCCCCCCGGATAATTGACGAATTTATTATATATAAGATATGAAGTCGAATAAAAGTATATGGAGGACAAAAGGGAAAATAGCCCGAAAAATAGATAATAAGAATCCTGTTTTCTAGTTACAAAGAATAATACATGATAAAAACCGAATATAAAATATATCCCGAACAGGAATATATCCAGATATTCCGTCCCGGAATCGTAAATTTCCTCCAAGGAAGAGATTTTGAATCCGCTGGCGTGATAAAAACCGAAATGATCGTTCGGAACATACTCTGTGACGGCAGCCTGTCCCTTGAATAAGATCGCGATCTCATTCTTACCTGGTTTCAAAATTCCCGCCGGAATCGGAACCGTAAGTCCTTTAACCGACCTACGCTTTGCCAGCTCTTCATCCGGCGAATCGTACCATTCTTCGCGGAGCAGTTTGTCGTTCAGTCGTATACGCCAATTTTCTCCTATGTCAGGCAGATAAATTCCGGTTGGCACGGACAAAAGACGATTCTCTTTAGAAATATCAAAAGATCCTCGGATATGAACCTCGTATATTCCTGAACGAGGAGATAGCTTGAATATTTTCGTGAACGCTAGGGGAAAACGCGGCAACTCTATCCAGCTTTTTGTAGAATTTTCTGCGGTTAGATCCGTTTTTCCTTTAACTTTCGGCGGAGGCGTTTTTTCATGATCGCCGATTAACGTTCCTTCCCAACGTATACTTCCTAAGTCGACAGCCTGCGGATAATCCTTTGTTCCTATGCAAGCCGAAATCGCTCCAAGGGAAAAGAGACAGAGAAACGTAAAGAATCGATTTCGGAAAGCGTTTTGGCCCAAATTCGGACCTCACATGACCAATTCGTCTTCGCCAGCACGCGCGACGACGATATCGCCGGATTCTTCCAGTTTTCGAATGATGTTTACGATTTTCTGCTGCGCGTCCTCTACGTCTTTGATTCGGATCGGACCCATAAAGTCCATATCCTCACGCAGAAGGTTGGCGGCACGTTTAGACATGTTTTTGAAGATCTTCTCTTGCACTTCCGTGTCGACGGACTTCAACGCTTTGGCCAGATCCGAGTTGTCCACTTCCCGCAAAACTTTTTGGATCGCGCGGTCGTCGAGCAACACGATATCCTCGAATACGAACATCCGTTTCTTGATCTCTTCTGCAAGTTCCGGATCTTCCTCTTCCAGAGCCTCGATGATGGTTTTCTCCGTTCCCCGATCCACGAGGTTCAGAATTTCGACCACGGAGTCTATACCTCCCGCGGAGGTGTAATCCTCACTGGCCAATGTGGATAATTTTCTTTCCAACACCCGTTCCACCTCTCGGAGAACGTCGGGAGAAACGCGGTCCATGGTAGCGATTCTCTTTGCAACTTCCGCTTGGATCGTGTGCGGCAGGTTTGAAAGAATGTTGGAAGCCTTTTGCGGATCCAAATACGAAAGAATTAAGGCTATGGTTTGAGGGTGTTCGTTCTGAATGAAGTTTAATAAGTGTTGAGGGTCCGTTCTTCGGATAAAGTCGAAAGGCCTTACCTGAAGGCTCGAAGTCAATCGGTTGATGATATCGATCGCTTTCTGATTTCCTAAGGCTTTTTCCAATAAGCCTCGGGCAAAGTCGATACCTCCGTTGGAGATGAATTCTTGAGCCATCATGAGCTCGTTGAATTCTACTAGGACCTTCTCCTTGTCCTCAGGAGTGATCTTGTCTAGTCGCGCGATTTCGAACGTGATTTGTTCGATCTCGTCTTCTCTAAGATGTTTAAAAATCTCGGAAGAAACGTCCGACCCCACCGCGATCAAAAAGATCGCCGCTTTTTGCCTTCCCGTTAAAGTGGTCTTCTTATTCAGCACGGTTTCAGTTTCTTTCCTAAAAGATATTATCGGCAAAAAAGCGCGTTTTCAAGGCAAAGATTTTTCCGGACGAATGACTTGCCAATAAGACATAAATATTCCAATCTGGGAAGCGTAGAGAGGGCGATTTTTGAAAACGAAAGTCTACGAATATAAAAATTGTAGTACCTGCCGGAAGGCATTGAAGTACCTGGAAAGTAAAAAGGTGGATTTCGAGGATCTGCCGATCCGCGAAACTCCCCCAAAAAAAACGGAATTGAAGAAAATGCTGGGTTATCTTAACGGCGATTCGAAGCGTTTATTCAATACTTCCGGCGGAGATTATAAGGAACTTTCACTAAAGGATAAATTGCCGAAAATGAGCCTGGAAGAACAATTCGATCTTCTTTCCAAAAACGGAAATTTGGTAAAAAGACCTTTTGTCCTAGGAGAAAATTTCGGACTGGTAGGATTTAAGGAAGATGAGTGGGACAAGATCTTCGGCTGAATCTTCGAAACCGGATAACCTCGAATTCATCAAAGACGGATCCGAGGTTATCCGAGAGTTTTTAAAACCGAAATTCCGGTCCTACCTTCCGACAGAACTCATCATGGATTCGGGATACCGGGTTCCAAAAGCCACGCCCTTCGGAGAAATAGAATCGATCCGCTTCAATTCCTCCTCTGTGAGCCTGACCTCTGCAGCTTTCGCGTTCTCTTCCAAATAAGATCTTCTCTTCGTTCCCGGTATGGGAATGATATCCTTGCCCTGGGAAAGTACCCAAGCAAGAGCCAATTGTCCGGGAGAGACGGATTTTTCCGCCGCGATCTCTTTGATTTTAGAAACCAGATCCAGGTTCTTCTGAAAATTTTCCCCTTGGAATCTCGGAGCAAATCTTCGATAGTCCGTCGGATCCAAGTCTTCGAACTTGGCGATTTGCCCGGTCAAGAAACCACGGCCTAAGGGACTGTAAGCAACGAACCCGATTCCCAATTCGCGGCAAACTTCCAAAAGATCGTCTTCGGGTTCCCGGCTCCAGAGAGAATATTCGGTTTGTAAAGCGGCGATAGGATGGACTTTCGAAGCTCTGCGAATCGTTTCGACTCCGGCTTCGGACAATCCTATGTAACGGATTTTTCCGGCCTTCACTAGATCCGATAGGGCCCCGACCGTATCTTCAATCGGAGTACTCGTATCCACTCGGTGCTGGTAATAGAGATCGATGTGATCCACACCTAGACGTTTCAGACTAGCATCGCATGCGGCCTTTACGTACTCGGGTTTTCCATTGATCCCTCGTTTTTGCGGATCGGAGGGATCTCTTACGATTCCGAACTTCGTGGCCAATACGACGGAATCCCGTTTTCCTTGGATCGCTTTTCCTACCAATTCCTCGTTCGTATAGGGACCGTACATATCAGCCGTATCGAGAAAATTGACTCCTAATTCCAAGGCCCGATGTATGGTAGCTATGGATTCTGAATCGTCCCTTTTACCGTAAAAATCCGACATCCCCATGCAGCCTAATCCGATCTCGGAAACTGTAGGACCATTTTTACCTAATTGCCTTTTTTGCATGATATCTCCCAGCACCGGACTTTTTCCATAGGCCTGGCAACCGGTCTTACTTTTAAAGATCGGCGACCAAATCCATTCCTTTCCCTTCTCGAACAATCACGATTCCGTCTCCGGCGCAGTCTAGAATCGTGGAAAGTTCCACATCGAATATCCCTCCGTCTACAATGCCGTCCACTTTGGAGCCGTATTCGTTTTCCAACATATCCACATCGATCAAAAATTCCTCCTTAACGAAAACGGAGGTGGAAGTCAAAGGATTCGGATGGATTTCCATAAGAGCTTGGAGATACGGAGAGTCCGGAATTCGAATCCCGATATTCTTCTCTTTTTGGTTGGTAAAAGAAACCCGCGGTAGATGCTTGTTTGCCTTTACGATAAACGTAAACGGCCCGGGAGTAATTCGCTTCATTAGACGGAAGGACTCGTTAGAAAGTTGTTCGATATAATGCGAAGCTACGGAAATATTCGGACAGAGGAGGGAAAGCGGTTGGTTTTTAGGAATATTCTTGAGTTTGTAAAGTTTTTCAACACCGGAGTGGGATTGGGAATCTGCGATCAATCCGTAAACCGTATCGGTAGGAAATATGTATACACCCCCCTCGGACAGTTTCCGCGATACCTGCCCGAGAATCCTTTTTTCGGGATTTTGGGGATGAAGTGTTAGGATCATATAACCGAGGTTACACCTCCGTCTACCACGATGGTCTGCCCAGTTACATAAGAAGCCGCATCGGAAGCTAGATATAACGTCGCTCCTACCAAATCCTCGGGTTTTCCTAGTCTTGCCATGGGTATCCGAGCCTTCATTTGCGCCATAACCTCCGGTTTTTCTTTGATCATTTCCGTCATGTCAGTATCGATAAAACCCGGACAAACCGCATTTACCCGATAACCGGAACTTACCCATTCTACTGCAAGAGCCCTTGTCATATTAATCACCGCTCCCTTCGTACCACAATAGACCGATGCGAACTTGGTCCCCCGGATTCCCAAAACCGAAGCGACATTAATGATGTTACCGCCTTTCTTTTTATGAATCTTATAATACGCCTGACAGGAGCGAAATACACCCGTAAAATTCGTTTGGATAACGTTTTGGATATCCTCTTCCTTAAAAAACCCGGCAGGAAGATTCGTAGCCACTCCGGCGTTATTCACCAATACGTCCAATTTTCCGTGTTTCTTTACGATGGATTCGATGATAGGATCCATGGCACCTACAGTACGGACGTCTGCAGGAAATGCCTCGATTCCCGTGCCCTCTAATCGCTTGATGGATTCTACTGAGGATCCGGTTCCATATACAATCGCTCCGGCTTCTTTAAAGCCTTCCGCAAGTTGTCTTCCGATCCCGCGGGTTGCCCCAGTAACTAGAACGGTTTTACCGCTGATATCAAAAATATTTTTCAAAATTCTACTCCGTCTCTTTCCTGCTTTTTAGGTTCTGAATAGTTCACTTTCGGACGATCCTCTCCGTCGATAGGACTGCACGGATGTTCGCTTCTTCTATGGTCCGCCTTTCGCCCCGCGGTAATATCGTATCTCTCGAATAATTTTTTAGAATCCAACCTCATGTTGTTTCCATAATCCGTCCGGGTATCTCGGTCCAGTTCCCTTCTCTTAGGAAGGGGTTCGAGCGGGTCGGAAGGTTCTTTTTCCTTCTTTGAGGCTTCTCTGATCTTGTATTCGTCCTTTAGTACGCTTCTATCTATATAATGGCTATAGCCGTCGTATTCTTCGTGAAAGGGATCGCAATCCGACAAGTCCGGTACGATTTTTAAACGATCACAGAATAAATTCAAAAAACGACAGGATTTTTCAAAGGAAAAGTTTCGGAAGTTCTGTAGATTCATTCCTCGGCAGGAAAATACGGAAACGGCAATCCATGCCGAAAGAATCATTTTCACTAAGACTCGCATCTATTCTCGTTTCGATCCTCGAATCTAATCGTTTCTCATTTCTTTTCTGAGTTCGTTCCGGTGGAAGGTTTTGTTTCCGCAGAATTCTCCCCTTTGGACTCGGGAGGTAGAGATCCTTTTCTGCTTTGGTATACTTTTCGGATGGCGTCCTTCTCTTTCTTTCGGCTCTTTTCTTCGGATTCGTTCAGAACTTCCAGACAATCATCCCAATATTTCACTTCCTCCGAGTTCAGATAATCCGTTTCCAACACCCGATTACGGGATAATTTCGTTTCGGACTCCAACTTTCCTTCCTTCGCTTTTTCCAAAAGGATTTTCGCCTTATAGAGCTGCAGCAGTCCTTGTTTGGCAAAATACAATCCCTGGATTTGGTTTCCGGATTCCCTTTCTCCTTTTCCTGCCAACCAAGTGTCTCGGAAAATCTGAAGGTGCTTTTCTATGACGGGAACGAAGGCTCTTCCTTCGGCCTCTTTATTGATCTTTAAGTCCACAACTTTCGGCTGGAGTTCCTTTTCGAGACGATCCGATTTTACCAAGACATCTTTGGATTGTGAATCCGCGATCTGATCCAGTTTTACTTTTAGAGATTGGAAAGCGGAAGAAGAAGCATCCCATTCCCCTCTTTGAAACGAGGATTCCGCTTTGGAATATTCCGCCAATAAGGATTCCCATTCCGTTTTCTTACCGAAATTCAAAAGTGTATTTCTCAAATATCGAAGACCGACCCAGGACTTTTTCCGGATCGAAAAGGCTTTGGATTTCGGATCCACGTTCGGATTCTTTCCGGCCGAGGCCTGCGCTTCTCCCGAATGTTTGGCGGCTTCCTCTTTGGTCGGCGAATCGGAGTTCGCCTGAGCCGAAAGCTCGAGAACCAGAAGAGATGCGATAAAAAATAGAATCATACGAAAGGATTTTATAAAAGAAGGAGCAAATCGTTTCATGTAGGCAATCCGTTCGTCCAGTGATATAGAGAAAAGGAGTGCCTGGCAAGGCTTTTCTTCAAACATGGGGGAATGCTATACTTACGCTCCCGGTCTCCCCGAAGAAAGGAGGTCTTCGACTCACTCGGACTTTCTTACAAAGTCGATCCGCTAGACTTGGACGAATCGTCTCTGACTCGGGAGAGACCGTTGGAATATTTGGAGAGAATCACTTTAGCAAAACTAGGCCCGAAGGCGGAGAATACTTTAGACCTCCAAGTATCCGCAGACACGATCGTAGTACGCGACGATTCTATTTTACAAAAACCCGAAAACGAGGCGAATGCGTTGGAGATGATCCTAAGTTTAAGCGGACGTTCCCATCTTGTCTACTCGGGTCTAGGTTTACGAACGGGCGAGGAAGAAATATTCGACTACGATATTTCCACAGTGGTTTTTCAAACGTGGAAAAAAGAGGATGCGGAAAATTACATAAGGAGAGCCAAGCCATTCGATAAGGCGGGAGCATACGGAATCCAGGATAACGATTCTCCCGTTCTGTCCTTTGAAGGGTCGTATACGAATATCCTAGGTTTTCCGATCCGAAAATTCCTAAGGTATCATCGAATTTGGTCCCGCTATTTGGAAAATTAAGAAAGAAGCCTTAGGCGTAAAGATCGAGGAGACTTCCCCGCTTGAGATCCGGGTTCGCCTTTATCGTTTCGCCTTCCGGACCGTAAAATTTCAAATTCGAATCGAACCGGGAAAAATCCCGTTGTTTCACAGGATCTACGGGCGGCACGACGGTCCGATTCATAACCGGCTTAACGTAGGTTAATGCCTCTTCCGGAAAGGATACTCTTTGGATTCCGTCGCTGATTCTCATAAACCGAGCGGAAATACTTCCGACCGTACAAAGGATCGGCAGTTCGAAGGCAAATCTTTACAGTATTTTCCTTTTACCAACGGCTTGACTCCTCCGATTTTCCGAACAACCTGCATCTGTGGCACTAGCGACACGGGAATCCTCCTCCGGTATGTACGAAAATCTTTTGGATTTTTTACACAAGACTAAGGGCAAAATAGACGATTTTCCTCAGGTACTTTTTGCGGTTACCGAGGATTCCTACGAATTCGGGCTCGTCAGCGATTTGTACAAGGATGCCCTCAAAAAATCGGGCGATGCTTACGAAGTCGTAGTATTCGTTTCAGAACCCGGAGACTTGGAAAAATTCCAAGGTGAAGTGTCCAATTTGGATATGTTCGCGGCACGAAAACTGTTCGTCATCAAGTCCGGAACGAATTTCTTCAAACCGCTCCTTGGAAAAGGAAAAACCAAAACCGGCGCAAAGAGTCATTTTTCCTCTCTTCCCGATTCCGTAAAAATCGTAGTGCATTATGACCATTGGGATATTTCAAAGGAGCTTCTCTCTCTATTCGGTACCGAAGTCAGGTATTTTAAATCTGGAAAAATATTTCCTGATAAACGAAAAGAGGCCGTGTTAAAGGCATGCAAAGAACTCGATCTTCGCCTAGACGCTCAGGCCGAGGAGGAATTCCTTTTAAAGATCAATCCTACTGCAGGTTCATATCTTAGAAATCTGGAAAAATTAAAACTGTATCTCGGAAAAAAATCCTTCACGGCGGAGGATTTAAAGGAAGTACTCTTCCAAACGTCCGAATTCAGCGCTCCGGAAACGGTGGACCATTTTTTCGAACGGGATATGGTCCGTTTTACAAAGGAATTTTCCAAATTTAAAATCGGAAAAGACTCCTTGCTCCTATTTTTAGCGTTACTCAAGGATCACACGGATCGTTTACGTAAATTCAAAATGATCTCCCGTTTTTACGAGAAGGTCTTGTCCGAAAAGGAACAATCGGATCTGCTCGGCATGCAGAATTATTCCCCCGCAAGAAAGAGCCATACCCTGCGCAGATTGCGTAAGGAATCCTCCTCCTTTTCCGATAAGGATATCCTTGATATTTACGATTTTGTCATAGATATCAATAAGAAGTCCAAGACCGGATCGGAAAAGGAGGAGACCGTCTACTATTTCCTCAGGAAGGCGGAAGAGTTTTTCCGTCGTTAGAATCGAATAGTTCGAACTCGGTGATTTTCCGATAGATCGTTCTCTCAGAAATTCCTAGGATTCTCGCCGCTTTTTCCCGATTTCCGTTCACTAAGATCAGGTTCTTCCGAATAATTTCCCGTTCGTAATCCTTTAGAGGGATACCTGTTCTGACTTCCAACCCGTTTCCTTGCGTGTACCGTGTGGAAAAAAGTTCCGGAGGAAGATGCTTAGTATCCAAAGTTTTGGAATTATGCATGGAAACCATTCCCTCCAGCAGATTCTTCAGCTGGTGAAGATTTCCGGGATAATCGTATTCCAATAGGAAATGCCCCAACTTCTCCGACACTTTGATGGTTTTCCGATTATAACGTTTTCCGATTTCGTCCAAAAATTTTCTAACGAAGCTAGGAATGTCCTCTTTCCTCTCGCGGAGAGAAGGAAGTTGGACTTGCAAAGTCTGTATCTCGATGAAAAGAGATTCTTGCAGGATTCCCTGGCGAACTTTTTCGCCGAGGAGAGGACTTTCCGCCAATATATAGCGGTTCTTTCCCTTTTCGCTCCGGATTTTTTGCAACAATTGGACTTGGGAATTCGGAGCCAATTTGGAGAAATTCTCGACTACGATCAGGAATCCTTCTTTTCCTTCCATAGAGGAAAAGATCTCGTTCGACTCCGCGTCAGATTCCGCCAAACCGAAATCCACGAATTGAAAACCCGGAAACTTTTCCCGGGACAAATCGTGAAAGATACGCCCGATGAAACTCTTACCGGTTCCGACATCGCCTAAAACCAAAACCGGAAGTTCGGACGCAGAAGTCTGCCGGATTCGATCCAGAAGTTTCTTCGTCAAAGGAGAGAGAGCAACGAATTCAAAATCTTCCATTTGCAGTTTCACGGACGAGCGATCTCCAGAATTTCTCCGCGGACTAGGCAATCAAACTTGGACTTCTCCGTGTTTTGAAAATAGTTTCTCACGATAGAAGGGTCACAATCCAGAGTTTTCGGAGGAGAATAAGGATAATTTTCCACAGACTCGGGCAGGGTCTCCACTGCTTCGGAAGAATAAGGTGAGGAAAGAAATGTGGTTTTCCATACCCCTTTTTTTCCCTCGGAAAGCTCGAAAAAACTAGGAAATTGCATCCAGAAAGCTTTTCCTTTCGCTTTAACTAACGCCCTTTTTCCCGAAAAAGATCCGGATTCTTTGGAAGTGTTAGTCACCGATTTGCCGAACAAAGAAGCGAAGTTGCTCCGAACCGGCTCCGAAGAAATCACCTTTTCCTTACGAATTTCCTCATACAGACTCGATAGAGCCCAAGGATTTAGATTGTCTCCGGAAGAATAAACCCCGCTCATATCGACTTTTTCCAGAACACTCTCATCGATTTCCGCTCCGGAAGCTAAAACTTGGGGAGTTACGTACAATCTCCCCCCTTGGAAAACCAACGTTTTAGAATCCCGATTCGTGGCGATTCTCTGAAAATAGGTAACTTCTTTAAAATCCGCTCCCCGTATGGACGCTTCTTTTTGCGCCCTCCTGGATTCCGGTCCGGAATATGATGAATATAGAATAGTCACTTTACACCCAATCTGTCGAAGCGCTTCGATTGCAGCGGAATAGCTGCCATCCGATTTGCCTTCTTTTGCGTTGGTTAGTATGATTACGGATAAAACCGGTTTGGTTCCCATTTTATCTTGCGAAATTAGAATTCTTCTCAATCTTACCAGGGCATTTGCGATGTCGGAAGTGACCGACTTTCCGGCAGGTTTCCATTCTTTCCACTGTGCAATCATCTCTTTCCGAGTCGATTCGGGATAAATTTTAGAACCGCTTTCTCCGAAAATCGCTAATCGAAACTTCGTTTCCGGTCGCCAAGAAAACGCCTCTATTTGGGACATAAACTCTCTTCTTTCCGGAGCGAAAGAAAAGGACCCATCAACCACGAAAATCTGGATTTGAGGGAGAGGCTTGGATTCTATTTTAACGTCTTTTTGGGACTTACGCGGAACGAAAAGGAGAGAGTTACGGGTCAACCTTTCAAAGACTTCGAACAAATCCTTTTTACCGACGACGGAGAATTCTTCCCACCGATACAGATTACAATCGAATACGGTGCGATCGATGCGGATATTTGTTTGAATCTCGATCGCATCTCGGACGACATAGTCCGTCTTAAATTGTAAACAAGCGTTCTTAAAAGATTCTTTGGAAAGTTGCGGACGAAGGTAATCCTGCATCTCGACCTCGGCACGATTTGAAAACGCTTCTTTGATTTTTACGGAATAGGCGTTGTTAGCATAAAATTGACCCAGTCTGGCCAACTCGAAGGGTTTCTCCGTCGTACCTTCTATGACCTGCGGCGCCAGCCCTTGCCAGCTACCAGGAAGAAATACGATGGTCGTCGCTATTGCGTCGCCTATCGGGAGAATTAACAGAAAAGTCCAATAAAGGCAGAAATTTTTTGACAATTGTGCGCTGCGAAGAAATTTTTTATTCCTGACTGCCGTAGCAAAAATAATTTTAAAACGATTCATTAAAAATAGCTTGCGAAATCCGTTTATTGGATATATTCCTCAAATCCATCTGATCAAGGAGAAAATGATGATCAAGAAACTAATCGCTATTTCACTAGCGGCTGTACTCTTCTCCTATTGCGGGCCTAACACTGCGCAAAAGGATGCTACCTCCGTTGGTGACGGCGGATGGTCTTTCGAAGGTTGGGGTGGACCCCCTGAACAAAGAAACGATGGGAAAACTCCTAAGGATACCAATCCTAAAGACTACTACTACATGAAGTTTTCTTCTCGCGCTTCCGCTAAAGCTGTGGCTAAAAAAAGCCCTGCGATGATGCAATCTACTTGCCGTGAAGCGTCTCGTTTACAGGGAGCTTCCGACGTAGTTAAGAAGATGGTTGGAGAAACCGTTGAATCGGCTTCCGGAGTATCCGACGGTGAAGCAACTGCAAACGTAATCGTTTCGCAATCTGCCGGTATCGTTAAAGGTGTGGGAGTTTACGAGTGTAAAGCTACCGGCCCGGGTTCCGATCCGAAAGACGTTTCTAAAGACAACTGGGAAGAATGTCAGTGTGTAATCTACGCTAAATTCCCTGGTGGTCGCGACGCTCTTGTTGCAAAAGCTCAGGAAGTCGGAAAATAATTTAGGGTAACTTTTTACTTACTCATTTTAAAGAGAACCCCGCCTTTCATTGGGCGGGGTTTTTTGTTGTACAGACCTACCAAAAGAAGCGCTTTAAATGAAAGTTGCTCGGAAAAATTCCGCCAAGCTTTCCTTTTCAGTTACCGCTTTTCTATACAAATCATTCCGGAAGGAATTCTCCGTCATTAACCGACGGTGTTCGAAGGGATTTTCTTTTATTCGGCCAGAGTAAGCCCGTATTCGGTTGCGATCGAGTTCGCATCATCCAAAAACTGATCCCCTTTTTCTACGACCGACTTTAAGGCTTTTGCTGCTTCGGATTTCAACTGCTCTTGCTTAGTCGTATCCTGCATCTTTGCTGCTTCCAGTAATTTGGTACTAGCGCTGCGCAGATTCCGGAGCGTATCTCCTAATAAAGGGTCTCGGGAGAGACTTGGAGAAGCCGGTTGGATCCATACGTCGTGCAAGTCGGCCAGCTTACCTCCCTTTACGATCGATTCGTAACATTTTACTTTAGCGAATTCCCCGCTTTCTTCGATTTCCAGACAGTACATTCCCCTCTGCAATTTTCCTTTCGAAGGAGAAGTTAAGGAATTTTTAGCGAAAGCCTGCCCGCCTTCTCCCACAACGAATAAGATCGCGTCGAAGAAATTCTTAACCGGAGCAAATCCTTCCTTATTGTCTACCGTCTTAAGTTTTAAGTATTCTGTTACTTTCTTATTTCCTTTTTTATCGGTTTCTTCGTGAGTAACGACTTCCAGACCGGTCACCTCTTCCATACCGTAAACGAGAGTGACCTGTTCCGCTTTACTAGCTGTACCCGGTTTTTTATAGATCCATTGGTCCCAGCCGGAATATTTCGTCCCTACGATCTGGCTTTGCTGTGAAGGCTGCTCTTTTTTGCATGCGGAGAACAGGAAAGCAATTATAGCAACCGTCAGGAAATTTTTTATATTCATCGGATCTTAAACTCCTTTATTGGACGGGTTTAATGAAGGACGAACGATGATTCCTGTCAATCGGAATCGAAAAACAAAATTAGACGGCGAATGCGGTCGTCGGCAACGACAACTCTTGCAAACTCAATAAGGATTCTTTGATTCTTTCCGAAACCATCTCTTGTAAAAGCTCTATTTTGAGCGGAATGAATTCCGGTCTTCCGTGGAAATAGCGAACCATATGTTTTCGGAACAGAATCGGACCGAATTTTTCGCCGAAATTTTCGACCATCAGATCTAAGTGTTGGATCGCCACCGAAACCAACTCTTCCAGCCGAATCGATTCTCGAGAACTTTCGGAAAAAACCCACGGATCTCCAATGGAACCTCTTCCGATCAACACTCCGTCCACCCCGGATTCCCGTTTTCTGCGAACCGCTTCTTCATAACTTGTCACGTCTCCGTTTCCGAAGATGGGAATTTTTCTGGCTGCTTTAATATCCGCGATGGCATCCCAATCCGCTTTTCCGGAATACCCCATCTCTCTCGTCCTTCCGTGTACGGAAATCGCAAGAGCTCCCGACTCCTCCAAGATCCGGGAAACTTCCATATAATTGCGGGAAGTATCGTCCCAACCGAGACGGATTTTTGCGGTCACCGGAATGTCTAGCGTAGCTCGCATTGCTTCTATAATTTTTCCGGCATAAACGGGTTTTCTCAGGAGCCCGACCCCAGAACCTCTCATAGATACGTTTTTTGTAGGACATCCCATGTTTAAATCTATGATGTCCGGATTTAATTCACGGATCCTTTTGGCCGCTTCTACGATAATTTCCAGTTTGTTACCGAAGATTTGAAAAGTGACGGGCCTTTCTTCTTCTCTAAATTTAAGTTGTGAAAGGGCTTTTTTCGAGCCGACCGCCAAGGTGTCCGTCGAAACGAACTCCG
This sequence comes from Leptospira fletcheri, assembly GCF_004769195.1. NCBI lineage: Bacteria > Pseudomonadati > Spirochaetota > Leptospiria > Leptospirales > Leptospiraceae > Leptospira > Leptospira fletcheri. The sequence continues at coordinate 438,834 of NZ_RQET01000004.1, forward strand.
TGTAGGAAAAGGCGGATCCGAACCTCCGTGCAATCGTGCGAGTGGGACTGTCGCTAATGCCTGCCATCGGAGACATGGCCAACCATCCCGGAATTGCGACGGACCCGATCCGAATCATTTTTCCTTACTCTCGCCGATCACCGTACAATCTTGGACTCTATCCGTTCCTTTAATGTCCACTACGCGTACGCCCACGGCTGTACGTCCCATTTTGGAGATTTGGTTCGCTTCCGTCCGGATGATCATCCCTTGTTGGGTAACTAGTATGATTTCATCCTCGGAACCGACGGAACTCACTCCGACTGCGGATCCGTTCTTTTCTCCGACTTTTAGGAAAGCCATCCCTTTTCCTCCTCGGCCTTTCGTGGAAAATTCCTCGAACCCGAGTCGTTTTCCGTAACCGTTTTCGGAAATTACGAATATATCCTCCCCTTCCACGACTTTGGACAATCCCACGATCGCGTCGTCGCCGGCGAGACGCATTCCCGTCACTCCTTGCGCTGCTCTACCTTGGGCTCGGACGTTATCCATTTCGATCCGTAGAGCCAGTCCTTTTCTGGAGAAGATCATAACGTCGTCGCCTTTGATTACGGATTGCACCGCGATCAATTCATCCTCATCACGAAGGCCGATCGCTATGATTCCGGATTTTTTTACGTTGGCGAATTCGGATAATTCCACACGTTTTATGAATCCCTTTTTCGTTACCAAAAGTAGATCTTTATGTTTGTCTTCCTCTCGGAAGGTGAATACGGAAGATATATATTCGTTTTCTCCCAAACCTATGATGGCTTTTAACGATTTCCCTCTAGCTTCCTTAGAGGCTTGGGGAAGTTCGTAAGCCTTCATCATATACGCCTTTCCGATATTGGAAAAGAACATCACGTTATCGTGCGTCATGGCCGATTTCATGATTTTTATGATGTCGTCCCGCTTCTGCGAAAGTCCTTGGATCCCTTTTCCGCCTCTTCTCTGGCGCTTGAACGTATCGATGGGCAGGCGTTTTACGAATTGGTCGAAAGTGATCTGGAGAACGATTTCCTCGTCGGCGATAAGATCTTCCGCGTTAAAACCGGAGGACTCCACGCTTTCCAAGCTGATTTCAGTCTTTCGACCGGTTCCGAATTTATCCGAAACTTCCAGAAGTTCCGTGCACACTATATCCGAAACCCGATTCGAGTTGGAAAGAATATCCTTCAAATCCAGGATCAGTACGCGTACTTCCTCCAATTCGTCGATGATTTTCTGCACTTCCAAGGAAGTAAGTCTCTGGAGTCGCATTTCCAGAATCGCTTCGGCTTGGACTTCCGACAATACGAAGCGGCTCATCAATTGTTCTTTTGCTTCGGGAGCGTTTTTAGAAGCACGAATGACCTTAATCACTTCTTCGATATTTTCGAGAGCGATTTTCAACCCTTCTAAAATATGAGCACGTTTTTCGGCCTTATCCAGGTCGAACTTGGTTCTTCTTACGATGACTTCTTTACGATGCAAAGAATAGGCGACCAGGATCTCCTTTAGATTGAAGATTTTAGGTTTGTTATCCAGAATCGCAAGCATGGTGATTCCATAACTTACCTGAAGTTGAGTGAGTTTTAACAGCTGGTTTAAAATCACTTGAGCGTTGGAATCCTTTTTACAATGGATTTCCACTCGAATTCCTTTCCGGTCCGAAAGGTCCAGAATTTCAGAGATTCCTTCGATCTGCTTTTCGTTTACTAGTTCGCCGATTCTTTCCAAGAGAGTTCGTTTGTTGACTTGGTAAGGAATTTCGGTGACTACGATCACTTCTCGTCCCTTCTTATTCTCTTCGATCTCTACTTTGGATCGAATTCGGATCGAACCTCTTCCGGAGTGATAAGCGGAAAGAAGCCCTTCTCCCCCAATGATGGTTCCACCCGTGGGGAAATCCGGCCCCGGCATGATCTTCAGGAGTTCCGGAATCGTGATCTCGGGATTTTTTATGACTGCAATGACCGCTTGGATCGATTCCTGTAGATTGTGGGGAGGAACGTTCGTAGCCATCCCCACGGCGATCCCGGAAGAACCGTTTACCAGCAAGTTCGGAAAATTGGCGGGAAGTACGTCCGGTTGTTCCTTGGTATCGTCGAAGTTCGGAGAATAATTTACCGTTTCTTTCTCGATGTCCCGAAGTAATTCTTCCGCGATTTTTTCCAGCCTCGCTTCGGTGTATCGATAGGCAGCAGGATTATCTCCGTCTACGGATCCGAAGTTCCCTTGGCCGTCGATCAAGGGAACCCGCAAAGAGAAATCCTGGACCATTCTTACCAATGCGTCATAGACAGCGCTATCACCGTGAGGATGGTAGTTACCGATCACTTCTCCAACAATCTTCGCGCATTTCACGTAAGGTCTGTCGCTTCTCCAAGCACGTTCGTTCATCGCGTGAAGAATCCTTCTATGTACTGGCTTAAGACCGTCCCGTACGTCAGGAAGCGCTCGGCCCACGATTACGCTCATCGCATAACCCAAATAGGCCTCTTTCATTTGGTCTTCGATTTCCACCGGAATTACACGAACTCCGTTTTTCAGCGCGTCACTGATATCCGGCCTCGACGCGGGACTGAATCCCAATGTTTTTACTTCGTTTTCCATCTCTTGGCTCATTCGCTTTTAGATCTCCCGTCTTTCTATCTTTCAGAGGTCCAGGTTTGCGACTTTTGCCGCATTTACCTCGATGAACCTGCGCCGAGGAACAACCTCGTCGCCCATAAGAATATTAAAGGTGTCTTCCGCTTCGACATAATCGTCGAGTTTGACCTTCAAGACAACTCGTCTCTCAGGATCCATAGTAGTCTCCCACAGTTGTTCCGGATTCATTTCCCCGAGTCCTTTGTATCTTTGGATGACGGCTTTCTCGGAACCGATCGTTTTCAAGTATTCCTCTTTTTCCTTATCGGAATACAGGTATGTGGAATTTTTTCCGTGTCTGATCAGATATAGAGGCGGTTGGGCCACGTATAAATATCCTTTTTCGATCACCGATTTCATATATCGGAAAAAGAACGTCAACAAGAGGGTCCGTATATGCGAACCGTCGATGTCGGCGTCGGTCATAATGAAAATCTTATGGTATCTAATTTTATCCACGTTGAATTCGTCTTCGCCGATACCGGTACCCAAGGCTGAAACTAAAGTCCGAATTTCTTCGTTTCCTAAGATCTTATCCAAACGCGATTTTTCCACGTTCAAAATCTTACCTTTCAAAGGAAGGATGGCCTGGTAATTCCTGTCTCTTCCCTGTTTAGCGGAACCTCCGGCGGAGTCCCCCTCGACGATATACAATTCGGAAGCGGCAGGATCTTTTTCCGAACAGTCCGCGAGCTTTCCGGGAAGTCCTCCGCCTTCCAGTACGGTTTTTCTTCGGGTCAGATCCCGAGCTTTGCGCGCGGCTTCTCTTGCTTTGGCCGCGAGAATGCATTTTTCCAGAATTTTTTTAGTAACCGAAGGATTCTCCTCGAAGAACAAAGACAGACCTTCGCCCGTCAACGTTTGCATGATTCCTTTTATTTCGGCATTCACAAGTTTCTCTTTGGTCTGTGAATTGAATTGCGGCTGGGGAATCTTTACGGAAATAACAGCAGTCAATCCTTCTTTTAAATCGTCTCCTGAAAGTCCGCTGGGTTGCTTCTTGGAAAGTTGCTGCTCTTTTTTAAGATAGTCGTTTAATGTTCTAGTTAATGCGGCCCGAAACCCTTCCAAATGGGTTCCGCCGAGATTGTTGTTTATATTATTCGTAAAACAGAAAATATTTTCGGAATAAGTGTCCGAATATTGGATCGCAATTTCCGCAACGACATCGTCCTTATTTCTCTCGAAATGGATCGTCTTGTGGAGAGGGTGTTTGTTCTCGTTCAGATATTCCACGAAAGAAACGATCCCACCGTCGAACAGAAACTCGTGAATTTCCGGCTCCGGTTTCCTATTATCTTTAACGATCAGTTTCAGGCCTTTATTCAGAAAGGCCAGCTCTCGAAAACGCGTGGTTAACACATCGAATTGGAATTCGGTGGTCGTAAAAATGGAGGAATCCGGTTTGAACCGAACCAAAGTTCCCCTATCTTGGGAATCCCCCTGTACGGACACGGGCCCTTGTGGAACTCCTTTCGCATACTTTTGATAGTGCACTTTCCCTTGTTGGTAGACCTCCACTTCAAGCCACTCGGAAAGAGCATTTACGACGCTCACCCCGACCCCATGAAGCCCTCCGGAGACCTTGTACGCGTCGTTTTCGAATTTTCCGCCTGCATGAAGGATAGTCATAACCACTTCGATCGTGGAGATATTTTTGTCCGGGTGAATCGCAGTAGGAATTCCCCGGCCGTTGTCTCGAACTTCTATGATGTTATCGGGGAGAATCGAAATGATAATATCGGTACAATGGCCAGCCATTGCTTCGTCAACGGAGTTATCGACGACTTCATAGACCATTTTATGGAGTCCACTTTCGTCTTGCGTACCTATGTACATTCCCGGCCGTTTTCGAACAGCTTCCAGACCTTCTAAAATCTTTATCTGACCGGCGCTGTAACTATTGTCTGATTGGCTCACAGGGTCCTCCAGGATCTAGGAATAGTTTTCTCGAAAACGCTAGGGAGGCAAGGAAATTCGTTCTGATATAAGGAAAGAATAGAGTTCTTTCAATTCCATCTTGGTTCGATTAAAGGTATTCTATCAGTTCCAGAAGACGCTTTTTTGCGATCGGATCCGTCTCTTTTTCCAGGATTTTAAGCAAGTCATCTTTTCCTACCAATCCGGTCTTAGGGGCCTCAGTGAGAGTCTTTCTTTTTCCTTTTTGGGATAAATTCCCGATCCGAACCTGGATCGATCTCAATACTCCCTTTCCTAACAATCGTTTCGAATACGATATTATCCTTTGCTTCAGAAAGAACAGTTCCTGTTTATAGGCAGTATGGGAAACTATTATGATCAAAGTATCGCCCGAAATAGAATGAGGCTCCGATTCCAAGGAAAAAATCGGACCTACAATATCTGACCATCTTTGGGCAATCGTTCTAAGCAAAATTTGAGAATGGATATTTTCTTCGGACCAACCCAAATCTTCAAGTAAGTCCTTTAAATCGCTTATTTCTATTTTTTCGGGTTCTTCAGGTCCTTTTGTCGCAGGCATGGACGATTCCCTTATCTACCGAAAAAATCTGTTTTTCATGGGCAAGTCTGCCTACGTATTCCGAGATCCCTTCCAAATCCGTCGTCGTGAAGAACGCTTGTCCCGCGTTCAGGACTAATTCTACGAAATATTCCCTTCTCTTAACATCTAGTTCCCGTATGACGTCATCAATCAGCAGAACCGGTGTGATATTCAACGTTTTGCGGTAGTATTCAAAGGAAGCAGCCTTCAGAGAAATGACCGTACTCCGTTTTTGTCCCTGAGATGCAAACTCCGTGATGTCTTTATCATCTATGCCGATAAAAATATCGTCCCTATGCACACCTACGGATGTGTACCCTAATCTTTGATCCCTTGAAAAATTTCTTTGCAGCCGGGTCTTAAAATCGTCCGGATCGGAAAAGCTAGGTTTATATTTGAGAAAAAGTTCGTCCTTACCGCCACTGAGCTTTATCAAATTTTGCCGATAAATTCCGTCGAAGTCGTTTATCAATTCGTATCTTTTTTCGTGAACGGATATCCCTTTTTCTACCAACCTCGAATCCCAGATCGAATAAAGCCCTTCATCTTTCGATCCGGATTTTAACAAAGCGTTTCTGTGTTTTAATATCTTATTGTAATCGATCAGATCGTTGAGATAATCCCTGTCGATGGAGGAAAGAAGACCGTCTATAAATCTTCTCCGTTCCGACGGTCCACCTTCGGCGATTTGCAGATCGAGAGGCGTCATCAAAACGGTTATGAATTTTCCGATCAAATCGGATCTCTTTTTGATTTCTTCCTGATTGTATTTTAGCTTTCTTCTTACGGTAGGTCTTTTGGAATATCCGATTTCTATAAAGTCGGTTTTCGGACCGGATTCCACTTCCGCTTTTAAATAAAAACCGTCGGCTTCCCAGCGCACCAAATTTCCGTCTTCTGATTCCCGAAAACTTTTCAACCAGGAAAGTAGAGCGATCGCCTCGAGAAGGTTCGTCTTTCCTTCTCCATTTTCACCCACGAAAAAAACCAACCTCGAATCGAATTCAAGGTTAATGTTTTCATGGTTCCTGAAATTCAGAAGCCTAAGGCTTCGTAAAAACATCGCCTAGCCGTTTTATATCTTCATCGGCATAATCACGGAAATAAAGTCCGGATCCGACGGATCTTTGAACACTACCGGCGAACTTGAATCGCTGAATTCTATCCTAAATTCATTGTCATCGATGGATTTAAAGACGTCGGACAGATATTCCCCTTTAAAAGCGACGGTGATTTCTTCTCCGGAATATTCTATAGGCATATTTATGCTGACTTCGTTTACGCCTTGCGTTTGCGCATAAAAGTTCAGATTATCCTTGGAAAAAGTAAGACGTATCTGTCGAGTCGGTTCCTCGGCGGCGATGAGAGCCTGTCTAAGATAGATTTGAAAATTCTCCTTAGGAATGGACGCGGAAAATTTGGAACTTTTAGGAATGACTTGTTCGTAATTCGGAAAATTGCCTTCTATCAATTTACAGAGTAGTTCTGCCTGATTTGCGGTAACGTATATCTGATTGTCCACAATTCCGATCTTGCCGGTTTCGGCAGTAGTAATCATTTTGGAAATTTCCCGTATCGCTTTTGCGGGAATGATAACCGGATCCTTGAACATCAAAGGAGAAGGAAGATTTCTTTCTATCTTACAAAGTCTCCTTCCATCGGTAACCGCAAAGATCAATCTGTCCTGTTTCGGAACCATATACAAACCGTTAAAGATATAACGTTGGTCTTCATGGGCGATAGCATATCCGGTTTTGCGTATCATTTCTCCCAATAAAGCAGTGGGAAATTCCGATACCAAAGCCCCATCCACTTTCGGGATCGTTTTGATTTCGTCCGCATCCATCCCGTTCAACTTGGTCTTATAATCGTTCTTTTGGGTGGCGTCAGTAATATAAGTCACGCTCGAATCGGAATCACTTTCTTCTTTGGTAAGAGACGTTTCCTCGAAATGAATGGTTTTAAAAATACTGGATAACTGCTTTGCCGGAAGAGAGACGATTCCTTGCTGTTGAACTTCCGCATTCAAAGAAGTCTTTATCGAAATTTCCAAATCGGTTGCGGAGATGGAAACGGTAGATCCTTCAGCTTCAAGTTTAAGATTTGATAATATAGAACGGATTTCCCTGGCGGAAATCACTCCTTCGACTGCGTGTATCGATTTTAAAAATTCGGATGTATTTACTTTGATCTTCAATTTACTTACTCCCTTTTAAATGCATTCGCTTTATATAAAGGTACTTCTATTTATATTGTTTCTGTAGTTGTACTTGTTAATATGTAAAAAAACTATGTAGCTTTAGAGAATAAGGAAATATGTCGCATTTATCTTGAAAAGAACAATTTCCAGAGGTTGGAAAAAACTCCGAATTCTCTGTGATAATAAAGGGGATTTTTTTGAATATAAGGGACAGTAATTTGTTTTTATGTCTTATTAATAGTTTAAGAACATATAACTGAGACTTTATTTATAGTTTATTTACAGTTCTTTCTCTATTTCTCTACACATTCTTAGTAGGGAATTCATTGGAATTGGAAGCGCATTAGAATTTCTTCTACCTTACTGGAGAAATTCTTATCCTCTTTCATCAAAGATTCGATTTTACGAACGGCATGGATTACAGTCGTATGCTCGCCCCCAAAAATTCGACCGATCTGACTTTTGTTCATCCGGTAGCATTTGTGGAGAATGAACATGCAGAGATGCCTTGGAATGATAAGTTCCTTTTTACGACTCTTGCCCATAATTTCTCTAGGATCCAGATTATATAAGGAAGAAACGTATTCGATGACTTTGTCCTGGCTTAACTGAAGGTTTTTCTTTCTGAAAATTCTGTTCTTAAGGATTTCTTCGATCATCGAAGCGGTAAAAAATAAATGGGAAAAGGCACGTTTGTGTAAAGCCAAATCGTTTAAAGCGCCCAAAAGGGTTCTCGTATCTTCTTGGATCAGATCAGCGATCAATTCTATTGCTTCGGTAGAAAGGCCTAAATTTAAAATACTGCCCTGCCTTTCCAAAATTCGGATTCGAATTTCACGATCGGGAGGTTGGATATCCGCTTGAACTCCGGTTACGAATCTGGATTTCAATCGATCTTGGATCGGCAATTCGGAACTAGGTCGATCGGATGCGATTACGATCTGCCTTTTCCTTTCGAAAAGAAAATTAAAAATCGTAAAGAATTCTTCCTGGGTTTTTTCCGCGCCCGTATTCAAAAGTTGGATATCGTCTATAAGAAGACAATTGTACGACTGGTACTTGATTTTGAAGGATTCGATGGCTTCGCGAGATTGTAGTGCGAATAAGAATTCGCTCATGAAGGTTTTTATATCTACGTAGTAAGCCGTTTTCCAAGGATCTTTTTTTAAGATTTCGGAACCGATTGCGTGGAGAAGGTGAGTCTTACCCACTCCCACTTTGCCGAACAGATACAACGGATTGATTTCGGCGGGGTTGCGTACACAGTCGATGGCTGCACTGTAAGCAAGACGATTCGAATTTCCCACCACGAAGTTTTCAAAACTATAATCGGGATTAAAAGAATAGGAACCTCCGCGGAAATTTTCGTTTAGAACGGTCTTTAGAATTCCGGAAGATTCCAAAACGAGTTCGACGGGAATCCGTGTGCCTATCGTTTTAAAAATCGCATCTTCTATATAAATCTGATATTTCTTTTCTACGTGTGTTTTGATATTCGAAGACGGCGCGATCAGGATGCATTTTTGATCGCTCAAGCTATCTAACTGGAGCGTATAAATGAATTTATCGAAATAAGTAGGCGGAATTTCTTTAGAAACTTCGTCTAGTATACGCTTCCAGCTTGGGTCCAAGCAAAACACTCCTTCCTTGGGTTTTAGATTCGCGATCCCCGGTCGTTTTCTTTTTAAAAGTTGGATACGCCGGAATATAAAATAGGAGAAGTCGGAGAAAGAAAATACCTTCCGACGAGAATACACTATTTTTCCGATGAGGGTCGCCTACAAATGAAAATTCGGAAATCGCACAAGAAAGCTTAGTAAAAACGAATGGGATTGGCGATAGATAAAAAATTATGTCACTTTTTTATATAGCAAAGATTCGAGTAGTAAAACCTAACGAATGTTAAACGAATATAACAGAAAGAAGTTCTTAATAACTTCATCTTGGGAATTATTTTGCACTGAAAAGACTCAGCTCATGCATAAGTTTGGATAGAATGATGTTTTCCTGGCCGTGAATTCTTTCATGAAGTTCTTTTTTGAATCGAAAAATCGCATCTAGTTTTGGAAAATTTTCTTCCACTTGCGTCTTTGAGAATTCCTGCAATAGAACGAGCCCGACTAAATCCAACAAATCCTTAAAGGAAAATCCTTCTTTCCACTCGGGATGATCATCCTTGTAATCGATAATCCATTCTTCGAGATGCAATATATGCAAGGGCGTGAAAACTTTGTCCCGCACTTTAGAAATGATTAAATCCAATGCTTCTTTGGGACAATCGAAAGTTTTCATACTGCCCCCTTGGAAAGTGAAATATTCTTTTTCGTCTTTGCGATGCAATTCTTGGACGACTTTTTGGGGCAGGTATCCGAAAGGAATGCAGACACCTCTACTTACGATTGTCTCTTTCAAGGATTCGAGAGAATCCACTAAGAAAATAAACCTAGTAAAAGCAGGTGCTTCCTCGAGACTTTTTAAAAGAGCAGTCTCCGCTTCGTTCCCGATCATACCGGCCTCGGGTATTACGATGAATCTCAATTTCGATATATGCGGTTTATAATAAAGCCTAGTTCGAATCAGCCAACGTATCGTAAATTCTTCGGGATTTTCTTCGTTCCCGATGGAGATCTGTTTATTTTTATCCGGCGGAAACCATACGATATCCGGATGAGAATGATGCATGAAGGCCTTGCAGGAAGCGCAAACTCCGCAAGAGTTCCCTTCAAGACAAAGTGAATGCCTGATGAATCTTTCCGCCGAGGATTCCTTACCAGTACCTTCCGGTCCGTGAAAGATCAGTAAGGGTGGGATTCGGTTCGGCTGATTCGCGTATTTTTTTAGAAAGACGAGGGCCTTCTCCTGACCTCGAATTTCCTCCAGCTGAAAGCCGATGCTCATATCTAGATTGGAACGCTATGCGTAAACGGGAGTCAACCAGTGTTTGTAATCGGGAATCTTTCCTTTTACTAGGTCGAAAAAAGTGGTTTGGAGTTTTTGAGTGATCGGGCCCATTTTTCCGGATCCAACCGTTCGCCGATCTACCTGACTTACCCAAGCAATTTGGACACCCGTGCCGGAAAAAAATATTTCGTCCGCAATATAGAGTTCACTTCTTGTGATGTCCCGCTCTATGATTTCGTATCCCAGATCTTTTGCGATCTGAAGGACGGATCTTCTCGTGATTCCTTCTAAAAGAGAAGAAGATAAGGAAGGTGTCAGGATTTTTCCTTCTCTGACTAAAAAGATATTTTCGGCCGAGCCTTCGCTCACGAAACCTCTTCCGTCCAAAAAGATCGCCTCGTCGTATCCGTTTTGTACCGCCTCCGATTTCGCGAGCGCGGAGTTAACGTAGCCTCCGGAAACTTTGGAAAGAGTCGGGATGACGGTATCATCGAATCTTCTCCAGCTTGAAACCATAGTGGTAAGTCCTTTTTTCGTATCCAGATAGTCGTCCAACTCCAAAATATAAATCGCAATTTCCGTGGGCACATCATGGAAGCGAGGAGATAGTTGTAGCGCGGAAGTGTAAACGAAAGGTCGCAGGTATACGTTCCTTTTATATCCGGATTGCTTCAGCAAGTCCAGAGTGATGTCGCGCAGTTGCTCCGGGGTCTTGTCGCATTTCAACTGCATGATTCTTGTGGAATTCACGAGCCTTCGATAATGATCTAACAATCTAAAAACATAGATATCGTCCGAAGTTTCGTCGTAGTAACCTCTGATTCCTCCGAAAACCGTAGTTCCGTATTGGAGAGCATGGGTTTTAATATTAATGTTAGCTTCGTTTTCGGGGACGATTTTCCCCTCGAAATAAGAGAGTTTCTTGATGGATTCGGGCATGTACAAGGAACCTGAAAGGAGATTAATGATTACATGATTCTTTTCCCCGGTTTAGCTGTCGACTAATCCACCGGTAACGTGGGTAGGACTCGGGGAATGAGTCTAAAAGGATATATGAAAACTTCCTTCTTTCCGAATCTGTTCGATTGCATCGTCGTTGGGGCGGGTCATGCAGGGGCCGAAGCGGCCTATGTCGCATCGCGAGGAGGCGCCAAGACTTTACTTATCACCATGAACTTGGACACGATCGGACAAATGTCCTGCAACCCGGCGATCGGTGGAATTGCCAAAGGACATATGGTTCGGGAAGTCGATGCCCTAGGCGGACTCATGGGTAAGGTCATAGATGCGACCGGAATACAATTCAAAATGCTGAATACTTCTAAAGGTCCGAGTGTGTGGGCGCCGCGTGCCCAGGCGGAAAAGAAGGAATACCAACTCAAGGTGAAGCACACTCTGGAATCTATCCGCAATCTTTCCATTCGGCAAGACACTGTGGAAGACTTGCTCATCGAGGACGATCGTATCCAAGGAGTAAGAACCGGCAGAGGCTTCGAGATTTATTCGAATCACATTATTCTTACTACGGGCACGTTTCTTTCCTCGATCGTTCATATAGGAACGTATCAAAAAGAAAATGGGCGGTTCGGCGAGCCGACCGTCAAAGGTCTCTCCCTCTCTCTAGCTAAGTATGAGTTGAAATTAGGAAGATTGAAAACGGGAACTCCTCCAAGGATCCATATGAACTCGGTGGATCTCTCCCCGATGACCGTGCAAGAAGGGGACTCCGATCCTTCTCCTTTTTCTTTTAGCACGGATAAGATTACGAGAAGACAAATTCCCTGTTATATCACTTATACCAACGAGCATACACACAGACTGATCGGCGAAAATATCCACCTATCTCCGATGTATTCAGGCCAGATAAAATCTACCGGCCCTCGTTACTGTCCTTCCATCGAAGACAAGATCGTTCGATTTGCGGATCGAGAAAGGCATCAGGTTTTTCTGGAACCCGAAGGGTACGATACTCAAGAAGTCTATCTCAACGGAGTGTCTACTAGTTTGCCGGAAGAAGTCCAATGGAAGTTAGTCCGTTCGATTGCAGGCTTGGAAGAAGCGGAAATTCTTCGTCCGGGGTACGCGATCGAGTATGATTATGTGGATCCGACGGAACTAAAGCCTACTCTTGAAACCAAAAAGATCCGCGGATTGTATCATGCAGGTCAGATCAACGGCACGACCGGTTACGAAGAAGCGGCAGCCCAAGGCTTAGTTGCGGCTTACAGTGTGCTCGCTTCTTTACGAGGCGAGGATCCGATTTTGTTTTCTAGAAACGAATCTTATATCGGAGTTTTGGTCGATGACTTAGTACACAAGGGAGTAGAAGATCCATATAGGATGTTCACTTCCAGAGCGGAACATAGGCTGCTACTTAGACAAGACAATGCCGATCAAAGATTGATGCAATATGCGTTTAGAATGGGACTAGTCGATGAAGGAACGTACGGGAAGATGCGTGAGAAATATTCGCGCATTCATGAAACGAAGGGAAAAATACAATCCATACCTTTGAAGCCGACTCCGCAATTCGAATCTTTATTGCAGCGGAAGTCGATCCAGGGGTTCAAGTATGGATCTAAATTGGACTCTTTTTTAAAACGTCCCGAGATAGTTTTCGAAGATATCTCCTTTATGGTTCCTGATTCCGAATTTCTCTCTGCCCAAGACAAGAAGGTGATAGAGATGGAAGTAAAATACGAGGGTTATATCAAACGGGAACAGGAAACGATCGAATGGAAGAATCGGTTTATGAAAATCGCGATCCCGGAAGATATCGAATACGAGCAAGTTCCGGGAATCAAAAAAGAAGCGATTCAAAAACTCAGTAAGCACCGTCCTTTAAATCTTGAAAAGGCCTCTCAGATTTCCGGTGTCGATCCGAGCGATATCGATATGTTGCTTTTTTACATTAAGGGAAAAAGACCGAATCCTGTTTAAAAGTCCGACAGGAAATCTTTCACTAAGCTCGACTGGCACTTCTATAGGTTTTGTCGACCTTTTGTTTCACGTGGAACGATAGGATTTGGATCTGGAAATCCAGGACAAAACGTTTCACATGAAACGAAGCACAGGGAACTCATTCTTTCAGTTGCAGTTATGAAAATAAAACGCCCACGATGAATGCGCGGGCGAGTTGATTGGAATAAAATCCGGATCGTAAGTCTTAAAAAAGATCAGCGATACATCAGCTCGTGTGTTTTTTCGAGGGCCCATTTGTCTCCTTGCTTAACCAGAAACGTGAATTGCTGTAGACGATTTTTGTCGTCCCAGACCATCCTATTCAAGCGCTCCAAGTTTCCTTGAACGTTCATGCGACTTACGAGCTTTCCTCGGGAATCGAAAGTGAGAACCGTCGATGCTACTTGTTGCTTATCTTCATTGTATATATTTTGCTGATAAAGTCCCGGTTTGTTCGTGTCTTTAACCACGGAAAAACGTTCGATTTCCTTGGAGTCGGCCCAGTCGGTTTGTCCGTCTTTTACGAGTCCGTTTTCCCCCCAAGATAGGATCGTGCATTTTAATATTAATTTGGAGTTTTGATCGAAGAGTTCCACGGAAGAAAGAACTCCGCTTTTATCATAGAGGAAGGTTTTCGTTTCTACGTTCTTTCCGTCTTTGTCGAAGAGTTCCTCTTTTTGAATTTTCTTATCCTTGTAGGTAAATTTGGTGAATCCATCCGACTTACCTTCTTGAGTAATATAATCTTCACGAAGTAATTTGCCGGACTCGTCGTACGAATATCTCGCCGTATAAATGATTTTGCCTTCGGCATTCTTGACGACTTCTTGGGCGGGACCCCCTTTCTCAGAACCGATGACGAAGCGATCCGTGTGAGACCATTTTCCCGGGGTAAAGGAGTACAGGGATGAAGCAAATAACAGCGTGATGAAACAAATTCCGGAGCGGAGCATGAATATTATCCTCTAGTTAGACCATCGGCTTTTCCCCAAAAAGGTTGAGACGGTTTTGAAGTCATAAAATCCTTCGTTGCGACGAAACCCGAATTGTCCTTGCCGATGCGCATGATCGGGCTAACTTTCGTCGCGAACTTTAAAGCTTTCCTTCGTTTTAGACGGACTGCAAGACTGAAAACAAAAAGCGTAAGATCTCCCAACAATCATTAAAGGAAAGTTACTATGTCCCTAAGAAAAATCGGGTTCGGGATTCTCGGCTCACTGGGAATTTTTCTCTTATATACCATTTTGATCACGGAACGAGGCACTCATCCGGTTCCTCCTAGAGCGCCGGAAGTTCCGAACATAGATTACGGGGCATTAAGTGAGCAAGCCGCAAAAGATCTTCAATCCTATATACGTATTGCGACCGTAAGGGGTAGAGAAAAGGAAGGAGCCCTTTTTTTGAAATCAATCTTGGATAAGCGAGGCATTGCGTCCCGAGTCATCGAATTTCCGGGCAAGGCGGACCGAGCCTCTTTGGTTGCCGAGATCAAAGGCAAAGACCGAACAAAGGGCGGTCTGATTCTCACGAACCATATCGATGTGGTCGAAGCAGATCCGAAGGAATGGACGGAACCTCCGTTTGCAGGAATAAGAAACGGGGAAAGGATTTATGGCCGTGGAGCGGTGGACGTAAAAGGTCTAGGAATCATGCAATTGTATGCGTTTTTCCTAGTGCATGAAAAGAAAATTCCCTTAACCAACAATTTGATGTTCTTAGCTCTAGCGGATGAAGAAAGCAGGTCTTTACACGGAGCGAGATTTCTTATTAAGGAACATAGAGAACTGTTCAACGGATATGAATACGTATTGAACGAAGGAGGTACCGGGACACGGGATATTGCAATCAAAGGATCTAAGATATTCAATATTCAACACGCCGAAAAGGGAGCCGTGTGGTTGGACTTAAAAACGAAGGCGGATCCCGGACACGGTAGTACTCCCCCGTTGAAGTATGCAGCGAAATCGATGGTGGATTTTTTGGAAGAACTACAAAAGCTAGGGGATAAAACTATGATTGGAGAAGAGGCGGCGGCCTTCTTCTTTTCTATTGGAGACTTAAGCCCGTTTCCGAATTCATTTGTTCTCAAGCGATCCAGAAATCCGCTCTTATTTTTAATCCTAAAAGGAGTGATTCAGTCCAACAGACATTTACGCGCGATGACTAGGAACACGGTAAGTATCACCGGCATCGATAGTCATCAAGCGGGAATAAATGTGATCACATCGGAAACTACGGGTTCCGTAGATATCAGAATTCTTCCGGGACAGGATGAGAAAAAAATCTTTCAAGAGATTAAAACCTTAGGGGAAAAATACAACGTAGAAGTGAGCGCTAGACATCTGGAACCCGGCACGATTTCGCCGATGGACAGTCCGTTGTTTCGGATACTTGCGGGAGTAGCGATGTCCGTCGAACCTGGTTCGGTCACGGCTCCGTTTTTATCTCCGGGTACTACGGATAGTTCTTACATGAGAGCGATCGGTTTGAAATGTTACGGTCTGATTCCCGCCTTACTTACATCGGATGAAATCGACGGAATACACGGCAAGAATGAAAGTATGACTGTTACACAACTCAAGACAGGGATCCAAATCCTTTTTAGGACGGTAGTCGAATACAATTACGTTGCAAAGGAGAAACATTGATTCGTGGAATACTCTGAGAATTTTTCCCATGACGCTTCCGGGATATGCTCGGCGATCCGTTATAGATTCCCGAGCGAGAGCGGGGAAATATTAGATCTGTTCGATTGGGATTTGGTGGCTAGGTTTATCGCATTTTTAGAGGAAAAAAACGAAATCGGAGGCTTCTTTTCCAAAAGAGACGCGGACGAAATTCTAGATCGTCATGTGTTGGAATCGGTTTATCATATTTATGCGATACGAAAGGAACTTGGTTCGCTTAACAAAATGAAGGTGGGAGATGCCGGAACCGGTCCCGGGTTACCCGGCTTTTTTTTCCGATGCCTCATTCAAAAAGAAAGACCCGTATTGGTGCTTTTGGACTCGCAGCGTAGAAAGTTGGCTTTGACCGAAAACTTCTTAAAGGAACAGAACATCGATGGGGTAGAGTGCGTTTTCGCAAGGGCGGAGGAGGGTAAAAGCGACTGGGATTTGGCAGTTTCCCGAGGGTTTATTCCCTTTCCTTGGAGCGCCGAAGTCTTGAGCAAATGGGTAAAGAAGAGCGGGACTTATGTCCCATTCTTAGGGAAAGACGAATTTGATAAGAATCTTATAAAGAGAATTTTAGAACCCACCGGTTTTCAACTCACGAAAACGATAGAACTCCCCTCTCTTCGATTTTTAGGGATGCGACATATTAAATTCTTGAAAAAGGTAGAATCGACAAGGCAAGGTATCCCTAGAGCTTGGAAAATCCTGGTAAAGGAGAGTAAGGTGGAACATGGGAAAGATCGTATCGATTAGTAACCAAAAAGGAGGAGTAGGAAAAACTACCACATCGATCAATCTCGCCGCAAATTTGGCGGCCATCGGAAAGAAGGTTTTGATCGTCGATTTCGATCCGCAAGGAAACTCAGGTTCGGGTCTAGGTCTTGAAATCAATACCATTCCCAAGACTTCCTACGAATTACTCATCGGAGAATGTTCCGCCAACGAGTGTATCCATAAAACGGAAATAGAGAACCTGCATATCGTTCCTTCCAACATCAATCTTTCCGGAGCGGAGGCAGACCTTCTCGCGGAAGAAAACCGGGAATATCGGCTCAAAAATGCGATCGGGTCCTTGAGAACCGAATTCGATTATATACTGATCGATTGTCCTCCCTCATTAGGAGTACTGACGATCAATGCATTGTCTGCCGCCGACAGTGTGATGATCACCTTACAAACGGAGTATTTCGCTTTGGAAGGACTGACCCAGTTGATGAAGATTATTTCTTTGGTTCAGGGGAAATTGAATCCTTCTTTGGAATTGGAAGGAGTACTTCTGACCATGTATGACAAACGGACGAATCTCGCCCAACAAGTAGCGGAAGACGTTAAGGCATATTTTAAGGATAAAGTTTATACCACAGTCATACCTCGGAATATCAAACTGTCCGAAGCTCCTTCTTTCGGAAAATCCATCTTATCTTACGATCCGGAAGGAGTCGGTGCCCAAAGTTATCGCAATCTCGCATTGGAAGTCGCGGGGAAAAACTAATCCATGAGTGCAAAACCGAAAGCTCTAGGTAGAGGACTAGGAAACCTAATCCCGGTCGCGGAGGAAAAATCCTTCCGCGAAGCAGGCGGAGAAGGAGCTCTCAGAGAAATTCGACTTTCGGAAATTCGTCCGAATCCGGACCAACCACGTAGAACTTTCACCGAAGAATCCTTAAAGGAATTGTCCGAGACGATCAAAGCTCACGGAGTAATCCAACCGATCGTGGTAAAGGATACGGGTTCCGGTTACGAGATCATCTCGGGTGAAAGAAGGTATAGAGCCTGCAAACTTGCGGGGTTTATGAAAATTCCGGCGATCGTAAAGAAAGCTAGTGAAAACCAGGCTTTAGAGATGGCCCTGATCGAGAATATCCAGAGAGAAAATCTGAATCCGATTGAAGAAGCCCTGGCTTATAAAACTTTATGCGATCGACTTGGATTAAAAATAACCGATGTCGCGACACGGGTGGGAAAGAATCGAGCCACGGTGTCGAATCTGATCCGTCTACTTCAACTTCCTGATTCCGTAATGGATCTGGTAAAGAATGGTAGAATTTCGGAAGGCCATGCTCGCCCTTTACTAGGCATCGCTGATAGAAAGAAAACGGAACAGTTAGCGTATCAGATCGCCGAAAAAGGACTCACAGTCCGGCAAGTAGAAGAAATCGTTTCCCACTTAACGGATGAAGCTCCCGTAAAAGAAAAAAAGAAAACGAAGAGAAAGGAAGTAGATATCGTGGAATTGGAAAACAAGTTTCGAAAGAAATATTCCATGAAAGTGGACATTGCCCACAACTCTTCTTCCGGAAAAGGAAAGTTGTCCATTGCGTACCCTAATCTGGAAGCTTTACAAAAAGTTTTGGATGCCTTGGGTTTGTGATGGCCCAAGTCTTTTTCCGATTTTCATTATGCCGTTCGTGTTCGGTATTCTAATGGAATTTACAAATCCATAGAAAGGGTGACAACAGTTCGATTTGTAAAGGTGAACTGACTTAGGCCTTTCTTCATTTGGAATCGCGCAGTTCTTCTAAACTTCCGGAAATCTTTGGAAGATGAAAATCAGCTTCGTTTTGCTTTTAACTGGTCAAATCGACTAGAAGTCCGCGGATATTCTCCATTCTCTTCATCAAGTCGAAGGTGGAATTTTCCGGATGAATGATAAAGTCGGCGAGAGTCTGCACCTTTTCGTCGATGATCGTGACGATTTGATACATCTTTTCGGAACCACCCTTTGCCCTGGAACGCAGGGTTTCCACCTTTGCATTACGGTCCATAACTTCTCTGAGTATGGACTGTACGATCCTTTTATAAACGTTCAGATTCTCGTAGCTAGGAGATTTTAAAAAATTGCGTTCCGCGTCCGGAAGATCCCTAAGAAGGGAATTTAAATCCCGAGTTTTTTCCTGACTGTAAGGGAGTAGATTTTCCACCAACTCGAAGAACTGAGATTTGGAGTCGGGTATCTGAGATTCGGGCACAGCAGCCGGGACCGGACTGTACAAGCTTGAAGAGAGAGAGAGACCGAAGTCTCGTTTGCGTCTGTGGTTTCTATTCGGTTCCGGAGTTACTTTCAACTTGCAATCGGGTTGATCTTACAGTTTCCCTCGAATTGCACACCTTCTTCCATTACGACCTTCGGCGTTATAATATCGCCTTTCATCCTACAACTGGCCAAAAGAGTGACTCGTTCGGTAGCAAAGATATTCCCATTAATCTCGCCTCCGGCAACGACAATCCGAGCTCTGATATCCGTATCGACGATTCCCGACTTTCCGATTAGGACTTTTCCGTCGGTTTTGATCGTTCCGCGAAAAATACCGTCGATTCTCAAAAGACCGGAGAGCTTGAATTCTCCATTGAACTCGGCACCTTCGCCGATGATACTATTTACCGCTAGTTGCTCTTCCGTATGGGCCATTAGTCTTGGATTTGATTTAAGAATGCGAAAGGATTGATCGCTCTTGTACCGACATGGATTTCGTAATGGAGACTGTATTGCGGACTATTTTCCGATTTCCCTACGAATCCGATCACTTCGCTTTTGGATACTTGCTGGTTTTGTTTTACCTTAATGCGGTCTAGATTGGAATATATGGTCTTCCAACCGAATTTATGACCTACCTTGACGAAGTAACCGGTATGTCTCGTATATCCGATTTCATAAACGGTTCCCGGAGCGGTCACGACGACTTCGGATCCAGGAAAGGCGCCGATATCGATTCCATTATTGGTTTCTTTACGAGCAGTCACTGGATTCAGATATTCTCCGTAAGGATAGAGAACGTACCCGCGCACCGGCCAGATGGACGGAGTCTGACGAATCACGTTTTTTCTTTTTTTTAATATACTGATGATTTCATGGGTAAGCTCGTTGGCTACTTTCAGGTTGTGTACGTCTTCTTTTAGGCGAAACACTTCGGTACCGGGTGGAAGAGGCTTTCCATCTTTGGATAGGTTTTGAGAAGAGAGCTTTTCCGCACCACCGATACCTTTGGCTACTTTGGAGGAATCTCCCGTTAAACGACCATAGAGGGCGCCGACGTGGTTGTGGTAATAGTCCACATGTTCGTGAAGGCTATTGATCTCTTCCTTCATTTTTGCGGACTGTCTGATAAAGTCCTGATTGGAAAGGTTCAGTTCTGTCAATTGATGAATGGATCCTGAATGGCTTAAAACGTTAACCGAACTGATGAGGAGCAGGACTAGAATCGTACCGATAAAGATCGTAATCGCCCGGTAGGAAATATGGAAATTGATGGTCTTTTGTTCGGAATGAGGAATGACCATCACAGTAAGACGTTCTTTCCCTTTTTTATTCCAGTTCGCGACTTTCACGTCGAACTTCAATCTGAGATCCTGGTATTTATAACGAAGCCGATAATAAATGAGAGCGAAATATGATTTTAAGTTCACGGTTTATGTCCCAAATCCATCGGACTCCTGCCGGACGGCATATGCTGTAAGGATTCTTAAAAATTCTCTTTTCAGTCAATCTAAATCACGAAAACTGTTCCTTAAAAGCCGTTTTCAGCATGTATTCCATCATAGATACTCATTGTCATTTGGATATAATCGAAGAACAAGGGTTAACGATCGAACAAAGCCTAAGAAATGCAAAGGAATCCGGTATCAAGAAAATCGTCCAGATCGGGATTGATCTTGAGAGTTCGGTTAAGGCAAAAGGATTATCGCAAAAATATTCCGAGCAGGACTTGGAGATTTTCTATTCGATCGGTTGTCATCCGACCGAATCACACGAATTTCCGAAAAAAGAGGAAATCCTTTCCTTTGTGAAGGAAAACATTTCCGATTCTCGACTTTGTGCGATAGGCGAGATCGGATTGGACTACTACCACGATGCTTCAAAAAAAGCGGAACAAGCCGACATTCTTCATTCTTTTTTGAATGCTTCCGGAGAATACAAACTTCCGGTAGTCATCCATTCGCGAGACGCAGGTGAAGATACGGTATCGATTTTGAAAGAGCATCGTGATCATGCTTTCGGAGTCATCCATTGTTTCACATACGATTATTCGATCGCAAAAAGATTAGTGGATTTGGGTTATTATATTTCCTTTTCCGGAATCTTAACCTTTAAAAACGCGAGAGACATTCAGGAAGCGGCCGAAAAACTTCCTTTGGAATGTATGTTGATCGAAACCGATGCTCCGTTTTTAGCTCCCCCACCCTTTCGAGGAAAACGCAACGAACCTGCATACACTAAATTCGTTTTGGAAAAGATGTTTTCGCTTAGAAAGGAACCGAATGCCGAAGTAGAGCGATCGCTTTTTTTAAATTCGGAAAAATTTATACAAAGGAAACCGTTCCATCATGCTTGATCTCCGCTTCATTACCGAAAATACCGAATCTTTAAAAGCGAACCTGGATCTAAGAGGCTTCAAAGACCTAGGTCTTCTGGATGAACTTACCAAGATAGTTCATAAAAAGAAGGAATTACAGAAAGAAGTCGAAGCCTTCCGGGAAGAGCGAAATAGGGCTAGCAAAGAAATCGGGAAGGTCAAGCAATCCGGAGGGGATATCGCCGTAGCTTCCGCTGCGGTAAAAGAAATCGGAGATAAAATCAAAGGATTGGAATCCGATCTCGAAGTTCAGGAAAAACTGCTCAACGAAATAAATTTAGGTCTTCCTAATATATTGGATTCCGAAGTTCCTAAAGGTAAAAATGAGACGGAAAACAAGATCCTGTACGAAGTCGGCAAAACCAGAAATTATCCTTTCGACCCGAAGGCTCACTACGAACTCGGTGAAAATTTGAAATGGATCGATTTCGAAAAAGGCGTAAAACTCGCCGGAGCTAGAGCCTACACTTATTTCGGTTTCGGGGCTAAATTGGAAAGAGCGTTAGCGAATTTTATGCTGGAAACGCATACTCAGGAACACGGCTATACGGAAGTCTGGGTTCCCGTGATGGTGTCGGACGAATGCATGTTAACGACCGGCCAATATCCCAAATTCAAAGAGGAATATTATCGTCTAGAAAAAGACGACCTCAACTTGATTCCGACTGCGGAAGTTCCTCTGACGAATTTGTATAGGGACGAGATCATTCTGGAAGACCAATTGCCGATTTCGGTTACCGCTCATACATCCTGCTTCAGAAGAGAGGCCGGTTCTTACGGCAAAGACACCCGCGGTCTTGTGCGGGTGCATCAATTCCAAAAAGTGGAACTCGTCAAATTCGTGAAGCCGGAAGAATCGGAAGAAGAGCATAAAAAAATGCTCTCTCATGCCGAGAACATTCTGAAAAAACTAGGCCTTCGTTATCGGGTAGTATTGCTCTGTAGCGGAGATATTTCGGCGGCTTCTTCCAAGACTTACGATTTGGAAGTCTGGATGCCGGGGTTGAATCGATGGATGGAAATTTCTTCCGTATCGAATTTTAAGGATTTTCAGGCTCGCAGAGGAAAAATTCGTTATAAGTCTAAAGACGGTAAAAACCAGCTGATCCATACCTTAAACGGTTCCGGCCTTGCAATCGGAAGGACTATGGCCGCAGTTTTGGAAACGTACCAAAAAGAAGACGGCTCTATCGATTTTCCCGATTGTTTGAAAAAGTACCTTTAATTTTATCAAAAAAAGTTCAGGTTTTTCTATAAAAGGAGGATAGTACGAATATGCGTCCTCCATCTCGGTCTGCCCACTTCCCGGAGTCCCGTTTAAAAAAGAATCTCGGAATTCTAGTTATCACGATTCTTTCCGCGTATATGGCCGATCTTTTTCCGGACCAGGCGAACGGGTCCTCCGAAGTTAGGAAGTTAGAGGGGGGAATTAATACTTCGTTAAACGAATTCGGGATTAGTCTATCCGACGACGGAAATACTTTATATTATTATTCCAAGAGAAACAACTCGAATTATACGGATCTTTACAAATCCGTTCGCGACGGAGAGATCTGGCCTCAAGGAAAGGAATTGTCGGAAATTAATTCCCAGTTCGACGACCAGAGTCCTTTCGTATTGAATAAGGAGGAAGGTATCTTATTTTCCTCGAATCGAGACGGAAGTATCGAATTCTCTCTTCCGAACGGAAGAATAGGAGTTTCTAGGGATTTGTATTTCTCTAAAAAGGGAGAAGGTCGTTGGCTCAAGCCGATCGCTTTGCCGAAGACCGTAAACACGCCGGAGATAGAGGAAAATCCGTTTCTTTATGATAATAAACTCTACTTTACCCGTTATCCGTTCGGAAACGTGACCGAATCGGATATCTTTATTTCTGAATATTCTAATAAAACTTGGAATACCGCCTATCGACTTCCCGCACCGATCAATACCGACTTTGCGGAAATTGCAGCGACGATAGGGCGCGATGGAAAAACGATTTACTTTTCCTCCAATCGTCCCGGCGGCTTTGGAGGCTTGGACATCTACAGGTCGCATAGGTTGGAGGACGGAAGTTACTCGGAACCTACGAACCTAGGACCCCAGATCAATTCCAAAGGGGATGAGGCTTTTTACATTGAGACACCGGATGGCAAGAACGCTTATTTTTGCAGAAGGATGGATTCCTCCAATTATGACATTTACGAATTCAAGGCTTCGGTTAACTGGGAAGATTTAAAGACAGGCAAAAAAATCTCTTTGGAATCGATTCATTTCGACAGTGCTTCCTACGAATTGGAGTCCGATTCCTTACCTGTATTGGACGAGTTAGCGGATTTTTTACACAAAAACGGGAATGTGAGGCTGAAAATCTCGGGCCATACCGATCTGCACGGAGACCCTAAAGATAACCTCGTGTTAAGTCGAAAGAGAGCAGAATCCGTTTTGAAATATCTTCTCAAAAAAGGTCTATCGGAAGACCGTTTTTCCGTGGAAGGACTGGGAAGTTCTGCGCCGATTTTTCCGGAAAAGAATCCGGAAACCGATCGGAGAAACAGACGTACGGAATTCCAATTAATCGAATAGCTCCCGTAAAGTTCGGATTATCGGAAAACAAAAACTCCTTTTAAAGCCTATGGTTGCCGATAACTTAGGTAACATGAAGAGACCGGGCAAAGCCATACGGGTTCTCCTCTTTACCCTTTTTATAACTCTTTCTACGACTCTTGCTGCTCAGTCGAAATTTTATGGCAGTCGTTTGGACCAAATCTTGGCAAAGAAAGAGATTACGGTCGGAGTCAATCGAGTATATGAGCCCTTTTATATCCAAGACCCCGTGGACGGCTATCCCGGTTTCGACGTTGAATTGGCGAAACTATACGCCGATTATCTCGGCGTTGCGCTTAAGATAAAGCCGCTTAAAACGTTCAGACAATTTTCGGACGAAATCGCCGCCGGTACGATCGATATCGCTTTGGCTGGTATGTCCACTGATTTGACGAGAGGTAAGACTGTTACCTTTTCGGATCCCTATCTGCTTGCGACTCCGGCAGGATTGGTCTTCAAGAAAGCTCTGCCTCCTGAACCGGAGGGAAATATCGTTACTACACGATCGTTCAAATCCTTGGACGATCTTTTGGTCGTAAACGGTATTTCCTTCGCTGTCCGTTCGAACACGACCAATCACAATTATCTCCTGAAAAAATTCGGAAAAAATAAAATATATAGTTATCTTTCCGATTCCGTTGCAATGGACGCGCTTCTGAAAAACGACGTAACCTGTTATGTGGCGGACAGCCTCTTTATACTTGCGATGCTCCAAAAACAACCCAGCTTGCGGGCTAGGTACACTCCGCTTATTAACCCGGTAATGGAGGATTATATCAGTGCCGCCATGCCGCTTAACGATTTGATTTTCGTGGATAATTTCAATTTCTTCGTTAAGGAATTAAAAAGAACGGGCGTCATCGAAGGCATTCGTACAAAATATTTTCTTGGTAAAGATTGGGTAAAGTAGTTGTTGAAGACGAAATTCCGACAACTTGGAGGATTTTCCTTACTGCTTTTCGTCTGCCTATGTTGGCAGTCTCTGTCCGCGCAGGAAATAGAGGAGAAAACCAAGATCGACATCCAAGGAAACTACAGGGTCCGAGGTTTCAATCTTGGAAGGGACATTTATACTTCTAGACAAACTCCAGGTACTCCTTTTGACAAACAGACTTGGCAAAACCAATACCAACAAAATCTGAATAACAAAGTCCAAAACGATATCAATGCGCTGATGCAGGGGCTGCCCTCCACCGTTACCCCGACACGGGAAAACGTCACTTACTACGATAACCGTATGACTCTTAATATGAACTTTGCATCCTCAAAATATTTCGAGGCGTTGGCCGGTGTTCAGATCGGAGACATCATTTTCGGAGGAAGAGGAGTCGGACAAAGTTCTACAGTCGGTCCTGGACAAGGAGGAGAAGCGACCTTCAGTTCGTCCGTTAACATACAGACAAACTTTCTATATTTGAATTTTAAACTTCCGGAAAAAAGTTTTACTACAAGGGTCGGTCTGCAGCTTTTCACTTCGGCGCAGGGAAGGGTCGTATTTATCCCGGGAACCGGCGTCAATATGACTAAAGATATCCGCGATTGGAATATGACTCTGGAAGGCGGATGGTTCGTAGCGAAACAGAACAACCTTACCGATTTGGATAATAACGGTTTTGCCGACAGAAATTATCGGGGAAACAATATCTATTTCTACAAGGTCAAAACGAGTTTCATAAACAACGCCAAGCACGAACTTTACAGTTTTTACATGGACGATACTCTTAAGGACGTTCAAGATACCACGGGAGTATACGGACTAGTCAACCGACAAAGTCAGACGGGACAGCTTTTCTGGCACGGTCTTTTCAACGAATTCAACTTTTCGGATTTTACTCTCGTAGTTCACGGGATTTACAACCATGGAGTTTTAAATGCGCTAAACCCTTATCGCGATTCCAACGGTAATGAAATCTTCAGAAAATACGATAGGTATAATATCAAAGGCGGTTTTTTTGATACTCAAATTACCTACAGATTCAACGAATCTCTAACCTTAAACCTGATCGCTTTGGGATCCACCGGTCGCCCGGGATATGAAAAAGACGGCACTCGATCGAGTCTTCACGGATCCGGGTACCAAAACCTTTTTCCGGGATACTCGGTTTCCAACATCGCTATCGACTTTACGGGAGGTTATGCCCTTTTTTCCGGAGGTAGGGACGTTAGCGGCTTATATGAATATGGAATATATTCCGATGTCGTAGTTGCGGGTCCTCTTGTTTTCACTTTGGGATATTATCGTTTGTACGGAAGTAAGTCCCCTCTTTTAGACAATAACAGATTTTATAATTCGGACAATTTTTATCAGACCTCCGCCTACTTCGGGCAGGAATATAACTTAAATATCCGATGGAACGCGTTTAGAGATATGCAGATTTTATTAAGATCCGGTTACTTCATTCCGGGTGACGGGCTTAAGGCCTATTTGGATACGACGAACGGATCCTTTTTGCGGGAATTGTTCGTGACCGCCGAGCATAGATTCTGACCCGAAACGTTAAAGTTTCAATCTAGACCGAATCGCCCTTCCTAAAGTGTATTGGTCCGCAAGTTCGATCGAACCCCCTACCGTGATTCCGTAAGCGATACGGGTTACGGTAATGTTCAAAGAATGCAGCTGCTGATTTAGATAGTCGGCCGTGGCGTCCCCTTCTAAAGTCGGATTCGTAGCGACTAAAACTTCCTGTACTTCCTCGGGCTGGATACGCGCGATCAACTCTTTGATGCGGAGATCCTGCGGTCCGATTCCTTCCAAAGGAGAAATGACTCCGTTCAAAACGTGGTATCTGCCTTTAAACTCGCCGGTATTTTCGATAAAGAAAACGTCTTCCGGTTGTTCGACCACGCAGATCGTATGCCCGTCCCGTTTGGAAGAGAGACAAAGATCGCAAACTTCCTCTTCGGAGTACGCCCCGCATCTGGAACAAAAGCGGATTCTATCCTTCGTGTCTGATAGACTTCGAATGAATTCGTGGAATATTCTAGAATCTTGGCGCAGCAAATGGAAGCTGATCCTGTATGCGCTTTTTTTTCCGATGCCGGGCAAGGAGGATAAGGCGCTTACCATTCCTTCGATCAGGTGCTCAGCCAAAGTTACCGCCAAGCAATTTGGAAATTTGGGAGAAATCGATACCGCCGGTCGCAGTCTTTAATTCGTATTCCGCAGCGTCTTTCGCCTTTTTTAAAGCGTCGTTTGTCGCGGCAAGGACTAGGTCCTCTAACATTTTATTGTCTTCCGAATCGAGCAAAGTCCGATTGATAAGAACGTTCGTAATGATTCCTTCTCCGGTGCTCGTAACTTGAACGATACCTGCTCCGGCGTCGCCCGTAACTCGAATTGCGGAAATCCTTTTTTTGATTTCCTCCATCTTACCGCGCATTTCCCCCATCTTAGAGAAAATATCGGACGCGTTCTTTAAGTTCTCGAACATTCTTATGATCCTTATTTTTCCAGCTTAGGAACTTTCGACGGGTCGACATCCGTCCCCAAGAATTCGTTTTTGAAGGAAGTCTCCCACTCCATATCTTCCGAAATTCCCCCTTTCGCTAGTTCTTCCAACGAAGAAAGAGCGGAAACAGTCCCTTCCGTTTTACCGGGGTTTTCTTTCCTAGTGTTAGACTGGGGAAGGCCTGCGTCTTTATTCTTCGTTTCCTGGCTGGGAGAGAAAAAAGAAGGGTCCGGTTTATCCTGATGTTTTCGGGTCAGCGTATTCTCGTTTGATTTCGGCAATCCTCCGTCCTGATTTTGGACCATAAGAATAACGTGATTGATACGATCGACTAGGCCCGACAAGGACGGTTTTCCCAAATCTTCCACCAGCTTCTTGATTTGGATTTCCGTAAATATTTTGATCTCAAAGGAATTTCGGAGACGTATCGTCTTAATTTTTTCGTACAGATCGAAGAGACGGAAAGAGAGATGATTTAGAACGATAGGATCGGAACTTTCAAATTCCTTTCTCATCCGTATTAGATCTTCGCGGGGGTAATTCACCGATTCAGAATCCGCCACGGATTCTTTCAAAAGGCAAAGGGTATGGGTGAATTCGATAGAGTCCCAAAGAAATTTATATACGTCTTGACCCTCTTGGTATAGGTTTTCGACGATTTCCAACGCCTTGGAATGATTTTCAGGTTGAATTAAACTTTTGATAAAGTCGGCCAAAAAATCGATTCCGTGGTATCCGATCATTTTTCGGATTTCGACTCCCAAGAGTTTGTTGTCGGTAAAGACTAACGCCTGTTCCATAAAGGAAAGCATGTCTCGTACGGAACCGTCCCCTTTTTTGGCGGTCCAAAACAATCCCTCGCTATCGTATTGGGTCTTTTCCTCTTTGCACAAATTCTCCGCGTAGTCCTGAAGCACGGTCAAAGGTACTTTTTTGAAGATAAAATCCTGACATCTGGAAAGAATCGTTTCCGGTATCTTATGATATTCCGTCGTCGCGAGAACGAAAACCACGTGAGAAGGGGGTTCCTCCAACGTTTTTAACAACGCGTTGAAGGATTGATCGGTCAACATATGAACTTCGTCGATAATGTAGACCTTGTATTTTCCACCCATAGGAGTGAATTTTACGTTGTCCCTGAGTTCGCGGATATTTTCGATCCCGCGGTTACTCGCCGCGTCTATCTCCAACACGTCGCTGGAAATTCCCTTTGCGATTTCCGCACAGGAATTGCATTGGTTGCACGGCTCGTTATCGATCGGATTCTGGCAATTCAAACGTTTTGCGAAAATGCGGGCGATCGTGGTTTTGCCTACCCCTCTCGGGCCGAAAAAAATATATGCGTGGCCGATTTTGCCCGATTTAACCGCGTTCTGGAGCGCGCCTATGGCAAGGTTTTGGTGAATTACGTCCTGGAATCTTTGGGGACGATATTTTCGGGAAAGTACTTCGTGGTTTCCGGCCATGATTGATCTATTTTACCAAATACTTCGGACAGATAAAGAAGGAAAAGTCGAAAAGCCGGACTAGTTCCGTTTGTTCCGAAAGAATTCCCGAAACGAATCAAGGCTTTCCTGAGTCCGAAGTAGAAGAAGTTCCGGGAAAAAATTTCGACTGTAAATCGTCTCAAAACTCAAGGAAGAAATCCCTTCCCCTTGCTTTGCCGGGAGAAGGTATGCCACTTTCGGGATCCGCGACAAGAGGATCGTGCCGGTACACATCAAGCAGGGCTCCAGCGTAGTCAGTAAAAGACAACCTGATAGATAACGGTCTCCTAGTATCTCTTTCGCCTTAGCGATAGCGATAATTTCGCTATGTCTGGAAGCGTCTTCGGATCCTTCCACGGAATTGGAGGCCTCACAAACGAAATTCGACTCCCTATAAATTCGCGTGAAACTGGGAATTTCTTCCGTGTTTTTTCCCCGTAAAATTCGAAATCGGTCCAAAAATTCGGGCAGATAAGGCAAAATTTCGTTTTGATCCATTTGCTCCGTATGTTTCCCGATGTATTGAAAATTCTACTTGATAAGCGGGAAGGCAAATGGTTTTTTCAAGCGCATGATTCTTTCGGCCAAACTTCTTAGACCGGCCGGTTCATCTTCGAAGACGAATTCCTTACTCGTACGATTGAATTCGCCTCCCGGAGGTACGAACCAGCAAAGACGCCCGTTGGTTTTGGGCTTAGCGCTAGACAGAAGTTGGTCGATGAAAGGGGAAAAATTGGAAGCGGTGATTCAGGCTTCTTCCTCTCTCGTCAACTGGCTTACGCGCCGGGATTATCTGACTGCCGTGGCTTACGCGGAAGATATTCAGGTGATTCAACCCATCGTTCCACTAGCGGAAAAAAATTCCGTGATTCATAGACTCGGTACCATACAAGTCGGAACCTCTACGAACTTAAGCGGGGGCTGGCTGCACGTACTACGCTCTCTTGAATTATTTCCAGAAACGGATGTCTATAAAAGGGCAATTCTTTTAACGGACGGCAATCCGACTCTCGGAATTAAGGATCCGGTCCAACTCATCGAAATCGCTTCGAACGCCTACAAAAAAGGGATTACTACGACGGTCATCGGTTTTGGAAACGACTTTAACGAAATCCTTTTGAAGGAAATCGCCGAGTCGGGCGGGGGTAATTTTTATTTTATCGAAAGTCCGGAAGAGACCGGGGATATTTTTTTCCGCGAATTCGGGGATATAGGAACGCTCTACGCTCAGTCGATAGAAGTGAAGATTCATTTCCCGAAAGGGATGGAATATTTGGATTCGGTTTCGGAAATCGCTTCTTATACGGAACCGGATCCGGAGGAATCCGGCAGAGTCAAAACCTTGGTTTTGGAAGTCGGGGATATGAGAGCCGATGATGTAAAGAGTCTCGTCGTTCACGTCAAGCCTAACGGCAAAGACACACCCGAGTCTATGTCCATCGAAGCGAGTTACTACGATCTTTCCGACGGGATGAAGTTGGAACAGAAAAATAAGGATCTGAGTCTTGACTGGACGTCCGAGGAAGCAAAAGAAGACGCGGATGTCGTCGTCGAAACCCTGATCGCAAGAGCCGGTCGAGGGCTTAAAAAAGCGGGAGTTCTCTTAAAGGAAGGATATTCCGAAGAAGCGATCACCCTCTTGAGCGATATGCTGAAGGACATCAGCGAGAAGGAAGAGTTAGCCCCCGACGTCCTGCAGAGCTTGGGGTTTCGGATCAGCGCACTGAAAGTGAGAATTCTGGAAAATTCTCCGACGGCTTCCAAGCACCTTGTGGCTTCCGCATCCGAGCTTAAATCGGGAGGCGTAATGGATTTTCCCGTCGACGACGGAATCGAATACCACGACGAGATTTTTTCTTATCGCACCTCCGAGGACATAGACCTTTATAAATGTCCCGATATCAAGAATACGATACAGGAAAAGATGAAAGAAGGATACAGGTACGTCGTTTTTAATCTAGGTCGTTCCTCTTATATCGATTCTTCAGCGATAGGAATGTTGATCCAGGTCGCGGGCTGGTTGCGTAAAAGAGGGGGAGAGCTGGTCGTCAGCAATCTGCGCGATTCCGTGAAAAAAGTATTCTCGATTACGAGGCTAGAATCGCATATCCGGGCTGTGGAGGCCGAGGAGGATGCGGTTCATTTGCTGCAGAATTGGATTTTAGAAAAAAGAGTTTAAGAAAAACTTAATCCAGTTGGCTTTCTGCGGCGAGAATGGCGTCCTTTACTTCGGGATACAGACCTACCGGAATCGCAATTCCTTTTTGAGTGGGTTTGTACTCCCCTTCGCTGTCGGTGTACCAGACTCGAAGGTTCAAATATTTATTCCCTTTAAATTCGGAAACTTCCACCCGGATGATTTCTCCTTTTCCTTTGTCGATGTCCCTTACAAAGCTCATTTCCAAATCTCCTAAATCGCTTGAGGTTACAGGGTATCGTACGAATTTCCAGCCGTTTTTCCGAAGAAAAAAGGAGTCCTTACGGACTCCTAATTGCACGCTACCGGTTCGGTATCAGTACGTTTCTACGAACAATTGGTGGGAATGTTCCAAATGATGCTTGTAATCCTCATAGCTGGACGCGTCTCCCGCTATCTTTTGGATTTCTTCGATGACCCCTTTTTCCATTCCCTTCGGGCCACCGCAGATATAGAATCTACCGCCTCCGGTAAGTATGCGTTTCACTTCCGATTCCATTTGGCGAACTCTGTGAGATATATACATTCTCCCGCCGTCGAACGGATTCTTTTCTTCCCTGGAAATCGCTGTGACTAACTTGAAGTTTTTGTATTTCGTCTCCAGGTTTTTTAGATAGTCCATCATGACTAGCTCGTCGGAATAAGGAGCTCCGTAAACCAACGTGATATTTCCCGTAAATTTGATAAGGTTATGCTCCAGCAGTTCCTCAGACATTCCGATGAAAGGCGCAAGCCCGGTTCCGGTGGCCAAAAACATGATGTCCCCGGAAAAATCGGAGTTCGGAAGCAGGAATTTTTTTCCGGAAGGACCGGTCATGATCACTTCGTCGCCGACTTTTAAATCGCAAACGTAATTGGAACAAACTCCTTTGAATTGGATGTTTCCGTCCGAATCATAAACGTTGTCCCTCTTAATGATGAATTCTATATTATCTTCCTTCATTCCGAACGAATAACTAGGAGAAGCGATGGAATACAAACGAACGGTGTAAGCGGCGTCCGCCAATCCTTTCGCTTTTTTCTCGGGGTCTTCACCGGGAGGAATGATACCTGCGGATTGTCCGATTACGTAGGGATAGACGCTATGATCCACCGCCAGAGTGATGCGATGGATTTCGGAGCCCCCTTCCTTTTTCGGGCGGTTCCCTTTTCCCGGTTCCGGAGTGAGGCAAACATTGCTCACAACTTTCGCTTTGTATGGATTGGATTTCTTAAAGATGTTGATTTGCGGCTCTCTAACGGGCTTCATACGCTTGGAAGATTCCTAATTTCGATATAAGACTGAATACAGATTTTTTCCGAAGCTCAATTCGTCAAACGGGATATTTAACATCTTCCGCCGACTCGAAATGATTTCACCGATTATGTCGGTTTGCAAACAAAACCTCCCGGGAAAAAACGAACACAGACCCTTTCCTGTGAAACGGAGCGCCTCGGCAAGATCCGCGTTTTCGGATAGTAAGTAATCATAGACCCCCATAGGCTGACACTTTAGATCAAAACCAATAAAGAGGAATTTCATGGCTAGATATACTTTGGAAGAACTGTCAGCAAAGATATCCGGATCGAAAATCGCGAACTGCAAGGAACCTTCTAAGATCGTCATTGAAACCGTTTCACCCGTCAGCCCGGGAGCTCCTTCTAGCATTAGTTTTTTAGCAAATAAGAAAATTCTATCCGACGCGAAAAAGACGTCCTCTGCCGCGGTACTTACGACGGAGGAATTTGCCAAAGAATTGGAAGTTCCCTGCTTGATCGTCGCAAAACCGGATTTGGTTTTAGCCCAAGTTCTGGATCTTGTTTATCCTCCTCATTCCTATCCAAGCGTCGTGGAATCGACGGCTTTCGTACATCCTAGCGCCAAGCTGGGGAAAAACTGCTATGTCGGGCACCACGTTTCCGTAGGAGAAATGACCGAAATCGGAGACAACACGATCCTAGAGAACGGAGCGAGAATCGGACGGGGAGTGAAGATCGGAGAAGGTTCTCACATCGGACCGAACAGTGTTATTCATCACGGCGTGATAATCGGTAAAAGATTTATTTCTCACGGAAATAGTACGATCGGCGGGGACGGGTTCAGGTTCGTTTTTGCGGAAGGAAAACACAATAAGATTCCTCAAGTAGGTACGGTCCGTATCGGAAACGATGTGGAAATCGGTTCGAATTCGGCGATCGATCGAGGAGGTCTGGAAGATACCGTGATCGGAGACGGTTGCAAGTTCGATAATTTGGTGCATATCGGGCACAATTGCGTTTTAGGAAAAAATGTCGTTATTGCCGGATGGACAGGGTTAGCAGGTTCCACCGTTGTGGAAGATAACGTAACGATCGGAGGCGGTTGCGGTGTGGCCGATCATATACGTATCCCGAGTGGCACCATCATCGGCGGCGGAACCTCTGTCAGAAATACTCCTCCAAAAGCCGATATCTATGTAGGCTGGGATTACGGACTCACATTTCCGGAGTTTCAAAAACTTCGTGTGAATATCAGGAACGTGGTGAACTTCCAAAAATGGGCACGTCGTATCAAAGCGATGGAGCAAAAATTGGGGTTGAGTTCGGAAGAATAAATTCGAATTTTTCGCTCAAAACGTCGATTCTCAGGGGTTTGAGCAAATTCTTTAGGATTGCTTGACAACGAAAAACAGGGATTTCAACCTTCGCTTTATCCATTTTTGCGGAGGCAACCGTGAATACCAGACCGACCGACGAGATCCAGCCGGAAAAACCGGAACTCATCCCGTCAGGGCCTGACTTTCCTCATACAAAGAAAATAGGAAAGTTGTTGGATAGATATGCCGCTCAGTTATTGGAACAAAGGTTCGAAAAAGTGATCTCTATCCAGGAGCGGCGTAGCCTTTCTTCGGATCGGATTTGAATCCTCAATTGGCTTGGGGATTGTGAACCTTCGGTCTTAGAATCGTCAAAGATAGTAAGGACAAAATTCCGGAACCCGCCATCACGAGAGTCATCGGTAAGGATGTTCCATCATGAAGAAGGCTGACCCCTCCCGTTGCGAACACCGCAAATACCATTTGCAACGCTCCCATTAATGCGGACGCGGATCCCGCATTTCTGCTGAAAGGCGCCATAGCCAGAGCCGAAGAGTTGGGCACGATGAAGCCGAATCCGCTTACCAAGAGAAAGATCAAAACGATCATCGGAATCATTCCCCATTGGAACATCGAAGCAAATACCAACAATATTCCGACGGGAACGTAAAAAATGGAGACAGCGTTAATAATAGACTCCGCCTCGAATTTTTTGAGGAGTAAGCGGTTCAATTGGCTGGAAAGGATCAAACCGGCCGCGTTAGATCCGAAAAACCATCCGTACTCCGACTCGCTCAGTCCGAAAATTCCCATGAATACGAATGGCGATCCTCCGATATACGCGAACATGACCGCCGCAGAAAAGCCAGAGGCGATCACATATGCGTTAAAACGAGGAACCATTAAAACTTCATAATATTCTTTCATCACTTGAGAGAACTTAAGGGAAATAGACGAGTCTTTTAATCCGGTTTCCGGAAGATAAAGCCAAGTACCCACCGCTATGACTACGCTGATTACTGTCAATACAGCAAAAATCATTCTCCAATCCGTGTAACTCAGTAAAAGTCCGCCGACCGTCGGGGCGACGATAGGCGCGACGCCCATGACCAAAATGATCTGCGAGAAAACTTTCGCTCCTTCGTGAGGAGAAAACACGTCTCTCACTACCGCTCTGGAAACTACCATGCCGGCGCAAGCGCCGAAGGATTGTAAAAATCGGAAAAAAACCAGACTCCAGACCGAAACGGAAAGAGCGCATCCGATCGAGCTGATGATATATGCAAAAATCCCGATCAACAAAGGAGTCCGCCTTCCGAATTTATCGATCAAGGGACCGTAGATCAATTGTCCGAAAGAAAAGCCGAAAAAGAAACTGGTCAGTGTAAGCTGAACATTCGAAATTGGGGTACCGAAATCCTTTGAAATAGACTGCAGTCCGGGAAGATACATGTCTATGGAAAATGGTCCGATCGCCGTTAAGGCGCCTAAGAGAAGAATCAGTAAACGGTTGGATTGAGACACGTATCTAGGTTGTGATACGTGCCTTTTCCAGTCTATTCTTCTAAAAGCTTTCTTAGATTTTTCTTATCGAATTTCCCTACACTCGTTTTCGGAATCGCCGTAACGGTGCGGATATCCTCCAGTTTCGGAAGTTGCCAGTGAGCAAAATTGCTCTTCAAATGATCATGCACTCTCTTAGCGTCCACTTTCTTACCTTCCACCGGAACTACGAAAATCACCGGCGCTTCTTCCCGGACGGAATCTTTTCTTCCTACTACTGCTGCTTCTAAAATATCAGGATCCGCCATGACTAGATTTTCCATGTCTACGCTGGAAATCCATTCGCCTCTGGTCTTGATCAGATCCTTTTTTCGATCCGTAATTTGCATGTAACCGTATTCATCCAGAACGACTACGTCTCCGGTTCTAAACCAACCATCGGGCGTAAAGGACTCTTTAGATACGCCTTCACGATAAGAACCCGTTATCCAAGGTCCTCGAACCAGAAGTTCTCCCGGGGTTTTTCCGTCTTTCGGAACGTCCGCGCCGTCATCATCCACGGCACGAATCTCGACTCCCGTAACGGGCACTCCCTGTTTTGCCCGATAAGCGAATCGTTTTTCGTCGCTCCAATCCTTCATAAAACTTCTGAGATGGGAAACGGTTCCGATCGGCGAGGTTTCCGTCATTCCCCAAGCGTGTAAAATTTCGATACCGAAATCCTTTTCGAATCCTTCGATCAGACCCCTGGGAGCGGCAGAACCTCCGACAACCATGGTATGCAATTTTAACTTATAGGAATTCTTCTTAAGATGCTGGTAAAGTACATTCCATACGGTGGGAACCCCCGCAGTGATCGTGACTTCTTCCGCTTCCAGTAACTCCGCCAACCCCGCGCCCAAAAGATGCTTTCCCGGAAATACGAGTTTGCAGCCGGACATCACGGAAGCGAAAGGAATTCCCCAGGAATTTACGTGAAACATAGGTACGACGGGAAGAACGACCTCCTTCTCCCTTAATCCTAATCCGTCACCCATACAGACCGCCATGCAATGCAGATATGTGGAACGATGGGAATAAATGACGCCTTTCGGATTGCCGGTAGTTCCCGATGTGTAACAGATCCCTGCAGCTTCCAGTTCGTCTATGACTTCGAAGCGTTCCGAGTCGTCCCCTTTGGAAAGAAATTCCTCGTACGGAATCGTGTTCGGCAGAGCTGCCGCTTCGCAATTTTCCTTATCGTCTATGATGACGAATTTTGCGACTCCTTTGATTTCGGGGAGTATTTTCTCCAGTGCAGGAGTGAGGGATTTGTCTACAAAGATGAATTTATCTTTCGCTTCGTTAATGATGTACGTTAACTGTTCGGGAAAAAGTCTCACATTGATCGTATGCAATACGGCTTTGATGCTCGGTATCGCGAAATACAATTCCAAATGCGCAGAGTGGTTCAAACAAAACGTCGCAACCGCGTCGCCCGGCCGAACACCGGAACTGCGCAATGCATTCATTAAACGAATCGTTCTTTTGTAAAATTCTCCGTATGTATAGCGTTGAACGGAATTGTCGTGCCATTTTGTGACGATTTCCTTATGAGGATGGACCTCTTTAGCACGCCGTAATATCGAAGGTAGGACTAATGGATAATCCATCATCGTTGATCGCATATATCATCTCCGCTTTTCTTCTTAACGCTCAAAAAGCGGAAATATTTTTCGCCTTAAAAAGGGAAAGAGTCAAGGAGAATTCGCGAAAACGGTTCACGTAACGCAGGACGCCATGAATGGATGTTTTGTGAAGAAAGAAGATCACCCGTTTCACCGTCGTTCCGACAAACTCGGTGTCACTGTGGATCCCGCAGGTTGGGTTGTGCTTTGTCTATGATCACGTAAATGAACGATCCTTAAGGAGATCTTTTTCGCTTTCGGACCGGGACTGTTCCAGCTCAAAGATTTTGTTCGATGGAATTTTGCCGAAGAAGGGACTCGAACCCCCACGGTGTTACCCGCTGGTACCTGAAACCAGTGCGTCTACCAATTCCGCCACTTCGGCTTTTAGAGGAATGAAATTCCCTGATGAGGATAATTTTCGAAATCGCGTCTTTCCGTCAGCTTATTTTTGGAATTCATTGACACGATAATCGAGAGGAAAGTAGGGTTAGGAAGGTATGAAAGAAGAGAGGAAAACAACCGAAACGGAGATAAAGCTTAGTCTGAACCCGAGAGGGAGCGGAAAATACAAGTTCGATACGCAGATTCCTTTTTTCGACCATATGCTTTCTCACGTTTCTAAACACAGCTTGATGGATTTAGATCTTTGGCTGCGAGGAGACATAGAAATCGATTGCCATCATAGTGTGGAAGACACAGCCATCCTAATGGGATCTACTCTGCACAAATTATTGGGAGATAAAAGCGGCATTCGTAGGTACGGCCATTTTACTCTTCCGATGGATGAGGTGCTTACCACCGTTGCAGTGGATCTAGGAGGAAGGTTTTTCTTCAAATATTCCGGACCCGAACTAACCGGAAAATTCGGGATTTATGATGCCGAGCTTTCTTTGGAATTTTTGCAGAAATTCGCGTTGAATGCCAAAATGAATCTGCACGTAAAGGTGCATTATGGCGAGAATCGTCATCATATTCATGAATCCATATTCAAAGGTTTCGGAAAAGCTCTTAGGATGGCAATGGAAATCGACCCCCAATCGGCAGGTTCCATTCCGTCTACTAAGGGAGTGTTGGAGTGATTGCAGTCCTAGATTATGGAATGGGAAATATCCATTCCTGCCTGAAAGCGGTTTCTCTTTACACGAAAGATTATAGTTATACAAAAGATCCGGAAGTAATCCGGAACTGTTCCGCGCTCATTCTTCCCGGGGATGGACATTTCGATAAAGCAATGTCCAACCTTCGGGACTTCGGCCTCAAAAATATCGTAGATCAACATGTCGAGTCGGGAAAACCCTTATTCGGGATTTGTATCGGCTTTCAAATTTTGTTCGAAGATTCCGATGAAATCTTCTCTTCGAACAAATCTGCGACTGTGAAAGGCTTGGGATATTTAAAAGGAAAGATCCGTAAATTTCGGGGAAAAAATTTTAAGGTCCCTCATATCGGTTGGAATAAACTTTTCAAAAGAAGGCAAAAGGATAGCATACTTCTTCGGGATATTCCCGACGAATCCTTCTTTTACTTCATACATTCCTATCGATCGGTGGAAGTGGAAGGTAAGGCTATTACGGGTCTTTGCCAATATTACGGGGAAAAATTTCCCGCAGTGGTGGAAAAGGGCAATATATTCGGGACACAATTCCATCCGGAAAAATCACATTCCTTCGGCTTAAAAATTCTGGAGAATTTTATAAAATCATTATGATCTTAATACCTGCCATCGACTTACTGGATAATTGCGCCGTTCGACTTTTTAAAGGGAAGTATGAGGATAAAACCGTTTATTCCACGGAACCTTGGAAGCTGGCGGAAGGATTCGAAAAGAACGGAGCATCCATCATTCATTTGGTGGATTTGAACGGGGCGCGTGGTAGTGCGGGAATCAATGAGGAATCCATTTCTAAGATCCGCAAATCCACGAAGCTCAAGATCCAATTAGGAGGCGGGATCCGGGATAAGGAAAAACTGGCATATTACGATTCCATCGGAATAGACAGATTCATTTTGGGAACTGCCGCAGTTAAGGATCCGGATTTATTGGATTTCGCTTTGGAAAAATACGGAAAAGAGCGGGTTGTGGTAGCGGTGGATGCTCGCGACGGAATCGTAAAGATAACCGGCTGGGAAGAGGATTCCGGTATTCGTTATATGGATCTTTTGGAACGGATCGAACGGACCGGAATACGTTCTATCATATTTACGGACATCGCCCAAGATGGAACCTTGGCCGGACCGAATCTAGATGCGTATCGTGAAATCTTGAATAAGTTCCGATTCCAAGTCATCGCATCGGGAGGTATTTCCTCCCTGAAGGATATCATGGCTCTTTCCGCCTTAGGAACTCCCACACCGGTATTCGGAGTGATTACCGGAAAGGCCTTGTACGAGGGTCGTATCGATCTAGCGGAAGCGATTTCCTCGCTCGGAGAAGATTAACTCGGAATCCCCCGGCTTCCTTTCCAGATATTTTTCTTTCCTTCCGCATTTATCGTCGGTACTAAGGTAAATTCTAAACGGGAGAAAATCGGATGAAAAAACTCCAATCCAATTATGTTCTAGCCGGAATCGCCGGAATCGGTCTTATACTTTCCTTTTTCCTGATCCAGAAGTTCTTCGGCGGAGACGGAGCGGCCCAGGCCCTTTGTAACGCTCTCAGCGAAACGGGTTCCTGTGACAAGGTTTCGGAAAGCAGTTTTTCCGCGATTCGTAATATTCCTTTCTTCGGAGATGTTCCGATCGCATTGTTCGGTTTTACGTTCTACGGTTTTCTCGGGTTTTTATTCGTTTGGTCGGAAAGGGATAAAAATTCCGAAACGGATTATCTTCGACTCGCATTCTACATGATCGTATTAGGAACGATCATCGATCTTGCCTTACTCCTGGTTTCTCTATTTGTTATTAAGGCGATCTGCGGACTTTGCGCGGCCACTTACGTAATTACCTTAGCCCTTTTGGTTCTTACGTATTCGAGGTTCCAGGGAATCAAAGAAAAATCCCCGGCAAAGATTCTGCCCACAGTATCCAAGGATTTTCTGAATTTCGCGATCGCGATCTTGGCTTTCCTTTTGGTCGGCCAGGTTTTCGGCAAAATCACCTCTTCTTCTTTGACTGCGGGAGAACACTCCGGGGCTTCTCAAGTCTCTCGCGCTCTTGCGGATTACGACGCGGCTCCGATCACTCCGATCGACATCGTCGGATCTTCCGTCGAGGGAGATCCGAAGGCCCCTATTACGATCGTGAAATTCGCGGACTTTAACTGCGGACATTGCATGCATACTTCCCATATTCTTAGGGGAATCCTGAGGGATTATGAAGGAATCGTAAAGGTCGTCTATAAGAACTTTCCTTTGGACGGAAATTGCAATCGTCTTGTCCAAAGATCCTCTCCCGAAGCAAGTTCTTGCGTCGCCGCTTCCGCCGCTATTTGTGCGGATAAGCAGAATAAATTTTCCGTCGTCTACTCCGGTCTTTATAAGGATACAGAGCTAGGAGTTATGCATACTCCAGCCACCGTTTTAAAATTGGCGGAATCTAGCGGACTCAACATGAATTCCTTTCGATCTTGCCTATCTTCTCCGGCCGTTCGCCAGCAGATTTCCAAGGAAGTGGACGAAGCGGAAAAGTTGAATATACGCAGCACTCCGAGTCTCTATATTAACGACAAAGCGATACGCAGTGGTACGCCCGACGAACAATTCCTAAGGGAATTGATCAATAAGCTGATGAAGAAAGTTTAAGGCGACTATTGTGACATCCGGAATCGAGGAAGGAAAGAAACAAATCTCTTGCCGCAACTGCGGTTCCCTGATTCCGGCGGAGTCTGAACGCTGCGTTTTTTGTGGGGCATACCAGATTGCGGGAAGAGTGCCCGTGCTGAAATATTTTTCGGAAAGTAAATTCTTCCGAAGATTTTTACTTTATCCTTTCTCCGCTTTGCTCTCGCCCGGACTCCCTTTGGTTCTGTATTTTTCGGGAGTTCGTTTTGCGGATAAGACTTGGCTGATCGCTTTTTCGTTTTTCGGGATTTTGTTCTGTATTTTCGGTTATATATCGGAATGGATTTTTCTACATAAGGCGAGAGGAGAGGCAAAAGATTTTCGACAGGGTTTTTTTGAATGGCAAAAGAAACTCTTCGATCGTTCGCCTGCCCTCTCCTACGCGGGAATGTTCCTTTTCGTGTGCGTTCCTTTGGTGGATTGGCCGAACCCGATTCCGTTTTCGCTGTCCTCATCCGCGATCTGGACTGCGATTCTGATCTTTCTGATCAAGATTCTTTTTCCCCTATTCTAAGAATAAAATTCCATTCGTTCCCTAAGAGAGTCAGAATATGAAAAAAATCTTATTGTCCCTGTTCCTTATCGGGATCGTCGCTTTACTTGCTGCGGCAGGCTTGGTATTGCATACTGCCTATTTCAGACCTCTGACCCTTTCCCTATTTTATGAAAAGATATTTTGGGAAAACGTTCTCGATGATCCGGAAACCCTTTCCTCACTGAGGATTTTGGACGCCTGGGGAATCCATTCCCATAATTCGAAATGGACCGACTCTTCTCCGGAACGCGAAGTAGAGGTTGCCGACAGAAAAAAGAGGCAGTTAGCGGCCCTTCGTAGTTACGATGTCGCAGGATTGTCGGAAGAGGAAAGAGTATATTATCGATCTCTGGAATGGAGTCTCGATTTGGCGACGAGAGGAGAAGCATTCGTATATTATGATTACCCGGTAAATCAATTGTTCGGAGTGCAGAATCAGATTCCGACTTTTTTGGCTTCCGTGCATTCGATAGACGATTTTCGAGATGCGGAAGCTTACATCGAAAGATTGAAAGGGATACCGGAGAAATTAAATCAGTGCATGCGCGGCTTAAAGCTAAGACAAGCCAAAGGTATTATTCCGCCTATTTTCATACTGGAACGAGTATTGCATGAAATCAGGAATTTTAAGAAATCGGATCCGAAGGAAAATATATTATATTCGAATTTTTTAAATAAAATGAACAAGATCTCATCCGAAGAGAATCCGGATAAAAAGAAATATCTAGCGGAAGCCGAAAACGAGATTCGAAAAAACATTTATCCGGCATACGAACGATTAGAGGAATTTCTAAAGATCCAAACCAAGTCTTCGGATAAAAAGGCAGGAGTCTGGAAGCTACCGGATGGAGACGAATATTATGCCCATGTTTTGAAATACCATACGACTACGTCCTTCGCGCCCGAAGAAATACACTCGTTGGGAC
This sequence comes from Leptospira fletcheri, assembly GCF_004769195.1. Classification (NCBI taxonomy): domain Bacteria; kingdom Pseudomonadati; phylum Spirochaetota; class Leptospiria; order Leptospirales; family Leptospiraceae; genus Leptospira; species Leptospira fletcheri. Next base: position 480,782 of record NZ_RQET01000004.1, read on the forward strand.
TTTCCGAAGTCCAACGGATTCAGACGGAAATGAAAGAGATATTAACCTCTCTCGGTTTTAAAAGAGCGGACATCCCTACCGCGCTGAAGGAGTTGCGGTCCAAACCCGAATTTCTTTTTCCGGATTCGGAGGAGGGAAGAGAGATGGTTTTAGCCTCTTATTCCGAAATACTGGCCGATTCGATCCGAAGATCCAAGGAAATTTTTCCGAGATGGCCTAAGGCAAAGGTAGAAGTCCGTAGAATTCCTCCCTTTAAGGAAGCCGGTGCTCCCGGCGCATATTACGAGGAGCCCAGTTTGGACGGAAAACGTCCTGGAGTCTTTTACGCGAATTTACGCGACCTGAAGGAAATTCCCAAATTTGGCCTGCGGACTCTAACCTATCACGAAGCGGTTCCCGGACATCATTTACAGATCGCCTGGGCCCAAGAATTGACCGATGCCCCTCGAATTTTACGGACGACGCATTTTACAGCCTTTGTGGAAGGTTGGGCTTTGTATGCGGAACGATTAGCCAAAGATTACGAATTTTTTAAGGAAGATCCCTATTCCGATTTGGGAAGATTGCAGGCCGAATTGTTCCGAGCGGTCAGACTCGTTGTCGATACGGGGATCCATCGTAAAAGATGGACTCGGGAGCAAGCTATCGAGTATATGAACAAGAATACCGGATTACCTCCGAAAGACGTCACAGCGGAAATCGAACGTTATATTGTATATCCAGGACAAGCCTGCGCCTATAAGATCGGAATGATCTCCTTTTTGAAATTGCGGGAGGACTGGAAAAATAAAACCGGTGAACGCTTCGATATAAAAGCCTTTCACGAATTTGCGTTGGGAAAAGGTTCCTTACCTATGGAAATATTGGAGGAGGAATCCAAACGATTCCTATCTTCGAAATAGCAGGAATCGATTTAACGATATTCTTTCGGAAGGTGGTTTAAGGTTTTGGATCTTCCGATCGAATACGCCTGAACGATCGTAGAGTGCAGAAAATCTTTTCCTTTGGAAACGGAAACTTCGAGAGAATCTCCCTGGGCCAAATAGGAAGCGATGGCGGAAGAATACGTACATCCCGTTCCGTGCGGATAAAAATCCCTGATAAACGGTTTCGAGTAGATCGTTGCCGATCGACCGGAAATCGCCAAAGCGTCGACAGCCTTGTCCGCATCCTTTAGATGACCGCCTTTTAAGAGCACATTCGTCTTTAACTTTTCGGATAAAGTTTCCGCCGCCGCGCCCATTTCCGTGGTACGACGGATTTTCCCTATTCCTAAGATTTTTCCTTCGTCCAGATTCGGAGTAATCAGGTCGGCCAACGGAAGCAATTCGTCCAAAATGGAATCGACGGCGTCTTCGCGTAACAAACTTGCTCCGCTGGAAGCAACCATTACGGGATCCAGTACGTATCGGAATATCCGGCCTTCCCTTCGGAATTCGCGAAGGAGAAGCGCCACTCGAGAAACGATCTCTTTTGAAAGGAGCATTCCAGTCTTTACCGCTGCTACGGAAAAATACGAAAAAACAGCCCGGATCTGCTTTTCCAGAAAGTCCGGATCGATTTCCAAAATTCCGGAAACTCCTTCCGGATTTTGAGCGGTAATACATGTGATCGCGGAAGTTCCAAAACTTCCCGTGCTCTGGAAGGATTTGAGATCCGCTTGGATTCCAGCTCCTCCTCCGGAATCCGAGCCGGCGATCGTTAATGCTACAGGATGATTCTTTACCAAGGGTTCCTCCTGTTCTTCAAGGCCATCCGAACTTTTTCCAATCGACGGTTTCGTTATCGTCGAATCTGATTCCTTCCGACTCTAAGATCTTTCTCTGCAGGATCGCTCGGTGGGAATCCCCTCTAAAGGAAATTCTGCCTTTACTGTTGATCACTCTCTGCCAAGGGATTTTTCCCTCGCGGTTTTTCGGAATCGCGTTTAAAGCATAGCCCACGGCTCTTGCCGCTCTTGGGTGGCCGAGAATTACTGCAATTCTACCGTAGCTCGTCACTTTTCCTCTGGGAATTTTTTTTGTGATCGAATAGACTTCTTCGTAGAAACTAGGTTTTTTCTCTTCTTTCTTCGATTTCTTTTTTAAAGCGGGACGGGATTTCATCTCTTACGAACTTTTTCTCGATTTTCTAAGTAGAGACGGCGGGGGGACGAAGAGGAAGTTCCACAGTAAAAACGGTCTTTCCCGGATGGGATTGGAACGTTATCTGACCTTTATGTTTTTCTACGATTCCTTTCACGATACCCAAACCTAATCCCGAACCTTCTCCCTGATCCTTCGTCGTAAAGAACGGATCCCAAATCCGATCTTTGATTCCGGGATCGATCCCCGGGCCGTCGTCCTGGATTTCTACGAATACTTTTTCGGCTTTCGGATAGACGGAGATTTCGATCACCCCTTGGCCTCGGATCGCTTGGTTCGCGTTTTGAATCAGATTGGTCCAGATCTGATTGAGCTCGTCCGGATTACAAACGACCATCGGTATCGAGGCGAAATTTTTCCGGACTTCCACTCCGTATTTCAGTTGGTTGTGCATAATGACTAGAGTATTTTCGATTCCTTCCACGATATCTGCACTGATGAAGGATTTGCTTTGGTCCAAATGTGAATAATATTTTAACGCCTTTACTATCCTTACGATGTTCCGAATCGAATATCGAATGTTCTTAATGTTCCGATTCGTATTCGAAGCGTGTTTCAGCATATAATATCCTTTTTTTTCGCCGTGAACAATCACTTCGAAAATATGCTTACGCACTTCCAAAACGTCGTTTTCGATCACGAAAGAGGAAACATCGCTCGCGAGTCCGGATTCTATGCCGAGAGCGGTCATTTCTTCCCGGATATCCTTTTTTACCCTGAATTTATCCTTGGATTCCATCGGCGCGGATTTTTTACGATCTCGGAGCAAGTACAGCAGCGCGATTTCGAAAGATTTCCGGAGTTTCTTATTCCTTGCAAAGCGAACCACGTCGAAAACGTTTTTAACGATATAATTCATGTTCGATTCCAGGTTGTCGGCGGACCCGTTAATGACTCCCGCGGGAGTATTGATTTCATGAGCGATTCCGGCGACCATGGTTCCTAAAGACGCCATTTTTTCGGACATGATCAATTGGGACTGGGCGTTTTCCAATTCCCTCGTGCGGTTCCGAACTTTTTCCTCAAGAGTCTCGGTAAGTTCTATCAATCTTTCGTAAAAAATGGAATTGGAAAGAGACATTACGGAAACGGAACGAACTTCATTCAATTTGTCCAATTCGTCCTTGCTATATTCTCTTCTCACATCGCGGGTTCCCAATACCATCATACCGAGCAGACTCCGATTTAATATCAGCGGAACCAAAAGTTCCGCGCCGGTTCTTCGGGCAAAGGAGATCGCGTGTTCTTTAATCTGGGATAGATTCGGATTCGTTTCGAATTCCGAAGTATGAAAGATTCGATCGTGTTCGGTGATCCAGAGTAAAAACGGATCGAAGATATAAAAATGTTCCGCTGCCCCGTCTTTAGGAAACGGGGAAAACGTGCCCAAATCTTCTCTCCATAAATAGATCTTTGTGGATGCTTGTGGAACGATATTCGGAACGAATTTGAGTATCTTTTCGCAAACCGAATCCGTAATATTCGTGGCGATCAAATCGCTCTTAAATTTATCCAAAACGGAAAGGTATTTCAGATATTGTCTATCTCGAACGGTCAATCTGTCGATCGTTTGAGAAAAGCTCGTGTCACCCGTTAAAAGAGAAAAAACGATATAAAACAGAGTAGCCGCGGCCGCGGATATGAGTAGACTTCCGATCAGGAGTTCCTTCTCTTTGGCGGTGGCGGATCCGATATTTAACGTCAGAATAACGACGGTTTGTAAAAAGGTTATGGCAAGAACCAAACCGAGTAGAGGTCCGAATTTGCGTATGATTTTCATCGGCGGCCCGAAAAACTAGGCATTACAATGACGACTTCGACCGGTAGAGTAAAGGAGTTTTTTACCATTGCTAGAGTCTTTGGCGCTTTCTATGATCTGTATTCTCCGGAAAGAGGAAGGCGGCGCGCCGTTTTACGCGGGAAACTCCGGACGCTAGTTTCCAAAGAACGTCATCCTTTTGTGGTGGGTGATTCCGTGCTCGCCGAAGAATCCGGCGGAGAATGGGTGATTTCGGAGAAACTTCCGAGAAAGAATGAGCTCCTGCGAAAAAGCAAGGAAGGGGACGCTCAAGTTCTTTGCGCGAATGTGGACCAGATCGCAGTGCTCGTTTCTTTACGGAATCCGGAGACAAAAGACGGTTTTTTGGACCGATGTCTAGCCTCCGCATATTCTGCAGGAATTCCTGCTTTGATTCTCTTTACAAAAAAGGATTTGGTCGACGAAACCGTCTTGGCAAATCGAATCGAATCGTATTCAAATTTGGGCTATGATGTGTTGGCGGTTTCCTGCAAGACGGGAGAAGGGATTTCCGATTTGGTTTCGAAAATCTCCGGCAAAACCACCTTTTTGGCGGGTAACTCAGGAGTCGGAAAATCCAGCCTGGTAAACGTCTTATCGGAAAAGGAATTGCAAAGGACTTCGGAGATCAGCTTTTCCACACGCAAAGGAAAACATACGACTACGAATTCTAATTTTCTAATTTTGGAAAAAGATATAATTTTGATAGACTCTCCCGGAATAAAGGAATGGGGAATACTTCACCTTACGAGAGGGGAGATTTTACTGAGTTTTCCGGAATTAAATCGATTCAAGGAAGAATGCACGGAACCGGATTGTTGCCAGGCGGACTTATCCTGCCGGTTGCTTCAAGTTTTGGAATCTCGGGAAGGGATCCGCGAAGAGAGGAGAAAAAGTCTCGAATCTATGCTTGCCAGTCTGGATAACCCTTTTAGAATCACACGCAGGGATCATCTTAAGAATGAAAGTCTCTCCTAAAGCGATAGAATTCGAATCAATCGAAGACTTACTTTTCTTCGTAAGGGATTACGGAACTGGGAATATGCTCCGTTTTCTTAACCCCATTTCGGACAACAGCGGAAATGTCCTCGTAAAGGAGGAGGTTCAGGTCAAAGAATCCGCCTTAACCCGCCTCAAGGAAATCAAAGGTCAGTATACTCCGGAGTTCAAAGTAAAACTTACCAAGGAGCTCACGGGCCAAATCCAGGACAAGATCAGCGAAAAGATCGTTTTCCAGTTGAAACAGACGGACAAAAAATTTCTCAAATTCGTATATGAGGAAAACACGTTTAATTATAAGGGAATCATTCGGAATTCCCTTTCCAATAAGAAACATTTACTCGCTCTATTCAAGGTCTATCAGGTCAACGGACCGTTCTTTAAGCATATCTGTGAACTAGGTCTACTGTCTCTAGGTGTGGTGCTGATTCCGGACGCGTTAAAATATAAAATGCTCCGACGTTATTCCTTTTTAGGTGGAATCTTCATGGATATCGTCAGGGTGAATTCCGAGCACTGGAACAGACCTTTTCCTGAAGATTCGGAGAAAACCAGGATCGCAAAACTATGTGCGAATTTTATGCAAAAACTGGATCTTCCGGAATTCGTGTGCTCCGCCGCTTCCAACCACGTTCCGCTCGGCCTCCAGGACAATAGCGACCCCAGTACTTATTCGGCCAAAAAACTGGACAAAGAGCAACCTGACGAAACCTTCTTTTCGGATCTGCTCCTGGACGACGGGGAAAGTGATTCCTCTTCGGACGAAGAAGAAGAGGAAGGAGCCGACAAATCCGAAGACGTATTACGTGAATTACTGACCGATTCTATGAAGATCGCACGTTATATTCACACAGTGAGCTCGTTTAGTGCGGATAAGGATTACGTTATGGAGGAGCTGGTATATTACCTGGCTTACAATACCACGAGAGGTTACTTTAACGAGGTGCTCGCGAATCCTCTGGTGAATTTATTCAAGCGATTCGAAGATAACGTCAAACGGATGAGAAAATTGGCGGAAATCGAAATGCAATGCCTTCACCCTCCGGCGGCTTGGGCTTATCCAAAACCCAAGGCAAGCCAAGTACTTTGTAAAAACAAGGTTTGGGATTGCCCGAATATCGTTCGGGGATGGGATATACACGTAATTTCCGCTCAAGAAGCGTTTGGATGGGTCGGTTCCAGCTTACCTGCAGATCATTATCCGAAATGTAAATTAGAAGAAGATTTGGAAGATACTCAGGAATCCGAGGATTCGAACAAAAAAGAAAAGCCAGGACCTTGAGCTTTTTGAGTCTTTTTGTCATGATTTTCCCTGGTTCTTCCAGTGGAACCCCACTAGAACTTGTTTTTATATATAGGAAATTTTTTTCCATGATTGCTTCGAAACCCTTGTGAAAAGATTGCATTCTTTGAATTTTGGAAAAAAAATCCTTGTTAGATTGTTTTTAATATAGCATTCTTTCAGCTAAAAGGCGGGGCAGAATATGTTTCGAATCAAAACTAATTTAATCTTATCCTCGGCCCTTGCGATTTCTTTTCTAATTGCCTGCGGTCCTAAAACCGGACGTGACCAAGTCAAGTCCGAGGCTCGGGTATCACCTGCAAAAATCGTCTGGGTAGTGGGAGATGTTAGAATCCAATCTGCCGCTGGCGAGAAAAAGGCCGAACAAGGCCTGACGGTTTCCGCATCTGACACCATCCTAACAGGAGCAAACGGTAGCGTTGAGATTATCGTAGCGGATAGCGGGATCATTAAGGTTTCAAAAAATAGCGAACTTTCCGTAGCCACCCTGGTGACGGATTCTGGATCTGACGTAAAAGTAAACGTAAATTACGGAAAAATCGTGACCATGGTTCGTAAGGAACAGAAGACATCGGACTTCCGAGTCGTGACTCCTACCGCATTGGCAGGGGTTCGTGGGACCACATTTCTTACATCAGTGGAAAATCCCTCCGGAAATCGGATGAATTGTGCTAACGAAGGTTGCGAAGTAAGATTCGCCGTTCTAGAAGGATCCGTAGCAGTAACGAAAGTCGGGGAAGATTCGGAAGTGATTTTGGATCGGAACCGGGAATTGACTCTGAAAAAGAACCAGAAGTTGACTGATAAGCTGATTTTAACTCTGCGTTCCGAATCTTTGAAAGAACTCAAAGGCTTGATCGTACTGAAAAAGAACGATGTTTTGGAATACAATCGTTTGGTAGACGAACTCAAAGCTTCGAGCGAAGAATTACGTATTTTGAGCCAGACCTCCAGTGTGGAGGAAGCCAAGGTACAACTTCAGAAGCGAGAAATGTCTAGAAATAGCGCAGATGAAGTCACCCAAACTGCTAGAGTCGTGAACGAGACGAAATACGTTCAACAGGATGTCCAAAAGGAAAAACTGAAATTAAATCCTAAGGAAACCTTCTAAACAGGGATTCCGAAAGCTTTGTTTTTCCTTATTTTCCGGTAAACTTTTACCGGAACCTCGCCGCCCACCTTTCAACAAAAGGTGGGCCATTCCTTTTATTACAAATTCACGTAATTTACCCATTCCCCGACCGAAGTCCTTGGATTTCTGGGAATTCAATTCACTCGATTTAGACTCATTCCGGAAAAGGTTTGCTAAAACGGACCGAGGGAAATTTTTTTACTGAATGGGGACCATCTATTCACGTAACCGTTCGTTCTTATCCCTGCTCGTATTTCTTCCGATTGCGTGCTCTACCGTCCAGAAATTGGAGGAACCTCCTCGGACGATCCAAGAACCCTATTACCGAGCACTGGGGGAAAACCCAGGCGGCTTTTTATTCAGGGAGTCCGAATCGGATTATAAAATTCGCAAATCCGGTCATGAAAAACCGGTCTTGGCTTTTTCTCCCGTATCTTATCCTAAGTCCGTTGATAAGAAGTTAGTCGCCTATTTTGAACAAGAGATCGGTATTCCGTGGAGAGAAGTCCAGTTTTCCGGGGTAAAGATTCCGGCCGACATTTGGTCCAACCCGGACGCCTTACTTGCCGCGGCCAAAAATGCGGAAGTGGATGCTTTCGTCCAAGAGAAGGTGGTCGAAACCGACAACGGATGGGTATTTCAATTTTCCGTAATAGATCCGATCAACGGTTTTAAATTCGGAGAGTTTGAAGGTTCCTTTAAACGTCCTCTTGCAAACTCGGAAGATTCAGGAAGTTGGAGCCAGGTTTTTTTCTGGAAAGCCGGCGATCGTATCATTTCTTTGGATGCTCGTAAAGCCACCGTGCCGGTATGGGAGCGAAAACTTTTTTCATCCGAAATTAAAGAAATCATAAGCTCCACCGTCCGCGGAAAATTGAATATCCGTGCCTCCTCCGGGGATACCGACGTCTTCCATAAAGGCGTTCATTTAGGAAAAACTCCGCAACTCGACTTCTCGATCGGCGAAGGCTTGCAGGAAGTGGAGTTTCACTTAAAGGGAAAAAAACCGGTCGTCAAAACCGTTCTCGTCCGTGCAGGAAAAAGATCTTCGATCTTTCAGGAATGGGAGGAAGACAAAACCTTGGGTTCCGCTAAGATCGTAAGCGTACCGGCAGGGCTTTCCGTCTCCGTAGACGGATTCAAACAGGGAGAAACTCCTTTTTTCCGAAGCGGTCTGAATCCGGGAAATTATCAGATTGAGCTGATAAAAGATAATCCGGAGGGATCATTAGTATATTATGAATCAACGTTAGAGGTAAAGTCCGATAAGGTAACGGAGATAGGCTTCCCTTATTCCGGAGGCTCGCTACTTTCCGAAACCGAATTTTGGAAAGGCTCCGGAGAAGTCGGGTTTAATCCTTTCGGGATCGGTAATCTGGAGTTCACGAAAAATAAAAACCTACCGTCGGGCTGGAACGGAGTCTACTCTTTGCCTATTCCCGCGGACGAACTGGAAATCATCGGTAATTTCCTTTTACCGTCTGACCACAAGAGCGGCACGGTGGCGATAACGTTCCACGGCCCGGGTTTCAACCTTGGTTTCGAAGCGGGACCGGAAAAGGTGTCGGTTTTTCATTTTCCCTCGGAAGGCAAGACCGTCGGAAGTTATAAGTATCTAAAACTGGAAAACGATGTGGGCCGGGCCTTCTCTTTTCGTACCGATGCAAAGGAAAAGCGAGTGCGACTGTATCTCGGGAATGATATGGTATGGGAAGGACAGATTTCCTTTCAGGGATTTTGGACGATCTCCATTCTCACGAAAGGGGATGATTTCAAGGAACATTCACCTTTGAAAGATTTGAAAATTCAATATAGGGGATACAAATGAAAATTCTAAATCATTTTCCGAAAAAGGAACTTTTCTATCTTTTCTTTCCGGCATTCGTATTCCTTTTCGTTATCGCCTGTAGTTCCCGCGATTTTCGAAAATCGAACGCCCAAGACGCCGTCTTGGAAAAGGACCTTCTTACTAGACAAAGTATTAAAAAATCCTCGAATTTAATCAACGAAGGAAATGCGGCCTACCAAAAGGGAAAATTTGAGATCGCTTTGGAAAAAGGCAAGCAAGCGGTATCCGTATATCCGACCGCAGAAGGTTATTACTTGATCGGATCTTCCGAGTATAGACTCGGAAAATCGGAAGAAGCCCTGATATCCCTGAAGAAAGGGACGGAATTGGATCCGGAAAACGAACAGATCCTATTGACCTTAGGTATCCTATACACGGCTCAAGGTTCCAATAACGAAGCCATAGAAGTGTATTCCAGATTGGAAAAACTTCCGAAAATCGACGCATCGTCTTATTCTTTTAAGAAAGCGGTTCTTTTGAAGGCTGTCGGGCGTTACGAGGATGCGTACGCCGCATTAAAATCCATTCCCGAGGAAAAATTCAAGTTCAAGGCACAGCTTTATATGCAACTTGGGGATGCAGCCGTACAATTGAAAGAGTACGAAGAGGCGGAAAAATATTTCGAAAAAGCCAGAGGCATCGATCCGGAATTGGCTTCTGCCAAACAATCCGCTTCCGCCACTCGAGTCGCACATTTACTTGAAAAAGGAAATTCTGCATTAAAGAACAAAAATTACAAAGAGGCGATTTTTTCTTTTTCCGCTGCTTCGCAATTGGATCCGAAAAACCCTTCCCCGTACGTATTTCTTGGAAACGCGAAGATTTTGGCCGGTGACACGGATGGTGCAGTCAAGGCCTTCGAAACCTCTTTGAGATTAAAAGCGGATTATTGGGAAGCGTATTCGGGCTTAGCTGCCGCATTCAATAAAAGCGGAAACTTTCCCAAAGCGATCTCGGTACTCGAAAAAGCCCTGCCTTTCTTCCCGAAAAACGCCGCAGTTTACAATCAGATCGGTTTAAATCAAAAATCTTTGGGAGAAAACGCGAAAGCGCTAGTTTCCTTTACTAAGGCGAGAGAATTGGATCCGGCATACAAGGAGCCTGTTCTGAATTTGGCCTACTTGCTTGCTTCGGACAATCGATTCAAAACCGCAAGAAACGAATTGGATAAATTGAAATCGGACGATGAAGTCAAAAAAGCCCGCCTATTTTTAGACGTTGCCGAGTTGATCTATGAAGGGGATCAGCGACTCCGAAAAGGAGAAACGAAAGCGGCGAGAGGCTTTTACGATCAGGCTAAATCGAAAGATTCTAACGACCCAAGCGTGTATACCGCATACGGGCGACTGTTTCAAATCTCGGGAGATCAGAAACAGTCGGAACAGAATTTTTTAAAAGCGTTAAGCATACAAAAGGGAAACCTCCCAGCCCTCCAGGGATTGATTCGCTTGTACTCTTCCCAAAAAAACCAATCGAAGGTTGCTCAATATACGAGAGAGCTCGAAAGTCAAACGGCAAACGATCCTACTTCCGGGATCGTTTTGGCCCGTACTTACGAAGATAAGAAGGAATATGAAAAAGCGGAGAGCGCGTACAAAAATCTTTTGAAGAAGTTTCCGTCGAACGATGCGCTTCAATTCCGCCTGGCTCATTTATATTATAAAATCTCCCTGGAAGAAAACGAAAAAGCGAACTACGACGCTGCCTCTTCATGGCTAGCAAAGGCTGAGAAACTTACCAAAGACCTTCCGGAAATCGCCGAGGCGAAGCAGACAATCGAGCAGAATAAAAAATTTGCGGAGGTAATCCCTACGATCAGGAAGGCGAACCGATTCTTCGACTTGAAAGCGTACGATAAGGCATTACCTCTTTACCAAACTGCATACGATAAGACCAAAAAGCTGACGTTATACATAAAAATAGCGGAATGTTATTTGGCGATGGGAAATGAGGAAAAAGGAATTTCCCTCTTAGAAAATTCCCCGGAAGGCGCGAAAAATATCGCGTCTCAAGAGGCGATCAACGCCTTCCTATTGCGCAAAGGAGAAGCGGATAAGGCCGAAAAGGGATTCAAAAAGATTCTGGAAAAGAAACCAGATTCCTACTATAGCCATTACCAATTGGGTATCATCTCTCTCCAAAGAAAGGATTATGATCCCGCGATTCAATCCTTCGACCGAGCCTGGTTGTTGAATCCGGAATTCTCCGCGGCAAAAATAGGAAAAGGGATCGCGTTTTATAACGGAGGTCGGACGAAAGAGGCACGAGAGGAATTCGAGAGCGCTATGAAATCTGATTCCGAAAACGAATTAGCGCCCTATAATATAGGAATCGTGTTATTTAACGATAACCTTTTGGAACAAGCAGCGAATGTATTTAAGGATATTATAAAGAGAAATCCCGATTTTTCGGACGCGCACTACCAGCTTTCCTATATCTATTTTAAACGCGGTGACTTGGAAGTAGCGGATTCGGAAATTGGAAAAGCTCTCGATCTGGAGAGAAACGAAAAATATCTTCATGCTCGGATCAGAATACTGAGTGAATTGCGTTTGAAATATCCCAGTAGGTCGGAATATAAGAAATTGGCCTTGGAACTTGGACGGGAAATCGCCGAGAAATATCCGAATTCTCCCTATTCCACTCACGCAGAAAGATTGCTTTTGGCCGACGACGATACGCCGGTTATCGTTCAGCCTTTTCCGAATCGAGGATCCCTCGTCGGAGTTCCCATTCTGATAAACGATACTCTATTGATGAATTATGGTACTTCTCTCGAGGCACTGGATAAGAATCGAGCGATCCGGATTTGGAGGATTTCGGCCACTAAACCTTACAAATCGGTGATTGCGGACAAACGGATTTTTGCTTTTACGGATAAAACATTGGAGGTTCGGGATCAAAATACCGGCGTCCTTTTTCAATCCCTGCAACTTTCGGGCAATTTTAAAAAGGCACAGATTGCGGGAGAACGCGTCCTGATAGAAACGGAGGTCTCCGGTAAGAGGTCCTTGACGTCGTATACCGAAACATTGGAGGACAAGAAGACGATTCCGTTGGAAGCGAAATCTTGGACATCGACAAAAGAAGGTCGACTACTCTTATCCGCTGCCACTTCGAAAGAAAATAAGATTTCTGTGATGGATTCGAGTCTTAACGGAGGAATGGAAACGTCGTGGACCGGCAAAGCTTCCCAAGAACCTAGATTGCTCGGGTCTGCGGAAGACGGAGTATTTTACCGGTTGGAGAATCAGATTCTATATATCTCGGGCAAGGGAAGAGTCTCTAAAGCGGAGAATATAGACGCAGCCGCTTCTATGTTTAGTGTCCGCGGGAACACTTTGTGGTATGTCGCTAAAGAGAATCTGTTCCGGTTAGAAGCGGGATCTAGTTCGCCTACTTCGATCAAAATCGATTCAAAAACGGTTGAGGGACTTCTCCCGGGAAAAGGGAAAGATTGCATCGTAGTCTATTCGGACAATACGGCAATCCGGTACACGGATCGGGGAGAAATTGCCTGGAAATACTCACTGACCCAAGACAAGGACAACGTTTATTCCCTGCTATATCGATAAGTATCAGATACGTTCGCGGTCTAGATAATAAATCCGCGAACCTTCTTCCCGCTTCGTTCTTTCGAAATAGGAAACGGGAAAATCCTTTCGGAATAGCGAATACTCTGGACCGACGGATCTAAAACGCGGATCCCGACGAAAGTAACCAATCGCCTTTCTGGCATAAGGTCCGTAATCCGTAGCAAAGCGAAAACGGCCTTCCGGGACGAGCAGTCGGTGGATCGAATCCAAAAATCTGGGACTTAGCGTTCTGTGTTTGTGATGTCTTTTTTTCGGCCATGGATCCGGGAAATTCAGAAGGATTTCTTCGAAACTCCCATCCTCGAAAATGTCTTCGAGGAACCAGTTGAAATTCACGGATAAGATTTTCACGTTAGTCAGCTTTAAGCGGCTAGCTGCTTTGATCGTTTTTCTGATCCGATCCGCCTTTTTTTCCATCAACACGAATCCGATTTCAGGATGAGTTTGAGCCAGCTCGATCGCGACTTCCCCCCAGCCGGAACCCAACTCCAAGTAATATGTCCCGAAGTCCGATACGAATAGATCGGACTTTTTTAATTTACTTTCAGGAAGAATTCTCAGGAAATATTCCGAGTCGAAGGGAATTCCGCCCGCGATGTTCCAAAGTTTTTTTCGAAAATCTTCGGTCATTGAGGATATACCGAGAATACCAAATCTCCCGATTGTCTAATTTAATACAGTGAAAATAAAACTTTATGGTGTTCGGGGCTCGCTCCCGACGCCGATTTCGGAACTAGAATACCAGGAAAAAATCGAAAGAATACTCGAAAAGGCCCTGCCTGAGATTTTGCAAAAGGGAAACGAATTTTCCGTCTCGGACTTTGTTCGATCTCTGGATCCTCTTCTCGCCAAACCGATAGGAGGAAATACCACCTGCATTTATGTTGAATCTTCCCTTGGAAGTCGTCTCGTGATCGACTGCGGTTCCGGGATGCGGGTGTTAGGAAACGAACTCCTGAAGAACGGGATCGCGTCCGGAGGGAGGATTTCGATCTGTCTGACCCATACACATTGGGACCATATCCAAGGTTGGCCCTTTTTTAAACCTGCCTACATGCCTTCCATTCAAATCGATTTTTATTCCACGATCGCAAATTTGAAGGAAAGGTTGGAAAGGCAGCAGCATCCGGAAAATTTCCCCGTGTCTTTCGATTCGATGGCTTCCAGTAAGACGTTCACACTTTTGGAAAAGGATAAACCCTCAAGAATCGGAGATTTTAAGGTGACCCCTTTTTTACTGCGGCATCCCGGAAATTGTACGGGTTATCACGTGGAGGAAAACGGGAAAAGTTTCCTTTTTTGCACGGATTTGGAAGTCCGGGAAGAAGGCCTGGATGAAATCGAACGGTTGAGAAAGGAATTCGGAAAGGTAAATCTTCTAGTAATCGATGCTCAATATAGTTCCGACGAAGCCGCTGCCAAGATCGGATGGGGACATACTGCGGGTAAAATCGCAGTCAGATGCGGAGAAATACTAGGTGTAGATCGATTAGTGTTAACGCATCACGAACCGGATCACGCGGACGCTGATATTCTTCGGATTTTCGAGTCCGAAAAATCGGGCAGCTCTTTGGCCGAAGTGAAACTCGCTAAGGAATCCGATTCTTTCGTTTTATAACGGCGGAAATGCTGGTATTGAAGCGGTCTAAGGCGTTGCTTTTCGGGAAATTTTTGAAAAATTCCTTCCTATTTATTTTTTACAGGTGTAAACTTTCCCGGTTATGCAAAGGCTAGAGATCGGGAAAAATACGTCCCCCGTGGACGAACCCGATTGCATGCGAGATAAAAGATTTTATATAAGGTTTCGCAGACAAAACAGAGTTCGTGTTTTCTACGGGGGAGATTGTGTAGAAGGGGATCTGATCGATATATCGATGATCGGAATTTCCTTAGTTTCGGATGGAGTCTGGGATGTCGGCTTTCGTTTGAAAATTATGTCTCCTATGTTTTCTTGTCAGTTGGAAGCGGAAGTCATAAGAAAGGAAGAAATGCCGAGTGGAACACGTTACGCGCTGATATTCGGCGAGTTAACGGACGATTTTATCATAGAAATTCTGAATAAGATCCCCGTTCCTTCCGAATGATTTTTTTTTCGATAGATTCAATTTTTTTAACAAATCCTAAACTGAGAAAGTTTATCGCCGACATTTAATATAGGATGAATGTCGGGGCAATACAATCTGCCGTACTGGAAAGATCGCGAGATACGTCGGTCAAGTACGTAGGCCACGGGCAGTTAGAAAGCTCGCCCCAATCTACCTCCGTTCTTCACGTAATTTCCCATGAATTGGGCCATGTCGCCGAATTTAAAAGCGAAGCGATTCGAGATCGGGCCGAAATCAGATCGATAGACGTTTCCATCAAATACGAAATGAGAGACGGAAAATTGGTAGCTGTGGCCGGCGAAACGAAAGTGACTTCCGTAAAAAAGGCGGAAGAGACCGGTAAAGCGACCTTAGAAATCGGGAAAGAATCCGATTCCGTCGAATCCGAAAAGAACGCAAAAGGAAATTCCGAAAAAAGCGGAAGGTCCGAGATCATTACGGATCGGGAATGGGACCTCATGTCCGAACTAAGACAGATCGAATTGGAATTAGGTCGTTTGGATAAGAATCCCGAATCCTCCGAAGAGTCCGACGTAAAAAAGGAGGAAGAATCCCGTAAGCGTGTCGAACTCGTAGAACTGAAAAGAAAGCTCGAAATGGAATTGAGTCAGGAAAAATTAAAGGCTTTGTTAAAGGAAACGTTGGATACGATCCAAGAGTTGAACCGAAAACAAATCCAGTTCGCGAACAAAGTATATAACGGGGAATTCGAAACGATAGGGAATTTCCTGCAGGATCTCGCTTAAAATAAAACTTAACCTTGGCCTTGTGCCTCTCCCGGAAAAGGCTCTTCTTCGACCGGTAAAATGATCGTCTTCATCATCGTTTCTATGATCTTTCGCAACTCGGGGAGACCTTTTCCGTATTTCGGAGAAACTAGTACCACCTCCAGCATGGGATAGAGTCCCTGGATATTCTTCATTTTTTTACGTAGCTTGGCGAGATCCGACTGGTTCAGTTTGTCGACTTTCGTTCGGATCAGTACCGGTTTCATTCCGCGTTCAAAGCAAGTGCCGATCAACTCCAGCTCTTCTTCCGGTAACTCTCTTTGTGCATCCGAAAGTAAGAATAACACCTTAAGATCTTTGGCGCTATTCAGATAGTTCATAAGCAAATCCATCATTTGCTCGTGTTCTTTATGCGAATTGGCCGAATAACCGAATCCGGGAGTGTCCACTAAATACAGGGATTTCGACACTAGGAAAAAATTCAGAAGCTTCGTTTTTCCAGGAACTGCAGAAACTTTTGCGAGAGATTTGCGCTCGACGATAGCGTTTAACAATCTGGACTTTCCGGAATTGGACCGTCCGGCAAAGGCGATTTGCGGTATTCCTCTGGCGGGAACTTTAGATGCGTCCGCATAGGAGGAATAGAATCGAACCTCCCGGAAGAATGGATCGGGTTTCGTTTCTTGAACCTCTTCCGACATACTCTCCCCTTATTCTAAAAGGCTCCTTGGAAATCGTCGGACAGGATATCATCCATCCTTGTATCCCACATTCGGAGACAGACCATTACAGTTTTCCCGTTCCTTTTTAGAATGGGTAGCATTTTTCTGATCGGGACGGGGATCTCCTTTTCCCTTAACAACTCAGAAAGATCTCTGTGAATTCCTCTCAATAAAATTTTTTCGCCCTCCGCATCGGATTCCGGCAGACAAAGTTCCGGAACCCGCTTTGTTTTCCCGTTCCAGCGCAAAAATCTGGATTTCGAATCGAATTGAAAGCTTCTAAAGAATGCCCCCGATTTAGGTAAAATATAAAGGTCGGAAGAAACACTTTTCCAGAACCAGGCTTCCTTATTTTCCAAAGAAAAAGAGGTTCTGGAGTCGATTTTGGAAAGCAGATCGCGTAGGAAATTTCCGGAGAGCGGATGGAGAAGTGCGGATTTCAGATGCAGGTCGAGAAGGTCTTTGCAGACGGATTCGGTTTCCGATTCGAGTATTTGCCGACTTACGATGCGAACTTCTTTTCCGCTTTTGTCGGCTTTGGGTCTGGGAGCTTCCGGATCATGAAAGTTCCGATAGATTTTTTCCGGATTGGCGCCTTCCTTCAATAAATATGGAAGAACTTGCTTCCTGATTCTATTCCTGAGGTAAGAGTCGGATTCGTTGGATTCATCGTCGAAGACCGGCCATTTCGGATGTTCGAGTAGAGATTTCCGATCGGATTCTTTAAAAAGTAGAAGGGGCCGGAGTCTGTCGTTTTCAAACACTTTCAAAGTGCGAAGAGAATTCCAACCTCCACCTCGGATCAGCTGGACGATTACGGTTTCTAGATAGTCCTCCGAGTGATGTCCTGTCGCGACGTAGCCTTCCACCTCTCCGGCAATTCGATGAAGACTTTTGTAACGAAGAGCTCTCCCCGCTTCCTCTAAACTAAAACCGGTTCGATGGGAAAATTTTGGAACGTTTTTTTTTTATCGATCAGCAAAAGACCCAACCCTCGAATATATTCGAGGATTTCTTTCTCTTGCCCTTCGTTTTTTCGGATCGAATGGTCCAGGTGAAACAGAATCGGATCCTTGCTTAGGTGTTTTTCTTTTCGGAGCCAGAGATAAAATTGCAGAAGAAGAGAGGAATCTTTTCCTCCGGAGTAAGCGATGACTGCCGTTTTACGACGGATGAGTTCCTGATAATTTCGAAGATTGTACCAGGCCTCCGAAAATACGTCCTCTTCTCGAACGATTTTTTCAGACATAGATCTACTTTAACCTTCTTAATCCCACTAGAGTGATATCGTCTACTTGCTCCTGTTCTCCGGTAAAGCGTTTTATATCCTTCACAATTTTATCGAAAAGAACCGGTAAGGATTCTTTTCTGTTTTTTAGGATACAGTCCTTCAATCTTTCCGTTTCGTACCGATCTCCGTCGACATCCAAAGCTTCCCAGATTCCGTCCGTTCCCATAACGAAAAAATCTCCGATGTCTAGCCGGAATTCTCCGTGGTTCTCGAATTCGCTTACGTTCGGATCGATTCCCAGGACGATGCCTCCCGTAGGTACCTCTTCGATTTGTTCGGAGGAGGCCCGATAGACCAAAATATTTCCCTGTCCACCGCCGCTGAATTGAAATTCATGTCCTACGCGATTCCAGTGGATCATCGTCAGCGACATGAATCTGGGACTCAACGAATCCTTAAAATAATTCTGATACAAATACGTGTTTACGGTCGAAATGATTTCCCAAGTTCCCGGATTCCTTCTGACTAACGAGTGAATGACCGTGCGAACTGTCGCCATTACGAGGCCTGCGGGGACTCCCTTCCCGCTGACGTCCCCGATGCAGATGTAAGTCTCTTTGTCCATAGGGTCCGTTATAAAATCATAATAGTCTCCGCCGACCCCGATTGCAGGGATCATCGTTCCTCCGAATTCGTAATCGGAATGTCCCGGAACTTTTCTCGGAAGCAAGGATCTTTGGAGTTCTCTCGCAATTTCGATTTCCCTATCGAGTCTCTCTTTCTCCGCTCTCTGGTGGAAAAGGTTGAAGTTTTGGATGGAAATTCCCGCTTGGATTGCAAACGCGTTTAACACGTCTAGCTCCTCGTGACTCCATAGGAACTCAGGATTTTTCGTGAGTAAGATCCAGATATTCGTCTCGTCCGAAATAAGTACCGGTAAAAGGGCGATATTCTTTTTTCCGAATCCTAACTTCTTCCAATCGGATATTTCTGAGGAGTCCAAAACCCGAACCTCCTCCGTCGGGTGAGATAGGATTTCCCAGTTTCCCTTTAGGTCATTGTTCAGTTTCAATTCCGGGACCATCGAATTTCCCGTTAGAAAATGTCCTTTTACCGCAATTTCATTTTCCGAGCCGTTCGATTTTTCTAAAATTGCATAAGCATCGCTTTCGGAAAATTCCGTGAGGCATAAAAGGATTACTCTAAATATTTCCGTTCGATATTTGAAACCTAAACTACTTAGCTTCAACGCGGCAGAATGCAGATTGCGGAAGTTTCTGGACTGTGTCTGGGAGATTTCGAAAAGAATTCGATTCTTTAATGTGGTTGCGAATTGGTTCGCGATCAGTTCCAGGAAGTAGCGATCTTTTTCCGCCTGGTACGGATCGTCTTTTTCGTAATCCACGTTGATAAGTCCTAGGACCTCCCCTTTTAAATGGATCGGGACGCAAAGCGCAGAGACGACCCGATTCAATCGACCGTATTGTTTGATCTGCTTCAGCTTTTGTTCCGCAAATCTATAATAAATGGATTTGCAAGTGTCTACGCATCGACCGAAGGGGCCCGTTTCCTCGCCCTTTCGAATTTCCATTTTAAAGGCCAATCTTTCTAAAGCCGGGCCTTGCCGATTTTTGCAGGATTTAACGAGAATGCGGTCGAGCCTAGGCTCATAGACCATTACGGAGATTCCGGGGAGGCTCAATTTTCGAAACGCTAGGTTCGTAAAATTCTGGAGTAAGGCGTCCAAGTTGGCGCTGGTATTGAAGAGAGAGAGGAACTCCAGCAGAACTTCGTTGGTTAGACTATGGCTTTCCGGAGGCTTGGCCCTCGTATTTTTGCGCTTCTCCAAGATCCATTCCCGGCTACAGGCACGGCAGAAGAATTTTCCGGCTTCAAAAATTCCTTCCGGAACCTTTTCTTCTCCGCAGAATACGCAGGGCATTCTCCTCAGAATAAGAAATTTATTTCATAAGGGAATCGTTTTCGGAAACCGGTCGTAAAAATTATGCGCTTAAATTTCAGAAATTGCTCTAGAAAGTGAAAAAAAACCGGCGGATTGAATTATTTTGAAGCCTCTTGCTCGAATTTTAAGATTTTTTACTTGACCCTAAAATCATCAATTCGCACCTTTTTTAAGCAGATGTCAGGTTACGTAAAGCCCAGTCCCCTTCGCCACATCCAAGAAGTGGCAACCGCAATGAATTCCACTCTGGATCCGGATCGTCTTCTGGATTTGATCCTGGAAAGATGTATCCAAATATGCGAAGTGGGCTCCGGCTCTCTTATGCTGATCAACCGCCAGGACGAGGTTCTGGATATCGTAACCTTCCGCGGAATGAATCCTTCCGTTCGTACGAAAGTAAAGTTGCGCGTAGGAGAAGGGATCACGGGAATTGTTGCAGCGTCCGGGGAAGGAATGATCGTAAACGATGTCACTCAGAACCCGCATTATATTTCCATAAAGGACGACATACTTTCCGAGCTAGCCGTACCTATGATCGTAGAAGACGGAGTGATCGGTGTCATTTCATTGGACTCCAGCCGCAAACAGGCCTTTTCCGAAGAGCATTTGGAATTGGTTTCTACCCTGGCGAATATGGCGGCGCAGATTTTCAAAAACCTGCAGACCTTTAGGCAACTGGAACAGAAGAACAAAATCCAGCAAGTACTCATCGATATCTCTCGCACGGTCACTTCCACACTCATTTTGCAGGAAATCTTCGACGATATCATGGAAAGGTTGGATAAGTCCCTGAACCTGGAAAGAGGATCCATCGTTCTGTTCGACTCGGAAAAAAATATCCTGAAGCTGACGGGTGCGTACGGGCTGACTGCCGAAGAGATGGAAAAAGGAGTTTATCTTCCGGGCGAGGGAGTCACTGGAAAAGTTTACGAGTCGGGAGAAGCGATGATCGTCGAATCGATCGTAAACGACGATAACTTCCTGAATCGTATGGGGAACATGACCCACTTTAAGAACAATCCTGAGAACGTAAGTTTTTTAGCGGCACCGATCAAATCGGATACGGACGTTTTGGGAGTAGTGAGCGTATTCTTCGTTCATAAGAAATACGTGGATTTAAAGACCTACTTGGACTTTCTACAAGTGGTTGCGTCCATCATATATCAGGCGATCCGAATCCAGAAACTGATCGACGAGGAAAAACGCGAGATTTCCAGAGAGAACGTTCTTCTCAAACGAGAATTGAAGAACAAATATAAATTCGGTTCTCTCATCGGGAAATCCAAACCGATGGAAAAACTTTTCGAAATGATCCAGTTGGTATCCGATTCCAGAGCTTCCGTCTTAATTACGGGGGAATCAGGAACGGGAAAGGAAATGATCGCGTCGGCGATCCATTACAACTCTTCACGCTCCGATAAACCTTTTATCAAGATCAATTGCGCCGCAATTCCGGAGAATCTGTTGGAATCGGAATTGTTCGGGCATAAGAAAGGCTCGTTCACCGGGGCGGTTGCCGACAAAAAAGGGAAATTCGAGATGGCGGATACCGGAACGATTTTCTTGGATGAAATCGGAGAAATGGATCTGAACCTTCAGTCGAAACTTTTACGAGTGCTTCAGGAAAAGGAAATAGAAGCGGTCGGTTCCGTGAAACCCAAGAAGATAGACGTCAGGATCATAGCGGCGACGAACGCGAATCTGGAAGAGTTGATCGCGCAAAAACTCTTTCGCGCCGATCTTTTTTACCGTTTAAACGTGGTGAATATGCTCACTCCTCCGTTGCGGGATCGTCCCGAGGACATTCCGTTGCTTATCAATCATTTCATCTCCAAATACACTGCGGAGAATACGAAGAAGATCAAGGGAATTACGCGGGAAGCGCATAAGCTGCTGATGAGTTATAATTGGCCAGGCAACGTCCGGGAATTGGAAAACGTAATAGAAAGAGCCGTCGTGCTCTCCCAGTCGGAGATGCTGGACATTCAGGATTTTTCCGAAATCAACGGTCGTATCCTATACGGGGACGAAGGAGAAGCCATCGATGTCGGAGATCCCGACACTTCTTTAGAAGTCGCGAGTTCTCGTTTTTCTCCCGCTCATTTGGATGCCTTGGACGGGCGTGCCATGGAGGTTGTGGTCGGAGAGGTGGAAGCTCGGTTGATAAAGTACGCTATGAAGAAATTCAAGTACACCAAAACCCGGGTCGCGAAGTTCCTAGGCATCAATAGGAACACGCTGGATAAGAAGATAAAAGACTTAAAGATCGATTATTGAGGCGGAAGTTTTTCGTTCCAATTTTGATCGAACTGTTTGTAGTTGCAGGTCAGTTCCTCTCCCGCTAGGATCTTTCGAACCGCACGATCTCTTCCCATCGGGTTGCTGCTTCCGGAAACTCCGGTCTTGTCTTCGAGAGTGTTGGAATCGTCGCTGTGGTTCATAAAACGCGAATTGTCCACGCAGAAAAACCATTTGCCTTCGTACAAATAAGAATACGTAAAAATCGATTCCTTCAATCTTGCGGGAAAAGAAGCGACCTCTTCCTCCGTAAGGATCCAGACGGTTTTAGGATGGTATTCCCATATTAACTCTCCGGGTTCGATGTCTCTTCCCGCGAAGAGTCCCAATCCTCCGATCGGAGATTCTGCGACGTACGTAGGCACTTTTAGCATAATAGGAGTAGGAAAAAATCGGTTCCTTTAAAATCAACCTAGTTGCCGATCGTCGTCGGAAATTCCGTCAAAGACCGATAGCCGGAATCGGAGTCGGTTCGTCTTCCGTGGAAGGGTAAGGTTCCAACAATCCGTTTCTCATGACTAAAACCTGATCTGCGGAATGCAACCCAGTCAACCTGTGAGTGACGGAAACGATGGTCCTTCCTTCCCGCAATTTCTGTAGAGTTTTGAGGATTCTCGCTTCAGTAACGGGGTCCAGTGCAGAAGTAGCCTCGTCCAGTAGAAGGATCTGCGGATTTCGGATCATGGCTCTTGCAAGAGCGATCCTTTGCTTTTCTCCCCCGGATAGTCTTGTGCCTTTGTCCCCTACGATCGTCTCGTAGCCGTCCGGCAAGGAAGTGATAAAATCGTGTATTTCCGCGAGTTTAGCCGCCTCGATAGCGTCTTCCGCATTTGCGTTCGGGCTTCCTAGACGAATATTCTCCAGAATAGAAGTATGAAAGAGGAACGTATCCTGGAACACGATTCCGATCAAAGAGTGCAATGCCGGACGATGGATTTTGTCCAAGTCCATGCCGTCCAAAGTGACCTTGCCTTGGTTCGGTTCTACCATTCCAAGCAGCATTTTAAAGATCGTACTTTTGCCGGAACCGCTCGGTCCCAGGATTACGGTGTAACTTCCTTTCGGAATTTCCAGGTTGATTCCGTTCAGATTTTTATTTCTTCCTTTATATCGGAAGTGAATATCCTCTAACCGGATCATGTTTCTGAATTCGGAGGGAGAAATCGCTCGATTTGCGTCCTGATCGAAAACGGGAGTTCTCAATATTTCCAATATGCGCTTAGCGGAGCCACTAGCTTGGTTCAGAGTGGGAAAATACTGGGAAACATAAAGTAAGGAATAGCTTAGATTCAGGAAGGGAGGTAAGAATGCAGCCAAGGCTCCGACGCTTACCATTCCGTGAAATGCGAACCAGGCGCCGGAGATCAGGAGTACTGCCTGAAGTAATAGGATTCCTCCGGATGCGGAACGTTCCAAAAACGAATTCGTAAGACCTAACCGTAGAGATACGTTGAACAATCGATCACAATTGCTCCGGAACCTTTCCCAAAAGAGTTTGTCTAGGTCATAGACCCGAATCAGGTTTTGTGCGGATACGGATTCCTCCACCGCGTTCAACACTTTCGCCTCTTCTCCTTTCCTATCATAGCTTGCTTGGGTGGATTTTTTGGAAAAGAAGATCGGTCCTAGGAAAGTGACAGGCCAAGTTAAGGTAGCGATCGCTCCTAATTTCCAATCTAGGGCGAATAAAAGAGCAGTACCGAAGATCGCTTCCAGAATCGGAGAGATCCCCCAAGGAATAGCGGCCAGGACCGCGTTTTCTAAAGCGGATAGATCGGAGGAAAAGCGGGAAAGGATATCTCCCATCCGTGCATTCCCGTAAAAATCAAGACTGACACGCTGCAAATGTAGAAACAATTCTTCCCGCATGTCGCGAATCGCTTTAGCGGAGACCCAATTGTATAAGTAATCACGAATCGTTCCTACGGCTGTGATCAAAATGGTTCCGGTGACTAGGAAAATTCCCGTTACGTAGAGTACGGTTTGGTTCTTGCCGATGATTGCGTCGTCTATTAGGAATTTAAAGGAGAACGGGATCGTAGAATAAACCAGAATTTCTACGAGTAAAAGGGCGAGAACGATGCCGAGCTGGAACTTGTATTTTCGGAAAAAACGGGTGAGTCCGTATAAAATCAAGAGAGGGGAATCTTGAGAAGGTTCTCCCGAGACTAAATTCGGGCCCAAGGAGGAAGAATAGGAACCTCTAGCGGCTTGGCTTCCTGGCGGAGCTTTCGGAGTTCCGGTAGGCGTATTGGGGAAAGCTCCCGAGTTCTTACCTAGACGGAACCCATCCTTAAATTTCTGTTTATTTGTCATATATTTGTCCCCTTTTGTATCGAGTCGGCGGGGTTTTTAGAACCTAATTTCTTTACTTTGTCCTAAGATTTTCCTATTATTCAGAAAGTGCCAAGGACGAAAAGCGGAAGGCGAAGGATTTCGACCAAACTTCTGTCTCATTGAAGAAAAATTTTTCGAGACAGAATCCGGAAAAAAGGTCCTATACTATTTTAGACTTGATTCCATCGTAGGGTCGAACACAAGTTTTTGCTGGATACTGGCTGAAAACTGGGTTTTTTCCTAGCGCGCGGGTATATGATAGAATTTAACTATAAAGAAGAATACGGAGTTTATCGGGTCACCTTAAAGACTTCGGAAACTGCGCCAGGAACCCTTCACAAAATGGTAAAAGCCATGTTTTTCATGGGTTTCGAAATCCTGTCCGGAGATATCCGAACCGTGCAGGAAGGCGATTCTATGATCAGTTACGATGAATTTCTATTGCGCTCCGACGAGACGGATTCCCGGATTAAAGCCTCCAAACTCGGGATTTTGATGTCTTCCGTTTTTTCCGACGAGAAACTTTTGGAAGAGATGATCCAGACTTCCAGTGAAATCGATATCCGGAACACTTTCTATCTAGGCAAAGATTCTCAGCTTGAGTTCGAAGATTTGCCGGATGGCTCGGCTACAAAATTTTATCTCGAAGCTCCCGATCGAAAAGGACTACTCTACTTTGTTACCGGGGTTTTGAAGGATTTGGGAGTGAATATTCTCTCCGGCGAAGTGCGAACGGATGGAACCACCAATAACGCTCAGGATACTTTCCTATTAACCGACTCTCGTACGAATGCGGGATTTTCCGGTACTTCGATCGAAGAACGTGTTCGTAGATATATATTGCAAAGTAGCCTGAATCAAGTTTGATAAGGACGAAATTTCTCGTCAAAAGCCAATATACGCCCAACATGCGTCATAAGCTTTTCGGGTTTGAACGCATACGTATGTTTTAAAGTGCGGCGATATTTTCGGATCGTTTAAACGTTTTTGAAATAAGCGAGAAAGCCGATAATTTAAATAGGAGTTTTCCTCTCGCAAAATGGACGCGTCCAAAGACCTGCAAAAATTCGATTTTACCGAAGAGGTAATCCAGCATTTTAGGGAAAACAGGATTATCCCGGTAGATTTTTATAATAAGAACGGTCAGATTCTCATTCACAAAAAGGATATGGCGACGGGGGACGATATCAATCGTCTCCAGAAATTTGAAAAACAAGGGATCTACTTTTTACTATCCGAAATCGGGAAGATAAACCCCGGTTCCGGAAGACGAGGTTACGGCGGCGATCCTTCTTTCGATCGACTGATCAATCCCGAACTTACGGTCAATCTCACGAAAGGAGCGACCGACCTTCTCCAAGAAATCAAAAGATATCCTCTCACGGGCGCCCAGGTTCGGGACGTCGGAAAATCCATAGATTCTATATTAGAAGATTTTAAATCTTCACCGAATATGGAAACCGGACTGGTCAATATTTTGGAAGTGATGAGCACTGTCGGCGCCCCCATTGATTCCGAAGTTCTGACGAAACGTACCGTGATCACCATGGCCATGAAAGTCCGGACCGCTAAGGCTTTCACCAAAGCGGACATGGACGTCAAAAAGGCCGAACAGATGAATCTTATGATGGCCTCATATCTCGCGGATATCGGTTATACTCAGATGAAGATGCCTACTCATGCGGATCTGAAATCGGAGGAATTGGATTATATAAAGAACCATCCCATTATAAGCTATCTTATGATCGCGAATATTCAAGAGCTGGACGATTCGGTAAAGTCGATCGTGCTGAATCATCACAGACCGCATAAAGGGGAAGGGCTCAATAACAATTATCCTCAGACCAAGCCTCTGGTACAGAAACTCCAAGGATATCGAGAGAAGTACAAGGACGATTATAGGAAAAACACGTTGGTCAACGATATCCAAAAACAAGTAAGAGGAATTTTATCGAACGCGCTTTCTTACGACGATATTGGAATGCTTTCCATTGCGGGAGAATTTGCCTCCCTTACCACTGCGCAGCCTTGGAGAGGACCGATGGCGGCGGTGAAAGCCTTAAAATTGATCCTGAATAACAGTTTTTTCGCATATAACGAAAAGACCTTAAAGGATTTTTACGATCACGTCGGTCTTTCCCTCTCCGAGAACCAACCGTTTTTAAAAACGGGGGATTATGTAATCGTAGCTTCTCAAGACTCCAATCGGAAGGTTTACTTCGAGATCTGCGTGATCCGGGAATCCTATAAGAATTCCATACGACCTATGCTGGAAAGGATCGGGACTATCCGGCCGAATTTTGCAAATAACGGAAAACTCCGAATTTCCGGATTCGACAAAACGAGCCTGAATCTGGATCGCAGGCGGGCGATTTTTAACCTAGAAAGAAATGCGGATCCGAGACGGATCATTTACTTGGTAGATCCGGAATTGGACGCGGAATTCTTCGGATTTTTGGATAAGAAGGCCAGAGAGTTCCTCGCTCCTAAGTCCACACAAACGGACTCCGAGGAGTCGGTAAAAACCCCCGCAGAATGATCCGATTTTCGGATGAAACGGGACTTGATTTACCGCAAAAGCGTTAGAGCTCGGAAATCTGCCTTTGTAAGTCGGACCGCTTTTCCCTTGCCTGTCCGAAACGGACTTTCTTCTGCTCGGGGGTTCTTGTTTTCTGGTACTGTATGCCTTCCAGTTGGGGTAAAATATTTCGTATCAGTACGTTCGGCGAGTCTCACGGAGAATCCGTCGGTGTAGTCGTAGAAGGGGTTCCTGCAGGAATTCCGATCCGTCTTGAGGAAATCCAAAAGGATTTGAACCGAAGAAGGCCCGGGCAAAGCAAACT
The DNA here is from genome assembly GCF_004769195.1 of Leptospira fletcheri. Taxonomy (NCBI): domain Bacteria; kingdom Pseudomonadati; phylum Spirochaetota; class Leptospiria; order Leptospirales; family Leptospiraceae; genus Leptospira; species Leptospira fletcheri. The sequence continues at coordinate 507,830 of NZ_RQET01000004.1, forward strand.
AACCACTCCTCGGGACGAATCGGATACGGTTCGGATCGTTTCCGGAGTGTTTGAAGGTAAGACGATCGGGAGCCCGATTGCGCTGATCGTGGATAACCAAAACACCATCTCCAAAGATTACGAAAATTTAAGGGAAACATTCCGCCCTTCTCACGCTGATTATACGTACCAAGCAAAGTACGGTTTTAGAGCTCATGTAGGCGGCGGGCGTTCCTCCGTCCGCGAAACCATAGCTAGGGTAGCCGCCGGAGCGATTGCCAGAATGATCCTCGAGGACGACTTGGGGATCCGCACAGTGGCTTGGGTAGATACGATCGGAGAAATCTCTTCCGATCTTACGGAGGAAAAATATCCGCGTAGTAGGGAGGAAGTAGACGGAAACGAGGTTCGGTGTCCGGATTCGGCTGCGGCTGATAGGATGAGGAACCTGATCCTTAAAATGAAAGAGGCGGGAGATAGCGTCGGAGGAATTATCCGTTGCGCCTCTTATCACCTTCCGCCCGGATTAGGGGACCCGGTGTACGATAAACTGGACGGAGATTTAGCTAAGGCGATTCTGTCTATTCCCGCATGCAAAGGATTCGAAGTCGGCTCCGGGTTTGCCGGCACTCTTTTGACCGGAAGCAATCATAACGACGAGTTTTATGTGGAAGAAGGATCGGGACGAGTCAGAACTCGAACGAATCGGTCCGGAGGCCTGCAGGGGGGAATTTCGAACGGAGAAGCCTTGGTGATCCGAGCGGCGTTCAAACCTACTTCTACGATCTTTAAAAAACAAAATACCGTAAATCTCAATCGGGAAGAAACCGTTCTGGAAGCGAAAGGGAGACATGATCCCTGCGTTCTGCCCAGGGCTGTACCGATCGTGGAGGCCGCCGTGAACCTTGTTCTGGTAGACGCGTATTTGTACCAAAGGGCAATGAATCCGCTTTGGTTTAAAAAATGGGCCAGTCTGCCCGCCTACTACGACGATTTAAAACTTTGACTCTTGTCTCCCGCTTTCCGGACAAGAAACGGGTTGCAAATCGGGAATAGTAAGATTCCATTGAGACGTGCGCCTGGCGGAGCCGAAGGAACGGAGGTCCGAGTGGTCAAGATAAAGATAGACGGGATCGAATACGAAGTCGACGAAAAGAAGAATCTGATTTCGGCGGCTAAAGACGTCGGTGTGGATATCCCTTTTTTCTGTTTTCATCCGAAATTATCCGTAGTCGGCATGTGCAGAATGTGCCTGATCGAAATCGAAGGAATTCCCCGTCTACAAGTCGCATGCAATACGAAGGTCGCGGAAGGACTCTCGATCGTTACGAATAGCCCCAGAGTAAAAGAAGCCAGAGAAGGAACGATGGAGTTTCTTCTGGCAAACCACCCTCTGGATTGTCCCGTCTGCGATAAGGCAGGTGAATGCCAACTCCAGGACAATTCCTTTAACTCAGGAAAGGGAAACTCCAGATTTACTTTAGAAAAACGCAATATTCCTCAAGAAGAGATCGGAACCAATCTGATCATTAATCACAATCGTTGCATCGTCTGCTATCGGTGTGTGCGATTCGAAGAGGAAATGATCGGGGAATCCAATCTCGGTCTTTTCGAGCGAGGCCATCATTCCATTATAGGTTTGGCCAAAGAGGAACCCATCTCTCATAATTACCAGGGAGCGCTCGCGGATATTTGTCCTGTCGGAGCTCTGTTGAACGATAAGACATTATTCAAATCCAGGGTTTGGTGGTACAAATCCGAGGAATCGGTTTGCCCCGGTTGTAGTACCGGATGTAAAACGTATACGAACGTACGGGACAATAAGATGTACCGGTATATGCCCAGGGTCGATGAAGAAAAGGACCAATATTTCCTCTGTGATAAGGGTCGCTTCGACGTAGAATGGTTGAATTCGAATCGTCTTTTCGCTTATTATAAGAATGGGGCCGTGAGTACAGGATCGGAAGTACTCGAAGAAATCGCGCTTTCGATTTCGAAGGCCGTGAAGATCGCGGTGTTAGGAGGGGCACAGGAATCCAACGAGAATCTGCAATCCATTCGATCCTCGTTGGAAAAATTCGGAGTCCCTATCGTAATGGAAGCGAGAGTTTCGGACGCCCAATACAAGGAACCGGAACAGGTGGATTTTCTTTTGACTTCGGATGAAAGACCGAATACGAAGGGAGCCGTCGAGGCGAAATTCGTTTCGAACGCCGGTGTGACGGCTTTACGCGAGTCGATTTCAAAAGGGGAATTCGATTTGGTTTTTGTGATTAAGGAAGACGCAGAATCGGTATTGAATGGAATAAAACCGAAGACTCTTATAGTACTGGATACGAATCTGAATACGAGTGTTTCCAAAGCATCTTTCGGAATTCCGGTCAAGGCGTATTCGGAACAGTCCGGTTCCTTTACGAATAAAAACGGTTGGAAACAGAACTTTAAAAAGTCCATGGAACCTCCGAAGGGCCTTTTGTCTTCCGGCGAATTCTTTGAGGAAATATTGAACCGAGTCTCCGAATTGAGATCCGGAAAGGAGGCCGTCGTTGGGAACCGTTAACGTAGTCAACGTAGCAGCGAAGCATAAGCTGGCGTGGTACCAAAAACTGTATTTCTATTCGATCGGAAACGGTCTCTGGATCACGTTGAAACATTTCGTCAAGGCCGCCTTTTTAAAAGGTGCGGTTACTTTGGAGTTTCCCGAAAAAAGAAGAAAATATTCCTCCCGTTTCCGCGGAATGCACAGCATGAAACGCGACGAACAGGGGCGGGAAAGGTGTACGAGTTGTTTCTGCTGTATGTGGATTTGTCCTGCGGACGCGATTCATATCGAAGCCGGACTTGTGACTCCTGAAATACAGCATCTTCATCCCGAAGATAAGTATGCGAAGAAATTCGAAATCGATCTGCTTCGTTGTATTTTTTGCGGTTTGTGCGAAGAAGCCTGCCCTAAAGGAGCAATCTACCTGGATGGACCTGCGGAAATGGCGGCGGACAATCGTGAGGATTTAATCCTAACGAAGGAAAGAATGATGGAGAAAAGCGGCGGGCCTATTTTGGGAGAGAGAAAATAACCGTTTAATTCCGGGCCGTTTGGTTTGGGTTCAGACTCTCTATCCAATCTTTTTGCATTGCTTTTTCCAGAAGAGGCGAATGCAATCTTTGGGAAGCATATTCTAGGCAAGCGCGAATGTCATCCCCTTCCAGTTGGGGATATTCTTGTAGAACTTCGGCAGCTCCAAAACCCAGAAAAATCCGATCCAAAATCTCCAATACGGGTATCGAAGTTCCTTTCAGGGTCGGCTTCCCGTTGCAAATGGACGGGTGAGAAACGATTCTGTCTTGGAGAAAGTTTTGTTCTTCCATGTAAGCAAGATAACAAACTTATCTCTTAGAATTTGCTTATAAATTTCGTGACTGAATGATTCCTTGAGGGATAAATCTCAAAACGATTCCCCCCAGTCGATATCGGGAGGAGCGCAGCCTACGAGATCTCCGGCAAAATAATGGGGAAAAATGTAAGCCATTTTTCCAGGAATAGGATCGGGGTCCCGGTAGCGAAGTCCGTCGATTCGGATGCTTCCTGTTTCATCCTGATAGATCTTAAAAGTCAAAGGAAGTTTGAAATTTCCTTTTCCGTACCGGAATTCCGCGTTCGATTTGCAGGACTGAAAACAGACCGAATATGCGTTTTCGGGATTCACACTGAAATTAGATCGGTGGCTTTGGTCTTTACAGTTGTGGCTGCATTCGTCCGGATCATCGGACTGAAAATCGAATTCGACAATCAGATGCCGGTTCTCTAGTTTAAAAAAACCTTTCGTTTTGGCTACGAGTTCTCCCGATCTTCTACTTTGCATCATTGCAGACGAAGGAGGAACGAGTAGAAGATGAAAACTGCTGACTTCTAGAGACAAACGCGAATCGACTCTAGGAAAAACTTTTTCCCAATTTAAACAAGTCTCTTTTTCGTTTCCTTTTAATAGAATCGGAACCGCAAAGAGAACCGTTAAAGTTGACAGCAGGATTTTCGATTTCAAGCTCATATATGAAAAGAGACAAAGTGTCCGGAACCAATATTATAATGAATAATTCCGCTCTGCGAGCAAAAAGAACGAAAGGCGATCCGCTTTTTCCGTTTCTTAGGAATGAAATTCGAAGTTTATTCGGATCCTTTTTTTGTCTGCTTCCTTTTGGAAGACATCCATCTGGGTTTTAATCGGGCGATCTTTTTATGAACGGGGCAATTCGAGTCGTGCGCTCCCGGGAGATATCCGGTACTTAGCAAAAATTCGTTAACGATTTCGCCGCCGGTAAATCGGAAAGTCTTCTTAAACAATTTGGTCCATTCGTCTCTGGATTTGGGATGGTGGGAATCCAACCACTCGGAAAAACTTCCGCTTTCTTTCTGAATGGAAAGAATGACATTCGCATTGTGTATTGCCGCTTCGATTTTCAATCTGTTTCTGATGATTCCGGCGTCGCTCAATAAGCGATCGATATCCTTCTGCTTGTATCCTGCGACTTTTCGAATCGAAAAACCGTGGTACGCTGTCCGAAAGTGCTCTTTCTTCTTGAGGATGGTAGTCCAAGAAAGTCCGGCCTGGTTGATCTCCAGGACCAACCGTTCGAATAGTTCGTCGTCCGTTCCGAGTGGAAAGCCGTATTCGGTATCGTGATAGATTCGGTGTTCCAACGCTTGGTCGTCTTTTAAGGTCCGTATGTATGCGCAGTAACTCATATGGAAGAAAATCCTTTTTACAATTTCGTTCCCAAAGACTTATTCCGCCTCGAAGCGACAATTCTTCAAGCTGATCTCTCTCCAGCTCCAAGCACCGGGGAATTCCGGAATTTCCTTTTCAAAAAGGTCGAACGTTTTGGCTTTCGGATCCATTCTCTCGAAGCTCCAAGAAAACGTTTCCACTTGCCAGCTTTTCGAACTTTGACATCTGGGAATTCCTTCGTAAGAAACGGCAGAGTATACTTTTCCGGTCTCATCTCGAAACGTCACGTTCTCCAAAATAGTACATGCAAAACTAGGATGATCGTATTTGAAAAAAATCCTAGTATTCGTTTTAGTAAGGCAAAGTCGGACTAAACGGAGGTCTCCTTGCGATCTGTCGTCCAACTCGCAGCAAGAAACTTTTTCCGTAGTTTTAGCGGATCGATTCCTTTCCGTTTTTTCCTTTTCCCGTTTCTGCGGAGCGTTGGGGATCAAGGCTAATGCGAAACCTACAGGAAGAAGGGATAAAGTTAGGACCAAGATAATTTTTTTACTCAGCATGTTTCGATTTAGCGGAGTATTTTTTAAAAAACAATTCTATTTTTATCGGGATGTTTTGAGAGCAAAAGTAGATGGATGGTGTTCGAAAATCGCTGATCGGGGTTCAGCCTTTCAACTTAAATCTTTTTCGAATCCAAAGCGCCAAATCCACGACCGCATTTTTGGCTTCCGGGACACTCGCCCCTAAGTTTAGAAATCCGTGAATCATTCCTTCCAGTACTTTCGCTTCCACGGAGATTTTAGCTTTTCTGAGCCTTTCCACATAAGCGAATCCTTCATCCTGAAGAGGATCGAATCCCGCAATCTGAATGTAGGTAGGCGGGGTTCCGGCTAGGGACGTGTGGTTTATCGGATTCGCTAGAGCGTCTCGGCAATCCTTGTCGTTCGGAAAGGTATGTTTTTTGAAATATCTAAGAAGGTCCCGTGTCAAACCGTATCCTACCGCGAACTCCTCCACGCTTTTTCTTTCCTGACTTAAGTCCAGCCAAGGGTACAGCAACAATTGGAAATTCGGAGGAGTTAATCCTTCCTTTTTTGCATTCGCATAAATGGAAACTGCGAGATTTCCTCCGGCGGAATCTCCTCCTACCGCAACCATCCTAGCGTCCAATCCCATAGCTTTGCCCTGCTTACGAGTCCAGGAATAGGCGGAATATGCGTCTTCCCATGCTGCCGGAAAAGGGTGCTCTGGTGCCAGTCGATAATCGACGGACAAAATCGCACATTTAGACAAACCGCTTAAGTAGCGCAGAGGAAGATCATGAGTTTCTAAATTACCGATCACGAATCCTCCCCCATGATAGTAAACCAAACAAGGAAGAGGTTCCGAAGTCGGATGGGGAGAATACAGACGGACAGGAATTCGACCGGCAGTTCCCGGAATCGTAAAATTCTCCACACGAGAGAGTTCTACTTTAGGAAAATCGAATAAATTCAAAATATAAGCGAATAATTTTCGGGCCTTTTCCGGTGGAAGAGATTCCAATTTCGGCTTCGTTTTGGCTAGCAAAAGGATCGTCCGAAGTTTCGGATCCAACGACCGCTCCCGCTTCCGATCCTCGCCGAAAATCCGGACGACTTCGTTCGGAACCGCTAAAAGAGAACGCGCCGCCGCCGTTTCAAGTCTTTGCCATAGCACTTTTTTTGCTTTGCCCCGTACGTTTTTTCCCTTTCCGAACAGCAGTACTCGCAGAGGAACGAAATTGCGCTTTCGCTTTGATCGGAAGGTTGTTTCCGGATTTTAAAGCACGCTTTTTTCCCGCTTTCAATTCTTTTTGCATATAATAGAGAAAATCTTCGAAATCCACCTGCATAGTGTGTCGAGCGGAGGCTACATACCGCCTACGCATTGCGGATTCGTATTTTTCGATCTGACTTTGCATTTCCGGGATCGGCGGAAGTTGGTAGTTTCCGGTCAGATATTCCGCGATCCATTTTCCTTGGAATTCCGCCAAAGGCATAATTGCACCGAGCGGCTGATACAGGCCGATAAAGAAAAGATTGTTCGATCCGGGTTTAAAAGTTCTATGAAATAACGGAAGGTGGTTGTCTTCCACGGAAATGAAACTCGGATCGAAGAACGGAAATCGGACGTTGTATCCGGTGCAGTAGATTACGGCATCCACTTCCTCCTCCGAATCGTCGGCGAATTGAATCATATTTCCTTTAAATTCCTTTATAACGGGTTTATAAACGATATCCCCTCTTCCTAGGCGTACAAGAATGTCTTGAGATATCGTCGGGTGCGCTTCTCCAGGTTCGTGATCGGGTTTAGGTAGGCCGAAATCCTCCATATTTCCTACTCCCAATCGTAAAATAAAACCCACCAAGGCTCTTTTGAGCCAAAACGGAGTTCCGGGAGGAATGAGTTGTGTCGATTTGTCCAGGGGTTTTCCGAACAGATAATTCGGAATGATCCAAGCGCCTCTTCTGGAACTTAGGAAAACTTTCGCCGAGACTCCGGGCCGGCTCAGCTCTACGGAAATGTCCATGGCGCTATTACCCATACCGAGGATTACCACTTTCTTTCCGGTCAGTCGTACGGGCTTCTCCGGATCCACATAATCGTGGGAATGGATGATCTTTCCGCTGAATTTACCCGGAAAATTCGGTTCCGGCCAGCGAGGAGACCAGTGGTGTCCGTTCGCGACGATAACCGCATCGTAATATTTCCTGATTCCTTTGTCGGTCGAGACAAGATACGTTCCGTCTTCCTGAGGTTCGACCTTCGATACTCCGTTTTTAAAGATCATGTTTTTTCGAAGTCCGAAATGATCCACGTAATCGGAAAAGTATCTTTGGATCGGTTCATGATTCGGATAATCCGGATACCATTTCGGCATGGGATAATCCTTATATTCCATTCTGTCCCGATGAGTATTGATATGTAAGGATTTATATATGTTACTGATTCCGTTGTCGTTATTGAAACGCCAGTTTCCGCCTATATCGCTCCCTTTTTCGTAGCAATCGAAAGGAATCCCTTTGTCCTGGAGAGATTTGCATACGGTGATTCCGCTAGAACCGGCTCCGATGACGCAAACTTTAGGTAAATCAACCATGGGCAGTCTCCAATTCTTGTACAATACCGATCGGTAAGAAGGAGACTAGATTGAATCCGCCTCATGGTCGAAGGTCAAGTCGGAAAATGATTCTAGCAAACAACTTCCTGTGAAGAGTTTCTCCGATTAAAAAGAGAACAAACGTTCACTCTCCGCATTTTTCAGATCCGGATCGTATATCCTATATTATAGAAAAATATAAAATGCACGATATGCTGCTGCTGGTAGTGCTCTATCAGTCCTCTTCTTACGAACTCGTTCGGCGCAATGGAGGTAAGATAATTCACTATGAATTGGTTCTTATATCCGTATACCTTGGAAGGATCCGTCGTCTTTCCATCATTCGGATTCGTATCCGGATAAACGCCCGCGCTAGGAGTATATATCTCGTTATCCACCAAGGCCGGAGTCGCACGGTACATCGCGTTCAGGGCGAAGAAAAATTTTCCGTAGTCGAACTGCAATCTCGGACTGATATCGCTGACTCCTTTTTTCCTATCTATGTTGTCGTTTACGTCGGCATATCCGATCACTAAGCTCGGGGTGATTCGAAACGTCTCTCCTTTAAAGAATTCGTGACTTAAGGAAAGTCGATAGTTGTGGGTTCCCTGAAAAATGCCGCCGTAGTCGTTTAACATTTTGTTGTTCGCCGAAAATTGAGGATTCAACCATTGTAGAAATGGGGGTCTCCAGCCTACGACCCAATATCCACGCATCACATATATAGGGTCGTTCGCGTTTATAAAAAGAAAGCCTGCGGAAAAAGCGCCCATCTTCGTTTCATGCTCGTACATCGCACGTGTGAAAAGGTAATCGAAGAGCCCGTTCTTTTCCTTTCTAGTTTTGACCTGATTCGGATCGTACTGTAAAGTTCCTGTGGCCAAAGATTGGTTGATCAGGTAGGATTGATCCGGGCCGCCCGGCGTAGATTGGAAACGATTGTCCGCATCGGTATTGGACCGATCGACCAATGGATCCATGACGGTTAAACCGAGCTTGAATTGTTTCGGCAGACCTAATAGGTCTACGCTAGTGGTCATAAAGTAAGCTTGATAAAAATCCTTGTATTTCGTCCCGTTTCGTCTTGCTTGCCGTTCTCCGAATAGATCCACACCCTGAAACGCACCGTCATTGGAAACGGATTGGGAAAGAAGGAAGGAATGTTCTGGTAGAGATTCCGCAGGGGAATCTTTTTTTACCGCTCCAGTCGGAACACTCTCGTCGGTGGTGAATTCCGCCGGACCTTCCTTGGCATCCGGAGTGATTTGTTTGATCCGGTCCTTACGGATTCGATAGACGACTCCGTCTTTATCGACGATTTCGATCTCCGTTTCCGTTTCTTTTTCGACGGTGACTCGTTCGAAACTGCGACCGCCCGTAGTCAGAACCGTAACCGCGTCCAGATCGACTACGAAGGGCGTGAAGAAAAATAATGCGATGAATAAACGCCGATGTTTTTTTCTCATAATACCACCCTTTTACCGAGCGATTCAGAATTCAATTCAGATAATTAAGTTAGTTAACTATTAATTATTAAAATAATTCCTTTTTTTTAATAATTTTGGGGAAAAAAAATTAACTTTTTTTCCGAACTAGAGTCCAATCAACTCTCTAATCAACTATTAGAAAGGAATATTCGCATTTCTTATGAACGATCCTAGTTTAGCTTATACTTCGCTTTTCAGGACTTCCTCCTTTTACGCGGGCCATTGGCAGCAATCTTCGGAAAAAAGAATCCGAGTCATGGATCCTGCAAGTGGAGGAGAGATCGGCACAGTTCCGAATCTTTCGAGAGAAGAGACTCGAGAGGCGATCGAGTTTGCCGAAGCGGAACAACGGCGTTGGGCAAAAACGACCGGCAAGTACAGAGCCAAACTTTTAAGAAATTGGGCGGATCTGATGCACCTTCATAAGGAAGATCTTGCGAAGATCATGACCTGGGAGCAGGGAAAACCTTTGTCGGAATCCAAGGGGGAAATCGAATATGCGGCCTCTTTTCTGGAATGGTTCGGAGAGGAAGCTAAGAGAACTTACGGAGATGTAATACCGACGCACCGGCAGGAATTGCGTTTGCTTGCTTTAAGGGAACCCGTCGGAGTTTCCGCAATTTTAACTCCTTGGAATTTTCCGAGCGCTATGATCACGAGGAAGGCTGGACCGGCTTTAGCGGCAGGATGCGTTGTGATTGCGAAACCGTCGGAGCTCACTCCTTTTTCCGCACTGGCTCTCGCCGTTCTGGCTCAAGAAGCGGGGTTTCCACCCGGCGCATTCCAGATTTTGACGGGGGACCCGGAACCGATCGCGAACGAATTTCTAGAAAGTCCTCTCGTACGAAAGATCAGTTTTACGGGTTCCACAAGAGTAGGGAAGATGCTTTTGGAAAAGGCTGCTAAAAGCGTTAAGCGGGTTTCTTTAGAATTGGGAGGCAACGCTCCTTTCGTCGTATTTTCGGATGCGGATCTAAAAGAAGCCGTAAAGGGAGCGATGTTATCGAAATTTCGGAATACCGGTCAAACCTGCGTGTGTGCGAACCGATTTTTGGTGGAACAATCCGTTCTTCCCGAATTCACCGCGCGGCTTGTAGAAGAGGTTTCGAAATTGAAAGTGGGTAACGGCTTTGAGGATGGCGTGCAACAAGGACCTTTAATCAATTCCATCGGTTTTACGAAACTGAGAAAGCATATCGAAGATGCCTGTTCCCGAGGAGGAAAAATCCTGATCGGAGGAAAGCCTCATCCTCTCGGCGGAAATTTTCACGAACCTACAGTAATTACCGGTGTGTCCGAGGATTCGCTCTGTTTCCAAGAAGAAACATTCGGTCCCTTAGCTCCGGTTCTCGGCTTTAAAACTGAGGAAGACGCGGTTCGAATCGTTAATTCGGGTAAAACGGGTCTCGCATCTTATTTCTATACGACTGACCCGGCGAGAATTTGGAGGTTCAGCGAATCTATAGAAGCGGGAATGGTTTCCATAAACGAGGGTTTGCTTTCCACGGAGCAAGTTCCTTTCGGAGGAGTGAAAGAATCCGGAATCGGTCGCGAAGGATCTAGATACGGAATCGAAGAATACCAGGAACTAAAATATCTTTGCTGGGGAGGTCAGGATTCGATTGCCGATTAAATTCGGAACTAGTTATAATTACAAGAAGGTGTAGTTTTTTACGGGAATATTCGTCATTTATTTAGAATTCTTTTGACATAAAGATTACGGATCCTCTTTAGGACTACGCCGAGAAAACCGTTAGGCGGCTCGGTCCGTTCGCGGTCTTAGGCAAAAACTATTTTCCTTGACGTGAGTCGTTTTGATCGAATTCTTCTCAGACCGCCCTTTTATGGATCACATATATCTTAATTTCTATTTTTTCGGCTCCTTACTAGCGTCTTTATTTGCGCTTTATGTTTCGCTGTTCTTTCTTACGATCAAGGATAGAAGTAAGGCTGCTTTTCATTTAGGTTTATCCGCCTTATCCACATTCGTCTTTCATTTAGGTTATGCGATCGGGTTCCTTTCTTACGACGAATGGTCGATATTTCATCGATGGATCGTTATTCCAACTCCGATGATAGGCTATACGCAGCTTTTGATCTTTTTCTTTTATTTTCCCCAACCAAAGAAGGTGAAACTAGGCCTGTCCGTCTATGCCGCATCATACTTAGGCGTAGCCATAATGACGGGTTACTACATAGTCGCCTCCATGCAATCCGTTCGAACTTTCGTAATGGGAAGCCATTATTGGGATTTTGAAACACATCAGTTCTATAAGATATTCTCTTTGGTCGTTCTGACGTATAACCTGCTATTTCTGATCGCGGGAATCTGGAGAGCGATCAGCGAGAAAGGAAGAGAACGCAGGTCCGTAATATATATCATACTTTCATACTGTGTAATAACTATCTTTCCGGGAGTGGCAAACGCTCTGAGTCGGGACGGATCTATTTCACGCGCCCTTTATCAACAAGTAGCGGACTTAGGTCTCGTTACGGGACTATTCTTGATATTGGTGGTGTACGTAAATACTACGAAGGAACGTACCACCATTCTCAGCAGGATCGTCGGAATCACGATGGCAACTTTTTTGCTGGTATTCCAACTTGTAGGTTATGCGATTTTAAACGGTTACGAATCCTCTTTCGATCAGATCAAAATCAGAGAATCGAAATTGGTGGTGATGGAAGGAGAAAAGCCTTCCGGTTTTGCATATGAAATTTCCTACGATCCTTCGGAAGATTCCTTTACTACCGAAAAAGGTCTGAAGGACCCCAGGTTCGTCGAGGAAGATAAGACGGAAATCCGGTTTTTTCATTTTTATAGTCGGTTGACCGGATTGGGGAGCTTGCCCGCCAAGAAACGTTGGGAAAAATCCAAGGAGATCCTGGAAAGTTCTCCGAGAGAATTTTACGGCTACCGGGAAGCAGTTCGACAATTTTTAGCGGACAAAGGAGATAAGAACGTTTCGGACGAAGAGATAAGTTCCCTTTTTAAGAATATTCGAAAAAACTTATCTGTGATTCGAAGTAAATTTTCACACTTTCCCAATAAAACGGATCGTGAAGCCGTTTCCAAATTGCTCCAGTCGAACGAGATCGGAGTTTCCGGACTTTTAGAGAAGGTAAGGACCGGAACCGAAAAGCAAATCTTGGCTGGAAAATCCTCCGAAGAGGTGGCTAAAAACGTTCTTTCCTCTTTAGCTTTAATTCGGGAGCCCGGGGAGAGAATTTATCGCGGAACGAAGTTCTATAATTACGGCGAAGAAAAGCCGATCTTTTACGTTTCTTATTTTTTCGTCCATCCGGAAAACGGAAAAATCTACGAAGTCGGTTTCGATTATAAATCTTTGAGGGAGTTTTTACACGATCCTTCTCTGGTTTTGGTGACTTCTCTCATCGCCGTCATCCTGATTGTATCGATTGGATTCCGATTCTTTTTTCAATTCGCCTTGATCGTTCCGATGAGCGAAGTGGTCGTCGGATTGACCGAGGTGAATTCGGGAAATCTGGATTATCGTCTTACTCCGCGTGTCGAGGATGAAATAGGCTTTATCGCCCGTTCCTTTAACAGGATGGCCAGGTCCATCCAAGCGGCAAGAAAACGACTAGAGCAATACGCGAACGAACTTGAGGAAAAAGTAAAAGAAAGAACCAAGGAATTGGAGCAGACTCTCGACGAAGTTCGCGAGTTGAAGCAGCAACAGGACGGGGATTATTTCCTCACGTCTCTGTTGATCAAGCCTCTAGGAGCTAATAAGGCCAACCAAGAGAACGTCAAAGTGGATTTTCTGATGGAGCAGAAAAAGAAGTTCACTTTCAGGCGATATAAGGACGAGATCGGAGGGGATCTCAATATTTCGAATCATATCGATCTCCAAGGGAGATCTTATACGGTCTTTTTGAATGCCGATGCGATGGGAAAATCCATGCAAGGAGCAGGAGGAGCGTTGGTTCTCGGTGCCGTATTCGAATCCATCATCGAAAGAACTAGGATCGTGGAATCCATGCGGACCCAATCTCCGGAACGTTGGCTCAAGAACGCGTTTACGGAACTCCATAAGGTATTTGAGAGTTTTGACGGCTCCATGCTCGTGTCTTCCGTGGTCGGTCTGATCGACGACGAGGTTGGAGTATTATATTTTATTAATGCAGAGCATCCTTGGACTGTTCTGTATCGGGATGGAATAGCCAGTTTTATCGAAGACGAACTGATGTTCCGCAAGTTGGGCACTACCGGAATGGAAGGGCGAATTTTCATCAAGACGTTCCAGCTTGAAACTGGAGACGTGATCATAGCTGGATCTGATGGACGGGATGACATTCTTTTAGGCGTCGATGCCGAAGGAGCTAGGATCATTAACGACGACGAACGCCTTTTTTTACGCACCGTAGAGGAGGCGAAAGGAGATTTAAAAGAAATCTACTCCGGTATATTATCCAAGGGAAATCTTACCGACGACCTTTCGTTGATCCGTCTTTCTTTTAAGGAATCGGATCCCGAGCAAAGAAGGATAGAGGAAGAGCAAAAGGGAAAAGTCCGGGAGCTTCTTAAAAAGGCGAAAGAGACTTCGCAAAACAAAGAGATCGATGAGGCGATTTCCTACTTGGAACAGGCGGAATCTTTGAATAGCAGAATCCCCGAGGTAAAAAAGAATTTCGTCCGCCTGTTTTTAAAGATGAAGGATTATACGAAAGCCGCCCGTTATGCGGAGGATTATCTGAATATTAAACCGGTGGATAAGGAAATCCTGTATGTAGCTTCGTACGCGGCGAGAAAAGCGGGTCAACTTAGAAAAGCTCTGGACTTCGGGGAAAGGCTGCTTTTAAGAGAGCCGGACCATTTTAAAAATCTGATGAACCTCGCTCAAATTTACATCGCCTTAAAGAACTACAGCAGGGCCATGGTAATGACCCAGTCCGCTCTCAGATTGGACCCTGATAACGAAGCGATCCTAAAAATCAAAGATGTGTTGCGCACTTACACGGACAAAAAGCCGGAAGCTGAGGAGAAGCACATCTAAAGAGAAGCTATTCAAGACTCGGATGAATGATTACTTCCGCCTTGATGGAATTTCCTATAAAACAACTCTTATGGGCAAGCTCGTGTAGGGTTTTGAGTTCTTCTTCAGTCGGGAAGTTTTCCTGAGCGAATTTGGTTTTGGGATGGATGTCGATTTTAACGATCGCAAGTTTTCCGTTCTCGTTTTTGTCCAGGGTGGATATCGCAGTATCGGAATATTCCAACACTATGTACTTTCTTTTGGCGGCGACCGCCAAAAACGTTAACATGTGACAACTAGATAAGGAAGCTGCGATGATTTCCTCCGGATTCGCGTATTCCTCTTTCCCGAAAGTAGAGGCAGTTGACGATCCTCTGATTTCTTGTCCTCCTCCGAAGCGAATGAAATGGGTTCGATCATAAGTTTCGTACTTAAACTCTTCCGGCCCTTTTTTCCAATTTAATTGAATACGATACTCGGACATATTCTCTGCTCCATATATTTTTCATGAAACGTTAAAATGTTGTAACGTTCCTTTCTTTTGCGGCGAATTTTCCACGGTCGTTCAGCAAAAAAGTGTCGCTTTCTGACCTATTTCCTATTCTAAATCTCCTGTAAGTAATGTAAATAAATTACTGGGGAACGGGCACTATGTCGAATCAAACCGGGGCCGAGAAGATTGCGGCTACAGGACCGATCACGATCAACCGGATACGATTTGGATTAATTTTTCTTTATTTTGCTTCGATTGCGATCGGCTATAAGCTTAGCACGACGACTCAAAATACGATGTACATCGCGGGTACTTCAGCCATGGTTCTGTATACCCTTTACTCCTTTTACAAAAACCGATTCGGCGGTGGAGTTTCCCCAGTTTTAGGAAAAGCATTCGTATTGGTAGACGTGGTAGTGCTTACGCTAGTGATGATAGGCGCCACGTTCGAAGACCCCAAACGTGCGTCGGTAGTGATTCGGCAAATCGTATTATTCACAATATATGTGATTTATATAATATATTCCGGACTTCTCCTATCCACTTCGTTTGTGATATGGACCGGATTGTCTTCCGTGGTTGCGCAATTGATCATTATCTTCAACGCCAAGCTGACCGGAGTAATTTTTACGGAAGATCCCAAGATAGTAAATCTTCCAGGATACGCTCCCATCTCCGAACAGTTCACGAAAACGGCCTTTTTGATCGTTGTAGTGTTCATCGTCCGAACTTTAATTTCCATATTTATGCGACTAAAGGATGCGGAGGAGGAAAAGTCGATCGCCGCCGAACGTGCCAGAATGGAACTGGAAACGGAAAGGGAAAAAATGACCATCTCAGCCAGCTCCCTCAGACGGAATTCGAAAACACTACGGGAGTTTTCGGGAGAATTATCGGAAGTGGTCAGCAGTCATGCGGCTTCTTTCGAGCAAATCAGTTCGACGATGGAGGAATTCCTGGCGCAGACCGAGCACTCTGCGGGGACGGTCCGAAATCAGTTGTTACGCATCGAAGGTTTGCTCGGTGAAAGCGGTAACCTACATGATTTGATTGAAAAGATCGACAGCAATTCCTCCCAATTGAACAAGAACATGGAGATCGTTTTATCTGCGAGCAAGGAAGTTAGCGCTTTTGTCGAAGCGCTTCGTCAATCTCTGGATTCGCTCGGAAATTCCTTTCGCTCCGTCGGGGAAGTGAATCAGATCATGTCCGACGTGGCGGATCGTACGAACTTGCTTTCCTTAAACGCGTCGATCGAAGCTGCGCGGGCCGGAATGGCGGGTAAAGGGTTTGCGGTTGTTGCCGTCGAGGTTTCCAAGCTAGCCGAAAGCAGTTCGGAAAACGCGGACCGTATCTCTAGGATCATCAAAGAAAGTACGGGACACGTTTTGGAAGGACAGAAATCCGCATCGACAGCGACGCAAAAAGTGCAACAGCAGGAATCGTTGTTCGGTAATTTCTTGGATCGGTTCGCGCAGCTGAGTGAATTGCTGGAAAAGCAGAAGACGGTCAACGACCGCTTTTTATCCAACTTAGGCGAGTTGCGGGACCTTTCTTCGGACATTGAGATTGCGTCAAAAGAGCAGGCCTCGGGTTCGGGCTCGATGATGCAGGCGGTTTCGGCCCTACAGAGTTCCATGGATTCGCTTTTGGATAAAAGCGAACTTCTCGGCGAAACGATTCGAACTTTGGAAAAGGAAGCAGAAGTACTTACTCTCCAAGAAAGCTCGGTGAATTAAAGAGAAGACTTTTTCTTTTGGCTTCTTGCAACGATTCCTTTTGTCTTGCGGATCATTTCGAAAGGAATTTCTCCTTGCATTTTCCCTTTAGCCGATTAAAACCGTGGGTCGATGTTGTTTTTCGATTCTTGGGCGATTTCCACTCTTATCTGCTGCATATTTACTCTCATCATTTTCGTCTATCTCGCTGCGTTAAAAAACAAGGCGAGTTATACCGGGTCTTTTTCCGTACTGTTCCTGTTGGTCTTTATCGTAAATTTGGGATTTTTTATCTCTGCGATATTCCCGTATCCTAACGGTGCATTTCATCGAATGCTGACCGGTCCCGGAGCAGCGTTCGGGACGATTTTCCTTTGTGTGTTTTCCTATTTGTATCCTCGGAACGACCGACCGAAGGAAGCGAAAATCGTGCTAGGCATTTTGTCTTCCATCTCCCTAGTCGCGGTCATTTATTCGTATTATCAGATTTTAACTCATGATCCGATTTTCGATTTTCAAGGCCAGATATACACGTATCCCGCCGGCGTCGGCGGTATACTTGCGATAGTAATGATCGGATTTTTGGTATCGATGCTCGTCATTCAAATCAGGAAAATCGTGCAAAGTTCCGGAGAAGAAAAGAAAGCGCTGATTCAAATGTCGATCGCTATCGGAGTTACCTATCTCGTACCCGTTTTTTCCAATTTGCTATTGCGTGAAGGCTATATAAAATTTCAGGTGTTCCAGCAGCTATATGTCGGTTTCATGATAGTGGGTTATTTTTCGCTCACGATCGTATTCATCAATAATACGGTGGATCGGACTTCTTTCATGACTAAGATCGTCGGAATAACGGTCGTCACCAGTCTTGTCTTTGCACAAGGATTCTCCACCGTTTTGAACATTAGAAACGAGGCACTTTATGATGAGATCAGCCTGAAAGAAGCTTTGACTTTCGTTTCCACGGGAAAATCGGACGGTACATCGATAGCATATGTGATATCTCTAGGTAAGAATTCCCAGAGAGCAAAATTACTTCACAAAAAGGAAAACTACGAACCGAATCTCGACGAGTCCCTAAAGGATATCGTCAAAAACAAAAGTGCGGGAAATTTCCTGAAAAGAATTCCCACGGTCAATCTTCCGAAATCGACGCAAAACGCTTCCAAATACGTTCCTAAATTGTCCGATCTATTCTACTCATATTACATATCCGATACCGAAAACGACAGGATAGTTCAGGTCGCTTTTCCCTATGTCTACTATCGGACTTTTCTGGATGAAACGAACAGGTGGGTCGCGATTCTGACACTGTTCCTGGTGTTGATCATTCTGACCTTGTTTCCGGTTTTTTTCAGTCGGAGTTTAGTGCGCCCTTTGAATACTCTGATCCAGGGTGTCGGAGAAGTGAACCTTGGAAATCTTTCCGTAAAAATTCCCGTACTAGTTCAGGACGAGATCGGCTTTCTCACGGATGCGTTTAACAAAATGGTCCAGAGCATTCTCGAAGGCAGGACCAAACTGGAAGAGTACGCGGACACGCTGGAAGAAAAAGTGGAATCCAGAACCAAGGAAGTCACGGAGAAAATGGAGGAGATACAGTCTTTAAAAGTCCAACAAGACGGTGACTATTATCTGACCTCCCTTTTGAGTCGTCCTTTAATGACCAATTGGAATAAATCGAGAAGCGTAAGCACTGCGTTCTACATAGAACAGAAAAAGAAATTCACTTTTCGTAATAAGAATTCCGAAATCGGAGGGGATATATGCATCAGCGGAAATCTCCTCTTCGGCAGCGACAAGGATCGTTGGACCGTTTTCGTTAACGGTGATGCGATGGGAAAATCCATGCAGGGGGCCGGCGGCGCCATCGTTTTGGGCACGGCGATGAATAATATCATGGCTCGTTCGGCGGGAAAAGGAAAAGCCCTGGAATCCAGTCCCGAAGATTGGATCCAGGATACGTATCGGGAACTTGACGATATATTCAGGACATTCGACGGGGTGATGATGGCGTCCGTCGTACTGGGATTGATCAACGAACGTACCGGGAGAATGTTATATTTCAACGCCGAACATCCTTGGACGGTACTGTTTCGGGACGGAAAATCCTCCTTTTTGGAGAAGGAACTGACCTTAAGAAAGTTAGGTTCTCCTTCCGAGATGAGTTTTAAGATTTTAGAATATGTTTTGAAACCCGGGGACGTGATATATGTGGGCTCGGACGGAAGAGACGATATAAACGTAGCCCAAGGAAATTCCTCCTGGACGATGAACGAGGATGAAACGATATTTTTAAAAGCTGTTGAATCCTCTAAAGCGGATCTGGATGGAGTCGTGAATTATATTCATGGGCTAGGCATATTGACCGACGATCTTTCTTTGATCAGGATCGGCTTTCAGGAGACCGAGGTTGCGACGGCTTCGGAACCTAAACGCAAATATGGAGATACGGCGATCCGAAAATTTTCGGAAGCCAAAGAACTATTACAGCAAGACGAAATCTCCACCGCCGTCGTTCTTTTGGAGGAGACGATCAAATCGGAACCCGATTTTAAGGAAGCGATCCGGCTTCTCGGACAGATCTATTACGACCAAAAGGATTACGAAAAAGCCGCGAGTCTTTTTGCTGAGTATGTAAAGTTCGATTCGGATTCACCGAATATCTGGTTTCTCCTTTCGATATGTCAAAAATATCTGAAAAATTATTCGCAAGCCAGCATATCGGCGGAAAAGGTTCGATACTCCCAACCTCAGAGACTCGCTAACCTAGTGAATCTCACGGACAACTATCGACTTTTAGGTCGTTGGGAAGAGGCGAGATCCACTCTTTTAGTCGCACAGAGCATCGACAAGGAAAGCCCCGGAGTCAAGAAACTGGACGAGCTTCTCAAATCCAAAGGCTACTGAGGAATTTTAGGTTGTGAAATGGGCCTTTTTACAATGTGCTGTCAAAAGGACCCTCTAGGACGCCGGTTCGACTCGTCGTCTTCATAGCGTAAGCCCGAAAATTTCCGATTCGTCTTTGATACGGTTCCACGTCGGAATATTTCGTCTCATTTGATAAAAGACGGGCTTTTTCTGGAGGTTCTTAAGGTAGATTCGAGGTACCATAGATGGCCAATTTATACTACGATCAGGACACTGATATTTCCCTTCTGAAAGGAAAAACGATCGCCGTAATCGGTTACGGTAGCCAAGGGCACGCTCAGGCTCAGAACATGAAAGATTCCGGCCTGAAAGTGATTATCGGATTAAAGGAAGGATCTAAATCGAAAAAGGACGCGCAAGAAGCCGGATTCGAAGTGTATTCCGTCGCGGAAGCGGCCAAAAAAGCGGATATTATTCAGATTCTTGCACCGGACGAGATCCAAGCTGACATTTATAAGGCCGATATCGAGCCGAATTTAAAGAAAGGCGATGCGTTGGTATTCTCGCACGGATTCAATATCCATTACGAATTCATTAAACCTCCGCAGGATGTGGACGTCTATATGGTGGCTCCGAAAGGTCCGGGCCATCTCGTTCGTCGCGTTTATGTGGAAGGAGGCGGTGTTCCTTGCTTAATCGCGGTTAATCAGGATGCGACCGGCGAGGCTAAAAAGCGCGCTCTGGCTCACGCTGCAGGAGTAGGCGGTGGTCGTGCGGGAATTCTCGAGACGTCTTTCCGCGAAGAAACTGAGACGGACCTATTCGGAGAGCAGGTCGTTCTCTGCGGTGGACTATCCAATCTGATTATGGCGGGATTCGAAACATTAACCGAAGCGGGGTATGATCCTGAGATCGCGTATTTCGAATGTCTTCACGAAGTGAAACTGATTACGGACCTGATTTACGAAGGCGGATTGGCTCGTATGCGCTACTCAATTTCCGGAACCGCGGAATACGGGGATTACGTTTCCGGTCCTCGTATCATCGACGCAGGCGTAAAAGCCAGAATGAAAGACGTCTTGAACGATATCCAAAAGGATAAGGGAGCCAAATTCGCGAAAGCCTGGATTGCGGAGACCAAAGCGGGATATCCTGAATTCAATAAAATGCGGGATAAGAACGCCAACCATCCGATCGAAGGTGTCGGAAAGAAATTGCGCAGCATGATGAAGTGGCTCGGTAAATAAGAATTCAAGAATTCTGTTTTTTGGAAGCCGGAGCTTAAAATCTCCGGCTTTTTTATTTTCAGGATTCGAAAATACGGGATATCAAAATAGCGCGGTCCTACCCGCGGCAGTCCCCTTCTATCACCCTCCCGATTTTACTACGGAAATTTTCGCAAAAATCGTCTTTTATCCGCCATTTTGCTCGAACAAAGAACCTCCATAAAGGCAAAAAAATAATGACAAACCTTTTGATTTTGCTATTTTTAGGACCACTCAAGCCAGGAGGCTCGGATTGAAATCCTTAATTTCAGCAATCGGAATCTCTCTTTTTCTGTTTTCAACGGACGTATTTGCGCAGAGAAGATTCGGACTCATCTTCGGCTCGAACTATAAAGGAAACAAAGCGGGGATTCCAGAACTTAACCTTTGCGAAGCCGACGCTAAGTATCTTCACGACGAAATAAGACGCGTTGGCAAGTTCGACGATATTAAGATCATTCTCGGAAAGGACGTCACGAAGGATAATATTCAGAAAGAGATTAAAGCGCTCTCTTCTCGTGCGAAATCCGATGACACGGTCTTTCTCTATTTCTCCGGACACGGAGCTTTTCAAAGAGATGCGAACGCCAAGAATGGAATGCGGAATTTCATCATTTGCTATGACCGTCCACATTTGAGCGACGATGAGCTGAACGATTATCTGAGCGATATCAAGTCCCCTAAAACTGTATTCGTCTTCGACTGTTGTTTTTCGGGCGGGATTACCAAAAAAGGAAGATCGACTAGAGGAGCCGCACCCGTTCCGATTCCGCAAGGGAGTGATGGAACGGTCCGCCAAGATCCTCAGGACTTCTATTTCCAGGATAAGGCGATCATTTCCTCTGCGGACGATAATCAGACCGCAATAGAAGTGGGCGGAAATATCAATCACGGAATCTTTACATATACGTTCGGAAAAGCGCTTTCTACCGCGGATTTGAATCACGATAATGTGGTTACCGCATTGGAAGCGTTTTTCGTTTCCAGGGACGATACGGCCGCAATGGCCA
Organism: Leptospira fletcheri; assembly: GCF_004769195.1. Lineage (NCBI taxonomy): Bacteria > Pseudomonadati > Spirochaetota > Leptospiria > Leptospirales > Leptospiraceae > Leptospira > Leptospira fletcheri. Next base: position 529,498 of record NZ_RQET01000004.1, read on the forward strand.
AGAAATTCGACCATGAACAGGTACCACAGGTATCGGGAAACGCGTCAGGAATCCTGTTGGCTGGGGAGAAGAAACCCGAACCTCCTCCTGCGGTGGAACCCACCAAACCTCCGGTCAATCCTACGGTAACTCCCGATGTGGATCCTCCCAAGCCGAATCCGGTAACGCCTGTAGTGACCCCGCAAGAGCCGCCCGTAGTTCCGACGAATTCGAAAGGGGATCTGGTGATCAAGACGACGATCATACAGGACAGGGCTTACGGAGTGTCAGATCTTCCACCCGATATACGTTTAACGACAGGTAAGAAGAGAAAAGGGAATCGTTCCGTGAAAGTATTGATCGACGATAAGGAGTACGAAACCAAAATCTCGACCGAGTCTTCCGCATATTGGGGTTCGGTCAAAAAAATGGGCAAATTGGTTTCCGGAGCGATTTATACGCTTACTTTGAAGGACCTTCCCGCAGGCGTTCATAAGATAACGATTCAGGCGGATGATTATCCGGAGATTCAAAAAACGCAGGCAGTGATTCCGAACAAAAAGAACGAAATGGAAGTAGTGACTTCTATGTCCGGTTTCGGCGCGATACGCGGCAAGGTCTTTTACCAGACTTTGGACAACCCGGTAATCAATCAGCCGATTTATATGCCAACGATTTCGAGCGTAACAGGGATCCAGAAACTAAATACGGATCAGAGCGGAAACTTCTGGTTTACGAACCTGAAACCGGGAGAATACGAAATCAAGGCTTCTTTTGCGGAGGATTTGAATTTGAACAATTCGAATCTCGTCGTCAAGGAAGGAGAAGTGACGGAAGTGGACGTGATTCTAAACGTGAAGCTTCCTTCTACGAAAACGAAATATTGATTTCGGAAGAAGAGTAATATGAAAAAAGCCTTCCGATCGGAAGGCTTTTTTATTCTATCAGTCTTTCTGGAAATGTTTCCACTGACTGGAATTAATTCTTCTTTTACGGATTTCGTTCAGTTTTTTCATTTGTTTCGTATCCAGTAGATTTCCCGCTTTTAAACCCGAGGTAGGTAAAGCGGTGTCATCCGTCAGATTTGCGAAGATTCCACTGACCTTGGCAAAAGAACTCCGGAGATCCGGATCCATTTCCGAATACAACATAAATCGCCTCCGTGCGACCCTTCGGGTGGAAAAGTGAGAAGGTCCGTCGATCCGTCCGTGGAAGAGGAGCCTTTCCCTGAACTGTACTTCGGGGGATTTACAAAATACTTGAGGTTTTTTTTTCTTGTACGATAAGAAAGTACCGGATAAAAACGGTTAAAATGCAGATTCGTCTGGAAAATCGAACGGGACGAAGGTCGGGGAGATACGTAGTTTACGAGTACGGAACCGACTTATTCGGCTACGTGTACGTGGATAAATTCCGCGGAAAAGACCGTGGGCGAATCGTATCCAGATGGGTTATGAATGACCTCGGCTCCATGGTCCGCTTATTGGACCACGAGCTGTATCGCCGCGAATCCGAAAATTACGAGAACGTTTCGGCAGCTGTATGAATATCTCGGCCCGGGTTCTCTCCGTAGAAAGGAGAAAAACCCGAATCTCAAAACTTCTTACTTTCGAAGAAAGAAAACTCCGTAACCTATCCACACTGAGGCTTTTCTCATTCGCGGCTTTTTTCCTTTGGATTCTAACCGCATATCTACTCAGGCCTACTTCCGAAATTTATTATCTTCCCTCTGTCCTCTTTTTGGCCGCATTTTACCGATTGCTTGGAATGTACCAGGCAAGAAAGGACAAGAAAGATCGCCTAAGTCTCTGGATCCGGTTTTTGGAGGAGCAGAAGGCAAGGCTGACCTTAACTCCAGGGGAATATCCGCGGATAAAGCGGGAATTGTACCGCAATCTTTCCGGGCAGAGGGATCTCCCTACATGGACCAAAGATTTGGATTTTTTAGGAGAAAGCGGGATATTTTCGCGGATCGATACCGCTTCCACATCCGAGGGTCAAATACGCTTTCTATCTTATTTTTTGGAACCGAAGCGGGTACTTACTTCGCGGGAAAGACAATCTTCCGTTTTGAAACTTTCCAAAAGATTGCCTACAGTCCAAAAACTTTTACGACTGTTCAAGCTTTACGAAGCATCCTTACCGGAACTCGAAGAGAAAAAGGAAGAATCTTTACCTTCCTACATTCCTTCTCTTTTCAAAAAAGATTCGAAAGATTCGACGGAAGAAAAAGGAAGTCCTCCTTCCGATTTATTCCGTCAAAGTCCCGACGAATTTTGGACCGGCGCCTTCGGGGAGAGGGGAAGGATTGTTCGCGCCGTTTTTCCTTTCTGGGTCGCCTTTAACTGGATTGTCGTTTTAGGAGCTTTGCTAGGGGGAAAGACTTGGGGTTTCGGTCTGTTTCTATTGAACTTATCCTTATTCGGATTCTATCGTGGAACTTCACTGGATATGATTCGTTCCCTAGCCAAGCAGTCCGAGTCTCTTCCTAGATTGGGAAAAATCTTGAATTACGCGATACGTTCGAATCTTGCCGGCAGTTCAGGAAAAAAATTCTTTTCGGATTGGTCTCCGCAGGAATTCCAACTCTGTTGGAACGAATTCACAAGAATAGCAAATCGCGCGGCATTTTTCCAAGCTCCTCTTCCGCATAGCAGCCTGAATTTCCTTTTTCTCTTCGATTTGTGGCTTTGGAAAAGATATGATCGCTGGTGGAAACGTTGGGGAAGCAGGATCGCGTCCGCTTTCTCCGATCTTGCGGAATTGGATTCGATTCTTCCTCTCGCGAATCTCAAGTGGCTAGAACCTACTTTCTCTTTTCCGAATATTCTCGGAAAATCCGAGTCGGCAAAATTGGAAGCAAAGGCCTTGGTGCATCCGTTGATCCAAGCCGAAAAACGGGTACCGAACGATTTGGAGAAGGTTTCTCCCGGAGATATATTTCTCTTAACGGGATCCAATATGTCGGGTAAGACTACGTATCTTCGATCCGCCGGAATCTGCGGAATCCTTGCCATGTCGGGCGGACCTGTTCCCGCTTCCGAGTGTAATCTTCCGCTACTGGAAGTTCATTCAAGCGTTCGAAACGAAGACTCCGTGGAAAAAGGAATCTCTTTCTTCTATGCGGAAGTCAGGCGATTGGCAAAAATTTTGTCCGAGGTTTCCGATACCGGCGTGGAACACTTGGTCTTGCTGGACGAAATCCTGAAAGGGACGAATTCGCGGGAGAGAACTCTCGCGTGCAAAGGAATCCTGAAAACTTTAAAAAAATCGAAAGTATTCGGAATCGTTACGACCCACGATCTGGAATTGGCCGGACTCGAAGGGCTGGAACTAAGACATTTTCGGGAAGAGATAAAGGACGGAAAAATGAGTTTCGACTATAAAATCAGGAACGGGGTCGTCCAATCCAGCAACGCTTTGGAAGTACTTAAACTGGAAGGTTTAGATCTGGACTTTTCCTGATTCGCGCGTTCGGACCGACGGGAACGAATCGGAAATCAGAGTAAGGGTTATTTTCCTTTCGGTTTCTTGTTTTTGGATTCCTCTTCCGATCCTCCGAAAAGACCGGTGACCCCGTCCCAAAGATCTCTTACATATTCTCCGATCACCGAGCCAGCGACTCCGCCTCCGTAAGGACCGCCCAGAGGCAGGAGATAAGGGCCCAAGAGAATAGAACCGGCATAAACGGAACCTAGCCAAATCGGATCTATATAAGGGATCCCTTTTCCGAACACACCTTTATATAAAATCGGGATCTTGGCTGCTTGGCCCACCACTTTTCCTCCCAATCTCAAATACAATATCATGTCGATCCGTTTGTCAAAGCCGACGTTTCCGTTCCCGTCCACTTCCATTCCGCTCCCTTCAAGAGAAAGATTAGGAAAAAATAATTTATTATTTCTGATTTTAATGTTCGACTTAAGTTCGGAAAATTGGAATTTTCGACCGTCTACGCCTTGGAAGCTGATGATCTTTCCGAGAGTATTCAAAACCGGAATCATGAAGTTGGCGTATCCGATCAACTCTCCGTTTCGGATTCTCATATTACCGGATCCGGTCATATTCTCGAATAGCTCAGCGACCGTGTCACGTGAATGATCCCTGATATATGTTTCCAGATAGAATCGACTATACAGTTCTCCCGTAATGATCCTTTCCGGAAGATAAGGTAAAAGTATCCGATCGGATTGAAGTCTAAAAGCTTCTCCTTCCACCTCCAGTTTCGGGATAAACGGAAAAATCTTCGCTTTCCCTACGATTTCGCCGTTATAGATGAACGCGTGAAAGCTCGGAATACTCAACATCGGTTTTACAAACTTAGCTTCGCCTTTTATGGACGCAAAACGATGTTTGAAGGCGAAAAAATTGTTCAACTCCGCGTTGAAATAAAATATTCCCGGAGGTGAAGTCGGATCGAAGAGATCTTCTCTTACGTCGAAAAGGCGTCCTAATTTTACGAGATGATGATAATCGGCATAATCGCTGTGAATGCTGAATTGTCCGACGGTTCTGTTTTTCCAGTTCACGCTTCCGGTGCCGCTGGCTTTCGCCACACCTTCCCAAAGGCCGTCTATATAAGAAAAGGATATCTTCTTTCCGAAAGGATCCAAGTCGAAATCGGTATCGACTTTAATCTTTCCGAACGGAACCCCTCCTTTGTAAGCGAGGTCGCGAACCTGGGACCTGATCTTAAAGTGAACTAAAGAATCCCTTTCCTTCGATACTTCGATTCGGCCGGACACAGTGGTCTTGGAAAAATCCGCAACGGGAAAGATAAAGAATAAATCCCTTAGCAGAGATAAAGATAGATCGTTCAGGTTTAGAACGATAGAAAAACTCAGTTTATTCCAATCCGCGTTCGCTTTTTGGACGATAGCGGAAGTAAATTCCAGGTCTATCGGTTGCTCGTCGATTTTTCCTTTAAACGAGAAGTCTATATTGTTTCCGTAAAAAGAGATCGAAATCCTAGATTTGTAGAAGTATACGCTATATTCCCTATTATGAATATCTTCCTTGTATACAAGTGTAAAGTTATTTACCTCGACGTTCTTGAGTTCTATACCGATGAACTTCTTCGCGGAAAAACCCACGCTCAGATCGATATTTTCGGGATCGAGCTTTATACTAGATCTTTCATCCTCGTCGGTTTCCTCTTTTTGCAGATATTCCAGTAGATCAAAGGATCCGTCTTTTCTACGCTCGAGATATAGAGATCCTCCTTCGATGGTTATATCCCGTAACTCCACTACTCCGTGGAATAAACCTAACCAGGATATATCGAGATCGATCCTATGGCTAACCGCCAGTAGAACGTCGTTTTTTTTAATCGAAACACCTTCGAGAGTGATCCCCGGAAAAGGAAATACGATCAAATCCGAATTTCTGACTTCTATATCCAGTCCAGTGGCCTGCCGGATTTGGTTTAACAGAAATTCCTTATAGAACTCCTTTCTTTGCAGAAAAGGAATATAAACCAGAGTCAGGAAGAGAATTCCTATAAGCGATAGGATAAATAGGAGTTTTAGCCTTTTACGTTCTAGGTAATCGGATAATACGTCCCATGCGCGCATCTCATTTCTCCAGAGGAAAATGACATAGAACCTTACGATCCGACCCGACGGGTTTCCAGTCCGGTTTGGCATGGGAACATATTTCCTGCGCTATGGGGCAACGGGGATGAAAGTGGCAACCGGAAGGTTTGCGAAGAATGCTGGGAACTTCCCCTTTTAGAGAAGGTTTCTTTTCCTTTCTATTTTCTATACTGAAAACGGATCCGAAAAGGGCTTGAGTATAAGGATGTGCGGGGCGCTCGAACACGTTGCGGGTATCACCGATTTCAACGATTCTACCCAAGTACATGACCGCTATCCTGTCGGAGATCGCTCGAACGATTCCGAGATCGTGAGAAATGAAAAGATAGGAAAGTCCGAAATGTTTTTTCAAATCCTGCAATAATAGTAGGACTTGGGCTTGTGTGGATACGTCCAAGGCCGACACTGCTTCGTCCAAAACGACGAATTCCGGTTTCAGGACAAGAGCTCTCGCGATCGCGATCCTTTGTCTCTGGCCGCCCGAAAATTCATGCGGATAACGTTCCAGTATATCGGAAGGAAGCCCGACTTTTTCCAGAATGTTTTTTACCTCTTCGACCGCGTCGTTTTTCGCTTCCTGTTTGTGGAGTAACAACCCTTCGATTAATATTTCCTTAATATTCATTCTCGGATTCAAAGAGGAATAAGGGTCCTGAAAAACGATTTGTATCTTCCGCCTAAATTGATGAAAACCCTTTTCGGACAAGGGCAATATATCCGTTTTTTCGTAAGAAATCTTTCCTGAATCCGGCTTTAATAAACGAAGTATTGCTCTGCCTAACGTGGATTTTCCGCAGCCGGATTCTCCGACTAAACCGAGCGTTTCCCCTTTTACGAGATCCAAGTTTAGATTTTCGACCGCTAACAATCTCTTTTTACTTCGGCCGAAGAACGTTTCCTTTCCGAATCCGACGGTCAGATCCCTGATTTCCAGTAGGGAATTCATTTGTTCTCTCCTTGTTTTGAGAGCAGGTAGCAGGCGGAATAATGCTCTGGACTTCCTGCAATAAGCAAGTTCGGCTTCGATGATTCGCAGCGATCAAAAGCGGAGGAACAGCGATTTTGGTAGTGGCAACCTCTCGGATAACTACCGGGCGGAGGCACCCTTCCTTCTATGGTCCTAAAGGCGCCGGTTGCAGTGAATCTGGAAGGTAAAGAATTCAACAGGTCTCGGGTATAAGGATGTGAGGGTGACTCGATAACAGAATCCGTACTTCCTATCTCCGCGACCCTGCCCGCGTACAACACGCAAATCTGGTCGGCGATATGACTGACTAGTCCGAAATCATGGGAGATAAATAGGACCGAAAGCCCGAACGCATCTTTCAGTTTCAGTAACAACTCTACGAGCTGTGCCTGCACCGTTACGTCCAAGGCGGAGGTAGGTTCGTCCGCGATCAACAATTTCGGGTCGCACATTAAGGCGGCAGCTATGCTTACCCTTTGCAGGATTCCTCCGCTGAGTTGGTGAGGATAAGAATTCATCCTGAGTTTTACGTCCGTGATTCCGACGGAAGAAAGAAGGTATTCCGCCTTCTCCTCCCCTTCTTTGCGGGAACCCATGGAATGGATCAGGAATCCTTCCGTCATCTGGTCTCCGATTTTTTGGAGAGGATCTAAGGAAGAAAAAGGTTCCTGGAAAACGTAAGAGATGTTTCTTCCCCGGACCGATTCCAATTCTTTAGAAGCGAGGGTCAGAAGATTTCTGGATTCGAAGAGAACCTCCCCGCCGGTAAAACGGAACAAATCCTTCGGAAGCAGTTTCGTCAGTGCCATGGAGCATACGGATTTTCCGCAACCGGATTCCCCGACTAGAGCCAACACTTTTCCCTTTTCCATCCGGAAGGAAAGGTCTTGTAAAAGAGGAACGTAGCCGTTTTCCGTTCGGAGTTCCAGAGAAAGATCGGTGACGGATAAAATCGTTTCTTCGGAAATCATTCGTACGTCGTCCTTTCCTTGGCATCAAAGGAATCTCTTAAACCTTCCCCGACAAAAGAGGTAAGAAGTATGGTCATTGCCAAAGCGGATGAAGGAAAAGTGATCAACCACCAAGCTCTTAGATTTTCCCTTCCCTGCCCGATCATCTCGCCCCAGGAAGGATTCGGGGCGGGAATTCCATACCCTAAAAAATCCAAGGCACTTAAAATTCCCACCGCACCGATCAGAGTGAAAGGTAAAAAGGTCAACAAAGGAGTGATCGCATTCGGAAGAATGTGATTCCACATGATCTTCCAAGAGCTCGCTCCGAGTGCTCTCGCCGCGTCCACGTACGTTTGGGTCTTGAGTTTGTAGAATTCTCCTCTCATATACGCACTGATTCCGATCCAGCTCAATGCGGCATAGGTTATCAGAAGAACGAAAAATCCGCGTCCAAAAAAGGAGCCCATGATCAGGATCAGATATAAGAACGGTATAGCTGACAGGATTTCGATGATTCTTTGCAATACGATATCCGTCCTTTTTCCGAAATATCCCTGCACACCGCCAACGATGGTTCCGAGTAAAAGTTCGACGACGACCAATACCAAACCGAAACTCATCGAATTCCGGTACGCGTAAAAAATTCGGGTAAATACGTCCCTTCCTCGATCATCTGTTCCGAGCCAGTGTCGTTTTCCCGGCGCCGAAGGAGGAGCGTCGTCGCCTTCCAAACTTTCCAAATTATCTTCGTTGTACCCGTACGGAATCGGAGGAAACAGGATCCAATTTTTGCCCTGCTGAAAATCGGATCTCTTGGCCAACTTTTTATAATTGGGAGAAGTGAGATTGACACCTCCGAAAGCTTCGTCCGTATAAAAGGAAAAAATCGGGAAATAAAATCGGTCCGAATAGGAAACGACCCAAGGTTGATTGTTGGCAAGCGCCGGAGCTAAAACGGAGATCCCGTACGTTACGATTAGGATCCAGAGAGAAATCCATGCCCGCCGATTGGATCGAAATTTTTTAAAACGTCTTTCGAACAACGAATTCATGCTTCGAAATTAATCCTTGGATCGATCAGTACGTAGCAAATGTCCGAAAGGATATTGCCGAAAAGAGCGAGCAAACTCTGAATCAACAGGAGACCCATCATCAGGTCCGTATCGCGTTCCGTCACGGCTTGAAAACTCAAGAGTCCCATCCCGTCTATGTTGAATACCAACTCGATGATCAAAGAACCGGCTAATACCAGGCTGATATTGGATCCGAATCCGGTAGCGATCGGAATCAAACTATTGCGGAATGCATGCCTAAACACCGCTTCCTTAAAAGACATTCCTTTGGCCACGGCGGTACGAACGTATTCTTTAGAGATCTGATCCAATAGGGAATTTTTCATCAAGAGAGTAAGAACGGCAAAGGAACCGGAAACATAACAGATTACCGGGAGAAACATGTGCGATAGACGGTCTTGAATCCGATCGAAAAATCCGAGGGATTCGTATTCGTCCGAGACTTCGTGACCTAACGGAAACCAGGAAAATACCTCTCCGGAAGCGAAGACATAGAGCAAAAGCATGGCCAGGGCAAAGACCGGAATGGAATAGGCGAGTAGGATCAAAATGCTGGTTCCGGAATCGAATGCTTCTCCGCTACGAAGCGCTTTCGTGATTCCGAGCGGAATGCAGATCAGATAGGACAGCAAGAACCCGGAAAGACCGAAAGTGATCGATACGGGAATTTTTTCCGCGATGAGTTCCGAGACGGGACGGGAATGCAATCTCGACTCGCCGAGATCGAAATGGAGAATGTCTTTCAGCCAAAAGAGATAGGCTATCGGAATCGGTTGGTCTAGATGAAGACGCTTTTTTAAAAGATCGATCTCTTCTTGGCTGATCTGATTTGCCTGCGCTCCTTGGAGGCTGGCATATCCCCTGATTTTCGCAATCTCTCTTTCCAGAGGTCCGCCCGGCGCCAAGTGAGAAAGGATGAAAACAAGAAAGGTGATTCCGAGAAGGGTCGGAAGGATCAACACGATTCGCTTTAGAAAATAATTTCCCACGCCGGTCTCCTCAAAGAATCCTATATCCGAATCCTAGATATCCGGCTATTTTTCCGAAATGCTTGCTAAGGATAAAGATTTTTTCGACCGGTTTTGCCGACTTTGGATCGCTTCTAACGACTTCCTTTGAGTTCTAGATAACCCTTCCCTGAGACAGGTTTTCCGTCCTTCCAACCCTTGACTTCGATTCCGCCTTCCCAATAGATCAATCCGGAAGTTTGTCTAGCGTCGAATTCCTGGTCTTCGAATTTCGGCGAGATTTCCAATTTTAACGTTTCGGTTTCAATGGTCCAATGCAACCGATACGAAATTCCGGTTTTGGAGCTGGTCCAAGATTGCGGTTTTGCCCGAAAAAGGAGCTGGCCTTCTTTGTCTAAAGAAAGGACTTCGCCTTCTTTGTTTCGGATCGTACCGAACGTTTCGGACGGTTCTCCCTGACCGGAACGGAAATTGAATGCCATTACATCCGAACCGTCGTCGAGCTGGATACAGATCCAATCCCAGGAGTTTTCCTTGGAGGAAAGATCGGAACGGGAATCCGGGGAATTCTCCGGACTGCTCCATTCGTGGTCCATCCATGTCTGTCCCGATTGGACCGCATATTCCTTTCCGTCCAAGTACATCGTACCTTTTGTTTCCAATCTAGGAATGCTATAGTAATAGGAATAGAATCCCGGACGATTCCTGCTTTTGAGTGATTTTCCTCTGTTTCCGTGGAGAAGGATGTTTTCCGTTTTGCCTTTCAGATCCAGTTCGATTCCAAAGCCGGGTTCTTCTCGGGGAAAGGCACTGATTCGAAACGAAGCTGGACCCAAAACCTCCAGCCGATAATCCCCGCTCCAAATCGAACGCTTATCCTGACCGGCAAGATTCCCGAGTTCCCTCTCCAGAACCTGAGCCGTTTTATGAATTTTATTTCGCATATCGGAGATTGCAAAATGAACAGGATAAACGGTGACTTTCGACCCGAAATACGCCCGAAAGAAGCTCAATTCGTAACCCATGGGGCCGGAATCCGTTTCCAGAATTCCCACAAAATAACACCATTCCACCCGATACCCGGCATGAAAGAAATGATCCTGCGGAAATTTAAAAGATTTCTGGTGTTCCGTTTTCGGACTCGCCGCCAGTTTCCCCGGACCTAAAACGATTGCATTCTCAGCATTCAGGTGAGTAACGAGTAAAAGAAGAAACAATAAGAGACATACTTGCGCACGTCGGATTTTCGGTTCGTATCTTCGGGGATCGACTCCATGTTTTCGAGATTCAGTCTGGGGTACTTCGATGGCCATATTTTATCCGGTTATGATATTTCGAATTTCGGATCCGACAGAATCCTTCATTATGCTTAAAATTCCTGCCAAGCGAAAATCGGATTCGGCCGCACATTTTAGCCGATTTGTGATAAAAGTCCAATTTTTACCCGATTCCAATCTTTGGACTCTTTCCTTTTAGGCTGCTCTGTCGTCTAGACCAAATTCTACTTGTTCGATTGGGGCCAATCCGCCCAATTGCTTTATGTCAACCCTCACTCCGCGAAGCGAACGAAAGAAGGTCAAAAAATTCTTTCAGTACATCTTGACTAGATTTGTCGTTGGCTTCCTGTCCTTTTTTCCCTACAAGTTACGAGCTCGAATTCTATTTTCGCTCGTACTCTTGCTGAGTAAATTCACCGGTGCCGTTCGAAATAGGATCGAGCGACATGTGCGGATGGTTTTTCCGGAAAAGTCGGATTCCGAAATCAAAGGGTTGGTCTCCCATAATCTCAAAAATCTAGCGAATATGGCCAATGAGTTTTGTCAGGAACCTAGGATGAATCGCGGGTTCCTAGAAAACTGGGTCTCGCTTCTGCCGGACCCGGAAACTCATAGCAGGCTTTTGGAGAAAGGCGGTATTTTGATTCTCGGCCATCTTGGAAATTGGGAAACAATGGGCGTGTCCGCCTGCTATTCCGCTCCGGAAAACGATCTCTACGTTTTTGCAAAGAGGCAGAGCAATCCCTGGTCCAACCGATGGATCGAAAATACGCGAGCTACGCAACGGATTAAATTGGTGTATACCGACGAAAGCCCCAGAAAAGCTCTGGGGTTGTTAAAAAAGGGAAAATTAGTCGCATTCATTTCGGACCAGGATGCGGGGAAAAACGGGACCTTCTTTCCGTTTCTAGGTCGTTTAGCATCCACGTTTCTAGGACCTGCGACTTTCGCCCGTATGACGGACGTACCGATCCTGTTTTGCAGCAGTTGGTACGACGATTCGGGGAAATTGTATTTTTATATCGAGGAATTTGAAAGGCCGAAGTCGGACCCGAGACAGGATCCCGAAAAATGGGAAAAAGAATTCACGTATCGATGGGTCCGACGACTGGAAGAGGAAGTCAGAAAGCACCCTGCCGATTATTTTTGGCTTCATAGAAGATGGCATACTCGGCCGGAAAATGAGACCGAACTTTCCAGGTTTTGGGAAGGCTTTCTTTTAAGTCCGGATTAAACCCGGAGTGTTAAAGTAAACATTTGTTGAATGCGTACCTTCTCGGAGGTGGAAAAAGAATTTTCTTCCGGAGAGTTCCGACGTATGATCTGAGAAAAGGAACGTCGATGTCGATCCTAGGAAAGTTTCTCCCGCTTCTGTTTCTTCCGGTCTTTTTTCAATGTGATCGTCCGGATACAGCTTCGGCTCCACTGGTAAATGCGAAGCAATTTTCGGAATACTGGGATTCCGGACTTGCAGAGATCGCTACATATGATCTTTCACAGGCACGGTATGGAAAGATCCATAAAGGGATTGCCACTCTCATTTTCGTTCACGAAGGATTTTCGGGGAAAAAACAGGTAAAATCGGATTCTCCGGACGACCCATCCGGTGGCATCATTCCCGTGCTCAAGCTGAACATGACCAAGGATTTTTTGACGGGTGTGTACCCGTACAAATTGATGCTTTCCGTCTTTACTCCTAGGACATCGTTACCTTCTAGCATCAAAGAAGTCGCAAGCATTCAGGAATGGTGCGGAACGACTTTTTTACAGATGAACCGAAAAGAGAACGGCTACGATTTCGTTTCCTATTCTTATTTCGAATCGGAAGGGGACAAAAAAGGAAGGATCGAAAATTCGATTCTGGAGGACGAACTTTGGAACCGGATCAGGCTCGCACCGGAAAAATTACCGCAAGGAAAGATCCGAATTTTTCCCAGCGCGTTTTATCTTCGCTTCTCTCATAGAGATTTGGCTTCGGTATTTGCCGAAGCCAAAACTGAAATCGTCGATACACGGATGAATCGATACATAATTCGAAACCTCGGATGGGATAGAACTCTGAAAATCGAATTTGAATCAGCGTTTCCGCATCGGATCCTAGGTTGGGAAGAAGAATACCCCGATTCCGATTTTCTTTCCCCGGCTCAAAAGTTGGTTACAAAGGCGACGAGAAGAGGTTTTACTAGGATGGCCTACTGGGAAAAACACTTTCCTCCCGACCGATCGCTTCGTTCGGAATTGCGTCTTTCTACCAACGAATGACGAATGCTGAGTTGAGGGGTTAAAAAATAAGACGAGACATAATGAGGACATCCTTGCTTTCTCTTTTTCCTTTTTTTTTAAAATTCTCTGTTCCGGACGGTGGGCTGCTAGAATCTTGGTACAGAGAAACGATTATATCTTACAAAAAATCCAATATATAAAACTTTTGTGCAGTATATTAGTCAAACCGTCATAGTACATTCAGTGGCAGGGTAAGTTCAATGGATCCGAAGGAGCTGGAAAATCGAATCAAAGGAATGGGATTGGAAGAATCCCTGGCTTGGATCGACAAAGAATTTCCGGGAACCGCCGTTTTTTCAACCAGTTTCGGCTTGGAAGACCAGGCGATCACGCACGCAATCTATTCCCAAAATCTGGGAATCCGCATTTTTACCTTAGATACCGGTCGACTTTTCAGCGAAACGTACGAGCTCCACAAGCGTACCAACGGAATGTACGGGAAAAAAATCCAAACCTTCTTTCCGGATTCGGAAGACGTAGAGAAACTCGTGAATGAAAAAGGGCCGGATTCCTTTTATGATTCGATCGAGAATCGAAAAGAATGCTGCCATATCCGTAAGGTTCTTCCTTTGAATCGAGCCTTGGAAGGTGCCGCTCTTTGGATTACCGGGATTCGGGGAGAGCAATCCGGTTCGCGCGAGGACTTACCGAAAGTAGAGTTGGACCAAGCCAGAAATATATTAAAATTTCATCCGATTCTAGATTGGACTTGGGAAGATACCAAGGCCTATGTGGAAGCTAATGGGGTGCCTTACAATCCTCTTCATGACAAAGGATATCCGAGCATCGGTTGTGCTCCTTGCACAAGAGCCGTACTTCCTGGAGAGGATTCCAGAGCGGGACGCTGGTGGTGGGAGAACGAATCCACAAAGGAATGCGGTCTCCATTGGGTGGACGGAAAATTAGTTCGTAAAAAAGGATCGCAAGTATGACTACCCGTACTCGCCTATCGCATCTGCAGCAACTGGAAGCGGAATCGATCTATATTTTAAGGGAAGTGGCCGCGCAATTCGAACGCCCTGCTCTGTTATTTTCCGGAGGAAAGGACTCCATCACGCTAGTCCATCTCGCCTTAAAAGCGTTCCGGCCCGGAAGATTCCCTTTTCCCTTAGTTCATATAGATACCGGTCATAATTTTCAAGAGGCCTTGGATTTCCGGGACAGGCTGGCGCAAAAGATCGGGGAAAAACTGATCGTGCGTTACGTTCAGGACTCGATAGACCAAGGAAAGGCTGTGGAGGAAAAGGGGAAATTTCCGAGTAGAAACGGAATCCAAACCGTTACCCTCCTGGATACGATCGCGGAATTTAAATTCGACGCTTGTATCGGAGGCGCAAGAAGGGACGAAGAAAAAGCCAGGGCGAAGGAACGAGTTTTTTCCGTGAGAGACGAATTCGGAGGTTGGGATCCGAAACTGCAGCGTCCAGAGCTATGGAATATTTATAACGGAAAAATCCACGTAGGAGAAAACGTCAGGGTGTTTCCGATCAGTAACTGGACGGAACTGGACGTTTGGGAATACATCAAGGCGGAAAATATCGAATTGCCTTCCCTGTACTTCTCCCACAGGCGTCAGATCGTCTGGAGAGAAAATCTGATTTTTCCGGTCTCGGAATTCGTAACGTTGGATTCCGGAGATCAGGTGGAGGAAAGGACGGTCCGCTTCCGAACGGTAGGCGACATGACTTGTACGGCCGCCGTCGAATCCGAGGCAAATTCTTTAGACGATATCATACGAGAAATACAGACCTCCAGAACGACGGAACGCGGGTCCCGTTTAGACGATAAGAGATCCGAAGCTGCTATGGAAGAACGGAAACGGGGAGGATATTTCTGATGGATCTATTGCGTTTCATCACTGCAGGCAGCGTGGACGACGGAAAGTCCACCCTGATAGGAAGGTTGTTGTACGACAGTAAGTCCGTTTTTCAGGACCAATTGGAAGCCATAGAAAGAGCCGGTCAGGTCAACGGACAGGTGAATCTCGCTCTTCTGACAGATGGATTAAAGGCGGAAAGAGAACAGGGAATCACGATCGACGTCGCGTACAAATACTTCTCCACTCCTAAAAGGAAATTCATCATTGCGGATGCGCCCGGTCACGTTCAATACACCCGAAATATGGTAACCGGAGCTTCCAACGTGGATCTGGCGATCATCCTTGTCGACGCTAGAAAGGGAGTGATCGAACAGACCTACAGGCATTCTTATATCGTCTCTTTACTCCGGATTCCTTATATCGTAGTCTGCGTGAATAAAATGGACTTGGTGGAATTCTCCCAAAATAGATTCGAAGAGATTAAAGCGGAATATCTTAGATTCGCAGCCGAATTGGGTATTAAAGAAATCGAATTTATTCCTATTTCTGCTCTGAACGGTGATAACGTGGTGGATCCGTCGCAAGGAATGCCATGGTGGAAAGGAAATACCTTGCTCGGATATTTGGAGGAGATCAATATAGAGTCCGACGAAAGCAAGCAGGAAACCAGATTTCCAGTTCAGTATGTGATCCGCCCGCAGACCGAGGAGTTCCACGATTATCGGGGTTATGCCGGTCAGATCCGCAGCGGAATCTTCAGGCGCGGAGATGAGATTTCGGTCTTACCGAGCGGACTGAAATCCAGAATCAAATCCATAGATACGCATGAGGGAAGTGTGGAAGAAGCTTTCGCTCCTATGTCCGTGACCATATTACTCGAGGACGAGATCGATATCGGTCGCGGCGATATGATCGTACTTTCCGGTTCTCCTCCTATCGTTTCTCAAGATTTGGAAGCGGATATATGCTGGATGGATACCAAAGCGCTGGTTCCCGGGAATAAGTATCTTCTTCGACAAACGACTGGCTCCGTTAAATCCGCTGTTCGCGAAATTTCCTTTAGGATAGAAACCCAGACCCATGAAAAAGTGGAAGTATCGCAGTTAGGGCTAAACGAGATCGGTAGGATTAAAATCCGTACAGCAAAACCGATCGCCTTCGACAAGTATTCGAAAAACCGAGGAACGGGAAGTTTCGTTTTGGTGGATGAAGGAACGAATAATACGGTCGGAGCCGGAATGATTTCCGGTTCTTAGAGAATCGGAGATTAGAAAAAACGAATGGAAAAGCGCGGAAAAGTATATTTGGTCGGAGCCGGTCCGGGCAATCCGGATCTGTTGACTTTACGTGCTCTGCGGATTTTAGAGAGTGCGGAAGTGATCTTATACGACGCGCTTTTGGATCCTTCTTTTCTGGAATACTTTCCGCGCACTGCGATCGCACATTATGTGGGAAAACGCGCGGGACAGCACTCCGCTACTCAGACCGAAATCCAGGACCTTCTGATAAAATATGCGACTTCCGGAAAAACCGTCGTCCGATTGAAAGGCGGAGATCCTTTTTTATTCGGTCGAGGTGGAGAGGAACTGGAAGCGCTTCGTGCCAGCGAAATCGACTATGAGATCGTTCCCGGTGTAAGCTCTTTGACGGGAGGATCCTCCGCAGCGGGATTTCCCCTAACCCACAGAGGTCTTTCGAGACAGGTCCTGATCATGGACGGACACACGGTATTAAACGAAGACACGGATTGGAATTGGTTCGCGAAATTCAAGGGCACCATCGCTCTCTTTATGGGAACTTCTTCCATCCAGAAAATCGCGAATCAATTGATCGACCACGGTGCCGATCCTGAGTTGCCCTTGGCTTTGGTCGAAAATGCGAGTCTACCCGAACAGAAAATCGGGACGCTTACTCTCGGCGAGGCGGCAAGAAACGGAGTCCCTAAAAACGGAACCGGTCCGGGAATCATCTACATAGGCGCTGTCGTGGGATTGCGATCGAAAACCGATCCGTCTATTCTAGATGGACAAAGTCACTTTCCTTTCGGTACGGAAGAATGAACCGACTTCTTCCCGTGTTTTTAAAGCTGGAAGGAAAAAGGGTTCTCCTGATCGGAGGTGGACGGGTCGCTCTCGAAAAATTAGGGCCTCTACTGGAAAGCGGATGCGAATTGACTCTTGTTGCCGAAACGTTTCGACCTGAGGTCCTTGAAATTCTTTCGGGAAGACCCGAGGTCCAACTCTTTCAGAAGAAGGTCGAACTTTCGGATCTCGCGGGCTTCCACTTAATCTATTCCGCGACGAATGATAGAAAGACCAATCAGGATCTCGTAATAGAAGCGAAACGTCTGGGGATTTGGATCAATTGTGCGGACGACCCGGAAGCTTGCGATTTTTATTCTTCCGCCTATTTTGATCGCGGCCCATTACGGGTCGCCGTTTCGACTCAGGGAGAATTTGCGGGATTGGCAAAAACGATACGAAACGCTTTAGAGGAACTGGTCCCGCAGGGCCATGAACGGGACTTCGAAGATTTGTTCGAGATCCGAAAGGCGGCAAAGAAATCCCTCGGCGATCCGGAAGTTCGGAAAGAGGCGCTTCGCTCGTTATTGCGCGAATTCAAAGAGAAATACCTAAAATTAAAGCATTCATAAAAGTTAATATAAAAGGACAGCCCCTATTATGTCAGAAGAAAATGAACTCAGCGAAGTGGAACATATCAAATCGGCCTCTCAAGGGCTTCGGGGAAAAATCGGAGCTACAGTAGAGGCCGGGTCCGAGGAATTCGGAGACGATGATCGGCAGTTGATCAAATTTCACGGGATGTACCAACAAAAGGACAGGGATCGTAGAAAAGACGAGCAAGGCGATTTTATAGAAAATCCGACCTCTTTTATGATCCGTGGTCGGATCCCAGGCGGGAGATTGACTGCGAAGCAATACTTGGTTTGGGACGAATTAGGCGACAAATTTGCCGGTGGAGCTCTTCGCTTAACGACAAGACAATCCATACAGATGCATACGATCCGTCTTACCGACTTGCGCCCGATCATGCAGGCCGTCGACAAAGTCAATCTATCCACTATGGGTGCTTGCGGAGACGTGGTACGAAACGTAACGCAGGCGCTAAATCCTTGGGGAAGGTCCGATCTAAATCAGTTGGATGCGGTGGCTCAATTGTTGTCCGACCACTTCAAATACAAATCCAAGGCTTATGCCGAAGTATGGCTGGGAGAAAAGCAGCTCAATTCCGAAGAGGACGAAGATCCGATCTACGGAAAAACCTACTTGCCTAGGAAATTCAAAATCGCAGTCACTCTTGCCGGAGACAATTCCGTGGATATCTATACGAATGATATGGGATTCGCTGCCACTCTTGACAAAGACGGTAAAATTGAAGGATACTTCGTATTTGCCGGCGGCGGATTGGGCATGACCCATAATAAGGCTGATACCTATCCTAGAGCCGCGGATCTGTTGGGTTGGGTCCCCATAAAAGACCTGATCTCCGTAGCGGATGCGATCGTCACCTCTCATCGGGATTTTGGCGATCGTACCAACAGAAAGCATGCACGACTCAAGTACGTCCTAGCCGAAAAGGGTGTGGAGTGGTTCCGTTCCGAGGTTGAGAGAAGATCGAATGCGAAATTCGACAAAATAAAACCTTTACCCAAGTGGGAAACACCGGCCTATCTAGGATGGACTTTACGGGAAGATGGAACCTATTCCCTCGGGCTTCATACTCTGTCCGGTAGGATCAAAGATTTTCCGGAAAAGCCTCTTAAAACCGCGTTAAAAGACATCATTTCTACGTTCGATTTGGACGTGCAAGTTACGGCGGATCAGGATCTGGTTTTGATGGGAATCAAAAAGGATGATCGCGCGAACGTAGAAAGTAAATTAAGAAACTATAATATAGATCCCGCTTCCCCCAAACCCTTGTACGACAGAGCTTTGGCTTGCCCTGCTTTACCGACCTGCGGACTGGCGCTTACCGAATCGGAAAGAGTTTTTCCTCAACTTTTGGAAGGGATACAGAAAGTCCTGGATAAACTCCAACTGAATGATCGGGCACCGATTCTTCGGATGACCGGTTGCCCGAACGGATGCGCAAGGCCTTACTCGGCGGAAGTCGGAATCGTCGGGCAGCAAGCCGGTGGAAAGTATTCTCTCTTTTTCGGAGGAAATCCGGAAGGAACCAAGGTAGGGCAATACGTAGCGAAGAAAATCGCGTTTGCCGATATTCCGGGCCAGTTAGAGAAGGCCTTCGAAGTCTGGAAGAAAGAAGGAAAATCGGAGGAAAGATTCGGAGATTTCGTGGAAAGATACGGACTGGATAAAATCCGGGAACTCCTGGGTTCGATGTAATTCGCAACGCTCGTTTCGACTCTTTAAAAGAAAGATTCGAGAGTTTCGAATTTCCATTTCCAAATTTTATCCGAGGAATTTCCGGACAGGAGAAGGCCTTTGCCGAACTCGACGATGGCAGTCGTCGAGCCGACGCGCCCGGAAGTGGCGTCCGTCAAGGCAAAGGTCACATCTCCTTGTTCGTTCATTCCTAGTGCGTAGGATAAGGTCCCTTCCTTGGGCCTATAGATTTTCGGCAAAGCAGCTAGAACTTTTTTCCACTCGGGTTTATGCTGGATCTTATCGATTAGGAGGTGTCTAGGAGAGGATAACGCGATCCAAAACGTTCCTACTTTGTCCGAACGGATTAGCGCAGGACTACCGGGTAAGTGGGTGATAAAAAATTGCTCTTTTCCCGTTTTTTTACCGCGCAGCCAAAATCGGCTAATCCTGTGTCTATACTTCTCGGCAAAAACCAAAAAATCCTCTTTGGCCGACAAGGCGATTCCTGTCGGGGCATAGACTTCGTCCAGAACCGTTTTTACGGACTGGGTCATCGGATGATAGGAAAGAATTCTACCGTTGGGTTTCGATTCCAATTCTTCCAAGTAGGAGTCCGAATACGAAAACTTGCGGCTTAACTCCGTAAAGTAGACCGTTCCGTCGGAGGAAATGTCTAGTCCATAAAGATTTCTTAATTCATTACCGTTCTCGTCGGTACGGGCCAAAACGTTTTCGTCGCCTTTGGAATCGTAAAAAACTAAACCGATTCCGGAAAGGCATACGACAAGATTTCCTTTTCCGTCGAAGATCAGACCTAAAGGGCGCCCGGAAGTCTTTGCGAATACTTCCTGCTTTCCGTCGGTTCTGATTCGGTAGATGTTTCCATCCGTAGAACCAGTATAAATCCGTCCTTTGGAGTCGACTGCCAATCCGAAAGGTTCCGAGATTTTTCCTTCGTGAACGGACTCGGAAAAGAAAAGCGCATTGTCTTCTCCCTGCGAAATCGAGGAATCGACGGAATAAAAATCCGGATCCGTCTTATTCCAGCCGGCAAGGATCAGAATCGAGAATATGGTAGTGAATAGAAGGACGGGAGCGAGAATTCTCAGGATCGGGCTACGATATAGGGAACGGATCATCAAACATGACCTTTAAATATCGGGCGTTGTTTTTGGCTATTTCTCAATATTTCGAAATGCAGGTGGAACCCTGTTGCTCTACCCGTTTTTCCGACTTCACCGATCAGCTGTCCTTTTTTCACTTTCGCGCCGGACGGAACCAAAATCCTATCTAGATGTCCGTATCTCGTCTCATAACCCAGCAAATGTTTGAGCACTACGAGATTTCCATAGCCGCCCTTGGAGTCTGCAAAAGCAACTACGCCTTCCGCAGAAGCATAAACCGGAGTTCCCTTTTCCGCTGCCAAGTCGATTCCTCCGTGAAACGTATCCTTTTTCGTAAAGGGGTCCTTTCTTTTGCCGAAACGGGAACTGATCCTGCCTTCCTCCGCTAACGGATCGGAAAAAGCCATACCGTAAAAAAAGTTCTTCTCTTCTTTCGGCAAACCTCTTCCGGGAACGAACCAGGTCTTTCTTAGGTCATCATAATATAGGAATTTGGACGGAATCTTATGCCGGGAGGAGATTTTTTTTCTCTCGGAATCGTCGGAGGAAGATTGTTCCGACTCGTAAAATCCGCGCATGTTCGGAATCAAAAGCTCCATCCCCGGATAAATGTCCTGGGGGGACGAAAGTTGGTTCACGGAAGAGAGCGTATCCAGGTCCATTCCCGTTCTTGCCATGATCTTGAAGAAATTATCCTTAGGTCCCACTTTATAAACAAGAAATCGAAGAGGTACTAAATTCTTTTGGTCGAGGTTGGATACGGAGACTCGTAGATTGTATTTTACCTCTTCCCTCACTCTCAGGAGATTTTTATCCGAATAATCCAGACTTTTTAACTGCATTCTATCGAATCCTGCTCGAAGGGGTTCGGTGGAATACAATAGGAGTAGCAGTACTGAATAAAATGCCGGTTTAATAAGTTTTTCGAAGAAGGACACGCATTATAAGAATCGGTAGGTTTAAAAAAACAATGACGCAAAAAATCGGAGGAAAATGATGGGCGCGGCTCCGCGTATGGAAGAAATCGAAAAGCAACCCGGAACCCGCGGTTTTTGGAGCGAGGTCGGAAAGATTTTGCTCCTCCAAGTTCTGGTTTTGTTGGTTGCGAACCTTCTGTACCAACAGATTGCCAAGATTCAAATCGAGCTAACTCTTTCCGCTAAGCCGCCTGCTTACGAAAAAAATAAGACCCCAAAAACGCCTTTTCCCGGGGTTCAACCGGAAGACAGAAAAATCGCGTGGAACGAACCTGCTTCCGCAGAGAAGGCTCTCAAGGATTATACCGAATTCGTAGTCACGAAAAGACCCTGGCTTCTTGTCATCGACAGGCTTGTATGGGCCTTTTGCTTTTTATTACCCGCGTATTTCATTCTTGCCAGACTTGCCAAGGCGGATCGGGCGGACTTCAGGGATCAGTTCGATGGAGGTTCCTTCGGGATCGGAGTATCCGTCGGAGTCGCTACCTTCTGCTTCGTAAATGTCGCGGGCGGTCTGATCTTCTTTTTTATAGGAAAACCTCAATCCAATCCGCTGGAAGTCGCGTTGACCCAAAACCTACAAGGAAATTGGACCTTGCTAACTTGGGCTTTACTCGGCGTAAGTTTCGGGGCGGGATTCGTGGAGGAGGCTTTTTTTCGCGGTTTCTTACTCAAGCAATTTGCGGGAAAGGGCATGGAGCGGCTCGGTCTAATACTGACTTCCGTACTTTTCGGATTAGTGCATTATAACCCGAAGGGGTCTTGGGTAGGTCCGTTACTTTTGATTTTCGTAGGCCTTTATTTCGGATTATCCTATTTAAAAACCGAAAATATTTGGGTTCCCATTACCGCTCATGTCACCTACAACAGTTCCATGTTGATAGCCGCATTTTTTTTGGGAGACCGAGTCGTAGGATGAACTGCGGAAAAGGCCGGGTTTTTACTTTTCTCTTTGCGATCCTGCTGTTTTGGGGAGGCGATTCCCTTATTGCAGGAGAGGCCTTCGAATTGGAGGGCGACCCTACCGACAACGATCTCAAGATTATTGCGGCTTTGAATAAGCTGACCTACGATCGTATCATTTCCAACAAAAACACAAAAGGCTTCGCTTATCGTTACACCTCGCGCTGGTATTCTCCTATATCGGTGGACGTTTATGTATTAGGTTTTTCGAAGCGTGAAAAACTGAGTTTGATTCGAGTCGAATCGCCGAAACGAGGAGCGGAAAAAGCCTTTCGGGATTTTCTATACGAGGAATTGACTCGAAGACAGGCGGTCAACGGGCAGACATCTCCCGAATCCGCGCACGGGTCCGCTGCCGGTGCCGTTTCGGAAAAAAGATATCTGATTTCCGGAGGATTGGCCTTATTGGAACCCGCCGCCTCGGTTTACTATAATTCGAAGGCCTCTCCGGTATATACTTCATCGGATACGTTAAAAGGGATGTTCGGATATATAATGGCCGATTTGTTGCTGGCTGGAATCGGTTATTACTACGCTTCCAGTACGATCCATTCCCATTCCGCGATAGACACCTTGTTGGGAAAATCTACTCCTTCCGGGAATGTGATGCAATCTCCCGGAGCGGGAGTGTTCTTAGGACTACTGATCGTTCCTCGATTGTATCGTCTTGTGGGCGCCTGGCAAGATACGTACTCGCACAATCGAATCCTGGAGCTGAACGTCTCCAAAAGTTTTTAAAGTCGAAGTTCGAGATTCTAAACGATGACGGAATCGAATCCTAAGCCCGAACGAATCGGACGACTGCGCTCCTTTTTAATGATCGGGGGACGAAGATCCCTTTATTTGTACTGCCTCTTGACCGGGATCGTCTCAGGACTGGGAGCGTTTGCATTTTCCCGTGCTTTGGCTTGGGGCGAATTTCTAATGTTGTATACCGCCGCAGGTGTGAACAATACGCATCCGAACGGAGAATATTACGTAGATTTAAATCCTGATCCGAATCTAAGGATCGGCCGTTGGATTTTGCTTTTTTTACCGGTAGTCGGCGGATTGGTGACCGGTTGGATTGTAACCCGTTTTTCCAGAGATTCCGCCGGAACGGGAACGGATTCTATGATCGATTCCTTCCATAACAAGGAAGGGAAAATGGAATCCAGGGTTCCTTTCGTAAAATCAATCTCGACTATTTTCACTCTTTCTTCCGGAGGAAGCGGCGGAAAAGAAGGACCCATCTCCCAAATCGGCGCCGGTTTCGGCTCTCTGGTTGCGACAATTACCCGGGCCGGAGCCAGAGCGAGGAGAACTTTACTTTTAGCGGGAACTGCAGGAGGTCTGGGCGCGATTTTTCATGCTCCTCTGGGGGGAGCTTTGACCGCGGTGGAGATGATTTATCGCGAGGATATAGAAAGTGATTCCTTGATACCTTGTATTATCTCCTCGGTAACTGCTTACCTGACCTATTCCGGTCTTAACGGATTCGGTTCCGTTTATCGGGTACCGGAGATCGGGTTCGAAGAATATCCGGAGTTGTTTTTTTACGCGGTCCTTGGAATCCTCTGTTTTTTGAACGGATCCTTATTCATTCATATTTTCAGAAAAATCCAGGATTGGGCTGCCGGTTGGAAAATTCCCGATTGGCTAAAACCCGCGATCGGAGGAATTCCCGTGGGGTTGATCGGATTTTTTCTTCCCGAAGTGATCGGAACCGGAGCTGGAGTTCTCCAGGACGCGCTGGACGGAAAGCAGATTTTCGATCCTTATATTCCGAATGTCTTAGATGCATTAGGAATTAATAAAATACCGGAAGCTATCGGGCTACAGGGAGACGGAATATTATCTACGACGAACCTTCAAAAGGAATTCGCCGTAAAAAGGAATCTTTTGTTGGTGCTCTTCTTTTTCGGATTCGCCTTCCTGAAGATTCTTACCACTTCCTTTACGATTGGAACCGGAGGCTCGGCCGGTATGTTCGGACCGGCGCTTTTTATCGGCGGAATGCTAGGCGGCGCAGTTGGAACGGTAACAAAAATGGTCCTTTCCACTTCCGTCTCCGTTTCCTCTTTTATTCTCGTCGGGATGGGGGCGTTTTATGCCGGAATAGCCAGCGCACCGATTGCCGGGATGGTGATGATCTGCGAAATTATCGGAAGCTACTCGTTATTGCCTCCTTTAATGGTCGTTTCGATCATTTCCTTCGTAATGTCTCACAAATTGACCTTGTACAGGAATCAGAAGGAGAACCGATTCCAATCACCGGCTCATTATTGGGATATGAACAGGGATGTGCTGGAAGGAATCGTAGTAGGACAAGTGTCCTCTCTTCTCAGGAAGATCGCGGTAGTCCGTTCTTCTGTTTTGTTATCCGAATTGGAAAAGGAATCCATGAAGATCCAGGCGAGCGATTACGTAGTTTTGAACGAGAAGGAAAAATACCTCGGGATCCTTTCCTTAAGAAAAATCAGACATTCTCCGGAGAGCAGGGAATTCGCGACGAATCTGATCACGGTCGGGGACGCCGCGGATACCGCGGTGCCTGCCGCTTCCTTGGACCAAAGCCTCGCAAGCGTTTTAAAACTGCTTTTGGAATTCGATCTGGATAAGATCGCGGTAACCACAACGGAGGGGAAGGAGTTCCTGGGATACCTTCGGTATGCGGAACTGATGAAAGTATATTTCGAGGCTACCGTTCCTCAAAAAAATCGCTCCATCGGATAAATGTTTTTCTTCCCGGCCAATTTTGGGTTAGAATGTATATATTGTAGCGTTCATTCTTTTATGAAAAACGCTGCTTATCTAATTTTTTCTTTGTAAATTGATAATTTTTGATAAAATTCGATACTACCCTGTTTTTTCAATAGTACTGGACATTTTCGCCCTGAGCATTAAGATACGGAATAATTTTTAAAAAATAACTGATGTGTAATAAAGAAATTAGAAACATCTATCTATCTGTCGTAGATAGATTGGAAGCTGATTGATCAGGAAGGGAACATGCGAAACATTCCAATGAAAAGAAAGATTCCCTATCTTTCGGGGGCGTCTTTTACGCTATTGTATTGCCTTGTCGGAGGAGGGCTTTCCGAAATCCACGCCGGGAGTTATGGGGATATTTACGGAGCTCACCCAGCTGCGACAGGGATGGCCGGAGCGGTAACCGCAACGGTAAACAACTCATCCGCAGTATTTTACAATGTTGCAGGTTTAGGGCGCTTGAACGAAGCGGACCTCTTTGTCGGAAAGATGGACCAAGCTGACAAAGAAAAAGAAGCTGCCGCTGCCACAGAGGCGAATAAGGACGGAAAAACTCCTCCGGAAGGTCCGATTCTTTCCACGGAACCTGCAAAAGACGATCCCAGTTTAACGGGCCCCTGGTACAAACGAGGCTGGTACAATCTCAAGGACGGCTTATTCGTTTATAGGCCTCTTCTTCGTCCTGCACGAAACTTTCATGAAGTGGCTTTGATCATGAATTATGCGAATCCTACGATTCGTACGAACGCCCCGACAGATAACGATATCAAAAAACCTCACGATAGTTTTGTCGGATTGGGATTCTCGATGAACTTGAACGAAATTTTCGATATCGGTCGGACCATTCGTTTCGGTTTAAATGCGATTCTTCCTGCCGGCGGAAACTTGATGGTGGTGAACGATCAAAACCCTACAGTGCCGAGATATCTTCAATCGGGAACGAGCAACGAAAGACCTACGATTATGGGCGGGGTCGGAGTGGAATTGTGGAAGGACCGTCTTTTTGCGGGAGTGGGTTTTACGGCTCTAGCCGGAGGATCCGGAGCGATCTTGTTAAAGGACGTTCCGATTTCTCCCGATCCTGTCCAAGCGAATTCTCAAGTGGTTTTGACTCTCAAACCCTTGATCAACCCGACCTATGGACTTCAATTCACATACGGAAAATTCAGTCTTGGAGCCTCTTACAAAAGGGAAACCTATCTGTCTGCGGATCCCATTCCTGCGAGAGCCCAGACTACCCTATTAGGAATTCAATTGGATTTCGACTTAGCTCTTTTCGACCAATACAACCCGAGGGTCTGGTCTTATGGGGTCGGTTTCCGTCCGTTCAAAAGGGTGCTATTGAATTTGGATGTGAATCGGGAGCTATGGAGTCTTCTGCATGATTCAAGGATCAAGGCTAAATATTCGGATCCGTTGAATTTCCATGATACCACGGATGTTCGATTCGGTACGGAAGTAGTGGTAACACCCACATTAAAGGCAAGGGGAGGTATCGGACGCCGTCCTACTCCGGTACCGCACTATGCGGGTATGAATAACTGGATGGATAACGATAGGATGATCTACTCTTTGGGACTTTCCTACGCTCTGAGCGGTCGCAACTTCAAGTTTTTGAAAGATAGGTTGAAGAATCCGGTCATCTTCGACGTAGGATTGATGTACCAAAAATTAAGATGGGTGGAAGTGGACAAATACATTCCTACGAGTCAAAATCCCAATTACCATTATGGTGGGGGAATCGTATCCCTGAACTTCTCCGTGAGTTTCTTCTTTTGATATAGAAGGGTACTTTCCCGGTTTTCGGATAACGTACGTTATCGAATCTTTCCTGCGGGATATCCGGTTATCCCGATTTCTTTTTCTTGACCGACCGATCGTTACATCGAAAGTCGAAAGAGGAAGGGCAAATGGAAAAGAATATCATAGAATTGATCACTCCTGCATTTTTTGTTTTAGCGTTTGCGGAACTTTTTTGGGTCCTTGCAGCAAAAAAGCCGTTCTATAGATATAAAGATTCCGTGAACAACCTTTCGGCCGGCGTATTTATGCAGGTCTTTACGGTATTTATTACGGTCGGTTTGGTCGGGATCTATGCCTGGATCTATGAAAAGTGTCGGCTTCTTACGTTATCCGATTCGTCTTGGCAGGCCTGGATCGTCTGCTACGTGTTGGCGGATTTCTTTTATTATTGGTATCACAGGTTTGCCCATGAAATTAACGTCTTCTGGGCTTCACACGTGGCTCATCACCAAAGCGAGGATTATAATTTTACCGTCGCCTTGAGACAAGGAGTCCTGCAGAATACGTTTTCTCTTCCGTTCTATCTTCCTTTAGCTGTGCTCGGCTTTTCCCCTTTTATGTTCGTAATGGTCATTCAGATCAATTTCGCTTATCAGTTCTGGATCCACACTCGTCTTATACCTAAGCTAGGTTGGTTCGAATGGTTATGGAACACTCCTTCTCATCACAGAGTTCACCATGGAAGAGATCCGAAATATATAGATAAGAATTATGCCGGAACTTTTATCATCTGGGACAGATTCTTCGGTACGTTTCAGGAGGAGGAAGAAGAACCGATCTTCGGAATCGTAAAACCTATGACTACATGGAATCCGGTTCGAGCACAATTCGATTATTTTAGGGAGTTATTCGAACTGTCTTGGAAAACGAAATCTTGGAAAGACGCCTTTGCCGTTTGGTTTCGACCCCCCGGCTGGAAACCTAGGGACCTAGGGGAAAGCGTGATTCCTCCTGAAATCGATCGGAAAATTTATAGGAAGTTCGATACCGAGATCCCTGTTGCTTTGACCGTTTACACGATTCTCCAGTTCTTGTCTGCCATGGGCGCTTCCATGGTCTATATCGAATTTAAGAAGGAACTTCCTCTCTCCGAAATGATCGTTTTAGGTTTTTATATACTTTGGACGCTTCGGAATATCGGAACGATTTTCGAACTGAAAACGTCCGGAATCGTTCTGGAACTCGTTCGCTTGGCATCCATAGCCGCATTGACTTATGTGTATCCTTTCGATTTTACAAGAGTGGAAAAATTGAATGCACTGCTTGCTCCGGAAATCGTCGCCTCTCTTCCGAATCTAATGAAAGTCACTGCGATCGGATCCTTTTTGGTTTTAGGTGCGTTTCTCCTTTCCCAAAAACGGTTTTTCAGTGTCAAAGGATATTCCACGAAGGCGGCATAGAGGATCCGGGGTCCTTGTTTATCGGGCTGAAAATAAATTGACGAAGAGGGAAAATCGGGCTTATCTATTGAGCCTATGTCTTTTCGACCTTTTATCAGGTACTTTTCGATCTCCTGTATCCTATTAGGGTTTTTATCTTCTCCTGGATCCGTAATTTCACAGGAGTCGGAAGAGGAGACCCCTACCGCAATTACGGAAGCGTCAGATTCCCCTAAAACGATTTCTTATCTCGGAACGCCCCGCGTTCACTCGGTTCTGTTATACTCGGATTTCGCATATACGACTCGAATTGCGGAATTCAAACTTCCCGTAGGTTCTTCGGAAATCAGCCTAGGCGAGGTTCCGTATAATATTCTGGATAAAAGTGTCTCCGTTTCTTTTTCCGATGCGGGAAGAAAATTTAAAATTCGAGGCATTCGGGTTCTGGAAAGAGTGACTCGAAAATTTAAATCGAAAGAGACGGAGGAATTATCCCGGAGAAAAGAGTCGTTACTTCTTTCCCTCTCGACGAAGTCTAGAGAAGTTCAGGAACTCTTAGATTGGGAGACGAGTTTTAAATCCATCAAACCGGTGTTGAGGGAAGAAGAGGGCGTCATCGAAAAGGTGGATCCGGATTCTCTGTCCGGATTTCGGAAAACATTTTCGGATCTCTCGGAAGAGAATACCAAATTACGTTTATCTAAATTAGAGGAATTGGACCGAATCCGCGAGGAGTTCTATATCGTTAATGCCAAGCTCGATCATTTGGCCCAAGGAGATGTTCTCCGCCGAAAGGAAATTCGTCTGGAGGCCGAAGTAGAGACTGCCGGAACTTATAAACTCGAATACAAATATCTGATTCGAGGAGCCATTTGGTATCCCCGCTACACTCTGGATTTGAAACCTAACGGAAGCGAAGCGGAGCTAGGATGGTATGCTCTCGTTCGGAACGAAACCGGAGAGGACTGGAACGGGGTACGGTTGGAATTTTCCACCGCAAATCCGAACCAGGATTTGGATCTTCCCGATTATCGGGAGCTGAGGATTACTTCCCGCGTGATCGCCGCGGAAGAAAAGGAATATTCCGGTTCCGAAGATAGGGATATAGATTATAGCCGAGCTAAGAAATCCTCCGCGGGACCTCCGGCTGCCGCGCCGGTCATGGCAAAAGAAGCTAGAAAAAAAGTATATCGTCCGTCTACCAGTCATGCCAAAGCGGACGATTTGAAATCGGAAGATTCCGATACGCAAAACGAGAATCCGTTGGAAAAATCCCGTATGATCATAGAGGGGAATTTCAAAGGGCAATCCAATTCCCTTCAAGTCGAGGAAAATATGGGCCAACTTAGAGGGGATTTGGCCAACCAGAAAACCTTTTTCGATCAAGGTTCGTACGAGGATTCTATTCGATACGGAAAAGAAGCGCTAAGGCGTTTTTCCGGCTTACGGGAAAGTTCTCGTAAGGAATTGAAGGAGATAGAATCCCAAGTTCAGATTCTATTAAATCGATCTTCTCAATTGAATTCGGACAGAAAATACGCTTACAGTCTGATCGCCCCTGGATTGTCGTCCGAAGGATTCGATTTTCGTTATATATCCCAATCGAAGGAGATCATTCCTTCTGACAAGACTTTAAATCGGGTCTTTTTGCGTAAAAGGACGGTTCCGGTTACACCTACTTACGAGTCTTCTCCTTTGACGGGAGAAGACGCCTATCTGACCGTAGTATCCACGAATCAGGAACGGGAGCCTTTGCTTTCCGGTCCGCTGGAAATTTATTCCGGCGAGAATCTGCTAGGCACGACTTCCGTGTCGACCTTGAAGCCCGGGGAAAAAATCAGAATGGAATTGGGTCCGGATCGGGACGTAAAAATCGTAAGACGGGAAGAAAAATTCGAGGATAAGTCGGGGCTCATTTCCAGGAAAAAGACGATCCGTCATCGGATCGGAATTTCGATCAAAAATAATAAGAAGCGGAAAATCCTATTCCGACTGATAGATCGGATACCGTACACTGTGGACGACAGCGTGGAAATCCGCTGGAATTTAGGTCCCGACAAACCGGAAAAAACGGAAGACGGCATATTAACGTATGAAGCGGAGATCCCTGCAGGTTCTTCCAAGAAAATCGAATTCGAATACACGATTTCTTATCCCGCAAACAACGTTTTAAGGGACTCTTCCGGAACAGGATCTTATTAAGGGAGAATAAGGGAAATGAAACCGAATTATATTAGAAATTTGTTTTTACTCGTTTCCTTTTCGCTTTTCTGCGAAGGCATTTTCGCGGTGGGTGGCGATTTTCCGATTCGGGAGATAACGGTGCACCAAGGTACCGCACAGGTTTTACGAACGGGCAAAATCCAACTTTCCCCCGGAGCGAACCGGATCGTAGTTCCGAATTTGCCCGTTTCTCTGTTGGAGGAGAGCCTTATGGCCGGCACCGACTCGGAACAATCGGAAGTGACGGGCACGAGAACTTGGAAAGAAGAAGGCACTGCAGCGTCCAATCCGGAAGTTGCCCAACTCCAAAGAAGGATACAAAATCTACAGAAAGATTTGGAAGCGGTCGTCTCCAAAGAGAACGATCTGAAATCCGAAAAGGATCTTCTCGCCGAATTCCGTAAGAAAGTCTCGGAGACCGTCAGCCGCAATCTCATGTATGGAAGAGTGGAGTCGGACGGTAAAAACTGGGGAACCTATCTGAGGAAAAATAGAGAGGACTCTTTTTCCCTATTTTCCCATTGGGAAAAGGTGGAGAAAAATAAGAAAAACCTTCAGAACGAGTTGGAAGAGGAGAAAGCGAAACTTTCCCTTCTCCTTTCTCAGGCGGAAAAAAGCAGACGCATTACCTGGGTTCAGATCGTAAATACTTCCGGCGAGGTGAAAACCGCGGAACTTCGTCTGAGTTACTTGGTTCCGAATGCGACTTGGAAGCCGACGTACATTCTTACGTCTAACGATTCCGCCGAGAAAGTCCAATTCGAATCTTTGGCCGAGGTCCGTCAGGAAACGGGAGAAGATTGGCAAGGAGTCAGATTGACTTTGTCCACTACCCGACCGGACC
Organism: Leptospira fletcheri; assembly: GCF_004769195.1. NCBI lineage: Bacteria > Pseudomonadati > Spirochaetota > Leptospiria > Leptospirales > Leptospiraceae > Leptospira > Leptospira fletcheri. The sequence goes on from NZ_RQET01000004.1 coordinate 560,824, forward strand.
AGTCCCAAAGACGCAATCGCTTGCATCCGCAGAGGATTTACGACCAAGAAGTTGCAGTAAGAAAAGAAGTCCTAAACACGCAAACCCAATCGGTTGGCGCGGCACAAATGGAACCTTCGCAAACCGCTTCTCAAAATGCTCCGGAATCCCAGGCGACATCCGAAAGAGGAGGCGGTTTTCTATTCCGATTGCCTAAACTAGTCAATCTTCCTTCCCAAAAAGAATCCAGAAAACTCGAAATGAGTTCTTTTAACATTGCAGCAAAGATCCGCACGATCGCTTCTCCTCGATACAAGCCCTTTCCTTTGCAGGAGGCTAGCTTCCTGAATGCGGGAGAGTTTCCGATTTTGCCGGGGGAAGTCTCTTTGTTTCGCAATTCCGGATTAATCGGAACGACTCGGGTTCCTTATACCAGCCCGGGGGAATCGGTTTCCGTTTCCTTAGGTACGGAAGGAAGTCTTCGGCTTTCCTACAGAAAAGAGTCCAACCAGACTCGAGAAGGTTTGATCACTTCCCAGAAGGTACTGGAGAAACGAGTCTATCTGACTTTGGAAAATTTCGGTAAGGAAGCGAAATCCGTTTTAGTCCGGGATCAAATTCCGATTTCCGAATTGGCCAGCGTTACTGTGGAGATCGTAAAAGAAAGAACTACGGCGGGAGCAAAGGAATTTCGTCCGAACTCGGGAATCTACGAATGGCGTCTAGAAATTCCGCCGGCGAGTAAGAGGGAAGTAAAATTGGAATACCGAGTCAGTTTTCCGAGTGATCAGGACCTGAACCTTCCGTGAAATCTTTGCCGATCTGGACCTCTTGGCTGATTCCGACGACCTGAGGAACTCCCGACATGTCCCAGAGTTCGAGGACTGCGGAAGTTCCAATTCCCTTCACGGCCACGAAAGAGAATTTCCCCCTACCGGCGCTTTGGCTCGGGCAGACGGTTTCTAGTCTGCTTACCTTTTCGGGATTTTCGGGTCTTAGTTTGCCCAATTGGGTCGGTTTGAGGGAATCGGTACCTGGGGATTTCAGGTTCATCGTGATACAACGATCCTTTAAACCCGGATGATCGAATTCGAAAGTAACCGTGTATCCGTTTTTGTTTTCGTCCACTTTGGTTCTTTCCCAATTTAGGATTCGGATCGGAGAAGAATTTCCTGTAGGTCTGGAACCGGAGTTTTCGGATATCTTGGAAACTGTTTCCTGATGGAGAAGTTTTTCCACAGCCGACTGGAAGTCGCCGTCGCCGTCCACGTTGAAATAGGAGCCTTTACCTAGCTTTGCCAAGGATTGCATGGCGGCTCTTTCTTCAGGTTTCAATCCGAGTCCGATGATGTTCATCCGGAAATCGATCCCTTTTGATTGGAGTATTTTTAGTTCTTTTTCGGGATCACCGTAACAACTTTCGATTCCGTCCGTAACCAGGATCAATTCCACAGGTCTTTTTTTTCCGGAAAGATAGGTTCCCGCGACTCTGATGGATTCCGCTAACGGAGTGGCGCCGGAGGGAGTCAATCCGTAGAGTTTATTACGAAATTTTGATTTATCATCCTCAAAAGGCTGGTAAAGTCTTGAAGATTGACATCCCGGAAGCCTGTTTCCGTAGGCGATGAATCCTACCGTTGTGCGCTCGGAGAGGCCGTCCACATAATGTTTTACGTGTTTTTTGGCCAAATGAATCTTTTGGTAGATTCCTAGATACTCGTTCATCGAGCCGCTTGCATCCAAAACGAAAAGCTTGGCGCGTTCTTCGGAATCCGTCGATCCGGGAAAAAGATCGGATGCGAATATCGGTAGCGAAAGGGCGTACCAGTAAGCGACGAAAAGGAGAATCCCCATCCGAGAAAATCGATAGGAATGTCGAAGGAGAAAGATCTGAATTTTCCGCATGATTAGGGAGCTCATATTTCTTATCGGAAAACGAGGAAAAACCATAAGGGGAATGCGAAGGTCCTAAAAAAGGTCGCGACTTTCTAGGACATAATCATGCGCGTTTTAACCGGCCCGTCGATTCCAAAATACGAATTGGGGAAAAGAAGTATTCTCTCCGAAGCGGACCCGAACCATGGAAAGAGAGCCGTATTCCAGAGAGGCGCGGAAAGCGTTCTCCAAAGGGAATCCAAGGACGATGGATGCGATACACCGAATGACTCCGCCATGACTGACCCAGGCTTCCCTGTATTCTTCGCTTTCTCCTTCTTCCTTTCTGGTTTTCTCCCATGCGCGCCCTTCCTTTAAAGCTTCTTCCCAAGCTTCGGAAACTCGGGTTCGCAAATCGGAATACGTTTCTCCGTCAGGCGGAGAACGATGAACGTAATTTTCCATCCAGAGATCCGTTTCTTCACGGGGGATTTCCTCCCAGAGTTTCCCTTCCCAAGCTCCGAAATTCAATTCACGAATTCTGGGATCGACTTTCCAGGCGGGAGGTTTTCCAATCGCTTCCCATCGTTTGCTTAGGAATTCCGCCAGACTATAACACCGAAATAGGGGACTCGTTCGTATCGAATTCATTCGTTCCGGAAGGATCTTTGAGAGTTCGCCGGCTTCCTTTTCAAAGGTGGCTGGAAGACCCAAATCGGTCCAGCCGTAACAGGTCCCAGGTTCCACTTCGGGAGTCGTATGACGGATTAGTAATATTTCCATGCGACTATCGTCCCTAGCAGAAAAAGTATCTCCGTGACTTGCTGAACTGCGCCTAGGCAATCTCCCGTATATCCCCCGAGCCGTTTGTTATAAAAATTTCGTAAAGTAACGAAACCTAATAATTGAAAACCGAGAGGAATAAGAGTCATAAGGGAATATCGAAGCGGATCGGAGCTTTGAATGAAAGGGAGCAAAAGGGAAGGTCCCAATCCCCAGATCGCGGAAATAAAAACGTCGGATGCTTTCATCGATTTGACGATCGATTTTACTTTGGAAAGTTCGTCTTCTCTCGCATAAGGTAAGGATATTGCCATCATGTTCGCAAAAAGTCTGCTCGATGCATGGGAACTCCAAATCGCGATCGCGAAGAAAAAGAAAGGAAGATCCGCCAGAAAAAAATAGCAGACCGACTTTAAGAGTAAAAGGAGAACGATGCCGATTACACCGAAAGCTCCGATCCGGCTGTCTTTCATGATCCCCAGGATTTTTTCCTTGTTCCAACCTCCGCCGAAACCGTCGCAGACGTCCGTAAATCCGTCTTCGTGGAAAGCTCCCGTGGCAAAAACGGAGGCACAAATCGAAAGAATGGCGGCGATCATCGTAGGCAGAATTTGCCGGCTTCCTAAAAATACCGAAAGAGTCAGACAGGCGATGATCCAACCTACGAGAGGAAAGTATCTTACCGAAGAAGCGAGCAGCTCTTCGGAATGTTCCACCCAATCCGGCACGGCGATTCGAGTGTTAAAGCGTACCGAAGATAAAAATAGGACCAGCTCTCGACGAAGGAAACGAATCATAGAAGTCTTTCACCGAGACTAAGACGAATGCGAAAGTATGCACGAAAAATTCTGATTTTTTTTCTCCTTACTTTAAGGACTTAGATTTCTCGCAATCACTCCGTCTATATCCGGGGTGCCATTCCCTGCCGGAATTGGAAGAGAAGGTTGGACTGTAATTGCAGGAACTAGTTTGATATAAAGAAACCCGTTCGTCTGGAGATCGTTTTTTAAGGTTCCCGTGCAACCGGATCCGGTGGCTCCGAAATTCGGTTCTGCCAAATCGAATCCGTCTCCGCCGCCGCCTCCGTGAACTACATCCGGATTGTATACGGCGGATACAGTCATCGGATTCGATTCCTGATTCAAAACGAAGGGGGTGATTCCTGCAAATCTCGCCCAAACGGAAGGATCGTTGGAAAAGACACTCGGGTTCGAGTTCGTGTAGGTAGGGTTCCAACCGCACCAATTTGTTAGGTCGTTGCCGACTTCCACCACGATCGGTTCCAAGAAAACTGAGTTAAATGGATTCGTGTTGTTTTGGACTCCGATGAAGAACGGATTTTCATAAACCATAAAATCAATCCCAGGTCCGGGCAGTACCTTTTTTCCTGACCAGCCTAGAACCAAAAGGGCACCGACTCCGGAAGGATCCAAAGTATAAACGTCCAGAGAACCGTCGAAAAGGTCGATTCCTCGGACGCCGTTAGCAGAACAGTAGGAATCTTTGAAACCGATCCCGCTATTTGCGGGAGCGGAAACGATCTGATCGCCTACGTAGATATTGCCGGACTCCTTCGGTAAGAAACTTCGACAATTGCTCGTAGTTCCGGATCCGCCACCCTGTAGTAACTGGGTCAATGCCGCTATCGACACCTCGCTACCCGATTCGGATTTGCTTTGACAGGAAACGGAAAACCCTATCCCCAAAAGGGCGCCGGTAAGAAAATGAAGGATTTTATTTTTCGCCATTCTACTCCTCTTTTTCGAGCGGGAAGCGCGGGCTTTGCTCTCTTATTTCGATTGCAATCTGCTCCAGACTGTGGGGGAAAATCCGCTGTTTAGGCCGCAACCCGTATTGATATTGGTCGGGTCCGAATAGTAATCCACATTGGATGCTTTGGCTGCGGCCAAAGTCGTTTGGTTACTCACGCCAGAAAGGTCGGGGCAAATATACAGATATCCGCCGTTGTACGTCCACCGATACCAGGCGTAGTCTCCTGCGGAATACGTGGAGTCCGATCTGAATCTTACGTAGACTACCTGGCGATTCAAATCGACTTCCTGAACTTCTCCGTAAAGATGGCTTGCACCGTATCCGGTATCGTAATCATATCTAGTAATTAACGAATTTGTAATATTATATTCTCCGACCGCTACGTTTCCCGCCGCAGTGTATGTTCCTCCGGGATAATTCGGAGTTCCGTTGTAATAAACGTAATTTCCCAAAGTCGGATTGATCGATAACAGCGCCAAAAGCCCGGTTGTCTGATCATTATGATCGTTTTTCTTATTTTCAAAACAGCCTAGATTCATCGCGAATAGGATGCCGAATGCCGATACCCGTACTATACTCTTTGTCCGTCCCATCTTGGTTTCCTCGTTTTCCATATTTGGCGGCGGCACGAATCGCAAATCGCGCAAAGGCGATCTTTACCGATTAAACGGGTAAAGACGATTGTATCCTAGGTGGTCGACGGTTTTGTTTACGCCGCATTACCATTCAGGGTGCCCCGACATACGACTTTCTGGGCCCCTTCGCGGTGCACGGGCGTGCTTCGGCGAGAATGCAATACGTCCCGACCTCGAGGATCGTATAGCGGGGAAGATCTGGCTCGTTCCGGCCTATGAAAGGACGGACATCACAGTTGCGGGTCAGCGCGGGATTAACACCCGACTTCCTCCCTGAAAGTTTAAGACTAGAGAACGATTCTAAGGTTTCCATTGCAAGAAAAAAACCCGTGATATTCTGCATCGACGTCCGAAGATATTTATAGCGGTCTAGGATCGTACGTTCGTGCTCCAAACCGATTCGAGGTGATTCGTTATGAAGTTTTCCCGGTCCGAATTCCTGAAAGCGGGAGCTTTAACGGCGGCGACGTTGTTAGGAATAGGAAAGAACGTTATTCATGCTCAATCTTCGCCCGCTCCCGGAAAGAAAGTAATCGTCTTAGGCGGAGGTCTCGCCGGGCTATATTCCGCGTATTTACTCGGAAAGACGGGAAGCAAGGTGACCCTGATCGAAGCAACGGAGAGAGTAGGTGGAAGGGTTCGTTCCATAACAGATTCTTCCGGGCATACACTGGATCTAGGCGCAGAATGGATTTCTTCGGAGGATAAAACGGTCCGAAGCTTGGTGAGAGAATTGGGGTTAAAATCTTTTTCAGTCGCCTTGCACCCGGATTTGTTTTTAGGGACTTATAAAAAATTCGGTTCCTGGGAGATCTCCGGGAAATCCCAGGAGATCTTGAACAAGTTGGTCGGCTTGAATTCCAAAATGAATCCGAGTCAACAAGAAGGATTGGATCGAATCAGCTTCTATAATTATCTTCTTTACCAAGGAGCGAGTGCGGACGATCTTTCACTTCTAGGATATAAATTATCCTTACATTACGGAGATTCGATCCGTGTGCTTTCCGCTCAGAAAGTCTTAACGGATTTAGCGCAATTTCCCCAACGCAATTCCAAAATAGAAGGCGGGATGGAGAACATCGCCAAGACCCTTGTTTTAAATATAGAGAACACAGAGTTCGTATTTTCGGATCCGGTGCGCTCCGTGGATCAGGACGGTAGCGGAGTAACGATCGGCACGGCCTCCGGTAGAAAATTCCAAGGCGCCGTATGCGTTTGCACTCTTCCCGCAAATCAACTTGCAGCATTGAAATGGAATCCGGACTTGGATAAGGAAAAACTGCTTTCCGCTCTCAGAATCAGATATTCACAAATCTATAAACTATTTCTGGTTTTGCGGGAAGCGCCGTGGGAATCCTCGCCTTTTGCGGTGCATTCCGATTCCGCAGCTCAGTTTCTGTACGATGCGGGTACTAAAACCGATTCTCCGGATAAGATCCTCGGAATGATAGCCAACGGGGACAGGTATTCCGTTTTCGAATCCGCTTCCCAAGATCAGAGAGTCGATTATATCCGACTAACTTTGGGACGCTTAGGGTTGAAAAAGGACCTTCAGATCCAGAGAATCTATTCTTCCGAAACCGGTAAGGATTATTTGCCTTCCGGAGTGGCAACCTTCCCTCCCGGCAGTTACGGTTCGGAGACGAGTCTTAGAAAACCGTTCGATCGGATTTTCTTTGCCGGAGAACATACGGGAGAAAGTACTGGTACGGTTGAGGCCGCTTTAGTATCGGCGATCAAAGCGGTCAACATGGTCTAAATCTTTAAACGAAAACCGGGAACTCGTGGATTTTTCACGGCGACTCGAGGGAATTTAGGAAGGATATATGTCGGCAACCCCGTTCGTTATCGAAAGAACTTATAGTGTTTCCGCGGATCAAGTTTGGAAAGCGATTACGGATAAAAATCGAATGAAAGAATGGTATTTCGATCTTTCGGAGTTCAAGCCCGAGATTGGATTCGAATTCAGTTTCGAAGCCGGTCCGGAAGATAAAAAATACGTTCACTTATGTAGGATTACCGAAGCGATTCCGGGTAAAAAATTGGCTTATAGTTGGAAATACCAAGGTTATCCCGGCGATTCCAAAGTAATCTTCGAACTTTTTTCCGAAGGAAGTTCAGACACGAAGCTCAGATTGACGCACGAGGGAATTGAAACCTTTCCAAATGACAATCCTGTTTTTGCTCGCGAGAATTTCCAAGCCGGCTGGACGGAATTGATCGGAACCCAGTTGAAAAATTTCTTGGAAAAGAAAGGGGCCTGAAATCCGGAATCCCGAAGGAATTCCGGATGCTGCTATTTAGTCTTCTATAACGCTCATCGCATATTCGGAGATCGCGTCTCTTCTTTGCTCCGCAAAATCCTTGTGGAACCAAAGATTCTGCACCTTGGAAGCCTCTTTTTTACTCCCGATTACGATTTTGGTCATACATTCTTCCACGGCAAACTTCATAGCTTCCTTGCCGGTCTCTCCCAGTCCTTTGTTCCTTTTTTTGCGTATGACTTGTCCGCCGGACTTTTGGACTCTCTTGATCAGATCGTCATAATCCTTATCGTCGATGCAAAAGACCGTTTCGGTCTTTTTCGAATCTCCCATGCGGATGTCCACTTCGTACAGAGGGGCGCTGGAAATATGAATCAATCCTAGCTCGAATAATTCCGGCCAATATTCATAAAAGAAAGATAGCATCAAGGACCGGATGGCATATCCGTCGAAGTCCGCGTCGGTGATGATACTTACTTTTTCGTAATTGAGTTCGTCTATAGACTTCACTTTTTCGTTCAAGGGTAATCCGACGATAGCGACGATATTCTTCAATTCCTCGTTGGCGATCGCTTTGGCCAAGGAAACGCCTTTGCAGTTCATCGGTTTTCCTCTCAAAGGAAACAGACCGTGAAGCTTCGGATTTCTTGCCGGACGAAGTCCTGCGATTGCGGAATCTCCTTCCGCCACGAAGAGCACCCTGCCGGCGTCTCCCGGTTTTCCCGTCGGAGGCATCAACTTCGGAATGTTCATCTTACTCGCCTTCTTGAGACCTCTTTGTGCATCTTCAAAGGCTTTCATTTGGGTCCGTTTCTCCATCTGGAGTTTTACTTCCTCCAGCAGTCCCGTTTTTTTGATGAATTTATCCAGGTGTTTGTCTACCGCATTACGAATATCTTCATTTAGGTCGTTGATCAGATAAGACTTATCTTGGGATTTGAATCGGGGATTCAGAAGACGCATATTCACATACATGTGAAAGCAATTCCGAACGTCGTTTCTGGTACAGCTCGTCTTTAATTTCTTTTCAAGGGAAACGATCTGGCTTTTTTTGCGAATTTCGTCGCAGATTCTGTTTTCGAGATATTCGATAGCGGATCCGCCTTGGGGAGCGAAGATGGAATTTACCCAAGTAAGATTTTTATTTTGCCCGATCACTAAATATGCTTCTAGGTGAAGCTGGGTTCCTGTCGCGGGCGCTTGGTAGTCCATTTTGTAATACGTAAGGGCGGAGTGGGAAAAGATCTCGTCCAACCCTTTCTTGAATTTGTATTTTTCCTTTTTGCCCTTATGTACGAACTGAACTTCCAAGCCCGGATTCGTCATTGCGATATCCTGAAGGTATTGCTTCATCAGATCCACGTTGAAAGAGACGTCGAGGCTGTTGAAATATTTCGGATTCAGTTCGAATTCTACCGAGGTTCCGTGATCTTCCTTGGCGGCTTTTTCCACCGCCTCGATCATATTCGTTTTTTTGCATATTGGAACCAGTTTTTCGATCTGGTCTTTGGCCAAAACGGGACATTCGTCGAATTTTCCTTGTTCGTCGAAATACAGAAACGCCCGTTCGGTATCTTCTTTGGAAAGTTTGTAGGAGCGGATCTGCTTTTTCGCATCCTCATGAAGGGTAAATAGTTTCTTGAAGGACATCCCGTCGTTTACGGTTTTTACCTTAAAATAGGAGGAAACCATACGCACGAGAGAGATTCCCACCCCGTTTTGTCCGGCGACGTGGTCCTGTTTGACCTGATCGTCGAAGTTTTCGCCGTACATCAGATGGAGAAAGACGCCTTCTGCGTTTTTAGCGGGAATACCTCTTCCGTTATCTAAGACGTTGACCGTTTTTTTGTCGGACGAAAGCTGGATGATCAACTTTGACATCTTGTCCTTTTCCGGAACGGATTTGTCCTTCTGGTTTTTGCGGTATTCGTCCACCGCGTTCATACAGGCTTCGTCCAAACATTTCAATTTCGCGGGGACGTCCTCCAACTCTTCGTGGACGACTTCGTACTGACCGTCGCTTCCTTTACGAAAAAAATGTTGCTCGAACGTGGACGCCGAGTTTTGGCCCAGCCACATCCCGGTTCTCATACGTACGTGCTCTACGTTGGAAAGTTTTTTGAAGTTCCTTTCCTGACCTCCGTTCGGCTTTTTTTCGGTTTTGGTTTTGGCGTTACTCATTCCTTATCCCATTTATCCTTGAGTTCGGTCAATTCTCCGATCATGAATTCCGTCAGTTTCTTGTCCTCTTTTACGAGACTTTGGTACCTGGAAAGCGCGGCTTTAGCTTCTACGATCGCTTCTTCGCACTTGCGGACCTCGTCGATCGTCATCCTATAAACCGGGATAGAGGCCAACCATTCGAAATACGTAAATTTCGCTTTTTGAAGTCGATCTTCGAAATCCTTTTTGGATTTGATTCCGACGACTTTTTCGTTCCATTTTTCCTTAATGAATCTGATCAATTCGGAATTTCTTTCTATCTTTTCTTCTTCGAGACCCGCGAGGCGTTTGAACCTTCGAATCAAATGGGTTTTCCGGAAGTCGCAGAATCTTTTGATGATTTCCTCGGGTCCGAAATTTTTGAGTCGGCCGTCGTAGGTGATCACGTTGTTTGCAAGGGTCTGCGTATCCTCTTTGGAAAAAACTTCCGCGATCTGTTTGGGAGTCGGTTTTTCCCCTTTTTTGTAAATCAGTTCGACTTTGAATTTCTGACTGGAATAATCCACATAGTCTTTGAGCCAGGAATCTTTCCTTTCCAGGATATCGTCCAGGAGATTGATCACTTTTTCCCGGTTCCAGTTCATCGGAGAATCCGTAAGGAACAGAGTATCACCTTCCCAAGTGAAATTGAAGGTGGTGGTCATCGTGGTATTGCCGGCTTCGGTTTTGGCCATTTTCACTTGGCCTTTGTAATCCTTGTACCAAGGCTTAAGGGGAAGAGGCTTTTTAGTTTTTAAATAATTGACTTGGGAATTGATGACTTCGGAAAGTTTATGGCCCGGAATAAAGCAACGGAACCCGGTCGCGATTCCTTGGATATTGTTCAGAAGAACGACGGGAACTTTTCCTACGAAATGGATGGGCTCGTCCTCGGTTTCGTCGTAATTCTTAACGTAATCTATGTCGGGTAGACTTTCGAAAAATCCCAGATCCTTTACGAAATCCGAAAGTTTGACCTCCGTGTACCTCGGGGAAGCGATGGCACTCGGATCTAGGACGTCCCCAAAGGTTCCTTCTCCTGCTACCAAGGGGTAATTATTTGCAAACGTAAAATCCTGCGCCATTTGAGAAAGGGCGTCCTGGATGGAACGATCCCCGTGAGGGTGGTATCCCATTGCAAGACCGGCAACTTTTACGGTCTTCGTAAAACGATTTCTCGCGTCGGAGTTCCACATCGCCCAGAGAATCCGTCTTTGGACCGGTTTCAATCCGTCTATTTCATGCGGAATCGCCCTAGAATCGCAAACATAACGGGAATACTTTCTCTGGTCGTCGTTGACTTGGTCTTCGAAGGGAACTTTCGGAAAGTTATCTTTGCTGGATTTATTGGAATCTTTCATAGGACTTTTATGCCAAGGGATTTTAGGACGCTTTTGCTGTCAACCTTTTTGAGAATAAGGAGATTTTAAAGTGCCAATAAGCCGTCCGGAAAGGAGGTTTTTGGGCTTTCTTCCGTTCTCGCTCGGAAACGATAGGAGGGAAAGAAAATTTCCCGGTTTTTCCTTGAAGAAACACTGGAAAGCAGGACTTTTTCAGGAAACCCTCTTTTTCCGTAGGAATTCCTTTGAATCTTAGACTTTCTTTTAATAGTACCGCAGCCTATAGCATTCTCTTCATTTGCATCCACGGACTTTCTCGCTGTTCTCTCCTGCCGGATTGGATGTCGGGGGAAAAAGCACTCCTAGACGAATCTCACAAGACTCGGATTTACTGGAATCTATCTCAAGTTCCGAAAACTTCCGAAAGCTACGAAAATAAACCGAGCAATTTGCGCTATATCGTGGTGAGTAGCGAAGCCCACCAAGAAGGAATCTGGAAAGGAGAAGTGGATCTTTGGGAAACGAAATCCGAATTTTTGGATTCTCTTCCTAAAACGATTTTTTTTCCGAAATTTACGTTTAAGGCAGGGCTTTTTACCGGTTCCTCTAAGTTGGTGGAAGGAGACGTTACGAATCCGAAACGGATTTCCTTTCTTCCGAAAATGAATGAGGTCTGGGATTGGGAAGGAAACACATTTCCGAAGTCCGCGACGAGTATCTTGTCCAAGAGGATTCCTTTGGAAGATTGGTCTCTTACCTTCGAGTTGAGTCCTGAGGAAGCATGGCTATCCAAGGAATCTAGAAATCTAGGTTCAGGCGCCGAGATCGTTTGGGAAAATCTGAGAACGAGAGGTTCCCTTTTAACCACGGACTTTGTCCACCCTTCCGGAAAAACCTTTCCGTACGCGGATTATGATTACAGACAAGTGGGATTTATCGCCTTGCCCAGAGTGCCTGACGCATTGCCTGTCTGGATTTTTCGGAGAGAAAAAGGGGAAATCTGGGCTTGGGGAATCATCCCGGAAGAGCTGCTTTCCTCACAAACCTTAGTCCGACAGAGAAGCATTCAGGGGAGCAAGTTCTCCAGTTTTCTTTTTTACGATGTTTCCTCCAATATTCCGTTTACCACTCGGGCCGATTTGAGGAATTATCCAATCATCATCCTCTCAGACCAGAACAATGCAAAATAACAAAGAAGTTCGCACCCGTTTTGCCCCGTCTCCTACGGGTTTTTTACATGTCGGAGGCGCAAGAACTGCGCTTTTCAACTATCTCTATGCCAAAGCGCAAGGCGGAAAATTCCTGCTCAGGATAGAAGATACGGATCAGAGCAGATCGACGGAAGAATCCTTTAAAACGATTTTGGAATCCCTGGCGTGGTTAGGAATCGAATGGGACGAGGGTCCAAGCGTGGGAGGTCCTTTCGGGCCTTATATACAATCGGAAAGATTATCCATCTACCGCGAATACACCGAAAAATTAATCTCCGAAGGCAAAGCGTACCGCTGCTTCTGCACCCAGGAGGAATTAGAAGCGAAGAAAAAACAATCCGAAGCGATGGGAATTCCCTACGTGTACGACGGACTGCACGCGAATATGAGCGAGACGGAAGTGCAGGAAAAATTGAATGCGGGAGTTCCCTATTCCGTTCGATTCCGGACTCCTTCCAAGACTTTGATCTTCGATGACATCATCCAAGGAAAAGTGAAATTCGAAACGAAGCTGATCGGTGATTTCATCATCGTTAAATCGGACGGCTTTCCGTCCTATAACTACGCAGTAGTCGTAGACGACGGCTTGATGAGAATTTCCCACGTGATACGCGGGGTCGGACATCTTTCCAATACTCCTCGTCAAATTTTGATCTATGAGGCGCTTGGTTTTCCCGTTCCGGAATTCGCTCACGCATCCGAAATCGTAGGAATGGACGGAAAAAAATTGTCCAAGAGAGCAGGCGCCACTTCTATCCTTGCCTTCCGGGATCTAGGCTATTTGCCGGAAACGTTCGTGAATTATATGGCCTTACTCGGCTGGACTTCGTCGGACGGACAGGAGTATCTCAGGGGCGAAACTCTGAAATCCATTTTCGACGTACACAGATGTTCCAAGTCTCCTTCCACTTTTGACGTATTCAAGAAGCCGAAAGGAGGAGAAGAGGAAGTCGCCACGAATTTCTCCAGTTTGGAACAGATTGCGGAAGCCATGAATCCGAAATCCAAATTGAACTGGTTGTCCAATAAATATATCCGCGAACTTCCCATCGCCCAGATTGCCGAAGCCTTGGTCCCTTTTTTAAAGGATCGGACGGATATTCCAAAAGAACATAAGGACCCCAAGAACCCGGAACTGGCATCTATCCTGGATAGCGTTAGGGTCTATCTGGACAATCTCAGGCAGGCACCGGATTATGTGGCGGAGTTCTTCGTTTCGGATATAAAAATCGCGGGGGAAGAGGCGGAGGAAGTCCTTAAGCAGGAAGCTGCCGCATCGGTGATCCGCAAATTCTATCACTTATTATCGGAATCTTTGCCGCAAAACGACGAAGATTATAAGACATTGATGGCCCAAGCGGGAGAAGCCACTGGTCAGAAGGGCAAGACCTTATACATGCCTATTCGAGTGGCGACTACCGGCAAAGCGCACGGATTGGAGCTTCCGATTCTTTTCCCTCTCTTAGGGAAGGAAAAGCTACTCAAACGAATAGAAAAAACGGTATTACAGTCAGGAATTTCCTTAAACTAGGGGTTTTTTGTTGCAAAAGCCCCCTTTTGACCTGTATCTCTAATATATAGGGACATCCATTTAATGAGGGATACGATCGACTCACTATTGGTAAGGCAAAATTCGGGTTCCTGCGTGATGTTCCTTCCGCCGGACCTGTCTAGCATACGGGATTTTCGGAACGCTCTTCGGGAGTCGCTGGAAGAGAACGATTTTTCTCCGAAGAACATCGGACAAATAGAGCTGGCAGCGGATGAGGCATTGACCAACTCCATATCGGCGAATATCAACTCGGATTCGGTGGAGACGATACTCTGTAGATGGATCGTTAAGGATTCCAAATTCACTCTTTGGATCGTCGATTACGGTTCCGGATTGAAGGAGGAAAGACTCCGTTCCGCCTATAACGAATCCAAAGCTTCCTCCCTACAAGAATTCATAAATAAATTTCAAATATACCAAGAGAACAAATGCGAATTCCTTCCGATGAAAGGAAAACCTACCTTCCACCGGAATCTAGGTAAGGGATTGAGGATCATACAATCCTTGATGGATTCCGTTAAAGTACTTTATCATTGTAAAGAAGGCAGAATTTCCTCAGATCCTGGAGTTTCGAATATTCGCGGATCCATCATAGAACTCGCATTCGACGCCAAAAAACATTCCTTGTGACCTCCTTAAACCAATTCGCAGAATTCATACTCCGTTCCGAAAGGCTGGAGGATAAACTCTATTCTCCGGAGAACTTTCCGGAAGACGATTTTTCACTTCCGTTTTTTCTTCCCGATCATCCTGCCCGAGGGGCGAAAATCGCATTTTCCGACAAAAGATCGAAGATCCCCAGATTGGAGCATTTGAATAACGAAGAGAATCGGATTTTCTCCCTGCATCATTTTGCGAACCACGAACTGATGGCAGTGGAATTATTCGCCTGGGCGATTTTGAAATTTCAGGATGCGCCTACTAGCGTACGAAAAAGTTTTTATCGAACCTTACTGGAGGAACAATCTCATCTGCGATTATATTTGGAATGCATAAGGTCCGGAGGTGTGGATTTGGGGGATAAACCTTTGAACTATATCTTTTGGAAGCAGACTCCGAACATGAACACATTAGAAAAATTTTATGCCGTAATGGCTATTTCTTTCGAAGGCGCAAACTTGGATTTTTCAGAGATCTATCGAATGGCATTCGAAAAATTCGGAGATACGGAAAAGGCCGCGATCATGGATCGAGTGCACAAGGACGAGATTCGACACGTCAAAAGAGGCGTTAAGGTCCTTTTTGGGGATTCGACGAAAGGGATCGACCAGTGGCACAAATACAGAGAATTGATTTCTCATCCCTTTACTCCGCGTCGTGCAAAAGGAACCTTCTATTTTCCCGAACTTAGGATGAAAGCGGGCCTATCTCCGGAATTTGCGAGAGAGCTTGGTCTATACGAAGACGAATATGAAGGTACTACGAATGCCCGAATACTGAAGGACGTTCTGGGAATCGGAGGAGTCGTTTAACCTCGGAAATCGATGGACAGGGACTTTTCCTCTTCGGATACTGTTTGTGACCGGCATGAATTCTCGATTTTTTACGTACCTCTCCTTCCGACTTTCTATCCTATTTTTCGTTTGCTTATTCTTCACCGCTTGTAATTCCAAAACCCCGTCTGACTCTAAAGTCGTGTCGTCCGTGTTGCCCGCCGCGGAAGAAAAAAATCCGGATGTTATTCTGAAAAAGCTAGGGAACTTGGATGAAGATCCCGATTTGGAATGTTTCGCTTTGGTCAGAAACGGAACGGAAGAAATTCTGGCGGTGTTCAAAAAAGAAGGTGGGGAATGGGTTTTAAAATATAAGTTCCCTTTCGGGCTTTTGAGCATAGGACCTATGCATTACGATTCTAAGGCGAATTCCTGGAAACCCGGAGAGGAATCCAAGTCGAAAGAAGCCGGATTTGTCATTAAGAGAATTCTTATGGAAGAGCTACCCGGAGACGATTTCAATTCCCTTTTCCTGGAAGTTCTGAGCGAAGAACCTCCCCACGGACTTTTTTCCGTTCCGTTCGTGATTCGGAAAGGGGTCAAAATTCTGGATGGTCTTGCCGCCTTAAAAGATCACGAATTTCTGGTTAAGTCCAAGCGAGCGGATTTTAACTATAATAAAGAGGAGAAAAACGTTACTATATTCCCCGCCAATAGAACTTACGCGCAAAACTTCAATTTTAACGGCTGGGAAATGATTCCTGATATTCCGAATGTCGCTGTTCCCGGTTTGTTAAGCGTAGAAGCTCCGACAGATTGGAAAAAAAACCGGCAAGGAGAGACGGTCGTTTGGTTTAAGAACCGCGGTTCGTATGCAGGTACGACATATCTAAGTTTCTCCTTTCCGCAAGGAGGAAAGCTCGAAGTTGAATCCGGCAAGGACGGGGTCAGGACCTATTCTCCCGGGTCTGACGTTTACTCTTCCGAAGGAAAATACATAAGTTCTAAGGTGCCTCTTTTGGAAGCCACGAGAGAAGGCTGGGGAAGAAACCATCGGTACGGAATCCGATTCAAGTACACTCCGAATGAAGAAGGAGTTCCATATATATTGTTTCGCTCCACTTCCAAGGCTTACCGGGAAACGATTCAAATTCCTACTCAGGCCAGTTCCGCAAAGACGGAAATGGACCAACAAGGATACAGAAGTTACCGACTGCCTTTAGTCTCGAGAGGAAAATCCAAATAGCGGATTTTGGATAAGGAAACTCTATCCGTGGGAAATTTCGAAGAAACAAAACTCAAACAGGCCAAAATAGAGATCGTTCGGGCTCAAGTGGAACGATTCCGCAAATTCTATGCGGATTACTTTCATCTGGAAGAGACGATCCCTATGGTGGAATATTTCTTCGAGACGATCTATAATTTGGAAGGAAAGGAAGCATGGATGCAATTGGCTCTGGATACGTATCAAAGAGTCAAAAACATGATGAAAGAAACGACCAGATCCAACTTGGAAACGCTGATCGAACTGAACAATCTTACGGATAAGCTCGACGGCGAAATGGCCAAGCTGCTTCTCGTGCGGGACTGGAACGGAAAGCGTCTCGCTCGGGAAGAATACGACGATTTGTACCGCGCTTTCGGCCATAAGCCTGAGAGAGAGGAACAGTTGAGGATCGTATTACACAATCTGAGAACGTTTTATGAACTCGCACATAGACCGATCGCTGCGTATCTCATACGACCGGCTAGACTCATGGCATCCCTGCTCGGAGTTTCTCCCTTGTTTCATTCCGTGGAACAGGCTTATAATGCCGTTCTTCCGGTTTCACCCAAGATATTCGCCGCGTTTATCGAAAAAGTGGAGGAACGGGAAACGCAATATTTAAATTCCGCATTCGATTCCGAATCCAGACAAGAAACCGCATTATGAATTTTAGATCCCGTTTTGCACGTTATAAAAGGAAGGAATCCTCGGAAGAAAACGGGGATCGCTGGCTTTTGACCTACGCGGATATGATCACTCTTTTACTTGGCCTATTCATTATCATGTATTCTGTCTCCCAGGTGGACCAAAGCAAATTGAAACAAGTTGCGGATCTAGTTCGCGGCGGTTTCGGTTTGGGAGAATCTTTTTTCGAGGGTTCGAATACGAATTTTGAGGAAGATTCGTTACTGCAGCCTAGAACGCAACTGTACCGTTTTTGGGAACGTATCTCCTATGCTTTAAAGAAGATGCGAGAAAAAACAAAATTGATGATCGGGATGAACGAGACGGAAGAAATTCGGATTCAAATTTTTGCGCCTTCTTTGGGAGAAGGCGAAGAATTCCAGCCCGACGAAGATACGGATTTTACGTTTCGAAAAGTCGCCGAGGTGGTCCAAGGACTGGACGTGGATATTACACTTCGCGTGCAAATTCCTTATTCGGATCAAATAACAAACCGAGGTTTTAGAACGACTTGGGAATACAACGCTCATCGGGCCACTCTGATCGCGGAGGTGCTTTCGGAAAAATACGGCGTTCCCAAGGAGAAAATATCCGTTCAGGCTTTTAACGGTTTCAGACAAATAGGTGAACGAAACGAAACATCCCCGGAGCAAAAAGCTTCCCAAGAGCGAATTGAAATCCTGATTCGAAAAAAGGAAAAGGAATAAGACGGAATATGAGTTTTATAAGAAAAGGAATGCGACAAAGACGATTTTCGAATCGGATCTTATTCTTTTCGATTATCGCTTCTGCTACGATTTTTTGCGTTTGTGCTCTTCTAAGTTGTAAGGAAAAGAGAAAGGTCTCCGCGGATATCGAGGCAGTTTGGACTGGAGAAAACGGTAAACTCGGCTCCAACGGGCTCGTTTTGATCGCCGAGTACTGCGAAAAGATTCAAAGTTGCGCGCAAGACGATTTAAACAGACTCAACAAGGACGAAAAGTCGATTTTGGAAAAAAGACTGAGGCCGGATGTCTGTTTACAGAAATTTAAGGAGACTCCGGTTTATAAGTTGGAAGTGGAAAATCCCGAAACTGCCGTTGCCAGAACCGGATCTTGCCTACAAAAAGTGATCGATTCGGACTGCGAATCGATTAAAAAAGGAGTATCGAGTCTGTCCGAAGATTGCATGTGGCTGTATTCGAACCAAATATCGAAATGAATTCGATCGAGGGATTCCCTAAAAAAATAAAGGGAATTTTTGAGCCCCGAAGGGACTCGAATCCGGGAAAGAAAAAGATAAATCCGGGAGGATGAACCCTTGCTCAGAGGATTAAAGAGATTAAACAGATATGAAAAACGTTTATTAAGAATCGCTAAATTGGCTGGCAAGCTGGCTAAACTCAAGCAGATCGGATTTTCCAGAAGGACGTCCGAAGGTTTTAGGTTTCCTATCTATTCCTTGGAGTTAGGTACAGATCAGGGACTGACAAAGCATCCCGTGGGAATCACTGCAGCAGTTCACGGCTTGGAGACGATAGGAATTCAGATCTTACTGGATTTTCTCGAATACGTCGTTCACCCGGAGTCGACGGGTTATCTTCCTGAATTGAAAAAAGGAAAACTGGGTTTGGTCGTGATCCCGATCGTGAATCCCGGTGGAGTGGCAGCAAAAACGAGATCGAATCCCGGCGGAGTCGATTTGATGCGCAATTCCGGAATCGACGCGGTAAAACCGCTCCCTTTTTTCGGCGGTCAGAAATTCTCCAGTAAACTTCCCTATTTTCGAGGGCATGGATTGGAACCTGAATCTAGAATCCTGTTCCGCACCATGTATGAAAAATTCTTCGAAGTCAAAAACGCCATCATGCCGGTCCTGGACCTGCATTCCGGTTTTGGAACGGTGGATAACGTGTGGTGGCCTTATGCTTACACCCAGGAACCCTGCGAAGATACTTTTTTGTATCGTAAATTGGCGTCCCATCTTAGGGAAAATTGCGGCCACCTTCATTTTTCTTATGGACCTCAAAGCGAGAGTTATACTACGCATGGCGATCTATGGGATAAGTTTTACGATCATTATCGGGACGTGCATTCGGATCACTCCGGCTGGGATGCGAAGTTTTTACCCTTAACTTTAGAAGTCGGTACTTGGTCCGATATCAAAGAGGAGCCGATGAAGATTTTTTCCAAAAAGGGAATTTTCCGTCCGGCGGAACATAATAAAAGGGACACTCTGACTCGTTACCGGGGATTTTTGCGCGATTTTGTCCGTATCGGTTTATCGCAACCGAAGGATTGGATTTAACGGACGTTAGCTATCCTCTCGCTTTAAAGCGGCCCTTGCGTTCGCATCGTTTTCAAAAAAAGCCCGCCTTTTCCGGCGGGTGTTAATGGTTCGAGCGAAGGATATTTCGCTCGAGGCAAGGCACCAATTTCCGCTTTTCCTAAAGGAAACAGCGCATTCGAATATGTGCTTCCGTCCACATTCGAACATTCTCTTCTTAAATCGAATACGAATAGAATTATATACGAGGCGATCGACAGAATCGTTCGGAATTATATAAACGAACTAATTTTAGTTTGCTAGGAAACGGTCCGGGATCAATATGAATTCCCTAGAATATGCGAAATTGCGTTATGCTGGCGTTTATCCTTCTTTGCGGGGATTCCTTATTTTCTGAGTCCTTACGCCTAAAGGATTCGATACATTCAAAAAATATAACTTCCGATTTGGAATTTTTGGAAAGCGACTGGGGAGATTTTTCACCCTTGAGTAACGTCGATCTTTTCGATTGGAAAAAGATCGGTTTTTCCTCCTTGAATTTCAGTTTTTCCGATAAGTCATATTGGTTCCGTTTTCGGGTCCATTTTCGGGAGGGAGAGAGGCAGGATCTATTTCTCGTCTTGCGCTGGAGGGCTCAGGATCGGGCGGAACTCTATTTGCCGGGAAGACGGGACGCTATCCAGACGGTAGGGGATCGTATTCCCAGATCCGATTGGCCAGTTCAAAATTTTCCCTATCCTTCGTTTCGCTTGCAAGGGCATCCTGGAGAGGAAAAGGAATTCCTTCTAAGGCTAGAATCGACGTCCATGATGTCTTTTCCGATGGAATTGATGGATGATGCCGGCCTTCGGAGCGATTTGACCTTTGAAACCTTCCTCTTTTCCTCGTCCGCTTGCCTTTACATTTTAATGATATTTGCGGCGGTTCTTTATTACAAAACGACGGGGCTACAGGAATTCATTCTTTATGCCGGATATATCTTTTGTATGGGTCTTTCTTACGACGTAAATTTCGGAAATATATACGAGTTTTTCGATTCTGGAAGTTCCCATTGGTCTGAAAAAAAGAATTATTTTTTCTTCGGCGTAACCACGATCCTATTTTTCCAATTTATAAGAAAATTTTTGGAAACGAAGAGAAGTATGCTTTGTCTGAACGCCGTACTCCGGGGTGGTATTTTTGCTTCCCTTGCCTCTTTGCCCATGGTCTTTTTCGACAGCTATTTGCATGTACTTTCTAAGATTACGGCGTTTTTATATGCCTTTGCGATGCCTATGATCTTATTTGCCGGGATTTATCTGCAAAGAACGGGAAATAGAAAATTAAGATTATTCCTATTCTCCTGGACCGTTTACATGTTGTTGGGGTATACCAGCATATTTTATTATTTAGGTTTTGTCGGTTATACATTCTTTACCGTTTACGCGCTTCCAATTCTTCTTCCTTTGGATTTGATCGTACTCTTTTATAATGTAATCCAAAAATCCTCCAAAAAATTGGAGGAAAGAAGGAAATCCTATTTGAGTCCGAATCCTTTCGGTAAAAAAAGAAAATACACGAAATCGAAATTATCCGGGGTCGATGTAGATCGTTCTTTAGCATCATTATTGAAACTTATGGATTCGGAAAAACCGTACCTAGAGGAAAATCTCCAGCTTCAGAATGTGGCCGACAGGTTGGGGCTGAACCAGCATCAACTCTCCGAACTTATGAATTCGAAATTAGGAATGAATTTTGCCTCTTACGTGAATTCCAAAAGGATAGAGGAAGTGAAACGCATCTTGGAATCCGGATCGGAGAGAAATATTCTGAATATAGCATTTACGGTGGGATTCGGTTCTAAAACTTCATTCAATGTAGAATTTAAGAAGGCGACCGGATTGACTCCTAAGCAATACAAGGAGCTTTTTTTTCGCAGGAAAAAACTATCGAACAAAAAATAGGAGCCGGCACGCGACGGGAGATCCCTATCCGCCGACAAAGTCTAGAATTTTCGCGATTCCCGTTTCTAAAATTTCATTCTCCGGTAAGAGACTTAAAACGATTGCGGGGTGATCCTCGGGGAATCCGAACATGCATCCCGGATGAACAAGAGTGTGTCCCTTTTCCAGAAGGTGAAGACAAAAAGTTTCCTGTTCTCGGAAAAAGTCCGATTCTAAAACGGCGTACCAACCCGCCACGGGAGGTCGGAACCGGATCTTTCCCGCGTTCGGAATCATCCCTGAAAGAATTTTAAGATTTCTGGATATTCTTCGGAGCACTTGTCCTTGGATTAATTTTCTCCAAGGCATCAAGTCGGAGAGGGCATGTTGTATAGGAGTAGCGACGGAGAGATACGTGTCCGATATGATTTCGAGCCTTTCCTTACATTCCGCTTTCCAATTCTCCGGACCGTCTATGTGAACCCAAGAAAGTTTCATCTGAGGCAACGCGAGAATTTTGGAAATCCCGTTGATCCGAAAAAAGGGTACTTTTTGGGTGTGAAGCGCGGGTCGCTGGATCTCTTCGGAATGGATATAATCGCAAAAAACCTCATCCAATACGATTCCAATTTCCTTGGATTCGCAAAATCGAACTATTTCGGAAAAATCCGATTCGCTTATCATCGAACCCGTAGGATTGTTCGGAGATACGAGGAACAGTAATTTCGTTCTCACGGAAATTGCAGCCTCTATTTCCTGTATATTCGGTTTCCAGTCTTGGCCGGGATCTAGGTCGTACGAGCTGAACTTTACTCCTTCGAGCAGGGCCAAAAATTCGAACAAAGGGTAACCGGGAGAAGGAATCAGGATTTCGTCTCCGGGATTACAGATTAATTTTATAATATACGAATATGCTTCTGACGAGGAGGAGGTCAAAAATAGATCCTCCGGAAATAGATTGAACCCTCGCTCCCGATAATAATCTGCCACGCAATTCCTGGCAGCTTCGGAACCTTGCGATTCAGGTTCGTATACCAGGCTTGCGCTTTTGGTAAGTGAGTGTAGGATCGCCTCTCCAGGAAAGGAGAGTTTTACCCGAGTAGGATTCGAAACGGTCAGGTCCAGGATTTCCGTTCCCGCCTTTTTCAAATCTCCGACTTTGGAATACAGCGGGTTTTCTCCAGCTTCAAAATCGAATCGATCGCTGAATTTGGATAGAAAGTCCGGAATCATCCGATCAATGTCCGGCGATTCTGTTCCAAATATAAAGAATCGCGGAAAGAACGATGCTGATCAAAACGGATGTGGTGATGGGAAAGTAAAAGCGGAAGTTCTCTTTTTCGATTCGAATATCTCCGGGAAGATTTCCCAAGGAAGAGAAGAAGGGAAGTTTGGAACCGAATAAAAAAAGGAATCCTAGAAAAAGGAAGATAGCTCCGATCCAGAGAAAAGTCTTACCGAACGGTTCCATAAGGAAATCCAGAGGAGGAAAATCGGCGGAGAGGGGGGGATTCGAACCCCCGGTAGGTGTTACCCTACGCATGCTTTCCAAGCATGTACCATAAACCGCTCGGACACCTCTCCTCGAGCTTGCGTTTACGATGTTTTCTTAGACAGGCTCCCGGTCAAGGAGATTCGCCTTAAAAGTTTTACAGGAGAAACTTACGAAACCTTGGGGAAAAATTCGCGCAAAATCCGTAAGTATGCGTTCGGAAAACCGAGTTGACTAAACATATGTTCGATAATCCCTGGTAGATCATGGCTGATAAGCACGATAAAGTTCCTGAAAACGCGTCAGGCAAGTATTACATAGATAATACCTGTGTGCCTTGCAACGATTGTCTGGAGGAAGCTCCTATGCTTCTGAAATATACCGACGACGAATCAAAGGTGTATTTTCATCGCCAACCTCAGACGCCTGAAGAACAAATTTGTGCCCGTAAAGCAAAGGAAATTTGTCCCGTAGAAGCGATTGGAGACGACGGAGAATAATTTGGATTCGATAAGGAATTCTTCACGTTTTTGTTTCGTACGGAATTCCTCGGTTTTCTCACTCGTTTTGATCCTCGTTCTCCGCAATAGAAAATCCCCTTTTTTATCCTTCTTTCCATAAAGATTTTGTACTTTTTCTTCGTCTAACCCGTGTTTTTAACTCGAAAAACGGGTCTTATGAATAAGCTCGATGAACGTGCAAGAAGACAACGGAACCATACCCGCGGACTTTCAGGGCGAAGCCTTCTTCCGAATCCTTGTCGAAAAAAGCAGGGATATGGTCTGTCTGCACGATATTGAAGGTAGATATTTGTATGCGAACCCCCGTTGCAGGGAGTTGACCGGATACGAACCTGGAGAACTTTTAAACAGAGATCCTTACGATTTTATCCATCCGGAGGATAGACGAAGGATCCGTCTCGAATCTCATGATCTAGCCAAGGCTGGTACGAATCCGCATTCTATTGATTACCGGTTTTTAAAAAAAGAAGGGATATACGTTTGGCTTCAAACCCAAACTCAACCTATACCGGACACTACGGGCAAAATAATATATCTGCACACTACGACTCGCGAGATCAGCGATCAGATCGAACTTGTCGATAAGTTAAAATTATCGGAAAGACTTTCCTGCTTGATGAGTGAGCTTGCTTGTGTAGGCGGTTGGGAATCCGATTTTCTAACCGGGACGATCCATTGGACCGAGGAAGTTTATAGGATCTTCGAACGGGATCCGAGCGATAGACTCGATAAAACGATCATTTATGCTTACTGCCATCCCGAGGATCTTGATATCGTAATGCATTGCAATCGGAGACTGGGGGAAACCGGGGAAAGCTATTCGCTCGAGCACAGGATCGTCACCGACTCCGGCAGAGTGAAGTGGCTTCGAAGCCAAGGGAAGGCGAATTATTCCGGGGGAAAGATAGTCGGGATCTACGGCGCCATTCAGGATATTACCCTTTCTAAAATCGTGGAAGAAGAGATTCGGATCAGCGAAAAGAAATTTTCCCTTGCGTTTCATAACTCCGGAATCGGGATCTTCCTTTTGGATAAGGAAGGCAGATTTATCGAAGTGAACCAATCCTTTTCCGATCTGGTCGGATATCCTGCGGAAGAACTTTGGACCAAGAAGTTGAACGACATCGCTTTTTCCGAGGATACAGCCTTAGTGGAGGAGATGTTCGGTCGGATTTTTTCCGGAGAAAAGGAATCAGGGCAATTGGTTAAACGGTATCTTCATAAAAAAGGTTTTCTGATCTGGACTCTGATTACCGCAGTAGCAGTTAGAAAAGATTCGGGAGAATTGATGTTCGTAGTCGTTCAAGTTCAGGATATTTCCCGTCGACGGACCTTGGAGAATATCCTGAGAGAGAAGAACTCGCGGCTGAAATCGGTCAGCAAGACCTTACAGGAAAGGATAAGCCAGCTCGAGGAATTCAATCAGATCGTTTCGCATAATATCCGTTCTCCGATCGGAAATATCTCCACTCTGATCAAGTTTCTGGAAGAAGCAGAGACGGAGGAAGAAAAAAAGGAATTCATCGAATATCTGAAAGAGACGGCGGATCAACTTCTATGCACCTTGAACGAACTCATTGAAGTGATTAAGATCAGGCAGAACGTAAATGTCCCGTCCGAACAGATCCGTTTCGAGGAAGTCTTCGAGCGCGTGAAAGGGATGTTTCTCGGTCAGATTATGGAAGTCGGAGCCGTTATCGGTACCGATTTTAAGGATGCCCCCGGAGTAGTTTACCCCAAGATATATTTAGAAAGCATTCTTCTGAATCTTTTTTCCAATGCCTTGAAATATAGGTCGCCTAAACGAAAGCTTTGTATAAATGTTAGAACCTATTGGCAGAATAGCGCTTTAATGATCGAGGTTCAGGATAACGGTTTGGGTTTGGATTTGAATAAATACGGCAATCAGATTTTCAGATTGCATAAGACCTTTCATAGAAATACCGAAGGAAAGGGATTGGGCCTATTCATGACCAAGAATCAAGTGGAATCCTTAGGCGGAGAAATCCGTGTGGAAAGCGAGCCGGATGTAGGTACGAAATTCATTGTTCAGCTTAACAAAGGTTATGAATTCGCAATTTAGAAAGCGAAGACTTTTATTGATCGATGACGATGATATCTTTGTCGCTATCGCAAAAAGGACCATTGAAAAGGCCGGAATTTTGGAGAACTTCGACGTGTTTCCGGATGGAGAAGGAGCGATTTCCTTTTTAAAGGATCATATTACGGACCCGGAATCCATTCCGGATTTTATCCTACTCGATATAAACATGCCCTATATGGACGGCTGGCAGTTTCTGGAGGAATATTCTCTGTTCGAAAGCATGCTCTTAAAAAAGCCGATCATCTATATGATAAGTTCGTCGGTTGACGATGCGGATATTAAGAAGGCCAAGGACATTCCTTATGTTCGGGATTATCTAATTAAGCCGGTATCGGTCGATTCCTTCCGGAGGATCCTGTCCTTTTCGGAAGAGTAAGCCGAACTCTCGGTGCCTTTCCTGAGAAGTTTATCGGATTTCTTTCCGATCTTTGTCGTAAACCCCGACCAGAATTCCGTTCCCTTCGGAATCCACTTTTAGACCCCCGAATTTGGCTTCGGAGAATTTATCCGCAGTTCCTTCCTGAAAAAAATACTCTTCCGCTCCGAAACTCACTGCAAATTGGGAACGATGGAATTTTATTTTTTTCTCATTTGTAGAAATCGGTTCGGAGTCTTTCTGGAATCTTACGAATCGAGCCACTCCGTCGGAGTCCGGGGTGAAAATCAAAAATCCTCGATTGGGCAAATCCTGGGAAAAATTGGTTCGGGTAATCTCGTAACCCAATCGCATATAATCGCCTTGCATAAGAGAACGGGGATCCACCGGCGCTAAAGCGAAAAGGAACAATTCGCCTTTCTCCTTGATTCTCTCCTTTTGCCAAACCTCTTTTCCTAAAAACGCCAGAACGACGATCAGATTCGACAGGACTAGGAGTTTTCGGATTTTATCGTTCATTCTCTCGTTCCTTTCTATCATACAATTTTGATAAAGAAAGATAGGCGCAGAGGAATAGCGCTCCGGAACCAAGTAAAATATAAGATTTTATCAGCAAAGTAAACTTAAGAGAATAATAATAATCCACTAAATAACAGGATATGGATAGAATCCCCAGCATCAATACCAGATCGAGTCTTTGCCTAAAACCGATAGCGATTAAAAAAACGGAAAACGAAATTCCCGGAGTTTGCAAGGTAGGAGCCAGAAGTAAACATATGGTTCCGACCATGAACCCTTGGATAAAGAGTTTGTCCTTCAGAATCGAATTCAGACAAGTCCAAAGATAGATCGCTAAGACCAGAATGCCTATCGTACCGGAGATTCTCCAATCCGTGGAAATGTAGCTCCCGCCTATGACGGATAGGGCCGGGATCCCGGAAATTGCAATCGTCAAGCCGTATATGGTAGGCATATAGAACGATGGTATTATTTTTCCCGAGGAAACGATTTCGACTTCGTACCGAAACAAAAGAACAATTGCAAGTCCTGACAAAGCCAGCATGATATGAATTCCTAACGACATCTCGTTCTCTTCTAGGAGGATTACGGAGGAAGAAAAAATCAGAAGGACCGAAACGAATTTTTGGATCCAAGTTCCGGAGAAAAGATAGAGAAAAATTTCAACGATCAGGACCGAGGCGCTAAAGGAAAGGATTTCGGATTTGGAGAATGCGATACCTAAAAATAACAGTACCTGTCCCAGGAATCCTACGGAAACGATAAAAGATTCAGAAATCTTTTTCTTTTGATCCAATAAAGGGATCGCTATCGATCCGACGGATATCAAAGCTCCTATCACTTTCAAGCTCTCGGTCGTTTCCAATATTTTTGCGATAAATAGGAACAGGAGTAGAAGCATGGTCGCAAACCAGGAACCTAGAATTACTACCAGGTGAACATACCATGGAGTATCGGAACTTTCCGATCGAGTAAGGAAGGAACGCAATTTTTCTTTTTGTTCCGCATTTAAATTCAGTTCCGGTGGAATTTCGAACGATTTCATCCGACTCTTTCCCCCTTTTTCCATTCGTTTCGGATTTGCATCAAATGCCTTGCACTCCATGCCGTAACCGTAGTCAACGCGATGCCTCCGAATAAAAAGGGAAGAGCGAAATCGTTCCAATCGAAGACTCTTACAAAGACGGAAAAAACCAAAGTAATTGCGGATAGCAGAGATAGAGCCAGTATTCCTAGTCGTCTAATCTTATAACGATAAACGAAATAGCCGATCGATAAGGTCGCTAACGAAAGGCAGACCATTAGGAGATCTCCTTCTTCCTTCACGTCTCTGAATATGCTGAAAATGGAACCGAAAGTCGCAAAATAGTAGGTCAAAAATCCGACAGTATTTGGAAACCATCCGGCAATTTCCTTGGAATCGTTCTTTCGATTTTCTCTTTCGTAAAGAAAGACGGCTGCAGCATTGAAAAGGAGCGCGAAGGAGTAGGAATACGGACTTTCGTCACGGAATAAAACCTGCTTCTGGTACAATTCTACCGTAATATTCGAAAGTAATATCCACAGGAACCAAAGCGGAGGAGAATTCCCCGCGATGACGAAACCGAGACTTAAAAAAGTCCAACCTAAGAATAAATCTACTGCGTTGGCGCCGGTTTGATAGATTTGTCCGTAAACGGCGAGAAGAACGCCCACCAAAACCGAGGCAAGGATCAGCAATGCCTGTCTGGAATAACTTTCGGATTTACCGAGCAGATATACCCCGACGGCAACCGCTAAAGAGCAAGAGATCAATCCCAATTTGGAGAATCGATGCATCCCTGCCCAGTTATAAGCGAAGAAAAAAACAATCCCTGAGGAAAATAACGCCAGTCCTAGGCCCAAAAAGGATATACTGGCGAATCGAACCCACTCCTTGAGTTCCCTCTGGGGAAAGAGAGAAATAAGAAATTTCCTGGCTTGGTCCTTTCCTAAATCGAGTATTTGAATTGCCTCGTATATTTCCCCTTTTTCTAAATCCTTCATCATCGGAAAACCGGATCCTAATGCGGAAGAAAAGAATCCGAGTTTCCGAAAGAAAGTCCAGCAATTAAACCTTCGTTGCTCCTAAAACGAGCGCGGTTTTATTCCCCTTGCCCGAGTGAAAACGCGCGTTTCCCCGCGAACTTATATAGATTCTCCGTTTGGATGCTGTCCATGCCCGCTTCGGCTATACGAATCAATAACTTTCCGATTTGCTCCGATTGAATGGTTTCGAAACCGTCCCCCATCTCGGTATCGGGAGTATTCGCGTGTACGAACCTGCATCTCCAATGATCCGTTAAGAAAGTTTCGGGGGCTCCGTTCGGATATACTTTCACCCCTCGATTCGTGATCATACGAAGCTTCAGGTCTCCTGCGATAGAGGATAATTTTTTACCTAATTCCTCGGGAGAGCCCGGAGTCCAATCCAGAAATACGTCCACACCTACCAATTCCTTCGGGATGGTCCGTCTTTTATATTCCGGAATATGAATGGGCTTGGCTTTTCCGAAAGAGACTGGCTTGAATCTCTCCGGTAAATGACCTAAATTTCCGATCACGGCTTCCGCAAACTCTTTGGTTCCCACCTTGATCCTGCTCACTCCGGCTTTGAAAATATCGCCGGTATGAATTCCTTCCTCTATCGTCAATAACCAGGCGTTTTGTATTTTTGCCGCTATATCCGGCTGCCCCAGGTGGACTAACATCATTACTGCAGCGTTTAATAAACCGGAAGGATTCGCGGCGTTTTTTCCCGCTATGTCCGGCGCCGAACCGTGAATCGCTTCGAACATGGAGACGATTTCTCCTATATTCGAGGAACCGGCCATTCCCACCGATCCGGCAACCTGCGCCACTATGTCCGAAATGATGTCTCCGTATAAGTTCAACGTGACCACTACGTCGTATACCTGAGGGCGTTCCGCAAGGTGGGCCGCACCGATATCGATGATCTCGCTGTTCGCTTCGATTTCCGGATACTCTTTCGCGATCTCCTTGAATACTTCGTGAAACAGACCGTCCGACTGCTTCATGATATTGTCTTTAACCATCGCGGTGACTTTTTTTCTGCCGTACGCCTTGGCATATTCGAAGGCGTACCGGATGATTTTCTCCGATCCCGGGCGCGAAACCAGTTTCAAGCATTGGACAGTATCGGCCGTTTGCTTGTGCTCGATTCCTGTATAAAGATCTTCTTCATTTTCCCGTACGATGACCACGTCGAGTTGGGGGTGCTTGGTATCCACATAGGGATATAGGGAAACGCAGGGCCGGACGTTCGCAAAGAGTCCTAGGGTCGTACGAACGGTAACGTTCAGGCTCTTATAACCTCCCCCTTGCGGAGTGGTGATCGGCGCTTTTAAGAAGACTTTCGTTTCCCTGAGGATCTCCCAAGCAGAAGGTTCGATTCCGGCGCTATGGCCCCTTTTGTAGACCTGCTCACCGATTTCCAAAAAGACAGGCTCGATTTTCGCTCCGGCAGCCTCTAAAATTTTTAAAGTCGCATCCATGATCTCCGGGCCGATTCCGTCCCCTTTGGCCACAGCGATTCTCTTTTTAGCGGTCATTCAACCCTCCGGTAATAGACTTATTTGAGTCCGATATCGGTACGGGTCAATCCGGAATACTTACGTTTTATTTTTCGGACCGGGAGGTATTTTCGATTTTAATGATGCGACTAAACGCGAAGGTTTCGGAGAAAAACACGTTTGATTGGATTTCTAGAGAATCACCAAAAGCGGAATTCGATCCGATCTCCGTCCGCAAGTTCCTCCCGTTCGGCAGGATGCAGAGCGATCCCCTCCGAAAAAAGTCCTGCCGTCACGTCTCCGCTTCCGTTGAAGATTTTCGGAGCGACCTTTGTCCCGCTGGAGGAATCCAGAATTGCAGGAAAAAATTCCGCCAATTTGTTTTTCTTTTTTCTGGAACCTGCCAAAGGAAGAAGCAAAGGTCGTTCGAGAGGTAATCCCGAAAACTTTCGCAGATAAGCTTCTACGAAAATTCGAAAACAAACCTGAACGCTGAACGGATTTCCAGGCAGCCCGAAGATAGCGGTGGTTTTTTTCTTACCGAACCAGATCGGTTTTCCCGGCTTTATCATGATTTTATGAAATATCTGCTCGACCCCCAAGTCGGCAAGGACACTAGGAACCAGATCATAATTTCCCATGGAAACTCCCCCGGAAAGGATCAATATGTCCGAATCCAAACCTTCGGTCAAAGATTCGCGAAGAACGGATTCCTCGTCTCCAACCAACGTCGTTTTTTGCGGGAGAATTCCGAATTTGAACAATCCTGCACGGATCGTATAGGAATTAGAATCCCGTATCTGCCAAGGCAAGGGTTCTTTTTCCACGGAGACCACTTCGTTTCCGGTGGATACGATATGCACCTTGGGCAGTCGGGAAACTTGAACCGTTTTTTTTCCCAAGGAAGCCAGAAGCGATAAGGTGGAGGCGTCGATTTTTTGTCCCCCTGGGAGGACTACTTGTCCTTTCTTAAGATCTTCTCCTTTTAACGCGATGTTCAGATTTTCCTTTAACGAAGGGAGTCGGAATCGAACGGATCCTTTTTTCTCCTCTATGCTGTCCTCTACCTTGATAACCGCATTCAGCCCTTCCGGAACAGGAGCGCCCGTCATGATTCGAACCGATTCTTCTCCCGGATGAAGTTCCAGCGACATACCCGCGGACACTTCCCTCTCGTAGGAATAAATCCGATCCGCGGAAAATCCTTCCGAACGCAAAGCGAATCCATCCATGGTTGCCCTCGGGAAAGGAGGATAGTCCCGGTCGGCGAGAACGGATTCCGCTAAAATTCTTCCCGTCGATTCGGATAACGAAAGGTTTTCCGAAGAAGAAGATTCCGTGTGCGAGACTACTAAAGAAATCGCTTCCTGCAAGGAGATCAATGTCCTTCTCCTCGCATCATTTTTTTTGCATGGAAAATTGCCGGCAGGATCGCTTGCATACTTTCTCTGGCGCCGTTCGTACTACCGGGAACGCACACTACAAGCGTCTTGCCTATCCGTCCGGCGACCGATCGGGAAAGCATCGCAAAAGGAGTCCTATCTTGACCGAAGGACCTCATCGTTTCGGCGATTCCCGGAATTTCCTGATCCAACAACGAACGTATCGTGTCCGTGGTATTGTCCCGCGGACCCAACCCCGTACCACCTATGGTAACGATCAAATCCAGCTTTTCTCCCACCCAAACGGAGATCGCTTTACGGATTTCTTCCGGCTCGTCCGGGACGATTTTCCGTTCGACAACTTCCACTCCCTGTTCGTTTAACAATTCACCGATCGCCGGTCCGGATCCGTCTTCCCGGTTTCCTGCAAAGGTCGAGTCGGAACAGACTAGGATGGCCGCTCTGGAACCTGAGGCGAATTTTGCGATATGAGAATCGCTTTTCCCTCCTTTCTTTTCCAGAAGTCGTACGGAAGAAATCTCCATGTTCTTATCGATGGGCTTGAGAAGGTCGTAGATCACCAAAGCGGCTACGGAAACTCCGGTCAATGCTTCCATCTCGATTCCGGTTTTGCCTATGGATTTTGCGGAAGTAAGAATGCGGATCGCGTTTTTTTCCGGAAGTACTTCGAAATCGACGGAAAAGGAATCGATCGGAACCGGATGACAATGGGGGATCAGTTCCGAGGTTTTCTTGGAGGCTAGGAGGGCGGAGGCTTTTGCTACTCCGAAAAGATCGCCTTTGGGAAGGTCGTTCTGCTTGATTCTTTGGATCGTTTCAGGTCCACAAAATACGTAACCTTCGGCTTGGGCAGTTCGCAGGGAAATCCTCTTTCCCGTGATATCGTTCATGGTTCGCTCCGATCGACTCGAAAAACTTCGGCGTATACAAGTGAACCATTCCTGGTCGGTTTCACCAAGGATTTTATTCGGAAAGGAGGCGTATTAAAAATCGGGAAAAACTGGGCTTATTCGGAATCGAGATCGATGTCGGGACGATCCATCGCGAACTCTTCCTGCGAATAGATCACCTCTAAAACGTCGTCCATCCAGTCCGGAGCACCGCTGGAAAGAGGGTCGTTAGTCCGGTACTTCTCCATAATGCGGTTGTGTTTCAGGATTTGTTCCTTCGTTGCAGCGTTCATATTATTAGCTTCGGTCGAAAAGAGAGAAAGATTTCGCCTACTTAAACGAAAATGAGGAAATAAATTTCTTAAAAGTACAAGGATTTTTTATGGCTTTCGGCGGAAAAAATTCCGAAACATCGTCGCGGATTTTCGGTTAGACGGCAAGAATACTCATGGAGCTGGAAAGGGGAAAGGTTGCCCAAAGACGTTCGTAGCCGATCTCAGGACAGCCGCCGGGGAAAAGGATTCCCCGACGGTTTTAAAGGATCCTTAAAATAGTTCGTTTCCTTTAAAGAAGAAGCTGATTTCCAAGGCTGCGTTGTCGTCGGAGTCGGAACCGTGTACGGCGTTCGCTTCCTTGCTTTCGGCAAATAAGGCGCGTATGGTGCCGGCTGCCGCCTCTTTCGGGTCGGTCGCTCCGATTACGTTTCTCCAATGTTGGACCGCGTCGTTTCTTTCCAATGCCGCGGCCACAATCGGTCCCGAAGACATGTAAGTGCAGAGGTCATTGTAAAAAGGACGGGCGGAATGGACTTTATAGAACTGTTTAGCGTCCTCCAGAGAAAGTTTGAGATATTTCAAACCTAGAATTTTGAATCCTTCTTTTTCGATTCTTTGCAGAATATCTCCGACGTGTTTGTTTTTTACTCCGTCAGGTTTGATCATGATGAACGTTCTAGACATTGGTTTTCCTTATTTCGATAGTTTTTTTAATAAAGCTTTACTGACTATATCCGGTACCTGAGCGGACACGTCCCTGCCGTGTCGGGCTACTTCCTTGACTATAGTGGAAGATACGAAGGAATATTCGTTGGATGACATGAGAAAGATGGTCTCCAGCTCCGGAGCCAACTTTTTATTCATTAAAGAAATCGCATATTCATAATCGAAGTCAGTAACGGCCCGGAGCCCGCGAATGATGCTTTTTGCTCCGCGCTTTCTGCAATAATCCACGGTCAATCCTTCGAACGTGTCGATTTCCAGGTTGGACCATCCCTCCGTCACTTCACGGACGAATTCCAGGCGTTCTTCGATGGAAAATAGGAAATTCTTACTCGAATTTACCGCGATCCCGATGATCACTTTGTCGAAAAGTCCCATGGAACGCTGTAAAATATCGACATGACCGTTCGTAAGCGGATCGAAGGAACCGGGATAAACTGCGATTCTAGTCATTTTTTCCTCAAGCGTGCCGCTTCCTTGGCGGGCAATCCGTATAGGTTGATGAAACCTTCCGCATCTTTTTGGTTGTACAATTCCTCTTTTTCGAACGTAGCCATCTCGGGATTGTAAAGGGAAACCTGCGATTTTCTTCCGACGACGATCGCGTTTCCTTTATATAATTTGAGCTTAACGGTTCCGGTGACGAATCTTTGGGTTTCGGAGACGAAGGCTCTTACCGCGCTCATTCGTGAGGAGAACCAGTGACCATTGTAAATCAGTTCCGCGAGTTCTGCGGACAATTTGTCCTTATGGTGTTGCGTATCCCGATCAATGGTGATGGACTCCAAATCACGATGAGCGTGGAATAGAATGGTTCCGCCGGGAGTTTCGTAGACTCCGCGGGACTTAATTCCGACGAGACGGTTTTCCACGATGTCGACTCTTCCGATTCCGTGCTTGCCTCCTATCGAATTCAGGGTGTCCATGACTTCGAGGGGATTCATTTTTTTACCGTTGACTGCGATACAGTTTCCTTCCGAAAAATCCAGCTCGATATACTCGGGAGAATCGGGAGCTTTTTCCGGAGATACGGTGAGGAGGAACATATCTTCGTTCGGTTCCCTATAAGGATCTTCCAGGATGCCGCCTTCGTACGAGATGTGCATCAGGTTTCTGTCCATAGAGTACGGTTTCGAGGCGGTAACCGGAACGGGGATGCCTTTCGATTTGGCGTACTCGATCAGGTCCGCACGGCCTCCGAAAGTCCACGTTCTCCAAGGTGCGATGATTTCCTTTTCCGGGGCCAGAGATTTGAAGGCCAGTTCGAATCGAACTTGATCGTTTCCTTTTCCGGTGGCTCCGTGTGCGAACGCATCCGCTCCTTCTTTCTTGGCCACTTCGACCATCGCTTTTGCGATCAGAGGGCGGGCTAAGGAAGTCCCTAACAAATATCTCATTTCATAGATTGCATTTCCCTGGATCGCAGGGTAAATGAAGTCTCTCGCAAACTCCAGACGAAGGTCTTCTATATAAACTTTAGAAGCTCCGGTTTTAATTCCTTTTTCTTCCAGCCCGGTCAGTTCTTCTTTTTGACCTACATCAGCGGTGAATGCCACCACTTCGCAGCCGTAGGTTTCCTTTAACCAGGTAAGGATTACGGAAGTGTCTAATCCGCCGGAGTAAGCGAGTACGATCTTTTTAATATTCTTTGGAGCCGCCATTCTAAGGATAGGGAATTCGGTCGAGCCCATCCGACAAGCCCGATTTTCGCTCCCGAACGTGTGGCGGATAGATTAGCTTCGGTTTTTCCAATCCAGTTTTTCCGCGAGCTTTCTTAGGATCAGTACTAGTGCGAAGGTATCCATTCTACAATATTCCCTGAGGTTCGATTCCACTTTTTTTCTTTCCTCGTCCGTTACCGGTTCCGTTTTGATCCTAAGAAATTCGGAGTTTGCCAGGTGTCCTGCGTTGATCGATAATCCCTTATAATTCGCTCCGGTCAGTACCGGCAGAACGGATTTTAAGGAAGTGGTCCCGTGTTGGTCCGGATGATAATAATCGAAATCCCAAAAAGGAAGCGCGAGATCCAAAAAGTCCGCTTCTATGGAATCGAACCACTTCTTGAATTCCGGAAACACTTGCACGGATTCTTTCAGGCACCGCTTTTCAAAAGTGTCGTTGAAGGCCAATACCGTTCCCCCGGGGCGGATTTTTTGGGATAAGGAATCCAGAATTCCCAAGCGAGGATCCTGGATTCCGTCGTCCAGGTAGGAATATTCCGCAGGCTCTTCTTCTAAGTCGTTTTCCAAGACATGTAAAGAGAACAGGAACGGAACATGTTGAAAGGGATTCGATTTCGGATAGATCGGAGCAGGGGGATTGATGGTTTCGAAATCCAGAAAGTGCAGCGGGAATTTTAATCTGTTCATAAAGCGGAGCAGATTTTCCCGATTTAGATATTCCTCGCCGGTTCGTATGGATCGGATTTGTATCTTTTGTCTTTGTGTAAATTCCTCGATATCCCCGATTTCGGAAAGGTTTCGGATCCCAGCTTCCCAAAGACGCAGGGTTTCTTCCTTTCCTTCTCTTAAGGAAAATAAATCTCCCGGCGGAGAATCCGCGAGACAGGATTCCGGATATATACAGCTACGCGGATGTTCGCAGACGTTCACTGAATTTCCGGAAGGAAGTGAGTTCTCTTCGAGAATCTCCAGCATCCGATACGCCTTCTCTCTGGTTTTAGAAACTGCAGCGAGCGTTTCATCGCTCAGGTTTTTCTGTAGAAAAAGGGAATTCGGATCTATTTCGTTTCCGGAAAAAAAGTATTTCGAATTCAAAAATAGTAAAGTGGTTCGAACGACCGGAAATTCCGCTTCTTCCATGATCATTCGTAAAAAGGAAAGTTCTCTGGCGTAGGATTTTTTCACCGAGGAAGAAGCCTTGACGATTACGATCTCCCAACCGTTTTCTTGAGGGAGGAGAAAATCCGCACGGAAGTCGAAAAAGTCGGTCTGAAACGCGGCACCGCGGACGGCTTGCTTGTTGCGGATCATCGCGCGGGTAACGGAATCGTTGTACCTTGCGTGGATTGCAGACGGATAAAGTCGGTTCGCTATTTCTCTTAACAGGGATTTTTGTTTAGGCGAAACATACTGGTTGGAACCTTCCGAAGATCTCGCACTCGGATTCTTTATTAGATTCCAGAGTTGTCTCTCACAATGGAAGCCTGCCTGGTATGCGGTCTTTCCTAACTTGGGGAGAGCCTCCTCGCGAAAAGGAGCAAGAAACGCGAAAAGCAGTCTTTTGCGGATTGAATCGGGAAAAAGGAAGGCGAACCTTCTTGCAAAGGCCCTATAGGATTTCGGGAGATTGACCCAAGAGAAGCCCTTCATACGGAAGCCGCCGGGGTGAATCCCGGCAGCCTTTACGTTTTAGCCCAAAAGTACCTTGATATCTTTCGGACTAGATGCGCTGTAAATCTTGTTTTCGGAGGTTCCTAGATTCGCTTGGGTCAATTTTTGGGAAACCACGCTCGGTCCAAAATCGATACCCACGACCTTCGGAGTCTTAACGAAAGCGGAGATCGCCTTATCCCAATGGAGAGCCTTGATCAGCACCTCGCGGAACAGCGGAAGGGAAACGTCCGATTCATTTTGGAAATTTCTTCCGTCGAAAATGGAAAATACTGGAATCTTTAGGTCTGAGCCTTTGTAGCTGAATCCGATCCTTTGCATATCTTTCGGAACGGTATTTTCCGTTTCGTCCATTAAGGGACAATGGAAAGGCGCTGTCGTTCTGAGATATACGAACTTCACTTTTTTCTCGTCCATTTCGGCTTTGTATTTCTTACGGAACGCGAGAAGTTTGTAAGGATCTCCGGAAAGAATATTGGAATCCGGAGTATTAAAAAGGGAAACATAAAGCGCGCCATGTCCGGTGGAACCTGTCTCGCTGTTGAAGGCTTTGACTCGGTCGCTCAAATCTGCCTGCGAATATCCTAAGACGGCAACCATCGGAGCGGGTTGTTTATCACCGACCTCTTCGTTCCCTTTGAGCAAATCCTCGCCGGGCTGGAACAATCCGTATTGTTCCTGAGCTCTATAGCCCAAGTAGAGAACGAATTTTAGAAATTTTGAAAATTCCTTATAGAACTCATCCCCTTCCTTGCCGAGAGCGATCAGAACTGCGGGAATCACTCCTTGGCTATGACCGGAAGTTCCGATTGCGTTCGCCAAAAGTTCTGAAGCCGGGAATCCCTTATGGGTCAAAGAGACGTAATTTCCAACTTGGGTCAGAAAGATTCCTACGATGGAGACGGTCGCACTACAAAGATAACTTTCATCCGGAGCCGCATCCGGGTTCTTGAGCCAGGCCTCGAAATCGTAACCTTGGGAAATGTATTTTTTATCTAGGCCGGGTATTTCTTCCGCTAGAGTGCGAAAGGCTGTGTCGAAGAATTGCTTTAAGGACGGATCCGATTCGTAAAGTTTCGAAAGTTCTTTTAACCAAGGGGAACCTTGGCCGCCGAATTGAAGAAACAGTTTATTGCCTTGTGCTTTGGCTTCGTTCAGGAAGTTTGCTATTGCCATGGAATGCCTTATACAGTAGTCGTTTAAAGGATGCTTTCCATGAACCCCGGGATTCGCAATTCTTTTTTGCTCACATTTTCCTTAGAGATTCATGTTTAAGAAGAACGATCGTTCCGATTTCCGAACGAACGCTTCTTGTTACGCGCCGATCTCATTCTTATGGGAAAATGATTGACCCGTATTCACGGGTGTGAGGTATTCTTCTCCTAAACCCTTCTATAAAGAAATTTCTCCGATCTCCGGTTTTTCCGGAAAAGAAAGCAGTATGATAAAAGTAAGGAACCTTTCCAAGTTTTACGGAAAGAAGCTGGCCATCGACCGATTGAATTTCGAACTGAAAGAGGGAGAAATTGTCGGACTCCTGGGTCTTAATGGAGCCGGAAAAACCACGACCATTCGTATTTTGACCGGCTACCTGATCGCTACCGACGGGATTTGCGAACTCGACGGAGTGAATACCTTCGAACACCCTCTGGATGTAAAAAGAAAAATAGGATATTTACCGGAGACTCCGCCGCTCTATCCGGAATTAACCGTTTTTGAATATCTGACTTTTGTATCTCGTTTGAAACAAATCGAAGAGAACGAAATTCCGGCAGAATTGGGAAGAGTATGCTCGCTTACGGATTTGACCGACGTAAAAAACAAGGTGATCGAAACCTTATCTTTAGGATTTAGAAAAAGGGTAGGAATCGCGCAGGCCATATTAGGAAATCCGGAAATCATCATTATGGATGAACCGATTTCCGGATTGGATCCGAAGCAGATCGTGGAAATCCGCAATCTAATCCAGAGCCTACGGGAAAGTCATACGATTCTACTATCGAGTCATATTCTTCCCGAAGTTTATAAAACCTGCAACCGATTCCTCTTTTTGCATAACGGACGCATCGTTTATCAATGCGATCGGGCCGAATTGGAAAAGGAGATGGAAAATCTTTCCGGTCTGGAAGTGACTCTTTCGGGAAAACCCAAAGCTCGGGTAGAGGAATATTTGAGCGGGATCGCGGAAAAAGTCGGCGCTACGGTTCGCTTTGTGGCGGAAGAGTCGCATGGAACCACGTTTTTGGTGAATACGAATTCCGAAAGAAAGTTCAAAGAGGAACTTTTTTCGGGCATATCCTCCTCGGGAATCCTGCCGGAATACATACGCAAGCAGGACGTGACCTTGGAACAAATCTTTATGAACAAGGTATAAGGAAAGAACCGATGTTTCGTAATATCAAATGGATTTTCTGGAAAGAGGTAAGGGTGTTTTTCGGAACGTACCTGGCCCCTTTGGTATTGGGCGGTACCGCTTTTTTGAATTCCCTTTTCGTCCTGATCCTAAACTTTAATTCCGGAACGAATTACGCCGAGACTACTGTGGTGACTTTTCTATCCTTTATGAGCACCATATTGATCGCAATGTTGATCGTCTCCATGGGTTCCATTACGGAGGAAAAGAACCGGGGAACGCTGGAGTTATTATTCACTTCACCCGTAACCGATTTGGAGATCGTCGCCGGAAAATTCCTCTTCGGCGCCTTGGTTTGTTTGATCGTATCCGTGTTGGTAGACGGTCTCTTCCCTCTTTTTCTGTATTTTTTCTGGAAAGCTCCGCTGTACATCGTAGCCTCCGGAACGGTCGGAGTCTTTCTACTCGGATTGTTCACGTATTCCGTGGGATTATTCGGTTCCAGTTTAGGTAAGAACCAGATGATCTCCATGTTGATTTCTATTATGATTCTGTTAACTCTTTGGGTGATCGGTTTCTTTTCTTACTTGTTCGACGCGGTGACTCGAAAGGTGCTGTTTCACTTGCATATCTTTTCGCATTTTATCGGTTTTTCGAAAGGTGTCTTACCTTTGAATAGCGTTATTTTCTTTTTGAGCGGAACGGTTTTCTTTCTTTATCTCACCGTAAAAGTCCTGGAATCCAGGAGGTGGAGAGGATGAAAAACGAACTTTTGCGCCGCGTTCTTTCCTGGGGATCCACTCTCGGACTTTTACTCTTCTTTCCGATTTACGACAGCTTAACTTCCTTCGGAGCAAGATTAGGATTCACTCTGTTCGTACTCGCTCTTCTGGGCGCCGCCGGAATTCTCCGTTATTTCCCTTCCAAAAAAGATGAGAAAGACGGCAACCTAACGATCTCATCCTTTTTGGGCATCGTCTCTCTCGGTATTTATTTCCTACGGATCTATCTAGAAGAGTCGGCATTACAAAAGGGGGGGGCGGCTCCGGTTTGGATCTCTCCGGTCCGGGAGTTCCTCCTCGTGATATTAGTGCTCTTCGTTTTGGGAAATTTCTTTTTAGGAATGTTAAGAGAATGGGAACGGGAATCTCTGAGCGCCCAATCCTCTTTGAAATCTTCCAAGCAAGGCATGATCCGCGATTTTCTACTCGGAACCGGGATTTTACTTTTGATCGTCGTACTGGCCAACTATATCGCGACGATCCGAAACCATAACTTCGATCTGAGTTCCCACGGGCAGTTTTCGTTTTCTCTGGAAGCCAAAAAACTCCTGAAACAAATTCCCGAAGGGGAAGTGGACGTGGTCGCTTTTTATCCTCGACCCTTAGAAAATGCTCCTGCTTCCGACAAAGCCAGTTCGCTGTCCTTGCGTAGAATCCGTCCCGATCTGGAAATCCTGTTGGGGCAATTAGCGTCGATTCATGCCTCCTATAAAGTCCGTTTTATCAACGCGGATGTGGAATTGGACGAGCTTACGGAATTCGGTCAGGTCTCTAACGGAACCGTGCTGGTTCGTTTTAAAAAGAAAGGGGCCGTCGCGACCGACAAAGCCCCCGAGCAAAAAATCAGCGTGAAGGACAAATCGGACCTCGAGGAATTCGAGAGAAAGTTCGTCCAAGCCGTCGTTAACGTCACGACCAAAGAAAGAAAGGTCTATTTTACGGAATCCAACGGGGAAAGATACTCTCAGGTTTTTCAGAACCTTCCCAACGAAAGACTGAATCGCCTGACTTCCGGTTTGGCATTTTTGAACTTCAAAGTGAGCGCTCTCAGTTTCAAGGAAGGTTGGCCTCCGAAAGTTCCCAACGACACGGATATTTTAGTGATCGCAGGACCAACCGTGCCTTTCGGCCCCGAAGCTAGGGTGGCCGTTTTGGATTTCGTGAAAAAGAAAAACGGAAAAGTTATGATTACGGTCGAACCCAAAGGGGGAGAATCCTTCGATTGGCTCTTGGAAGAAGCGGGATACCGATTCGTAAAAACCGGCTTTTCTCAAATTCCCTCTCAGCCCGGAGTAATCGTAACGAAGGCCTTTCGAAAACATCCGATAGAAGAGACTCTTTCCAAAAAGGACTTGGGCGTGGTATTTCCGTACGCGGGTTATTTCGAAGCGAAGACTTCCGAAGGCAATCAAAAACAGTTCGACGCTTTCCCCCTTTTGGATAGCGGAGGAGACGCCTACTTGGATCCCAACCAAAACGGGAAGCAGGATCCGGGAGAGGAAAAGAAGAATGCTCCGGTCGCGTTGGTTTTGCAAACCTTCGTAAAGGGAAGAAACTCGCCTGCGGATATGGTTCCCGGTGCTCCACCGATCCCTTCCGTTCCGAATCCTGCGGAAGGGGAAGAGAGAGGCCGAGTGGTAATCTATTCGGGAACCTCTTGGTTGACGGACCAGTACCTTCCCTTTGCCGCGAATTATGAATTGGCTAGCGCTTCTGCCACTTGGATGCACCAAAGCCTGAGCCTGCCGTCGATTCCTCCCAGAAAAGAGGAGGTTCAATCGGTTTCTCTCACCGACGGACAAAAAAGAGCGGTTTGGATCTTAGGTATGTTTGTTTTCCCGGGCCTGATCGCCGGCCTCGGATCCATCTATGTGATCCGTAGGAGAAGGATCGGGAGAAAGGATGAAGACTAAACTTTATATTCTCGCCGGATTGGTCGTACTCCTCTTTACGGTCTTTATCGTGATGGAGGAAAAGAAGGAGGATCTGAGCGAGATTTCCTATTGGAAACTCTCTTTAGATCGATTGGAATATTTTCCTCCTAGTAAGGAATGGATTTCCGAATCGGGTGAGAATTTTTACGGCAATGCGTTTTCCATTTTTTTAAAGGACGGAATCAAAAAAGGGGGCCTATTTTTTTCGGTTTCGAATCGGAACGAGGAAACCGGAGAATGGATCGAGTACGAGGGAGGATACAATTCCGAAAATACGTTTCGCGATTTAGGTCAGCTGAAAGTTAAGGATTTCGAATCCTTGGCGGAGGGAACTTCTCCTTCGGCTTCCTTGAAATTGGGAGAAGGAGCCCCTCGCATCGTTCTATATTCGGGAAATAAGACCAAGACTTTAAGGTTGGGAAAGAAACATTTCAACGGATCCACTCGTATCGTAATGGAAGAGGGAAAGTCGGCGACTCTATTGACCGCCTACAATTTCATCTTCGAGAGATTCCAAAAGGGTCCGGAGGATTTCCGCCAGAGACAGCTCGTTTTTCCCGGGAAGGAATTCGTCCAAGAAATCTATTACTTGGAGGAGGATGGAAAGCCGATTCGCATCGATAACCATCCGTACCAGGAAAACGGAGCCAAACGGAATTATTGGAGAAGGATCTCCGGCCAAATCATATTATTGGAACCGAGACTCGGCGAAGAATTGTATCGTTCCGTAATCGCTTTGAGAGCGGAATTGTATCCGGATGAAGAAAATGGGGCGGGTTTTAAGGTGGGAAACCTGCTTGCCCCCCAGGATACCCGTTCGCAATTTTCTTTGGCGACGTTGAAAGTCTCTTTAAGCGGTGGGGACGAACTTATGTTTCGTTTTCACAAACCTACGGAAATCCAAGGGAAACGTTTTATTCCCACGATCAGGATTTGGAACGGAAGTTTTAAAGAGCCTCCTTTTTACGTGACAGAGGAATCCTTTCGGAAAATCAAAGAGAGTGCCGGCTTGGTGGAAAAAGCCTCCGTTTGGGTCGCTCCAAAGCCGCCTAAGAAAAGATGATCCCGATATCCCAGACAGAATCCATGTCCGAGACGGATAAAGCCAAACTTTCCCTGCTCGAAAAACTGTTTCGCGCTCCGGAGGAGGCTTTCGATCTTTATCTGCGGGAGCCTTTATTGGGACGTAAGGAGTTAGTCCGTCTTCATCTTGCTCTGTGGATTTTGGCTCCGATCTCGAAGTTTGTCGGAAACCTGTTCCGCATAATCATAGAGTGGATATTCTACGATGAAATCACTTCCTCCTTTTTTTCCGGATTGGTCGGTTCGTTTCTCGTTTATCCGCTAGTGTTATTTGTAGTCTTCCAATTGGACGTTCTTCGAGTCTTTTACAGGAGAATCGATAGAACCAAAGGGGAGAGTTATCCGGCGGCGAACATACTGACGATCGCCTTCCTTCCCTTTTCGTCTTCTTCCTTATTTTGGATTCTTCCTTCTCCCTTGCACGCCGGTTTGATCGTGGTGTCGTTGTTATTTTCTTACTATTTAAGTTTCGTAGGAATGAGGCGGGTCAGCGGAGTCGAATCCAAGGAATTTTTGATCTTCTCCCTAACATCGGCGGTTTATCTGCTGAGTCTGTTTCTAATCTTCACTTTCGCGTATAATATCTTTAGGACGCTCTTAAATTGAAAATACATTTGATCGGAATCGGCGGGATCGCAATGGGAAACCTCGCTTCGATGTTGCGGAGTCTGGGTCACGAAGTATCCGGTTCCGATAGCGGAGTGTATCCCCCCATGTCGGAAAAGCTGAAGGACTGGGGAATTCCTTACGGAGAAGGTTTCGACCCGGCTAGATTGAAGGGCAAGGATTTGGTGGTAATAGGCAACGCTATTTCCCGAGGTAACGCGGAAGTGGAAGAGGTCCTAAACTCAGGGATCATGTACGAGTCCATGTCCTCCGCATTGGAACGTTACGTTTTAGCGGATAAGAAAGTGGTCGTGGTCGCGGGAACTCACGGAAAAACCACGACTACTTTTCTCATCCATCACCTTTTAAAGGAAGCGGGTCTAAAGCCGGGTCTGTTCGTGGGGGGAATCCGCCAGGACGGATTTCCGGGATTCGAATTTTCCGAGGGAAAATATTTCGTTATCGAGGGAGACGAATACGATACCGCATTTTTCGACAAAGCCTCCAAATTCCTGCATTACAAACCGACGTACGCGGTCTTGAACGCATTAGATTTCGATCATGCGGATATCTTTAAAGACATAGGGGAAATCGAAACTATGTTCTCCCGGTTGCTGCGTTTGATTCCGGGAAACGGAAAAGCGTATTATTGGTCGGGAGCCGCGAATTTACGAAGACTTTGCAAGGAGGCGTCCAAATACGTCCGATCCGAAGCCTTCGAATTCAATCGGAAAGATTCCGTCCTTTCCTGGAAGAAGGGCAATCTGACGTCGGGGCATAGAGTGTTGCGCACCAGATTCTTCGGAGATCATAATTATAGAAACGCGGAAGTCGCGATGCGGGTATGCGAAGAAATTCTCGAAAAGGAGAATGTCTCTTCCTCGAGAACGGTTCTTTTGGACGCCTTGGAAAAATTTCCAGGAGTCAAAAGAAGACAGGAAATACTTTTCGAATCCTCTCGAACCGTCGTAATCGAGGATTTTGCACACCATCCGGTCGCAGTCGAAGAAACGATCAAATCCGTGCGGAAGGTTTTTCCCGAACACAAATTAATCAGTCTTTTCGAGCCTCGCAGCGCCACTTCGCATAGGAACGTTTTCCAAAAGGAATATTCCTATGCCTTTAAAGGTTCCGCCGTGACTTTCATAACGGAAATCTTTAATTTAAAAAAGG
Source organism: Leptospira fletcheri (assembly GCF_004769195.1). NCBI lineage: Bacteria > Pseudomonadati > Spirochaetota > Leptospiria > Leptospirales > Leptospiraceae > Leptospira > Leptospira fletcheri. Next base: position 605,148 of record NZ_RQET01000004.1, read on the forward strand.
TAACGAAAGAGAACCGTTTGGACGTAAAGAAACTGATTTTAAAACTTCCCAAGCATTCGGGGACCCTTCCTTTTTATTGCCGAGATCCTAAGGACTTGATCGTAAAATTGCGGAAAATCCTTCCCCAATTTGTCGGGGAAAAAATTCTGATCTTAGCCATGTCCAACGGAGCTTTCGGAGGAATCTATCCGACGCTCAAGGAAATCGCGGAATCTAGAAAATGAATCTATCGGAAGAATTAGATAAAATTTATGCCGAGGCGCAGGGACTGATCTCGTCCTCCGCCGACGAAGTCGAGCTGGATAGGAATAAAAACGAATATCTAGGCAAAAAAGGAAAACTTACATCCGTTTTAAAGAACCTCGCTTCCCTTTCGATAGAGGAAAAAAAAACCATCGGAGGAAAGGCGAACGAGATCTCCAAAAAATTGGAAGAGTTCGTTTTGGAAACTCGGGAAAATCTGAAATCGAAGTTGTTCCGCGATCTTGCGGAAAAGGAATGGTTCGACGTCCTTCGCCCCCAAGGTTCCCCGGAACCGGGAACGTTACATCCGATCTCCCATATACAGTACGAAGTAGAGGATATTTTCTCTTCTATGGGATTCGAAATCTGGGACGGTCCGGAAGTCGAAACCGATTTTAACAACTTCGGCGCCTTGAATTTTACGGAAGACCATCCTGCTCGGGATATGCAGGATACGTTTTACTTGGACGACGGAAAACTTCTTCGTACTCACACATCGGCCATTCAGGTTCGTGCATTACGTAAATTGAAACCTCCTTTTCGAATCATCGCCCCAGGCAGGGTCTTTCGATACGAAGAAGTCGACGCTTCTCACGAAACCTGTTTTTACCAGGTGGAAGGCATGGTGGTCGGTAAGGACATATCCGCCGGTAATATGATTTATACGATGGAAGTGCTTCTCTCCAGAATCTTCGAGAGGGAAGTTAAGACCCGTCTACGTCCGGGCTTTTTTCCTTTTGTGGAACCTGCTTTCGAGCTGGACATCAATTGTCAAGTATGCGGCGGGAGCGGTTGTTCCGTATGCAAACATTCCGGCTGGCTAGAGCTCATGCCTTGCGGCCTCGTTCATCCGAATGTTTTCCGATTGAACGGACTAGATCCGGAAAAATGGACCGGGTTCGCCTTCGGATTAGGACTCGACAGGCTCGTTATGATGAAATACGGAATTCATGATATTCGGTATTTGCATTCGGGAAATCTTAGATTCCTGAAACAATTTTAGGACCCGCTTCATGCTTGTAACTCCGATTCAAGTTCGCTGGAACGATATGGATCCTTTTGCTCACGTTAATAACGCGAGGTACGTGTCTTATTTGGAAATCGGCAGAGTCGATTATTGCCGGAGAAAATTCGGAGTAAAAGAAATATATGATATTCCTTTTTTACTCGCTCGGATCGAAATCGATCTGCTCAAACCGGTGGAAATGGACCACAATGTCGAAATCGTAACTTGTGTATCCCATATCGGAAATAAATCCTGGCATTTCACTTCGGTTTTACGCGAGCAAGGAACGGAAACGCTTTTTGCAAAAGCCAAAACGGTTCAGGTTTCTTATGAGCATAAGACTAAGACCTCCGTCCTGATTCCGGATTGGATCCGAAAAATTCTTACGGAAGATCTGGAAAAATTCGAAACCGCGTTCGGGGCCGATAAAACTTTCTAGTCCGTCGGGTCCGGTTTTTCCAGAACGTCCGCTTCCGTAAAATCGGACAATTTGGATGAATGCAAATCGGTTTCTCTCTGGATCCGTGCCAATTGGATCGTAAAGCTGATTCCGGGAAATCCCGAGGTAAGTTCCTCGTTCAGAGATTTTGTAAGTCCTCCATCGGGGGATTTATTGGAATAGAATACCAATGTTCCGGAAACCGTAGACCCCGTAAAGATCAAGGTTTCGCTTCCTCGAATATAATGAATTTCTCCAAGTACGGAAAGTTTTGAGTCTATAAATTCGCGGATATTGGATTTTTGCTTCAATAGGAAAAATGAACTGAAAATGGGGACGGAAAATAGGAAAATCAATAAGCTCGGAAACATGATCCTATTCTCTAATGAGAATCTGGATTCGAATTTTTGCCATATCCTGAAATCCGAAACGAACTGATAGAGGTGTTCATTCTTTTGTCTATGAGAAGATAGTAGGTGAATCAGATTCGGTATGTCATATTTTTCGAATATTATATAAAAGCAGGCGGCACTCGTGACTACGATCAAGGAAAGATTCGCCAAAAAGGACAGGAGCAGTCCCTGTTGAATATCCCAGCGTAAGGATCGTTCTACTGCAAGGCCGAATATGCACAAAGGAGGTAGAAGTGAAACTCCTAATACGGTTCCGATCCCTACTCTATAATGTTCTTTTGCAGATCCGAAGCCGGAGATCACTATTAGGGGACCGCAAAATGCGGAAATAATAAGATAAAATCCTCCCGGACTTACCCGACTCAAGACTTCTGGACTTAATTCCCTGACCGGAGCCATTTTGCTTAAAAGTATCGCGACCAAGATCGTAAGGATAGAACTTAAGAAAAGATTCAATAACGATTTTATGGAAAGATAAACATCCCCGACTGCAAAACCGGCTCCAATTCCGATTACGGGTTTTAAAAGCGGCGAAAGAATCATCGCACAACCTAGGATCAGAGGGCTACCTATAAGGATTCCGATCGTGGCAATGCCCGAAGATGCGGTTAAAATGACCCAATAACGGACGGATTGGATTTGGGCTCCCTCGTCGATTTCTCGTAAGGCGAAAATAGCCTCCTCTTCGCCGATTTTTAGAAGCCTTCGAAATAGGGAAACTCCTGATTCCGTTGTGACGGAAAGGGAAATGCTTTTTCGGTTTCGCGAGAGATCGGTCGAATCGTGCGTTCCGGTCGAACCCTGTTTTTTGGATATCGGCATCGACCCCGAAGTTTCTCTCTAAAAGAGCCGAAAAGCAAGACAAAAAATCCTTCCCATTTTAGCGGTATTAGTTTAATAATCGTATCTTCAAAATTGTACGGAAATTTCTTGCGAGGTCTTATGTTCGGTATTCGCTTTATTAAAACTCGTCCAATCGATTACGTTTTGCTTTTCCGCAGCGGAAAAATCAGAAAGCAGGGCGCAGGTCTGAACTTTTTTTATTACGCCCCCTCTTCGACTTTGGTGATCGTTCCCGCAGATACCAGAGACGCATTATTCATTTTCAAGGAAAATACTCTGGATTTTCAGGAGTTGGATATTCAGGGTCAGGTAACATATCGCGTGCTCGATCCTCAAAAGCTCGCTTCGCTTCTGGATTTTACAGTGGATGTTAAGGGAAAATATCTAGGGGATGGGATCGAAAAACTGGACTTGAGGATGACGAACCTGATCCAAGTAGCGATCCGTGAGAAGTTCCGCTCCTTAAATCTAGCGGATGCACTGACGGCGGCGAGCAGTCTAGCGGAACCGGTTCTGGAGCGTTTGCGCCAAAATCCCGCGTTAAAGGAATTAGGAATCGAGGTTTTGGATTTCGCGATCCTAAAAATCAGCCCTACTCCGGAAATCGCAAGAGCCCTCGAAGCCGCATCTCGCGAGAACCTTCTAAAAAACGCAGACGATGCCGTTTATCAAAGAAGGAATTTTGCGGTCGAGCAGGAAAGAAAGATCAAGGAAAACGAATTACAGACCCAGATTGCCGTGGAGGAAAAAAATAGGACGATCCGTGAAACTCAGATGAATGCGGAAATCGCCGTCCAAGAAAAACAGAAATTGGTCGAAGAAGCGAAGATGGATTCCGTACAAGTAGTGGAAAGAAAAAAGGCGGAGATAGAAACCCAAAAGCTGGCGTCCTTAGTCGATCAGGAAAAAAGGAAAAAGGATTTGGTGGAATACCAAACCCAAAACCTCCTCCAATTTTCCAAGGCAAGAGGACAAGCGACTCGGGAGGAGCTTGCCGCGTTTAAGGAACTTTCCCCTGAGATCGTAGAGATATTGGCGTTAGGAAGTATGGATTCCTCTAAGATCATTTCTCGTGCAGTCCGGGATCTCGCTAAAAACGCGGAAAAGATAGGAAATTTGAATCTTTCTCCGGAGCTTATGTCCTTGCTGATTAATAAGGAAAAAGGAAAGTAAAATTGTCCTTCGATAGGGTCGTAATCATAACCCGTCAAACCCGCTTAGAAGAGAGCATCAAACGCTTCAATACGAAAGCCCAAGCCAGCTTTTACGTTACGAAGCGGGGGCAATCCTTTGAAGACTACGAGTCCGAGGACGATAATTACAGATATGCAAGGGAACTCTTGGTCCGAAGTATCGAGCCTGGAATAAAATTCCATATCATGGATCGGTCCTTTCTCCCGAATTATCTATTCGGACCGAACGATCTGGTGGTGACGCTTGGGCAGGACGGGTTGGTCGTAAATACGGCAAAGTATCTGAACGGGCAACCCATCCTGGCATTCAATCCGGATCCGGATCGATTTGACGGAATTCTTCTCCCTTTTCTTCCGAATCGGGCATCGGACATCATGCGATCCGTTTTTAACGGAAAAATCGGTACCCAAAAAATTTCCATGGCGGAAGCGGGTCTTACCGACGGACAAAAGTTGTACGCTTTCAACGATCTATTCATCGGGGCAAAATCGCATACGAGCGCTAGGTATACATTGACCCACGGAAAAAAGTCCGAACGACAAATCTCCAGCGGGTTAATTGTCTCCACTCCCGCCGGAAGCACCGGTTGGGTAAGTTCCTTATTCAATATGGCCTCCGGCATTTCTTATTTTGCGGGAAACAAAAAAATCAAGACGCTCGAAAGGATTCCTTGGCAGGAAAGAAAGTTATTGTTCATGGTGCGGGAACCTTTCAAAAGCAAATGGAGCGGCGCGGAGTTGGTTGCGGGCATGGTAAAAGAGGGAGACCATATTTTATTGGAAAGTCATATGCCCGAAAACGGGACCATTTTTTCGGACGGCATGGAAACTGATTTTTTGGAATTCAATTCCGGAGCTACTGCGAAGATCCGATTGGCGCAAAAAACCACCGAATTGATTACGGAAGTGGAATAAATGGCAAAGGGAATTTTGATCACTCAATGTCTACAGAACGATTTCGTCGAGCCGATCCAAAAATACGATCCGCTTCCGAATTTGCTGCATGTAGGATACGGGGAAGCTCTCCGTATCATGGGAGAAAAACCGCAGGAAGGTCCGATCGTTTCTTTCATGGATTGGGCATATTCGAAACCGGAAGAGGACCTAACCATCATTCACATAAGGGATTGGCACGATCCGGAAGATCTTTCCCAAAGAGAGCATCTCGTTCAATTCGGAAATCATTGCATCCGCGGCACGCACGGTTCCGAATTCGTATTTCAACATTTATCGAATAGCGGGAAACGCTTTGCGCATACGGTGGACGCTTCGGGTTTGAACGATTTTCATCGCACGGACTTGGAGGAGATTCTAAAAGTTTACGAGACGGAAGAGATCAACGTAGGTCTTACGGGTGTTTGGACGGAAGCGAAGATCAGCTATTTAGCTTACGAACTGCGAACGAGATATCCGAAGTTTCGCATCGGATTGTGCAGCGCTTTGACTGCGAGTTCTTCCAGGCACATGCACTTTATCGCTTTGGACCAGTTGAAGAATCTTTTGGACGTCGAGATTTATCCTTCTTTGGGCGCGTTTTCCGAATTCTTGACCGGAACATCGTCCAAATCGCAACACCATATTTCCCTAAGGGAGGACTCCGTTTCTTTCGACTTTGAAGACGGATTTACGATCCAGGAGGAGGATCATAGAATCCTGTTCTTCCTCTTTCGCGGGTGTAGATCGGTCCGTTTTCGTTGTTTGGATGGCGGTTTTTCAGGAAACGTCGTCCTTCGTGCAAAGAGCGTAGATAGTCTGGGTCATTCCCAAGTTCCGACCGTAATCAAGATCGGACCCAGAGATCCGATTGCGAAGGAAAGAACCTCGTTCGAGCGTATAGAGGAAGTTCTGGGAAATAATGCGCCCAGAATCGTCGACTCCGCAGAAATCGGAGAACGAGGCGGAATCAAATATAGATACGCGGCCATGTTGGAAGGAGAAACCAAAGTTTTTCAGGATCTATACGAATCGTCCGAGGACGAAAACGAAATATTTCCGATTTTGGATACGATCTTCGAAAAGCAATTGGGAAGACTTTATGATGCGGCTGAACCCGAGAAACTGGATCTACTGAAATATTACGATTTTCAGAGCAAATATTCTCCGGGAGTCCGAAGGCGTACCGAGAATTTGATGGGGAAAACGCTGGAAGAAGATACGATTCGATTCCCTTTCGGAAAAGAAGCGTTCAATGTGTGTAATTTTTACGAAAAAGATTTGCTCGATCTTCGGGAATACGGTTCGGCACCTCGGTATCAATCCTATGTTCACGGGGATTTGAACGGAAGGAATATCATCATCGATCCGCAAAGGAACGTATGGTTGATCGATTTCTTCCACACTCATAGAGGTCATGTCCTAAAAGATTTGATAAAACTCGAAAACGATCTTTTGTATATTTTTACGAAAATAGAGGGAGAGGAGCTTGCTGAGGCGTTCTCTCTAACGGATCTTTTGGTTTCACAGCAGGATTTAGGCATTTCGATTCCGAAAGAGGAAGAGATTAAATTCAAAAGTGCTAAAATCAGGAGAGCTTTTCGAACCGCAGTGAAACTAAGATCCTTTTATCCGAAATTGATCCGTTTGGACCGTGATCCCTATCAATTACATGTAGCGACCTTAAGATACGCGATGCATACGCTTTCCTTTGATGAATCTTCCCGCGAACAAAAAATATGGGCCTTATATACCGGCTGTTTATGCGCGGAAAAGGTGAAATAATCCGTACGTTTATCCAAGAGGCTAAGGATAGATAAGATTAAATTATCATCGGGCAAAGGATCGATAGGACTGACCCTACTTCCCGGACGAAAGGATAGGGATCGCAATTTGATCCAGGATTTGAAAACCGTTCGCGAAGAAGGAATGAACCGGATCGTTTCGTTATTAACGGAAAACGAATATTCGGAATATGGAGTGCCCGATATCAAGGCGGAATATCAACGAGAAGGGTTTGACCCGATATTTTTTCCGATTATGGACCAAAGGGCTCCGGCGGATCGAAAAGCTCTCGAATCCTTATTGGATCTGATGGACTCTGAACTGGGTCGTGGGCGCAACATTCTCATACATTGCGTCGGTGGATTGGGGAGGTCCGGAACTGTGGCTGCCGCGTATCTGATCCGCCGGGAAGGATACGGTGTCGAAGAGGCGATCCGCGTGGTCCGCGAGGCGAGATCGGAAAGAGCAATCGAATCCAGAGAGCAGGAGGAATTTTTGAGAAGCCTTTGAGGCAATTTGAAGGCGCGAGCTTGCTATGTTTAGACAGTGTTTATTCTACGCAATTTACCAGACACTGACCTCCGGCGCTTCGGAGAATTTTCACTACATTCGGATTTTCGAATCTATTTTTTTGAACGGCCCAATCCAAAGGAGTCCAACCGCTATTGTCCTTTGCATTTACATTAGCGCCCGCTTGCAGCAATAATTTTGCGACTTCCGGACTGCCGCTTTCGGCCACTTTATGCAAAGGGGTCCAACCGTCGTAATTCTTTAGATTCACGTTGGCGCCGGTTTCCAAAAGCAATTTCGCCATTTTAGGGGCGTTAACTGCACGATAGATCGGAGTTTCTCCGTCGTTTTTGATCGCATTCACGTCCGAACCTACACTGAGTAGGAGTTTGGAAACTTCCAGAGAACCCTGCCCTACGGATCTATGTAAGGGAGTTTCTCCGTCGCTGTTTTTGGAATTTACATCCGCTCCAAGCATCAGTAAAAGCGCCGATATATCCGGGTAACCGTATCCTGTCGCTTTGTGCAAAGGGGTATTATCTAAAATATCTTTCGCGTTCGGATCTGCGCCTTTTAAAACGTTTCGGATAATATCGTCCGGTTTTCTCTGGAAGACGGAGTTAAAAAGATCCGTATCCGCTTGATTATTGGATTGGATCTGCTTCCTCGCGATTTTTACCGCGTCGGGACTGATCAATATCTGTTTATTTTCGATCAATCTCTCTACCGCAGAATTGCTGGAACTTCCGCGGGAATTGGGATCTGCCCCCAGCTTGATGCAAGTATCGATCTGCTTCTGGAATTTTCTATCGATGCCTTCCTGAAGGAGTTCGTCGGCCCTGTTCTGGTCGAATAAATTTCTGCCGGCGTATAGATCTGCTTTATGCTTGAGTATATTATAATTTCTTACTAAATCTTCGCTTGAAAAATCCGACCGAACCAGAGTTTCCAAGCCCTGGCGTAAGCCGTCCTTGATACGATCGAAATGTTTGTTTTTGGCTTTTTCTTCCGTTTCAAGCCCCTCGGAGACGTAATCTTTTTCCAAGGATTGAAAAATTCCTGCGAGTTTGCTTTGGAGATAGGATCGACCCGTAGTCTCCGATGCGGAGATTTTCTTTTCTATTCTGGATTTCAGGTTCCGGTAGGCGATGGTATCCGGTCTTTTGGCGGTCAACTCCGCTCGAACGGATCTGTAGGAAAGCGTAGCGTTCGTAAAGTCGAACTTGGAATAAAACGAGTCTCCCTCCTTTTCGATGCCGTTTAAAACCGCGATGTCGAACTTTTCCACCCTTTCTCCCATCGCCTTTTCCAGATCGCGGATTCGATACTCTTGTTTCGTTTTGGAATGATACTCGTTTTGAATTTCGCGGTATTTATCCAGGAAATTCCGGAGAGAAACCGAGGGAATCGCGTTCCCGGATTTGAATTGGGAGTCGATAACTTCCAGTCTATTTTTATAAATGATGAGATATGCGTTCGCGATTCTAGATCGGATCCCTCTCATGTACTCTTTGATGCCGGTTTTGGATTTTTCCGACAATCTATCTTCCATCGTCGACAAAACATTTTCGTAAATGGAGATGGATCTTTCGTAATTCTTGTTCTTGGAAGCAAGCTCTGCGGCTTCAAGGGCAGCGGCGGCCGCTTCTATAAATCCTTGGGCTCCGCCGTCCGAAGTCTTAAAATCCAATACATTAATATTCGAGCCTTGCGCCGATTCGATTTTAAGAGAGGGGATGTCTACCGCATCCGGATTTACGGAAGATAAGGAAGATATGTTCATGGAGTAATGCAGATCGACCAATTTTCTCCCGGCTTCCCCCGCATAATAATCTACCTGGAACTCACGGAACTCGAAATCGAAATTCGTTTTGATCATGTATGTAAGAAGTTTGGGATCCCGATTTTGGCTCCTTAAATAAACCTTGAATCCGTTGGAAGTATTCGAAATTTCTCCCGAGACCAAAATGTCCGCGTCTACCGCATCCGCTATCTGAGTCATGCAGATCTCGTCGCTGCAATTCTGCTTCTGCTTTAGTTCCGCCTGTCTTAAGAGAGTAGCGATCGAATCATCGTCGGCTATATTGTATTTCCCTTCGAAATTTCGGAGAATCGAATTGATGATTCCGTTTCTGAGACGGATTTCGAAAGAAGCGGGAACTCCTTGCTCCGTTTTGAATTTGTGAATATAAATTTTCGGTAAAGTATTTTCTCCCGCGGAGATTCCGGATAGGAAGAGGAAAGATAGCAACGGAATCGAGCAAAAGAAAATCCTGTTTTTAGAACCTTTGTGCGGTAAGAAGAGAAAATCGAAAAACTTGATCATACGGTATGGAGATTCAATCTTTTATTTTTTTTGGGAGGATACCGGTTCCGCTCGGATCAAAATGGAGTTTCCACTGATCTCCTTGTTTTGAAACGAAAAACCTAGCGTGTCTTTGTATTCGCGCAAAAATCCGTACAAACGACCGGCGTTGTAGAGAGCTTCGATATCCAGCACAATATCTCCGGAATCGTCTTTTCCCCGTTCGGTAACCGAATTGATTCCTCGAATAGAGCGGATGGATGCGGCGACATCTAGATCCGCATAAGTATCGTAGTTCATGCCTCGTATCGTTAAGCGGATCGTATACCCGCGTTTCCATCGGTCTGCTAATCGATTCTTTAACGAAGAGGAAAGTTCGGATAAAATTTGATCCTTGGCCTTTTCGGATCCGAAGTTCAAATCGATGGCGGGTCGTCCTCCTCGGATCGTATCCGCTGCAAGGATTTGTCCGGTGCGGGTTTCTATGAGTTTGTAATTCAAACTTGCGAATGTTCCCCTCATTTCGGAACCCTCGACGATTTTTTCTCCTAGTCTCGATTCGAAATATCCGAGTAGGACCAGTTCACAATCCTCTTTTACGGCCGCTTCTAACACGTCGGAAGCGGCTTTCGAACCGGGTTCCGAATTTTTGGCTTCCAGCTTTTCCGAGGAAATACGCATCGATTTAGCCGAGTCCAAAAAATCGAATCCGCTAAAACGGGAAATGAATTTGGTTTCGATGCCCGTTTTTCCGGCGGGAAAGAATTGTGGACCGATTTTTTCGGAAATAAGGACGAGTATTCGGGGTTTTCCTATGAGTCTATATTGTTCTTCCAGCGCATCGCCCAGCAGGTTTTTGCTCACGTAACCGGAGGCCTTCAAGCGGATTCCCTCGGAAGATTCCTTTGTCGACATTACGGAAAAACTTCGGATGAGTCCTTCTCGAGAGGATTCCGCGAAATATCCTTTGGAGCCGGAATCGACGATAAGAGAAGAGGTATGGACGAATTCCCCCAGGATTTTTCCGATCATTTCCGATTTTGCAACACGTTCCGCCTCTTCGCGGTTGGACGCTACTACTTCCACTTCTACGTATCCGTCTTTTTCCGATTCCCTTGGCATCCCGGAAGCGCAGCCGAAATGAAAGGACAGAAGGGATATTAGAAAAAATTTATATGATTTGTTTCGAAGCACGATCATTACCTTTTGGCTCCGAGTGCGGACAACATACGATTCCAATTTTCCTCGGAGTAACCGGATCCTTTGAACAGGATTTGGCGATCTCCGTTTACAACGTAACTAGTCGGAGTTCCGGAAAATCTGAGTCTTCGCATACTGGTGTTCAATGTGTCGTATAAGACTTCAGCCCGATTTCCTATTTTTAAATCCTTGGCTGCAGCTTGGGCGCTCTCCCTCGTATCTTCTAAAAAAACGATCCAAAGGACCAGTTTTCCGGAGGATCGTCCCGATCGAGTCCAAGTATCGACCAAAGAAAGCAGTCTGGGGACTTCCTCCTTACAAGGTATGCAAAAAGAACTCGTAAAGTTCAGTATTAAAAAATCGCCTGGTCCTAAATTCGGCAGCTCGTTATAGAGCGTTTTTCTTTCTTGGGATAACGTATAAAGAGGTACGTTTTCTATTTCTTCGGAACTGACGGTGGAGCTGAATGAAAGGACTGTCAGAATCCCGAGCAAAAAACAGAAATTCCTTACTTGATTCATACCGGTTTTAGTATGACCCAGGTTGCAACGTATTTACTCCTTCGAAAGTCTCGTTTCGGTCGGGAATCCGGGGAATTTTACGAAAGTTCTTCGTCTTCCGAGGAATAGGAATAAATCAGACTTGCTACCAGCACCAGAATCGATTGGTACAAAACCCAAAGCCAAGCGATCTGCGTCGGTACGGCGCGAGTTAAATGTAGGACAGAAAGAGTCGGAGCGGCGAAGGCGGCGATCGAAAAGGAAAAACCGACTAGAATTCCTCCGACGATTCCGATCGGAAGATTGGCCCTCGTCAAAGTGATCAATATCCCGAGAAAGAACACTTGGATCAAATCCGCTGCGATGGGTCCTATCCAGAGGACCTCCGTGACGGGAATGAAAAAGAAATGATAAAGCGGGTCGTAGTAAAAGATGGAAAAAAGTAAAGTTCTCAAAGGAACGGAAGCCACTTCCCAGAATCCAAAAGCGATAAAGAACCTTAATAAAAAACGATTCCAATCCTTAGAATTGCGTAGACCCATTCAACAACCTCTTTCGTTTGAAATAAAAAAGCCCGGAGATCCCGGGCTTTTCCATCCTTTTTTATTGGAATTTTTTATTTTCCGAGGATGAACACGTAATTGGTGGTCGCCGAACCGCCGATGTTCAACATCAAGCCGTTCTTTGCTCCCCCGATCTGATAATCCCCTGCGGTTTCCGTAACCTGTTTGTACAAGTCGAGCATCATTCGGACTCCGGATGCACCTACGGGGTGACCAGCTCCGATTAATCCGCCGGAAGTGTTGATCGGTTTCTTCCCGTCGAAAGCGATCACTCCGTCTTCGATCGCCTCGTGTTCCTTGCCCGGTTGGCTGATTCCGAAGGCGGAAATGGCTGCGTATTCCGAGGAAGTGAAGCAGTCGTGGGTTTCGAAGACGTCTATGTCTTTGGTGCCCATTCCCGCACGATCGTAAGCGTCTTTTACGGTCTGGCGAGTCCAGGGAAGAATCCATTTTTCCCCTTTGGATTCTGCGACTTTCGCTTCGAAGGTGATGGGTGCTACTCTATGTCCCCAACCTTTGATCTTAGGATAAGCGGAAAGCTTTGTTCCCTTTTTCTTCGCAAACTCTTCCGCATAATTCTTATTCGCAAGAACTACCACTGCGGCTCCGTCGGTGACTTGAGAACAATCCGTGATGCAAAGACGTCCGCCTACAGCCATGTTGAAGGAACCGCCTCTCGCGTCCGCGTGCTCTCGATTCATAAACCAGGAACGGGTTTGTGCTTTCGGGTTGCGTTTCGCATTCGCGTAATTGATCTTCGAGATTTCGGCCAACGCTCCCATAAAACGTTTTTCTTCCAGTTTATATCTTTCTAAAATAACGTCTGCGAGCTTTCCGAATAATTTAGGGAAAGGGAATTGGACTCCTCTCGCTTCCTTTTCGTAATAAGCGGCAGTTCCTAGAAAGTCTCCGCCCACGGAAGAAGAAACCGTTTTCATGATTTCTAATCCGACTACGATTGCGACGTCGTAATCCTTCGCACGAAGTTTGGTTTGGGCCGCGTCGAGCGCGACGGAACCGGAAGCACAAGCCGCTTCGTAACGCGCACCGGGAACTCCGTAAAAACAGGGATCCACTTCGGTTAAAAAAGCGCCCAAATGGCCTTGGGTGGCATACTGTTCTGCGTCGAAGTTTCCTACGAAAACTCCGATCCGGTTCTGTTTATTCAGTTTTTTGATCTCGTCCGGGGTAAGGCCGACTTTTTCTAATCCGTCTTGGATCGCTTCCCGGAACATGGACATAAAGGTTTTTCCTTCCTTGGTCCAGTTTCTTTGGAAGTCGGTTTGCTCTCCGCCGAGTACGTAAACGGTATCTTTCATAGAATTTCTCCTCCCCGATTATCCTTTAAAAAGAGAACGAGCATCCAGGATATCCTTCAGTTGGTAGAAAGATTTCCCGGCTTTCGCTTTGGCCAAAACATCCGGTACGGGAAGTTTTGCCTTGGTAATTAGACTGATGGCTTCTTTGGGACCGCCTAGAAAATCGACGAATGCCGAAGCGGGAGCCCAGTTGAATCCGGTACCCATGGCAAGGTCCGCCATCTCTTTTGAATCTACGACCTCTCCTACGATAGAGAGAGAGTAGCTGACATAGCGCGCGATGAAATAGCGTGCGAGATCCGCTTCCAAGCCTTTGGCTTCTTTGACTATGTTCATGGCTCCGACGTAATCGGCCTCTCCGATCCTCCGGTTCGCTTCCTTTATGAACGGAATATCGAACTTGGGAACGGGAACATAAAGGTCTCCCTTGATATCGTAATATAGTTTCTCTTTTTTTCCGTCGGGAGTCTTGGTCATCTTAAATAGTCCTTGTCCGGACTTGCGACCTAGATCGCCCCGATCGATGAGTTTTTGGAAATAACCGGGAAGTTTGAAAGTTGAATGAGCCGCGTCCTTGGTCATCTCGTAGAGATTGTCTACAATCGCTTTATGAACATCCAAGCCCACAAAGTCCGCGGTGTCCAGAGGAGCCATCGCCCTACCGGTGTATCCGCTCATGATCGCATCCATCAGGGCGATCCCGCCCTTGTCGGAATATTCTTCCGCTTTTTGGGCGACTTCGTTAATCAATTGGAATCCGATCCTATTTCCTGCGAAGGCGGGAGTATCGTTCGTATAAACGACGGCACGACCGAGGGTTTTTTCCAAATACTCTCCCAATTTCTTCGTTACTTTTTTGTCGTTGCCTTTGTGCGTAACGAGTTCGCAAAGAATCATCTTATAAGGAGGATTGAAGAAGTGGGTTCCGTAATAATGTTTTTTTCCGTCTTCGTCAAAGGCGTCCGCCAAACGAGCGATGGAAAGTCCGGAAGAGACAGTTGATACGATCGTTCCGGGTTTACGGGCTTTGGCGATTCGTTTGTTGATCGGTTCTTTTACTTCGTAACTTTCGGCGACGAGTTCGAATACCCAATCCGATTCGGAAACCGCTTTTTCCAGGTCTTGGTCGTAGGAACCGGGAATCAAACGCGGACGAATCGTGTCCGTCTTGACGGAAGCTACCGCTTTTTCGATACCTTCTTTCGCTTTATTCACATCCCGAGCCAACATATGGACCTTCGCCTTTCCAAAGGCGGCTACAATTGCGGCAGATCCGGCGCCCATAGTTCCATTCGCGCCAAGGACGGTTACGGTTTTGATTTCCCTCATGAAATTATACCAACGTCTAGGTTTTTTTAGATATAATCCCTGTTTAAAACATCCTATTTGGAGGGAAAGGCTTTTTTCGTCTTTCAACGGGGTGCTTTAGGCCCAGAGAGACAGAGTTTGCAGAACGGGCGTTACGTTCGAAAAAAATAACGTTCGTTATCTTCCTTAGGTTTGGAGGGTTTTCCGCACTTTTTCGCAGGACAACACTGTTGTTAGAAAAACGAAAAGCGATTTCGACAAGTAACCGAGTCCTAGTCGATTCTTTGAAAAGCGGATTTCTTCTGGCCTTTTCCGATACTAGGAATAGGAAAGAAGACAGTTTTCCCACTCGATCTTTTTAGGAACAGGAGCCTTCATGCCGACAGAAAAGAGTTTATTGGATATTTTATGGGTTTTGGTCTGCTCGGGTTTGGTTCTAATCATGCAGGGCGGATTTTTAGTCCTAGAGTCCGGACTTACTCGTGCCAAGAATTCGATCAACGTCGCCATTAAGAACGTCGCGGATTTCGGGGTGGCGACTCTTCTTTTCTACTCTTTCGGTTTCGGCCTTATGTTCGGAACCTCTTGGAACAGCGTATTCGGAACTTCTCTTTTCTTTCCCGATTTTCAACCGGGAGACGCGTGGGCACCCACGTTTTTTATCTTCCAATTAGTATTCTGCGGAACGTCGGCCACCATCGTTTCCGGGGCGGTCGCCGAGAGACTGAAATTCAGTTCTTATATGTTGGCAACTGCTCTGATCTCCGGATTCATCTATCCGATCGTAGGGCATTGGAGTTGGGGAGCCGGAATCTTGGAGCAAAAGAACGGATGGCTTTCGAAGATAGGCTTTCACGATTTTGCGGGATCCACATTGGTTCATAGCGTAGGCGGATGGGTTTCGCTTGCTCTTTTAACGGTAGTCGGCCCTAGGATCGGAAGGTTCCCGAAAGATTCCGCGCCAATGCAGGTTACAGGTAGCAACCTTCCGATGGCGATGCTGGGCGGAATCTTACTCTGGTTCGGCTGGATGGGATTTAACGGAGGAAGCACTTTGTCCTTCGACGGGAAAGTTCCGGGAATCATTCTGAACACAGTGGTTTCTTCCGGTTTTTCCATGATAGTTGCGATGATGATCGCATGGGGGATCAAAGGTTTTCCGGAGCCGACTGCTCCTCTGAACGGTTCTCTGATCGGTCTGGTTGCCGTGACTGCCGGTGCGGATTGTCTGACTCCTTTCCAATCCGCGATCGTAGGTTCGATTGCGGGACTTCTGATCTATCCTTCCGAGCTGCTCCTGGAAAAGTTGAAAATCGACGATGCCGTCGGAGCTGTTCCCGTGCATTTGATCGGAGGAATTTGGGGAACCTTGGCCGTAGGTTTCTTCGGAGATCTATCGGCAATGGAAACGGAAATCGGAAGGTTTTCCCTCATAATCGCGCAGCTCGTAGGAATTCTGAGCATAGGAATCTTTTCTTTCGGAATTTCTTTTTTGGTCTTCTGGGCTTTGAACCGGATTTTCCCGCTAAGAGTGGACGGGGAAGAGGAGCGTCTAGGCCTGAATATATCGGAACACAACGCGACGACGGAACTCATCGATCTTTTTTTGGCCATGGATTATCAGAGAAAGACCGGAGATTTGGCGAAAGACGTTCCGGTAGAACCTTTTACGGAAGTGGGACAGATCGCGGAACGTTACAATCTCGTTCTAGGAAAGGTAAGAACGACACTCGCCGAAAACGAACAAGCTAGAGTGGAAATCGCGGAAGCGTACGAAAGAGTCCGACACGAACAGGACCGCGCGGAAAAACTGCTTTTAAACGTTCTTCCCCCTTCTATCGCTGCGGAACTCAAACAAAATGCCGGTTTGATCGCCGAAAGCTATCCGGACGTCTCGATTTTATTCGCGGATATCGTCGGTTTTACCCGACTTTCTTCGAAAATGAAACCGGAATCCGTCGTTCGGATTTTAAACCAAATCTTCTCCCATTTCGATATTTTGGCCGAAAAATACCGTTTGGAAAAGATCAAGACGATCGGAGACGCGTATATGGCCGTAGGAGGACTTCCTGTTCCGGAAAAGGATCATCCATTGCTAGTAGCGCACATGGCCTGGGATATGAAAGAGATCTTATCCCGATTCAAACTGAAAAAATCGAGAATGGGACTTCGTATGAGGATAGGAATCAACACAGGACCAGTGGTCGCAGGCGTGATCGGAACCAAGAAATTCATCTATGATATCTGGGGTGATGCCGTGAATCTAGCGAGTCGCATGGAATCCCACGGGGTTCCAGGGGAAATTCAGGTTACGGAATCGACTGCAGAGGCGATTCGTTCCGATTTCGAGCTCGTCGAACGAGGAAATATAGAAGTAAAGGGCAAAGGATTCGTAAAAGCCTTCTTAGTAAGGCGTCGGATTCGCAATCCTGAGGAAAGTCTGAGTCATTTGAACTTTTCTTTAGGAACGAATTGAAGGTAGCATTAAGAAAATAAGAATCGTTTAGCATGCTTTAACGATAGAAAAGCAAAAAAGATTTTACTCTTTTGGGTCGAGGCAATAGGAGTGGAAATTTGTTAGAGGAATTACGGAAGGATTCCCCGCGACACAAGGAGTATCTCCCATGGTAGCTAAGAAGAAAGCAAAGAAGAAAGCGGCCCCGAAGAAAAAGGCGGCCAAAAAGAAAGTAGCTAAGAAAAAGGTCGTTAAACCGGCGAAAAAGAAAGTCGCCAAGAAAGCGGTCAAAAAGAAAGTCGCAGCTAAGAAGCCGGCGGCGACCCCTCGTCCTGCTGCGCCGATGTCCGGACCGGAATCTACTCCGGCGCCGAACCAAGGTTCTCTTTTCCCTTGGGGAAATTCAGGCAATTCAGGGGAAGGAGAAGGCAACCCGTAAGTTGGCTTTCCCCCGCAAGACTATCCCGTTCCCTACAGGACGTAGGGACGGGATTTTGGCCTTTCTCACGGTCGGACTCGCGATCGTTTCGATTTTCCCCCTCTTCTCTCAAAGCCCGCAGATTCAATTCGCGAAGATCTTATGCCTTCGTTCCGTTTCCGGCTGCGAATGTAGAAACCCGGACTCGGATTTCATTCTGCGCCTGTTCCACGGAGAAGCGGTAAGAATCGATGGATTCAGGGACGATGAGGAATATATCCGGGTTAACAACGAAAAAGGGGCCTGCCTCTATCCTAGAAAGAATCTAAAACCGCTTTTTTATCGCGACGGTTTTCGTCCGATGGAGAGTCCCAAAGACCATTCTCCGAAATCCCTGGAATTTCTGCTTACATCTTCGGACCGAGAAGGTTTGGATAGAGTGACCGTTTTCAATTTAGGGAAATATTATCCGACCTATTATCATCTCGCCGTTGAGGATGCCTATCCAGGAACTCTTGTGACCGTTCTTTCCCCTTCGGGAAGGGAGATCGGCAAGGCATCGGCTCTCTTTTTGGAACAGGTTCGGTGGGAAGGGAGTGGGATCGCAAAAGACGGGACCAAGTATCATTTTGCCGGGAACGGAAGATATGAAACGTACGATTTAGAATGGGGATGGGGCGCTGGCTACGGGTACCAGGTTTATCCCTATCGTACGATTGCCGTAAATTTTAAGGACCTTTGCGCCAAACTCGGACCCAAAGTTTCCCAATGCAGTAAGTCGAAAACGATAGGTACATTGGCGTTTTTACCCGAAATTCGGGAAAAGCGGATCCGAATGCCAAATGGGAAGATTCACGACGGTTATTTTTGCATCAACGATACGGGATCTCCGGAATACATACGCGGAGATAGGATGGATATCTTTGTGGGATTACACGGGGGAGGGAGCCCCTACCAACCTAAGGAGCAATCTAGAAATATCTTTCTAGACGCAGGGATCCAACCCTTGGTTCCCTGGGACTGGAAGTTTTATACTTCCGAAAAACAGAGGGAATGGTGTTCCGAGGATAGGATTCCCCGGGATCCGAGTCGACTCAAGGAAGGAGAATGTTCCCTGGATTATCATTTCAACGCCCCGGAAAAGGGGTGGGAAGTGAAGGTCTTCTTCCGAAAAGACGGAACTCTCGTCAGGTGCAAACCTTAATGAAGCTTACCTCGTAAAGGGTGAGCTTTGGTCCAGCCCGCTTCCGATTTGTAGGAACTCCGATATATGATGAGATCGGCTTCCGACCGGTTTTCCGTAACAAACACTTTGGCGCCTGCGTCTGAACGATACTCGGTAAAATGCCAAATCTCCTCTTTCCCCAAAGCCTCTTGGCGATAGTTCGTCACATAGACGATAAGATCGGCTTCGCTCTTATAGTTTGTATAATAGATCTTAAAATCCGCAATTTCGAGGGAATCTACCGGTAAAATTTCCGAGATGTACATCGTTTTTAAGACGCTTATGCAATCGCGTGATCGACGAGAATGAGAATATTGACTAAAAATAGATGAAGGATACTGAAAAAGAAAAACCCGCGAGCGAATTTCGGCTCAGGATTGAGGAAGAGTTTAAAGGACAGATACAGAATCGCGGCGCTAAGTAGGATGGCCGATATCAGATAAAGAGTTCCCATCGAAGGTTCTGCCCAGTAAAAATAGAGGACGGAGCAGACATAAAGGACCGTATAGAATAGAATGGAACGGCCTGTCTCTTTCACTCCTTTTACGACCGGGAGCATGGGAAAATTCGCATCGCTATAGTCTTCCTTTAAAAAGATCGCGAGGGCCCAGAAATGCGCCGGAGTCCAGAGGAAGATCATTAGAAAAAGAATCCAAGAAGGGAGAGGGAGCGAATTACTCGCGGCCGCGTATCCGATCAAAGGCCCGACACAACCTGCGACTCCCCCGATCACTATATTCTGGTGTGTTCTCGGTTTTAAAAGGATCGTATACAGAAAGACGTACGCCACCAGAGCGGAGAACGCGCAGAGAGCCGCAAGTAAATTTGCGAAATAGTAGAGTATCGCAAAGGAAAGAATCATCAGGATAAAACCTACTGCAAGCGCTTTCGGAGAACTGATTCGTCCCGCCGGAATCGGTCTGTTCGCAGTCCGTTTCATTTTGGCGTCTTTATCCTTTTCGATCACTTGATTGAAGATAAAGGACGCAGAAGACATTAGGAAGGTTCCGAACAAGGTGGCAAATAGGAGCATTCCTGGCGGCGAAGTTTGCGAACCCAAGTACAGTCCGGGAACGGCGGTAGCTAAAACCAAAGAGGAAACCCTAGGTTTCAGCAGCAGATTCCAATCCGAAAAAAATTGGTTCATAGGATTAGGAAACCTTTCCTTCGGCCGATTCTCGGGCTCGTAAAATCCAAACGGCATACATCGCGCAAAGTAGTAAGACTGCGACGCCGGTATGGGCGGCAGTCACTAGTTTGGGTAATTTGTACATAACATTCAAAATTCCTAATAGGAATTGTAAAAGAACTAGGACTACCGATATCCGAACGTATTTCCGTATCTTTTGCGAGAATCGGTTTAGAGTTCCATAAAGATTTACCACGAAGACGAAAAATACGACGAGATACGCTCCGAATCTATGTTGCACTTGGATTGCGGTTTTTTCCTCGTAAACGCTCGGAATCCATTCTCCGTTACATGTCGGGAATTCAGGACAAGCAAGTCCGGCATAATGGGAACTCACTCTTGCTCCTAAAACGATTTGAAGAAGAATGACCAGCACTCCGATGAACAGAACGATCTGTCCGCCGGAAAAAAGGGTTTTCAGTGAAAAATACGAAGGATTGATTACACCGGTTTCCATTTCTCTGGCTTTCATCGTAGCCGTTACGATGCAAAGTAGGAATAGAATCGCGTTTAACAGGTGAAGATTCACCGAAGTGGGATCCAGCAAAAGGGTAACGGTCAGTCTGCCTAGATTCGCCTGCGATGCGATGAGGAGGATCGCCAGGAGAAAATATTTTAGGAAAGGCTTACGCAACTCGTTGGAAACTGAAACCCAGACGGTTCCGCCCAATAAAATGAATCCAAGAATCATCGAATAGTAGCGATGACCCACTTCCATAAAGATACCGAAATCGAAATCGGGAAAAACCTTTCCGAAACAAAGGGGCCAATCGGGACAAGCCAGGCCGGAATCGGTAGCTCTTACTAAAGGTCCGTACAAAAGGTTCAAAAAAACCAGGAAGGAATAAATACTAAGGTAAAGGGAAAATTTGCGAATTTGAGAGAAACCCGACGTAGTCATAGAATTTTCGGATCCGAAGGCCTTTAGATACCATACTTGGAGCCTTTCATTTACGGGCAAGATATTTGGAGGTCGATTCTTGTTTCTTCTCTGAGACTAAATCTCATGGATCGGAGAAAGGGAAGGCGGGTGCCGGTTTGTCTTCGAAATCCGAAAAAGAAAGAAAAAGGGTTCGAATTTATGTCCGAAACATCTCGAAACTCTTAGGCGAGCAAAAACGCTTCCAAAAAAAACCTACCCCTTCGAAACTGGCGAGTGATTCCGCTTTGCAACGAAAAGCGAGAATCGTTTCCCTCTTAACGACTTAGGAGTTGTTCCTCAATGAGCCAGAACGACCATTACAATAAAGCAGGATTTTGGACGTTTATCGTGGTATTAGCCGCAAATATTCTTTACTTCATTTATCTTTCGTTCGTGCATCCGGGCGTAAAAGATTACAACACCGTCGTTCCCTCGGCTACGACGGGACAAGCGAAGTAGGAAGCGGTAGTTTTTTCGGTTTTTCCACTTGGATTTCCGGATTCTTTCAAAATTCGCATTTCGTTTAACAACGCTTTTTGCGCTGGTTATCCCCTTTTCGGCCCTTTTTTCTTTCGATACGGAAAAGCGCATCCCTCCCCATGAAGTCCCTCCCGAACTCAAGGGAGTCGGAGTCGTGGAAAAATTGGGAGATTCCATCGATCGGAACCTTATTTTCGTGAATGAGGATGGGAAGCAGGTCAAGCTCGGAGACTATCTGGAAGACGGAAAACCTCTTCTTTTGACTCTGATCTATTACCGATGCCCGACTCTTTGCAATTTTCATCTGAACGGAATTTCCGACGTATTGAAGCAGCTGAATTGGCAGGTCGGCAAAGAATTCAAATATGTCGCGGTGAGTTTTGATCCTAAGGAAAAGCCCGAATTGGCCAAACCTAAAAAGGATGCCTACATAAAAGATTACGGCCGCGGAGACGGATCCGGATGGAGCTTTTTGACCGGAAAGGATCCGGAAATCAAAGCGCTGGCGTCCAGTCTCGGCTTTTCCTACAAATGGAATCCTGAAAATGAGCAGTGGGTTCACGAATCCGTGGCCTATGTGATCACACCCGAAGGAAAAATTTCCCGTTATTTGAAAGGGATCATGTTCGACGAGAGGACACTTAGACTCTCTTTGGTGGAAGCAAGTAACGGCAAAATCGGCGATTTGAGCGATCGGATCGCCCTTTTTTGCTTCCAATTTGATCCATCCAAAAATAGGTATACATTATACGCTTACAATATCATGCGAGTCGGCGCTTTCTTTACGATGATTGCCCTCGCAGCGTTCTTATTCCGCTTTTGGAAGAAACAAAACTCGAATATCAACACATAAAGGAAGGAGTGATTTCGATCCGATGAACTGGTACCATTTTATTACGGCCACGAGCTTTATGCCGGTTCCGGCTTCTGCAGCTGCGGCCGGTGTGGATTATCTTTACGCGTTCTTACTAATCTCCGGCTTGATTTCTTTCGTGATTCTGATTGGCGGGATGACGATCTTTATCATCCGGTACAGAAGACAGTCAGAAACCCAAAAAAGCGCTTACATCACTCATAACACATTAGCGGAATTTCTCTGGTCCTTCATTCCGTTTGTGATCATGATGGTGATCTTTGCCTGGGGGTGGGTGGTCTTCGACGATCTGCGAAAAGTGGGTGTTGCCGGAGATGTGGAAGTTCACGTGACTGCTCGCCAATGGGCCTGGTCTTTTCAATACAAGGACGGCATTAAGGTAAGCAGCCCTACTTCGGATAAATTGAATCCGGAGATCGCGAATTCTACTCTTTTGAAGCCGGGAATCGTAGTGCTTCCTATTGGAAAAACTGTTCGTTTCATCCTCACTTCGGACGACGTTCTGCACAGTTTCTATGTTCCTGCCTTTCGTAACAAGATGGACGCGGTTCCCGGAAGACGGACCACGTTTACGTTTAAGCCGATTGAAAAAGGCGATTTTACTGTATTCTGTACCGAATATTGCGGAACTTCCCACTCCAACATGATGGCGACCATTCGTGTGGTGGATTCCGAGCAGTATGCTGCTTGGATCGGCGAGCAAAAAGCGGCTGCGGCAAATGCCGGAAACGCAAACCCTGCGGACAAGGGAAAGGCGCTGTATACCGAGTTAGGCTGTAATAGTTGCCATTCCCTGGATGGTTCCCGGATCGTAGGTCCTTCTTTCAAAGGACTTTATGGAAACAAGCGTGAATTCGCTGACGGATCCACCGGAAAGGGCGACGACGAATACATTAAGCAGTCCATCCTCGTTCCGACCGCCAAAATAGTCGCAGGCTTTCCGCCCGCTATGCCTTCTTTCCAAGGAAGAGTATCAAACGAGCAGATGACCGATATCATCGAATTCATTAAGACGCTTAAATAGGAGCACGGACAATGTCACACGCAGCTACTAGCGCACATACCGAACATAATTACTTGAACCATCAAAAAGGGATCTGGTCGTGGTTGACCACTCTGGATCACAAACGGATCGGGATTATGTATTTCATCGCCATCATGTCTTTCTTTTTGTTGGGAGGAATTTTCGCACTTTTGGTTCGTGCGGAATTGTTCACCCCGGGTAAGACCTTGTTTTCGGCGGATGTCTATAACAGAATGATGACCTACCATGGCGCGATCATGGTGTTTATGGTGATCGTTCCCGGAATCCCTGCCATTTTCGGTAACTTTGTCCTGCCGATCATGATAGGCGCGAAAGACGTCGCTTTTCCGAGATTGAACTTAATGAGTTGGTACATGCTGATGATCGGCGCTCTGATTACCGGCTCTACTCTGTTCATGGATCGTGTCGACACCGGTTGGACGTTCTATACTCCCTATTCTTCCATTAAAACCGGAATGGGAGTGATCCCTATGGTGCTCGGGGTCTTTATCATCGGATTTTCTTCCATTCTAACGGGACTAAACTTCATCGTTACCACGCACAAACTTCGTGCCCCTGGAATCACGATGACTCGAATCCCATTGATGGTTTGGGCTCTATATTCCACTGCCATCCTGCAAGTATTGGCCACTCCGGTTCTTGCGATCACCTTATTGCTTTTGGTGGCCGAAAAAACCTTAGGTGTGGGAATTTTTGATCCGCAATTAGGCGGAGATCCAGTTCTCTTCCAGCATTTCTTCTGGTTTTATTCGCACCCTGCCGTTTATATCATGATTCTCCCTGCCATGGGAGTAATCTCCGAATTGGTCGCGACATTTTCCCGCAAAGTCATCTTCGGATATACGGCGATCGCGTATTCTTCACTTGCGATTGCAGGAGTTTCCTTCTTGGTTTGGGGACACCATATGTTCGTATCGGGGCAATCCGAATTTGCCGGTTTGCTTTTCTCCGTAATTACGATGCTTGTGGGAGTTCCTACTGCGATCAAACTGTTCAACTGGATCGCTACGATGTATCGCGGAAGTGTCCGGTTGGACGCTCCTATGCTCTTTGCATTGGGATTCATGTTCCTATTCACCATCGGAGGACTCACAGGAGTGTATCTGGCCTCCACTGGGATGGACATTCACTTCCATGACACGTATTTCGTGGTGGCTCACTTCCACTACGTGATGGTGGGAGGAACCTTAATGGCTCTTATGGGAGCCCTGATTTATTGGTTCCCGAAAGTAACCGGCAAAATGACCAACGATACGTTAGGAAGGATTTCCTGGGTCTTTATCTTTTCCGGATTTAACGTGACTTTCTATCCTCAGTTCATTTTGGGCGCAATGGGAATGCCTCGTAGATACTACGATTATCTTCCCACTTTTACCGAATTGAACCAGATGTCGACGGTAGGGTCCTGGCTCATCGGGACCGGTTTTATCGTGGGTTTAGTTGCGGTAATTCACGGTTTGATCGCCGGTGAAAAAGCAGGAAATGACCCTTGGGGAGGAAAAACTCTGGAATGGACGATTCCTTCTCCCCCGCCTCATGAAAATTTTGACAAAACCCCAGTCGTAACGGGAGGACCCTATGAGTACCGCTAATCACGCGGGTTTCCACCACGCTCATCACTTCGAGAGCGCGGAACACCAATACCAATCCTCCAAGCAGGGGATTTGGCTCTTTTTAGTAACTGAAATTCTGATGTTCGGCGGCTTGTTCGTCGCATATTCGATTTATCATTCGCTGTATCCCCAGATTTTCCATGCTGGAAGCAAACAGCTTTCTATCACTCTGGGTGCCGTTAACACGGTAGTGCTGTTGTTCAGTTCGTTTACGATGGCCTTGGGAATCAATTTCGTCCAGCGCGGACTGCGCCTAAAAGCGATCATTGCTCTTGCAGTAACGATCGTATGCGCGTTGATCTTCATGGTAGTGAAGTATTTCGAATACACACACAAATTTCATGTGGGTACGGTTCCCGGAAAATACGCTTACACGGACGAAACTCGTTCCACTACGAAAGTCGCCGCTCTCGTTAAAGAGGCCGGACAAGTTTCCGCTGAGGAACGCGAACACACTCTGCACATGGACGAGGAGGAATACAAACACCTTCGTTTGTTGAACGATACCCATAACTGGCCGTTGTTCTTCGGATTCTACTTCGTAATGAGCGGTATTCATGGTTTGCACGTTCTCGCAGGCGCTTGTCTGATTTTCTGGGTACTCCTGAAGGTACTTCGAAATAAGGTGGGACCGGAATATTACACACCTGTAGAAGGCGTAGGTCTGTTTTGGCACGTCGTCGACTTGATCTGGATTTACCTATTCCCGCTACTGTACCTCGTCGGGTAGAAGAAATCTATCTTCGAAAGGAAAGGCCGGTATTCACCGGCCTTTTTTATTTCCTCCGGGACTTCCCTTACGGATTTTTGCGAAGATTCGTCGCAAAATCGACCGATACTAGAAACGGACATCGTAGATTCCGCCTAAGGTCGAGATCAATCATGCAAAATATAGATTATTCCCGCAGACTGAAGCAAACGGGGACTAGAACCGCATCTCCGGGAAGAACTTCGGATTCGCAGCCGACCGTCCAAACGATTCAATATGTAAGGGGCTCCTCTTCTCCGATCCGATCTTTTCCAAGTTCGCGGTCCGTTTTTCTGGTTTTGATCGGTGCGATCTCCCTATTCACCGGAGGAGTCGTTGTCGGCCTTCGCTTGGACCAAAAAGAGCAGGCGTTTTCCCAAAATGAAACTCGGTCCTTCTATAATGCCGGAAAATCCAACAAAAACGTTCGGTCCGAATCCCCTGAAGAGCGGGAAAATTCGGGACAGATCCAAAACGGAACAGAATCGGAATCCGCTACGATTCGGAAGCCGTCCCCTACTTTGGGAAGCGGGTTAAAATTTCCCGCAAAGCCGGACCTTGAGAATTTTTTTATTTCCATACCTACGAGTGATTCGTTGGAAGCGATGGAAGTCGGAAAAAAATTACTCCGAGCTAGGCCGGAATTCCAAGGAAGGATATTCAGATCGGGTCAGGGGGAACTTTTTATCGGGTATTTTTACGATCCGGCGGAAGCCGCTCGGGCTTTGGACTCCGTAAAACCTCTAAACGACCCGATTTTCCACGGCTCTAGAATCCACAAAACAAGATTATAATTCGGAACTTTTTCCGAAAAGATCCGAAAAGATCCGAAAGGAACGGAATCGGTCAAAACCCTTTTTTTCCTTGACTTCCGGCTAAAATTTGCTATATTTCTAGGCAGAGTTTTAACGGAAGTCTTAATAACTAATTGGCTAGCAAAAAGAAACAATCTGGCTACGATCATGGCGTGGGAGACTACGTCGTATATCCGATCCACGGTGTTGGTGAAATTACCGAAATCGCTAAAAAAGTTATCCTGGGTAAGAAGAAAGAATGCTACGTCATGGAGATCCAGGGTAGCAAGATGAAAGTGATGATCCCCGTTGATAAGGCGAAGCAGGTCGGGATCCGGCCCATCATCGACAAGAAGGATATCAAGAAAGTCATCAATTTACTCAAGAAAGATGAGATCGATACGGAAGAGGATTGGAAAATCAGGTACCAAAACAACCTGAATAAGATTAAGTCTGGTTCGATTTTCGAAGTAGCGGATGTCTGTCGAAATTTATTTCGCAGAGCGAACGGTAAGGAACTTTCCATTATGGAACGCAAGTTGTACGAAAGCGCGTACAACCTAGTAAAAATGGAAGTGGCCCTAAGTAAGGGAGTTTCTCAAGAAGAAGCGGGAAACCTCGTATCCGACGTGTTGGCCAGCTCTTTCGCCACCGGCGATAAAGTAGCTGTGGCGGCCGACGAAGAATAATTCCGAATAAAACTCGAGTCTATTATTTGAAGGATTTGGGTTATGGGTTACCTATACAAAGGCCTTACGGCTATCCTCCTTTCTTCTCTGTCGTTTTTTGTGACGCAGAAGCAGACCCAAGATTGGGTTCTTGCCGGTTCTCTTGCTGGACTGGTTCTCGTGGTTTCTCTCGTACTTTTATTTGGAGAAGCAAAATTATTTCCTAAGTTTCGTGCCGACGTACTTTTCTGCGTCGGAATCGGAATTCTCCTAGGGTTTTCTCTAGCTTGGTTTCTCGGAACCATCGTACGGTTCGAGGAATTGAATTTAGCGCTGTATCTGATTTTAGGATTATTGGGAGCGAGAATCGGAAAGGCTTTCGCAAAAGAACCTGGCCTTGCCATTTTTGGCGGTGGTACCGGCGGTCCGCAAGGAATGGATCCTTTCGGAGTGGGAGTAATCAATAAGGATGAAGTTCGCGATAAAATTCTAGATACTTCCGTAGTCATCGACGGTCGGATTTTGGATATTGCGGATACTCATTTTATCGACGGTCCGTTGATTCTGCCGAATTTCGTTTTACGTGAGATCCAATTGATCAGCGATTCTTCCGACCCTATCAAACGGGCTCGAGGAAGACGAGGATTAGAAATGCTGAATAAACTTCAGCGGAAAGGATCGATAGAAGTAAAAATTACCTACAAGGACTATTCAGATACCCGAGAAGTCGACGCGAAGTTGATCAAATTGGCTCGGGATACCGGTGGAAAAATTGTAACCAACGATTTCAATCTGAACAAAGTCGCCGAATTGCAAGGCGTAAAGGTCTTGAATCTGAATACGCTCGCTAACGCGCTTAAGCCTGTCGTTCTTCCGGGAGAAGAACTTGCGATCCAAGTCATCAAGGAAGGAAAGGACGAGAACCAAGGAATCGGTTATTTGGAAGACGGTACTATGGTGGTCATAGAAAACGGAGGCCACCTGGTCGGCAAAGAAGTCAAAGTAACCGTTACTTCCATCATCCAGACCGCCGCGGGAAAAATGATCTTTACCAAGGCGAACTCTAACGGTGGTGGTCATGATAAAAACGACCGTGGAGAAAGGGACAATCGCAACCGTGGGGGCGATAGAAATTTCGATCGGGATCGCGGAGATCGCCAGGAAAGAGGTCAAGGTCAGGAAAAAGGGGAAGATCGCGGGAATCGTGCCGAAAAACAGGATCGAGGAAACGAGGATCGTGGAAACCGGCGGGATTACCAGGACAGAAACCGGAACCGAAACCAAGGAAATCAGGACCGCGGGGACGATTTCGGAAATCGCAAGGATTTCCAAGACCAGCAACAGCAATAACGGTCGGAAGGCGGGTCTTTTTTCAGGATCCGCCTTTTCTTATATGGGACAGAATC
Organism: Leptospira fletcheri; assembly: GCF_004769195.1. NCBI lineage: Bacteria > Pseudomonadati > Spirochaetota > Leptospiria > Leptospirales > Leptospiraceae > Leptospira > Leptospira fletcheri. The sequence continues at coordinate 633,545 of NZ_RQET01000004.1, forward strand.
TTCCGATTCGGTCATAACGGGAACAAATTCGTCCTGGTTCCGAATTGACTCTATCCTAAACCCTAAAATATTTGAAATACGAACAGCAAGGAGCACCAAATGCAGGCCCAGACGCAAGTGAAGGGACTGAAGGAGCTCGGTATCGAGCCCTCCGAAGTCTTCCATAACCTTTCCTACGACGAAATTTACGAGCACGAAAAGAATAACGGCGAAACCGTGATTTCTTCCAACGGCACGATGATGGTGGATACCGGGATTTTTACCGGACGTTCCCCCAAGGACAAATACTTCGTGGACGAACCCTCTTCCAACGGAAATATTTGGTGGTCCCACATCAACTTCAAAGTCTCCGAGCAGATTTTCGACGAATTGCATGCAAAATGCGTAAATTACCTAAAAGGTAAAAAACTCTACGTCTTTGACGGATATGCCGGCGCAAATCCGGAAACCCGCATGGGGCTTCGTGTGGTTTCCGAAAAAGCATGGCAACACCATTTCTGCACAAACATGTTCCTTCGCCCTTCCAAGGAAGAGCTGGCCGACCTGCTGCCGGAATTCACGATCATTAATGCCTGCGGAGTTAAAAATGAAAAATATAAGGAACACGGACTGAATTCCGACGTTTTCGTTATTTTTCACCTGGGTAAAAAACTCTGCATCATCGGCGGAACCGAATACGGCGGCGAGATGAAAAAAGGGATCTTCTCGGTAATGAATTATAAGTTACCGTTGCAAGGTATCGTCTCTATGCACTGCTCCGCGAATATCGGAAATAAGGACGGCGATACCGCTCTCTTCTTCGGCCTTTCCGGAACCGGAAAAACGACCCTTTCCACGGACCCGCATCGAAAACTAATCGGTGACGATGAACACGGTTGGGACGACAACGGAATCTTTAATATCGAAGGCGGTTGTTATGCGAAGGTGATCAATCTGGATCCCAAAACCGAACCTGAGATTTACGAAGCGATCAAACGTGACGCTCTGCTGGAAAATGTGGTCTACGACGAAAAGACAAAGGCAGTAGATTATACTTCCGCAGCAAAAACCGAAAACACACGCGTTTCCTATCCGATCTACCACATCAAAAACATCCAAGTTCCATCCAAAGGCGATCATCCTAAAGTGATCATCTTCTTGACTTACGATGCGTTCGGAGTTCTACCTCCCGTATCCAAGTTGTCTATCGAGCAAGCGATGTACCATTTCTTGTCCGGTTACACTGCTAAGGTTGCCGGAACGGAACGCGGAATCAAAGAACCGACTGCGACTTTCTCCGCTTGTTTCGGAGCCGCTTTCATGACCTTGCATCCTACCGTATATGCGAAGTTGTTGGGCGAGAAAATGCGTAAGCATAAAGTGCGGGCGTATCTGATGAACACAGGTTTGGTCGGCGGTCCTTACGGAATCGGCAAGAGAATGAATCTGCCTTCCACCCGTAAGATCATCGACGAGATCATGAACGGGAACATTGACAAAGCGGAATTTGTCAAACATCCGGTCTTTCAGGTCGAATATCCGAAAACAGTAGAAGGAGTGGACAGCGCGATTTTGGATCCTCGAGCCGCATGGGCCGACAAAGCCGCTTATGATGAAACCTCTAAGAAATTGGCGAATATGTTTATCGAAAACTTCAAAAAATATGCGGAAGGATCCAAGGATTACGATTTTACCGCGTTCGGACCGAAACTAAGCTAAGTTCACGAAGTTTTTGAATGCCTAAAAGAGCAGGATGTTTCCTGCTCTTTTTTTTGTCCCAACGTTATGCGACGGGGAAACAGGCTTGACAATAAATTGTGCAGCGCATAAGTATTTGAATCCAGGACTTGCAGATTCCGGGTGCGGACCGTTCCGTACCTAAAAAAGAGAAAGATCCGAAGTCCGATTTGTAAAGGAATGCAACAATGGAAAAAGAAATTAAAGAAGCTCTCAATTTTGCAATAGGCGCGGCTAAGACGCTTCGGGAACAAGCGGACAGCATCCTTTTAAAAGTGGAAAAAGAATTCAAAGAACTCTCAGTGAAAGGGGCTCAGGACCAAGGGGAAGTGGCGGTCAATCTTCGGAAATACATCGAAGATGCATTACGTTCCGTAGAAGGACTGGCCGGACAAGTAAATCATAAAGTCGAAGAGGTCAAAAAGGCCGCGACGAAAAAAGGATCGAACGGCACAGGCGCAGGTCAGCAATAAACATTTTCATTGGAAGTCCTCCGGAAGGGGGGCTTTTCGGACCTTCTTTCCGGAGTTCCGCATCCACGCTAATATTAGGATAAAAAGAGATCCTCTTTGTCAGTTCCTAGCCAAACAGCGAGTCTTTCCTCAAAGGTGATCGGCGGAGGACTTTCCATTTCTAACTCGAAAGAAGTGTTCCAGATAGCAATTTCGTTCTGAAATTTCCGTTCGAGTAGATTCAGGATCCGGTGTCGCTCGGAAGTAAACCATTTCGATTCAGGAATTTGCTTTTCCCGTAGATAACCTTCGATCAGATCTATCGTTCTGTAATCGGAAGCGAGAGCCGAATAAGAAAAGGAATCGTCCGCGAGCTCGGAAAATATTTTCTCCCATTCCTCGACGTTGTTTCTCTCTTTGTTTCTGCAATCGTAGGCTTGGCAGATTGACGCACCGTAAAACGAATAATTCTGACTTCTTGCGTCTCCCGAATAAATCGGATGAATCATACATCCGATTCTTGCTTTCGCTTTTACAGGTTTGTTATCCGATTCGGAAAAATCCTCGGAGAGTTTTCCAAGGAAAGGGCAGTTATAGGTTAAAGGATCCTTTCTCGGGATTTCTTTTTCTTGTTCTTCCCTGCTTTTGCGAAATTCGGCCATCGTGTAAGGCCTTGCAAAGTCCACAGTTGCTTTGAATTCACGGGTTCTTTGGTCCAATAGTTCCAGAAGCCGATCGGGAGAAGCATCTAGATTAAAAAGGCCGCAGCAGGCTCCGCAGGAAAACGGAACTTTCGAGTCCGGTTGGCATAAGCCCAACTTAGATCCCGCCGTGCGGTAGATTTCCGTGGGAAACGGATTTGAATCCGGGGAATGCCAGCTCTAAAACCTTGGTCTCCGGGTTTTCGATGATATTGCAGGCTAGGGGAAAAATCTGAAGTCTCTCCTCGTGGAAAACGATGACCCTTCCCCGATATTTTTCGATCTGTTCTCCTACGAAATCCTGTTTGATCATAGGAGCGGCCACCAATGAGGATTCGGGCTTTAATCCGCGGAAGAAAAGGTGATTATTCGAATTTGTAGATACCAAAAAGACGCTGATTCTTTCGAGTTCCTCCAACTCCGTGAGAAGGTTTTCAAAATAATACTGAAAGGTAATCAGATAACCGTCGGCAGATTCGGGTTGGATCTGTCCTTTGGAATAAAATTCGATCCACTGGATCATTTTTTGGATCGTATCGCGGTTCGCAAAAAGGATTTCCGCAAGGCCCGTAACGACAGGAGTGATCTGCAATTTCCGGAAATCATGGAGGCATTGGAATATCAGGTCCCACCAACGTTCGATTCCGAAGGCGTCGTCCGGGTTGTTGGGGATGAATTTTCCGAGCGCATGGTTCTGGTGGTCGCTGAATAGGATTCCTCCCGTCACCTTGCTGAATTCCTCGAACGCCACGATCAGGTTTTCCATCAACTCATAGGAAGATAAGGACTCCGTCTTTTGTCTTTCGGTGAACGTATAGTAGGAGGAAGCTATCGGTGTAGGATAGAATTTGAAGATCAAGGACGGATTGACGATCTTATGCGCAGTACGTCCTTTCGTAGGATCGGAGGTGACGCGTATATTCGGCTGTCCATGAAGACTATAATTCGTCCAAGTTAGATCGCTTGAGTCGTAATTCCGTCGAGCTTGCTCTTTCGCTAGAAACAGGGACTCTCCAACGCTTTTGTCCGCGAATAGATTCGTATAAAATTGGATGGTAAAATCGATCGTATTCTGGTTATCCGCGATTTCCCAGTTGGTTCCGATAAAACTTTTGATGCCAGACATCAGAAAAGAGCCGGCGAAATTATTCATCAGATCCGAGTTCAGATTGCGAGTAGTGCTTTTATTGGATTGGCAGGAATTCGAAAAAACCATGTCCGTGTTGAAACCGGAGTTTTTGATCTCTCGGGCTTTCAAAATCTTTCCTTCAGAAATCAACCAACCGTTTTCGAGGGGATCATCCGAAAAATACAAATGACCGGAGTAGTGGATGATGTTTTTTCCTTTAATCAAGGAAAGAAGTTTCAGTTTTGTTACCTGTTTTCCCCCGATAAATTCTATTTCCAAGCGGGAAGAAGGAACTTTTTCGCTCAAAACTCTGAATAACTGCTCTCCTTCCTTCTGCGCCCATTCCAGATCTTCGGTAGGATCCGCGATGATCAGCATCCGCAGTTTTTCCTTTTCCTTAAAAGCGCCGCTATGTCCTTCGCCTCGAACGGTTTTCCCGATAAAGAATTTGTCAGATAAAAAACAGGTTCCGTCGTGAAGTAGTTCCCAAGGAATCACTCCCAATTTCGGATCTATATTGAAATGCAGGTATTTTTCCGTGGTTAACCGGAGTTTTTCCTGGATAGCGGCCGGAAAAAACTGATCGTAAAACGTTTCTCCCAGGATTTTCAGCTCATGGAGAATGTCCGTTTCCAGGGTAGGGTGACCGGAGGATTTTTGGTGGATCGCCACCGACACTCTGACTAAGTTTTCGATTTCCTTAATGTATTCGAGGATCAGATCCTCGTCCATTGTGGACTGCAAATGGGATTCGGACCCGCTCCCCGAACTGTCGAGTATGTTGAATACGTTGACTGCGCCGACTCTGTCTATGATAAGATTGAGCATAGGTTCCGGGAAGAGCGGACCGGTTTCTTCCCCAGGCGAGACATAAGCTCGGAGGGGAATTTGTTCGGAGGTCTCTTTTAATCTAGAAGAATAAAGAGGTCAATGGATTTCGACAAGTCTTTTCCCTGAAATTCCACGGTGTACTTGCCCTCTCTCAATCCGGCAAAGTTCGTAATGCCGTCCGAATTGAATTGGTTGGAAAGAATAAACCTTCCATCCTTAGAGAGATTCACTCTTTGGAAGTCTTCCGGTCTAGGACAGTCGATTTTGACGCTTAAGTAAGCTGTTTCTTCCGTTTCTTGAACGACCTGATAGGTAAATTTGCAATCATCCTCTACTTTCTCTTCGAAGACGATGAATTCTGAAGCGGCCGGCATCTTGGTCGTACTGGAACGCATTGCCGGAGCGTAGTCTACCCTAGTATTGATCTGCAGAGTTTGGATTAGGCTATCGAAGAGTTGAGCACCCGATTTTCCTAATTTTACCACGATGGATTCCCGGCTCTGTTCCTTACGGGATAATTCCATTTCTACATATCGTTTTAAATATTCGGGGAAAGCCTTGGCCTGCCAACCTTCCGTCAGTTCGGCTTTGCTAACATCTAGATCTTCCTGAAATGTACGATAAGCGTGGCTTCGACTAGCAGATTCAAAGTAAGATTCTTCTGCGGTTTTGATTCCCGCTTGAAGAGCTTCTTCCATTCGAATCAATTCGTTCTGTAACTCGGGACTTTTATCGATTCCGGAGATTACGGCTTCCTCTCCTTCAAAGAGAGATTTGTTTACTTCCGGTTCCGAGCCTGGTTCGCGTTTGGATTCCATTTGCGTGTGACGCTCCAATAAGGTTTAAGACGATTTCTTTTACTCGGACAATTCCGAAAATTTGAGTTTTTTTTGTATTTTTTCGATCAAACGCAACAAAGTAACGCTGACATTCCCTTCCGTGATCCCTAAAAGGTCCGCCACTTCTCGGTAAGGTGTTCTGGCTAAAAAATGACCTTTTTTGCGTTTTTCCAGGAGTTTTTTGCGTTGTTCGTATTTCTTTTTTAAGGCTTGGGAAGTCTTATCGATTTCTTGTGGAAGGATCGGCGCCTTCTTGATCGTAGCGTTCTGCTTTTCCTTCAGCTCTAAAATGTTCAGATATAAAGAAGTAATCTTATCTTCCATCCGAATGTTTTCTTCCTCTCTACGGGAAAGTTCCGTTCGGAGGGACATAATTTTTTGTTTCAGTTCCTCCGGAGAAAGTTTCGTTTTGGATCCTAAGAATTCTATCTCTTCCTCGTCCAAGTTCAGGTAATAGATATACGAAAGTTTGAATATTACGCGTTTCTCGATTCCGATTTCTCCCAATACCTGATGGAAGTGCCGGGTAAGTTCCTGCGCCTCTTCGATCAGGTCCGGTCGTTGGTCCGGTTCGTCTTCTATCGTAGCGTATTCTTTTCCTTCCTTATTGATCTTCCCCAAATTGGTCATTTTCAGCTCGCGTTTGGTCCTTTGCCAATCGATGAGCATGTTGCGAAGAACGGAATAAAACCATGTCCGAAAACTGGATTTCCCTTTGAAGCTGGAAAATCTTGCGCCGGTTTTAAGACGTTCGAAGGCGTATAGGAAGAAGTCCCCTGCGTCGTCTTCGCTCAAATGAAAGATTTTCATCGGAAAATTGTAGATGTCTTCCGAGTAGGCTTCAAAAAACAGTTTTAGCGCTTCCTCGTCCCCGTCTCCGCATCGGGTAACGATATCCAGGGTTTTATCCTTTGACAAATTCATTCTTAATGTAACCTTGCACCAGGGGGCCGACCCGGAATGAGAATCATCCCTACCATAGGTCTAATCTTGGCCGCGTTCCATCTAAGCACCTTTGCTGAAAACGATAAAGTAATAAATTTTCTATTCCCTGTGAAAACGGAGGGAATTGAAAACAAAGTCAGTTCGGTCTTCGGAGAATCTAGAGGGGACCATTTTCATAACGGGATGGATATTTCCTCTAATGGGGAGCCGGTTTTGGCGATGGGGGAAGGAAAAATCCTTTATTCGCGGTTCGGCGAGGATGATCCGTTCGAAGACGAATTCGGTACCGGAAATTCCATTTGGTTGGATCACGGAAAAGGAATATACACTGCCTATTATCACCTGAAAGGCGGCCGTATAAACGGATTTTTGGAGGATCGCATCCTCGGGGCCGGAGAAAAAATCGGAACAACGGGAAATACGGGGCATTCCAGCGGAGCTCACCTTCATTTTTTAGTCCTAAAGGATTACGGAAAAATCATTTTAGATCCGATGAAATTTCTTCCTCAGGTCGACGACGGTACGTCGCCTCAGATCGGAAACCTATTGGTTCACGTAGGGGAAAAATTCACGCAAATTAACGATGGGGAAAACATCAATATTTCCCAATCTTTTCCTGTAACCGTCGGTATTCAGGATTCAGGTATGAAACCCGGCCAGCGCAGGGGAGTTGCCCAGATCCAGACGTTTTTAAACGGGGAACCGTTAAAAAAGGCAGGTTTTTCCTTATTAAACTACGACCTAGGAGAATGGAGAAACCCGGAAGGATTCCGCTTTAGCGAGTTGTATTATCGGGACCAATATCTTCTCGGCAATTTGGATTTTCGGAACGGAGAGAATACCGTTCGGGTTTTGGCATGGGATTTTAAAGGAAACTTAAGCGAGAAGAGCTTTACCTTTTATGTGACGCGTATTAGATAATCCTTCTCCTTCGGTTTTTGGGCATGAGTAATTCGGCAAAACAACGACAGAATCTTTTCTTCGATAAGGGGTTTTTCTCCGTATTCCTATACGGAATTTCTACGGTTTCTTTCCTATTTTTTTCCCCGGAGATAATCGCGGGGGATTGGGTATATCTGAAGGAAGAAAACGGTGTGAAAATTTTTAAGAGAGCTACCGATTCCCGTTTTGACGCTTTTAAAGTCAGTACTCTAATTTCCCGTTCCTTACCCGAAGTTCGAAACGTTTTTTTGAACATTCCCGGCCATACGAATTGGATCGCGAATTGCAAAGAATCCCGTTTGCTAGGCGGAAAGGTTCCGGATAAATTCATTCATTATTATTTGATCGGAGCTCCTTGGCCGGTGAAAGACAGGGAAATGATTTTGGAAACGGAATCCTTTTTTGACACTCAGAAAAGACGCGTCAGTATTTTGACTCGGGCAGTAAACGATCCTAACGTTCCCGTGAAAAAGGACTCTTACAGAATCACTCGTTCCCATATACAGTGGACTTTAGAGGAAGTGTCGGATAATTCCACGTTAGTCACGTATGTCAACCAAACTGACCCGGGGGGAGACGTTCCCTCTTACTTATCCAATTGGTCTTCCGCCGGTGCACCGACGGAGACGATTCTGTCTTTAAAAAGACTTTTGGAAAAATGAACCCGGAGACCGGGATTCTCTCGTCACTTCTTAGTTACGACGGATTCTTTGGGAGAAAATGCGCGAATGTTTTCTCCGAAACTATAGTACACGGTTTCGTTTCCTAAAAGACTCACAAGCCGATTCATCAGTTCATCGTTCGGATGCACGGAATAATGATCGTGAGCCCGGATCACTTTTTTTTCCTCGCTTCCGGATACCAAATGAAAGTAGACGTGCGAGCTCCCTTGGTATGCGGCCAAAAGAGTGTGCAATTGTCCTATGATATCGGGCATTTTTCTATGCCTGTCTTCCAAACGGATATGAAGGGCTTTCTCCATCTTGTCTTCGATAGTGGCTTGGTTCAGGATTTCAAAACTATTTACCTTGATCTGGCCGCGTAACTCCGATTCTCCGGCTTCGATCCGGTCCAGGTCTCCTTTGATGAAAACGGCCTCGTCTTCCCGGATCAAGTCCTTAAACTTCTGGTACACCTTCGGAAAGGCGACGCACTCTATCTCTCCTGTCCGGTCTTCCAGTTTAAAGTTCACGAATTCTTCTTTCTTTTTGGTGAACTTGATCTTCAAAGACGTCAGAATTCCCGCGATTTCCACCTTTGCTCCGGCTCTGGTATCATCCATCTTTTCGATCGGAATGCTGTTCAAGCTCCTCAAGTGTCCTTCGTACTTGTCGAGAGGGTGGCCGGAGAGAAACAGTCCTGTGACGAATTTCTCGCGGCGCAATTTTTCTTCCGACTCCCATTCCTCCGCTTCCTTGGGTAACTTGAGTTCATAGGATAAAGTGGATTCCCCGAAAAGAGAAAACTGCCCTTCTGCGGAACGTTCCTGTTCTTTTTGCGCGAAGGAAACCAGGCTGTCCATGGATTCGAAGAGGCATTTTCTGCTGTAGCCGAAGGAATCCATGGCGCCACCTTGGACTAGCGCTTCCAATATTTTCTTATTCAGGATACGTGTATCTACGCCTAGTATGAAATCCTTAACGTCCCTGAACCCTCCGATCTGCTTGCGAACTTGGATGATATTCTGGGCGGCGCCTTCTCCTACACCTTTCATCGCCGAAATTCCGAAACGGATCGTATGTTCGTCGATTACGGAAAAAGATACGTCTGACTCATTTAAATCCGGAGTCAAAACTCGGATCCCCATCTCTCGGGCGTTATTGATGTATTTTACGATATCGGTGGTCTTGGAATGATCTCCCGCGAGCAAAGCGGCCATATATTCCGTAGGAAAATTCGCCTTCATGTAGGCGGTCTGGTATGTGACTAGAGCGTAGGCGACGGAGTGGGATTTGTTGAATCCGTATCCTCCGAATTTCTCCAATTGGTCGAATAGGTCTTCGGAGAATTTTTTGCCGTGTCCTTTTGCTTGGGCGCCTTCGACGAACTTAACGCGCAACGGGTCCATGAGTTCTTTCTTTTTCTTCGCCATGGCCTTGCGTAACATGTCCGACTCGCCCATGGTAAAACCGCCGACGATGCGGGAAATACTCATCACTTGCTCTTGGTAAACGGTTAATCCGAACGTTTCCTTCAAAATGGATTCGCAGGATTCGTGCGGATAAGAAACCGGTTTTCTGCCGCTTTTTCTTTCTAAGTATTCCTCCAACATCCCGGACTCCATCGGACCGGGACGGTAGAGCGCGATTAAAGCTACGATTTCGTCGAAATTGGAAACCTGGCTTCTGGCTACTAGATCCGTGATACCGGTGGATTCCAACTGAAAGATGCCTAACGTGTTGGCCTTTCTGAGTAACGCATACGTATTGGTGTTATCTAGAGGAATCTTATCCAGCTCGAGTTCTATCCCTCTTCTTTCCTTAACCAATCGAACCGCATAATTCAGCGTGGTTAAGTTCTTTAGGCCCAGAATATCCATCTTGATCAGGCCGACAGCTTCGAGGTTGTTCTTTTCGTACTGGGTGACGATCGAACGGACTCCGGGTCTTTCTTTTTCGGCAACGGTAGAGAGCGGAACTACTTCATCCAAAGGATAGGGAGAAATTACGACTCCTGCCGCGTGCCTTCCCGGTTGTCGGTAATTTCCTTCCAGTCGTTTTGCGATGGAAAAAATCTTTTTGTGCAGCTCGTCTTTTTGGCTGGCCTGTTTGAGATCCGAAGAAATCTCTATCGCTTCGTCCAACGTGATCCCGGGCTTGGACGGACAATAACTGGTCAAGCGGTTGGCTTCGTCGAAAGGAAGGTTCATTACTCTTCCCACGTCTTTTAAGGCCGCTTTCGCAGCCAAGGATCCGAACGTAATAATCTGTCCGACTCTGTCTTCTCCGTACTTGTGCCGGATATAATTGATCACTTCTTCCCGTCTTTCCACACAGAAGTCGGTGTCGATATCCGGCATATCCTTTCTGTCAGGATTGAGAAATCTCTCGAAGAGAAGATTGAATCTAAGAGGTTCCACATTCGTGATCCCCAACGCGTAAGCTACGATGGAACCTGCCGCGGAACCTCGTCCCGGTCCGACAGGAATTCCGCTTCTTTTTGCGAAGTTGATATAATCCTGGACGATCAAAAAGTAGCCGGCAAAGCGCATGTTCTTGATCGTTTCGAGCTCGAAATTCGTTCTTTCTCGGATTTCTGGGCTAACTTCGGAATAGCGTTCGCGGATTCCGTCCCATACTAGTTTTTCCATGAACGAATATTCGTCGTAACTTTCCGGAACGGGGAATTCGGGCAAAAGATAGTTCCCGAATTTGAGTTTAAGGTCTATCTTATCCCGGATTTCGAGAGTGGAATAGTACGCCTGCGGAAGTTCGGGAAAGAGTTGCTTCATCTCGGCAGGACTCTTAACGTAAAAGTGTTGGTTGAATCCGAACTCCATTTCGTCTTCGATCGTTTTGCGCATTCCGATCCTAAGCAAAATATCTTGAGCTTCCTTATCGTCCTTACGAAGGAAATGCGAGTCGTTGGTTACGACTAGTTTAATGCCGGTTCTTTGGGAAAAATCATACGCGCCTTTGGCGACGATTTCCTGCTCCGGAATTCCGTGATTCTGGATCTCCAGATAAAAATCTTCCTTTTTGAAGATTTCATTCAGCTTTCCCGCTAATTGGAGGGACTCGGGAATTTTTCCTTCCAGAATTTTTCGATTCACTTCGCCTGCAAGGCAGGCGGTCAGACATACCAATCCCTCGCTATGTCTGTCCAGGAGATCGTAATCGATCCTGGCTTTTTTATAAAAGCCTTCCGTATACGATTTGCTTGCGAGCTTGATTAAGTTTTTATAACCTATTTCGTTCTTGGCTAGAAGAATCAAATGATAGGCGTTTCCGTCGGCGATTCGTACTTCCTCCACTTCCGCTTTGCGGTTCGGAGAAACATAAAATTCGCATCCGATGATCGGTTTTACTCCGTTCTTTGTCGCCTCATTGTAGAATTCTATCGCTCCGAACATGTTTCCGTGATCCGTCATGGCGACGGAACTCATTCCGAGCTCTTTCACGTGTTTCATTAGCTCTTTGATCCGGATCGCTCCGTCGAGCATGGAATAGGTCGTGTGTAAGTGGAGGTGGGCGAAGTCTTCCATTCCAAGGGACATAATAGAAAGTCGGCTCCTGATTCGTCAAGTCCAGACGGTCCCGATCTTTCAAAGGCCTGAAAAACGAATCCTATCTTTATTAGACCTTTTTCGGAAAAAACGCTTTTCCTGAAAATCGTACCTCCACACCGAGAAAATTCCCGGATTTTTATCGGAGAAAAATCGGGACGGGGTAGAATATTTTACCTCAAAGCGGGGCCGATTCGAATTCGGATTTTTTGTCGGCTTGCGGCTTTGCAATTGTCAAATTAGCGACGCGGGTAGAATGCAAGCGATTCGGAGATTCCTGAACGTTTTTCCTGCGGACTTCCGCAAACCGAGAAAGCTTCGGTGCGAATCTGTTTTAAAATAAATTATATATATGAGAAAACTCTAAATGTCAAAGCTGGAAATTACTCTGAGGATTGCGAGTCGTTCGGATTTGGAGGAACTGATCGAACTGTTCGATCTATACAGAAAGCATTACGGTCTAAAATCCGATGACGCGGCTACGAAGAGATTTTTGGAGGATCGTCTTCTTCATAAGGATTCCATATTGATCGTTGCCGAGGACACGGACACGATTCTAGGCTTCGCCCAACTTTATCCCACGTATTCTTCGCTATTCCTCAAAAAGGATTACATATTGAACGATCTATATGTTCGCGAAGGGGCAAGAAAGAAAGGTGTGGGAAAAAAGTTGCTGGAAGAAGCCGGAGCCGTGGTTCGAAAATTCGGAGGAAAGGGCATGAGCCTGGAGACCCTACCCGATAATCGTGCAGCGAGAAAGCTGTTCGAAAGTTTCGGGTTTCGTATCCATGAGGAATTTTTGCACTATTACTGGTCCGTGCCATCGGAGAAATAACCGAATTTTCTCCGATCCGCGAAGTATCGACCGTGAAGTTCAACCTTTGGGTGGAAGCGGTCCGAGCTTGTCTAGTAGCATCTGATTTACTAAATTCGGATCGGCTTTTCCTTTGGAGACCTTCATCACATAACCTACGATCGCTCCCAAGGCCCGATCTTTTCCGGATTTGTATTTTTGTACGGCGTCCTCGTTTGCCGCGATCGCCTCGTCCACGATCCGCTCGATTTCTTTATCGTCGCGCACTACGATGAGGTTTTTTTCGGTTACGATATCTTCGGGATCCTTGTCGTCAAAAACCATCTCCTCAAAGACCGTTTTGCCGATTTTTCCGGAAATTTTTCCTTCCGAGATCATCTTTACTAGTTGGCCGATTCTTTTGGGTCCTACGGAAAATTCCGAAATTGTAATATTTTCCTTGTTTACGATTCCTAAAACCTCGTCCTTCACCCAGTTCGAAGTACGTTTTGCATCGCCGGAAACCTGCAGAGCCTCTTCGTAGTAATCTGCGATTTCCCTTTCGGCGGTCAAAACTTCGGCGTCGTATTTGGGTAGTCCCAACTTTTCGATGAATCGATTGCGTCTAGAGTCCGGTAGTTCGGGAAGGGATTTTCGGATCCGTTCCACCGTTTCCATTGACAAAACGACCGAGGGCAAATCGGGATCCGGGAAATATCTGTAGTCGTGACTCATTTCCTTCGTTCTCATTGTCACGGTCACATTGGCTGCGGAATCCCAGAGTTTGGTTTGCTGTTGGAAAGTTTTTCCCTGCGAGAGCATTTCGGACTGCCATTCCACCTCGTAGTCGATGGCTGCTTTTACCGCTTTGAATGAATTCAGGTTTTTGATTTCCACCCGAGTTCCGAATTTGTCCGAGCCTTTCGGACGGATGGAAACGTTGGCGTCGCAGCGTAACGAACCTTCCTCCATATTGCAGTCGGAAACCCGGATATAACGCAGGACTGATTTTAAGGCCAGAAGATAATAGTAGGCTTCATCCGAAGATCTCAATTCCGGCTCGGAGACGATTTCTATCAACGGAGTCCCTGCGCGATTCAAATCCACGTAGGAAAAGGGAATATTCGGATCAGCGGAGTGTATTAATTTACCCGCGTCCTCTTCGATATGGATTCTAGTTAGTCTTACGAATTTGGGGGATTCTTCTCCTTTTACCGTAAAAGAAACTCCTCCTCCGAGACAGATAGGCCGGTCAAATTGGGAAATCTGGTATCCTTTCGGAAGATCGGGATAAAAATAATTCTTACGATCGAATTTCGTGTGCAGCGTAATTTCCGATCCGAACGCGAGCCCGGCCATGATCGCCTTATTGAGAGCCTCTTCGTTTAAAACCGGCAAAGAACCCGGAAGGCCTAGACAAACAGTGGATACCTGCGAGTTCGGGGGAGCACCGAACTTCGTAGAGCTCGTGGAAAAAACCTTGGATTCCGTGTTCAATTGCGCATGGACTTCCAAACCGATCACTACTTCGTATTGCACTTGGCCTCTCCTTTTTTAGCGACTGTCGGGCTAAACGGGTTTTTTTCCTTGTCCCCGGTTTCTCGAGGACGTATGGAGTTATTCTGAGAATAGGATTCGAGCAGGCAACGGATTTTTTTGATGAAGCAAGTGCTTTGTGTGGCAAATCAGAAGGGAGGTGTAGGAAAGACTACAACCGCAGTTCATTTAGCCGCAGGCTTGGCTTTTAAAGGAGATAGGGTTCTCCTTTTGGATCTGGATGCGCAGAACAATGCAAGTTCCGTCTTTCCCGAAGTAGCGAACGAAGCCGGCCGGGACGTGTTTTCCATTTTTAGCGAAGGCGCCTCCGCAAAGGAAGTCCTCCGGCAGACTCGAATTCCGAAACTGAGTCTACTTCCTTCCTCTCCGAAATTGGCCCAGGTGGACGTTTTGCTTTCAGGTAAATTGGATGGTTTCTTTGCGCTCAAAGAAGGATTGGAGAAAAGTACGGAGGATTTCGATTGGGTCGTCATCGATTGTCCGCCTAGTCTTTCTTTAATTACCATGAATGCATTCGTCGCGGCGAACGGACTGATCGTGCCTCTTCAGGTATCTAAATTTTCATTGGACGGAATAGAAGCGATTTTGGAAGCCAAGGCTGCAACCGTAAAAAGGTACAATCCGGGGCTGAAAATTTTAGGGGCTCTTTTGACATTGTACCAGGCTAGGACTACGATGTCCCAGACAGTCGTACCTATGATCGCGGAACACCTTAGGCTATTCGATGCCAGAATTCCTCCGTCCGTAGCGGTGGAAGAAGCTCATCTTTTGAATCGGACCTTGTACGAATACCAACCAAAAAATAAAGCGTCCAAGGAATATGTCCGATTTACGGACGAGGTTTATTCGCTTGGGTAAGAAATCGGATTCCAAAAAAGAACTGTTGCGTAAGGCAGCCGGAGACGCTGTACGTAAAACTTTGGGAGGGGAACAACCTCCGGAGAATACGGAATCCGAACGAAAGCCCGAATCGATTGCACCGCCGCAATTCGGGGAGAAATACGACGGGGAAAAACAATTGCCCAAAAAAGACCGCTTCGGGATAAACAACAGTATGAGGATCGACGAATACATGCAGGCCCCGTCCTCGACGATAAACGGGAATAAAAAATGGTTTAGGATTTTCGGGGTCGTATTGGTCGCGCTTTTGATTTGGTGGATTTGGCCGGCTAAACACGAAATCTATATGGACGTGGATAAGATGACTCCCGAAAAAGTATCCGGTATGAGTGCGGAAAAGGAATATCACTTCGCCCACGGACAGGATTTTTTCATCTATTACAAGAGGGGAGGATGGTTTTCCCCTAAGAAAATAAAATTAACGATTTATAAACTAGATGATAACCGCGCGGAAGTCAGCGTTCAGGAAAAGGAATTGAAGAAGAGAATCGAAAAATTCCAGACCTACTACGATGATTCTTTTTTTGACGAAGAAGGCTCTTACGAAGCCGAAGTCAAAAACGAAGACGAGGAAATTCTCGTCGTTAAAAAATTCACGATCGATTGATGAATCGCTTTCTGTTATTTGTGATTGTAGGCCTGATCGTATTCGGCTGCAACGTGACCGAACGTCCTGCGGGAATTCCTAAGGAAGCGAAATACGATAAGTCTAGGAACGTATATTATCTCGACGAGCCCGGCAGGCAGAGATTATATTACGAAAATGGAAGATTGTATTCCGACTGCGGAGCGGACGAAAAGAACCTCTCTCACGGCCTTTGTCGGACCTTTGCGCGTACGGAAGATAGGGTCGTTTCCGAAGGAAAATACGAACACGGCGCAAAAGTCGGAGATTGGATCTGGTACTTCCCCGATGGAAAAACCTACGTCGTCCAGAAATACGGAACTAGACCCAAAAGACCGGAATCGATCTGGCTCGGAGAGGAAGGAAACGAAGAAGGACCTTATAAAAGATTCTACCAGGACGGATCGATCGAGATCCAAGGATTCTATAAGGACGGGCAAAAATCCGAATTCTGGCAAAAATACTTTCGCGACGGCGAGTTGGAATATTCCGGATATTATTCCAAAGGAAAAAAGGTCAGAACCTGGTTTTATTATTTTCCGAATCGCTCGAAGGAAGCGGTCGAGGTTTTCGATAACGACGGCAATTTTCTTTCTCGAACTTTGTATGCACCTGACGGTAGGGAAATCTGCGAAGTGACTCCGAAAGGCGCTTCCTGCGGCTGAATCCTTTTTAGAATCGTATTATGGAACGAAAGTCTCCACCTTGGGAAAATCGGGCCGTATGGTGTTTCTTTTTTTTAACCGTCTATTTAAGTTTTTATCTTACTTTTACGCATAGGGGAAGCGAGGCATTGCTGATCGCCCTTTTGCTCGTTCATATCGGAAATTATTTTGCTTTTAGAGGAAGCGTAAATGCGAAGCGGTTTGTCCCGTTATGCGCGTTACATCTTTTATCCATTTATCTTTCCGGAAAAAATACCTTAGAGATTTTGGCCGCCGTCGATCGCTGGAAACAGGTTTTCTAACACGTTTATATTCACTATCAAAAGGGAAAAAATGAAAACGATGAAAATGATCACTAGCGTAAAACCGACGACTCCGAAAAGAATATTTCTGACGAAACGCATCTGAAGATAACTCAAGCCTAGCGCCAGGTTTTGGAACTTCCCTAATTCCGAACTCCTACCTAAGCGTAGATAATTCCGAACATAAAACCCGCACAGCACCAAAAGCGAGATCAGCATCAGAATTCCGAATTGGTTCGTGTAGTTTTTCTGAAGCATAAAAAGGGGAATATAGACCAGATTCCCGACCAGAGCTCCGAGAAAGATGATACTCAAGAAATGAAGGACGGATAAAAAGATGGTCTCGCTTTCCGCCTTGCTTC
The DNA here is from genome assembly GCF_004769195.1 of Leptospira fletcheri. Classification (NCBI taxonomy): domain Bacteria; kingdom Pseudomonadati; phylum Spirochaetota; class Leptospiria; order Leptospirales; family Leptospiraceae; genus Leptospira; species Leptospira fletcheri. The sequence goes on from NZ_RQET01000004.1 coordinate 650,529, forward strand.
CCGTCCTGAATTCGGCCTCTTCTTCCTTGAGATTTCGGAGGGAAGAAAAACGGTCCGCTTCCGTGTCGTCGAAGATATGCCTAACTGATACGGTCATATATGCTAAAAAGACGATCCAGCCTAGGGCCAAAAGTACGGTAGGAAATCCCCAAAAATTCGCTCCCGAAGTCCTGACCGCCGCACCGAGTAACGTGGGCAAAATGGAAACGGAATAGACTATTCCAAAAACGTAAAGTATCCGATTTAGGAAAGAGTAAAAGAAGGCCCTATAGTATAAGGAAAGAAAACAGGCCACCGACAGAAATCCAAGGAAGAAATAAAAGAAAATCTGGATCCTCAAACCGAGTAGGATCCGACCCATTCTATCGATCGTATCTTCCGGTTGGGAGTCTGCAGGAACTCCGTTGTCGCTCAATTCGGCAAGGATCTTTTGGGTCAGGAGCATTTGCGAAATCGTGCCGCCCTGAAAATAAAACCCGGACATCGGTTCTCTGCCGCTTCCGTCCAACATGGACTCCATCGTTGTAGTATCGTTCGCATCCAGAAAAGTGGGCTGGAGGAAAAGTTGGAATAAGCAAACGACGAGAAGGACGAAGGGAATGACGTAGGCTACGTGTAATTTAGAGATTTTCTTCATTGAGCAGGTTCGTGTAGTAAAAGGAATCTAGAATAAAAATACAAAGACCGCCACCATGCCGATGCCGACGATTCCTAACGCGATAAGGACCGTTAGGAGTAGGCTCGATTCTCCAGCTTCGGTGCTCGACGCGGAATGCTGGGAGATTGCGCTTCCCTTTGAAGGACCTTTTTCTCCGGTATACGGGCGAACTTTAATCGTGTTCTCTTCTTCGTAGACCTTTCCGAATATGTCGGCCCCGATTCGAATTACGGTCTCGCTTTCCGTGCCTTTATTCTCGGTAGCGACGATCGTGGCCGGGACGGGTCGAATCGATCCGTCTTCGGTTTTGAGTTTCATCGTATCTATGACACCGAGGGTAGTCGGATCTCCTGCAAGCAACTGGACTAGGATCTGGTCTCCCGGTTTCAATTGGTTTACGGGGATTCCGGAAACGGGGGAAAGGATGAATTTGAATTGGACGCGAACGGCATTCTGCGGAATGGAAGAATCTATCGTTAGAGCCGCCGGGGATGGCGTCGCAGAGGATTCTTCCATGGAAGGAGGTCCTTCTTCTCCTGCCGAGCCAATGTTTTCCAAAGGTTCGCGACTTACGCTAATTTCGTCCGCCTTTTCCCGGTCCATCAAGGAATACCAGACCTGAATGTCCGGTTTTACGTTTCCGAGAGCCTGGTTCTCCACTTGGGTAATCAAATATCGGATTTTCTCGTCTTCTTTCTTATTGATGTAATGAAGCAATTGCTCCATGAAATCGTCCGATTGTCCGGAATTTTGGAAAAGTTCGCTCAGCTTATTGGTTAAATTTTTGAGCTGGCGACCTTCATATTTGATTTTTTGGCAGATATTCGAAACGTCCTTGAAAGTGGCCCCGGACAACTGGATATTGATCAGCTCTCCGTTTCCGACGGCGACAACATCCAATTGCTCTATATGTGAGGTAACCGGATCCACAATCCCGCCAAAGAGTACGTATAACGAGGACGCGCTATCCCGGGATTGAAAGAGGAAAGAATAAACTTGGTTGGAAGCCATAAACCTTTCGAATGAAATCGAACTCTTTCCGATTACCGAGAGGGAGTCGACTTTATTTTGACATCCTGCTTCGAAATCGTAGAATTGTCAAACTAAGCAATTCCATCGACATCGGTAATTTTACTCTCTTTAAAATGAATTTTCTTTTCTCACGAACCCCGCTTGCACTTTTACTTACCTCTCGATACATTCGAGGCTCCAGAGCGGCCGGATTATTGTCTCTGAAATCCAGAATCTCTTTCGTAGTCATGGCCGTCGGAGTCTCGTTGTTAATCGTAGTACTCTCGATTTTCAACGGATTCCAGAGACAGGTAAAGGAATCCCTATGGCAGGGCGGATCCCATATTACGATCGAAAGTAATTCCGGGGCCGGAGAAATCTCGGATTACGACAAAGTGATTGCTTGGATCCAAAAAACTCCGGAATTGAAACAAAGAATCATTTCGGTGGAAGGAGGCATACAAAGCCACGGTTTGATCCAAAATTACAATACTTTTTATCCTGTGATCATTCGTGCCGTTCCCGTTTCCAACGTTGAGGATCTTTTGCATACCCGACTGCCTAATTTTCCGAGGGTGGTCCATTATAATCGGGACGAATTGGCCAAGATAGATAAGGAAAATTATATCGTCATCGGAAAGGAAATGGAAGGGCTGTACAATTTTTCCCTCGGCAGACAACTTACCCTCGCCGTTCCCGGCGGACGATTCTCTCTGGGAAAGGGAGTAGAAGTGAGCGTCGAGAATTTCCGTGTTTCCGGTTTCTTCAAGACAGGAAACTACCAGTTCGATTCCCGCTACGTTTATATGTCGCTTCCGACCGCGCAGAAATTCTTTAAGCTGCGCAATTCCGTGAACCAGATTACGGTAAAAGTAAAAACCTTGGATGACCTCGGATACTGCAAACGAAAGTTACTCCGACTGTTTTCCGAACCCGATTTTGAGCGGGAGGTCGAAGTCGCCTCTTCTTTGTCGGTAAGAACGATCGCGGAGGAACAAGAGAATTTTTTGGCGGCGTTGAGATTGGAAAAAACGATCATTTCGATCATCGTATTTCTGTTTATCCTTCTCGCCGCACTCGGGATGGTCGCTTCCGTCTATTCTTTGGTTCGCGCAAAACGGAAGTCCATCGGCGTATTGAAGGCCTTGGGACTCCCTTCTTCGGACATTCTGATGATCTTCACGTTAAACGCGATGCTGGTCGGAATCCTTGCTTCTTTGATCGGCGGAGTCACCGGAATCTTTTTAGCGAATTCCCTCGAAAACATTATCAACGGAATCGAGGAAGTGATGAATATGCTCGGGCCGGACATATCGGTTCTCCTCGGAATGGAATGGACTCCCGTGGAATTGGTTCCGAAAAGAATCTACTATTTCGATAAGATTCCGGTCGATATAGATATCGCGTTTATCTTTATGGTTACGACCGCTGCTACGATTTTATCCGGGATCGCCGGATATTTTCCCGCACGTTGGGCCGCGAGTTTGAATCCAGTCGATACGATAAGGAACGACTAACGTGAGTCTGATAAAAATCCGGGATCTGGTCAAAACCTATCATGTGCTGGAAAAGGAATTCAAAATCCTGGACCGGCTGGATATGGATATGGAAGACGGAGAGATCTTTTCCATCGAAGGCAAGTCCGGAATCGGAAAATCCACGCTATTGAATCTATTGGGCGCCATGGACGGATTCGATTCCGGAGAAGTCGAGGTCTGCGGAGTTTCACTGGGAAAATTGGATGAAAAAGGAAAAGAGGCGTTTCGTGCCGAAAAGATCGCGTTCATTTTCCAACACCACCTTCTCCTTCCGGATTTTTCGGCCCTGGAAAACGTTTCCATCCCCTTATTGATCCGGGGGGCTTCTCCGGGCAAAGCGAGAGAAGAGGCAATGGGGATGTTGGACAAAGTCGGACTTAAGGATCGCTATGAAAGTTTTCCTTCCCAGTTGTCCGGCGGAGAGAGCGCACGTGTCGGAGTGGCTCGCGCCTTAGTGGCCGGAAAGCGCCTGATTTTGGCGGATGAGCCTACTGGAAATCTGGACCGGGAAAATTCCAGGAACCTGATGGGACTGATACAGGATCTGCAAAAAGACTTGGGTTTCGGATTGATTCTTGTAACCCATGACATGGAACTTGCAGCCTTGGCCCATAGGCGTAACCAGATCTACCAAGGAAAATTGCGCCCGCTTCCGGTTTCCCAGCCGGGTTAAAATCGGTGAATCGGTCATGGAATCCTGCGTTTATTGCGGAATTTCCGCATCCGATTGGAAAAAAAAGGGACGGGTCGGTTGTTCTAACTGTGTAGAGCTTTTTCGGGAAGAATACCTTCGGTTCATTCCTCGAACACCCGAAAGAATCTGGGAACCTCCCACTGATTTTCCGATGCATACGGAATGGAAGGAATTCCAATCTCTCGTTCAGGTGGACCGATGGAAAAAAATCGATTCTTATTCCCTACCTTTTTCCTATAGGTACAGAGTGGCTCGGAATCCGAAGGGTTCCATATACCCCGTTCGGACTACAAAACTGCCGGAACGTTTTTTTCTAGATTGGTTTTCGGGAAAAATAGATCTTTCGGAGGATGCGGTCCCTTCTCTCTCGGAAACGGAAGAGAAAAAAAGAAGGTTTCCTTCCGAAAAAGAAACGAGGTTTTCTTGGAAAGGAGGGACTCTATTTACGGGAGATGAGGATCATTTCCGATGGGAATACGTGACGGACAGTCTTGTTAATCTCTCGGAGACTTTAGATTCTTCCTTTATCGAGAAATTTTGGGACAAGGAAAGATTCGATTATAAAAAAGGGATCGGATTTTTGACTTCCTGCCCCACTAATTCGGGAGAAGGCGATAAATTTTCCGTAGCGATTCCGGATTCGTATACGGAATCGGGGATTTTGGAAGGATTCCGTCTACCGACGGACTGGGGATTTTATCGGGAAGAAGGACAAGGCAGACTGATTTTTTTCCGAAAAAATTTCGGACGAAACGGAAAAAATTCCTTTTTCAATTTAGTTTCCTATTTAGCCTTACTAGTAATACTCGGAAAAGAAGTGGGAAAAGCCTCTTCAACTCGGTTTCCCTTTTAAAAGATCCATCCGATATGTTTCTTATGGGATGTACTTCCCGTAGGAAATTTGATGCGAAACCAGTCTAATCGATAGAACCCTCCGGGAAGGCCGCAATTATGTTAGAGTTTACAAAAAGAGCCAAACGAGTAATCAACGAGATCGCCCAAGACGAAGCGAAACGTCTCGGCAGCGAATTTATCGGTCCCGAGCATATCCTCTTAGGTTTGCTCAAGGAAGAAGATTCGGTAGCGATCAAGATCCTAAATAACCTGAATATCAACCTGAACGAACTCAGGAAGGAAGTCGAAAGACGAACCAGAGAAAGTTCCGCCACTCTTTTGATGGATATGGCGCAAGGGCAGGACAGATACCAAAAGATCATCGAACTTTCCAAAGAGGAAGCGAAACGTCTCAAGCACAATTATGTCGGGACGGAACATATCCTTTTGGCTTTATTGAGGGATAATAACAATATAGCAGGCGGCGCGCTTTACTCTTTCAGCGTGAATTATAACGTTATTAAGGGAGAAATTCTCAGACTATTGGGCGCTCCGCCTACGAGTACGGTCGGGGTTTCCAGCCAGCCTACGGCCCAGCCGGGAACTCCCCGTGCGGAAAAGACCAAAACCCCGATTTTGGACGAGTTCGCACGGGATTTAACCCAGTTGGCTCGGGATAAAAAATTGGATCCGGTGGTTGGAAGATCCAACGAGATCCAGAGGGTGATCCAGATTCTTTCCAGAAAAACCAAAAACAATCCTGTTTTGGTCGGCGAGTCCGGAGTAGGAAAGACCGCGATCGTAGAAGGTCTTGCTCTGGCGATCGTGGAGAAAAACGTACCGGATCTACTTTTCGAAAAACGGGTTCTATCCTTGGATTTGGCCAGCTTGATCGCAGGTACGAAATACCGCGGGGAATTCGAAGAAAGATTGAAGAAGATCATGAAGGAGATATCGTCCTCCAATAACATCATCATCTTTATAGACGAGTTGCATACCTTGATCGGAGCAGGCGCTGCGGAAGGCGCTGTGGACGCAGCGAATATTCTGAAACCCGCGTTGGCCCGCGGAGAGCTGCAATGTATCGGCGCGACCACTAGCACGGAATATCGGAAATACATCGAACGGGATTCCGCTTTAGAAAGACGTTTCCAAGTCGTAAAAGTAGCGGAACCTTCCGTGGACGACGCGATTCTGATTCTGACCGGACTGAAGAAAGCCTATGAGGCACATCATAAGGTTCGCTATTCGGATCGTGCATTGGAGCAGTCCGTAAAACTGTCGCATCGTTATATCAACGACCGGTATCTTCCCGATAAGGCGATCGATATCATCGACGAAGCAGGTGCAAAAGCTCGTCTCGCGAATTGCGCTAGACCCCAGGCGATCAAGGACTTGGAAGAAGAGATCAAATCCCTTTCCCAAAAGAAAGAGGATCTAGTACGAGCCCAGGAATATGAAAAGGCAGCCGGTGTACGGGACGAAGTGAACCGTAAGAAACAGCTGTTAGAGGAAAAGATCCGTGCTTGGCAAGAGAAGATGGACGACTTTGCGGTCTCCATCGACGAAGACGATATTCTTTCCGTCGTTTCCCAATGGACCGGCATTCCTCTCCAAAGAATGGAAGAGAGCGAATCCGAAAGGCTATTGCGCCTTGAGGACGAGTTAAAACTTAGAGTCGTAGGGCAGGAAGACGCGATCGAAAAGATCGCCAAAGCAGTCCGGCGAGCTCGTACGGGATTCAAGGCGGAAAGACGTCCGACAGGATCCTTCATCTTTCTAGGTCCGACGGGCGTGGGAAAAACCGAGTTGGCGAAAGCTTTGGCGGAGTTCCTGTTCGGGGACCAAGACGCGATGCTTCGCGTGGACATGTCGGAATACATGGAACCTCATGCGGTCAGCCGCTTGATCGGTGCGCCTCCGGGATACGTAGGCTATGATGACGGCGGTCAGTTGACCGAGTTCGTGCGCAAAAAACCGTATTCGATCATTCTTTTGGATGAGATTGAAAAAGCTCATCATGATATTTTCAACATCCTTCTGCAGGTGATGGAGGAGGGAAACCTTACCGACACCAAAGGAAGAAAGGTGAATTTCAGGGATACGATCATCATCATGACTTCCAACATCGGGGCGAAGGAGATTTCCAGCAGCGTAAGGCTCGGATTCGAAGATCGTTCCGGCGAGGAGGACAAATACAAGTCCGACCAAGCCAGAGAGCAGCTTAAGAAACATTTCAACCCCGAGTTCCTCAACCGTGTGGATGAAGTGGTTTATTTCAGACCGCTCAAGAAAGAAGATATCATGAAAATCATCGATATCATGGTTCGGGATACGAATAAGCGCCTGCTGGATAAGAAGATCAAGATCGACCTTAGCCAGGAAGCCAAAGACCATTTTATGGACGTTGGATACGATGAGAAATTCGGAGCTCGTCCTTTGCGTCGCGTCTTCCAAAGAGATTTGGAAGACTATATGGCCGTCCAAACTCTGAAAGGTTCGTACAAGGAACCGACCAAGATCGCGGTTTCGTTCAAAGACGGAAAATTGGACTTCGTGGAGGAACTTTGGACCGACTACAAACCGTCGGACCAAGGTCCGGGCGGGGGAAGTTCTCCGAGTAACCCCGAAAGATCGGAAGAACCTGCCTTAGTTTAAACTGGCAAATCGGTACGGTCGTTCTGAAAGAACGGCCGTATTGACGGGGAAGGACTATAAGGACAGAGGGAAACTTATGCCGTACCTGATCCCAGTCATCTTCGTGATTTCCTATCTCTTGGTTCGTAAGGTTTGGTTTCATCTTCGCAAGATCAGAACGGTAGCCGGAATCGAAAAAATTTCCCTCTGCGTTTTTCAGCCGGATTTATTTCTTCCCGAGGTACGAGTACTTTACAAATACTACTTTCAGGGCGGGGTCTATTATGGATCCGGTTATATGCTCCTGACCGATTTTCTCGATAACGAAGAATACGAGTTATATCGGAACTCGGATGGCCTGCCGGTTTTGGAAAGCGGAGAAATCGAGATCGCTTCCGAGGAAAGGATCGAGCATTTTCTGATCACCAGATACCCGAGTATTATCGTTTTCATCGATCCGGTGGAACCTTTTCATTCGCTGATCGACTGTTTAAACGCCAAGTCTACGGGAGTTCCCACCTAAGGATAGATTCCGGTTCGGAAGAAAGAGAGATAGAGATGGTTAAACAAAAAAGAATCACCGTCCTTTTATGCGCCTTGTTGCTGAATTTTTTCGGCGGAAACGCGATTGCACAGGAGCAGCCGGATTATCGAACTGCTTTGGCCGAGTTTCAGAAAGGAAACACTGAAAAGGCCCTGGAGATCATACGGACTCTGCACGAACAGGGAAAACGCAGTTATGAAACGCATTATCTTGCTGCCTTCTGTCATTATAAAGCCGGAAGAATGAAATCCGCGGGAACCCATTGGTCCGAGGCTTTAAAATTGAAGCCCGGAGATCCTGTCGTGAGTGCGGATTTTACCAGATACCTTTTGCAAGTCGGTAGAAACGACGACGCTCTGGAGATCATCACTAAATCCTACGAAACGGATCCCAAGAATCGGGAAGTACGTCTCTTATATGCAACCGCATTACTGTACAACGGAAAGGCGAGAGACGCACTGTATGTTATCGAAAAATTAAAGGCCGAGGATTCCAACGATTACCGGCCTTTGGTTTTGGAAGCCCAAGTTTATTATTATTTAGGGAGCGCCGAAAAAGCGGAAGTCAGCCTGAAATGGGCGCAGTCTCTCGTCCCGAACAACGCAAATGTTTTGAACAACCTGGCCTTGGTCTATGAAAAGGGAGGCAACCAGGAAGCCAAACGGGGAAACGTGAAGAAGGCGTTGGACCAGTTTAAAAGTGCGAGAGAGCAGATCGATGCCGCTCTCAAAATAAAACCGGAAGACGAAAAATTCAAAGGAAACCTCCAGAGAATCGAGGCCAGAATCCATGCCCTTACCCAAGGATGATAAAAAAGTCCTTTTCCACACTTTAGGTTGTCGCCTGAATTTTTTCGAATCCGACGGATTGTTTTCCGCCTTAAACAAACACGGATACAGAGTTGCCCAAGAAAGCGAGATTCCTGACGTCGTAGTTGTCAATACCTGCACTGTCACTAACAAGGCGGATTCCAGAAACAGAAACGTGATCCGAAATGCGGTAAAAAGATATCCAGGAGCTCGCGTATGGGTGACCGGCTGCTATGCGGAGACGGACCGTATGTCCTTGGAAGCGATTCCGGGAATAGCAGGGGTGGTGGGAAACGGGGAAAAATCCCTTCTTCCTTCCATGATCTTGGAAAAAGAAGGGGGGATCTCCTTCGAATCCGATACGATTGCGGATCGCTTTTCCTATTCCGACGTCCTTCCGAATGGGCATACGAGAGCCTATCTGAAAATTCAGGATGGCTGCGATAGAAAATGTTCCTACTGCAAAATTCCTCAAGCGAGGGGAAAAGGGGTGAGTCGAGATTGGAAGGATGTGATCGACCAGGTTTCCTTTTTACAGGATAGCGGCGTAGGCGAAATCATGCTTACGGGAGTAAACCTAGGCTGGTACAGGGATAGCGAAGGAAAAAAAGCGTTTCCGAAATTGCTCGAAGGGATTCTGAATAAGCTGGAATATTCCCGTCTTCGCCTTTCTTCCATAGAACCTCCCGATGTAGGAACCGAGTTGGTGGAATTTTTGACGCATCCTAGATTCTGCTCTTTCCTACACGTACCTTTGCAAAGCGGCAGCCGGGAAATTCTGAGAAGAATGAAGAGAAGTTATAATCCGACGACGTTCCGCAAACGGATAGAATTGGCAAAATCGAAAGTACCGGATCTCTTTTTAGGAACGGACGTAATCGTGGGCTTTCCCGGAGAATCGGAATCGGATTTCGAAGATTCTAAGAACCTTCTTTCTGAATTAGGTTTCGCTAAAATTCATGCCTTCCCTTTCTCCGTTAGACGCAATACGGCAGCGGAGGAATTTCCCGAGACCGTTTCCAAGGAGCAAAAGAAGGAAAGGGTTCACGAGTTGATGAAACTATCCCGGAGTTTGCATTCGGACTATGCGCGTTCACAATCCGGGAACAGAAGAGAGGCGATCCTCGAAAAGGACGGCGTGGCTGTCACGGACAATTATTTAAAAGTAATCTTGCCCGAGAGAGAATTGCGTGCACTCAGTCCGGGGCAATTCTTGACCGTACAAATCGGTGAATACCTTCCCGACCCTGAAAAAGAGGGAAAAATATCCGGGCAAATTTTAGCCGCGGTCGGCTAAAAGCGCCGGAATTCGCGGGGCTAAAAAAGGATCTTTAAGAGCGGATCAGCTCTTCAGAATAGGTTTCTTCCTCTTTGAGATCGTAATAGCCGTACTCGAAATCGGCGCCAGCTTGGATTTCCAAACCGTATACGTTCTCGCCGATCCGAACCGTCTTAACGACTTCCAGACGATACTGTTCCGCCAAAAATCTCATTTTGTCCAAAGAGATTTTATCGTTGATTTTCGGACCTAGAGGAAATTCGTTTTTTACCCAGTCGAGCACGATCAGTTTGCCGCCTTTCTTCATGGATCGGATCAATCCGTCCATCGCTTGGCCGGGATCCGGAAATGTGGACAGGACCAAAGAGGCAAATACAACTTCCGGAACCGGAATCCATTCAGGAAGAAGAGGACGATCCGCCTTCTCCATGTAAAATGGCGTGAATCTTTTGATATCCTCCTGGTTTTTTCTATGCAGCACCTCGTCCAGTAAATCTTGATTGCATTCCGCGCCCCAAACCCAACCTTCTTTGTGGATGGATTTCAATAAATGGTCGGTCCAGAAACCCAAACCCATCCCGAAATCCACCACGTTCACAACGTCTTTCATCGGAAAATGTTTAAATACGAGTTCCGGCGGGGTGATCTCTCTTCTCTTGCTTGAAAGAAGAAAATTCTGATACTCGGGGTCATAGTAATATTCCAGGTCGCTCATTCAGTTCTCGGAGTATTTATTATGTCTTATCTAGTTCCCGGCCACCGATATGTCGCCGATATTTTTATTTTCCGTCGATTCGGAAAAAAACCGAAGTAAAAAAACAGTTTCCCGGTTCCGATACCTATATACGGAACCTTATTTCTAAATGAAGACCCGCGCTCGGATTCTATTCTTATTCTGCCTTTTTGCGCTAACCGGTATAGCGGACGCTCAACAGCAGGAAGTTTTGCGTGCGGATACCGAAATGTACGGTGTTGCAGGTTCCATAAACGTGGAAATTCTAAAGGACGGTAAATCCGTTCGGATCATCTGGGAACCTCCCCGAGAGACGGGCGAGATCATCGTCGCTAGGAGTCCTAGCGTGATTGATGTTCCCGAAAAATGCTATATCGCGGATTCTCTGGGTAAATTTCCGAGCGGGATTGCGAACGGCGTAAATCAAATTTACGATTATAATCTCCGACCGGGGACGTATTATTATGCGGTTGTATTATCCCATCACGTCCGAAAAAAAGATCTCAAACTCGTCGCAAATAGGAACTTTACTACGATTCCGATCGTGATAGAACAAACCAAAGACAACTCGAATCCGCCTACCGAGGATGATAAGAGGAAAAGTCTTGCTGACGATGCGCGTGTGACGGACATTTCGGTAAAACGGGAAGGGAAATATCTTCGAGTCTCCTGGGAACCGATCCGAGCGGGGCTTTCAGGAGAAACCATCTACACGGTGTATCGATCTGCGGAGCCGCTTTCTAGTCTAAGTCTGATGCGCAAGGCGGAAAAGTTAGCCGAAGTCTCCCATCCCGAAAACACCTTTTTAGATCAGGATCTCCATAAGTCCCAGACTTTATATTACGGAGTTTCCGTTAAGCAGGGATTGAAAGAAGTCATTCCGCTGATACAGAACCAATCTTTTGTCCGTCAATTTTACGTTTATGATCAGGACAAAAGAAAGCCTCCGGGGCAGGATGATTCCGTCACTCGACCGGACTATTCTTTCGACGAAATGCACGTGAAAGATTTGAATGCGGCTACCGTAGACGGTGGATTCCGATTGGATTGGAAGGCTCCGGAGAATCCGGATGAAAATACGATCTATTCCGTTTATCAAGCCGCCAAACCTTTGTCAGGTGGTCTCGCCACCTTTTTGGGCGGAAACGTCAGAAAATTAGGGGAGGTTTCCCATCCGGAAACGAGCGTAATGGTCCGGATGAAACCCTCCAAAAGTACCGTATATTTCGGTGTCACGGTCAAACGCGGAGACAAGGAAGATTTTACCCTTTCGCAAGATAGTTCTTATGTAGCAGTCGCAGGCTCGGGAGAAGGACAAACGGCCGAACAGGAAGCCAATAAGGAACCGACATCCGACAACGGAAATAAAAATTCTCTGGCAGGAAATTCTTTGTCGGATGAGGAATTGAATCGGATCCTAAAAGCGACGTATTGGAAAAAGGATTTTTCGGAAGCGATTCGACAGTTGGCTGCATATGAACAAGTCGAGAACCCAGATCTCCGCGGAAAGGCGAAATTTTTTGTCGGCCTGTCTTATTATAATAGCGGAGAATACAGAAGGGCACTGCAATATTTCGTTCAAAAAGAAGTGAAATCCTATAACCCGGATCGGACCGAGTTTTGGACCAAGCATTGTCTCGCAAAGATCGGCGGAGGAAGGCATTGAACCGTTCCATCATATTAGTAACCGGATTCTTATTCATATGCGCCGGTTTACTGACCGGTATTTATACCGCATTGATTCAGGAGAACGACGGCGGAAACAGAAGCGTTCTCGAAAAGATACGGGAAGGCGAGGAGTATCTTAAACATTCCAACGCTAAATCCACCGAAAAAGCTTTGGATATTTTCTCCGAACTTTCCGCTAAAGAACTTCCGACCCAATTCGTTTTCCGTATAAAATACGATCTAGGCAGAGCATTAGAAAAAACGAACGATAAAATGTTGGCCCTAGGTATATATCGAGAGTTGAATCAGAAGGATGATCTTTCCCGTGAGGAGAGAGCGAAAGTCGCCTACGGGCTCGGCAATCTGTTGTTGAAATTGAATCGGGACGAGGAAGGAAAGGGGCATTTGGAGGAAGTATTACGGATTTCCGGAGATAATAAACTGCGCTCCAACGCTCTTTCCGCTATCGCCGATTATTATATGAAGAAAGGAAACTATGAACTCTCCAGAAAGAATTACGTTCTCGCGTTACAAGAGGATCCGGAAAACGTAAAGGCTCGGGTTCGCTGGGGAAAATCTCTACGGAAAATGGGCCGGGACTGGTCCGCATACGACGTCTACGAAGATTACGTACAAGCTGATGCTTACTTCGACAAAGATAAGAGTTCCGTGGATTCCGAATTCAGGACGGGATTGCTGGAGAAAGGAAGGCAACTTTATTTCCGTAAACAATATTACGGAGCGATCGATGCTCTGAAAAAAGCTCTTGATCTAGGGGTCAGCGAAAAAGCCAGGGAACAGGCTTGGTATTTTATCGCGGAGAGTTACGATTCACTAGGCAAATCGGATTCCGCATTACAATATTTGAATAAGATTTTGGAAAACTCCGATTCCACTATGGACCAGACCGCTTTATTCCGGAAAGGGACCATTTATTTTAGACGAGGAAATTACGAAAAGGCTGCGTCCATATTCCAGGAAGCGAACGACAGGAATCATGACAATGCACTCGGTAGGAAAGCCGCAGCATGGAAGAAAGAGGCTCTGGATCAGATCGAGGACGATTTGAATTACAGGGACGGAAGTTCCGCAAAAGCGAAGCCCGCGCAAGATGATTCCACGGACGACGACTGGAAATACTAGATAGAAGTTTTGGAATCCGCCATTTCGGATTCCCCGGAAACTTTGATGAATTCCTCTTCGGACATCGCCAATTCTATACCCAGACAATCGTAGATCGCATGGGGAATATCTTTTAATTGCAGGATCTTATCCTTCATTTGCTCCGTGTATCTACCGTACAGGATCGTCGGAACCGAATTTAAAGTATGAACGTCGACGCTTAAATCTTCCAGATTACCGTGATCCGAGGTTAAGATGAGTTGGTCCTCCTCCGGATCCATGGCCTCTAACACGCCTAAAAGGAATTCTTCCAAATCCTCGATGCAACGTTCCGCACCGGTCCAACTCATTTTATGTCCGACTTTATCGGTTAAAAAATATTCGTATATGCACAATGTATGATCCGCTCTTACTGCCGGTACGATCTCCTTTCCCGTTTTGTATGGATCCTGTTTTTCCAGGATCGGATCCTCTTTGTCTATATAATCGCGGCCGAATTTTCGAAGGAAATCTCTGCTGATATCCATATATAACCCTTTTCCGGCTCGTAAATCGTCCATTCCTTTCAGGGATTTATTTCCGGCCAATTGGATCAAAGTGGAAGCCGAAACTTGACGCGGGTTTTTCTTTACGTGCTCCGTAAATCCGGGGGTATAGCAGTTCAGTAGGTCGGCCTTAAAGCCACGCTCTTCCAGAATTTTCACGATGGAATATTTGGCGATGATGCGTTTCAGTGTGAAGGTGGGAAAACCGCTCATGTGCCGGTTTAAGACGCGACATGCGTTGATTCCCGTCCAGAGAGAAGTTTGGCCTGTGGCGCTTTGCGGGAGTCCCTTGATTCCCATAGACGCGTCTGTCCTCAAGTAGACCAATTCTCTTAAGCGAGGTGGGGAATCTGGCGGGAGGTTTTTTCCTCCTAGGGGGAGAAAAATCCCCTTTGCATATCTGGAAAAAGGGTTTTTTTCCGGGTCGTTTTCCCCGAATCCGATCCCATCGATAAAAACGTAAAAAATCATCTTATGTATGCCTAGCGACGAATTCGAAGATCCCGACAATTAGACTGATCGGATCGGACGGATTGGCCGATACTAAAATAGTGAACCCTCGTTTTCGAAGCAGGCGGATTCGGATCCTTTCCCTGATCTTGCTATGTCCTATTCTTCTTTCCATTCCTTTTTTTCCCGCCGCTTGGAAGGAATCCCTTTTCTTTTCTCCCGTCCAGATTCTGAATCGAGCCTACCTCGTAAAAAAAGAGAAGTTTGCGGAAGAACTCCTAAATCGATTTACGGATACATATTACGATTTCGGGCTAAGAATCGAATATATCATTCGGAAATATCCGTATTCGAATACGGAAAATCGCGTCGGGGACATAGGTAGAGAGTTACTTTTGTCGAATCATTTGGACTTCGTACGAATTTACGAATCTTCCTTTCGGCTTGCCTATTCTTCCGACACTGTGAAGCCGATTTTTCAGGTCGATTTAAGATTGGGAGGATTGGAGATTCGCCCCGGCGAGTGGGCTGTAGATGGACAAGGGGATCTTCTCTACCGGACTTCCGACGGCCTTTTCTATTTCCAAATGTCTAAGGAAGACGCAGATCGCATCGTTGCCGAATCCAAGGCGACCCGCAGATCGTATCTTCCTAGTTTTGCCTACGACGGATTTTTGTACATAGCCTTCCAAAGAAAAGGACAACAATTCGATCTTCTGGAAACGAACCTGGCTCCCACCGCTTCCGTATTGCCCGGTAAAGACGCCCGTTTGAATTCTTTTGTCGACGATGAATCTGCAGGCTCCGAGATTTATTCCTCCGTTTTGAAATCTTCCGAGAGAAAAACCTTCTCTGAAGGAGTGACTTGGCAAAGATTTAGAAAGGGGTCCATCGAATTATTTTTGAATTCTCCGCAGCCGCCTCGGCCACAGCAGTTGTTATCTATTTTAGGTGCTCTAGGCGCTTCCTTTTTGGCTTTGCTCGGAGGTTTGTTGGGGGGAAGCCTTTACGGCTCTTTAAAGAACGAGGCCAGATTTACGGAGAGGGAGAGTCGATTGAGGCTGAAATTGAATCTTGCGGACATCTTGTCTAAAATTCGGGGTGAAAATCGATGATCGGATCAAAATTACGCGTACTTCTCGCTTTTGCCTGTCTGTTTTCGGTGCTCGTCTTTTGGGTTGAGCCTTATTTCCCCGACGGCGTTTATTACCGATCTAAGCTCAAGACGGCGTTCACGTCGTTTAACAAAAATCTTGTAAACTTGGAACGTGAAATACGGATTGGCGATCCGAGCCTATTGGATACGCAAAATCTACCGGTGCCCGTACGAAAATTCGCCATATGGGATTCTTTGGACAAGACGGGCTCTGCTCCCGAGTTCGAAACTCTCGCGATAAAGCAGCTATTGATCCAAGCTTGGGAAGGAAAGACGAGCCGACTTTTGAATCTGGAGGGGGAGCCGGTATTCTTTGTTCCGATTTATGATAAGCAACTCGCGGTTTTGGCCGTCTTGGACAAGGATAAATTCTATTTCGACGTAGAAGGTCGGAGCGAATATTTTTTTCCGGAACTGAAAATCGGATCTTTTAAAGAATGGGGCTCTCGGAAAAGGGGAGCCGACCCGATTCGAATTTCGGAGGACTTACTTCTCTCTTTAAAGGAGAACGGCAATGATTTCCAGGCAGTTACCATAGGGGAAACCGAATACAGGGCTTATTATTTATCTTTTCCCGAAAACCAATCCGCGTTTATACAGGGTTTTTTTCTTCTCGTTCCGGAAGTAAATTCCAAACTTTTAATGTTTTTTCCTCTATTATTCGCGGCTTTGCTGACTCTGGATCTTGCGATATTTTTCCTAAGAAGAAGATCGACTAGATCCCTGCATAAAAATTCGGATATCGCTCGGCTGACGAAATTGTTATCGGAGAGAATCGCGGAGGAAACTCTGAAGAAGATCGAATCGGCCCGATCTTCGGCACCGGCGGAAATTCCGTCGCCTTCCCCTCCGGTATACGAAACGGTGAATTTATCCGGCGATACGTTCTATGTTTTGCCTTTCGATCTTCCAAAGGATTCCTTTCTGACTCCGAAATTTTTACGAGAACCGAAACACCGAGTCGCGGGATCGGCAGCGTATCCGATACCCGAATTGGTTTCCGTAGCGGAACCTTCGACGGATTTCGTGGAAACGATCCAAAGGAAAAGGGACTCCATTTTTACGGACGAATTGGCAAGGCTCGTGGATAAGGTTCGATCCGGAAGCGTGGAGGAAATTCCGGCGACGGAGGAGAAACCGAAAGATAGCGGACTCCTCGCGAAAGCCCTGCGAGTGAGCGGACTCGCAGAGATCGGATTGAAGGCCGCCAGGGGGATCGCTCTCCAACATAAATCCAGATTTTTTCTTTGGGCCAGAGCTTGGTGGGGAATACGCAAGACGGATCCGAACGAGGAAATTGCCCTTTCGGAACGTTTCCGTACTTGGTTGGACGAACAACCGATCCGGGAAAAGAGAAAAGTCCTGGAGGTTCTAGACGAAATTCACCAAGGTTTGGATTCCTCTTCCTCTTCGCTTTTGAAGTATTATCTGACGATCTTTTCGTCGTATCATCTGAAATCCTTCACCATCCATTTCTATGACAGGAGAAAGGGAGCATATCTTCCCGTGGTCACGTCGGGAATGCAACCGTACACGAGGCAAAATATGATATTCCTGTACGGGGATCAGTTTTTGGGGGAAGAGAACAATCAGGTTTCTATTATAGACGTTACGGAGGAACGTAGAAACGATCATTTCTTCCGGAAAAAATTCGATCCTGCGGATTTGGACGGAGTGATTCGGATCGTGTCTTTTCCTTTGTTCAAGTCCGGTTTGGATTTTCGATTTTTTCTGTTGTTTCCCGATCCTCCGAATTCCGATTTTGCCGACCGAATCCTGGAATCCGTGGAACGATCCATCGATCCCGTGGAGGAAGCATTTCTGCAACTCGAGATAGAGCATGCCTCCCACGCGATCCAGGACAAACGAGACCTTGTTCAGATTCAGTTCCTATTACTTCGCTGGGCGACTCACGGCGAAAGAAGTCGATGCAATCTGTTTAAGATTCGATTGAAAGGACAAAGGGATTATGATTCCGCCGAAAAATGGAGAAAGACGGTTCTGGAACGAGTACAACCTTTGCTAGGAGCCGAGGACTATGCGTTCGGGGTATCCCCGAGCGAGATATTCGTTCTTTCTCGGGAGGAAATGAAAGAAAGTCTTTCCGAAATTTTGGAACAGACAGGCGAGAGCTGGGAAATCGTACCTATGCCTTATCCCGAAGGCGGTAAGAATCTTTACACGTACATTTGATCCGGTCGGGATCGGGATTCCCATGCTCAAAATTTTTTTTGCCGCCTTTGCCATCGTCTTCGTTTCTGGTCCTTTGGTTTCCCAGGAGGAAAACCGCAGAGAATGGAATAAGAACGCAAAACAGAAGATTTTGATCCTGCATCAAAGCGGACAGGAAGCTCAGAGTCTCCCTTTTTTGGAGGAATATGTTAGAAAGAATCCGGCCGAATTGATGTTCAGATTGTATTTGGCCAGGGCATTACTTTGGAGGTCCGATCTAGAATTGCCTAAGTACGACGAAGACGTTTTTTCCAGAATGGAAAAAACGAAGCGGATCCGGGACAACTATCTAAGATCGGCCGGCATCTTCGAAGAGTCTCTCGACCGTCTTTCTAAAATCTCTCCGCGGGATCCGGATCTAGGAAAATGGTTTTTTTTGTGGGCGTTGGCGGAGTGGTATGCCGGGCGGGAGGACAGGGCCATTCAGATTTTCCGCAAATCCTTCAAATACGATTTTCGTTTAAACCAAGCGAATTATAATATAGGGGCGATCTACGAAAGTTTGGGACAACTTAAAGATTCTCGTATTTATTTCGGAACGTACTTGAAAAACGAAAAGGAGCTGAAAGAAGAGGAGTGATGGCACGCGTAGAACGCCGATTCCAAATGCTCCTGACCGAGGAAGAATTCGAACTATTGAGGAGAGAGGCGAGCGAAAGAGAAATGTCCGCTTCCGAATTGCTTAGGACCTGCTTTCGAAACGAAATTTTCCGCTCCGACACATATCGTCGATTGGAAGCGTTAAAAGAACTGGCCCAGATCTATTCCGGAACCGAGATTTGAAGTTACTTCTCGCTAAAAATTCCTTTTATACCTTGCTTTTAGGCGAATCAAAAGCTAAGAAAGAGATCCAAAATGCGCTTGAAGCGCTTACTAAAAAAAACGCGTTGTTTTGCGTTTCTTTAGCGTCCGTCCAAGCGATTCTTTCCATGGAACGCGACTTTTCGCGAAGGGAAATTCTTTGGGCGCAGTCCAAAAATTTTTTCGCCGAAATCCTTCCGGTCAAAAAGGAGGAAATCTCCCTTGCATTAAAACTGTCCGCCTCGGCGGACTTGAACTGGGAGGAGTGGTTGGACGTGGCTTCCGCATCCCTTTCCGACCTAGACGGAATTTTATCTCTGGATTCCCGGTACAGAAAACAGACTTTGATGAAAGTTCTACTCGCTGAGGAAATAGACCTCGACGGGGTCGCTTAACGGACTGATCTGGTCCGCACCGTCCGCCGGATCGTAGAGCGAATTGTAAGCGGCAATCTTAAAATAGAAGGTAAGTCCTTTTTGTAAAAACAGAAGTTTTTTGTCATAAGGATCCGAAATCGGTTTTTTCTTTTTTCCCTTCGAGAGTTTATGTTTGTCTTCTTCCGGTTTTTCCGCGTTCAAGCTGATCAATCGATTGTCGATGCACTGGCAAAGTTTTTGCCCGCCCGTCTTCTGTTTGTTCGGACAGGACGGGTCCTCTCCTCGGACGGGGTCCAGATATTCGCTCATCGGATGTTTTTCCCGATCTGAGATGGACAGGACGGGCATTTTGCCTTTTTCCAGATCCGTACGAGTGCCTTTTAGAATTCCGACCATTCTGTTCGGGCCGACTCCATAATGAATCACGTATCCGCCGGCTTTTCCCCGGACTTCCTTTTCAGGATTCGGAGTCCAACTAAGACATACGCGGGGACTTCCCGTGTCAGGATAGGCGTCGTCCATGTACACAACCTGCAAACCCATAGGCTTGACTGGAGGGAGGTTCTCGTTATACGAAAAAGATAAACTTTCCAGTTCGGGACCCGTATTTCCGGAAGCGTCCGACTTGAATTTCAGCTTCGCTTGAAAATACTTGAAACGAGGAAGATTCTTATCCAACGGGATCTTATACGTCTGGAACTTCCTCTGCGCAGGCGGTGTTTCCGTTTCTTCGTCCGAGGAAAGATCTTCCTGCAAATAATCTTCGAGTTTTCTGAGATCTACGGACTTCCAATTCGGTCCGTCTTCCCCGGATCGAGGAAAGGGGCGAGGAGAAAATCGAAAATACAATTCCAAAAAGGAGGATTTCGGTATCTTTGCTTTCAAGGTCAGACCTTCCGGCACCGAATTCGTATACTTCGTTTTATATACGGGGGAGACTGCGGTTCCGAATTTGGCTCCCGCAGTAAAAGAGGATTGGTCGTAGGTTTGTCCGCTATAGGGAGTGGAAAGTTCCTCCAAGTCCGGCGCTCCCTTGGCCGTCAGAAAATCGTCTAACCAGCCGTAAAAATTCTCTCCCAAAACGAACGGAGTGGTATCTTCCGGATGAAATCCGATGCGGACGATCGACTCTCGGCGCGGAAGGGTCGCTCTATCGTTTTCCTTTCCGTTCACGTAAAATACGATCTCCCTTTGCATCGGGCGAAAATGGATTACAAGGTGATTCCATTTCGATCTGGAAATTCTTTCCCTTCCTACGATTTTAAGGGAGGAAAAGGTTTTATTCTCTTTTTCAAAAAAATTATAAAACTCTAATACGGGAATCTCATCCTTTATTTTTAGATCCCAGCCGAAACGTTTTCCGCGAGTGTACAATCCTTTGTTTAAGAGAGTGGCTTCCTTATCCAAAGTTCCCGGTAAAAGGAATAGGGATATATAATATTCCTCTTTTAGATCGGAAGAGGTCAGGATTCCTTTCGTTTTACCGGAGATTTTGATTCCGGATCTTTTTCCGGCAAATCTGGCGGATCTTTTTCCCGTGTGAGACTGGGACTCGTCCACCATGTAGGAGGAGGAGAGGACGCGGTATCCGCCGGTTTTATCCTGTAGTTCCCCTGCCTGTTCTTCTTCGAAATCGAAAAAGAGATCGGCCCCCTGTTTTCTATCTCTAGGGGCCAGGTCCATGATCAGAGTACCGTTGTCGGATTTTTTCAGCCTTAGATCTTTCGTGTGAAACGAATTTAGGACGAAAGACGCCTTTTCCGGAAAAAGCGGCGTGATATTTAGGAGCAGCAGAAAAAAAGATAGGGAGATTTTACCGAAGGAAGTACCGAATTTCCTCATCCTAGTCATCCCGATCGGCAATCGCTATTTAGCTGATCGAATCCAATTGACCCACGCGTCTCTCGTGACGTCCCGCTTCGAAAGTTGTGGTTAGCCATTTTTGCGCGATACGGGCGGCTAGATCTTTTCCTAGAACACGTCCGCCCAGAACGAGGACGTTGGCGTTATTATGGCGTCTTGACATTTCCGCCGTGAATTCGTCGTGACAGAGCGCCGCCCGGATTCCTTTGAATCTATTTGCCGCGATCGAAGCTCCGATCCCTGTCCCACAAAGGGCGATCAGTCCTTCCACTTCGCCAGAAAGTACTTTCTTGCAGGCTTCGCCTATGACGAGCGGATAATCTACGGAAGATTCGTCCCTAGTTCCGTAGTCGAGGATGTCCACCGAATTTGCCAATTCGTGTCTAAGATATTCTTTTAACTCGAATCCCCCGTGGTCGGAGGCGATGCCTATTTTTTTCATGTCCTGACGTTAACGTACGGGCGGGAATTTACGGATTCAAGCAAATTCCTTGAAAAGGAGGATTTTAATCGCCGACGCTTTCTTTCAGAAATTCGGGAGCGGTCTGGAAGAATTCCCAATGTTGCAATAACAAAGCTAGATAGAGATTCGTAAAGGATTCCAGAGGTAAGGGTTCTTCCGAAAGAGAAAGCGCTTCCGCGTCGAACAGACGGTTTAAAAGTTCCCTTTTGGATTGTAGAAACGTACGGACCTCTTTTTCCTCCGTCGCGGAAAAACGGATCGTTTTTTCTTCCGAGAGAAGGTGGTTTTCGTAGAACGAATACAGTAGCTCCCTGGTTTCCCGGTAACGTCCGTAGTCCGACAAGAGAAGAATCTTTTCTTCCTTGGAAAGTCTTAGACGATGCACGCATTCCAAGCTTTGGTAGAGCGACTTGGCTTCCGAAACGGAAATTCGTTCCACCCACCGCGCTTTTTCCTCAGTAGGGAGCTTGGAATTGTAAAAATCCTTGATCTCTTTCGGAACATTTCCGGCGGAAAAACAGACGGAGGCTCTCGTCGCGGTGCGGAAGTACAGGGGTGCGGATTGGATTTCCCCCGAAAAGATTCCGGCCACCAGGAAGAGGCCGATAAGTTCCAAGCGGTTCATTCTTTTTAAGCGGAGGCTTCGAAATCTTTCATGAATTCGATCAGGGCCGCGATTCCTTCCTTCGGCATGGAATTGTAGATGGAAGCTCGCAGTCCGCCTACTAGACGATGTCCTTCCAGCCCATGCAGTCCTCGTTCTTCCGCCCTTTCCACGAACTTCGCTTCCAAGGATTTATCTTTTAACGTAAACACTGCATTCATCGTGGATCGATATGGCTTCTTGACGGGAGCGCCGTATAGAGAGGAGGAATCCAGATAATCGTAGAGTAACTTCGCCTTTTCCTCGTTTTCTCTTTCGATCGCCTCGACGCCCCCCTTTTGTTTGAGCCATTCGAAGACCAGCTTTGCCATATATATAGAGTAAGTAGGCGGAGTATTGTACATGGATTTGTTTTTGATCGTCAGGCCGTAGTCCATCAAAAGCGGGATTGCGCGGCCGGAACGACCGATGAGATCCTTTCTGATGATTAAAACGCTGAGTCCGGACGGTCCGATGTTCTTTTGGGCTCCGGCAAAAATGATTCCGAAACGAGATATGTCTATTTTACGGGAAAGAATTTCCGAAGTCATGTCGGCGACTAACGGAGCCTTCGTCAATTCCGGTATGACCGGATACCTGGATCCGAGCAGAGTATTGTTGGAAGTGATATAAACGTAAGACGCTGTTTCGTTTATGTTGGCATCGGTCAATCGGGGAATTTCCGTATAATGGTGGGAATCGCCGTCGTAGATCTTTTGGACGGGGTTATAGCGAAGGGCTTCTTCCATCGCCTTCTTGGCCCATATCCCGGTTATCGAATAGTCGGCACTTTCTCCTTCCTTCAATAAATTCAAAGGGATCGCGGAAAAATGCAACGTGGCTCCCCCGGAAAAAAAGGCGATTTCGTAATTTTCCGGAACCGAGAGTAGTTCCCGTAAGAGCGAAAGCGCTTCGTCCAAAACCTCTCCGAACAACTTGCCGCGGTGGCTGTCTTCCATGATGGACATTCCGGAAGCTCGGTAATTCAGGAATTCCGAGGCCGCCTTTTCCATTACGGGCGTAGGGAGCATGGCCGGTCCGGCGCAGAAATTGTAGATTCTCCGATGAAACTCGCGCATGGAGCTAGGGTAAAAATCCTTCGTTCGGGGGCAACTTTCTTCCACCGAACGGGATACTCGTCCGGGAAAAATCCTTGGCAGCGGGGTCCGAAAGAGCGTAGGATAGCCATTCGTATCTCGCGTTGCGTTCATCGCAAAGTTGCATTTCCAAGGAGTTCAAACATGTCACGGATTCGACCGATCGTCCTCTTGATCGCTTCTATCTTCGTTTGCGGGCAAATTCTAGCCCAAACGGGTCCTCGTCTGGGGGAAAGAGAGATTCGCTCTTCCGGGAGGGTCAATTTCGTAAACCGTTCCGCCGCTAGGGCCGACGAGGAAACGAGGGGAAATAATGCGAAGACAGGTGCGGATTTAGCGGAATCCCTGAAGAAGAATCCTCAGACTCCCGCCAGCGAAGAAGGGATCACAGTAGTGAGAGTCCTGCCCGAGGAGAAAAAATTCGGTGCGGACATTTTTAGCTTAGGTAAGGAAACGGAATTCGGGCACATCAATTCGATCCAACGGATTTTGGCCGGTTACGTAAAGGCGAACTTCGGCTACTCCGAACAGAATTCGGATACTCTCGCCACTTATATACTCTATTACAATGCGATCCATAGAAAAGGTACGGCTTATGTGAAGGGCAAATACGGCGCCGAAGTGGTCAAGAACCTGACTCCCGAAAAGATCGGAATCGCGAGACGGTACAATGAATGGCCCGATAAGACTCAGATCATTATTCCGATCGTAGGTAATATTCTTTCCGAAGACGGAAGGGACGTACACACGGACGAACTCGAAAAGGAAGTCAATAAGGATCTGGATAAGAAAAAGGAAGGTCAGGAAGATAAGAAAAAAATGGACGACCTCCAAAAGGAAAAAATCCAGGACGAAAAAAAGAAATTAGAAGAGAAGAAAGAGGAAAACAAAAACCAGCAGAAACAAGCGGCCGAAAAAGAAAAGAAAATCGAAAGGGAGCTCCAGGAATTAAATAAGGACCCTGTAAAAAACAAACAAAAAATCACCCAAAAGCAGGAAGAGAAAAAACAGGTCCAGCAACAGCAGCAGCAAGCCAAAAAAGAAGAGCAGCAGCTGAAGGAGAAGGAAAAGGAGATCTCCAAAAAAGAGGAAAGCCGCAAGTCGGATACCAAGTCCGATTCTAAATCTTCCGTGAGCGATTCTTCCAAGACCGAATCCGGTAAGACTTCCTCTGCAGATTCCAAAAAGACGGATAGTCCCGACGATAAAAAGAGCAAGGAAGAACTTCAAAAAGAACTGAAGGACACCAAACAGGAACTGCAAACCGCCAAGGAAGAGCAGAAGAAAAAAGAGGAATTCGATAAAAACGTGGTCGGCGGAAAAATCCTATTTTTAAAGACCTTAAAATATCTTTCCGACGGGCATTACAGCAACGAACTGCACGTACTGGACCCGAGTAACGACGACGAAATTTCCAGAGGAGAATTCAATAAGATCTGCGGAAGAACCTTCGAAGTATTGGACGGTAAGGCTCTCGTGGTCGGCTACGAATCCGACCATTCCGCGGAACACAAACTCATATTGATAGACCAGGAAACGCTCAAACCGGCCGTTTGGTCCAAGGATTCCGTATTCTGGCGTTCCCCCATGATTTTGAAGGGGGAAGATGTGTACGCTTTCGAAGAGAAGGACGGAAAATATTTCTTGGCCCGCTTCGACAAAGGACTGAAGAAAACGGCGTCTTCCGAAGACGAAATCAGCCCTAACTCTAACGTAACCTTTTATGGAGATAAGATTTACGTGACCGGAAAAGAGGAAGGGTCCGCTTCGACTCAGATCAGCGTATTCAACAAGGGTGATCTAAAACTGATCAAGAAAATCAAGCCTTGAAGAAGGCAGGACATCCCCCGTTCCTAAAACGGGGGATGGTTCTTAAAAAGGGGATTACCTCATCGAGGTAAGATCACGATACCCGCGGACCACTCCGTCCGCCAATGTTTTAGTGAACGTCAAGGCAACTCTCGCTTTTTCCGATGCAATCATTACTTCGTGCGCGTCCACGCTATTCGGATCGTAGACCATTTTTTGCGTAAGCTCGTCGGCTTCGACCTGCAGATCGTTTACGGATTTGAACGCGTTTCTCATCGCTTCGGAAAAACTTTCAGCAACGTAATCGGGAGAAACAGGCTCTTTTACGTCCTTGTAATGTCTATCGTCTGCGGCATTTACCGAAACCTTATCCCCTTTGGGAGTCAGGGGAAATCGGGAGTCCGAATATCCGGAATTGTAAGTGTACCAAAGTTTCGAATTAAAATCTATCTGCATCGTATTTTCCTAATGATTAAGCTCTTCCGATTTCGAGGGCTTTGTTGAACATCGCTTTCGAGCCTGTGATCATTTGCACGTTGGCTTCGTAGGATCTGGAAGCCGAAATCATGTCGGTCATTTCGGTGACTATATTGACATTCGGCATTTCCACATACCCTTTTTTAGGGCCGATTTGGATCGAATCCGGATGGGTCGGGTCGTATACCATGCGCAAAGGAGACATGTCCTTTTCAATCTTCATTACTTTCACGCCTTTTCCCTCGCCGGGAGAAATCCCGAACGGGTAGACGGGGCTTTTCCAACGAGTTCTGAGATTGACAGGGGTCAGAACGACCCTATCCCTACGAAAGGGACCGTCTCCGTTCGTATTTCTAGTCGTCGTCGAGTTGGCGATATTATTTCCGATTACGTCCATTCGTAGACGCTGTGCCGAGAGACCTGTTGCAGAAATATTAATCGAAGTGAAAAGTCCCATGTGCTTCCTTTCCTATTCCGCTATGTCCCATTTCCGGGATTAAGCGAGCCTCATTATGTTCTTTAAATCTCTATAATTCGCGTTTAAGCGGTCAGCCATAAGCATGTATTGCATCTGGGAATTGGAAGCATCTACGACTTCTTTTTCCGGATCCACGTTATTTCCATCGGCGCGCATGGTCGTAAGATAGTCTATGTTCGACTTCGGTTGCACTTGGCGATAATCCAGGGGGGTAAAGAAGGAAATATGTCTTTCGTCCTCGATTCTGGTGGGAATCGCTTTGGATGCTTCGATTTTTTCCGATTCCATCGCTCTCTTGATCATGGATTCGAAAATCACTTCGCTTCTCTTAAAATGGGGTACGTCCGCGTTCGCGATATTGTCCGAAATCACCTTTCTTTTTAACGTGGCCGCGTTCATCCCTCTTTCGAGCAGATCCTGAGTTTTCATGAAATGGGTTTTTTCGAACATAGGACACTCCCAACAAAAATTTCGGTTGAATTCGGGATTTCCCGAAGATAAAAAAAGGTTTCGGCAGAAAAATTTCGTTCAAAAAAGCTGGTGTGAGGGATAATAGAAACATGGAAGAAGGTTCCGAGGTAATCGAGATTAAGCCCGAATTAACGGCTCTTTTTAACGATTATTATGCCTTCCGAAACCAATTGATGGATGCGATCGCCAAGAAACCCAAGAAAATCGTTCTGAATCTAGGGCGTATTCCCGTTATGAATTCGATTTCGATCAGTTCCCTCGTTTGGTTCTGTAAAAACGCCCGGAGCGAGGGAATCGACATTAAGATTCTGGAAATCCACCCAGATCTGATGAAAACGTTCGAAATGTTGAAAATCGACGAATACTTCCAGCAAATCTAGACGGTGGATGATGACCTTGTTACTCCGAGTAGCGTAGGAAATTCCCTCGACAAAGGACCCGAAACCGATAGCCTGGGTCCGGATGAAAAAAGCGATCCTCTCTTTTGCCCTGATTTTATTTTTATCAGCTTGTCGTAAGCCTTTGCCTGAACGGATTCTAGGCGTTTGGGAAAATACGAAAACCTGCGGCGCGGAAGGAAATTGCAGATACCCGAATCCCGCTCTCGGTCCGAGCAAATTAACAGTTTTGGAAAACGGTTTGGCTTTGTATGCCGATCCCGAACTGGAAGGACCGAACAAAGGAAAAGAGTTTCACATCGAATACCTTCTCGAGGAAGAAAACACGAAATCCAAATCGCCGGAGTTGGTGTTCCGTTTCCTGAATTTGGGCTTCGAAATCCGTTATGTCATCGCCAAGTCGGACGAAGAGGAATTGGAACTTTTCAATCCGAAAAAGGAGAATACGGAAACCTATAGACGGGTCGGGAAAAAATAGATGTTCGGTTCGGGCAAAAAAGGTTCGCTACTGATTCTTTTATTTTGCCTTATATTGGATTCCGCTCCTCTACGTTCGGAAACGAACTCCGAAGAAACCCAGACTTTAGTGCCTGCTTCTCCCGAAGGAGAACTGCCTCCTCCCCCGCCTCCCACGGACAAAAGCGAGCTTTCCCGTCGCAAGTACCAGATCTTGGCGTTAAACACCGAGACGATCAATCTCCTTCGGGTGAATAATCTGGTCCGTTCCCTAACCAATATTGAAAAGATCAAAAAATTGGATCCGGATTGTTTGGAGTACCAGTATCTAAACGGAGCCTATCTTTATGCGATCGGACGTTATCCTCAGTCTAAAAAATCTTTGCTGAAGGCGATCGAAATCCATCCCGGACACGACCCTTCCTATTATTTGTTAGGGATGATTTTTGTACGGCGGAGTAAATGGGAATCTTCCGTTCCCTATTTTCAAAAAGCGGTGGAATTGGCGAATTACAATCCTTTCTACAGATTGAATTTGGCCCTCGCGTATTTCGAAACCGGGCAATATTTGCGTGCGAAAGCCGAGGCGGAAAAGGCGGTGGAATTAAAGCCGAATTTTCGGAACGCCAAATTGGTTCTGCTGAAATCGGATTTTGCCCTGGGAAACAAGGCCAATGCGTTGAGTCTCTGCAAAGAATTTGCCAAGGAAGGATTTCTTTCTAAGGAATTCGCTTATATATACGCGCGCCTCGCGATGGATATCGATAAGAATTTCCGCAAAGCCATCAAATTATATAATCAATTTCCGGATCTTCCGTTTAACGAGCGCAGATTTTTAGGCCACGCGTATTTCCACACGGCTAATTTTCGAGCCTCTGCCAACGTATATTCCGGTATTTTGGGCGCTAAAATATTAAGCGAAGAAGATAAGATCAACTATCTGCGATCTTTGGTTTTTACGAAGGACTATAGACGACTTGAGACTTTCGTTGCCGGATGGATTTCGGAAGAGCCGGATAAAAAGGTAAAAATCCAGGAGGCTCTGGATATAGCGGAATTGTTGAAAGATAACGATCCGAAAGTATATCATATGCTTCCTTCCCGATCACCTTACTGATTTTCGGCCTCTTTCCGTTTCGTGGGAAAACGTAAAAGGTAAGCGATGACCGCGATTCCTATGATTGCCATTCCGATCCTTACTCCTAAAACCGGGAGAAAAAAAGCGCTCAAAGCCATGGTAAGAACGATGGTGGAGATCGCGATGATTTTGGCGCGCATAGGAATCGCTTTATGGATCCGCCAGTCCCGAATGAAGGACCCGAAATACCTGTTGTTCATGAGCCAATTGTAAAAACGTTCCGACGCTTTTGCATAGCAAGCGGCAGCCGCCAAAAGGAACGGAGTAGTAGGAAGGCCGGGGACGAAAATCCCGATGACCCCAAGAATCACGCAAACGGTTCCGACAAATATCAATAGGAAACGCACGATTCCGGATTTGTGAGGTCGAACCTCGTCGCTGTAATCTTTATATTCTCGAGCCATAGAAAACCTCTAATATTCAATTTAGAATAAAAAAGGGAGGATCTCTCCTCCCTTTTTTAACGAACTCGAAAATTTTCGAACCGAAAAGATCAGGTATCTTTTAGAGCGGTTACGATTTCCTGAGTGGCTTTTTTCCCGTCCTGGAAGTACATCAGGCAGTTGTCCTGAATAAACAGAGGGTTCGGAACACCGGCAAATCCGGGACTGAGGGAACGTTTGATGACAATGATCGTCTTTGCTTTTTCCACGTCCAGGATAGGCATTCCGGCGATCGGAGAACCTGGGTCCGTTTTTGCCAGAGGGTTGACCACGTCGTTGGCTCCGTTGATGATCACTACGTCCACGGTATCGAAGGTAGGATTGATTTCGTCCATCTCCTTCATCTTATCGTAAGGGATATCCGCTTCGGCCAATAAAACGTTCATATGGCCCGGCATCCTTCCCGCTACAGGATGGATGGCGAACTCGACCTCTATGTTGCGATCGGTAAGTTGATTGTATAGATCCCGAACCGCGTGTTGGGCTTGCGCGACGGCCATTCCGTATCCGGGAACGATGACCACTCTCTGCGCCATATCCAAAAGCATCGCGACTTCTTCCGCAGAAGTGCTTTTCGTTTTTCCGGAATAAATGTCTCCGGCATCCGTAGTAGTGGTCGCTCCGCCGAGTCCTCCGAAGAGCACGTTCGGGAGAGAACGATTCATCGCTTTACACATGATCTGGGTCAAAATGATTCCGGAAGCTCCGACGAGGGAACCGGAGATAATTAACACGTTGTTTCCCAATACGAATCCGGTTGCGGAGGCCGCGATTCCGGAGTAGGAGTTCAACAGAGCGATTACCACCGGCATATCGGCTCCACCGATCGGCATAACCAGAAGAATGCCTAAAATGGATCCGGCGATCACTACGTACCAATACCAAGCGATTACGGTGGGTTGGGTTACGTTTAAATAACCTAAATACAAGGAAGCTGCAAACAGTAGGACTTTTACGATCTGATCGCCGAAATAGCGGACCGATTTTTCGGAAACCAATCCTTGCAGTTTTCCGAACGCGATCACGCTTCCCGTAAAAGTCACTGCTCCGATGATACCCGTTGCCGCAGTGGAAATCGTAAATTGGTAATTGGAAAGAAATTCGGTATTCTTGCCGGTTTCCAAAATCTCCATGAGAGAATTTCCACCGACTAAGAAGGAAGCCAAACCTCCGAACCCGTTCAAAAGCGCCACGAGTTGGGGCATTCCCGTCATTTCTACTTTGAGAGCGATGTACGTTCCGATCACCGTTCCGAGAAGAATTCCGGACGCGATCCAAATGATGTCCTCTTGGCCGATTTTACCGTATTCCAGGAAGACGCCGACTATGGCTAAGAACATCCCTACGGCTCCGGTAAGATTTCCGCGTACGGCCGTTTTAGGATGGGAAAGCAGCTTTAATCCGATGATAAAAAGAATGCTCGAAATTAAATAGAGTACGTTGATGAAAGCCTTATCCATTTAGATATTAATCCTTTTTCTTGAACATACCGAGCATGCGGTGGGTAACTACGAATCCTCCGACCACGTTGATCGTCGCACCGACGATCGCAAGGAACCCCAAAATCTTGACCAGCGGACTGTTGACAGCGTGGAGAGTTAAAACGGCTCCGATGATCGTGATTCCCGAAATCGCGTTGGACCCCGACATCAGCGGAGTGTGTAAAAGGGGCGGAATACGGGTGATGACTTCGAATCCTACGAATACTGCGAGGAGGAAAATCGTTAGGTAGCCTACGAACTGTTCCATATTAAGCTTCCTTGGGGTTAGATCGGCGGAAAATCGTAAAAAAGCCGAAACCCTAAAATCTGTTCGTTCACTTTTCCGGGATGCCTGCTTCCTGAAAACCCTTTTTTCGAAGTAAGCAGGAGTCGCATCTTCCGCAGGGTTTTCCTCCGATCGGGTCATAGCAGGAATGGGTCATGGAAAAAGGAACGCCCAATTTCGAGCCGAGGAGGACGATTTCTTTTTTTCCGAGATGTTGCAGGGGAGCGCATATTTCCAGCGGATGCCCTTCCACACCGGCTTTCGTTCCCTGACGAACCGCATCGGCATATGCTTTTAAAAATTCGGGCCTGCAATCCGGATAACCGGAATAATCCAAGGCGTTCACGCCGATGTACAGTCTCTTTGCCTGGATCCCTTCCGCCAAAGACACTCCGAAGGATAAAAATAGGATATTCCGACCTGGTACATACGTATTCGGAATACCGGCTTTTCCCAGGGAATTCTTGGGAACTTTCAACTTTTTTTCGGTAAGGGAGGAACCCAGAAAAAATTTAGGCTGTAGTTTTTGTATTAAATGCGGAATTCCTAGATGTTTCGCGATTTGCTTGGCCGATTTCAATTCGATCTTATGTTTTTGTTCGTAGTCAAAGGAAAGAGCCGTAGGATGATAACCGTCCTCTATAGCTTGGTATAGGCAAGTGGTAGAATCCAATCCTCCGGAAAAGAGAACCACTGCCTTCGGTCTTTCGGACTTCGAAACGGTGAGAACACTGTTAGATTCGGATTTAGAAAGCATCGGAGAAGATTGCCGGATCGTTATACGATATCTTTCGGCCCTTCGTAAATACAAGCGCTCGTACACGTTTCATGAAGGGTGATTTTTCGCAGTAGAGGGAGCTGGGGTTTCAGACGTTTCCATAGCCAAAGACAGATGTTTTCACTGGTAGGATTCTCCAATCCTGCCACATCGTTCAACAAATAATGATCTAGGTGATTTTCCAGTAACGGTTTTACAGACTTGCTCACTTCTGCAAAGTCCATCAACCAACCGGTGCCCGGATCTATTTTGCCTTTTAAATGAAGTTTGAAACGGAAACTGTGTCCGTGCATTCTCCTACACTTATGTCCCTCTGGAACGTTGGGCAGGAAATGCGCGGCATCAAAGCGGAATTCTTTTGTAAGTTCGATTTCTTCCATCAAGCTGGCCTAAGAAGGGTTTGCGGAAGGAGCACGAGGAAAGGGAATCTTGGATTCGTTCCCATAGGACCCGGAACTCGGATCTCCGAAGAAAAAAGGAGGGTATCCCCCTTATTTGACCAAGTCTTTAAGTATTTCCTGGCGTTTGGCGTCTTTTTGTTGTTGGTTCAACACTAGCCATTCGCGCTTGAGTTGCTTCTCGCTGAACCCCTTGGCTTCGGCGTATTTTTTGAGGAGTTTTGCGGTCTTCTGGTTCATACCTGACCAAATTTTCGGGTTTTAATCCGCTGTCAAGCAGTCTAGCATTCCTTGTAAGGGCAGGATATGCCGACGGGTTCGATTTCCACTGTCGCGTGCGGGATATGAAATTCCTCGGCTATGTCTCGAATTCGTTCTTTCAATTTTTGCGCGTGGGATATGGAGGTACCCGTCACACCTACGTGCAAAGTAAGGACGTGAAAGTCTCCATCCATAGACCACAAATGCAGATCGTGGACGGATTCCACGCCCTTTACGCCTAGGATCCGGGCTTCCAATTCTCCGGTATTGATTCCTTCCGGCGCAGACTGGAGATGCAGAAGCAATATCTTTCTTAAATTCCGGAAAGCCTGTATCCCGACCCAGACTGCGATTAAAACGGAAAGGAGCGGGTCTATCCAGGTCCAATCGAATAATAAAAGCGTAATACTTCCGAAGAACACCGCAATCCACCCTAAAACGTCTTCGAGAAGATGTAAGGCGACGGTTTGGCCGTTCAGACCGTCCACTTTTTTCATCTTGAATAAGGCGGCGCCGTTAACGGCGATTCCTAAAACGGACAATCCTAGCATTCCCCAACCGTTCGGCGAAGAGGGATTCCAGAGTTTGGGAATCGCAAAGAACAGAATCAGGACGGCTCCACCGAACAATGCAATGGAATTGACCAGGGCAGCCGACAATCCCAACCTCTTGTATCCGAAAGTGAACGTCTGTGTCCTAGGTCTAGCCGCGATTTTTTGGAAGGCCCAGGCTAGGGCCAAGAAACCGCTGTCGCCAAGATCGTGCAAGGAATCGGAAAGAATCGCCAAGCTACCGGAGAAATATCCACCTACGAGTTCCAAAATCGCGAACCCGAAATTCAGAATGAAAGCATATAAGAAAGCCTTCGAGCCGTCGGGTGTGGGACCGTGGGAATGGAAATGCCCGGTACTTCCCCCATGATCGTGATCGTGGTTTTCATGACGATGCGAATGTCCGTGCATACGCCTAGGTTCTGCTTTCGCTTTCTTTTCCGCCAAGTTCTTTTTTAGAAAGTGGTTGCAGGATAACGGTATCTACGTATCGATTAAGTTCCGATGAACACTTTGGATAAATTAGAAAGGCTCCGATCGATCGCCTCCGAGGTTTCTAAATGCACGAAGTGTAAACTCCATGCGACGAGAACTCAGACGGTGTTCGGAGAAGGAAATCCCGATGCGGAAGTTATGTTTGTCGGAGAAGGACCGGGAAAGCAGGAAGACCTGACGGGAAGGCCCTTCGTCGGAAAGGCCGGAGAGTTGCTGACCCGGATTATCGAAAAAGGCATGGGGGTGCCTAGAGAAAGCGTGTTCATCGCGAACGTGACGAAATGCAGACCGACAGTGGATCTAAAATTCGAGAAGGACCGTCCGCCGGACGAAGAAGAAACGATCGCCTGCTCTCCTTTTTTACTCAGGCAGATCGAAATCATTAGCCCGAAAGTGATCATCACTCTCGGCAATCCCTCCACTAGATTCATTTTGAGAACCCAAGAGGGCATCACGAAGCTACGAGGAAAATGGGGGGATTTTCATGGAATTCCGGTAATGCCTACGTACCATCCGAGCTATGTGATCCGAAACGGCGGAGACAACAGCCCTTTGAAACGGGACGTTTGGGAAGACATCAAGCTAGTCCTCGAGAAGCTAGGTTGGAAACGGGCCTAACCGGAAAAACGTACTGATGTTCGGAAATGGACCCGAACCTCGGACGAATCTCAATCTCCCTTTTTCTTTTTCAGCCAGTCGGCGATTTTTTGATATATCTCGGACGCTGCTCCTTCATGCGCAAATAGAGAGAGATGGTCGTAATCGATGTTCGCGCGATTGTCGCGACCGATTTCCACGAATTGAGAAGCCCCTTTTTTTCTGCGATACACCGGGTGGATCGATTCGGAAGGAGCGACATTGTCTATCTTTCCCGCGATGAACAAAGTGGGAAAATCGGAGGATTCGAAATCCACCCAGTTTTTGGGGTTTTCCTCCAAACTAGGAAGGTAATTCCAAAGATTCCTATATACGAATAGCGTAGAAGGATCGTCCTGGTCGTAAGAGATAAAACGCGAGCAGAACGTGTCCTTTCCTTTGCAGATGTCCGTCAGATCCTTGCCGAACCTCTTTTCCTTTTTCATATCTTCCAGGAAACTGTCGTTGTATTTGTAATCCATCCCGGTTCCGAGGAAGAAACTCTTATAGATGGAAGAATCTTTTTTTCCGCGAAGGTAATGGAGGACCGCTTGTCCGCCGAGGGAAACTCCCCCCAAGATATAATCCTTTCGATTGCTCACTCTTTGGATTTGGGAGATCGCTTGCGGAAGAATTTTATCCCCGATTTCTTTTAAATCCAAATCCGCATAAGAATCGAAGTGTAAAAGCCAGACGGAAAATCCGTTGCCGTTCAATACTCCGATCAGTCCGGAATAATCGCCCAGGTATAGCGCCTTCTTGTTCACCAAGATAGGGTCGAGGATCAGAATCGGAGGATGCTCCGAATCGATTTCGGAGAAGGTCGTTAAATAAACGTTCGGCGCCACGTTTGCCGTTTGCTTCGTGAATTTCTCCTCGGTGATCCTTACATATCGAGTACAGGAAGCGAATAGAGAAAAAACTAAAATCGGAAAAAGGAAGGTCGATGCGATTCTAAATTTCATTTTTTTGTCCGGATTAATTCCTTTTGTTCAACCATTGTAAGAGAAAGGGGAAGACCTCTTCGTCGGCTTTTTTTCCGATTAATAGATCCGTGTGACCGTAATCGTCGGAAAGGCCTTTTCCTTTGGACGCAACGAACATGGTTTTATCCGAGGATCCGATCGTGTCGTAAACGAATCTAAGGGAATACATAAAACCGAGTTTATCCCTTCTCCCTCCGATCAGTAAGGCGGGAATTTTTATATTCGCCAATCCATCCGCGTAGTTCGTTTTTCCGTCTTCGGAACGGAAGGATCCGGTTTCGATAACTTTGTCCATTTGCCTCGCTTCCCGTTTCGTGACGGAAGCGATCGAAGAGGTCAAAACTCCACTAACGATCTTGGGATCTATATTATCCGCATGCCAAAACAATTCTTCGAAATTCTTTTTAGGTAAAAACGGAATCCCAGTGCCGCCTCGGATTCTTGACCAGGTTTCCGTGGGAACCACAGGCCATAAATACAATCCCCAAGTAAAGTCGGACCACAATTGGAGCGCCCTGGAAGGCGGATCCATGATCATGGGCGAACCGATGGTGACTAGGTTGGCTACTCTTGTTTCTCCCAAGCTTCCGATACGGGCGTACGAAATCATGCCGCCCATACTATGTCCGATCCAATTGACTTTCTCTTTTCCCGTGGCGTCCAATACATATTTAATAGCCGCGCCCATGTCCTGCTTGATGTATTCATCAATGGAATAGTCGAAGGTTTTTTCTCCGAAAAAGAGGGAAGGGGAACCCGCATCCTGTCTTCCGCGGAGGT
This sequence comes from Leptospira fletcheri, assembly GCF_004769195.1. Taxonomy (NCBI): domain Bacteria; kingdom Pseudomonadati; phylum Spirochaetota; class Leptospiria; order Leptospirales; family Leptospiraceae; genus Leptospira; species Leptospira fletcheri. The sequence goes on from NZ_RQET01000004.1 coordinate 686,005, forward strand.
CCAAAAGCCAAACGTCGTATCCTTCTTTTTGGAGGCCTGCGACTAAGGAGGATTTTTCGTTGATCTTAAAGTATTTTCGGTTCGCTATGAAGCCGTGGCAGAGAATAACCGGATATTTTTTAGGATTCGAGCCGTTTGCCGGGGAAAAATGTTCTATCGTTAAATTCCAATTATCCGAAGTCTTCGGGTGTTGAAGGTCTCCGTTTAGGGCGATATTCGCCGAACACGAGGCGAATATCGAAAGAAAAAGGATCGAGAGGATTTTGGTACGAACCATACTCTGCGATGCTCCCGTTTTCATTACGGACGATCAAGGAAAATTCCGGGTTGTTGGACGCAGGCTCGCGGTTCTCCGCAGGGAAGAAACGCCGTTCGTCCGCAGAAAGCGTGATTCTGTTTCAGTTTCCAGAGCTTCCTTCGCCGGAAATCGGAATCTTTTACGGGCTTTTCCCGAAGGGATAAAAGCGGGAACTTTAGAATTTTATTATGGACTTAGCGGATGGATAGACTATGGTCGCGCTTTCGGGAGAATTGTCCGGAAAATTTCCTAAAAATCATTTCCGCACGGATTTTCCCCGATAAAGGTCTTGATAAAAAGTTTTTTTGAAATCAAAATCGGACTTTTCTTTCTTTTCGTCCAATGCTAGAAACAACAGCGCAGAATAGCCCGTTACGGATGATGCATTTAAAAATACCCGAATTTTTACGACCCCCGGTCTTTTCAGATGCGCGAAAAGACGCCTCCGTTCGATTGCTTTACGCCTTAATGCTCCTGTGCTTAGGAGTGATGCTGGCGTTTCGCATCCTACATCCGATTCTCGCGGATAAACCCAAACCTACTTATCTTTCCGTTTATCTGATTCCGCTTGCGGTTCTCGTGAGTCATGTTTTGGCGAAGCGGGGAAAGCTTAAAGCGGCGGCGCATTTTTTGATCGGGCTGCAGTGGTTAATGGTTTTTTCCATCGTATTGCGGGAAGGAGGAGTGCAATCGATCGCGTTTTCGTTTTGCATGGTGTTGATCGTCTTTTCCGCTTTGGTTCTCGGAAATCTGTTTGCTACGATTTATACGGTCCTTTCGATTTTGGTAGGCGCAGCGAGCGTTGCGTTAACGGACATGGATCTGATCCGGCCCGTTTATAAGGCCGTTTCGAGTAAGGGAATCCTACTGGGAGTTTCCGTAGGTTTTATCATGATCGCATTTTTAATGCGATTCGCAATGAGCGGGTTCCGGAAGATCCAGGACGAATTGGCCGAAGTACAGAGATATGCGCAGATCGGAGGTTGGACCTTTAACATTCAGACCAATGAAATCGTTTTAACAGAGGAATTTCAATATATCTTGGGAGAAGGAAATCCGAAAGGTTCCAAGGCCGTATCGTTGAGGAAATTTTTGGATGCGCATGTGACACCCGAAGAAGAACAAAAGATCGTAGACATTCTTCAGGATTGTATCCGCAGAAAAGACGATCCCGATTTTTCGTTGGATATAGTATACGAGGCGATACGCATCGACGGGGAAAAAAGGTTCGTCCATGTTCGCGGAAAATACAGGGATTCGAATACCTTATTCGGAACAAGTCAGGATATCACCGAGAAATTTTTGGCTCAGGAGAAATTAAGGACGAGTCAGGAATTGTTTGAAAAAATATTCCAGCTTAGTCCTTATGCGATTTCCATATCGAGGGTCAAGGACGGACGCTACTTCGACATCAATGAGAGTTTTACCCGCTTATTCGGTTATACGAGAGAAGATGCCGTAGGAAAGACCGCATTAGACATCGGACTCTGGGTTTATCCCGAGGAAAGAAAAAAGTTTATAGAGAAGATCATGCGGGATGGGATTCTGTTAAACGAAGAAACGTTTTATAGGGCCAAGGACGGTAGGGTGCTTCACTGCGAATTTTCCACGAGATTTGCATTGATAGAGGGTGAAGAAAGTATGATCAACGTGGTTCAGGATACTGCTGACCGAAAAGAAGCCGAGGGTCTGCGGGTCTTGAACCGGGAAATTTCCGAGCAGAATCAGTTGATCGCGGAGCAGAAAAGCGAATTGGAATCCACTCTCTCGAACCTGAGAAAGACGCAAAACCAATTGTTGGTATCGGAAAAAATGGCGGCTTTAGGCCAGCTCGTGGCCGGGATCGCTCATGAAATCAATAATCCGATCGGAGTGATTAGCGCGGCCAACGAGACGATCCGTAGCCATTTCAATCGTTCGACGGAACGGATGGGAGAAGCCTTTCTGATCCTCCGCGGTCTGGAGGAAAAAGGACGGGACGATCTGTATTCTCTGCTTCGAAAAGGGCACTATCACCAAGAATTGCTTTCTCCTAAGGAAACGCGGAAGAGAACCAAGGTTTTGGAGGCCAATCTAAAAGAACTAGGCATAGAAGGGGCCCATTCCTTGGCCGAGGAATTGGTCGAGGCAGGCCTCGAAAACGCGCTGACGGATTTTCCCGGTTTATTCGCCGGTGAGCATGCAAGAGAGGTTTTGATGTATGCGTTAGACGAAATTCAGGCAGCTCGTAGCTGTAGACTCATCGAAATATCGGTGGACAGAACTTCCAAGATCGTCTACGCCCTTAAGAACTTTTCGCATTTTAGATCCGACGGAGAGAAAACTGCGGTTCATCTCTATGAAAGTTTGGAAACGGTACTCACGATTTATCATAACCAATTGAAGACGGGAGTGGAAATCAGGAAGAACTATAACGAACTGCCTCCGATACAGGCTTATCCGGATGATCTATTGCACGTCTGGACGAATCTGATTTATAATGCCGCCCAAGCCATGAATTTTAAGGGAGTATTGACTCTTGAAATTCATAGGATCGGAGATTACGAAGTCGAAGTCAGAATTTCCGATACTGGGCCCGGAATTCCGGAATCCATAGCGGAAAGGATATTCGAACCTTTCTTTACTACCAAGGCGCCGGGAGAAGGATCCGGATTAGGTCTGGACATCGCGCGCAGAATCGTGGAAAATCATAACGGTACGATCCGCTTCGATACCTCCTTCGGTGGAACGAAATTTTTTATCCGATTGCCGATGGGAGGTTAAGCTCTTCGCTCAATGCGTTTTCTTTTTTAAGAACTTCTCTATCTTTGGCCGGATCACGTAGTGGCAATAAGGCTGGTCGGGATTGGTACGATAATAGTTTTGGTGATAGGTTTCCGCTGGAAAAAATTTTTCCAAAAATTCGATTTCTGTAACGATAGGAGAGGCGAATCTAGGTCCGGCTTCTTCTCTAGATCTGATCGCGATCTCTTTCTGTTCCTCGCTTTCGAACAAAATGATGCTCCGATATTGAGGTCCTTGGTCGTTTCCCTGGCGGTTCTTCGTAGTCGGGTCGTGAGCTTCCCAAAAAATTTCCAGAATTTCGGAATAGGAAATTACGGCCGGATCGAATCCGATGCGAACCACTTCCGCGTGTCCCGTCATTCCGGTACAAATCGACCGGTAATTCGGAGCGGGATCATTTCCGCCCGCATAACCGGAGACAAGCGATTCCACTCCGTTCACGAATTGGTAGACGGCCTCTATACACCAAAAACAGCCTCCCCCCAAAGTCGCGAATTCCAGTTTCTTTTCCGTAGGCATTTTTCTCTCCGTACCGATTCTGAATTTAGATCCGGTTTTCTTCGGAATACGATAAAAAGAATCTGGTTTTACGGAAATTTCGAACGTATAAATTTTCCGTAAGAACGGAAAAATCACGATCATCCTGCGATTTTATCGCCAGGTTATATGGATATGAAATGGGAAAAGCCCTCGAATCCATCCGAATCTCGTTCGAAAATTCATACGTTACGGGCAAAATCTCCGAGAGGGGAAGCGCCGAATTGTACTCTTTTGCTATCTAAAAACCTTTATGCTCGCTTGTTGGAACACTGGGAGGGAGAAAGGCCTTTGTCGCGATGTTTGAAGGAACTTTTGGAGTTGTATGCGCTTAGGCTAGAAAAAGAAGAGAAACTGAATTCCGAATCTTCCCTACTTCTCTACCAGCGAAGGAGGCCAAGGTCATCCGAAAATTTCGATAGAGTCAATTTTCGTCCGGAAGGAATGGACTGGATTCGTCTGGGGAATATCTCGCGCTGGCACGGAGTTTCCCGATGTTTTTTATTCAGCTATATGCTCGAACTTTATTTCTGCGGAAAAGACGGGGAAAACGGAGGAGCGACAAGGAAAAGTAAAGCGGCTTAAGGAACTATCCGAAGGCGGACAAGGAGGCAAAAATTTTGCGGTTTTTCTTTAGAATTTCCAGCTATAACGCAATTCGGTATTCCACCCCACTCCGTTTCCGCCCAGAGACACGGGGCGGTACGTCGGATTTAGGCTGAATTGGAGTCCTTCCGGGTTAGAATCTCCTGCCAGGAGCTTTTCCTTTTGCACCCCTAAAAAATAGGAATAAAGGATCTGCGCTCCGTAAGCAATACCGAAAAAAATCAGAGCATCATTGGACTGGGTACTTGCCGTCTGGTAATGCTTGAAGGCTCCCCCGGAATATGCCGATCCGATCAAAACTCGGATGAGCGTGGCGGAAGGAGGGTTTAACGTGGAGTTGCTCTGAGAGATCAGTAAGTATTCGTAAACCTTATCTTGGTAAGCGCTTTTTGCAGAGCGGAATTCTCCGCTTGTTTTTACGGAATAGTATGCCAATCCGGCGACTGCGGCAAAAGTCACCGCTCCCTGCCATTTCTTTTCCGCTTTCCAGATCCCCCATCCGGGAAGAACCGCGGAACTCAACGGATAATTCCAACGAGGTTTTTGCCACCAACGGATTTTTCCGGACTCGACGATTTCCTCTTTTTTAGGAGGGACTTCTTCTTTCTTTTGGGGCTCGACTTTTTTTGGTTCTTGTTTGGGTTCGTCTTTGAGACGGAGTTCTTGGATTTCTGTTTTCGGAATCGTCAGAATTTTCCCGTCGACTTCTAGCTGTACGTCGGTTCGGGTTTGATTGACCACCTTTCCTTGGAGTACCTTTCCGTTTTTTAAAGTCAGGGTCGCCCCGAACATTGCAGTGGATGAAACGAAAATAACGGACAAAATCAGCTTGCGTAGATACATAGGAAAGTTCGCATTTCTCGGGTTTTGCTAACCCCGAGTTTAGAATTCACTGATTCGAAGGTTTTTTTGGCAATATCTTTCTTCAAGAAAAAACCTAATTTACTTGAAAAAAGGCAACCGATTAAAAACTTTCTATCTACCGTGTCGGACACCTTGTTTTTTGAAAAACTGTACAACGCGAATAAGGACCACTTGTTCTCCTTTATCCGGCGTTCGGTGAAGGACGAATCTACCGCGCTCGATCTTTTGCAAGACACGTTTTTGAACTTTTTTAAACATTATTCCGGGAAAGGGAACCTTCCCCAGGAACAGATCGCTCGGATGATTCTATTTCGGATCGCGAGAAATCTGATGATCAACTATGGTAAATCCTATTATCAAAAGAACGTTTCGCTGATGGGCGGGGAAGAGGTAGCTTCCTTTTTCGGCTCCAAGGCCCAAGGTCCGGAAGGACAGGTTCTTGACGACATGGCGGCCCAGGATCTGACCCGAGCACTGAACGAAATTCTGGAAATACTGCCGGAAGAGCAGAAAACGGCGGTAGAACTTCGTTATTCTCAAGGTTGTAAGCTGGAAGAGATCGCACAGGTCCTGGGTCTTTCCGTTTCCGGAGTTTCGAGGCTTTTGGAAAGGGCCGAAAAGGCTATTTTGCAGGAAGGCAAGAGACGGGGATTTAAACCGGAATCTTTTCTTAAGAGTTAAAGGAATTCTTTTTTATAATTTAAATCCGTGATTCTATCCGTCGAAAATAGCATTATTTTGAAAAAAACGAGCAACGGGACTCTTTACGATTTGTTAGTCAAACTGGAAGCGGAGAGAACGCTACCAAGCCGGATCCCGGAATTTAGAAACGGAGAAAGAGGATGAATGGGATGACACCTAATTTCGATGCCTACGCCGAGCTCTTAAAAAGAACTCGGACCGTTTCTAAATTACCCGATTTCGATCCTACTTGGATCGAAACATCCCCCCGCTTCAAGGTGGAGGCTATCGTTGTGGAAACTTCAAATCAGAAGAATGTCGTTGAACTTCCAAATACAAGTCGTCGGATCTTTTTCCTCTCTGCTGCAGCGGTCCTTTTAATCGGAATCGGTATAGGCGGATATTTCAAATTCTTTAAAGGATCTCAGGCTCCGGTTGTGGAAGGTTCCGTTTTAAAAGCGGCCGTGGTTTTCGTTAAAGGGGACGCGAAAGTCGTTCGGGACTCGGAATCTCCGATCCATATCGGAGATATCTTAACCGAAGGGGATCGTATCGTTACCGGGCCTGGAGGCTCAGTCGATATCGGGCTGACCGACTCTAGCATGATCCGGATCAAAGAAAAGTCCAGCTTGATGCTGAAGGGTATGAGAGAAACGGACGCTTCTCAAGTGAAACTTTCCCTCCTTTCCGGTCGGATCCTGAACTTGGTTGAGAAGGAAAAGAAAAACGCGAATTTCGTCGTGGATACTCCTACCGTGGTTGCTGCCGTTCGGGGAACTTCCTTCGAAGTCGCGGTTACGCCGGAGGAATCCTCAGTGTTCGTTTCTGACGGAGCGGTGGAAGTAACTCCTTTGGTGAATGATGAGGCGGAAAAGGTCCTGAACGTAGGCGGCTTGGTAATCGTTACCGTCCAAAAAGCTACCTATTACGAAGATACGGATCGTGCAAAGAATTCCCTACCGGAATATTCCGACATGCGTAAGAACCTGAACGCCCTGGATAAGGAAGTGATGGAGACTACCAGAGGTCTTAAGACGGCAAAAACGGAAGCCGAATTGAGCGAGATTTACGACAAGAGTATCGAGCAAATCATCCTGAAAGACGGTCGTGAGTTGCGCGGGGTAGTCGTTTCTCAGAAAAAAGGAAAATTGATCGTCCAAACCTTAAAAGGTTCCTACATTCTGGACGAGTCGGTGGTGGAAACGATTCGTTACTGATCGTCTTCTCCAATCTTGGATTTTCGTAAAACCCGGGAATTCTTCCCGGGTTTTTTATTTGTGCGGCATCCAGGTGAATTTTCTCTAAACGAATCCCTCAGAAAAGGTTCCTCTCCTACAAGTCGGTGCAAGCTTCATTCCAGTAGGTATGCTTCATGATCGATAAAAGTGAAACGGATTATTCCAGGACTTGAGGGGCCCTTAGCGTGGCTCCGCCAAATCCGTATGAACCTCTTGCCGAGTAAGCTTTAGAACACGAAGCTGTAGAGATGCTAGTTGAAAAAAAACGGTAAACCAAATACATGAACAAAAGGCGGTTATGCTAATAAAAGTAAAGCTTGGAGAACGCAAATCATCTAAGTCATTAGTGTTTCTCGGGCTGGTTTTCGAAATCGCTGCAAACTTCAGGATCAAGACAGAGAATTAAAAGATCGAATTCGGTCTTTAGGATACAAGTATAAAAAAGCTGGTTACAGATAGATTCATAGCTTCACACGGCAGGAAGCGAATGTAAATTATGAGCGGATCTATCGCCTGAATTCCGAAATAGACTTAAAATACAGAATTAAACGGAAACGAAAGGGGTTATGGTTCCGAAGGTTGTTCCTAAGAATTCGGGGGAAGTTAGTCTATGGATTTCATGTCGGGTACACTTTATTAAGGAAAGATATTTCGAATTCTAAATAACATCGATGATTGCGGTTGTTTGGCAGTGGTAAGTAAATCGGTCGCATTTACTTCTGACCGATTAGTAAGGATTTTGAATGAAGTATCCGAAACCTATAGCCTTTAGAAACAGATAGTTGTGGGCAACGGTCCGGAATTCACATCATAGTTCACTCGGGGGATTGACTCCAGAGAAATATTTAAAACACTCTGCTTAAGAGGATTTCACCCATTACTCCGGCACTAAAAATCGGAGCATCTCAATTGGGCTTTCTGAATGCGCAAATAGGATATTATTTAAGTGGAAGGAGAAGGGGAAATAATCGTTACAAAGTTTTACTGGACAGTTTATTAATCGAACAATTGACGGATTTTCTCATCATCAGAATGGGGTTGTACGATTGGCTGTTCAAAGCTGACAATTTACTTTTTTGCTTGCTTAGATGATTTACGATATTATTCTCTTTGAAAAGATTAACTTGCAGATGGATAGGAATGTTAATGAACGATATTACAAGTAGATCAGAGGATATGGCCCTAGCAATCGGGGCCAAAAAACTCCATGAAGGTCGGCAGTTTATGTACGATGCCGCAAAAAGATATCATGATTCCTTTAAAGATTCTAAAACCGGTTTTTTTAAAGCAGAGTATCTGGAAAGCCGAAGCTGTCCTGTCTGTTTTAAAAATAATGAAAGAGTGATTTTTAATGCAGACGGAGGAGTTTACGTTAAATGCAACGAATGTGGTATGGGTTACTTAAACCCCGTCTTTACGGATGATTCTCTTACGAAATTTTATACAGGCAATAATACGGTTCAATCCGAAGTCGTCGAGAATGAGAGCGACTTTTATCGAAAAATATACTTGAAAGGACTCGAAGCGTTAACTCCGCACACGAAAAAAGGAGCTATTTTAGATATAGGATGTTCCGCAGGCAGTTTTCTGGATCTTGCAAAATCTAACGGTTGGGATACATGGGGAGTTGAACTCAATGAAGCAGAGATTGCATACACTAAAAAGAAGGGTCATAAGGCTTTCAATCAAATGCTTGAGAGTATTGAATTCCCGATTAAGTTTAATGCGATTACATTATGGGATGTATTTGAACATATCAAAGATGGGCATAAATATTTGAAGTTAATGAAAAGCCTACTGACTCCGGACGGAGTCATTTTCATTCAAGTTCCTAACTTCCATTCGCTAGCTGCAAGAGTGCTCCAAGAAAAATGCAAGATGTTCGACGGATTGGAACACGTAAACCTTTATTCGCCAGTAACTTTGAGAACAATTGCCGAAAAAAATTCCTTTGAGTTAGTTTCTATGAACACGGTTATTTCCGAAATTCCTATAGTTAATAATTATGTTAATTACGAAGATGCATATTTAGGTGATATTCCTCACGGAGGCAGAGTGTTGAATCTCATAGATGAAAAGTTGCTTCATGAAAATTACCTCGGATATAAAATCCAGGCAGTTCTGAAAAATATGCATTGAGAATGTGGGACTTTTTATATGATTTAGTGAATATTCTGAATTGTTTGAATGGATTTCAGAGGTAAATCATAATTGGCCTGCTCGTAATAATCTGCTTCTGTAAAGAGTTTGTTGGGTTGCGGCCCTGCACAGTTATTCTCTTTAATCGAACGATAGCGATATGCAGCGCTTGAAAGGGTGAAGTATATATAACAGTAAATAGTTTTCGCTGGGACCGAAGCTCGGAGTGGCACGGTCCCGCGAAACGGGAGTCGGGCTCTGAATTTTTACGCCAACCCGTTCGAAATGGAGCGATCGACGGAATAAGATCCACCTCCAGAAAAAAACAGACTGATCGCCATAGAGACTACGAGGATATGATATTCAAAACCTTCTCCTCCTTTGTCCCCGAACCAGTTCATAAAAAATCCGTAATGTATGTGGGTCAACGCTGCCACAAAAAGCGTGATGCCGATTCCCGACGCAAAGAAGCGAGTCAAGAACCCGAACGCCAGAAAAAGCGATCCGGCAAATTCGAAAAAAATGGCGGCAGTTCCTAAAAATGCGGGAAACCCCAACGTATCCGTAAAATAATCCATCGCTACGTCGTATCCTAAACCTCCGAACCACCCGACCGTCTTTTGGGCGCCGTGAGGGAAGATACACGTAAAGATTCCGATTCGTAGAAATAGCGGACCGATTCCTGGTTTCGTGGCAAAAAAGGGATAGAACATATCAGCCATGGAATGTATGCCTTTCCGCCTTTCGGTTCCAGCTATTTTTCACGCACCTCCGATAGGAGCCTCGATTTTCCCTGTCCAAAATGAGTTGTCGAAGAGGCATATTGGTAAAATTTTGGTAATACGAACGCATCGGAAGGTACCTATGTCTGACGAGACTACCGAAAAAAAGAATAAAAAAATCAACAAGATGTCCGTTCAGGAGCTGGACCAAGCTCTTAAGGACGCCGTCGAGAAGATGAACGGGGAAACGAGCAAGTACGTACAACATCTTAAGGCGAGAAAGCAAGAATTGCTCGCTAAAAAGAAATAGCACTACTTTTGAATCCCGGGGTGCTCGTCTAAAACGGACGAGCGCCTTCTCCTCCTCTTCGACACACTTTAAGAACCATGCTACAGTTTATAGAAATCAAGCACCGGTTCGGCAGTTCCACTCTATTCGATAAATTTTCCTGGCACATCAAACCCGGATCCAAAGTTGCCTTGGTCGGGCCGAACGGTTCCGGCAAATCCACCCTCTTCCGCATGGCGGAAGGCGATCTGGCGCCGGAAGAAGGAATCGTCAGTCGATCTAAACATACCGAAATTTCACTTTTTCAACAGATTCCGGATTTCGACTTCGAAGTATCCGTTATCGACACAGCTCTTTCCAGGCACAAACATTATAACGAATATATTTCACGTTCTCGTAATATTCATACTAGAATGGATGCCAGCACAGATCATGATTCTCCCGAATTCTCTTCTCTCCTAGAGGAACAAAGCGCTCTGGAGGAATATGCCTTTACCTACGGAGTCCATGAATTGGAAGCCAGGGCAAAAAAAGTTCTAGGCGGTCTCGGTTTTTCTAACGAACAGATGGAAAGAAAGGTAAAGGAATTTTCCCCGGGTTACCAACATAGACTAGGATTGGCGATCGCGGTATTGAATCCGGGAAATCTCCTTTTGCTCGACGAGCCCACGAACCACTTGGATCATTCTTCCAAAGAATGGTTGGCGGAATACCTCAGAAATACCAACCGTTCCTTTGTCCTTGTAACCCACGATCCCGAATTTCTGAACTCTACCACGGATACGATCGCGGAATTGAATCCGTCGGGTGTTTTGGAATTTAAAGGTACTCTGGAGGAGTATTTCGAACACAAAAACGAACTGTTGGAAAAACTTCGGACCCAGTTTCAAAAGGAAGAAGCATACTTAAAGAAAAGGATGGAATGGGTTGAGCGCTTTCGGGCGAAAGCCACCAAAGCCCGAGCGGTGCAAAGCGTAATCAAACGGCTGGAAAAACGGGATAAAGTGGACGCTCCCGAGGAGTCTTTCTGGAACTCCAAAACCGAATACGATTTTCATTATATTCCCTGCGGGAATATGGCCTTTCGAATCGAAGGAGCGGATTTTTCCTACAATGCCGAATCCCCTAATATTTTCGAAAACGCGGAATTACACGTCTCGAACGGTGATAAAATCGCGGTAATCGGTCCGAACGGTGCAGGGAAATCCACTTTTCTCCGTTGCCTATTGGGAATCCACAAATTGAAAAAAGGATCCATCACATTCGGACCGAAAACCCGAATCGGGTATTTTTCCCAAAATCACCATGAGGATCTGGATCCGGAAAAATCCATTCTTGAAACCGTTCTCTCCGCATATCCGGAAATTCCGGAGGTCGAGGCCAGAAACCTTTTGGGCTATTTCTCGTTTTCGGACGATCGGGTTTTTAAAAAGGTCGGGCTACTTTCCGGAGGGGAACAAAGTCGACTACGTTTAGCGTTGCTTGTTAAGTTAGGATCCAATTGTCTTTTTCTGGACGAGCCGACCAACCATTTGGATTTGGTGGTCCGCGAGAATCTTAAGAGAGCCTTACATTCTTATCCCGGTGCGGTGCTCGTCATCTCTCATGATCCGGAATTTCTAAAGGACCTTTGCAATCGAACGATCTCGGTTTCCGGCGGTCGTATCCGAGATTTGAACACTAGTTTTTCCGATTATCTTAAATTTCCTCCGGAAGACCTACATGCCGAGGGCGGGTTTGCAAAATCCGACGAGGTTTTGGATAAGGGGGAATCCAAGGATAAGAGCAGGACTAGAAAGAACGCGGATAAGAATAGGGTAAAGAAGATCCAAAAAGATATCGAGCAAATCGAATCCAAGATCGCCTTATTGGAAAAAAACAAGACGAATTCCGAGGAACTTTTAGCGGATCCTCAATTTTACAAGAATCGCAGTTATCAAATGGAGTTAGACACCTACAATCAGACCAAGACGGAAATCCTTCGTTTGACGGAACAGTGGGAGACTCTCCAATTGGAGTTGGAAGAATTATCTTCCGCCGTTTAAAAGGGAGAAAGGGATGAATCCGAAAGAGTTAAAAACGAGACTGGATGCGCGAAACACGGGAAAGGACGATTTCTACTTATTGGATGTGCGGAACCCGAATGAACAGGAAATCTGCCTGATCGAAGGCACGGACCTACTGATTCCGGTCTCCGAATTGCCGGCTCGCGTTTCCGAATTGGATGCATGGAAAAATTCCGGAAAAGACGTAGTGGTGTACTGTCGCTCCGGTGGAAGGTCGGGCAACGCCTGTGCGTTTTTGAAATCGACCGGTTTTTCCAAGGTGTTCAACCTGGAAGGGGGCGTTTTGCAATACTCGGACGATGTAGATTCCACCTTGGCTAAATATTAAGGAAATTGAAATCTCTTCCTCTTCGACTAAGTCTCGGAGAATGTTCTATAAAAAATCCAGAATTGCCGGGATTACGATTTCCGGCCTTTCTATATGCGGTAGATGGCCGGATTCCTCCACTAAGAGAAATGTAGGTTTTAGTAATTCTCTTACATAGGATCCGGTTTCTAGCGGAGTGGTACGATCCTGCCTTCCCCAGACCAATAGCACCTGCTTTTCCGCTCGGGCTAAACTTTCATATTGTGGACGCGGGTCCAAGGAGAGAAGGCTCCGAAGCGTCGAAAGGATGGCTGCACCGAATCCCTTGAATTGCATTTGCTGCCGGTATTTTTCCTTCCAACTTGTCGGGATTTTGCTTAGGTCTAGGAAATCCCCTTTTTGTCGTTCGGGCAAAGAGGGAATCAAATAGGAAGCCGCGACGTATTCTCCGATTCCCGGAACGTTCAGCGGAAAGATTTCCGCCTTTGCAGAAAACGGATCGATCAACACCACTTTTTTGATTCGCTCCGGTCTTTTTCCGACGAACTTGGCGGTAATGGCGCCTCCCATGGAAAGTCCCATGATATGAAACGGTTCCCGGATCTTTAATTCTCGGACCAGCTCTTCCAGTTGGGTATCGAACAGATCCAAATCGTATTTTACTTCCGGTCGATCGGAAGCACCTCTTCCGTAAAGATCGAATCTGAGAACCCGAAATCCCGCCGAGACTAAAGCTTCCTGAACTCCGTCCCAGATGAAGTATGGAATGGAAAAGCCGTGGACTAAAACGACCAGATCTCCGGTTTCGCGGCCGGAAAGTTCGTAATGAGTCCAACCTTGCGAGAGCCGAATGAATTTTCCCGAAGTCCCGTTTCTGGATTCCAGGTCCAATATTCCGGTTTCAGAGGAACGTAGTGCGGGAATGGATGCTAAGCCGAGGAGGAGTACGGCTGCAAAAAAGGAAGCGATTCTTATTTTCATTTGATTGGATGATACACTTTGGGCCGATCTGTGGCCGGTTAGCGCCTCCGTCCTTCCAATGCGGATTTATTCCTCTTCGCCTAAAAGGATCTTGCGAAAGAAAAGAAATCCCTCGTCTAAAGGATCTCCCATTCCTCTCTTCTTCAACATTCCGGTCATATCCAATACGATGATTCCGTACATCCAAGAATACATAGTCCGGGCCAAAGAGGGATATTCCTCTTCCGTAATGATGAATTCGCCAGAGCGACATCCTTCTCGGATCGTCTCCAAAAATACCCGATAACTGGTGGGTAGTTTCGGAAAGGCTTTGCGGTGCATGTGACCGTGCACGGTATTGAACATGACCTTATGTAATTCCTGGTTATTGCCGGAAAATTCATAGTACGTTCTTGCGATTCTCGTAAGCTTCTCGTAAGCGGAATGTCCGTGCAGCTTCGCTTCCCGTAAAGTTTCGGTAAGTTGCGCTTCGCCCTGGGAAATCAGAATTTTGATGATGTCCTGTTGGCTTTTAAAATGTGAATAAGGACTCGCAACGCTGCAATCCAGCTTTTCAGCGATTCTTCTCATCGACAATCCGTCGATTCCATCTTCGTTGAGAATTTCCATCGCTGCCTGGACGATGCTTTCTTTATTGAGACTATTTCTAGTACGCCGTTTCGGTCGAGTGGCTGTTACAGTCATGGCTGCCTCCGGATAGAGACTAAAGGAATCTTACCTTCCTTTAGAAAATATTCTGTCCTATTCCAGTTATCTCGAAAATGCGTAGGAGATTCAAGAGTTTCCTTTCCAAATTCGGGGTTTTTCGGAGGATGGGTCCATAAAAAAGAAACGGATTCAACTTCATGAAAACACAGGAAACAACGAAAGCCAAACCCAAAAAGAAAGCCTCCGGCGCTTCCAATAAGTCTATAAAAGCGGAATCCAAGACTCCTAAGGCCAAAAAAGCGGGAATCCGGTCCACAGGAGACAAAAGGCATTTTCCCGCGCCCTGGAAATTGCAAGGAGAAGGTTTTCTTTTTCCTCTCTTTTCTAAAAAGGCATATAATCTGGAGTTCTCTTTTATGGATGGAGAGGATCGTGAATCGTACAGGGGCGGACTCGGGGCTCTACTCTTCGTAAACTATTCAAGCTCGGACGTAGGACCTTACTATGAAGTCCTGTACATACCCGGAAATTTCGAATGGAAAGGAAGAAAATTCAAAAGAATCACACGTATTTTCGTTTCTAGTCGAGAATCCGTCGAGGCTGGCAGACGGAATTGGGCAATCCCGAAAGAACAAGCGGACTTCGTATGGACGCGTCAAAACTCCGTTACTAAGATCGAAGTTTCTCGCGAAGGCAAATTATTTTTACGTGCCAAGATACACACGATAGGATTGAATTTTCCAGTGAGCACTGCTCCGTTCGGGATTTCTCTTCTCCAAAAACAGGACGAAGAATATCTAAACACTTCGTTTAGCGGAACGGGAAAAGGGAAATTCGCAAGATTAGAGAACCTTTGGATCGACGAAACCGTATTTCCTGATTTTTTGAAAGCCGGAGGATTCAGAACCGGATTCGGAATTTCTCCATTCGAAATGGTTTTTCCCGAAGCGATCAGACAAAACGAGTCATCAGCGATACAATAAATACTTAAGAGGAATTACGTTAATGGAAGAAGCTGTTATCTTGGATGGGATTAGGACTCCGTTCGGAAACTTCGGCGGGACCTTAAAGGATCTGAGCGCCGTGGATTTGGGAGTACATGTGTCGAAAACCTTATTGGAAAGAACTAAGATCGATCCGGCCGATATCGGGGAATCGATTTTCGGGAACGTGATTCCGACCGGAAAAGAAGCGATCTATCTGGCCAGACATGTCGGATTGAAAACCGGTCTTCCTTTGGGAGTTCCTGCTCTGACTTTGAATCGTCTCTGCGGCTCCGGAATGGAAGCGATCATTCAAGCGGTAAAAAAAATATATCTGGGTGATTCCGATGCGGTATTGGCGGGAGGCAGCGAATCGATGAGTAACGCGCCTTACGTGGTCCGAAATGCTCGCTGGGGAGTTCGCTACGGCTCCGCGGAATTCGAGGATACACTTGAGCAAGGTCTGACGGACCAATACGTAGGTCTGATTATGGGCGCTACCGCGGAAAACTTGGTGGATCAATACAAGATTTCCCGGATCGAACAGGACGAATGGGCCGGAATTTCACAGTCCAGGGCGGAAAAAGCGACCGCAGAAGGAAAGTTGAAGGAAGAAATCGTTCCGGTTACGATCGGAGGTAAAAAGCCGATCACCCTGGAAAAAGACGAATTCATCAAAGGAGCCGCTTCCATCGAAAAATTGCCTTCCTTAAAACCCGCATTTCGTGACGGAGGAACCGTAACGGCAGGTAACGCGTCAGGGTTAAACGACGGTGCCGCGGCGACTATCGTCACTTCCGCTTCTTACGCGAAGAAAATCGGTAAAAAGCCCCTTGCGATCGTAAGAGGCTACGGACACGCAGGTTGCGATCCTGCAAAAATGGGGATCGGTCCTGCGATCGCGATTCCGGCCGCATTAAAAAAGGCGGGATTGAAGCTATCGGATATGAGTTTGGTGGAAGTGAACGAAGCCTTTGCGGCCCAATATTTAGCGGTTCAAAAGGAATTAGGTTTGAATCCGGAAATCACCAATGTCAACGGCGGAGCCGTCGCAATCGGGCACCCTCTCGGAGCGAGCGGAGCTCGCGTTACGATCACTCTTGCCTATGAGCTGAAAAGAAGAAAGGCCAAGTACGGAGTGGCTTCGCTTTGTATCGGCGGAGGGCAGGGGATCGCATTGGTTCTGGAAAACCCCGAAGCCTGATCCTTAAAATCCACGGAGTCGTCCGTGTTACTTGACTCGGACGCCTCTATGGAAGACCGCCACTATACTTCCCGGAAATAGGGTCCCTTCAAAAGGGGACCATCCGCTCTTGCTCTTGATATTTTCTTTTCGGAATGTCGTGGGCGTATAAAAATCCAAAACGGTAAAACTCGCGCAGTAACCGGTTTCTAATTTTCCGAACCCTTTCCCGTATTCTCTAGGAAGGAATTCGTTCACGAACGTTCCCGGATTCTCTGCACATATTTCCGCAATTTTCTGCAAACTGATCCCCGCCTCTCGGTGGAGCCAGGTCACAAAGAGGGAATACGTATCCAGTTGGGATAATCCCGAAGTTCCTTTTCGCTTCTCTTCTATCGAATGCGGCGCATGATCGGTGGCAAGGTAATCGATCCAGCCTTCCCGAATGCCTCGGATTAATTCCGCCTTATCTTCCGGACCCCGGAGAGGAGGGTTCATCTGGAACCAATGCCTGTTCTCGTCGGTGAGCATCGTTCTATCGAAATAAAGATGGGTAGGAGTCGCTTCGCAGGTGACGGACACTCCTCTTTGTCTCGCTTTGACGATCTTTTGCAGTCCTTCTCCGGTAGAGTAGTGGCAAAGTTTTCCTTTGAGATTGTATTTTTCGATAAGATACAATGCAAAATCGGTGGCCAAAGTCTCCGCTTCCGGTGGGCGTCGATCTTCGTGTAGGACCTCCGTTTGGTGTTTTTCCAGAATTTCCGGATCTTCGCAATGGAAGCTAACGTTCTTTCCTTCGTAATGTCGGATCGTTTCCTCTAACTGTTCGTTGGAATGAAAGAACAGTTCGCCCACCGACGGTCCCATGAAGGCTTTGTAGGGAACATGTAGGGAAAGGGGTCTGGTCTTCGGTCCGATACCCGCGTACAGTGTGATTCGAACGGGGGATCGATCAGCTAGATTACGTTTGCGGGAATAGGTTCCGTCGTCCGTAGGGGGAATCGGATTGTTGGGCATATCCGCGATGTGGATGACTCCTCCGTTGATTGCCGCGAGTCCGACCGAAAGAAAGTCCTCTTTGTAGACATGCTTTCCGGTTTCGTCTTCCCGTGCATGAACGTGAATGTCCCCGAACCCGGAAAAAATTACGACTTTCTCAGGATCGAAACGGAGATCTTCTCGGGACGGGGATTCGATTAGACGTCCCTTTTGGACGGAGGAGATGCGACCGGAGTCCGGATCGATTTCGATCACTCCGAGGAAAGATTCCTTCGAGGTTTGGAATCTTCCGGAAATTCTGCGAACGATTTCCGCCATTCCGAGTTGCCGTCAGTACCCTTTCTTCTCTATTGCATTCAATAGTTTCGTTAACGTAGAGGAAGGCCCTTCGTCGGATTCGATTTCCGAAGCGAGGTCCTGGGCTTCCGACAACCTTCCTTCCAAAAAGTAAAGTTCCGCCAGATGGAGTCGGTTCCGTGAATGTCTAGGATTGCTCAAGCGGACTTCCTCCGATAGACGGATCGCATCCTGACGTTTCCCGATTTTTTTAAGGCAGTATGACGCGAGGAAAGTCGCTTCGGGGTCGTGTCCCTTCCGCCGGATTTCCTCCGCCGCAGATAGGGCTTTGCCGAAGTCTTTCGCTTTCAATGCCGCCTTTAAGATCAGCTTCGCACGGTTCGGATCTCCCGAAGGGAATTTTTCGAGTTCCGAAAGAATTCCGGAAAGTTCCTTCGGGGAATCCGTCATCTTGATTTTTTGCAATGCTTCCTGCCAAGACCCGTCATGAAAAGAAATCGCGGATGAAAGGCCGGGCCCGGGTGCCGACCGGAAAGACTGAATCATCCTGTTGAATTGGTCTGCTAAACTTCCGATTTCGTCCCAGGCTTCCGCACGAAGTTCCCTTTCTAAATCTCCCTCGGTAGCGAGTTCGAGACCGGAATACAATCTCTCCAGCGGACGCAGTAAAAGGAAGGATAGAAAAGCGTAGATTCCAATCCCGAAAAGTAAAAGGCAGAGCAAAAAGGCCAGGAGCGGTTTGGCTAAGAGTTTGGTTTGGAAAGCGAGATAGTTCTTGTAAGGGATTCCGGTTTCCTTGGATTGGATTTTGCCCGGTGATTTCTGTATTAAAGAATAATAATATTTTTCGGTGGTTCCCGGAATTTTTCTGAATCTAGGTTCTCCGTCCGGTTGGAGTTCTCTCATCTGATCCAATATGGATTCCCGAAGGTCCTCCCCTTTTTCCGAAGAATTCCGGATCGAACCGGAAAGGATTTTCAGATACTGGGCCAAAGGCTCTCGTCTTCCTTCCGGTTCCAGGATTTTCAGCGCTTCTTCCTTCAATCCTTCTTCGGATAAGGCTCTGATCTTTTTCCTGAACTTTTCCAAATCTTTGGAGAGAGTGGTCATTTTTTCCGCGAATTCCGGACTTTCTTTTAGAGTCTCCGCGACTCCGGAATATGCGGGAAATTCCGAGACTATGGTTTTCGGATTCTCCCAAAGAAAAGAGAGAATGAGATCCCGCTTCGTTTCCTTGAAAATGGAGGAATTCAAACTTCCCGTTACTCCGGAAGAAAAGTCCTCGGTATTATTTACGGTGAAAGTATAGGAATTCGGAGGCAGATCCTCCGCTTTCTGTCGCTCGCTTACGGTTTCCTTTAACGAGTCGAGACTAGGTTGTAAGAACAACCAGCTGCTTCCCTGAAAAACGAAGAGTAGGAGTAACACGATCCCCAGAAGAATCGGGTTCTTGATACTGAACGCTTCTCCCGAGGCTCTCAAGTGAACCAACCAGGAAACGAATAATGCGACCAGAAAAATCGGATTCCAAAAGGATAACGCCATAGCTCTGTCGACGGGCAGAGCTATCTCTCCTGCGTGAAAAAGAAGCGTAGTTCCGAATAATAAAAGAAACGGAACCCATAGGGAAATCGCCATCAGTTTCAAATCCGCCCTAGGCGCCTGAAACGCTCGGACTGCTCCCAATATCAAAGCCCCTCCGAGATAAGTACACACAATCCAAGCCAAAAACTTTTCGTCTCCGATCTGAATCGTATCGAACGAATTTCCGGAAAAGTCGTAGGAAGGTGGAAGAGAGCTAGTTCGCAAAACGTGGAGGATTAAGGATGCTAAGGCAAGGATGAAGCCTCCTGCGAGAAGAGTCCTTCCCGTCTTGATTGAGGCCTGAGGATTTAGGAAGAAGAAATAGGAGATCAGATGGGAACAGGCCAGTATGGAGCAAGGTATCGAAATCCAACGATGGAGGAAGGAAATCGGATAAAAAAGGGAGGTTCCGGCCAGGAAAGCGGCCTGCATCAAGGCGAAATAAAGAAACACCCATCCAAGATGAATCGTGGACTCGAATTTGTCTTTCGGTGCCAGCAAAAAGAAAGCGCATAGCCCTGAGACGATAAAGCCCGTAAGATAGCACACGCTAGCGAAGGTAAGGACCGTCATTCCATTCTCCCGGATGTGTTTGGTTCCGATCGTCGGAAACGTGTGCCGACCATATCGGAGAAAAGTGTCGTCCCGATGTTAGGATTTCTCCGAAACAAGGGAAAGTCTTATTTCACGCAAATTGCGGCGAATTTCAAGTTCGTGGGACTGGAACCGAATTCCCCGGTACTCAGATTTACGGTTTGAAAGTTTCCGTTCTCTCCTTCCGGAGTAGTGGACCAGAAAATGCCTACCGCTTTCAGTTTTTTGTCCGCTCTTTTCGAAAAGTTCTTAAGCTCCTCTCTGTCCGGCAATCTTTTGCGTTTGGCGGAACAATATTCGACAGCCTCTTCCCAAGTAGCGGGTTGTCCGGCGACATCGTCCCATCCGTGCTTTCCGTAAACGGGAGTTTTGTCCAGATATTCCATTAGGATGAAATAGCCGAAGAATAGGATCAGTGCAATGGAAGCAAAGCCGGCGAGCTTTACCAAAACCGACGAGGAGCGAGAAGGTTCTCCCGTTTGCGGCAGTTCCCGCATGGTCTGAGTGATTTTACTTGCGACTGTTTGCTGTTGTTGTCTCGTGTTTTGTCTTCCCTGATCGGGTCTACGCTTTCCTTGGTTTCCCCCTCCCTGGTGTCCTCGGTTCCCGCCTTGCTGTTTTTGCTGGGGATCCCGGTTTTTCTGTTGGGAGGATTTGCGGGGAGGCTTGCGACGATTCGCCATACGGGAAGTTTCCTTTGTCTATCTAATTTGGAGCGTTTTACCGCCGGACGGTCCGTGAAATAAATGTGCCGCTTCACGAAAGATTCCGGAGATGGCCGCAAAAAAGAATCTTTACCACGAGGACCGCATTTCGTAAAGAAAAAACCATTTCGGCCTAGGGAAAGGGTTTGGACTTACAGGAAAAAGGTCGAACGAAACCGGTTCAACGAAAGGATTGTCCCAGAATGGAAACGATTCGTATCGGATTGATCGGAGCAGGAACCGTAGGTTCTGGCGTTTTAAAGATCCTAAATGAGGAATCTCGCAGGCTAGAAAAAGAATTCGGATTGTCGATCGTCCTGCATTCCGTTTGTACTCGTACTCCTCGTAAGGTCGCGGATCTGCTCAAGCGGTTTCCGAATGCGGTGCTTACTGAAGATATCGGGAAGGTCACTGGTAACCCCGAGATCGACATGATTCTGGAATTGGTCGGAGGCACCGCTGTTGCCGAAGAGATCGTAATCCGCGCACTAAAAGCGAAGCAAACCGTGATTACCGCTAACAAAGCATTGTTATCCGAAAGAGGGGAATATCTATTTCGCTTAGCAGAAGAGAGCGGAGTCGAGATCGGTTACGAAGCGGCCGTCGGGGGTTCGATTCCCGTGATCCGCGCCATCCGGAATTGTCTGACCGGAGACCGTTTTTTAGGGTTATACGGAATCTTGAACGGCACTACCAACTTTATACTTTCCAAGATGGAGTCGGAAAATCTGGATTATTCCGAAGCTTTAGCCTTAGCGCAAGAGAAAGGATTTGCGGAAGCCGACCCTAGCTTCGACGTGGAAGGGATCGATACGGCGCATAAAATAAGCATCTTAGGATCCTTGGCCTTCGGCGAGAAAATTTCTTTACAAAGCGTGACTACGGAGGGAATAACAAAGATTACGCGACTGGACATCCGATTCGCAGCGGATCTAGGTTATCGAATCAAGTTACTAGGACTGGTCCGCAAATTGGACGGAAAAATCGAGGCGAGAGTACAACCGGTGATGATCCCAGTGCAACATGCGTTTGCGAGCGTTATGAACGAAACAAATGCGGTATATTATAAAACTTCTTATGCCGGACCGGGACTCCTAGTCGGTAAGGGAGCCGGAGCGTTGCCTACGGCTTCTGCAGTAGTGGCGGATCTCGTATATTACGGTCTACGTAAGAAAAAGAATCTTCCGGTGGAACGGAATCGCTTCCCTGCGGCGAATATTTCCGAAGCGAATCAGACGGAAGCAAGGTATTATCTGAGGTTCAACACGTTGGACCAGCCCGGAGTGCTTGCGGAAATCGCAAAAGTACTGGGGACAAACGGAGTATCCATTTCCTCGGTGCGGCAAAACGAGTCCGAAAGGGAACCTGTGGAAGTGGTAGTGGTCACTCATCCTTGCGTTGAGGCCTCTATTTTAGCCTCTTTAGGAAGGATTGATTCTTTGGAGGTTATCATGGAACCGTCCGTTGCGATCCGTCTGGAGGACAAACTCTAAAAAAAATGGAGGAATTCCCTTTCACGCTTTCCTTTCACGGAGGTTACGGCGGGGAACATTTGGATTTATTTTTGGATTTAGACGGATTTTCTCGTCTAATCACATTCGGAGCCGAAGCGTCCTTATGGGACCGATTGCAGGAAGGGGGTAAGGTTTCGTTTCTGCGAAAGGATGACCATCGCAGGGTGTATTTGGAATTCGAAGGGGAAATCGACGGTAAAGGTTGGATCCGGATTCTTGCCCGCGGGCAGGTTCGAGTGGAATCTAAGTCGAAAAATATCGCCGGATGCCGGGAAATATCGGCGTCCTTACAGAACGGTAAACTGCTGTTATAGCACGGAACAGGAAGAAATGGCAAGAACGGAATTCGAAGGGCTGTTTATAGAAACAAAGCGTCTTCCAGTAAAGGAAAAGGAAGTTTTAGTGGTGACTATGAACGGAAAGGTCACTAATTCTAACGCCTTTGAAATTTCTCGCAAGATCAATTTCGTATTCGACGAAGGTGTTTACGAGATCATTCTGGATTTATCCGCTTTGGAATACATCAACAGCGTAGGAGTCGCTACTTTGCTGACTCTGATAAAAACGGTGGATCAGCATAACGGCAAGATCGTCATTGGAGGACTGAATCATTTTTTAGAAAACGTAATTCGTTTAATGGAATTACCTAAGAAAGTGGCGATTTATCACACGATGGACGAGGCAAAAACCGCTTTTTAAGGAATTTTCGGAGTTCCGAATTCTTCGGATCCTAGAAAGAAAAAGGATTCGGCAGCGCTTAGGAAGTGACTATCGGTTCGTCGGAGAGTTTCTCCTCTACCCAATCCTCGTCCATAAATTCCAAAGGATCCCTTCTGCGTAATTTCGATTCGGCCG
This sequence comes from Leptospira fletcheri, assembly GCF_004769195.1. Classification (NCBI taxonomy): domain Bacteria; kingdom Pseudomonadati; phylum Spirochaetota; class Leptospiria; order Leptospirales; family Leptospiraceae; genus Leptospira; species Leptospira fletcheri. The sequence goes on from NZ_RQET01000004.1 coordinate 708,878, forward strand.
CTACGTAAATTTTCTCTTCGATCCGATTTAAGAGCAAATCCATTCCCGTTCCTTGGAAAGCCGATACGTAAACCGTATCAGGATCATCGGATTCCCTCATCAGTTCTACCCTGGCCTCTTCGGGCAGGTTGTCCACCTTGTTGAATACTAGAATCATAGGCAAATCCGCAAGGCCGAGATCGTCCAAAATGCATTCCACGGCTTCCATCTGAAGTCGGTAATCGGGATTCGAAATATCCACTACATGCAGAAGAAGATCTGAATCCGCTAACTCTTCCAAAGTCGCTTTGAAGGCGTTGGACAATTCGGGAGGAAGGTCGTGAATGAATCCCACAGTATCCGATATGATGATTTCCTTTTCTTCCGGAAACCGAAGTCTTCTGGAAGTCGGGTCCAATGTGGCAAAGAGTTTGTCTTCGGATAAGACTTCCGAGTTCGTCATTCGATTCAGGAGCGTGGATTTTCCTGCGTTCGTATAACCTACAATTCCGCAGACGGGGATTTCGTTTTTCTTTCTTCTTCTTCTCGCAATCTCCCTTCGTTTCTTCAGGGATTTCAATTCCTGTTCCAGACGAGAGATCCTTTCTTCCACTCTACGTTTGCCGATCTCGAGTTTGGTTTCTCCGGGACCCCTTCCCCCTATCCCCCCCGTAAGTCTGGACATATTGTCGTCCAGTTCGGTCAGTCTGCCTTTCAGGTACTTCAACTGAGCCAACTCGACCTGCAATTTCCCGTCGCGGCTTTTGGCGTTTCTTGCAAAGATATCCAGGATCAGTTGGGTTCGATCGATCACTTTCAGGTCGGCATAGTCGGAAATTTTTTTGGCCTGAGAAGGAGTCAGTTCCAGATCGAAAACGAGAAGTTCCACTTGTTTTTGGATGGCCTTCAATACGATTTCTTCCAGTTTCCCTTTGCCTAGTACGGTGGCAGGATCCATCCTATTTTTTCTTTGGATAAACGAATCTACTACATGTACTCCTGCAGTGCGGCAGAGTTCTTTCAATTCCTCTATCGATTGGTTAGGGGTTCTTCCCCTCTGATGTTCAGGGTATACCCCCACTAAGAAGGCGCGATTTTCCTTTTGCGACCCTTTGAAATTACGCCTGTACCTGGCCATTCTGCCTTCGAGATCCAGAATCTCTTCCAGGATTCCTTCCTGCAATTGCCCTGGGTTTCGGCGGGGGAGAACGGTCCAAGGTTCCCCTTCTTCATCTTCCGGTTTTATGCAAGCAGAGTAATACGCTTTCGGTAACCCGGCCTCGTCCACCGCGATTGCAGTAATATAATCCAATCGTAATAAAGCAAGGTCGGTTAGGTCTTCTTGGTTTAGAGCTTCGTCTTTCAAGTGAGTGTGGACTAGGCGCAGGCCTCTGAGCCTGGCGTCTGAAGTCCGAATTCGATCTAGCCAAGGAATGTCGATCGAACTATCCGAGCCTACGACGACGTGGGTAACGTATCCTATTCTGTCGATTAAGATGCCGACCTGGCGGCCGATTTCGCGGGAAAGTTCGGAAAGGGATCTGGAAACTTCCGGGGTTACAATTACGTTTTCCCGAATCCTTCGTTCGGAAAGCTTCTTTAAACGTTGGATTTGATTGGACTTGAGACCGGATAAGTTACCGCTGAGCTTACTGATAAAAGTGACCCCTTTCGACTGAGAATAACAGTTTTGTTTCGGTTCGTCAAGTAGTTCCACTGACTCTTTTAAGAAGGGAATTCGGCGTTCGGTCGATTCGTAAAAAGGAACTCGTTTTTTCCCAGAAAGGAAAAACTTCGGTAAAAATGTTGTTTCCGATCGGTTTATCTAGGTCGGAATCCCGAAAAAATACTGATTCCGTATTCTACAAAGGTCGAAAAAAAGAATAGAGATTCGGAGCGGGAATCGTTTCCTGGAACCGGTCCTCTTTTTATTTAAAATGCAGATACGCACTCATCTAAACACTTTCCTTTTTCTTCTTTTCCTCGGGCTTTTTTTGATCCCCGGAAATCATTTCGCCCAAAGATCCGGGGATGCACCGAGCCCGGAAACCTCGGACCAACAGCATTCCAATGATCCCGGAACTCCTTCCAACTCAGGGGGAGCTCCTACGGAGAATTCCTCGTCCGACGGGAATACTTTCCAAGATAAGAAGGAAATTAAAAAATACAACAACCAGTTCAAGAGAGGCCTTCTCTCGGTGTTCCAAGCGGAAGCCAACCATAATACGGCAAAATTGAATCAACTAGGGCTGACCCATCCGATTCCTAGAGTCCGTGCGGCGGCGGCGTTGGCGCTCGGACGCTTGGGCGCAAAATCCGGAATCAAAACTTTACATCGGATGATCGATCGAGATGGTGAATCGGTGAGGCAGGCGGCATACCAAGGGTTGGCCGATATAGGTTCTCGGACTTCGTTGGATTATTTTTATGTCGGAGCCAAGTCCCCCGACAAGGAGATTCGGATCGCCAGCTTTCGTGGAATGGGAAAGACGGGAGATCCGGGAGCCAGGGAAGTTCTTCTCCGAAAAGGTCTGACCTCCGATGAAAAGGAAATCGTAAAAGCCTCGATCTCGGGCTTAGGACACTACCAAGCTCCGGAAGACATTAAGGTTTTCATAGATTATCTGAACTCCTCCGATGAGGAGTTGCAGAAAGTCGCCGTAGAAGCGCTAGGAAATCATAAGACTCGCACGGCAATGCGGATTTTAGAGGATGCGTTTCGGGATAAGGAAAATCTGAGATTTCAGATTTTGGACACTTTGACCGCCCGGAAAAATACGTTTGCCATCTTTGCTCTATTACGAATTTTGAATAACTTCTCCGATTCCGAAGCGGTCGTTAAGGAAGTCGCCATCCGATTGTATAAGTTAAAAGCTTTCGGAAGATATATGACGGTCAGTTCCGAAAATGTTCCTTTGTTAAAAGAACCCTTTGTTGGAGCCCCTAAAATCCGCGATTTGGACGGAGGGGAAGTCGGCAAAATTCTGAAGAAAAGTCCGAAGCGTTATATTCTGGATTTGAACGGTCAACGAGTAGAGGATTTTTATTATAAAGTTTCCGTGAATACCAAATTCAAGGACGCTTTTTCGGATACGGCATCCGGTTGGGTATTCGGATCCTTTATCAAAATCAGAAATATCACTCCTACTGCGAAGTCAAAAAAAAGGAAGCGTCCTTCGATTCTTGACGATGAAACTCCCGCGCCTCAACTTACTCCGCCTCCCTCCGATGCCGGCGATGGGAATCCTTCTGCCGAAGCACATTGACGGGATTTGAAACTCGGATCGTCGGGTCGTGCTTCTAGATTCGAAATCGAAGACTTCTCCTTCGAGTTGAAAGGGTTCTTAGGATGATTCCCATTCGATCGGAAATTCTGTCCGCTTTCGAGGTTGCAGCCCGAAACGCGGGTGCCGAGATATTAAAGGCTTTTCGGAGAAGTTCCGAATTCCGTCTTAAGGATCCGATGCAGGTTTTGACGGATGCGGACCTTGCTTCTCATGAGATCTTGGCCGGTTTTTTTACCCGCGCTTTTTCGGACATTCCTCTCGTTTTAGAAGAGCAGGAAAACTCGGAACCGTTACCTAAGACGTATTTTGTCTGCGACGAACTGGACGGGAGCGCATTGTTTACCCGAGGCATTTCCGATTTTAGCGTAATTTTAGGTTACGTAGAAAACGGTAGGCCTTATGCAGGATGTATTTATTTCCCGAACAGCGACTCTTTCGTTTTTGCGGAGAGGGGGAAGGGAGCCTATCTGGACGGTCGGCGGATCGAATTCTCCGGTTCTTTTCCCTTGGCCAAAAGTGTTCTTTCATTAGAAATAAATAATACTTTATCCGAAGAGGACTTTTCCTGGATATTCAAGGTCGTAAAGAGTGCAATGACCTCCAGATCCTTAGGAGCTACGGGAGCCGGTTTTCGGGAGCTTTTGTCCGGGGGAACGGATTTATTTCTGAATTTGAACGGAGCGAAAGTCTGGGATTTTGCCGCCGGCGCTGTAGCGATCGAAGAGGCGGGTGGGACACTACTAGATAAAAACGGACAGTCCTTGGCTTGGGATAAGATCAGAATGTCCGCCGTGATCGGAAAGGATAAAAGCCTGATTGGAGAAGCCTTTGGATTAAAGCCGCGGTGAGAGGATGAATTTTTCCCCTTAAATCCAATTTAACGCTTTTAAGTCGACGGGAATTCGCTAAAAATAAGAGAGCCGGGAGAGGAAATGCAAGATATATTAAATCTGCTAGATTCGAAACAGATAGATATGTTCACCGTCACCATAAGGATCCTTTTGATCACCTTTTGCGCGGGCTTGATCGGATGGAACCGGGAGAAAAAGAATCACGGAGCCGGATTTAGGACTCATATACTGATCGGACTAGGCTCTACCATTCTCATGTTATTATCCATTTATGTTCCGGATTTTTATTCCGGCGCGCTTGCTCCGGGTGACCCCACCCGAATCGCCGCGCAAGTGGTTTCCGGTGTGGGCTTTCTGTGTGCGGGCGCCATCATCAAATCCGGAATGAATATCAAGGGGCTGAATACCGCAGCTTCCATTTGGGTGGTGTCCTCGATCGGTCTCTTAGTGGGAGCAGGAATGTATTTTGCCTCCTTTTTGACTTCGATTTTCACCCTGATCATTCTGATCGTTTTCGATATGGTGGAATCCAAGTATTTCGGAAAATACGAATATAAAGTACTTATATTGGACTTAAAGCAGAAGAAATTCCATCGGAAAGGGTTTCGCGAACTCTTGGCCAAAAACGATCTGAAACTGGTATCGGAATCCTTTATGCAGGACTTTCAAAACAAAAACGCTCAAATCAAATTGACGATAGCCGTTCCCCACGGGTTCGACGTTTTGAACATCGTGGACGACGTTAAGGACTTGGCGGACATCCTCAAGATCAGCATCGAATCCGATTAAAATTTCCGTTTTTTACAAATTTTGTTAACTGAAATCTTTTTCGGATTTGTAATTTTATCCCACGGTAAATCCATTTTTTTGCTTGTTCTATCTTTCGTTTTCGGGAATAAACTTCCTTTCGTTTAACCGGAGCCAATACATGAAAATCAAATTAACTTTGCTTGTGTTCCTTTTGTCCGCCTGTGTGGCAGGAATAGTTTCCCTATTCGCTCAGCCCAGAGAAACGGCTGCTCAGTGTTCTACTTTAAAAGAAGAGCATAAACTCAAAGAATGTTTGGCCTGTATGGAACGTCCGATCAAACATGTCTACCATCCTCATCTTCCCGACGGAGAAAGATGTAAGAGACTCTAGTCGTTTCCGTTTTCTGCTCGGGCTCGAACGTGTTCTTGAGCCCGACATCTACGAATCATTCCCGAAATTCTCCCGGATTCACTCCTTTATAAAATCGGAATTTGCTATACGTTTTCCGGAAATACCGGAAATTATGCCATCGATACCTGCGGTCTTATTGTAATGTACGGTCGAAAACTCGAAAGTTCGAGATCGAACAAAATCAATAAAACGTATCCGTAAAATGACAGAAAAAAGAATTTCAATTCCGCCTGATCTCGCGCAGGAATTCGTAAAAACCACCCGCTTACTCGCGCTGTCGGGTAAGAAGAATTTTAAAAAATATCTATATGATCCTTTGATCTACGCTGGTTGGGAACGGGAGAAGTCCGTCTCCGCTCTCGTGTCTAGTCGTATGATGGATAAAATCCAAGAGGAATCCCGCGATCCGGCTTATTTGCATACCATTCCGCATCATTGCAAACGCCTGATCTCTCAAGCCCTCACGGAAAATTTGTCCGCTTTAGGGGACTCCTGTATCTTCTTTTTGGAAAAGATACAGGAGGATCCGAAGATATCCATTTCAAGAGAAGCTCTTGAATTCGTCTCGTTGATCGAAAAACCTTTGAACGAATTCGCGCTTTTGACGCAGAGCAATAGCGAGAAGTTATTCGAAGATTCCATCCGCAATTTTTCCCAAGAGGAATTAAAATCGGCTTTTGAGCCGGTAAAACTGGATGCCACTCGACAGAAAGTATATCTAGAAACGGAGATACATACGCTGTACCAGCAGATCTTAGCCGCCAGCAAATCGAACAATCTCGTCCGATGCAAGAGGTTGCTTTCCAGATATATCATTAACTACAGCGACTCGGAAGTTTATAGCCAACAGGAAGTGGAGAACCTGGTCAGCGCGTTGGAAAAGCGGGATCAAGGATTTAAGCAAAACTTAATGGATTCGATCGCGATAGAATTGTATTACTCGATTACCAGAGGTATACTCGAAGGGAATGCGAAAAAAGCGATACAAGGAATACGAAAATACGCTCACACGTTCGAAGGGGATCCGAATATGAAATACTATTACGAGATAGATTCCCTTGAGCGTAAATTGTACGGAATTATTCAGACGAAAGATTTAATGAAGGATTTGAAGAAGGGTATATAAAATGGCGAATTTGACTTTCGACGAAAAGGCGGACGGCAGCCGACTGATCCTTAAAGTGGCGGGAGAAATCGACGCTAAAACCGCGCCGGAATTGAAATTAAAATTGGAATCTGCCGTGGGCAATGGAATGAAAACGATCGTATTCGATTGTAGCGCGCTGACTTATATCGCCTCCGCAGGGATCGGAGTCCTGAATTCGATTCAAAAATTCTTAAAGGAAAAATCCGGAGAAATCGTGTTTTGCAGTCTTCGTAAAGAAGTAAAGGATACGATGGAACTCATGTACTTCACCAAGAAAGTCCGTATATTTCCGAATTTGGAAGAAGCTCTCTCGATCGTATAAGGGTCGGGAACATGGATCCGGAAAACGAAAAAGTCTATGTTTTTACCAACGACTTGGACGAGTTGTCCAGGATCCGGGGCGAAGTGCGCGCTTTTCTCGGGGAAGGTTGTTCCGATCTGATCAAAGGACGAATCGTTTTTTGTCTGGATGAAGCGGTGACGAATGTGATCGAACACGGTTTTTCCGAAGGGCAAATCTCCAGCATAGAGTTGAAAATGCGGAAGAACAAAGGTAGTTGGAAATTTTCACTTACGGACGAAGGGATTCCCTTCGATCCGACCGAAGCGAAGAACGAAACTTGGAAGGAACTTTACGAAAGCGGTGCGGACGGCGGGTTCGGACTGAGATCCATTAAAAAAGTGATGTTGTTACGATATAGAAGATTGAACAACCCGCCGCGGAACCGACTTATACTGATTCACTCGAGAAAAAAGAATGATAAAGAATAAATTCTTACGAATGGTGCTTCCGGGGATCCGGGCCAAGCTCTCGTTTTTTACGGCCGCCCTGGTGGTTTCTATACTTGCCTTTACCTCCGCTGTTCACTATTCGCAGCAAAAAAAGGCTTTGGAAGAAAAGATCAACTCCGAGTTGAAGGCGCCTTTGGACTACGTGAACACCGTGGTTCTGGATCTGGAAAACTTAAGCAGAAGTATGATTCTGATTGAGGAATTCAAGATCAGGGTAAAAGAAAAGAAAAAGGAACTCAGCAAATTCAAGAGGACGGTGGTTCAAAAAGAATCCGGTTTTTTCGGAGCCTTAAAATCCTTCGGTCAATCCATTGGATTGAACGTAAGGAGAGGAAACGTATATAGGAGCGTGGATACTTATTTTACGCGCTATCTTTCCGAAAAAGAGATTCAGGAGTTCGAGACGAAGGTTCGAAACGAGCTTAGAAAGGAAAACGGAGCTCCAATCGAAGCTCCTGTCTACGAAAAGATCCGCACGATTGCGGAAAAAACGGCGATCGCAAAGCTGACCGGCGAAAATGCACGGTCCCGCATCGAAGAGATAGAAGAAGAATTAAAAATTACGGAATCCGAGTTGTCCAAATCCGATTCCGATCCGCGCAAAAAGAAATCGTTGCTCGATACGAAAACCAAGCTTGAAAAGGAAAAAAAGGCCTCGGAGAAATCCATTTCGGAAAGTGAAAAGAGATCCGTATCGGAGGAAACGAATCTAGCCAAAGCGTTGCAAAGTTTCTTTAGAGGATCCTATAAGGACGGGATTTCTTCTTTGGGCCTTTTACCCGACAAGATTCGGATTCTTGCATATGATAGATCCGGAAAACAGACCCTCGATACGGGTCTTCTCTTTCTGCAGTCCGCCGGTACGGCAAAGAAATTGCTCAACCAGAAGGAATTTGAACAGAGCAAGGATTCATTGTTTCAAGGTTCCGACGTCTTGGAGGTGATTCGAGAAAAGTCCGAACCCGAAAGTTTCGAAGTTGGAGGAAGACAATACGAAGTGGTCTATCGTCCCGTTTTCCGAAATCCGGGCACCGCGGAGCGTTCCAGAATATTGGCGGAGGAAGTCTCTAAAAACGGCAGCGGTTGGAGAAAGTACTTAGAGGAAGATCGAAAGCTCTCCAAGGAATTCGAGGAGCTCACGCAAAAGCTCAAGATTCGAATATCCGAATTGAGAAAGGAGGGAAAGTCCAAACCTGCAGCCGATCCGACATTCCGGAATCTTTCTTTCCAGTATCGAAAACTTCTAAAGAAAAGGGATTCTAGATTAAACGAACTCCATCCGTATGCGTCCGTTTTCGAGAAAGCACGAACAAAATGGACGGAAGAGAAAAAGTCCTTGGAGGAAAAATCCGCCTCTCTTTCCAAAGAGGTTTTGGAATGGGAAAAGATGCTGAAATTCCCTCCGAAGCAAGGGGAAACGCGAAAATCTCCGGAGGATATTCGGGAGAAATTGAGAGAACTAGAAGCCCAGATCGAAGAGATACGGGATTCTCTCGTCCGCCTCGAAACCCTTAAGGAGGATTGGAGTTCTTTCGAAGAACGCAAAGCTGAGGATTCCGTTTACGGTTTAAGAGAGGCGGCGCTGGAAGATTTCGCCTTTTTGCCGTTTAAGGCAGGTTCCTCCTCGATTCGTAGGTATTATAAGGATTCCGAAGAAAGGAAGCATGTTCGGGAAAAATGGAAATTATTGAGAGAGTGGATATTGTCCGGAAATTCGGAAACGGAACTTCCGAACCTTCCTAAAAATAAGACGTTCTTGACGGAAGCCGGTATTCTGATTCGGAGTAGGAGCGAGGCCGAGGAAGTCATGTGGGAATTGGATTCCACTCCATTAGTCTCCGTTCAGGAAAAAGAGGCTAAAGGCCTAGTCTACGACCTTCTTCGCAAAGACTTGCTAGGATATAACTTAATTATAATAGATAGGACCGAAGGAGCGAGACAGATTCGAGATAATCGGGAGGAGCTGATCCGTTATACGGGTGTGATCGGCGGAGTCGCGATTCTCTTGGCTTACGGACTGGCCTGGTTCGTAGTGAGAAGGATCCGGACGATCAGCGTTAAGGCGGAGGAAATCGGCGGAGGGAATTTAAAAGTGGAATTTCCGTCTGCCGGTTACGATGAGATCGGAATATTAAGCGAATCGTTAAACGAAATGGTCCACGGGTTAAGGGAAAGGGAAGAGATGAGAGGGGAGCTTCTCGCCGGTGAGGAGATACAAAAAAGGCTTCTTCCCGAAAAACTGCCGACTAGCCTCAATGACTATGTGGAATTCGGGGCTTTTTATAAAGCCATGGCGGGGGTGGGCGGAGACTATTACGATTTTATAGAATTAGGTCAGAACAAGATAGCGTTTTGCATCGGGGACGTTTCCAATCACGGAGTCGGTCCAGCGATCGTCATGGCCCTTTTTAGGGCCCAGATCCGCGCTATTCTTAGAAGGGGGGAACGCGATCTGAAGAAGATCCTTTTGGAAATGAATTCCCAACTATACGAGGATACTCCTGATCACATGTTCGTGACCTTCTTTTTGGGATTTTTCGATGCGAACACTTCCAAGGTCGAATACATCTCCGCAGGTCACGTAAAACCCCTATTCTACGATTCTTCGGAAAAGAAATTGCACGAACTTCCTGCCGGCGGTCTTCCCATCGGTATGGACGAGAATTCCTTTTTCGAGACCACGATCGAAAGAAGAGTTCTGGCTCTGGATTCCGGAGACATCTTCTTCGAATATACGGACGGATTAGACGAAGCTCGCAACCCGGACGGAAACATGTACGGACGAGAAAGATTAGCCCGGCTGCTTTTTGCAAACGGGGAAAAACGTCCGGAAAACCTGATCCAAACGATCGTTGCCGATTTGGAAACGCACACTGCCCAAGAGCTGGGAAAGCCCGGCATCTCTAGGCTTTCCGACGATATAGCGATGATCGCCATCCGGAAACGCTAGCTTGTAATGTTTTCTAAGGAATCAAGGAAGAATGAGATCCTTCCAGTCGTCGGAATTTCCGTCGGATCCGTAAACGAACTCCGATGTGGAATTCGCTTCTAACTTCCGTTTCCACGTTCCGATTTTTTGTTCCGCTTCCCGCAATCCTTTGATGAGAACTCCTCTAAGTTCCGTAAAAGAAGAAAACGTCTCGTCCATGACTCCGGATTTCTCGGCGTCTTCGACGGCTCTGGATTTGTTTCGGAAAGAATCCAAAAATTCCCGGCGGAGCGATTCTATTTCTTCGTTCTTACCTTCCTTTCTTAAGGCTTCTATCTTGGTTCCTTGAAAAAGGTCGAAGGCGGACGAGGCGCCCATTACCGCTAGGACGGCTTCCGAATACGCATAGTATGAGATTCCGGGTCTTAGGAATCCGCTGAACGCGTGGATTTGTCTTCCTCCGTAATTCTGCCTGAGCACCAAAGATACTACCGGCACGGAAGAAAGAATGTTCGCATCCAGAGATTCTCCCCCGATCTGTTGGATCCGGAGTCTTTCCTGTTTCGTTCCGGGAACAAATCCGGGTGCATCGGAAAGCATGAGCACCGGAATCCGATGTTTGTTTACGAACTCCATAAAGACCCTGAACTTTTCCGTTCCCGGCGCATCGGGAGCCCCTCCGTCTTTGGGTTGGTCCGCTATGATTGCGACGGTTTTTCCTTTTAGGCGTCCAAGCCCGGTGAGAAGACTCGCACCAGGATCGGATTCGAAGAACTCCAGGAAGGAATCCGGATCCAGCACTTTTAATACGACCTCCCGTTTCATATCATAAGGAACGGAAGGATCAGAGGGTATGTTTACTCTTTCCAGATGAACCAGTGTATCGGCTTTGTATTCGCGGATCCTTAGAAGATGGAAGAACTTTCGAATAATGGAATATGCTTCGACTTCCGAAGAAGCCACGAACGTTGCCCAACGTTTCGCGTCGGAAAATTCCTTTTTGGCGGAGCGTTCTTTGGATTTGGCGGAATCGTCCAGAAAAAGCCATGCGTCTCCTGCGGCAGTAAGTTCCGGTATTAAGATTCCCTCCGGATGTTTTACGTAGTGCAGACATGCCCCTCGGAATTCCTGTAGGGATTTTTGAAAATCCCTACGAGGGCGTAAAGAATCCGTATCGTCCAAATGGGAACTCCGAAACCACTTGCTGCCGTAAACGAGAAGAAGATCCGCTCCCGCTTTATCCGCGATCCTGATCGATTCTTTTGCCTTAACGATGCAGGAAAGGGAATGAAATCCGAAGCTCGTTCTGGGACCCAAAGCCATTACCGGAGCGGAACCGAAGCGGACCAAACCCGCAATCAAGGAACCGGAACCAGAATAGTCCTCCTTTACGCTTAGTAGTGAATTGGTTTCGGAATTCGCAGACAATTCGTTCTCTTCCAAAACAACCCAATCTTCCTTCTGCAAACGAGGGATGTACGTTCCAGTATTCTCGCCGTTACCGGTCAGGACTTCCTGGATTTTTCTAAGATACCAGAGTAGATGAACCTTATCTCCGGCGATAAAATCGACCGTTCCCGTCGCTTGTCCCATAATGCGGGCCCCGCCGATTTCGTAATTGGTCAGTTTTTCTCCCGTTACAGATTGGATTACGGCTGATCCGGTCAAAACGCGGTAAGATTCTTCTTCGTTTAATATCAACTGTAATGCGGCCTGAGAGGATCCGTAGACGTCCAGCCCCGTGGAGGAGCCTACTCCTACTGCAATGACGACGCAGTGTTCCGGCTTTGCGTCGGGTTGATATCTGCGGAATTCATCGGCGTACTGCTTTTCCGTTTCGGAGCAGATTTCCCGCAATATAGGATCTCCGTGGGACTCGATTGCGGCTTTGAATTCGGAAGCGGAAACTCTTCGTGAAAGCAAAGCGTTGAAAAAGAATCCTTCTGCGGCACGATTTAACGAAACCATTCCCTCCTTGATATTCGCTCCCGCTCCGTCGTTCCAGACGTAAAGAGGGGAATCCTTTCGATATGCGTAATAGGCCGCGGCAATGTACTTTCGTCCTTCAAGATCTCCCGTAGCGCCTCCCGCTACTCTGGAATCCTTGAAAAAGAAAACCGCATCTTTTCCGCCGATTTTTCCCGCGAAAATCTTGGCTCCGGGTGTACAGATTTCTTCGATCCCCGTTTTGGGATTCTTTCGGACGACGTTATCCGCGCCGGAGATCGATATTTCTCTGGCCGTATCCCGATCAAAGGATTCTCGGATCCAATGTTCTAAGGGCCATTTCCCTTTTCGGAATAATGCGGCATTCTTGGGTTCAGAGGTCTCGGAATAGGGAAATCTAGGATCGTCCGGATGAACCATGTCCACCCTCAGTTTTCCTTCCTTGAAGAAAAAGGAGAAGGTCCGGATCGCGTTTCGCTCGGAATCGAATATTTCCAGGATAAACTGGCTGTAAAAACCGTGGAGAAAGAATCTAACCACGGAATTTGCAGATTCCATTATTTTTTCATAATTTATTTTGGAGCCGCAATCCGAAGTAAGATCGAAAGGAATCGGAACGTCCGTAGTGATGATTTCCAGTCTGAAGGAATCGACCTTGCTCAAGGTTTGGGCGCCTTGCAGGATACAGGCGGCGTTTTTGGCGGCGGTTTCCAATCCGGCCCGGAAAACGTTTAGGTCGGATTCGGGAGTGATCGGAGAGAATACGATATATTCCTTTTCCTTACCGTCATCTACTAAGTAGAGGTAATGGACTTTATCCGGAGAAAATAATCTGGAAATCCTTCCTTTGGATTTCCAAAAGGAGATTTTCTCTTCGAATCTACTTCTCATGGTTTCGGAAAGTTCCTCCGGTATGAGTGGGAGCGAAGGTTTTTCCAGGGAGGATTTGAATTTTTTTTCCAGTCCTTCCGGATTTTCTTGCGAAACCAGCGACCAAGGATTCTTTACGAATCGTATGTAATCGAATACGTGTTTTCGGGAAATCGTAGGATTTCCTCCGCGGAATTTTTGGGGACGATTTCCTCGAATCGCTAGAATTCTTCTGGCGGTCTTTTCTAAGCCCGGTTCTTTTTCTCTTTCTTCCAGATAGATGATGCCGTTCAAAGAGAGATCTACGGATCTTGTGGAAGGAGCGGTTGAGGAGAACTTCTCCAAGATCTTGACGAAAAGATCCTTTCCTTCCCTAAGATTCGCATAGGCCCTCACCAGATTCAGGAAAGCTTCCTTCTGTTCCTTCGTCCGTCTGACCGGACTCCAATTCGCGATTCCGTAGGAATGAAAAGCCGCGGACAGCAATTTTCGAGTCGCTTTGGAAGGGCTATAACCTTCCTCGTTCCATTTGGAGAGCAGCCTATGGATCTCTCCGAAATGGGAAAATTTTGTTCCGGGATCGGAAGAGAACAATCTTCGGACCAAAACATGAAATTTTAATATTTCAAGATAGAATGATCCCCATCGCCTGATTTCCGGCTCCGGTTGCATACTCAAGTCGTAGGATTTCAATAAATATTCCATTTTTGGAATGGAATCCTCTTCCCGGAATGTTCCGGAAACCCAGGAAAGCAATATTTTTCTCAAATCTTCTCCGTCGATGGAGTCTATGATTTGTTCGGAAGGGTTCGTAGATTCGGGTCCCGTCGGAAGGAGTTCCCAATTTTCCCAAAGGGAATCGGAAAGACTCAGTCTTTCCTCGACTCCCGCGGAACGATTCTCCGTCGAAGCTTCGGTTTCGATTTTAGCTAGAATTTCCCCCTCCGTGAATCCTTTTCCTAAGACCAAGCCGGAAGCGCTCGTTCCCCTGATCAATCTGGAAGGATCTCCATGCTCCGCGAGGTAAATCAATTTTCCGGCGATCGGCGACTTTAATACCGTTTCCATTTTCATGGCGGAAATCACCAGGAGCGGCTCCCCTTCTCGGACGAATTCCCCTTCTCGCCAAGGTTTTCCGGTTTTTGGGTTGTCGGGTATCTTTACGAAAGTTCCTTGAAAAGGAGAACGCAATTGTCCTTCCTCATCCCGTGTTTTTCTTCGTTTATTGGAATGGATTATGTATCGGAGAAATCTCAGCTTGCCGTTTCCGTCCACGAAACGTACGGAGTGAAAGGATGGTCGCCGATCGACTCGTACGGGAATGATTCTCCCTCGAAAATCGACGACGAATTCCTCTCCGGAATTTTCGCCTGAAGTCACTTGCACCTTACCGAAATATTTTCCGTCGTATAGAATTTCGTAGGAATTGAATCCAACCTTGAACATCCGGATTTGAAGATTGGAACCGGAAAACTTCACGTCGAACTTGTGCGATAAGTACTCCGATTCTTCCGACTTCAACAATCTGGGGAGATCTCCGTCTTTGAGCGCCTCTTCGACCGATAGATTCGACGAAAGAATACATTCGGAAAGACAACAGAACAATGCTCCTTCTTGGTGATAAACGAAATCCTCTTTGACCAACTCGGGATTTTGGTTCAGAATGCGGTTATCGTATCCCCCTTGGCGGAAGGATTCATGACGGATCAGTTTTAAAAGCTGTTCATGGTTGGTGGTGATTCCCTTGACGTACAATTCGCACAGGGCTCTTTCCATTCTTAAAAGGGCTTCCTGTCTATTGGTTCCAAAGGCGATCAATTTGCCGATCATAGGGTCGTATTCCCCCAAAATACGATCCCCTTTTTTGAATCCGAAATCGCATCTCACTCCGTTAAAAGTGGGAAGTTCCAGTTCGGTGATTTTTCCCGGCGCCGGAGAATAGTTTTGAAAAGGATCTTCCGCGTAAATTCTGCATTGGATGGAATGGTTTCTTGCCGAGAATCTTCTTCTTACCACCGAATCGAAAGGGATTTCGATTTCGCGTCCGTCAAAGAAAAGAATCTGCCACTTGGCAAGGTCGATTCCTAAAGATTGATCGGTAACGGGATACTCTACTTGCAGGCGGGTATTCATTTCGAGAAAACCGAAGTTTCCCTTATCCCCGTCCAGAAGAAACTCCACGGTTCCCGCTCCGCATCCGTCCGAATAGCCCGAGATATGCGCGATCCTCTCTGCGGAAGAGAGTAGTTGGAGTAAGGTCCTATCGTCCAAAAAAGTTTCGCCGCTTTCTTCGACGATCTTTTGGTTTCTCCGTTGAACGGCGCATTTTCGTACGCCGACCGCTACAGAATTGAATATCTGTACTTCGAAATGGGACGGGCTTTCCACGAATTTTTCGAGAAAATGCGTTCCGTTGCCGTAAGCCTGTTTACCGATACGGACCGCGCTTTCTATCGCGCTTTTCAATTCCTCTTCGGAGTAGGCGACAACCATTCCCTTGCCTCCTCCGCCTGCATCCAGTTTTACCATTACGGGATAACCTATACGTTTGGCTTCCCGGAGAGCCTGATCTTCCCCTTCGGTGATCGGCCCACTTCCGTCGAAAAGAGGAATTCCGTTTTCTCCGGCCAATTTTCTTGCGTCTAGTTTGTTCCCTACTCGCCTCATCACTTGGGCTTTCGGCCCCATGAATGTTATATTTTTCTTATATATGAGGGAAGCGGTTTCCAGCGTTTCTACGAACCGGAAATCTTCGGATAAAAATCCGTATCCTGGATAGACGGCGTCGGCGTTTGATAACAATATCGCCGCGACTATTCTTTGGGGATCGGAGTATCCGTCGGGATCTCCGATATAGAGAATTTCGTCCGCAGGTTCGTACCAAGATTGACCTCGGTCCGGGTCCGTAACGACCGCCACCGATCGGATTCCCTCCTCACGCAAAGCCTGAAAAAATCTCTTAGCTATTTCTCCCCTGTTTGCAACCAGAACTTTTCTCAGTTTTCCCTTTCTTTCAGGTAGAGGTTCGCTCGATTCGGAAAGGTTGGGATTCAAGGACTTAAGATGGCGGACCGAGGCCTCTATAGCGGGGAGACTGATCGTAGCTTCTACGGCAGATTCTGGTTCCGATTTTCTTGTGGGTATCATTTCGCTTTCCTAAAGTGAAAGAAGAATTTCCGAAAAGGCGTATTCTTCAACGTGCGTTATACTGAGAGAGATAACGGAAGATCCTGTCTTCTTCATGTAATCCGACAGGTTTCCGTAAAAACGACAATACGGTCGCCCGAATTCGTCGTTTCGTATTTCGATTTCGGAATATAGAAATCGAAAGGCCGGAGGCAAATGGATGCGGGGACCGTCGAGAGCTTTGACGAATGCTTCCTTAGCGGAATATCTTCCCGAAAAGAATACCGCGCGTTCCGACAGCGATTTTGCGGAGGCTTTTGCCAGTTCCCAACGAGTGAAGGTTTTGTCGAAGAAAGCGGTTCCCGGTTCCTCAAGCGCTTTTCTGAATTCGGGAATAAACACGAGATCGACGCCGAGCGATAGATTCGGATGTCCGAGTCCTTGTACGGATTCGGAAAGTTTCGGTTTCAAAGCGATCATCGCCTAAAAACCCTTGCCTTGTCGAAAGGACGAATCTAGTAAAAGGGAAATTTCCTCACGTTCGAAATAGGATTTGGTTTTGCGTTCGTAAAGCGGCTTTCCGATCTCCATTCTGATTTCGTGATACCGGTTCCGTCCCGTAATTTCTCTCCGGCGTCTTAGGGAAAGGTATTTTTCCCTCTCTTTTGGGGCCAATGCCGCCAGGAAGAAATTGGAATGCAGGAGTAGGCAGAGGGCTCCTATGTGACCGAATCCTAATGTAGTCAGTATTCCCGCCTTAAGGGAATGTTTTCCGAAATTCAGAGACTCGTCCGTAAATGCGAGAAACGGAAAGGAGTTCATGTCGGGATCGACTTCCTCCAGATTTCGGTTTCCTGTAACGACTCCTTCCTCTAAACTTTGCAGGACGCCTATGGTTTGCCAAGCGGCTGCTCCTCCCTTGGAGTGCCCGGTCAAGGATTTTTGAGAAACGATGGGAAGCAGATTCCCCGGAGTTCTTCCCAATCCTTTTAGCAAAGTATAAAGGAGTTTATTTTCGTTCTTATCGTTTGCCTTGGTCGAAGTATCGTGTTTATAAGCGAAGTCGATATCGTCGACGGTCAGTCCGAACGGCGCTAAAGCGGATCGCAGAGGAGAAATCGCTTCTCCTCCGGGTTGAAAGTCGCCGGAAAGAAGAGCGCGTACTTTGTGGAAGAATTCGTCGCCGTCTTCTCCGTAACTTTCGACGACCCGTTGGCGATTTTCTTCCCATTTAGTCAGAGCCTTTTTTCGATCTTCGATATTCCAAAATCGACTTCCTTTGTCGGCGGATTCCGCTCCTAAAGAGAGTAGTCCGAGTCCTGGCGCCGGAATAGAAGCCTGGATACCGTCGGTTTTGGATCCTGCATACGCGAGAATGCCGTAGACTGGGAGAGCCGCTTCCAAAGCCAAATCTCCCCGAGCCAAAAGTACGACTCCCCCTCCTTGTGCTTCCACAAAACCGTTTCTCCGAATGTCGTTGGGTCTACAGATAGAGGACGGTTCGATTCCCGCAGCTTCCATTTCTAGACTGTCCGCAGTCGCTTGCATGTCGCCGAATCCGATCACTCCTTCTTCGGAAAAATCGTCGAACGCTCCGGCTAACATAAATTTTGCTTTTCCGTCCCGTATCATATTCGCGGCCATTTCCATGGAGACGCCTGCAGTCGCACAGGCTGCGACAGGAGTTTGCATCGGTCCGTAAGCTCCCACATAGGAAGTCAGCGCCCAGGCTGCCGTGACATTAATTAAGGATTCTTGAAGTGCATCGTGTTGTCTCTCGTTGCCCATTACGAAATCCTGAAACATTCGTTTCATTTTTCCCATTCCGCCTAGACCGGAACCTACGGTGGATCCTACTAGGCCCGGATGCAGATAGGCGTAAAGTTCTACGGGTTCCATGCCCGCTCTGAGAAATGCTTCGCAGGTGCAATAGAGATTGTATAAGGTGATCCGATCCACCTGTTTGCTGAGCTCTTTCGGAATACCGTAACGGATCGGATCCCAGCCTTTGGGAATTTGTCCCGCGACTTTTCGGTTTACCCCGATCGCTTTTTTTACCTTGACCACACTTCCTTTTTTCCGTTTAACGAACCATTTGTCCTTTTCCGTATCGTGGTAAATTTCGGTAGCTTCGGATTCGGCTTTGTGGAATTCCTCGGCTTCCTTTTGATTTGCGGCCGGGATGAAGAAATCCTCTTCGAGTACCACATCCACGAAAGCGAATAAACCGTTCGCATCGAAACCTCTATCTGCGGGGTCTATCAGCCGGATTCCGGTATTTTGAAGAATTCGTTTTTCATAACGTTCCTTCGCTTCCCACTCTTGGATCGCCTCTCCCGACTCCGCATCGGTCCAAGTCCGGCCCTTATCCGAAGCCTGGTATTTTACCAGTCCCATAATCCAGGCTAGCTCTAAAGCCGCTTCGAGGGAAAGGGATCCGGTTTTTTCGAGCTCCCATCGACTTAAGGAGCTGCCTCCGGGGCCGATTTCCGCGAACCCGACGACGCATATCAGATTTTTCAAATCGATATGTGTAAGGTCGCCGTAAGCCGAGAGTTCCTTTTCGTTCGGTGTGGAAGGATAGAAATAAAGTTCCTTCGGTAAGGGGCGAACCTTCTGCGGCTTGATTTGTGTTCCCGAAATCTCGGAACGGATCGCAAATGCTTCCCTTTTGTTTTTGGCTTCGTTTACGATGTTCGATCTTATTTTTGCCAGAGCTTTACCTAGATCGGGTTGGGAATCCAAACCCCCGGTAAAATCCGCTTTTAGTGCGCCGGCTTTAGAGTTTTCGAATGTATGACGGGCTAGTCCGGAAATCAGGGCTCCCATTTCCCTTTTGGAGAAAGTAAGGACATCGGTTTCCCTTTCCAGATCTTCGGCGACCAGATCGTTGGCCTCCATTAAACCCGTTCCTCGAACCCAACCGATTACGCAACCAATGACCCGAACGTTCTTGCCCCAGTCTTCGGATTCAGAATATTTTTTTCGGAACAAAGCCTCTAGTCCTAACTTCGTTTCGGCATAGAGTCCATCTTTCCCGAATATTCCGTGATTGGGAGAAAGAGGAAGAATGACGTTCAATGGAGAAGCGTCCGGGCCGAGAGCTTTTCTTCCTCTTCCTAGGACTCCGATCAACTTTTCCACACCTACCAACAATACTTGTAACGAAACCAGAGAGGATTCGTCCAGTTGTGACACCGAATTTTCCTCTCCGATCGCTCCGAAAGGCAGTAAAAGATCGGGCTCCCAGTTTTTGGCGGAGAGCCAATCCGAAAGTCTACGAACGTCCTCAAGAGAACCTTGTGAGAAGGGAAGGATTTGCAGGCGGGATCCCGGAGCCCCGTATTCCTGAAAGACTCTCTTATAAAGGCGGACTTTTTCAGAGGAGTAGGAAGTCGTCGTTAAGATCACGTCGGCTCCTCCGGAAAGCAATGCTTGTACGGTTTCCAAAGCGATGGAGTTCGGACCCGCTCCGGTTACTAGGATCTTTTTACCGGCGAACGTAACGCCTTCGCTGATCGCTTCTTCCAATGTTTTTTCGAAGGAAGTCGTTTCAGAGGAATCGGCCTTGAAATTGCTTCCGAAATCCGCGCTCGTTTTGAGATGAATCCTGGAAGATAATAATTCCTTGATATTCTTTCCATCTTCCGTTTCCGAATAACGCCAAGTTCCATCTTCCTCGATTTCTAACTTAGGTCTCAGCACGGAAGATGCCGCTTTCCACACAGGTAACGACGTCTCTTCGGAAGAAATGCGGAAGATCTTTTCTAAACGGGAAACCGCTTCCTTTGCGTCCGGAGAAGAAAGTCCTGCGCCTGAAATCCAGTATTCGAACACGCTTTTCAAAAGCCGGGTACGATGGTTCGTGAGATAGACTTCTTCTCCGAGACTTAGGCGAATCCGTTTTCCCGAGGAAATTTCCGTGAGAATTTGGAGAAGTTTCTTCTTTGCCCACTGTTCGGAATTTCCGAAGACCACCGCTTTTTTCTCTTCGAAAAGAGGTTGCAGATCCGCGACGGAGGGGTTGCGGGTTCTCGCTTCCGAAAGAAGATTCTGATCTCTGATCAAGTATTGAGAAAAAGGATCTTCTCCTAAAAGCCTCACTCTGAGATCCCGGATGTTTTTACCGAATACTCCTTCCGCTCCAAAATATTTTCTTTCCAACTCTTCCAATGCGGCTGCGTCTACTTTTGCTCCTCCGGACGCGCCTTTTGCGGCCGAAAGTTTCGAAATTCGGATCCCCTTGCCCTGCGCAAAGAGGTCTACCGCCTTATCCAGCCATTTAGAGGCTTCTTTCGCGCTGTTCAAACGCCCGGAGAGCGCGATCGGACTTAAGAGACCTTTGCGCAAAGATTCCCCTTCGCGAACAAACAGCGGGAGAAAAATACTTACCGCAAAAATGCCCGATTCCGAAAGACTCCTTTCCTGTTTTAAATGGCGGAAGATCTCGGTTCGTCCAAAATCCGGGGGGAAATGTTTTTTGACGGTCTCCTCGAATGCTGTCCGTAAGTAAGGACCGGGTTGAACGTACTGCGATTGTTCGCTTAACAATTTATTCAATTCGCGAATCGGTTTTTCGTGACCTCCATCGAGGCTAGGAGTTCTGAATTCGGCGCCCAGGTCCGCCATAACCTGGTTTCTTTTGGAGGAATTTCCCCCGAACAAAGAATCGATCGTTTCATCCTCGGAGATTTCTTCCGGCCTTACTCCGGACTTCAGGGAAAGCAATGAAAGTAAGGCATCCTTTCTGTCCAAATTCACTTCCGCTTCCTGCATAGAATCCGATTCGGAAACGGTCGCTTCCGCTTCGAGTTCGACTTTTTTGACTTCTGTCTTGGTTGCGATCTCCGGAGCTTCGCTCTTTATCTCGAACTTGAGGGAAGATTCCGGTTTCTCGCTCCAAGAAGTTTGAGGAACGTCCTCGGATTCATAGAAGACCGCATTTCGATTTTCTTCTATATGCAGAATTTCGTAGGAAGAAGAATCCGAAACGTCTCGGATGGTCTGCCTTGCCATCCCTGCAAGATCACCTCTCGCGCCTAGATCGATTAGCCTTCTTACGTTTAATTCGCCGAACAATACGTCCTGCGTATGGATCCACTGCACCGGCATCGCGAACTGGTACGCCAACAGTTCGATTAACAGAATCCGGCGAAGTTCGGAATCGGAAGTAACCGGGCGTTTTCCGGAAATCACTTCGGACAATATCTGGCTTTGGGAAATTTCGAAGACCTGTTCCAGGAATTTCCTATCGATGGAAAACGGTTTGGCGATCAGATTCGGAATGTATTTGCCGTCCAGTTCGGAGAAATCGGAATGCAAGGGGACGTTGGCTTCCAGAGTTTTCCGGAATTCGGAGACGCCCGAAACCAGAATCCTGGAATGGAACGGGACATCTATCCCTTCCAGTCGGATCGTCGTTTTTTTACCCCGTACGATCTCCTTGAATTTCGCCTCCATTTCGGACAGCGCCCTGAGATCACCGGTGGCAGAATATTGTTTATCTCTAATGTTTAGATTTACTACTTCCAGAGGGAGACCGGTACTTTTGCGGATATCCTCGACCACTCCTAGAATTTTTTCTTCCGTCAAACCTACGTGCCGATTGCCTAGGACGACGCTCATCCCATAAGGACTCTTTCCTTCCGAATCTCTCGGAACCAGATCTTGCATCGTAAGTCCGCGTCCGTAAACGATTCGGATCACGTTCTCTAATCCGAGGAATCCTCTCGCGGAGAGCGAAGAAAATTCTCCAAGAGAATGTCCCGCGAAAGGGGCGTGAGAAACCAGGAATCCTCTGCCTTTCAGAATCTCCCAATCCGCCATGGACTTTGTAACCAGGGCGACCTGGGTGAATTGGGTCAAATGAAGAACCCCTTTCGGATGGTTCCAAATTCGGTTGCCTACTTTTAGGGAAGAAGGATTGTCCCGGACGATTTCGATCAGAGAAAAGCCTAATTCTTCTGTTGCGGTTTTTTCCGCTCGTTCCCAGACTTTTCTCGCCTCCGGAAATTCTTCCATCAGCTTCAATCCCATACCTTGGGATTGGGAACCTTGGCCGGTAAATACGTAACCAGTAACCGGAGGAGAAACGACTGCGTGGACATTCAGTTTGATTTCCCCGGTTCTGTTCTCCACCTTGATTTCGAGAACCATGTCTCCCTGATGTGCGGATACGTGCCGAGCTTCCACGCGAAGTTCCTCGGTCAGATATACGGGAGCTTCGAAGGTTTCCGTAAACGACAGAACTCGGGAAGAGTCTCCTTTGCAGACTTCTCGTACTAAAAGTTTTAATACTTGGCAGGAAGTCCATAATCCGTGGACGATCTTATCCTTCCAGCCGCCTAAGACGGCAAAATCCGAGTCGGTATGGATGGGATTGGTATCTCCGGACGCAGCGGAATATTCGGACATGTCGGCTGGCACCGTCAAGGTTTCGGAAAATATTCGATATGGGGAAGCTAAAGACACGGGAGTTTCCGCTTCTTGAAACGCGGAAAAAAAGCGATCTAACGAGCCTCTATTTCCCGAGGGAATCCTCTCTTCGATTTCGAACCTTCCCCAAGGTTCGGTTTTGCCACCTTCGATTTTTGCGATCTGACCTTGTGCGATATAGGATTCGGAATCGGAGTCTTCCTCGCGGATCAATACCTGATCCGACTCGAATCTGAATATGCATCCTATTTTAGGATCTTGCGAAGTTTCCGTTTTTCGGATCCAAGGCAAGGAGAGAATGACCTCGATCTGAGCGGAGGATTGGATTCGTATTTCCTTTCGGAACGGTAACGAATCCGAATTTCGGATGTCGGAGGTAGTGTCCCGGATTAAAAATCCGGTTTCGAAGGAACAGATAAGTGAGCCTTCTTTGGAAGCGTCTCCGATCACGACAAGTTGCAATCCAAGAGGCGTCTTCCGGATCTTTGCGAGACGAACTTTGGAACGAATTCGATCCTTAGGCTTTAAGGAAGCGACCTCTTTTTCCCACCGGAACGATTGGGAAAGGTGGAGTAGTTTGAAGAGGTTTGCACCTGGAAGCGATAGTAAGGGAGAAACAAGAATCTTCCAAGCGAAAGTGGAACTCATTCCCAGAGGAGGAATCGGCTCGGATCTAAGGTCCGCACGCCTCAATTCTCCGATCGCCTTTCGAAAGGATATGATACTTTCCTTATCTAAAATCGTTTCGTGGATTAGTTCGTTTTGGAGAAGGCTCTCCGTCGCGGAAGGATTCGGATCTACGCTCCAAGATGTTTCGTAAAGTTTCAGGATGGATTTCTGCTTCGTTCCTAAATCTTCCGAAATGAAATGGTTGCCCTCTTGGTCGAAATAGAAGCGACGTTGAAAAGGAATGGAAAGATCGTCTCCGGGACGATGAAAAAAGATTTCCAGTTGTGCGGTAATCGGATCAACCAACCGTAACTCGATCTTCAATTTTCCTTTTTCGTAAACTTGAAGCAGGATCAGCTCGTTTGCAGGACTCAGTTCCCAAGTGAAAAGGCGATCCGATTTCGGCTGCAGTAAAAAAGTAAGATCGGAAGGCTCTCCGTTGATTTTAGGCGCGGCAAGAACTCCGGAGAGAAATCCATGTCCCAGCTTGGACAAGAGAGGAGTCCACTCCGCTACAGACGGTTGCGAGTCCGCGGGAACCCGAACGGATCCTCCGATACCGGATTCGTTCGTGAATATTTTCAATTCGTCCGAAAGGGATTTTTTCGTTTCCCATAAATCGGACCAATCTATGTTCCTCGGATCATTTTTCAAAGGAAGGATTCCCCGAATAAAGTCGGCAAAAATAGAAGAGACCGATTCGTTGGAGGTTTTGATCCCTGATATGGCTTTCGGTCCGGGGATCCAAGGGCAGGAATCAGGATCGATTCCGACACAATGAGAATACCAAAGCGAATCGGAGCGGATCCACTTTACGAGATCTTCGTCCAATAGGGGGATGAAGTTCACAGGCTTACCGGGGCGTTTACAGACTTCCAGGAAGAATGCCCTATCCTCCGGAAGTAGAAGGATTTCTTTCGCCTTCGGATAAGAGGTGTTCCAATCTAGAAGCGCTTCTTTCGGTTTTTTGAATATTTCGGGATTGCATGCAAAAGAATCCTTGGACTCTACGGAGGAAGGAAGCATACGCCCTTCGAATCTATATACTAGTTCCTGAAAACGATTCCGAAAACTGCGATCTATGAACGGATGGTCCGGCCAATCTCCCTCGGGCGAAAGGAGACGTTCTCCAGGACAAGTCAGTTCGACGAAACGTTCCAAAACTTCGGTGTAGGTCATCCTTTCAAGATCGCCGAAATACGGTTTTGCGGTGGAATTAATAAGCGAAACCAATTCCTCCTTTCTATCGGAGACGTTTTTCCTTGCCTCTTCCGTCTCCTTTCCTTTCGTGAGTTCTTCCGCCAAAACGGAGAGTTTCGTCCAGGTGTTCCCCGCGTAGTAGATGTCTGCTCCAAGACCGGATTTTCCGGAGACGACTCCTCCCGCATTTTTTCCGTCCTTCGTGGATTGCCAATCCGGAGATCCGGATAATTCGACTAACGCTTGTTTGATTTTTTCGGACGTCGCGCATTCCTTTGCGGCCATCAATCTCGTTCCGAGAAAAACCGCATCCACAGGCATAATCGTTTCCCGGTTCCAGGTTCCTAAAAGCCAGCGTCTTGCGTCCTCCGGCTCCGCGATCCCACCTCCTACCGCGAGAATCAGATTCGTACAGGAACGAATCTCGGAATAGGTGGAAGAAACCAGGTGTTCCAGATCCTCCCAGCTATGATGGCCTCCCGCGGCTCCGCCTTCGATCTGCATCAGGATCGTGGATTCGGGAATTCTTCTCGCTATGGAAATTACTTGCTGGATTTGGTTTTTCGTACCGGGTTTAAACGAATTCAACCATATCCCGTGGGATTCAAAATCCTTAATAATACGGACAGCTTCTTCCGTTTCCGGAATTCCCGCGGAGATCGTTACGCCTTCGATGGGAGCTCCTTCGGCCTTCATCTTTTTCACCAAAGGAACCTGCAGATTCCAGAGATAAGCGTCCAAATACAGAAGGTTGATTACGATCTTCTTACCCGGAGGCAGTTCCTCGCGGAATCGATCCATCCTTTTCCGAAAGATTTCTTCGGTGACTTGTCCTCCGCCTGCCCATTCGACTAAAAAGCCCGCTTTGGCCGCGGCGATCACGATGTCCGGTTCTACTGTGGACGGAGTCATTCCCCCTCCGAAAACAGGGGGATGTTCCGTCCATACCGAATAGGAATTGCGGATAAATTCTTTCCCTTTCGGCAAGCGAACCGATTCGGGAGCGAATTCCTTCCATGCTTTCGGAAACTTCGCTGAATCAGCACGTTTAAACGAACGGAATGATTCCTCTTTTTCCAAATTTTCCAGGAGGAAAGATTTTCCTTTCAGATAATTTGCGCAGAGTCTGTCCGTTCCAGTGCCGGGTCCGAAGGAAAGAAGTAAGAGCTTGCCGGTTTCATTCGTAAGTTCTTTGATGCAGGCTCCCCAATCCAAGGAATCCGCAACGACCATTCTCGCGAGAGAAAGAGGAATCCCTTGTTCTTCCTTCAGATTTCTTCCGTCTCGGGTATCGAAAACGGGAATTTCCAGATCTTCGGGGCGAACGTCGAAACCTATCCGTTTCAGATCTTGCTCTAAGAGTACGGGAACCCTTCTTAGCAACTGGCAATGGAATGGAGCGGAAATATTCAAAAATCCCCAAGAACCGAGATCCGGAAAATCGGATCGAGATAGGAATTCGCGGAATTCGAGCAATGACTCGGTCGAGGAACAGAGAACCAACGAATCCGGGCCGTTTTTAAGACCCAGATAGACGGTATCTTCCGCTGCGCGATCTAAATTAAATTTTTCTAAAGTTTTTACGAGATGAGTCTCTTCCGCCTTCAAGGATGCCATGGGAGAAGGAACTTCCCCGGACTTTACAAGTCGTTTGTAAGCGGCATCGATTTCCAGCACGGGGAACTCGTCCTGTGAACGCAGGGAAAGATGGAAAATTACTCTCAGTATTTTGGAAAGATTGATTAAAAAAGATTCTTTGTCTTTGGAGGATGAAAGAAGAATTGCCGCATAGATCCCCTGGGAATGTCCGAAAGTTCCGGCGATACTCGACCTTAGCGTTTCCCAGTCGTTTTCTTCCTGCAAAAAGCGATATAATCCCATTGCTTGGGATATGAAGATAAGCGGAACACTGTAAGGGCACGGTACTAGATGGGCAGCAGGCGGAGTCAGTTCGGGTTGTTGTAACCAATCCGAAAGATGAAAACCGTAAGGTAGAAGCAACGCCGCACGTTGCTCCGAGAGAAGGGAATATTCCTCCGATAAAGTCGAACAGACAATTTCGAAAAATTCCCTGTTTTGCGTATTCTCTTCGTAAAAAGATCTGATCTGTGGAAGAGGATCGGATCCTTGTCCTCCGAAAATCGTATATACTTTATAATTCTTTAAAGATGCTGATTTTAGGACTGGAAATGAGTCGGAAGAATAGGATTTCGTTTCGATCGGGTTCGCTTTCATTTTAACATCCGTGGACGGAAACTTATTGCAAGTCGAAGTCCAGAATTTAGTGACAAA
The DNA here is from genome assembly GCF_004769195.1 of Leptospira fletcheri. Lineage (NCBI taxonomy): Bacteria > Pseudomonadati > Spirochaetota > Leptospiria > Leptospirales > Leptospiraceae > Leptospira > Leptospira fletcheri. Next base: position 735,564 of record NZ_RQET01000004.1, read on the forward strand.
CCGCTCTATCGATTTTCAAGAAAAAAACGGATTCGTTAGGTTAAAAATTGGATACTATACTTTTGAACGATGTTCGATCCGATTTAGCAGTCGCTACAATTTAAAGAATTTCTTATTTTCTGAATCGAATGCATAAAATTTAAGCTAGTGAACATGAGTTAGTTAACTTATGTTAGTTAACCGGTGTTCACTAAGTTATCTCGTAAAAATAAAGAAGCTGTAATTTTTTTGGGACGAAGTGTCGTAAGCTTCGAGTTGTGAAGAACGATATTCGAAGTGATTTGTTTATTTATTATGGATTTATGATAAATGGAGGAAGAAGGGCGAGTTGATCTTTAAGGATAAAGGAATAGGGTTTTTTCGAAAGGTTCCGAGGCGAGGCCTGTGGGTAGCATGACCACTTTGCCGTTTTTTAACGGAACTTTCGGAATCATGAAGCTGATCCCGGCAAAAGAAGGCAGAAGAAATTTACTGATAGCCATGACTCCGAAAACGTCGAACCCGGTCGTGGCGATGATTTTTAATCCCCGAAACCCGTCTTTATGGATCTTGCGGATCATCCATAACCCGGAGGTTTGGGTTTCCATCGTAATGTCCGTGATCACTGCGGCTAGTTCGGACCGGTTCTGTAAGAAAAGATTCCACCCTTGTTTCGCGTCGATCGCGCGTAAGACTCGGCAACCGAGATTTTCCAGATAGACCTTCAGATTATTTGCATAACGATCATTGTCGTCGACTACGAGAACTAGAGGTTTCACGGTAGGATTTCGGCTCCTGCGTATTGGTTATCGGTCAGCTTTCGGTAAATTCCGTTCTGTTCCATTAAGGAAAAATGATTTCCTTCTTCTATAATGCGCCCGTTGTCCATCACGATGATTCTGGGAATATCTTTGATCGTGGAAAGGCGATGCGCGATGACGAAAGTGGTTCGATTCGCGAATAAGCGTCGAAGAGCGTCGCTTACGAGTCGTTCCGATTCCAGATCCAACGCCGAAGTAGCCTCGTCCAGGATCATGATTTCGGGATCCCGGAGTAAGGCTCTTGCTATCACTAACCTTTGGCGCTGCCCTCCCGAAAGATTCAGGCCTCTCACTCCGAGAAAACTGTCATAGCCCCGATCCATTTTTTTGATGAAATCGTGGGCGTGAGCCAATCTCGCGGCACGGATTACGTCTTTTCGAGTCGCGCCGGGTTTTCCATAGGAGATGTTTTCCGAAACCGTTCCGTGAAACAAAAAGATGTCCTGGGTCACAATCCCGATCTTCTTTCGAAGTCCGGATAGGGAAAGATCCTTGATATTGACTCCGTCGAATTCGATGGATCCGGAACTCGGATCGAAGAATCTGGGAATCAGGTCCATCAGAGTGGATTTGCCGCATCCGCTAGCTCCTACGATCGCGATCGTTTCGCCGGCTTTTACGTTCAAATTGATGTCTTTCAATACTTCCGTGCTCGTCCCGGGATAAGCGAAGTTAACGTTTTTGAATTGAATGGATTCGGAGAGTTCGAAGGATTCCACCTTCGCGATTTCGCTATGGTCCTCCGTTTCCAGGTCCACGATCTCGAAAATGCGTCTTCCGGCGGAAATCGCTTGGGACACTTTACCCACCATTTGGGATAGTTGAGTTAAGGGTCTTAGGAGAAACAATAAAGTCAGGAGAAATGCCATGAAATCTCCCGTGGAAAATCGGGAAGTTCCCGAGCCGGCAAAGATGAATTTCGCTCCTAAAGCAAAGAAGCCGAGCACTACAAGCGAAGAGGTCAATTCCACGAGACTCGGGGCGACTTGAAGATAATACTGTCCCTTGAAATTCCTGCGATAAACGTTCTGGTTGATCTTTCCGAATTTCTCTTTTTCAAAGCGCTCCGTATTGAAGATTCGGATCACTTTAATACCGGAAATCATTTCCTGAAGATTCGCGTTTAAATCCGCCATCTTCTCCTGTAGCCTTTCCGTAGAACGGGTGATCTTTTTCGTGAATAGGGTCACGGGCAGGATGATGATCGGAACGGAAGCGCAGGCGATCAAGAGTAGCTCGGTATTCAGATACAATAAGACGATTAAGTGAGTGATGACGTAGAAAAAATTGATCGTCGCGTCCCGAAAGTTGGACGAAATCACCGCCGCTACCACTTCTACGTCGTTGATGATCCGACTCATCAACAGCCCCGTTTTTTCCTTAAAGAAGAACGTTAAAGGAAGCATTTGGTTCTTTTCGAAGAGTTCCTGTCTGATGTCCCGTACGGCTTTGTATCCGGCGGTAGCCAAGCAGAAAACGGATGCGAGATATGTGATCAATTTGAGGCCATAGATAGGCAGAATAAGAAGGCAAACCGCCCACACCACCTCTTTGGGCTCCATGTATTTCGTTCTACCGTTCGACCACTGCTTCGCGTCCACCAAGATCTTTTTGACCCGTTCTACGGCATCCAAACTGTCGTAACCCTGGTATCTTTCCTTCAATAGGATGTCCTGTTCAGGCTTGGTAAGTTCGAATTGGAATCTGGTATTGGGATCCGCTCCCATCGTATCGAAGAGGGGAATGACTGCTGTGAGGGAGACTGCATTTAAAACCGCGGTGGTCAATGCGAACAGGATGCCTAACGTGAATCGGTACTTGTACCGGACCGAATAAGCCATTAAACGGAAGAATATCTTCATCGCATCAGCTTTCGGAAACGATCCTGGAAAAGTTTCGGACCAAATCCAAACCGTTCTGAGTCATGATCGATTCCGGATGAAATTGCACCCCGAAAAGATTCGTTTTGTTTTTGTGCCTAACCCCCATGATGACCCCGTCCTGGGTTTTGGACGCGATCTCCAGGTCTTGCGGAAGGCTTTCCGGTTGGATCACCAAGGAGTGATAACGTGTGGCCAAAAAGGGGGACGGAATTCCTTTGTATATGTCCATTCCGTCATGTTCTATAAGACTGACTTTGCCGTGCATGATGCTAGGGGCGTTGACGATTTTTGCTCCGTAGACGAGTCCGATCGCTTGGTGACCTAGGCAAACTCCTAAAATAGGGAGTCGACCGGAAAGCTCCCGTATGACATCCAGGCAAACTCCGGAATCTTCGGGACGTCCCGGGCCCGGACTTAAAACGATTCCTTGCGGACTTAATTCAGAGATACGGTTCAGATCTATTTTATCGTTCCGAAAGACTTCCACCTTGTTTCCGATCTGGCAGAAGTATTGGTAAAGATTATAAGTAAAGGAGTCGTAGTTGTCGATGAGAAGGATCATCTATTCCATTCTCCTTTGAGGCCGTTCCGGGCGAAGTCCACCGCACGCAAAAGCGCGGCCATTTTATTTTTCGTTTCCTCCAGTTCGCCTTCCGGTGAGGAATCATAGACCACGCCTCCGCCTGCCTGTACGAAAGCTCTTTTTCCGTAAAAGGAAATGGTTCGGATAACGATGGCCATATCCGTATCGCCCGCGTAGGAAATGTAACCGAGGGCTCCTGAATAGATTCCTCTTCGAGTCTTTTCTAACTCGTCTATGATTTCCATGGCCCGAATTTTCGGAGCTCCGGAAACCGTTCCGGCGGGAAGAGTCGCCCGAAGCAGATCATATACCGATTTTTCGGGATCCAATTCGCCGAAGCATTGGCTTACGATATGCATCACGTGGGAGTATCGCTCCACGATCTTAAATTCTTGCACCTGGACGCTTCCTGGTTCGCAAACTCTGCCTAGATCGTTACGTCCCAAATCCACCAACATGATATGCTCGGCAATTTCCTTGGGGTCGGAGAGAAGATTGTCTTCCAACGCTTTATCCGATTCGGGAGTCGCTCCCCTCGGGCGCGTACCCGCGATCGGTCTGAGATAAGTCTTGCGATTTTGGCATTTGACCATGATCTCCGGAGAAGAGCCTACGATGGAAATATCGTCCAGCTTCAGGAAATACATATAAGGACTAGGATTTACGGTTCTCAATCCGCGGTAGACTTGAAACGGCGGAACTCCCGGATGGAACTCCAGTTTTCTGGACGGAACGACTTGGAATATATCTCCCGCATAGATGTATTCCTTGGCTTTCTGGACCGCTTTTTTGTATTCTTCATCCGGAATATTCGGAAGGTATTCGAGAGGCTCCTGCGTTTCCACCGGATGTCTCACCCAGCCAGGGATTTCTCCTTCTCTAAGCTCCCTTTCGATCGAATCGATTCTTTCTAAAGTCGTTTCATAACAAGCTTTCGGATCTTCGAATTCTGACAGCCTAGCGTTCACGACGATCCGAAGTAATCTGTCCACGTGATCCACGACCAGAACTTCGTCGTATAAGGCGAAGTAGGCGTCGGGAGCAGGTTCATCTTCCGGTTTCTCGTCCGGAATCGTTTCGTAATAACGGACGCATGCATAGGATAGAAAACCTACCGCTCCGCCTTGAAAGGAGGGAAGCCGGGGATCCGGAACGTACACATCTTCGCCCATGGAATATTCCAAAAGGAACAAAGGATCGTACGTAATGATTTCCGTTTCGGGTTCGTTCCGCTTGGAAATGTAGAACAATCCGTTTTTACCGTACAACAAACGGTACGGATCCTTTCCTAGGAAGGAGTTCCTACCTACGTTCTCTCCTCCTTCCACGGATTCCAATAGAAAGGAATGCTTGGCCTCCGTTCCCCCCCATTTCGCAAAAAGGGAGACCGGAGTTTCCAGATCTAAAAACACCTGTTTGAAGATAGGAATCAGATTCCCGGAACGGGATCGTTCCAGGAACTCCTCGTATGTAAGGGAAAATTCCTTCAGAGGTTCGGTCCTTCGATTCCCTTCCCTTCGGAAAGGTAACGGGAAATAATCAATCGCTGGATCTGCGACGTCCCCTCGTAAATCTGGAAGATCTTCGCGTCCCGCATCAATTTTTCGACGGGATATTCCGAGTTGAATCCGTAGCCGCCCAAAACCTGGACAGCGTCGGTGGTGATTCTCATACAAGCATCGGCGCAAAAAACTTTCGCGATCGAGGCCTGGTACGTGTTTCTGAATCCTTGGTCGATCAACCAAGCTGCTTGGTAGCAAAGAAGACGACCCGCTTCGATATCTCGGGCCATTTCCGCGATCATAAACGAGATCGCTTGGTTCTCCATGATCGGTTTTCCGAAGGCGGAACGCGTCTTGGCGTATTCGAGTGCGTGTTCCATCGCAGCACGTGCGACGCCGACCGCTCCGATTGCGACTCCCGGACGGGTATGATCGAAGGCGCCCATGGCGATTTTAAATCCGTCTCCTTCCTTGCCAATCATCTGGCTTTTATGCACTTTCACCTCTTCGAAAGTGATTCCGCGGGTATCCGAACATTTCTGACCCATGTTTAGCTCCTTCTTTCCTACGATGACGCCTGGAGCCTTGGAGCTTACGATAAAACCTGTGATCCCTTTATGGCCTGCTGCCGGATCCGTTTTTGTGAGAACGAAAAACCAATCCGCATAACCCGCGTTGGTAATCCACATTTTGGAACCGTTGATAATGTATTCGTCTCCGACCTTTCTTGCCGTAGTTCTGATTCCGGCCACGTCGGAACCGGCTCCCGGTTCCGTGACAGCGTATGCACAAAGCTGGAATTGTTCCGTCATCGGCTGGACCCATTTTTTCAGAACTTCTTCGCTGGCGCCGATCAAAACCGGAGCGAGGGCCAGATTGTTCGCCAAAATCGCCGTGGCCATGGCGGAACATCCCCAAAAGAGTTCCTCTCCGATGATCACATCGTCCAATTCGTGCATACCGGCTCCGTTGAATTGCTCCGGAATATGGATGTTCATTAGGCCGATTTCCCAGGCCTTTTTCAGAATTTGAAGGGGATATTCCCCGGTCTTATCATGATGTTCGGCCTTGGGGCGAATTTCGTTTCTGGAAAAATCTCTGGCCAAATCCCGGAGCGCTTTTTGATCGTCCGACAGTGCAAAATCCATTCTATAGATACCTTATATGGGATGTCGGGACCTCCGGGAACGGACGGATGGTTTTTTCCACCTCATCCCGAGCGACCTCCATAATTGTGTCGCGTCCTTCGGCAGAAACAAGCGCAGAATGCGATCGGGCTTCACCCGTTAAAAAGTGCGGGGATGGTGGAATTTCCCTAAGGAACCCTAAGATACAGGTTCTATGTGGAAGGTTTCGAAGTCAAGAACGTACGTTCCGGAGATTCGACCGGGAAATTTTACGATTCGTAAGTCAACTGCCGGGTTTCAGGCATTTTTAATTCTATTTTTGGGAGGAAGGCCGAGTTCAGGTCTGCGGATTTAGGCGACAAAATAAATTGCCGGTTGAGACCAGGCAAGGGAGTCATTCCGTTCCGTGGGAAAGATTTTTTTTCCATTTTTTTTGAATTTTTTGGAACAAAAAAAAAGGCGTCCAATTTAGTAATTTTTTATATAGGATAGTGAATTTTGATTGTTGCGGACGGATTTAAAAAGAAAGTATCTTATCCCCAGGTCGTTTTGGCACGTTCCAGGACGACCAATTAAAAAAGGAAGATCACAATGAAAAAACTTCTACTCGCCGTTACGGCACTCTCTCTTGTTGCAGCTTTTGCTCTCAGCGCGGAAGAAAAAAAAGAAGCTCCGAAAAAAGAAGACCACAAAAAAGAGCACCACAAAGCTGAGCACAAAGAGCACGCTGAAAAGAAAGAGCACAAGAAGTAATCCGGTGACGGATGAACCCTTCGCACTTAATTCGAGTGTGGAGCGACAACTGGGCTGCCCGAAAGGGCGGCCCTTTTTATTTTTTCCGGAATTTGAAATCGGGACGAATTTAAAGAAAAAAAGGGGATCTTCAGCTGTTAGGGTAAAAAAATGCCGGCGTAACGAAAATACCGTTAGCACCGGACTAAGTGTGAAGCGACGATCGGACCCTAAGCTAAAAGGGTCCTGATTCGTATAAATGCTGCCGTTTTGGAACCTGTCAGCTACTTTTTCCCGAATGGAATGGAGGAGAAAATTTTGGAACTGCTATTCCGGTGTTGCCATTCCGAAGTGCTTTTACGTTCTGGCTGGAAGGGGAAAGTCGAATGTCAGAAATATTCGAAAATCTACTTAGGAAGCCGCATTTAAAATTCTGCTTCGATGAGAATGCGCGGATCTTCTGCCTAACTCTAGAGCTAGTCTTCCGTTTTTCATCCGGTTCGGGTGTAAATACGGTGTTTGGGTCGCGATACGCACGATCTGTTTTCCGTATTTTTTCGCCAAAAGGTCCTTCAATTCCCGAGTCTCGCTGCTGATCACGTCCACGGAAGCGTCGAACGCCCGGAGTAAAGGTTGTTTGGATTTCGGTTTTCCGTTATCGATCTCGTGAGTGATGATTCGTTTAATACTAGGGTCTAAAATAAGTTCTTTGATCGGTTCCGCATCCACGACCCCTCCGTCTAGAAACTCATCCCCTTCTATGATCGGAATTTCGAATAACAAGGGGAAGGTCATGGAGGCGAGGATGATATCGATCGCATTCCCTTCCGTCCGCAACTCCCTTACTCCCTTGGTCAGGTTAGAGACCGCCACGCCCATTGGAATGGGGAAGTCTTTCAGATTCTTTTCTCCCAAATAGGGTTTGAGTAGGGTACGGATTCTGGCTCCGCTCAAAATGCCGGAGTACTTTCGGAATCCTTTCCGAAGAGGTTTCAGGATCTGTGAGATCGCGTTCCCTTCCCAAAAATCCTTTTTTTTTAAAGTAAGAATGAATCTCGTAATTTCCTCGGGCGGAAGTCCCGCCGCGATCAAGGAACCGATCAATGCCCCCGAGCTAGACCCCGTGATTTTGGCCGGACGGAATCCGATCTCCTTCAACCCTAGGACAAAGCCGGAATGCGCAAAGAAACCGAAGAATGCGGAATTCAGAGATAAAGCGTCGAAACGTTTTTTGATCCAGAGATTCGGGGATTTGGCCATTGGAATGTGATAGAAACCTGGGCGCGGATTGTCCATATTTTTAAGCGAATATTTTCTCCGAACCGGATTCCAAATCCGAAAATGAGTTTTTAGACCGCGAGTCAGGATGCGAATGAACGTATGGAATTCCGAACGATCTATATCACGACCAAGAACGAAGAGGAGGCTCTCCGGATCGGAGAAACCCTTGTTACGGAGCGTTTCGCCGCCTGTGCGAATATTCTTCCGAAAATCAAATCCATTTACCGATGGCAGGGACGGATCGAAAAGGACGAAGAATCCGTTCTGCTTTTAAAAACTAGGGCGGATTCCGTAGAAAGGCTGATCGCAAGAGTAAAGGAAATGCACGAATATACGATTCCTTGCGTGGTGAGCTGGAAAATCGAAGAAGGGAATCCGGACTATTTGGATTGGATCGAAAAGGAGACTTCAAAATAATGATTTCCTTTCCGGAGAGGATTTCCTACCTTCGGATCGTTTTATAACCTAGATCGGTCACATTCCTGATCGGAAAGATTCCAGGAGGCGAAACATGGACGGAATTGCGGAGAAATTTTGGGAATGGTTTGCGGGGCAACATCCCGACTATTCCCGTTTGGATCGGATCGAAGACGAAGAACGGGACAAAAGGTTCGACGAATTCATGGATCGTCTTCAGGAAGTAAACGAGGAATTTTATTTCGAAATCTCCGGGGGAGAAGAAGGTCCCCAGGAATTGACGATCATCACTGCCGGTGGAGAGGAGCTTTACGGACAGGCGGAGAGATTCGTGGATCTGGCTCCGGAAATTCCGGGATGGGAAATTTTCTCCGCAGACCATTCCCAAGCCCAGGGTTTTACCGTTTCCTATGAAGGGATCGAACTGGATTCTGAGGAGATCTGGTTTTTACCTCTCGAAAATTCCGACCAACCTGACGCCTTCGGCCTGCGCGTAGGACTTCCGGATTACGAGTCATATGCACAGCATACAGGATTGAGGACGGCAATTACGATCCTGCTGGAGACGGTATTGGGTGAGGAAGTCTTTGCCCAGGAAGTGCAGCATTTCGAGATGGCTGCGCTGCCTCCCGATCCTGATGAGGAAGGATATATCGAACTCATCGAATTACCGGACTATCTGGAGTGGAGAAAGGAGAGAGAAGATTCATGAGAAAAACGGCACTGCTGTTCGTGATCTTTCTCGCGTTTCCGTTTTGTAGGAAAGAAGTCGTTCCGGTTCTCTCCGAATCCTACGACAAAGAAGGCATTCGGTTTTCGTACCCTAAGGGCTGGCAGGTGAGCTCCGACGAGACGTTTCAGGAAGGAAAAACCAAAACTCGTCTGATCAATCTGGACATGATGAGCGGAGAAGCCATGTTTCAAGTGATCGTCCTCTACAGCGAGACGGACGAGGCGTTCTTTCTTTCGACCGTGGATAGTATGCGCGGAAGAAAAAAGGAGTTCTTCGTCAAAAATAACTCCGGAACCGAGGTGCAAGAGGAAGGTCTGGTCGCGTTAAACGACAATTTACCAAAGGGAGTCACCTTGGGCGTTCGGGAAAAATATACGGTACAGGCTAGGGGAGAAACGTTCAGTTATCTGAATCGTTTTTATTTTTCACAATCTCCCGGTTTGTCGCTTTTCTTTACCACACAAACCGCCGCAGAGAAGGACAATCAGGACGAACCGATTTTTCGGGCGATTTTAGAATCCTTTCAGGCTTCCTCTAAGCGTTAAAAATCGGGTCCCGGTACGGGACCCGATTGTGAGATTCTTATTCCGCCTGGATGACCAGGGTGGATTGCGGGTTGGAACTGTGCAGGACATTCAATGCGTAAATCAGCACGGTCGGCACCGCATACAAGGGATCATACGTATCCATTGCGATGGCGATCCTATGTCCCGCGGGTAGATCGTATGCCACGGCGTTTAAATCTACGGAGAGGCTACGGACTTCCCCCGAAGCGGCGTCGAAAATCGTAGCGGTTCCGTGGGTGATCAAGGTTCCGATTCCGGAGCTGTCCAAATCGTAGAAATACACGTTCAGGTTCGCTTTTCCCAATGAGGAGGAGATCCGGCCGTTCCAGAAGATCTTTCCTCTGATATTCAAGGCACTAGGAAGAGGATCCGACTCGTATACGATTCCGTTGATTCTGCTTACCAATTCCACGGGTGCGGTTACCGGAACGTCCAGATGCGCAGCCAGAATATCCGAAATCAGAGGGACGCCGGTAGTCGCGATCGTATCCGCTCCCGATAGAATCATGGTATTCGAATTCGAGGTATTTTGAGTCGTGGAAATCTGTCCGTCCGTAAAGAAGGTTCTGGGTTTGAGATAAAACGTCTTTTGGCTTACGGTTGGGGAAGGCCAAGCGGAAAAACTGACCCGATCGCCGTTGAACCTTTTTTGAAAGGTTACGGGAGGTTTGCTCATGATTCCGTTATCGATTCCTTTTAGCCAGTAGTCGAACCAATCGTACGCGTTCGTCCAAACATAATTAGATAATCCTAAAATCCCTCCGATCTCCGCGCTGGCATGGATCCCTTCATTCATATCCAACTTTTTGGGAACGGTGAGCTGGGAGTAATAGTCCAGAATCTCGTTCGGATTAAAGAGGAAGTCCTCGAAGTTATTGGACATATAAACCGGCTTTCCCGCCGCGTTGATTTGGTTTACGAAATTGTCCGGGGATCTGTCTTGGGCCCAAGAAGATACCGCCGGAATATTCGTGTGTGCGAGCAAGCTTTGAAAATTCTGCGCGATGATCGGATCCATGTGTCCGGTAAAATAACCGGAAGCGATCAGAATGAGTCCCCATACTAGGCGCGGAGTGTCGTTTCCATACAGGGAACGTTTTAAATCTCCCCATCCGCTCATCGCGACCGCGGTTTTAATTCTAGGTTCGACGCTGACGCCGAGTAAGGAAATTCCCGCTCCATAAGAAATTCCTCCTATTCCGATATTCGCGGAGTCAACGGGCGCATTTGCCAACAACCAATCCAGGATGGAGCTTAAATCCGACCGGTCGAGTGGACCTGCAGTGTTGATGAGTCCGCCGGAAGTTCCGAATCCTCGAGTGTTATAGGTCAAAACCACGTACCCTTTCTTAGCCAGTTTCGCTGCCGGCACAAGGTACTCGTATTTGTTGATCGCCCAACTATTTACGAATACCACGGCCGGAACCTTTACTCCGGAAGGAAGGTTTGCCGGTTTGAAAATATTCGCAGTCAGCACGACTCCATCGGAAGCGGTTACCTGGATAGAGTCGTCAAAAGTAAAGGACCCATCGTTTTCTTGGGCAAACGCCGCATTGATTTGGCTCGTGGCATCGCTGGTGCTGTAAGTGGCGGCCTGGGCCGTATTCACTTGCCCCAGGGCAGCTTGGGAGCTTCCGGGAACCAAGGACGCTAAAAGGGCTGCGTTTTGCCCCGAGGAAGTTCCGGATTCGTTCTTACAGGAGGAAAGAACTCCGGAAATAAGAAGTAACAAAGTTATGTAATACATAACTAACGTTCGATATCCAATTCTCATTTTTTTATTTCTCCTTAAGCTTTTGGCATGGGCCGTTTCGTTCGCTTAATACAAAAGGAGTATATAGATGAGGGTTTTGAGATTCGTCTCGGATCTTGAATTGAGACGAATTAAAGGTCTTGATTACGGATTTAAGACTTTTTGCGAGTCAGGAATTTTTGAGACTACGAAGATATTCTCGGGGAGAAAGGCCGGTCACGGATTTGAAAGCCAGATTGAAAGTCGCTTTGGAATTAAAACCGGAACGGTACGCGACGGAAAGTATGTTCGCATCCCGTTCTTTCTTTAATAGCTGCATCGCTTCTTCGACACGGAATGAGTTTACGAAACGGGAAAAATTCGTTTTTCGATGTTGGTTCAGATATTCGGACAATTGATATGGTTTGATATCCAATTTACCGGAGAGAACCTGGAGAGAAAGATCCTCCTCTAAATAGAGTTTTTCCTTTTGCATCAATATTTCCAATTTCTGTTGTAACGCGTTAAGATCTACGCTTTCCAGTCGCGAATTCTGATAGGCTTCACGGACAGACGGGCCGATTTCATGAAAGATCTGAGGAAACCATATTTGGGCTAGGTATCCGATCGCGGCGTAAGTTATGGTTCCGACCACGGAAATGAACAAAAGATGAATATCTCGTAAAAGATAAGCGAGTACGATCAGAAACGTAAGGCTTCCGCTTCCGAAAATGATATACAATAACAACCTCGCTCCGGTGCTTTCCTTCAGATTCCGAATTTGAAAGATGGATCTGGTTTCCCATACTACGCGTAAATAGTAGCACAAGTTTCCCACGTAGGCCAATAATAGTAGGATATCCAACCAACTAGTTCTACCCGTCGTGAAATATTCGATCGGTTTGGATGCGAAAAGATTCGGGGAAAAAAAGGAAATCAGGGGAAAGCCGAGAAAAAAACCGACTGCGGGCGCATAAAAAACCAATTCGAACCGGGAAAACTTTCCTTCCGTCGCGGTAATGGAGAATAGGCTGTACATTCCGGGACCTAAAAGCCAAGCAAACGGAATGTAAAAATGGTTTATGAACGAAGGTTCGAAATAAATATCCTTTAATAGAAAGTAAACGGAAAGAATTTCTGCGGATACGCTGACACAAAGAAGGGCAAGAATCCGAAAAGTAACGGTGCGCTCCGGTCGAAGCATTGCTCCGGTTCCAATGAGCAAACAGTATAAAAATCCGAAGAACGTGATTTCCTGTAGGAAAGAATGCACGGATTTAGGAAAAATCAGATCGGAGGTCGTTGTCAACCGATTTCAATTCGAATCTATCCCGGCTTTCGTCCGGAAAAAACATCGGATATAAAAACGGATTCCGATTTGTACCAAGGAAAAGGGACCTCTTCCTTTTTTTAAGCGAATTCACCCTAAGTTTCTTCGGGAAAACATCGACACTAGAGATATGGCTCCGATTCGGATATTCGTTTTGTTCTGTTTATTCTCTCCTCAAGTATTGTTTTCCCAGGACAGAACCTTATTTAGATGGAAGTTGAAGGCCGGCGACGACCTGGAACTGAACGAATACCACAGGGTGCGGGCGAGGCAAGGGGCTAGAATCCTGAATCGAGAGGATAAAAACCGTATCCTTTTGAGGGCGGAAAACTGTAATCTTCAGGGTTGCGAACTGACTGGTGTTTTTGATACGTACACGAAGTTTCCGGAGGTAGATCCCGCTTTTTATAAAGACAAAACGTACCGGAGTCGCTTCTTTTTGACCAATCTAGGGGAATATCGGGTGCCTCCCGAATACACCATGCCCAACCTCAGATCCCTTCCCGGTTTTTCGGAATCCGAAGTTCCGGAAGGAGGGCAATGGACCATGTCTGCATCCGAGAGTTTCCAATTTCCGAGATCAAGGATCGAAATTCCGGTGGAAGCGAAATATTCCTTTCGGGGGATTCGAGATTGGGAATATGCGGGAAAGCGCGGGAAGGCAGAACTGATAGAATATAATTATTCTCTCATGCATGACAGTGAGGTTATCTCTGCGGGAACTCCATATAAGGTCTACGGTTTTGCGAAAGGAAAAGTGTTTTTCGACGCACAGGCAGGCGTTCCGCAATATAAACATGTTCAGTTGGTTTACACGTTTCTATATCCGAACGGCATCGCCTCGGAAATGGCCTTCGATATCCACGGGATCTACAGCAAGCAGAGAAGTCTGACCGATCCGGATAAGGATCGTATCGAGGAAGAGATAAAGAAATACTTAGGAAGACCTGCGGACCCGAAATCTCGTCCGACCGGAAAAAGGGAATCGAAGAGGAACGGTTTGGATTGGCCGGAATGGGAGCAGGAACCTCCCGAACCTCAAGGCGGAAACCGGGCGCCGGTAGAGGTCAGAAAATCGGAGGAAGGAGTTACTCTTTCCCTAGATAATCTTTTGTTCGATACGAATCGTTCGGATTTGAAGGAATCTTCCCGGGAAGTCCTGGCAAAAATTGCGGAGGTTCTGAAGAAATATCCCGACAAAGAAATTCGGATCGGCGGACATACGGACGACCGGGGCAGCGCCGATTATAACTTAAAGCTTTCCCAAGACCGAGCTTTATCCGTTTTACAGGAACTTCGTGATCATCACGCGATTTCGGAATCGAGAATGTCGTATAAAGGATATGGTAAAACGAAGCCGATAGCGGATAATGCCTCCGAGGAATCCAGATCCAAAAACCGTCGTGTGGATATCACGATCGTACTGGATTAACGAGAGGCAGCTTTTACTCGTGTATATAACCCCAGCTCTCCAACACTTTACGGACTTCTTTTCCTAACGCGGCCTGTTCCGCAGAGTCCGAATTTCCGGAAAGACCGGCGTCGTTGTAAAGATAGGGAACTTTGGAATTAGTGAATTCGTAAGGGACACGGGAGGAAGCTACGATTTCCGGCGCAAAAAGATAGACTTGATTTGCCGCTTTTTCCGTAAATCCCCATTTTCCGGATTTGTAACTCTCCATCACTCCATCCTTCCATAAGGAAAGTTTAAAACGAAACGTCGGTTCCACCGTCTCCACCTTTAGGATCGCCTGTTTCCCCGCCGCTTGGTCCAATCGGATCGAGATATTTTTCTGCCCCAGCGACAAGGTAGTGGACGGAACGTCCGTATCGAACTTGTAGATTCCGCCTTCCACATACAGTTCCATTTTTCGAACGCAATTTTGCTCGGGAGCCGGGAGTTTAAGGATAAAGGAATTCTTTTTCAAAGAGTTCCCGGATAGCGCTTTTCTCGCCTTTTCCAGCAGAGGGCCGTTTTCGAGGGCTAAATTTCTAGTTTCATGAGGATCCTTTACCAAATCGTAAAGTTCTTCCGGCATTTTGTGCGGTTCCCCTTCTCCGGTTCTACGAACGCTATCGTAACCTGGATATCTTCGGATCAGCTTAAAGGATTCGGTTCGGATCGATTCCGAAAATCTTCCTTCGGTATATACGCTTTCCTCGAACGTCGGGCCTGTTTTTCCGTACATAGCGCGAGAATAATCGTTGCCTTTGCATTCATTCGGAACACAGGGAAATTCCATCGCCCCGACTAACGTAGGAAAAAGGGAAAGTAGGGAAACCTGTCCTTCGAATTTCCGTTTTCGCACCGAAGATTCGAATCGCTTCGGGGGATGGAGAATCCACGGAACCTTGATCTCTTCTTCATAGTGGCTCTCTCCGTGGGCGTGAAGATTTTCCGCTACGAAATGGTGATGATAATAATGTTCGATTTCCTGGAGTTCCCCGTGATCGGCGACAACGGCGATCCAAGTTTTCTCGTACACTCCGTTGCGCCTTGCTTCCTCAAGGATTTCTCCGATCACATGGTCCGTGTAAAGAATTTCCGCCATGTATTTTTTCACGTAAGGATCGTATTTCGCCCACACTTCTTTTGGAGTCGCTTTTTCCAGCGCTTCGAGATATTTACGCTCCGGTAGATACGGATAATGGGGAGTGTTAATATTGATATGTAGAAAAAAACGCCTGTCCTTATTTTCTCTCAGGAATTTTTTGGATTCCGCCAATATCAATTCCGTATCCACTTTGTCTTTTCCGGGTTGAAACAATCGGTGGAATCCCAAATCGACTCCGACCCCGGTGTAATCCAACAGAAAAACGTTATTCATCAGGCTTGCGGTTACAAAACCCGCGTCCCGAAGATGATTCGGTAAGGTTTTCGGTCTTTTGGAATAGAATATTTTCCGGTGTAGATTTGTGGAATAGAACCAAGCGTTTCCCATTCCGAGTTCGGAGGCGATCTGTGAAGTAAAGAAGGAAAGCATAGACGGTTTGGTCCAGTTTCCGTTGGCGAACGCATTTTCGAAGATTACGGATTCTGAAGAGAGTCGATCCAGAACCGGACTGGTCGGAACGGGAGAACCTCCGAAACCGAGACGATCAGGCCGCAGAGCGTCCACCACGATCAAGATCAAATTCTCCGGAGATCCCCATGCATCGGAGTCCGCGACTTTGGAAAATAGCAGCGGTTCCCCTAGGAAGAGAAACGAGTTTCCATCTTTCGGGAGCCATCTAAAAGTCCATTGAGGTTTCGGGTTCTCGAACAACAAACGGGCCGCCGGAATTTCCAGCGTTACTTTATGGTCTTCCCAAGAATTTCCGTTTCCTTCCAGATATCCTGAAAAGACGGATTCCGAACCGAGAAGGATCTCCAGTTTACCGGAGGAGAGAGCTCTTTCTCCGTTTGCGGATAACAATGCAGTGGAAAAGGAAAGGAGAATGTTTTCGGGAGACTTTAGCTTTTCTCCCTTTTTCAGGAAGGTCGAAGAGATTCTGCAATCCCCTCCTTGGAAGAAAAAGAGACTATCTCTGGAATCGTTTAATAGATTTTCCTTATCTAACAGAATCGTAAATTGGAGATTTCTCCATCTTTCCGAAACGGGAAGATCGGAGTATCGAGCCGGATTTTTTTTATAATGGTAAGCGATCCTTCCGATTTCTTTTTCCGGATTTCCCGCGCATTTGCTCTCGGGTTCGGACAGTGCGCGCACTCCGTCCCATACGAGGAGTGACGGGTCTTCCTGGCCGTATGTACGGAAAAACGACGGTTTACAATCGATTAGGCAAAGAAAAAGCCCTAAAACAAGATGGATTTTACATCGAACCATGAGTGGAATCTAGGTACAGGATTTTTAATTTCCTTCCGCTTACAACCCGAAACCGGGTAAATGAACGGTATTCGGCGAGACGAACGTTCTGTTTCTATTGCATTTGTTCCGTAAAAAGCAATAGACCGGTAAACTCGAAGGTAAAAAATGAGGGCGGCAGTACGACCTCCTTTAAGATAGGAGGCAGGATCCAAATTAGGAAAGGATTATGGCAGAAAAAGGCATATCAAAAGACCTGATCGGTACGAAACTGGACCGCTACGAATTCGACGTAGAGCGCGGGAAAATCCGCGAATTTTGCCAGGCGATCGGCGAGACCAACCCAATATATTTCGATGTGGAAGCGGCCAAGAAGGCCGGTTACGAGGACGTTCCCGCTCCGCCTACGTTCCCCACCGTGATCCAGTTCTGGGGTTATCCCAAGATCTGGCAGGATATGGAGAACATGGGAGTCGACATTTCACGTATCCTTCACTTAAAGGAAAAATATACTTATTTGAAAACGTTATACCCAGGAAGAGTTTCTTCCCAAGGGGAATGCGTTAATGTGACCGTGGGTAAGATGGATACGATGACGTTCAAGACGACGATTCGCAACGCCAAGGGCGAAGTCGTGTTGGAAGTGGAGATGGCCATCTTTATCAGAAAGCCGGGACAGTGATCGGAGGACATCCATGAGTAAAATAGAATTTGATAAATTGGAAGTGGGGCAGGAACTTCCGCCTCTTAAGACGGAAGCGGTTACGCACGCGAATCTAGTCCGGTACGCCGGAGCGAGCGGGGATTTCAATCCGATCCATAACGATCCCGATTTTGCCCGTAAGACGGGTTTGGACGGAACGATCGCTCACGGAATGTTCGTCATGGCTCAGATCGGAAGGCTCTGCACGAATTGGGCGGACCAAAAGCAGATCAAGGAATTCGGAGTCACGTTTAAGGCCATGACCAAGCCGGGTCAAAAATTGACCTGTACCGGAAAGGTCAAACGTAAGAAGGAAGAAAACGGCGAAAAACTACTGGTGGTAGCGGTCGAAGCTGCGGATGATTCGGGGGAAGTAAAGGCTTCCGGCGAATTAGTCGTAGTTTGCTAGGATTTTTCTAACAAACCGGTTTGCAAGCCCTCGATTTTCGAGGGCTTTTTTATTTCTTCACGATATCCGAATAGATAAAATTCGATTGCCCTCGTAGGGAATTGAAGTATGCATTTGCGCATGATGAACGCGGCTAAAAGTGTGCAATATTTCGGCGTCTTCTTGTTGATTGAAGGGACTTTACTGATCCTGGTACCGGATCTTTTCCTTAGCTTTTTCCTTCTGCGCGCGGAAGATGTTTGGGTCCGCGTGGTCGGAGTCGCTTTGGCAATATTAGGATATTTTTATTTTCGAATGGGAAGCTGGAATATTCGTCCTTTTCTCTGGTTGACGACTCATTCTAGAAGCTTTCAGTTCGCAGCGATCGTAACTTTCGTTTTATTCGGAATGGCAAGTCCGATGCTCCTATTGCCGAGTGGATTCGAATTTCTCTGCGGGTTCGTTACCTTTCTTCTTTTGAGAAAAGAAGGGTGAGCAATATTTACCTTAAGAACGACTTGAGCCGGCAGGCTGCTCCCTAGATTCGATCGATATGATGGTGATATCGTCGTATCTTTGTTCGTCTCCTCTGGATCTTTCTTCCATCTGCACTAACTCTTCGAGCAGTTCCTGAAGGTTGGAAGAGTGCATGGAATTCGCTTTGATCGCAATGGAATCCACGGTGCTCCAGCGGTTCTCCTTCCTTCTATTTTCTATAAGCCCGTCGGAAAATAACAGGAGTCTACTGCCGACCGGGAAAGGAAAAGTATTGAATTGGATTTCCAGATCATCGAAGAGACCGAGAATCGGGCCAGTTTTATGCAATAGTTCGTACGCAACGTCGGGTCTGAGAAGTACTTGATCGGGGTGTCCCGCCGACGCATAAAGCAATTCCTTTTCCGCCAAATAGATATCTGCGACGAAACAAGGAAAGATGCTTTCCAACGTATCGAATTTTCTCAAAAAGCGTCCGTTCAGCTCTCTCAATACCTCGGTAGGGCAATCCAATTTTTTGAGTTCCTCGTATTCCGTCTTCAGAGCCATAGTCATCAAACTGGCTTGGACCCCATGGCCTACCGCGTCCGCCAGCAGCACGCGGATCTTGCCCGGCCGAACTTCGGAGATATCCAGAAAATCCCCTCCTACCTTTTCGAGGGGTTTGTACACGTATTCGAAACGGATGCCCGCAATTTCCCGATCCGGAGGGGTCAGTATCTTTCTCTGTACGTTTTGTGCGATCTCCAATTCCCGGTTGATCTGTTGCAGAGTATCGTTCAGAGTTTTGGTCCGATCCTCGACTTTCTGCACGAGCTTTTCCTTCATCTCGAACAGTTCGAGGTTCATCGTTTGCAAATCCTCGGTCAGGATTTTCGCTTCCTTGTATTTGGAGGAACGATCCGACGCGATGACCAGAGATTGGAGGAAGACGAAGAATACCAACGCAAAATGGGAAACTTCGTATGAGGAGACCTTGAGCACATAGGTATAGAATAGGTCGATCCCTATCCCTAAGAATAGCAGTCCGGTTCCGTATAGAATATAAGCCGAATTGTTTTCCTTGTCGAAGTCGATCGTATAAATCACGTATAGGATGTACGCGATCACGATTCCCATAAATATATGATAAATCACTAATTTTTCACTGTTGAACGCGAGGGAGCCGAATAGAGTCCCTATGGCGAATACGATAGCGATAAATATGGAGCCTTTAACGAACGTAGTGGAAACGTAAGCTTCGAACGTGCTTTGAAAAAATAAAAGATAAAACGGGACGCTTACGATCAACGGAATCTGGTCCAGCAACTGAATGGCTTCCTGAGGAAGGGAGGGAAAGAATTCCATCAACAACTTTGCGTTCGTCACCAGCGCTCGAACGCTGATCGCGATGCTCATAAAGCCGAAATACAAGGGGGCTTTGCTCGATCTCAGATAAAGATAAAGGGAAATATGATAAAGGCCCATGATCATCAGGCTGGAGAACGCGAAAATATCCGAAAAGATCGTTCTCGTCCGATAACTTTCCATGACGTCGGCGGGTCCCATCCTTATCGGCGAAATGATTCCACCTTGCCGCGAATAATAATTGGATACGAAAACCTCCAAGCGGACTTCGTTGGAAGGCGCGATAAACGAATAGAATTTGGGTTGGACCCTCGGGACGGTTTCTTTCGGAGAATGGGAGGGGTGCCCCGTTTGTCCGAGCTGGATTCCGTCCATGTAGATAGCGTAGGAAGTAAGGACGGAACCCAAGCCGACGGTCAGTACTTTCCCCACCCATACGTCCGGAATCAATATCCGCAGACGGTAGGTTCCGTAGCCGATTTTTTCGTAGGAGGAATGGACCTCCGTTTCCCGGTTCCAAGCTCCCGGTACCGTGATTTTGCCTCGGAAGGTTTCCAGTACCTTTCCCGCTTCCTGGCTCCAAAAAAATTCCCATTCCCCGGAAAGATCGACAGGACCGGTCGACGCGTCCCGTATCCCGCGCAGATCTATGCTACCTTGGTAAGCCCGGACATTCTCCTCCTTATGCGACGGCGTCAACGTCAAAAGGAAAATCAGAAATCCCACCGGGCCCAAAAGGAAGAATAAATACTTAGATATGTGCATCTGTTGGGAATTCCTAAATCATCCTCTGCTTCCTATCGCCGTAAAGTCAATCTTTCTCCGCCTAACATAGACGACTGTTTTCTAAAATTGGAAAAAAATTATTGTCCGATTTCGAAAAGGGGAATCGAAGACCGGAGTTCGGAAAGTAAGGCCTTCTCGGAACTCTGGCCTTAAATCAGACGTTTTTTTTCCGGCTTTCGCTACGCAAGAATGGACAAAAAAAACCGTAATAGGGAAGTCTTGAACCGTAGTTTCGAGGATAAAATGGGAAATAACGGAAGCCGAATCGTCGGCCTTGCCTTGGGGAGCGGTTCTGCCAGAGGTTGGTCGCATATAGGAGTGATCCAGGAATTGGAGAAACTCGGAATCTATCCTGACATAGTTTGCGGGACGTCCATCGGTTCTTTGGTAGGCGCCTTCCACGCGGCAGGGAAACTTTCCGCGCTCGAGCGGTGGGTGGAAAGTTTGGAATGGCGGGACATTCTCGGCTTTATGGATTGGAGCTTTGGCGGGGGATTAATACGGGGGAAAAAACTTTTCGACTTTTTTGCCCAGGAATTCCGGGATGCGGAAATCAAGGACCTGGTCCTTCCTTACGGAGCTGTCGCCTCCGATCTGGATACCGGAGTAGAAGTTTGGTTAAGAAGCGGGTCCGTTTTCGAGGCGGTTCGTGCTTCCATTTCCTTGCCCGGAATTTTTACGCCGGTCGCAAAAGAGGGAAGGTGGCTTGTGGACGGAGGGCTAGTCAATCCGGTTCCCGTTTCCTTATGCCGGGCCATGGGAGCCGATTATGTGATCGCCGTGGATCTGAACCAGGACCTTTTGGAAAAAAAAGAAGAAGAGGAAAAGAAAGAAATTTCTCCCGAATCCGGCTCTCGCTGGAGGTCCTGGACCGCCAAATTTTGGGGCAAAGACTTGGATGAACATCTCCAGAAAGAAAAGGATGAAAAGCCCGGAATCATGGAAGTGGTTTCCAAAAGCATCAATATCATGCAGATTCGGATCACTCGCAGTCGTATGGCCGGCGATCCTCCGGATGTTTTGCTCGCTCCTAGATTACGTTATATAGGGTTGATGGAGTTCCACAGAGGCAAGGAAGCGATAGAAGAAGGAAGAGAGATCGTGAGAAAAATGGCTCCCGCTTTAATCATTCCGAAATGAACGGATCCGAATTAGGGATTGCAATGAAAACGACAGGTTTCAGACTTCTATAAGGATCCCTCGGACATAGACATGGCAAAGGTTGTTGCAAGGTTTTTATGAATCGATTTTCGTTCGGTTTCTTTTTGATTTTCGTTTCCTTTACGCTTTCTTGTAGAGAAAAAGAAGAGCCCCCCATTCTGGAAATCAGAGACATGCTTGATTCCACACATATAAGCGAATCGATCGAAAAAGCGAAAGTACAAGCGGAACGTTCCGGAAAAACGGACCAAATTCATTATCTGCGCGGTTGGATCCAATATTTAAGGAAAGAGGACGATCAGGCGGAAAAAGAGTACCGCGTTTGTTTAAAAGAAAATCCGGAATCCTACGATTGTTCAAGAGGGATCGGTCTGATCGAACAGCACAGGAAGCATTATGAAAAGGCGGATTTCAACTTTCAGGAGGCTTTACGGAATGCGGAAAAACGGAAAGACGCAGAAGCGATTTCCGTTTTGAGAGTGGATTTGGGAAATCTACTATTGAGACAGAATCGTCGTTCTGAAGCGCTCGGCGAATATGAAAAATCCTTAGTCGCAAAGCAGGATGGGGCGGCTTATTTCGGTCTAGGACTGACGTCTCTGCTGCAAGGAAACCGAGCTAGGTCTAAGGAATATCTGGAGAAGGGATTGAAGACCCCTTACAGGGATTCCATATTGAAAGCGGAAACATATTATCTACTGGCAAGGTTGCAATACGATTGGGAAAAAAATCCGCAAGCGGCCGCCGTTTCCGCAAAGAAAGCGTTCGAGCTGTTTCCGGCTAAACAGGAATATGCGAAATCCTGGGAGCAGTATTCCAAAGCGGCAAAATAAGGTAAAAACCTGTGAAATATCTTTCCATATTATTCAGAATCGTTCACAAACAGATTATTCTTCCTTTCCAAGAGTCCCACGCTCCAGTCAACGAAGTCTGTTTGGGAACTTCCGTCGGCCTCATCTGGTCCATGACTCCTCTGATAGGCATCCAAATGTATCTAGGTCTGGCGACTTGGATCCTTTTCAGGATCATCCGGATCCGTTTTTATCTCCCGATCGCCATCGCTATGATCTGGATCACGAATCCTGTGACTTTACCTTTCTTTTATTATATCTTTTATGTATTAGGAAAATTTACTCTTTCAATTCTCGGAATACCTTCCGCAGAATTGGATTTCCGAGTGATTTACGATGTGATGGCCAAATCGGAATCGATGGGATTCCTTTCCGGTTTGTGGTATTGGACCGTGTTTCTTTTGGATCGTATGGGTCTTCCCATGTTTATCGGGGGATTCGTGGTTGGAATCCCTGCGGCAATCGCGGGCTATCCTCTCACCTATAAGATGCTGAACGCTTACAGGACGAAGCTCGCCGAACGGGAAGGGATCACTCTGAAAGAATGGGAAGAAAAGCATGTAAGAAAAGACATCGGGCTCTTTTCCGAAAAGCCTTCCTTGAATCCTAAGTAAAGTTCGGATTTTAGAATTTTAGCCCGAGCCGATTCGCGAGAATCTCGGGATTGAATTGCGCGGATTTGGGTTTCTTTTCCGCCTCTCGAATGAGGGAAACGATCGCACGGTTGATCGGAGCTGCGTGACCCACACGGTCCGCCAATTTCAGGATTTCCCCGTTTAAGCTGTCCACTTCGGTCGTCCTTCCTTGGTTCAGGTCTTCCCACATGGAAGATCTGGCTTCCGGATCGATTTTGATCAGGCTAGATGCGACCCTGAAAAATAGCCAATCCGGAAGTTGTAGGATGGTAGGCGCCAGTTGTGGGATCATTTTTCCGGTTCGAACCGGTCGGATTCCGGCAAGTTTCAGGACTTCGAAGGCCTCCGACATCATTGCGGAAAGGATTTTACGATATCCTCTTTGGGAAAGTTCCTCACGGAGCGGAATTCCCGCAAGAGCGTTGAGGCTATTGTTCAGGTTGAACAGTAGCTTTCCCCATAAGACTCCGTCCATATTGGGGTGGGTCTCCGCTTCCAGGCCCGAGCTTCTCAAATAGTGGACCACTTTTTTCCCGTGCTGGTTGTCTTGAACAACCAGGTGCCCGCTCGTTCCTCTATGAAATTGGCCTTTTCCTTTGGCTACCACGTTGAAAGGAACCATTCCGGCCAAAATTCTTTCTCCCAGATGAGGAATCGTTTCGTACAGAAAAGACTTGTTTCTCACGCCGTTTTGAAAGCTGAGCACGATCGCTTTTTCCCGTTCCGAAGAGGATAGGTGTTTGTTCAGCGATTCCCCCAATTCCTTCGTATCCCTACTTTTTACGGTGATCAAAAAAATGGTAGCGCCTCTGACGTCCTTTAGGTCCGTCACGTACTCGATCTTGTTGGGCGGGATGGAAAAAAATTTCCCGGTAAAATCCGAAATTCCGAGACCGAACAGTTGTACTTCTTTGCGGTTCCTCTCCCTTCCCACAAAAACCACGGGAAAACCCCCTTGTACCAGATGTGCGCCTATATAGGTTCCGATACTACCGGAGCCCAGGATTGCGAATTTTGGGAGATCCTCATGCATACAGGGGCCAAAGATTGCCGGTAAAACCTGAAAAACCAAGTAAAATAAAAAACCGGGAACCCCTTTCGGAGCACCCGGTTTTCCAGCCCTAGGTCGTTCTAACTACTACTGGTTCGCTTTTGCGTTGGAAGCCATTTTCAGGAAATAACCTTCCACATCGTACCAAGTTTTGCCGGAATTCAGCGTATTGGAAGCTTCCAAGTGGTCTACACCGGTGGTCAGGATTCCGTAATCCGGGCCTCCGTTGAAAGTTCCCCATTTTAAGGAAGAATACGGAACCAGTCCGTCACAGGTCGCACCCTGTCCGTTGAACAATCCACCTGCTGCACAAGCGGGCTGGAGGATTCCCATTAACGGGTGTTGGATGAGATCCGGGATGGTGATATAGGATCCGTAAGAGTAGTATTTTACGCCGGAAGAATTCGGAGTATAAGAGTTAAACAGAGCGGTTCCCGAAGTAGTCAGGGATCCCAGTGCTGCCAAAGCGTCCTGTTGTCCGCCTCCGTAAACCAATTGAACTACGACTCCAAGAACAGCGCTCACGAAAGGTTTGATCCAATCCGGAAGAACATTGCTGATTATGTCCGCTATCGGAGAACCGCGGTGGGGGGTGTTTAGGGTGGTCAAAGTGGAAACTTTGGAAGAAAGGCCCAAATTAGAGATTGCATACCGGCTGTCCAATCCGCCTTGGGAGTGGCCGAGGATATGCACTTTCGTAAAGCCGTTGGCAGCCATATAGACGTTGATCTTGCTTGCCAATTGTGCTCCCCGAACTTCGTTGGATTGGGCCGCAGTCTTGGTCGGAGCATAAACGGTAGCTCCTTGAGAGGTCAGGTACGAGTCCATTCCTCCCCAATAACTGATAATGCTGATGACTCCGCTGGAATCCGTTCCCCATCCGAACAATCCGTGGGAAAGGATGATGGGATATGCTCCCGCCAACGGTTTGGAGGAAGATCCCCCTCCGGATGCGAACAATGAGCCGCTACAAATAAATAGGATCAACAAGGAAAGTCCTAGTTTACGCATGGAATGTTACCTCTTTTCTCTTCACTATTCTCTAGTTGTCGTTTTCAGATTCGCTTTGTGGGTTTGTTCGCTTTTTTATCTATGTATCGCTCGGTATAGGAGCGCTTAGGTACTCTATTCCAAACAAATGCTTTGTCAAGAGAAAACGTTCGAAAAAAGAGATTTAAAAAATACGTTTGATATGAAACTAAATTTTATAAATAACGATAGTTATCTATAAAAAGTCCGATCCCGGTTCTGGAACTTGTTCAGTGAAAGCGAATCTCAGATAAAAGTGAACAATTGTTTATTTTTTGGAAAAAAAACGCGCAAAGAAGTATTGAGTATCTTGTTCAGAATCAATTTCCGCTTACGGAATTCGAATGACGATCTTTCCAAAGTGGGAACCGCTTTGGAGATATTCTAATGCTTCTTTGGATTCTTGCAGTGAAAAAGTGCGATCGATCACCGGTTTCAGTCCTGCACTTTGTACGGCTCGGTTCATTGCGAGAAAGGAGTTTCTCGAACCTACCACGATTCCCTGTACCTTGATCTGATTCATGACGAGAGGGAGAAGGTTCAAATCTTT
Organism: Leptospira fletcheri; assembly: GCF_004769195.1. Classification (NCBI taxonomy): domain Bacteria; kingdom Pseudomonadati; phylum Spirochaetota; class Leptospiria; order Leptospirales; family Leptospiraceae; genus Leptospira; species Leptospira fletcheri. The sequence continues at coordinate 761,052 of NZ_RQET01000004.1, forward strand.
CGTAGAGCCCGCTAAGATTCCGATGAGATGAATGGTTCCGAAAAGTTTTACGGCTCGGATGGATTGTTCTAGAGTTCCCGCTCCTCCCACTTCCACTACGTGATCGACTCCTAACCCGTCGGTCCATTTGCGGACTGCGTCTCCCCAATCAGGAGTGCGTTTATAGTTGATTCCGAAATCCGCTCCCAGCTCTTTGCCTCGCGACAATTTTTCGTCGGAAGAGGACGTTAGACAAACTGTTGCACCCGCCAGTTTTGCGAACTGCAAAGCGAACAAGGAAACTCCACCGGTTCCCTGTATTAAAACGGTGTCTCCCGGTTTGACGCGGTTTTCCACGAAGAAGGAAGACCAGGCGGTCAACGCTGCACAAGGAAGTGTGGATGCTTCTTCGTAACTCAGATGGGAAGGTGCAAGCACCACTCCGCTTGAAGGAAGGATCGCAAATTCCCGAAGGGTTCCATCCAGAGGTCCTCCTAGAGTCGTGCGGAGTTCTTTCTTGGAGGCCGGGCCGTCGATCCAATACGGGGCAAAGAGTGCGTTGACCTTGTCTCCCGTACGGAATTCGGATACGTCTTCCCCCACTTCCAAAATTTCCCCCGCACCGTCACTACAGGGAATCAGCGGGATCGGAAATTTAGGATTGTATTTCCCTTCCACTACCAGGATGTCCCGGTAGTTCAGGGAAGCCGCACGGAACCGGACCAATACTTCTCCCCGACCTGGTCGTCCCGGATCGGGGAGGTCCACAATCGAAAGATTCTCTTTTCCGAATGCGTTTAACCGAGCGGCTTTCAAGAGAGTTTATTTGATTCCCAGTCCGGGTTTTTCCGCGCCCACAAGGATGCTCATATTTCCGGCGGGGTGCTTGTTCTCTTTCATTAATTGGTGAGCTTTAGCGGTTTCTTCGAACTTGAAAGTTTGCGCGAGTACCGGATCCACTTTTTTGTCGATCACCAATTGGTTGATTCCTGCGCAGTTTTCATCGTTGGCAAAGTGGGACCCTTGCAGTCTTTTTTGCCTCATCCAAAGGTAACGTAAGTCCACGGTCGCGTTGTATCCCGTCGTGCCCGCGCAGATTACGACCATTCCTCCCGTTTCGCAAACGAATACGGAAGTGGGGATCGTCGTTTCTCCCGGATGTTCGAATACGATTTTCGGATTTTTCCCTTTGCCAGCGATTTCCCAAATCGCTTTTCCGAATTCTCTCGCATTCTTGGTCCATTCCACAAAGACTTCGGGCTTATTGATTTCGGAAGTGAGTGCGCCCCAATGCTTGAAACGATTCCTATTGATGACGCCTGCTGCGCCGAGGTTCTTACAGAATTCTATCTTATCGTCAGAGGAAACGACCGCGATAGGAATTCCGCCCGCTGCTTTTACGATTTGAATCGCCATAGCGCCTAGTCCGCCGGCTCCTCCCCAGATCAAAACCACGTCTCCCGGTTTTACATCGTTCGGCTTCCAGTGATGCAACATCCTGTATGCAGTCGCGCCGACAAGCATGTAAGCCGCAGAGGCTTCCCAGGTAAGGTGCTTCGGTTTCGGCAAGCATTGGTGGTCTTGGACCTTACAGAACTGAGCAAAGGATCCCCAGTTGGATTCATAAGCCCAGATGATTTGAGAAGGAGCAAACATGGGATCGTTGCCCTCTTTTACCCACGGATCATTTCTATCCCACATTCCGCAGTGGATTACGACTTCGTCTCCCACCTTGACGTTTTTGACGTCGGCGCCGACTTTATAAACGATTCCGGACGCGTCCGAACCTCCGATATGGAATGGTTCGGGTTCCCCTTTTTTATTTCTCGCTGCGATCACATCGACCGGATATCCGAGACCGGCCCATACGTTATTGTAATTGATTCCGGCGGCCATTACGGCGACTAAGACTTCGTCCGGACCGATTTCCGGTACTTCGATTTCTTCCTGTTTGATGGATTGGATCGGATCTCCGAACCTTTCGGGACGGATGACCTGTGCGTGCATTTTTTTAGGGACCACTCCTACTGGCGGAAGTTGGCCTACTGGTACGATTTCGGGTGCGCTCATGCGGACCAGAAAAACGTACTTACGTTCCGATACGACCAAAAAAAACCGGTTTCTCTTCTGCTAGTCGGGCGAATTTTACGGAATTTGCGTTTTGGATTCAGGGAGAATTTAGAATGAAATCGATCCTTTCTTCGATTCCTTTGACTCGATCCTCGAAAAAACGCTCGGAAGCGATGGAAAGGATCAAGCTGTGCATGGTATCCACAAGTAGGGAAAGTTTCAGGTCCGGTCGCTTGCTCGGCGGATTCCTGGAAACGGCTGCTTCCAATAATTTTCTGTATTGGGCTCCATAATGATTCGTATATTCCAATACTAGATTTTCCGGAGCGGAATACACGAGACTGAAGGGAAGTCTGGCTCGTTCGGGAAATTGCCGGACGATATCGATAATGGACTGAAAAATGGAAATGACTTCTTCTCGGAGCCCTTTGTCTTTTATGATTCTGCTCCGAATTCCGTTCAGTATCATCAGGTGGGTGGCAACCAAGGCTTTGCGAAACAGGTTCTCCTTGGAATGAAAATGGTGGTAAATACTTGGTTGTTCCAGGCCGCATTCCCGGCTGATTTCTCGGAGAGAGGTTCCGTGGAATCCTTTTCGGGCGAATGCGATAGCCGCCCCTTCCAGGATCCTTTCCCGGGAATTTCTATATTTTCCGTTGATAGGGTAGACCGGGCTACCGTCCTTTTTCTTCACCGATGAACCTCTTTTTCGAGGACACCCAGATTCGTGTCCCGTTTTTCATTTTTCGGAGGCCTTTCTTTCCGCCCACCATGTTTTCGAAACATGTATTCTTCTACGCTACAACAAATACCAGATTTCCGCAATTCAATAACAGAAGGACCGGGGCGGTAAGGGAACTTCTGAAGAAAAATCCGGAAAGTCAGGAAATCGAGCGCCTTAAAATTCCTTTTTGAATACTTCGAAATAGTTCTTAATTTCGCTTGTTCCTTGCAATCTCCCCTCCGTTCCGGGTTGGCTCGTTCCTGGGGACTGGGGTTGGTTGGCGGGATCGGTCGAGTCCCTGCCGAAGGCTGTGGACGGAGTGTACAACTGGCTCCCGAACAGTAGCTCGAAGTTGGCCACGTTAGACTCCGATTCTTCGAGGCGGATCTCCACTAGGAAATGATTTTCCCCATATCTCGCTTCCCATTCGTAAACGAATGCGGTTTCGGCCAATCCCGTGTATAACGGAGAGAGCTTTCTATCCTGGCTGTCCGAGATGAAGATCTGGACCATTACGGATTGGTCGGGGATTTCATGGGCCAAGCCGATTCCTAGTTTTCGCATCACTTTTCGGTCCTTGCCGTCCGGAAATTGCAGCTTGAAAATCACTGAGTTTCCTTTGAACACGGATCCGGTAAATTGGGATTTGCGATCTATAACGTAACCCCTTTCTTTCAACGTGGATCGTACGCCATCCACGAGGCTCCTCAACGTGGGAAGCCCACCGGTCAAGGATTCCTTAGGATGTACAGGGGTTCCTGCCGGAGTGGTTTGTGCGTCGCTCTCGGAATGTAAAATGAGAAATATTACGAGCAGAAACGGAAAGAATCCGGCCCTGCCTGGATCGAATCGGAAAAAGCGCATATGTTCCAATCAGACTAACCTCAATGCTTCTTTCTTTCCAGATTTTTTCTCACCTCGAGCCGAATTTCCGGTTAGAATAGCTTAGGATTTCGGGTGATCGATCGATAGTTTTAATATGCGTCCGCTCGAACACAAAAATCAGGGACAGGAAATGGCATGAAACTGAAAAAAAAATCTGTATCTATTCTGGTGTTTCTTCTCTTTTCGACTTCGTACTGCGTTACCCAATCCAAGTACGACTCTTTGCAAGATGCTTATAACCATAAAACCAGGGATTTGGAAGCCTCCGAAAAAGAAAGACAGGGATTGCTTCGGTCCGTAGACGACCTGAAAAAATTGCAGGAAGAGACCCAACACAGGGTTTTGGAATATAGAAACCTTCTCTCCAGTTTCAAAAGTATGATCGACGCGGGAAAATTGAAGATACGGATCGTGGACGGCAGGATGGTGGTTGTTCTTTCTTCCGACATTCTTTTTCCTCCCGGTTCCGCGAGCCTTTCCGCGAAGGGCGCTGATGCGATTCGGGAAGTGACCGGAATTCTCGCCTCTTTGCAAGGGAGAAGATTCCAAGTGGAGGGTCATACGGACGACGTTCCCACGGGAGTAAAAGGCTATTCGAATTGGGAATTGGCCTCCGCAAGAGCCTTGAACGTATTGCACACGATGACGAAGGCGGGAATGCCGGAAGACAGGATCAGCGCCGCTTCGATGGGATCTTCTCGGCCGGCAATGCCGAATACGACTCCCGAAAACAAAGCCGCGAATCGTAGGATCGAGATCGTAATCGTTCCGGATTTATCCAACCTGCCCGGAATCGAAGAACTCAAGAAAATGAGCGAGTAGAGAATTAGGGAACCGTCTTCGCGAAAAAACTTTTGGCATCCAGCCGGATTCGGAATACTTCACAATTCCGGAGATCTTCTTTCGGTTGTAGGTTCAGCAGGAAAAGCATTCTGGAAATCCAATACCCATGGGTGCAGATTCCGACTCTGACTTGATCCGGAGTTTGCAGAATGCTTTTTAGAAAGGAAAAAATTCGCCCGTCTAGTTCCGGTTTGGTTTCCCCGTTCGGAAAGCTAAAACCGTCCCAAAGGGGATCGAAACTTTTCCATTTGGACCAGGAATGAGCGCCGAAACGCGAATCTATGTCCGCAATATGTATTCCTTGCGCTTCTCCTAAATGCACTTCTCTTAATCTGGGATCGAAAAGGATGGGAATTCCGAATCTTTCGGCGAGGGGGAGAACGGTTTCTTTTGCCCTGGACAAGTCGCTGGAATATACGGATTCGATTTCGTCCGCCAAAAGTGCCTCGGATAAAATTCCTACCTGCTGCTTCCCGCGGACGGATAAGGGGACGTCCAATTGTCCTTGTAGTTTGGAGAGGGCGTTCCAATCCGTTTCTCCATGGCGAAAAACGGAAAGTATCTTCGCGGATTCGGGTCGTCGTTCCTCTTTCAAAGTTCTGATTCCTTTACCCTTTAGAGAAATAAATATAATGTGATTCTAATGGAACTGAAAAGAGCCAAGGAGATCAGCGAGGTTAAAAGAACGATTCTGTTCGCTAAAAGGATATGGATCGGGGATAAGGTCTCCGTATCGTATCCCAAAAAAGGTTTTTCGCTGGCGATTCCTTGGTAGTAGTTCGTGCCGCCTAGACGGATTCCCAGCGCTCCAGCCATGGCCGCTTCGCACAGGCCGGAGTTCGGGCTCGGATGTTTTTTTCCGTCGCGATACAGAACTCTGAGAGAAAGGATCGGGTGGAGGCGGAGAAGCGTTGCGGATAGAGAGACCAAGGGGGCCGTCAACCTTGCCGGAAGAAAATTCGCAATGTCATCCATTCTGGCGGGAAGGGTTCCGAATCTCGCGTATTTCTCATTCCTGTATCCGAAGAGAGAATCCAACGTATTTACGGACCTATAGAGCATGGCCCAGGCGGGACCGCCGAAAATCGCGTAAAACAACGGCGCGGTGATTCCATCGACCAGACTTTCCGCGACGCTCTCCACACAGGCCCGGACGATTTCGCTTTCGGAAAGGTTTTGCGTATCCCTTCCGACGATCCTTCCCACCTTTTCCCGGGCCTTTTCCAGGTTTTTTTCCTCCAAGGCCAGGTGCACCGCCTGACTATGATCCAGCAGATCTCTGAGCGCTACGGCGGTATATATTATGAAAATAGAAAATATAAATTCCAAAAAGGATGAGACATGTCTCGTTGCGACGATTATTGTCCAGGGTAGAAAGAAGGAAATTAGATAAATGCATAGGGAGGTCGCGGATCCTGCTAGGAAGGGAGAAAGGAAGATTCTTCTGGTTTTTTCTTCCAAAAAGCGCGCGGTTTTTCCGATCCATCGTACCGGATGCGGCATCCAGCCGGGGTCGCCTAACGCTAAATCCAATATTAGAGCCGAAAAAACCGCGAGCTGAGGGTTCATTTAAAACCTAGAAGGCCGTAAATGGCGGATATGTCCACGGATTCCCGAACGCCTTTGGCCAGACGATTGATCTTGGATTCCACGTCGTAATTGCAAGTCACTCTTCCTACCGGTTGCATCCCTTTTTGTACTCGGATCTTATCGATAAAATGTCTTCGGAACTCGTCTCCGTCAAAAACTCCGTGCAAATACGTTCCCCAAATCCTTCCGTTCCTTTCGGAATGACCCAAGGGACTCCCTTCGTCGGAAACGAAGGCCACCGGAATTTGCTCCTGCAGTTCCGTGGTTCCATGATGGATTTCGTAACCGTAAACCGTCTTGCCTGACGGGGAATGGATTCCGGAAACTTGTTTCAACGCCTTTTCCTTTTGGAGAGTGGTTTCCAGGGGAAGAAGACCCAGACCCTCCGATGTTCCGCGATTCGATTCGATCGAATGCGGATCGTTGATCCGATTTCCTAGAATTTGATAGCCTCCGCAGATTCCTACGATCTCGGTGGCCCCGTTTTGCACGAGGGAAAAGATAGTCTTCGCAAAACCGGAGTCGTTCAGGAATTGCATGTCCGAGGCGACGTTTTTGCTTCCACCCAGAATTAATACGTCAGGAGATCCCACGTCCTTGGGAGAACGTGCGATTCTGACGCGCACATCCGCTTCCCATCGGAGCGCGTCCACGTCCGTATGGTTCGAGATTCTAGGCGTATCGATCAGCACGACGTCGATCCGATTCCCGAGAGCGGATTTGTCGCTCAAGTTTCCGGATTTGAACTCGAGAGAATCCTCTTCGGGCAAGCTGAGGTCGTCGAAATGCGGAACCACTCCGAATACCCGTTTTCCGGTGTATGTTTCCAGATAACGTACGCCGGGAAGCAGCAATTCAGGAATGCCTCTCAGACGATTGATGATGAATCCCGAGACTAGACTTCTCTCCCATTCGGCCATGGTATCCAGGGATCCGACTAGTGCGCCGAAGACGCCCCCGTGGTCGATGTTTCCCACAATAAGCACTTTAGCTTCCGCATAGCAAGCCATATTCATGTTTACAATATCATTATTTTTTAAATTTACTTCCGATACGCTTCCTGCGCCTTCGATTACCACCGCCTCGAATTCGTCCGCCAGAGAGTCGTAGGAACGTTTGACCTCTTCGAATGCCTTCGGTTTAAATTCGGTATAGTCCCGGAAGTCCATGCCTCCGACCGGTTTTCCGTTGAGTATGACCTGGGAATCTTTTTCACTGGAAGGTTTAAGAAGGACCGGATTCATTCGGACGTCCGGAGTAACTCCCGCTGCCTGAGCCTGTAGCGCCTGTGCCCTTCCGATTTCGCCTCCTCCGGGAGTGACGAAGGAATTCAACGCCATATTCTGGGACTTGAACGGCGCCACGTCGATTCCGTCTTGGCGGAGAATTCTACAAAAAGCGGCAGCCATTAGGCTTTTTCCCACGTTCGAGGCGGTGCCTTGTATCATCAGCGCCGGAGCTTTTCTTTTGGTTTTCGGAAGCGGTCCGACGGATTCTGTGTCGTTTAGGATTTTTCGTAAGGAATCCGTTAACGTCTCGTTTTCCTTAGGGGTCCTTACTGCAACACGAATAAAATCGGATGCGATTCCTTTTGTGCCGTCGAATCTTCTGACGGATATTTTATGTTCTTTTAATAATCGATCGCACACTTCGGAAACGGAAAGTTTTTGCAGGGAAAGTTTTAAAAGGAGAAAATTCGCGTCGCCGGTAAAGACCCGAATTTGCCTGAGGGACTCCATCCCTTTTAAGAGGGAATTTTTCCAATCTTGTACGTTCGCCCGGGAGAGCCGGAAGAATTCTTCGTCTTCCGTAGCCTTTTCCAGGATTGCCGCGGAAAGTCTGTTGAGTGACCAAAGAGGCAATTCCTGTTCCAGGCGCCTACAAATACCGGGGGCTGCGACGCAAAACCCGATCCTTAATCCGGGAAGGGCAAGGATCTTCGTAAGGGATTTCAGCACGATTACGTTCGGAGAACCGTCTTTCAAAAAGGTCTTTCCCGTCGGACAAAAATCTAGAAAGGATTCATCCAAGACCCAGATCGTTTCTTTATGGCGGCGAATCAGTTCTCCGATCTTTTTCTCATCCAGGATTTTTCCCGTAGGGTTATTGGGATGTCCCAGGAGAACCAGATTTTTTTCCGTTTTCCGGCGAATCAGTAGGGCATCGAGGGCTTCATAGTCCGGTTCGAATTCGTTTTCCTCGGTTAAGAACAGTTTTTCGATCGGAATCCCGTTTTTTTTCAACACGGATTCGTAATCCGCATAGGACGGAACGAATAGGATCGCATTCGTAGAATTTAATATTCGGGGGAGGAAATACAGGAGTTCGGAGGCTCCGTTTCCTAAAACGATGTTTTCGGCTTTTACCCCCCAGTTTTTTTCCATGGAACGTTTTACGGATCCGTAATGTGGATCCGGATAATGGATCAATCTGCTGATTTGCGATCCGATCAAAGGCCTGACCCAGTCCGGAAGACCTCTCGGATTGATGTTCGCGGAAAAATCCGTAATTTCTTCAAGGACGCAGCCCAGTTCGGTCGCGATGGCGTCGACGTTTCCGCCGTGTTCAGAAATTTCCACTGGAATCGTATTCTCCTTGGTGCGGTCCGGAATTCGGTTTGAGTCTCAGCGGGATTCCGCTTACCAAAAAAAACGCCTCGTCCGACTCCGAGGCTAGCGTACGATTGCAGGTTCCCAAAAGATCCCGATAGGATCGGGAAAGCGCCGAGTCCGGAACCAATCCGAGGCCCACTTCTCCGCTCACGAAGATCACTTTTCCCGGAAATCCCGACCTCACGGAACGCAGCATCTCTGAGGTTATGGAAACGACGGTGCTTTCCTCCAAGGTTTGTCCCTTCTGCTGCGCATCGTACATCAGATTGTTGATCCACAGACTTAGGCAGTCTACGATCGTCACCGTCTCTTCCTGAGAGGAGAATTTCAGAAAAACTCCGTTCAAATCCAACGGCTCCTCCACGGTATCCCAACCTTGGCCTCTTCTTTCCTCTTTGTGTTTGAGAATCCTACGGTCCATTTCCTCGTCGATTTTCGGGCAGGTCGCGATAAAGATTCTTCGCCCGGGCAAGGTCAGGGCGGTATCCAAAGCGAATCCGCTTTTTCCGCTTCTGTTCCCGCCCGTTACGAGGATTATGCCGGCCATCTCCCCTCCGATACTGTTCCGTAGAAATTCAGTCCGACTAAACCGGCGCGACCGCTTTTATCTATTTCTAGAACGGAAACGGATCCGGAAAAGAGTCTAAATCGGACGTACTCTTTCGGAGGAAGCTCCAGAAACAGACAGATTAGAATCGCGAGAAGACCTCCGTGAGAAAAGAATATTACGTTCTTTTTATTTTCTAATTCCGTCTTTGCGAATTTCTTTAAGCGCTCCGCGCGCTCTAGAAAGGAGGATATCCTTTCTCCTCCTTCGAATTCCAAGTCCGGATCCAAAACGGAAAATCGTTCCGCATCGGAGGGCCGGGAGTTATAGAATTCCGTAAAAGACCTATTTTGCCAGATTCCGAAACGGAGTTCTTCCAAAGAATCCAAGGTCCGACATTCGAGAGAAGAAAGAAATTTCATACGTTTCAGCGACTCCGTACATATTAGCGAAGGACTCGCAAATAGGGAGACGTTTCCGGGATCCACTCTTTCCGATAAATTCCTGTCTATCTCCTCCGCTTCTTTCGTTCCTGCCAGAGAAAGTCCGAAATTTCCTCCGTCAGAAAAAACTCCTCTTCGCCGATTTTCCGTTTGGGGATGGCGGATCAAGTACAAGGTCGACTTCATTTCTTTTTCCGATCTTCCACGTTTTCTTTCCATTTGCGGATTCCGACCGTGACGACCTCGTATACGGATTTACCGATCAGGCGACCAATGTCCGTATGCTTTCCCACATAAATTTCCGCACAATTCCGATCGGGGGAAACGATCCCGATGCAATCAGTACCTGTACCGGTCGCGATTCGCCCAGCTTCCACTGGAATCCGTGCGTCTAAAACCGCCGCAGTTCTGGCTTCGGTAGCGACTGAAACGGCTTCTATGGAGGCGGATAGGCTCAAGGGAACGGAGGTTTGGATCAATAAGTTTATAGTTCCATAATATTCTAAAAGATTTGAGGATTCTGCCACATGTACGGCATTCCCCAATCCTACGGTGCCTACGACTCTGACCCAAACATCGGAGAGAGTAGATACCGATTCGGAATAGTCTAGAAGCGATGCGCTCGTCAGAAATCCGATCAAATCCGAATCGGACCTTCCCGTATCGATCAATCTTTTCCGGAAATATTGCTTCGGATCTTCCGTCGGCGAAAGATCTCCGTCGGAAACTTTATGCCAGATCGCTTTGTTCGTTCGCGCCCAGCCTTCCCCGAGTACGGTCCAACCTAACGAGAGATGCGGATCGAGAAGGTCCACTTCAAGCCAGGTTTCCCCGCTAAGAATCGGAGAGGCGAAGGGTAAAACGGGGCTCACGACTTTCTCCGGATGCAAGCGCTTACGAAATTTTCAGGCACGTTCGGATTGGAGGCCCAATGAGCGTGAACATAGGATCCGATCACGTTGTTTTGGGAATAACCTTCCGAAAAAGTCTGGTCCCCTTTTCTTTTACGAACCCTGTAGAGGGGACGAATGCCGTCTTCGTTTAATAAATTAAAGCTGGAATAACGGAATTGATGTCCCCTAAAGCGGACTCCGGCCTGGCCTAGAATACATTCCTCTTCCACGGTGGCTTCCACATATCCGAGGGCCTGGAGTTTATCGTGCATCTGTACGATCGCAGGGAGCAATCCTACCATGGGAAAACTACTTGCATCCTTCGTGCGAATCTCCTGGGACAAATACATTAATCCGCCGCATTCGGCGTATATCGGAAGGCCGCTTTTTCCCGATTCTCGGATTCCGGTCCGGATGGATTCGTTTTCGGATAATTCTCGGGCGTACAGTTCCGGATATCCTCCTCCTATGTACAGGCCGTCCACTTCCGGAAGTTTCCGATCCGCGATCGGAGAAAACGGTATCAATTCCGCTCCGGCGTTTCGTAATCTTCTCAAATTATCTTCATAATAAAAATGGAAAGCGGCGTCTCTCGCGATGCCGATCCTGCATTTCGATTTCGGAGGTTCCGAATTTAAGTCCGGACGGATCGGTTCCGTGTATTTTTTTTCGGATGCGATTTTCCATATTTGATCTAGGTCGAACCACTCCTCGCAGGTCGTTCCCCAATACTCCAGTTTTTCGGGTAAAGATTCCGTTTCCTCCGCGCTGTGCAGTCCAAGGTGTCTTTCCGGAAAAGATTGCTCCGGGGATTTCGGAAAACCGCCTAACAGTGGTAAGTCTGCGGACAGGGCCTCGCTTAAAATGGAACGATGGCTTTGGCTTCCTAAAAAATTCGCTATGACTCCCTTTACGTCCAAGCCCGGGTCGTATTGTTTCAATCCGTAAGCCAAGGCCGCGATGGTTCTGGACATTCCGCCCGCATTCAATACGACGAATGTGGGGGCTTCCAGCCATTTCGCGATTTCCGCACTGGATCCCGCTTCCCCCTTGGGCGAGATTCCGTCGAACAATCCCATGACTCCTTCCAGAATTGCGATGTCGCTCCCTCTACTTGCATGATGGAAGGTGTCTAGAACGGCTTCTCTACCCATCAACCATCCGTCCAGGTTCTGACAAGGAGATCCGGAGGCGAAGCTATGATAGGTGGGATCCAGATAATCGGGGCCGCATTTGAAGACGGACACTTTAAGTCCTCTTTTTTGGAATGCTTTACACAACGCGAGTACGGTCGTAGTCTTTCCGACTCCACTGCTCGCTCCGGCGATCAGGATTCTAGGAATTCCGGTCTTGCCTTCCATTTTATTTCCTTAAAAGTCGATTCCGATCTGAGCTTTGATTCCGGACTGGAAAGGATGTTTGACCGAGCGGATTTCGCTTATCAGATCGGCCTGCTGCAAAATCGATTCCGGACAGTTTCTTCCCGTTATGATCACGTGGACTTGGGAAGGACGTTCTCGAAGAATACGAACCGTTTCGTCGACTTCCAGCCAACCGTAATGGAAGGCGTAGGTGATTTCATCCAAGACGACGATATCATATTCTTCGCTCAGGATCATTTTTTTGGAAAGATCCCAAGCCTGTTTAGCGGCGGTCTTATCCCGATCCAGGTCGTCGCTTTCCCAGGTGAACCCTAAACCCATGACGTGGAAGTCGAGTTCCGGAATCGTCTTGGCGAATTTCCTTTCCCCGGTTTCCCACTTTCCCTTGATAAATTGCACGACTCCGCATTTTTTTCCCCGGCCCAATGCGCGAAATACGACTCCCAATGCGGCAGTAGTCTTTCCTTTTCCGTCCCCAGTATTTACGATCAAGAGGCCGTGCCGATTCTGATTCGATTCTTCCAAGTTATTCCTTTGCTCCATTCGTTTCCGCGAAGGGTGAGGATTCGGAATTCTTTTTTCTCTTGCGATACTTATGCGAAAAATCCGGAGAATAAAGGCGGGAATCGGCAAAATCCTCGCAATCTAGAACCTTCCCTACGAATACGATTGCGGTTGCGTTTATTTTTTCCTCTTTGGCTTTTTGAGCTATGTCGGATAATGTTCCTCTGATAATTTTCTGTTCCGGCCAGGATGCTTTTTGAACGATCGCCGCCGGGCATTCTTCCCCATAAAACGGAATCAGTTCTTCGGTTACTTTTTTCAAAAGTGTCGCGCTTAAAAAGAACACCAAAGTAGCTTCGGAGCGGGCCAATGTTTCGAGTTTCTCTTTTTCCGGCATCGGGGTTCTTCCTTCTGCGCGGGTGATGATGACGGTTTGGGAAACTTCGGGCAAGGTAAGTTCCTTTTTTAAGGCGGCTGCGGCGGCGGTAAAGGAGGAGACCCCCGGAACGATTTCATAGGGGATGCCGAGAGCGTCCATCCTTCGCATCTGCTCCGCAGTGGAGCCGAAAATGGACGGATCGCCGGTATGCACTCTCGCAACGTCCTGTCCTTTGTCGTGGGCGTTTTTCAACACGTCCATGATTTCGTCTAAAGTCATCTTAGCAGAATCCAGGACTCTTGCCTCTCGATTTGCCCTTGCGATCACGCGTTCCGGGACCAATGATCCTGTGTAAAGGACGATAGGGCAGGTCTCGATCAGTCTTGCGCCCTTTAGTGTGATGAGTTCCGGATCCCCGGGACCCGCACCGATAATATAAACTTTCATTATGATTCTCTTATGAACATTTCAAAATGCTTTCGCGAACGATATTCCAAACAGGTAACGGCATGTTTCCTATCCATCTTAGGTCGGAATATTCGCTGCCTTTCCAGATCACTTTGTCGCTATTATCCCGAACCAAAGTAAAAAGTCTTTCGCTGATGGAGGAGTTTCTATAGACGGAAAATTTTTCGTATATGTCTTCCGGATTCGTTCCGCCTTGTACCAGATAAGGGAAGGGGAAATTTTCCGCGAGCTCCCTGTTTCCGATTCGCAGCTTGACGCAATGGCCGATCGTTTCCTCCGGGGTAAAAAATCCGAAATCCTCGAAATTACATGGTTGTTTCAGGTTACCGATTAGATAATATTCTCCGTCGGTTTCGTAAAGGATAGCACCGGCTAATCTTCCCAATCTTCCGGTACTTTTCGTTTCGATTCCTAATTCTTTCGGTTTTTCGGCGGATTTTACCGTTCCCTGGAGAAACTGGATCGCTTTTAAGGCGGTTTGGACGGATTTGTCCTGAGGCAATTCCTCAGGTTCCGACTCCCGGCTTTCCTCTTCGTCATATACTGAGGTGGCGGTTTTTACGAAAGCGCCTGTAATTTTAGTAATATTTAAAGTTCTTTCCCCGCTTCTTTCCGGTTGAGAATGAAGAGAACCTTCCGTGCGGAGAGAAAAACCTTTTCTTTGTCCCGTATGAATCTCTCCGTTTTCCAAGGAATACTTATTCGTATATCCTCTAGGAGTCACAAAATACCCTTCATAGACGAAACTGTTCGTGGACCCGACGATGACCGTCGTATTCATTCCGATTTCGAATTCCAGGAAATGTTTCAGATCGGAAAGGACCACGCTTTGGCGTCTTCTATAGGCGCTCTTTACCAATGCGACGGGAGTTTCCGCAGGCCTGTATTTGCTTATAATCTCGGCGGCTTCGAGAATCTGTCTTTGTCTTCTGCCCGACGCGGGGTTGTACAATGAGATAACGAAGTCTCCGCTAGCCGCTGCTTCGATCCGTTTCGCGATCACCGGCCAAGGCGTGAGAAGATCGGATAGGGAGATTCTACAGGAGTCGTGCACTAGAGGAGCCCCGACAAGAGAGGCGCAGGAGTTATCTGCGCTGATTCCTGGTAAAATCCTTATTTCGGGGGAATCTCCCCGCTTCCATCCTATTTTTCTTAACACTTCGAATACTAGACCGGCCATTCCGTAAACGCCTACATCTCCCGAAGAGATGAGTGTGACCTTTTTTCCGGATGCGGCGGCCTCTACAGCGGCCTGTGCTCTTCCGATCTCTTCCGTCATTCCCGTTCTTGTTACCTGCTTGCCGGTAAGAAGGTGACGCACTAAACCGATGTAAGTCGAATAGCCGATGACGTACTCGGATTCCCGGATCGCATTTAAAACTGCCGGAGTGATGTGAAGGTCGTCTCCAGGACCGATGCCGACTAGATTCAAAATTCCTTCATTCATTTGTGCGCCTCCTCTTTAAGCGTAGGGATCGGGGATCGTGCGGCGAACGGAATCCTCGCGACCGCGACGGTGAGATTTTTGCCTTCCGGCGATCCTTTGTATTTTTGTTTCGGAACGAGAAGGGAAGAAGCCCCCGAAGCTAGAAGAGCGGCGGCTTCGCTGACCGATCTGGTTTCCACGTATTTCAGAGCCGTCTCGGAAGGGGTAAGAATTCCTTCGACTCGGTCCAATCGATCCGCGGGATAGGTTAAAAATTCCCATCCGTATTTCCGAGCCAATTCAAGGAAAGCGGTTTCGTCCTTTTTTTTATCTACGCTGGCAATCGCTTTTATACTTTTGAAACTGAATCCGTGTTCATCTAGTGTTTTTCTGATTCCGGCATCCGCGTCTTCGAAAGTAATATCACGGTCGCAGCCTAGGCCTAAAATCAGACTCTTGGGATAGTAAATTACTGAATTATTATATAGCTCCGGATTTTTGTCTTTGATCCGGATTCGATCCGTGGCTAGTAAAACGATTTCGTAGCGGCCAGGATCCGCGTTTTCCATACTGGTACTATATTCCACACCTTTGGGAAGAGGCTTGTCCATAGGCCACCAATTCGCCTCTCCGGCTTCCTGCACGAATAATACGGGAGCCTCGTTTACCACCGCCGCACAGGCGCGAGTAACGTTTCTGTCCGCGTCCTCCAGATTCCAGCCCAATTCTCTTCCTAGAATATCCACTGTTAAGGTTCCGGATACGTCCGAAGCGGTCGTCACTACGGGAGTGCTTCCTAGCACATCGGCGACGATATTGGTGAAGGCGTTTCCCCTTCCCACATGGCCGGAGAGAACGCAGATGGAAAAGAGAGCCTTGTCGTCCACGCAGACCACGGCAGGATCGACCTTTTTGTTTTTAAGCAGCGGTGCGATCATACGGACCACAGCGCCTACGCTTATTACGAAAATATGGCAATCGTAAGCGTTGAAGGTCTCCCTCAGAGTGGAGTCCATAGG
Organism: Leptospira fletcheri; assembly: GCF_004769195.1. NCBI lineage: Bacteria > Pseudomonadati > Spirochaetota > Leptospiria > Leptospirales > Leptospiraceae > Leptospira > Leptospira fletcheri. The sequence continues at coordinate 776,816 of NZ_RQET01000004.1, forward strand.
AAGGGAAAGTAACAGCGAATCCTTCGGCCCTTGGTCGATGAACTTAGGGGAAACGTAGATATCCGCGCCGGAAAGAGATTGTTTAAGTTTGGCTCCTGCCGTTAACCCGTGTTTGGTGATACAATAAATGGCATAAGGCTTTCTGGATTCATTCATGGGTCTCTCCTCGCAGAACCCCTTTTCGTTTACGTATGGAAAGAACGACCGTGGAGAAGTAATCGCAATTCTGGTTTTTGATCGTATCTAAATCAGCCACTATGTTCTGCTTATCCGTGGTCGCGTAGGATACGTAGGAGGCGTTTTCCATTAAGTTCAATTCTTTTAATATACCGACTAGTTCGGGGATCTTTTGACCGACCTTGGTGAGTACGATCGTATCGAAGTCCTCCACAAGACGAGGAAGATCTTCGAGTCCATACGTCGCAGGCAGGACGCAAAACCTTTCTCTTCCGTCGGCCAAAGGAATTCCTAATTCGGCCGGGATCGCTGTGATGGAACTCACACCGGGAACGATTTCTATTTCTATTCCCGGCCACCTTTCCGGAGCCTCTTCCCTGAGATAATTCCATGAACTATAAACGGAGGGATCTCCCTGGGTGATGAAGGCCACGTTTTTTCCCTGTGTTAATCGCATTCCGATTTCCTTAAATGCCTTATCCCAGGCGGGAATCAGAATTTCAGGGTCTTTGGACATGGGAAAGTGCAGAAACAGTTTTTCCTGCTCCGCGTTTTCGCGAACTAATGGGGAGCAAACCCTCCATGCGAACGAAGGGAGATGCTCGCTGCTTTTGGGGATAGCCAACACTTCTACTTCGTTTAATATTGAAACTGCGCGCAGAGTCAGGAGGTCCGTTGCGCCGGGTCCTACACCGACTCCGAATAATTTGCCTAAGGTTTTCGTGGAATTCATGTCGCTTCCTGTAATGGTTTCGTTGCGCTAAAAATATGGATGGGGTTCAATGCCTCGTACCGCAGATAATCGGCGAGTTTTTGTCCCCTCGAAATGTTCATAAGAATGACTTCTTGGTCTATTCCTAAGGATTTGAAAGTGGAATAGGCCTCAGAAACGTTGTCGAGGGTGATCGCGTTGACGACGATCCTTCCTCCGGGATTCAGTTTTTGGTACGAAGTTTCGATGATTTCGGCCAGACTTCCTTTGGACCCGCCCACAAAGACACAATCGGGGGCGGGAAGATCCATGATCGCCTCCGGCGCACGGCCATGTATTACGATTACGTTATCCGTTTTGTGGGAGAGAACGTTTTCCTCTATGATCTCGATTCCCTCGGGATCGATTTCGACGGCATAGACTTCTCCGTCGTAAGCGAGATGCGCCGCTTCCACGGAGACCGAGCCGGAACCGGCTCCTATGTCCCAGACGATCGAATTCGGTCTGATTTCGAGAGCGGCGAGGGAAAGAACTCGGACCTCTTTTTTTGTGATTAGTCCTTTCTTCGGAATCCGTTTTGCGTATTGCATTTCGTCCAAATACGGCACGGTCGCCGGGATCCGTTTATCGGATTCGTCGCGGATCAGGATCAATACGTTCAGGTCGGAAATGTCCGAAGCCTCACATAATTCTGAAATCGTGAATTTTCTCGCAGTTTCTCCCGCGCTTCCTAAATTCTCGCAGACGTAAGCGATCCACTTTTCCTCTCCGTACTTCTTCATATACTTCGCTATCGCGGAAGGACTATTGGAAGCATCGGTGAAGAAGCCTATTTTATTATGAAACTTTAATTTATTAACGAAGCCCCTCATTTTCCTGCCGTGCAAGGAAATGATTTTGGCGTCTTCCCAATTGATTCCTATTTTGGAGAAAGCCCTTTGCATGGAACTTGGAGCCGGAAGGAATTCGACATGTTCGGCTCCGATCTTTTTACGGATCATTCTTCCGATCCCGTAAAAAAGGGGGTCTCCGGAAGCCAAAACGCAGACCGTGTTTTCCTGGCAGAGTTCCGCGATTCTGTCTATGGCTGAAGAGATATTTTCCTTGAGCACGATCCGTTCCCCTTCGAATTGGGGAAAAAAATCCAGATGTCTCGAACCTCCCGCTAGCACGGTGGACATTGCGATCGCTCCCATCGCGAGACTCGACAGACCTACGCAACCATCGTCGCCTATTCCGACGACCACTACCGCTTTCAATTCGAGTCTCCTTTGGATGACAAGAGAAGGAGAGCATGAATGATCGCGACCGCGATCGTGCTCCCTCCTTTTCTACCCCTGGTCAATATGTAAGGCACGGGTTCGGGCATTTCCAATAGAGCTTCTTTGGATTCCGCAGCGGAAACGAAACCCACGGGAACTCCTAAGACGAGGGAAGGCCTGATTTTTTCTTCCTTGATCAATCTTACCAATTCCAAGAGCGCTGTCGGAGCGTTGCCGATCGCAATGATTCCCCCATCCAAAAGGCCCAAGCTTGCGGCCTTTCGCATGGATTCCACAGCTCGTGTGGAATCGAGTTCTTTGGCTTTTGAAATAACGTCCGGATCGGAGATAAAGCAGTGAGTCTTACATCCGTAGGAATCCAAACGATCCTTATTCAGACCGATCTGAATCATCTGAACATCACACACGATATTGCATCCGTTTTTTAGAGCGGATATCCCGGATACCACCCCTTCCGGATGGATTTTTACGAGCTCCTTGAATTCGAAGTCCGCAGTCGCGTGAATCACTCTGCGCACTACTTCCCAATCGTCGGGGGAATGGTTATGAGGTCCGGCTTCCCGATCGATGATTTCGAAGGAGCTGTTTTCAATGCTTCGACCCAGCGATGTCATTTGTCTCATATCGTTTACGTTCATTCGGGTTTCCTCGCTTATCGAATATAATTACGCGACGTACTGTCCTAGTGGAATTCCGTCGAAGTCTACGAGATGGCAAGACACTTTCAGATCCGCACCCGCGTGTTTGGTACAGTTTTCGGATACTTTTTTGCAGAGGACGGAAAGCACGTCCATGTGGCCCGTTTCTTTCCAAAGTTCCAGAACGTGTCTAGCGGTGTTCGCGGTCTTGGTCTCCGCGCAAACCTCTTCTGGAACTCCTTCCGTTCTTGCGATTTCCGCCAAGAGTTCGGTGTTAACCGAAGAACCTGCTCGGTGAGTCATCATAACGCCGTCCGCCATCTTGGAGAGTTTTCCGATCATTCCGACTACGACTACGAATTTCATGCCTTCTTTCGCGGCGCTTTTTAATCCCGTTCCGATAAAGTCGCCTACTTGTATAAAGGAGGCTGGTTCCAGATTCGGAAACAAATCCATTGCGAACTTCTCCGATTTTCCGCCGGTGGTGAGTACGACTGTGTCCGCTCCCAATTCCTTTGCGACGGATACTGCCTGGATGACGCTCGCTTTGTACGCCGCAGTAGAATAAGGCTTTACGATTCCCGTAGTGCCTAAAATGGATATTCCTCCGACTAGGCCGAGACGTTCATTCATCGTCTTTTTAGCCATATCGAGTCCGCCCGGAACGCTGATCGTTACTTCCGCTCCCGTATACTCGGATCCATTCAGTTCTTCTAATACCATTTCCGTGATATTCTTTCTAGGAACCGGGTTTATGGCGGGGCCTCCGATCGTCAGTCCGAGTCCGGGCTTCGTTACGGTAGCGACACCTTCTCCGCCGATCAGTAAGATTTCATTTCCGCTGTTGAGGCGGACTTCGGCGACCAACTCGGCGCCATGAGTACAATCGGGATCGTCACCCGCATCTTTGATTATGCTGCAAACCGCCGCTTCCCCGTTCGATTCGCATCGATGCAATTGAAAGGTCACCTTACGCTTATTGGGCAACGTCGTTTCTATTTCGGAAAGCAATTGGTTTGTGACCAATACTCTTACTGCGGCTTTAGCCGCGGCCGCCGAGCAAGCACCTGTCGTGAACCCTTCCCTTAATTCCTTTCCCGCCATAGAATTCGAGTACCTTTAAACTTCCGTCCGTGTCCTATCCTCTTTCAGTTCTTCCTGTCGAAAATAGGATTCCGATCCGATCGTTTCCCTTCCGATTCCTTTCGTTTCCAAAAAGGAGGCGATCTCGTCTAAAATCCGGCCGTTTCCGCTTAAAAAGAAATTCGAATAGGAATCTCCGGCATTCAATATCCAGCGCACAAAGGAAAGGGCCGAATCTACGGACCAAGAGTCGCCGGTGGATCGGACGGGAACGAATTCGACACCCGTCGCGTTTCCGATCCTTTCTTCCCGGATCCAATCCACTAAGAACGGATCTTCATGTTCGCTTAACAACCACACCAATTTGGTCGAATCGACTCGGTCTTTGAATTTTCCGGAAGAGATCAGGCTGATTGCGGAAGAAATTCCGTTATCGGTCGCAAACAGGAGGGTTTTTCCGGTGTTAGGCCAGGTTTCGTTACCGGCGAATTTTCCCCAGGGACCCGAGAATTCGAAATCGGCTCCGATCGGGCATTCGGAAAGATGATTGGATACGCGACCTCGGTGTACTTTTCTAATCAGAAGTTCGAATCGATTTTGATCGGAATCTTTCGAAAAGATAGTGTAGGCTCTCTTGAGTTTCTTTCCTTCCTCACCCGCGTCCAGACCGGAATTCAAAATGACATATTGTCCTCCGCAGAAATTCAGAGGGTTATCCTTCGGTAAGGAGAACGAATACAAATCGTATCCTGAACCTATCGGAATTCTGGATTCCAGAGTCGCTTTTTTGGGAGGAGTCGCCACGAACGATTACCCGGGATAGATTTCGTGCACCAAATCGTGCATTTCTTCGAGATCGTTAAACAATACATTCAAATTTCGGAATGTACTTTTCAGTTCCAGCTCCACTTTCTTGGTCAGGATAAGAAGGGATCTGTAATATGAAAGTTTCGGATCCGTCGGACCTAAACTCGCGATTTTTTCCTCCAGTTCCGTCAGACTGCCTTCGTAAAAACGCATCAGTGACTGGAAGTCTTTGGCTTCGGATAGGCTCCGGATCGGTCCCGGAGTCGCTATCACGTTTTGTCCGATTTCGTTGATTTCGTGGATGCGAACCGCTTCATCCTGAAGACCCAATATGTTCATCATTCCCAATCTTAATGCGGCTATCTCGTGGCAGGCCATGATTCCTCTCCTATTGCATGATCGAATCCACTAATCTGGATACGATTTTGTCGTTTAATAAATGATCCTGTACTATCTCCGGGGCGTCAGGTTCCTGCACCCCTTGGTACCAGATTCCATCCGGGTAAATCACGAGAGAAGGTCCCTCTCCGCAACGACCCAAGCAGGATACTCTAGTTACCCTGAAATCCTTCTGCTTTCCCGAATTCTTAATTTCGGACCTCAGCCTTGCGATCAGACTGCCACTTCCCTTGTGTGCACAATCTATATTATCACAGACTAATACGTGTTTTTTCAGGTTCGGGTGTGGATAAGCGTGAGGAGCGGCTTGGGAATGAGTCTCCATATGTCGCACGCTCCATAAAAGCGCTTTAAGTCCTCCGACTTTATCGGTAAGGCCGGGAAGTTTTTCCCTATACTCGCAGGTGGCGCAAGGGAGACGACCGGTCCCAAGAATCGCTTCCCGAATTCTTTCATCCAGGATCTCGTGGACGATACGATCGGAACCGAAATGTCCTGCGATCATAGTGCGGATCCACGGATAGTTCGTTGAGAAGGAAGACAAACGCTCGGACGCTACCGTGATCAGCTTTCCTCCGAAGAGGAAATAGGGAAGAACCAGTATCCTTTCCGGACGGAGTTTTGCGGCGATTTCAAGGCTATCCTGGAGCTGAGGTTTCGTTATTCCGATGAAAGTAGGCATAACGAAATGATAATAGTTGGATTCCTCGAAGAGCCGAACTACTTTATAAAAATCTGAATTGGCATCCGCATCCGAAGATCCTCTTCCGACCACCAAGACCGCGGTTTTCTCGGGACGACTTTCCGTCCTCTTGAGCGCCTCCCGGGTTCGTAGGTGGAGCAGCTCCAGCATTTTAGGATGGACTCCGATGGCGCTGGAGGGGAGAAATTCCGTATTCGGAAATTGTCGGCTGACCTCGTCCAGTACCAACGGAATGTCGTTTTTGGTATGTCCGGCGGAAAAGAGGAAGAGAGGAACAACGACGATCCTGGAACAGGATTTGGCGAATTCGTTTAACGCGGATTTGAAATCCGGGGCGGCCAATTCTATATAGGCGCCGCGAACTTCCAAGTCCGGCCTTCTTGAGGAATAATCGGAAACGAATCTTTCGAATTCCTCGTTCGAGCCGGGTTCACGGCTTCCGTGACCGACGATCAGAACGCCGGTCCGACTCGAAGAGGATCCGTTCACGGCTTCGCAAATCTCCAACGAGTGTCCGCTTTCCGAAAGAGAAAGAATACGGATAAGCTAAACCAAAAGGCCGCGTTTACCGCTAAGCTGGAATAGAAAAAGCGCGTCTCCAATTCCAAAGGCGCCGTACTATTATGGGATTGCGCCGGAGTTCCTAGAAAGAAAGGAAAAGAGGCGATCAAAATTCCTGCTGCGAATGCAGGAAGTCGTTTCCAAAAAGCGATTCCGGTTTTGGAAACTAGAAAGGAAGTCGCTAAAATTCCGAGAAGAGAACAAAAGACGGATCCGGACCACCAAAAGCGCCGAGCGGAAAACGACTCTTCCGCACCCGCATTGCCGGGCAATTCCGGAGGAGTTCCAAACGCTGGAATTCCGTGAAAGACGGCGAATCCGAGGAAGCCGAAAAGAAGAACGGATTTAAAAGAGAAGTCGGGACGGAAGTCGCCGGAATTGCCGCGTAAAAGATTCAGGATTCCGGAAAAAAGAGCGCTTAAAATTCCGAAACCCGATCCTAACAAAGCGCAACCCAGTACGGTCGGTACGAATTGGTGTATGAAATTTTTATTTATGTCGGTTTCCGAAGCGCTTCTACTGTGGAGGGTCGCTGCTCCGTGGGAATGGCTATGCCCATCCTCATAAAGTTCCGCTTCCCAAATGAGTGGGCTGGTGATAAAAAGAAATAAAATTCCCCAAAGGACACCGGCTCCGATCCCCGCCCAAAACCCTCTTTTACAGAGGGCGAGTAGGGACATTGGGTCGTTTAATGGCACGGAAATCCTGCTGCGTGACGGAGATCGTGGAAAGTATCGTGAACCGCTTGCATCGGTTCCAAAGCCACGATATAAATCGCCCCGAACGCAAAAAGCGAAATGCCGAAAATCAGAAACAAAGAGTTCCAATTGGCTGATATTCTCTGGAGTGAATTTTGAAGAAGGCTTACTGTGCGCATTTAAGTTCTCCCGAAGAGTATTAAAATGGTTTTTTGCATATGTACGATCCGTAAAAAGAATCGTTCAATGTCGTTTTTGTTCTGAGTTGTTTTTTCACGGAAAACAGCCTTAAAGCCGAAGCTGATTCTCGTTCAGGGTTTTTTAGGGCGTCTTCTGACTCGAGTTCATCCTACTCGGAGCGTCTTCCCAGATTTCTCCAGTGACATATTGCTCCTTTTGTCCCTCTTACAGCGGCGGTACCGTGATGGAATTTCACCATCTTCCACAAACGCGAGGCGTTTGCGTGCCTAAAACAAACTATCCGAGACTCTAGACTAATTCGAATCTTTGGATTTTGCATACAACTTTTTTGCCTTCCTGCCAAAAAAGAGTCGCTTTTCCCTTTAAACGGACTCCTTGGTCAGTATTTGATACTCAATGAAAATCTAATGTTTCTTGGCATAACCGGATGAGTTAGAATGTCGTTATAACCCCCGCTGTCCGGACCGGGGGCTTCGTTTTTCAATAATGTCGGATAATAATATTGGACCTGACTTGCGGGTGTATTCGTCAGGTTGAAGACGTCCAACTGGATGGAACAGGAATCGCCTATGTGTTTTCCGATTTGAAGGTTCCAGAGAGTGCTCGGAGCCGATCGTACCCAGTCGCTTTCGATCAAAGCTCTGGGGCCGAAATAGCGTACACGAATCGATCCGAAAAATTCCCAGCGATCGAAGCTGATTCCGGCGGCGAACACCTTGCCTATGGCTTGTGGAACGTAATTCCCGATCGGATCGTATTTTCTGTATTTCGCCTTCGAAATCGAAACGTCTAGATCTACCGTCAACCAGGAGGAGAGAGAATAGAGATTGGACCATTCGACACCTTTTCGCGTACTGGGACGACTGGGGCTGGTGGTACCGTCATCTCCCGAGTAGACTAATTCTGAGTCTAAATCCAATCTCCAGAAAACCAAAGAGGATTGTAGTCCCGGAAGAATCATGGTTTTCATTCCTACTTCGCTTCCTCCGGTTCTTGCAATAGGACTTACTGTGGTATACGGAAGTAAGAGACCTTTCGCATCGTTGCTATGAAAACCGTAACCTCCGTTCAGATAAAAATCGAACCCTTTCCAAGGGCCGAGATTCAAACCCGCTTTCGGGTTGGTCGTCTGTGCCCGCCGGATCGTGCTTCTATTCGTTAAATCGTCAGCGACGTTGAAAAAGAATGTATCGTTTCGTACTCCCGCAAAGGCCTTGATCTTGTTCGTAAAGGAAATCCTATTTTCATAATATACGGATGCGGAGCTTTCGATGACCCGATCCAATGTTATCCTTTCCAGCCTGGATCTTGCCTGGGTGTGATAAAGTCCCGTGTGGATATAATCCCTTCTGAACTGTACTCCGACCGTGTTTTCGGACTTGAAAGAGCCGAGGAAGAGGGTTCGACTGTAGGAAGCCTTCCCCCCTCCTATGGATCGCCGATCCTTTTGTTCGACCTGGTCCCCGTTTACGGGATCGTTTAGAAAAAAAGTGAAATCGGAAAACAGGTCGAGGTCGTAATACGTTCCGTACAAAAGCGCCTTCATCTCCGAATTCGCCGTCTTTTTGTGGGCTTCGGCGGTAAAGCTCGCTCTTCGGGAATGTCCTCCATCATTCGGATCCTCCGCATCGTACCGGTTCAATCCTCCTGCATCCGCGTTCAACCAGGATCTTCCTATTTTCAGGGCTCTTTGCGGAATCTGATTCGTAGCATGCCAAGAGCCTCTATATCCGGAAAATTGGACGGACATCCCTTCCGAAGCGTCTCCGAGACTATAACCCAAAAAGGAATTCAATTTATTATAACGATCCGGAATGGTCCAAGGGCCGTTGTAATGGGAATATTCCCCCGCATACAAGAGATTTCCGGATCCGATCCTTTTCGATTCGGCAAAAACCGTACGCTTGAAGCCGAGACTCCCTCCCTCGATCTTGATCAGACTTTTGGGAAGAGACTTGAAATAATTCATCCGCATTGCGCCTGCCGAAGAAAAATCCCCTTCTTCGACATGATAGACTCCTTTCTTATATTCGATTTCCCGGACTAGTTCCGGGATAATGAAATTCAAATCCGTATAGCCTTGCCCGTGAGCGTGGCTCGGATTATTGATCGGAACTCCGTCGATGCTCGATGCGAAATCGGTTCCATGATCCAGATTGAATCCTCTCAAAAAAAACTGGTTGGCTTTTCCTCCTCCACTGTGTTGAGTTACGATCACTCCGGGTATGGCTTCGGCGAGTTCTCCCACGTTTTGGATGGGTCTAGCCTTTAATCTTTGCGAATCGATCCTGCCCTCGCTGGCGGATCTGGAATCCGCCTTGCCTCGGACCGTAATTCCTTCGTTCTTTGCGTTTGTTTGTCTAGAAGAATCGCTTTTGGCCGGAAGTTTGGATTTTTCCTCTATTTCCGTTTCCGAAAAAGCGATTTGTAGCGGTAAGAAGAACGCCAAAGCGACGGCGAAACGTCTGAAATGAACTTGCATCGATACTATCCCCCTTGAAACGGGGATTCACAAGTTCATCATAATATGATGATATATGCCTTCGATTTCTGCAAGGGTATACCCTGCTGGATCAATGACACAATGGAAACCCCGAAGCGCTTTTCGGGGGCCCTTCGTAAAACGGACTAGAACGCGTTTACGAGATACGATTCACCCAGACCACGGGGTTATAAAAATCGCGGGGAAGATCTGGCTTACGCAATCCGTAACTTGGACGGAACGAAGATTGCGATCACAGTTGCGGGTCAGCGAGGGAATTTCACCCTGCTTCCTCCCAGAAAGCTACGGACATAGGACCCATCGGACTGTTTGTGCGCAAGCGGAAATCACGTATAAAGATAAGCCCAATAGATCAAAAGCAACTGTACGGGCAATCGTACCAGTAGTAAAATCGTGGGAGGATCCCGCTTCGTTCTGGATTGAAAATGATAGACGTTTGCCGGAAATACTGCGATCAGCAAAAGCACGATTCCCCAAGCGCAAAGGGGTCTTGTCGGGGGGTAAAATAATCCTAAACCGAGTAGAATTTCCACCACTCCGCTGAATTGTACCATGAATTTATGGTAAGGAATCCAAGGGGGCATGATTCTCAGATAGAACTTAGGAATGACGAAATGTAGGATTCCGGCGATCGTATAAAGGACGGCCATGATCCAGAGGCTGATCGTTTTGACTTCCAATGTTTCCATGGGAAGCCATGTTACGATCTCTATGGATTACCGGTCTGCCTTTTTTCTCTGTCTCTCCGTCTGAAGCGTTTTTGTCGGGCTCGGTTGTTTTTGATATGGAATCTAGGGGAGGATGAGAATTTCTCCCTTTTCGGGAAGGAAAAATAAGTGGAAGGCTTGTATCCGGGGAACTTCAGCATTATGCTTCTGACTCCTTACCGTTCGGTTGCCCGTCATTATAGGAATCGGAAAGGAAGTACAAGCAAAAAAGGAAATTTTATATTCCTTTTTAGTGAAATTTCGATTAAGCCCTGCTTACGACTACCTTAAAGGAACTCGATTTGCGACTCTTGGCTTTTTTCGTGATTCGTTTTCCGAATTCCGCATATACGGTTTCAAGAGTGTCGGCAACGTCTTCCCAGGAGCAACCTTCTGCGGTCTTTCTAGCATGAGCGCCTAGTTTTTTGGCCAACTTTTTGTTTTCCGCAAGAAGGCAGGCAAGTTCCGCGAATTCTTCCTCCTTATCCAATGCGGGTAGGAGCGCCGATTTCCCGTGTCGTAGATATTCTTTTGCAGCCGCGTAATCGTAAGCGACGATCGGAAGACCGGAGGCCATCGCTTCTAACACGACGTTCCCGAACGTTTCCGTCACACTGGGAAATAAGAACAAATCTCCGGTCGCATAATGTTTGGCCAGCTCTTGGCCTTTTTGCATTCCCGCGAATATGAAATCAGGATGTTCGCCTTTCAGTTTTTCTTTTGCCGGACCGTCTCCGACCAAAATCAATTTCGCTTCCGGTACTTTCGCTTGGAGGCTACGGAAAGCCCGAACCAAAAGACCCAGGTTTTTTTCCGGAGCGATTCGTCCGACGTACAGTACGGCGAAGTCGGAAGGAGTTAAACCCCAGCTTTTTCTTAATTTCGAATCCTTTTGCGCAGGATGAAATAAAGTAGTATCGATTCCTCTCGAAACCACTTTCAGGTTTTTGTATCCGGAGGCAGCCAACTGATCCACGATCTGCGCGGTGGGGGCGAGCGTAGCGTGAGTGAGATTGTGCAGATTCCGAAGGTAGGAATGGACCAGTTTGCCGATAAAACCTACCTTATAGTATCTTGCATAAGAATGAAAATTCGTTCTGAAATCGCTGACCACGGGCAGCTTTAGGTGCCTCGCTGCACGAACGGCGGACAAGCCGAGCGGGCCTTCGGTGACTACATGCACCAGGTCCGGCTTTTCGAATTGCATCAATCTTCTCAAGAGTCGCTTTTCCGGAAAGCCGAAGCGAAGGTCCTCGTAAAACGGAATTTTGGCTCCCCTTACCAGCACTTCCCTGTAATTTCCGTTGGCCGTGGCCATGTCGTTCGAGGATTGGCGAGGGCGGACCAGTATGATTTCATGTCCTCTTTGCAGGAGGTCGCTTAACATACGATGTAGCGTTTTGGAAACCCCGTTGATTTCCGGAGGGAAGGTCTCCGTCACGACCATGACGCGCAACGGGTTAGGGTTCGGATAAATTTTCGTATTTGCCTCGGAAAACATCTCTCCGATCGTACGGAAATCTTGTATCTATTCGGTGAATAGGCGATTACTTTTTGGTTACAATGGTTCCGGCAGAGTTATTTCTCGACGTTCCGTCGGTCCTGATTTTTCTTTTTTTTGATTTTCTCCTCCTGTGTCGTCAGCCATTTTTCGGATTCGATTTCCTTTCCGTCCGGAAAACGGATTTTGTAGGGAATGCCTGTGATCGAGGATTTGCTGGCCAGAGCTTTTATGAATTCGTCTACGGTTCCGATCTTTCCCTTAGTAGCTTCATACTTTCGTAATAAATGAGATTTTGCTTCCTGTACGGAATGTTCCGAGCCGTTGCGGATAAAAACACATCCCTTGCAGGAATCTAGAGTCGAAAGTAGTGCGTTGATTTCCGATTCGAGTTCCGATTCCGCGGAAACCGAACGTAATGTTAAGAACAGAAGAGGAACTAAGGCGCCGAGGAAAGTTCGAAATAAAAAAGGGGGCATTTGATTTTTCTCCGTGGACGATCGGTCGTTTTATCTTCGGTTCAGGTTCTTTTCAATCGATTCGTTGCAATGTTTCGGTTGGGTGGGGGGCATTTCTTCCGGGTCGCTCAAGCTAGGGTCGGTCAAAAAACAATCGTCCGTTAAGGAACGCAGGAACTCCAGCAAATCGGATTTTTGCGCTTCCGCTAATCCGAGCGGGCGAATCCTCGGATCTTTGTTTGGGTTTTTTCTCCCATCCCCGAAAAAGACTCCGTGCCGGATGTTTCTTCCTCCGGAATCGAATAAATCCAAGACTTCTCTTAACGTCGAAACGCTCCCGTCATGCATGTACGGAGCGGAAACTGCAACGTTTCGGAGAGAAGGAGTCTTGAATTTCCCTCGATCGGACGACTTTCGGGTGATCGCATAAATTCCTTGGGTTTGGAGCGCCGCAATCGGCCCGTGTAGATCGTGGTCCGGATAATCCCCTTTGTTCTCCACATTATAAAGTCCGATATTCGCAAACGGGATATTTCCTTTCTCGTCCGAATTGAAGTAGGGACCTCCGTGACAACGGTAACACCCCGCCGCATCGGATTCGAAAATTTTCTTTCCTCTCTCAGCAGCTTCCGACAGAGCCTTTCGGTCAAAAGGAGAACGAAGGGAAATCATGGTAACCTCGAAGGCAGCGATCGCTCTGGCGATATGGATCACGTCTATCGCTTCTTCCCCGAAAGCCTCTCGGAACATTCCGGGATATTTAGGGTTTTCTCGCAAACGGGCCGCGATCACATGTTCCTTTCCACTGATCGCAAGTTCCTCTATGGTGGTCCGCGTATTTTCCGAAAAGAACGGGATCAGAGTTTGGTTGTCCAATCGATTCAGATTCTGATTCGCCCAGGTATAAGGAGAAAAATATCCGGGGTTCGAGATCGAAAGGGAATTTCTAGGATGTACTTTTCCCGTGGAACCGATCGAGCGGGGAAGCCCGTCGGAAAATCCTAGACTTTGTTTGTGGCAGGACGCGCAGGATTGGTTCCTGTTTTTCGAAAGGTCTTTCTCGTAAAATAAGTGCCTTCCTAAGGTGACCGTTTCTTTCGTTACGCAGACGTCTGGAGGATGTTTCGGGGAGGAAACTGTCTCCGCCAAGCCGTAGTCGTAGTTTCCGCAAAAGCCTCCCGCTTCCGCAAGAACCTTCCATTTAGAACAGGAACCGAGGACGATTCCGAGCGGGAATACGCCCGCGAACAAAAGTCCTCGGAAAATTTCCGACATCCGATACGTGTTAGAACGGAACGGATTCGCCGGAGGGATGGAGGCTGATGGAACTTCCCATTCCGGTATCGATCGTGGTCTTTTGAGTATCGTCGTACGAGCCCGTTCCGTTCGGAGCCGTTCCTAATTTATTGAAGAGGGCTTGGACTCCGGGATATCCTCCTCCGCTGGCAGGCTCCGGAAAACCGGTAGGTACGGTGCTGGAAGTATAATTATCCGCAATGAATCCTCCACCGTTAAAGATGCCGAACTTCAAAACGTCGAAGCCGCAAATGGTGCCGCTCGTACTCATACTCGTGGTGGAGACCCCCGAAAGAGCCGTGGTTTCGAAATTGCTTACCGTTTTTTGGCCGTAGGCGAGTGCGTAATAATGGTTTACCGCAGTTCCGCTACAAGCGCTGGTCATCGCTACGGTTCTTGCCGCAATCCGAACGCAAATACCCGTGGCCATTCCTCCGCCTTGCAAGCCTAAGGTCATTTCTTCCAGGATCACTCGTCCTCTATCGGAAGTTGTGGAAGCGTTCGCGCCCGAGAGCCAGAATGCGCCTACCCAAGAGTAGGTCTGTCTACGGCTAGGAGCTGCACCGTAGATATAACTTTCCACCAACAAATTCGAGTTATCCGAAAGAGTGGAACTCAAGACTCCGATCCTGTAAGTGAGAAGAACTCCGTTCGTCGTGTTGGGAGTATTTACGTCATCAAACAACAATTCTAAAGCGTCGAGTCCGTCGCTAGCTCTCCAGATTTTGAAACGATTCGTAAAATTCTTCGTTCCGGTATAAGCGGAAGAAGAGATGCTTTGGCAGGAAGTTCCGCAGGCAGAGCCTGTCGTCAATTTGATCTTGTAAGGGACGCCGTTCAAGTTCGTGGTCGTTTGGAAACTTCCGGTATTATTGAGAAGTCCCGATTTTTTCAGACCCATGATGATCTGGTCCGCCAAAGAGGAATTGTTGTTCGCCCAAGTCGCGGATTGGCGTACTGCTCCCCAATCGGCCGCGGTAGTCGCATCCAATTTTTGGGGTCCATCCAGGACGATCTTCCAAGGAGAGGAACCTGCGGCAAAATGGGTCTGGCCCGTGGCCATCGTTTTCAATGTTGCCTCAATGGACTTCAACTCGGGAAGGGACACCGTAACCACTGCAGCGGGATGGTCGCTTTGCCGAGTCATACGCACGGAAAATCCTAGAACAAGGAAGGCAAAGGCTAAAAGAAGCGAGAGTTTCGTTTTCATCCGGAACTCCAAGACTAAAGTCTGACTCCGGGAGGGATGCAGATCACCAATCCGGATTGGTTTTGACAGGGATTGCTACTCAACCAAGCCGCTACAAGAAGCAACATCGAATCCTGATTGTTGTTGTGTTTGTGCATCAGGTTACAAGCCGAAAGAAATAAAAAAATTCCGATGGATAAATAAAGCAGTCTGCGGCGCATCGCGTTCTAACCTCTGGGAAAGCTTATGATTTTAAAATTCGCCTAGAAGAAGTTCCGGAAGCATAGGCGAGCAATCCTAATTTCCGAACATTTCTATGGATTGTCAAACCGATCTTTCGGTTTCGTTTTTGAAGAACGTTCTGTTCGAAAAACGAATCTATCTCCCTACTAGCGAAACAAAAGGGAGATCCGTTTTTTCGGAGAATTCCTTTTTTCAGAAAAAAATTTCCAGAGATTGCCTTTCTGCATCTATGGGGGCATCTATTTGGTCGGAGTTTTTCTAGCTTCGGAAAACTCATTTCGTTATATTGGAATTATTTTTATTAAGACGGAAGAACTTCTCCCGAGGTTTTTGCGGAAAAATCCGGTATATAACTCCTTGCAGAATTCTACCTTTCACCCCAAGTTAGATCGCGTGATCCTACATATCGATACTGAAACCGGTTGGAGAGGAGGAGAAAGACAACTTTTTCTCCTGGCGGAAGGGCTGAAGAAGCGTAAGATTTCCCAATGGATCCTCTGTCGTCCCGGTTCCGCTCTGGAGACAAGGGCAAAGGAAGCGGGGTTTCCCGTCGTCACCCTTCCGATGAAAGGGGAATGGGACTTTGGATCCGTGGCCGCTCTTCGGGAGTTGATTCGAACCAAAGGGATTCGGATCATTCACGCACATACCGCCAAAGCCCATTCCATCGCCTGGATGGCCAAGGCCAAGCTCCCCCAAGTACGTCTCATCGTATCTCGCCGGGTGGATTTTCGGATCCGTCGGAATTGGTTCAGTAAGAGAAAATACGTATCCCCGCGTGTGGATCTTTTTTTAGCCGTCTCGAATACCATCCGGGAAGTTCTAGTCCGAGACGGCGTCGATCCCGCCAAAGTGGTTACGGTATATAGCGGAATAGATCTCACTCCGCCGAAAAAAACGCCGAATCCGAGTCTTTTGAAAAAGGAATTCGAATTACAAAAAGATGAATTAGTGATCGGTAATGTGGCTGCTTTGGTAGATCATAAGGACCAAAAAACTCTCCTGAACGCGCTTTCTTTAGTCCGATCAGACCAAAAATTCAGAACCTTCATCGTAGGGGAAGGGCCGCTTCGAAAGGAATTGGAGGAGTTGGCTCTACAAAAGGGGTTACTGAACAAGGTGGTCTTTACGGGGTTCCGCGAAGACATACCGGAATTTCTCTCGCTTTTCGATATATTCACGCTGACCTCCAAAGAGGAAGGTCTGGGGACTTCCGTGTTAGACGCGATGTCGGCGGGATTGCCGATCGTAGCCACGAACGGAGGAGGAATCGCCGAAATGCTGGTTCAGGAAAAAGGAGCCTTTATCTCTTCCGTGGGTGACGCGGACTCTCTCGCTAAGTCGTTTCAAATTCTGTTAGAAGACGCCAAATTGCGGAAGGCTTTCGGCGGTATGAACAAAGAATTCGTCAGAAAATTCTCCATTAAAAATACGTTAAAGAAGACGGAGCTGGCCTATTACAGCCTTATCGGAGAGGACCTGTATATCGTTCCGAAAAAAGGGAAATCGGGGGAAGCCGCGTGAAAAGATTACTGATCATAGACGGACATGCGTTCGCCTTTCGCGCCTATTACGCGTTTGCTGCGGCTCATTTGACGAACTCGAAAACGGGAA
This sequence comes from Leptospira fletcheri, assembly GCF_004769195.1. Taxonomy (NCBI): domain Bacteria; kingdom Pseudomonadati; phylum Spirochaetota; class Leptospiria; order Leptospirales; family Leptospiraceae; genus Leptospira; species Leptospira fletcheri. The sequence continues at coordinate 793,589 of NZ_RQET01000004.1, forward strand.
AACCGAGCGGAGCCGTCTTCGGCTTTTTTCGGATGTTGTTCAAACTTTTCGAGGATTATACGCCGACCCACGTCGCTATGACCTTCGATCCCGGCGGTCCTTTAGAGAGGGGAACTACGTTTGCGGACTATAAGGCCAATCGAAAGCCTATGCCGGAAGATCTGCGTCCTCAATTGCATGAGATTATGGAAACCCTCGAAAAACTGGGTTTTCGGGTACTGAAGGTGACCGGACACGAGGCGGACGACGTCATCGGAACCTTAACGGAGACGTATAAGGGAAAAGCGAAAGAGATTCTGATTTTTTCGGGCGACAAGGATCTTTATCAATTATTAGAAAAAAAGAATATTAAAATGCTCCGCGGAAAAAAGGGAGTCACCGAATTCGTGGAGATAGATTCCTCCTGGGTAAAGGAGGAATTGGGCGTGGACGTCAAGCAGATCACGGATTATATGGGGATCGTCGGCGACACGTCTGACAATATTCCCGGGGTAAAAGGAATCGGAGACAAAGGCGCATCCAAACTTCTCCAGGAATACAAAAACTTGGAAGGAATCTATAAGAATGTAGAGGCTATCCGGAACGCTTCCGTAAAGAATAAGCTGATAGAGCATAAGGAAAATGCGTTTCTTTCCCGCAATCTCGCTACGATCAAGAGAGACTTGGATCTAGGCATCGGAGAGAGCGAACTCAAAATTCCGGAGTACAATTCGGATGATGCTATCCGTTATCTGAAATCCCAAGGCTATAACGTGTTGTCCCGAGATTTGGCCAAGTCGGCGGGAAAGGAGCCTCCGCCCGACGAACTAGAGGCCGAAGAAAAAGGGAAACCTTCTGCTGCGGCCAAAGGAATCTACAAAAGAATCGAAAGCCTGGAAGAATTATCCAAACTTGCCCGCGCATGGAAAAAATCCCCCATCTTGGCGGTAGACACGGAGACTACCTCCCAAAACCCTGTGGACGCGGAATTGCTGGGAATCTCCCTATCTAACCAGGAAGGGACGGGGTCCTATATTCCCGTAACCCATTCTCAAGGACTCTTCAACGACCAACTTCTACCTTTGGACAAGGTACGGGAAATTTTGGATCCGGTGCTTTCCGATCCGTTCATTCCGAAAGTCGGGCAGAATATCAAATACGATCTGATCGTACTGGAAAACCACGGCTTTAAGTTGGAGAATATCGTCTTCGACACTATGTTGGCTTCCTATATTCTCCAGCCCGAGTCTCGGCGCCACAATATGGACGACCTGGCAAAGGAACTTCTCAACTACCAGACCATACATTATTCGGATCTAGTGGGAACAGGGAGAAATAAAAAGAATCTCTGGGAAGTGGAGCTGGATAAGGTTTCTGAATACGCAGCGGAAGACGCAGACATCACGCTTCGCTTATACAATTCCCTGAGAAAGCCTTTAAAGGACTCAGGATTGGATCCGGTTTTGAAGGAGATCGACCTTCCTTTGATCCGGGTTTTAGCGGATATGGAAAAAGCCGGAATCGCGGTAAATGCGGAATATTTCGCGGAACTTTCCAAGGATTTTCAACGGGAGGTGAAAGATCTCGTACGGCAAATCCATAAGTATGCGGGAAAGGAATTCAACATAGCGAGTACCAAAGAACTTCAGAAAATACTTTTCGAAGATCTGAAATTGAAGGTCGTAAAAAAGACCCAGACAGGCTATTCCACCGACCACGAAGTTTTGGAGGAACTCTTAGGGGAACATCCTATCGTGGAAAAACTTTTGGATTACAGAAAATATACGAAACTGCTCTCCACTTACGTGGATACTCTCCCATCTATGGCCTCTGCCAAAGACGGAAGGATTCACACCAGCTACAATATGACCATCGCGGCTACGGGTCGCTTATCCTCGACGGATCCGAACCTCCAAAACATACCGATTCGGGAAAAGGAAGGTCGTCTGATCCGAAAAGGATTCATCAGCGGACACAAGGACTTCGAACTCTTGAGTCTGGATTATTCCCAAATAGAATTGAGGATCATGGCTCATATCTCGGGGGATCCCGCGATGGTCGAAGCCTATGAAAAAGGAATCGATATACACAAACGGACCGCTTCCGCCCTGTACGGCGTACCGGAATCCGACGTGACTCCGGAGATGCGCGACAAAGCCAAGGTAGTTAATTTTTCCGTAATATATGGAGTCACTCCGTACGGATTAAGCAGGAATCTTCGCGTTTCCAGAGAGGAAGCGAAAGAGTTCATAGAGAGGTACCTTGCCCAATATCCGGGAGTGAAGAAATACATGGAAGATACCATCGCCTTCTGCGAGGAAAAAGGCTATGTCGAAACGTTGAAGGGACGCCGCCGTCCCGTGCCGGACATCAATTCGAGTCATAGAATGCACAAGGAAGCGGCCCGGCGCGTGGCGATCAATACGCCGATACAGGGAACCTGCGCGGATATGATCAAGATCGCGATGCTTCATATCCACGAAAAGATTTCGAAGCACAAGTGGAAGTCCCAACTCCTTCTTCAAGTGCACGACGAATTAGTCTTCGAAGTTCACAAAAACGAAAAGGATGAGTTTTTGAAAGTCGCCAAAGACCTTATGGAGAAGGCGATGCCCCTAAAGGTTCCGGTCAAGGTAGCCGGAAAATTCGGGGCCAACTGGGACGAGGCGCACTGAGCTCCTTTAGGCATTTGCGCAAAGTTTCGGATCCGGTCCTTCGTTCCGAGAGGAGTGTATATGAATCTCCTCTTTGGAACGCAACTGTAGATGGGAAGGCTTCGGGCCTATCGCGCTCGCCTTCAGATATTTTCCTTTTTCCAAAATTAGGAAGCTCGGGAGGTCCCGGAAAATTCGATTCTTGGGACCGGAAGCATGTAAAAGGCAGCCTCCTTCCGGAATCAGATTTTGCAATCGCAAGGGACCCCCGGTAACGAAGTAGTTTTGCGAACCCGGACGGAGCCTAATTTCATTTGCGGACAAAAAGTGTTCTGAAGAAAGACGAAAGCGACCTTCTCCTCCCGCTAGAGTTAAGGTTCCCGTAACGGAAGTCAGAATATGATCTCCGGAAAGTTCTCCGGCAATGATATCTCCTCCGGCTGTGGATGCGGATACGGAACCGTGGACGTTAGAAAGAACGATATCTCCTTTTGCGGAAGCTAGTCGGAAATTTCCGCTAGCGGTTTCCAGGCGAATGTCACCTTCCGAGCAGGCTGCATCCACATCTTGGAACTTTCCTCTAAGACGGATCGGAGTCGAGTTTCCGGCGATCTTCACGCTTTGGTTCTCGGGAAGATTCAATTGAAATCGGATTTCTCCGGAGGAAACGAAGTGGGGAACCACCGCCGAGATTTTTAGTTTTTCCCCTTTCTTTTCGATGCGGTACCTTACGTTTCCGGTTTTTTCCACTACGCATTCGGGAGAAGTATTCCCACTCGATACGAAGACTTCTCCCCCGTGGCCGAAAATTTCCACGCAGGTAACCCCGCTCATATCCAAAGGATGGATTTGTAAGGTTTTCTCTTTCATACTTTTTTCTCCTAGGAAAAAAACGGGTTTCTTTCGTTCCGACTCTGTTTTTACCCTGTGCTGTCCCCTTAGGGATTATAAATCTTACTTGAAAAAAATCTTAGCATCTAAGAGTTTTATTGTCTAAAGTATATGTCCGATCTAGCAAGTAAAAAAAAGTCCCGGAAGGAAATTTTAAATTTAGTCATGACGGCGATCCGCGAAATGAGCGCTCTCTCCGTTATTATTAGTCAGATTGTAGCGGAAAAAGTTGGTATGAATCCTTCCGATATGGAATGCGGGGATTTTTTACAGCTCTATGGACCGATGACTGCGGGAAGGCTGGCGGAATTGAGCGGATTGACCTCTGGGGCCGTTACTGGGGTCATCGATCGCCTGGAACGAGCCAAAGTGGCACGACGAGAAACGGATCCAAGTGACCGGCGAAAAGTCCTCGTAGTACCCTGTGCGGAAAGGGCGGAGGAATTCGGGTCCTATTACGCTTCTTTGGCCAAGGCTGCCGGAGAAGCGCTGGAGAGATATAACACGGACGAATTAGGGACGTTTTTGGCAATTAGCCGAGAGATGATTTCCGTCACCCAACAGGAAGTCCAAAAATTGAAAGATGTGAAATAGCATCCTGGAGTTTTTTGAGTTTTTTCGAAAAAAGTAGTTCAATGTTAAAGTTATTGGGTCTAACCAATAACTATGAGCACACATCCACTCTTTACACCGTACCTTCTGGGTAGAATCGAATTGAAAAATAGGGTCGTCATGAGCCCGATGACCCGTTCCCGCGCGATCGGAAACGTACCAAACGATCTGATGGCAGAATATTATGCGCAAAGGGCAGAGGCCGGACTGATCGTCACCGAAGGAACTTCTCCCTCTCCGAACGGTTTGGGGTATTCCCGAATTCCGGGGATTTTTTCCGAAGAGCAAACCCAGGGTTGGGGAAAAGTTGCAGACGCCGTTCATCAAAACGGGGGTAGAATCTTCGTTCAGATCATGCATACCGGTCGGGTGGGTCATCCGATCAATTTACCGGCGGGGGCGGAAGTGATCGCTCCTTCCGCCGTAGGTCTGAGTGGGAACATTTGGACGGATTCGGAAGGCAACCAGAAATACCCGGTTCCTAGGGAAATGAATTCAGAGGACATCCAAAAGACGATCCAAGAATTCGTTCATGGCGCAGAAAATGCGATTCGCGCCGGTCTGGACGGAGTGGAATTGCACGGAGCGAACGGTTACCTGATCGACCAATTTCTGAATCCCGCCGCCAACCAAAGAACGGACCAGTACGGTGGAAGTCCTGCAAATCGGAACCGTTTCGCGATCGAAGTGGCGGCTGCCGTTTCCAAAGCGATCGGACCGGAACGAGTAGGGATCCGAATCTCTCCGTATGGAGTCTTTAACGATTTGGGAAGTTTCGAAGGACTGGAAGGACAGTACGAGGAATTGGCCAAAGAGTTGGGGAAATTGAAGTTAGCCTACGTTCATATTGTGGACCACTCTTCTATGGGAGCACCGAAGCCGAACGCATCCACCGTCCAAAAAATTCGTACGGCTTACAAATCCGGAAACCCCGCAGGAGCTTACATTTTATCCGGCGGATACGATACGACCCGGGCCGATGCGGATTTGGAAGCACACGCGGGGGATTTGATCGGATTCGGAAGACACTTTATTGCGAATCCGGACCTAGTCGATCGATTGAAAAACGGCCTGACTCTATCTTCTCCGGACGAAGGTACGTTCTATACTCCTGGGGAAAAAGGATACACCGACTACGCGTACGCGGCCCGCTAGGAAATATTTCGAGGGCGCCTGCGGATTTTCTAGCAGGCGTCTCCGCCTCCTCGTAAAAGCAAGCGTAACGTTCCGTTCCGCAATTCGTACAGGCTTCGAATGGAAGAATCATAACCTATGTCGGTAAAGATCAGGATGGGAGCTGGATCCTCCTCGCGGTATACGGTTCCGATCAAGTGGAAAGAACCTCCATAGACTCCGATTTCCGGAGAAAGCGATTCCGATTTCTCGAATGCGACCAACGCACGATCCGTTCCGGATTTTCTGGCGAGCAGATAGAAATATTTTCTTTCCGCATTTCCTTCGGAGAATGCGATCCTACCGGAAATGAAGGTTTCTTTTTTCGGAGTCTTAAACTCGTACACTTCCTGCAGTTTGGATTTCAACCATTCGGTTTCTTTAAATCCCCTCGCTTTCCAGGTCGTCTCCGCCAAGGATCGAAAAAGTTCGTATTCGGACTCGGAGGGGGCTAATTCCCGTAAGGTTAGAGAATGCAATCCGAGCTCGGGAGAATGCACTAGATAAGAAAATTTAGAATCCAATTCGGCACTTGGTTTTACTTTCAGCGCGGGAAATTCTTGGCAACCGTAAGTCCCGGAGGCGACTGCGGAAAACATCGGCCCTTTGTTTCCTTGCAGCAAAGTGACCGAAGGAAGTCCTTTTTCCACGCCGCTTCTGAATTTATAATCGAATTCGAATTCGTCTTTGGCTTCCTGCCATCCGTTTTTGCCGAAAAACGCGAGAGGAACCATAACGGGGAGTTCCTTGGGATCGTATCCCGACCAGACTAAGCCGATTAATTTATAAGCATCCAAGGTTTCCGGCGGTGTCGATCCGAGATATCGTCTGGATACGAAACCGTTCCGTCCGTCTTCCAATTTGATTTTTACCCAGTCTCCTCCGTCGTCTTTTGCCAAACGTACTCTGGCACCTTTGTTTAACGTAAAAAGGACTTTGCCTGTATCTGGGGCTTCCCGAACATTCAGGACTCCGGAAGTGATCAGAACGTAACGGACTCCATCGGTTCCTTGGCTCCATAGAGGGGGAAAGATACAGATGAAAAAAAACAAACCGAGCCGCTGGAAAACCGACTTCATACGATACAAAGAATCGATTTCGGAAGCACCGGCAGCAAATCTTTTTCTGAAAAGAAGTCAGTCTTTGTGGAGAAAAGGGGAAATAATCCCTTCGTTAGGTGATGAAAAGTTCTTCCCTCTTTAGGGAAAAGAAATTCTGCCCGGCTAAGCCGGGCTCAATCGATCGATTCGGTTGGCCGCCGATTCCTACTGAATCAGTCTTTCGATCGTTTTTTCGGAAAGCTGTCTCATCGGAACATCTTTTGCGGAAAGTTCCTCGATCGATTTCCGGAAATTTTCGGGGCTTTTCAGCATGCCCACAGAAAGCACGTTCTCGGATTCCACTTCAAACTTGCGGATCATATCCGTAAGTTCGTCCTTGTTTGTCTGGACTTTATCCTTCAGCTCTTTTAGGTCGAGCTCGGGGTTTTCCGAGAGCTCTCTAAAAAGAGGAGTTTCTCCGAACAGAATGTGAATCAAATCCTCTTTCGGAGTGGTTCCTTCGTTCAGGATCCCGAGTTTCATCTGCTCCTTGGAAAGTTCTTGCTGGAGTCCGGTTAGGGTCTCCTGAACTTTCAAATAACGGGAGGTCAGGCTGCTGGAAAACTCGGTCTTATCCGTGGTATTTTGGGTATCCGAGGGCGGTTCGGTCTTTCCCGAAACGGCGGATCTCTTGTCTCGGAGAAGTTTTTCGGCCGAAGAGACCAGTTTCGTCAGTTGAACGTCCATGTTCTTTACCCTCCTTTCGGTTCCGCCGGAATGCAAGCGAGGGAGAGGGGAATTATCTCTGAATTCTTCTCTCCTGCAGGCTTTTATGTCTCATCAATCCGGTTTCCCCACAGGTTTATCTGTACTCAGTATCGGTAAAACCTTTTCCTACCAATGAATTTTTTTTCCAAGTTCCGACTTTTTGGGAAAAAAATTCCGAAAAAGAAAGATGTGTTTCGGGAATTCGCGGGAATCTCGTCCGGATCAAATCCTCATTCTTCTATAAATTCCGTACAACACTCCCAGAAAAATCGCGGGTGTGATCCATACCGCAAACCAGGAGGGAATCACTCCATTTTCCCCTACGGAAGTAAACGCCGAGCTCATCACAAAATACACCAGGATGACGACCAGTGTTACTCCTAAAGAGGCCACTCCCGCCACTCTTTTGGTAAAAAACCCGGCGACGCAACCGACCAGCGTTACGATTACCGCCAGAAAGGGACCCGCGAATAAGGAATGTTCCTCTATATTCACGTCTCCGAATCCGATTCCCTTCTTGAGACGATTGTCCTTTTCCTCGGCAAGTTCGAAGATATTCATCTCTTTCACGGAGCCTTTGGGAACCTTGAAATACTCAGGCTTCTCCGGTAGGTAATATTCCTTTTCGGGGAATTTTTGGAAGGAGGAGACTTTCAGGTCGTCATCGAATCTGGTCTCTTCCACTTCCGTCAGCTTCCAGATATCTCCCTTGGAGTCGTACTTAGCTTTCAGAGAGGAAAGCACATATTCCGGAGTTTGGTCGTGGGTGAGTTTGACATAATTGAATCCACCCTTGATTTCGTCCTTCACCGGATCGTAAAAATAGATATAGTAGAAGCCTTCCTTCCCTTTGAAATGGAACTGGTACACCATATTGGTCATGGTTCCCGTCCCTTCCGTGATCATTTTCTGTTCCTCTTTGGCCAATTTATTCATAGGTCTGACCAGAAATTGGGTTCCGAGAAAGACCACAAACCAGAGGAAAAAGCCGAAAGCGACGATCGGGGCTACGATTCTATGGAAGGAAATCCCTGCGGACATCATGGCCACGATTTCCTTATTCGCGGAAAATTGACCGATGGTAAAGGAGACTGCAAAAAGCACGGACATGTTGATGGAATAGCTGGCTATGATTTCAGGAAGGCTGTATAGAAGATAGAGCCATATATGGAATTTGGGGGCCTTGGTTCCGGAAAAATCCTTTAGGTTGGTGTTGACCATATTCAAAAAGATCAACGCGGTGATCATGATACAGGTTCCCGCAAAGGTCTTAAAAAATTCGGAAAATACGTATTTGTCCAGAATCCGCGGAGGAAAGAATTCTTCCTTCCATTTGGATAGAAATTCTTTCGGTCGAATTTTCGGAATTCCGAGTTCCATGCCTTGGTTCCATCTTTCGGCAAGGGAGAGATTCCTTCGACCCTTTTGCGAAATTCCTGAAGAGGGGAAACGGGCGGGAAGAGAGGGCGGCGCGGATTAATTTCGGTTGACGAACGGCCTAAGCGCGGAAAGATTTTCGGGAGCCAGGAGGAATCCATGAAAATCCGTGTTCTTGCCCTTACCGCCGTTTTTAGTTTCGTTTTTGCATCCTCTCTTTTTGCCGAAAAATCGACCGAAGAACATATCAAAACCTTATCTACCGGATCCGATCAGGAAAAAATCGAATCCGCCTTGTACCTGGGAAGTAAAAAGGAAAAATCCGCGGTTTCCGAACTGATCAATCTGTTAAACCGCACGAATGACGCTAAAGTGGCCGTTCCTGCCGCCATCGCTTTGGGAGAAATTGCGGAACCGGGTGATAGCACGATCGCTTTGAAAAACAAGATCATTAGTTCCGAAAACGGCGACATCGTTTATACCGCTCTGGCCGGTTTACTGAATATTACTGCAAAAAACGAAAAGGCCGAAGACGCCACGAAAGAGGCTTTGGAATTTGCGGACAAGAACCGTAGATCGGACGAATTCGTAGCGGACATACTGAACGTTATCAATAAGAAGTTAAAGAAATAAGAATTCTTTCCGAGTGTTGAGCCCGGAAGAACTTAGCCGTTATTCCCGCAACATCCTGCTCGACGAGGTCCGCCGGGCGGGACAAGAAAAACTCAAGTCTTCCAAAATATGCATCGTAGGCGCCGGCGGTTTAGGATCGCCGGCGTTGTTTTATTTGTCCGCAGCCGGGGTCGGAAATATTACCATCATCGATTCCGACGAAGTCGATACGACCAATCTACAAAGACAGATCTTATACCGTCATTCGGACATAGGTGCCAAAAAAGCGGAAACTGCCTCCCGCAATTCCCGCGAATTGAATCCCTTTGTCCAAATCGCGAGCCATGCCGTTCGCCTTTCGTCCGAAAATGCGGATTCTTTGCTACAGGGGTTCGATCTGGTCTTGGAAGGATCCGATAACTTCGGGACCAAATTTTTGGTGAACGATTCCTGTGTTCGGTCGAAGATTCCTTTCCTTACCGCGGGAGTGCTGCGGTTCGAAGGAATGGTTATGGGCGTCAGACCCGGAGTGGACGCTTGTTTTCGCTGCGTATTCGAATCCGAACCTCCTCCCGAATCCGTTCCTTCCTGTTCCGAAGCCGGCGTGATCGGAAGCGTAGCCGGATTGATCGGAAGCATCCAGGCAACGGAAGCGATAAAATTCTTATTAGAATTTCCGAATGTACAAGAATCCGGATTGTTCGGAAACATGATCCAAGTGGAAACCAAGAATATGGAATTTAGAAAGATCCGTTTGGAACGCCGCCTGGACTGCCCTTGTTGCGGCTGAAGAATTGCGGATCATTTTTTAAAATCGAAGGCGGTCCCTACTCCTAAGAAGATTGCGGAAGTGGATGTGGCACCGGCATAGGATTGGGCTATGGAGTTGATGACGATCTGTTGCAGGAATAATTGGTCCGGCGGAGTGGGATTCGTCGTTCCGATTTCCGCTCGAGTGCTCTGCAGAGAGTATTGGATTTTTGTGGATTGGAATCCGACCCAGAATCGGAGTCCGTACTTCCATTCGTAGATCAGTTTTGCAGATAGAAAGGATCCTTTGGCATTCCAGTGGTTTAGGATTCTGCTCGTCTCATCCCCTCCCGGATTCCCGCCGATCGTCAAACCATACGTGCTCAAATTAGCTTGAGAATCTCCTTTTAGGGAATACGATTGCACTTCGAATCTGGCCTCCAACTTTTCGTTGATCTTCATATCGAAAGCCATTCCGAAGGACGGCCCGTGCAAATAATCGGCAACCGCTCTGTCTTCTTTGCGAGCTACGTTGTAACCTCCGGGAACGGCAGGGGACAAGTCCAGAAGAAAGGAATTATCCGCTTTCTGCCAGATTCGTTGGTATCCTAAAATGGGGCGAACATCGTATTTTGGGTGGGGGTATACGCTGAAAGAAACCTGGGCATAAAGCTGCTTATAGGTTTCCGGAAAGGAGCTGAAAGCTAAAGAGGATTGGTTCGGTACGACTGCTCCACTAGTGTTGATGGTCCCGGGTACTACCATGGAGGCATTGTTCCGGAAATTCGAGCCCCCCGCTTCTAACACCAGTCGATTCCAGGAATAACGAGCGGAAACGGTGAGAGGACGTTGTGCCTTGGTTTGCGGACTCGAAAAAAATTGGCCTCCGCTACTGGCACCTTTGGTTAAGTTGACGAAGTTCAGAAATTTCTCGTAATAATCCTCGGTTTGGTATTGAAAGGATCCCATACCGGTTCCGGCGTAGAGCTCCAGCGAATTTCGTTTCGCCTCGTCGATTTCCTTCTGTCGTTTGGCTTGTCTCGCTTTCTTTTCCTCGGCTAGAGCGTCCTTCTTGGCCTGTTCCGCGAGAAGTTTTGCGGCTTTCTCTTCCTCTAATTTTTTGGCCGCATCCTGCTCTTCCGGAGTCGGTTCCGTTTTTTTTGTTTCCTTCTCCTGTTTTGGGGGAGGAGCGTCTTTAAAACTGATTCTCAATATGGAAGTCTTTGCGAGTTCCAATACTTTACCGTCGGGCAATTTCAGTTGTATGGATGTGGCGGTCTGGTCTACGACTTCGCCCTTTAAAACTCTTCCGTCTCGAAGAAAGACGGATTGCATTTGTTGTGCGGATAAAAACGAAACCGGTAAAAGAAGAAACACCAGCATCGCCGCTTTCAGTACAAGAGGCTTCATATGGATGTCCCAATCAGTATAGAGCAAGATTTCTAGTTTTTACAATCGTTTTCCGGATTTATCCGCATTGAGATTTCCTTTTCTCTAAGGATCAATTTTGGAAAAATCTTTCCAAAATTGGAAAAAATAAGTTGAGCGAGGCGAAACGAGTGTGTAGCGTTCGCTACGGTCCTTCGGAATTCGTCCTCCGTATTTTAAGGAATATTATGTTTTATGAATTCGTCTATTCTGTCCAACAGAACCGATTCGTTCTGAAGGGAGGTTTTGATTTCTAGATACGCCCAACGAGGGTCGGCGGATCCTTCGAGAAGAGGAGCCAATTTGACCCAGTCTTTTTCCGTGCATACCAGATATTCCTTTCCTTCCGCAGCTTGCGTGAGCTCTTGCAGATCCGATCGGGTATAGGAATGATGATCCGGAAAGCGGAGGAAGGTACATTGTGCACCCGTTTCCTTGATAGAAAGATAGAAAGGCTCCGGATTTCCGATCCCGGAAAATGCGAGAATTTTTTTTCCGTTTAATGCCTTTATCGGAATTCCGACGGGTTCTTGGCGGGCTCCGATCGGATAAATATTCGTCGGTACAAAACGGAATTCTAATATTGTTTTTGGCCGGAAACGTTTTTTCCATTTTTCCAGTTCGTTCTTAAAACGGTCCTCGTATTTCGAGGCGATGAGAAAATCCGCTCTGTTTACGGAGGTGTAAGGTTCTCTCAGCCTTCCCGCCGGAATTTGAAATCTATCTTTTCCGATTCTTGTGCAATCCAGTAGGACGATCTCCAGGTTTCGACTTACAAAGTGGTGTTGAAAACCGTCGTCTAAAATCGCGAACACGATTTGCGTCTCGGGGATCTGCGAATCGCGGCGGAATCCGGAATAGGATTCGTAACGGTCCCTCCCGACGTAGACTTCGGCAAAGGGGAGGTTTTTTTTTAATAATAAGGGTTCGTCTCCCACTTCTCTTGCCGGCGAATCGATTCTTACTCTGGCTGTTCCTTCGGGCAGGGAGCCGCCGTAACCTCGACTCAGAATTACGATCGGGATCTTCGGAAATTTTCCGTGCAGCAATTCGGCGAGGTGAAGTGTAAAAGGGGTCTTGCCCGTTCCGCCTACGCTGAAATTTCCTACGCTGATGACGAAAGCATCAGGGAGTTTTTTCGGAGTTTTCCTTGCTTTGTCGTATAAAAACAGAATCCGATAGAGAAAACTTAAAAGGTAAAGTAGGGGAAAGAAAAGGATCCTGACGGAACGTAGGAACATAAGCCGTTATGCGGGGGATTCCGCGAATTGCATCTCGTACAATTTTTTGTATTTTCCATCCAGCTGGATCAGTTGGGAATGGCTGCCTTCCTCCACGATACGGCCTCCTTCCATCGCGAAAATCTTGTCCGCGACCTGGATCGTGGAAAGTCTGTGAGCGATAATGATTACGGTTCTGTTCTTATAGAGCGGTTCCAGAGCTTGTTGGACCAACCTTTCCGATTCCGTATCCAAGGCGGAAGTCGCTTCGTCTAAGATCAGTATTTCGGGATCGTGCAATAAGGATCTTGCGATGGAAATTCTCTGTCTTTGTCCGCCGGAGAGCATCACGCCTCGTTCTCCCACGATCGTATCGAATCCGTCCTCGAAAGAAAGAATGAACTCAGTCGCAAATGCCAGATCAGCGGCTTCCCTCAATCGATCTTCCGAAACGTTTTCGTTTCCGTAACAGATATTGTCCCGAATTGTCCCGTTGAATAGAAAGACTTGTTGGTTAACGATGGATATTTTTTTCCTTAAAGAAGGAAGGTCCAAATTCTTGAGATCGATGCCGTCCCAAGTGACGATTCCTTCCGTCGGATCTATCAGTCTCGGGACCAGATCCACGACCGTGGATTTACCCGCGCCGGAAGCGCCGACTAATGCCACCGTGGATCCTTTGGCGATAGTTAAATTCAAATTTTCTAATGCTAGTCCTTTCGTTCCCGGATACGAATAACTTACGTTTTCGAAACGGAATTCCTGCGCGAGGCGTTTCGGTAAGATCGGATTCTTGGGCTGTTTGATGTCCGTATCGCTATCCAACAATTCGAATACTCTTTCTCCCGCCGCTACGGCGCTTTGGATGGAGTTGGAAAGCATCCCCATTTGTTTGAATGGCCTAGTCAAAAAAACCAAAGTAAGGAAGAAGACCATGAATTTTCCGAGAGAGAAGTCCTCGGCATCCATTAAATAGGCTCCGAAGCTTAAGAAAATGACGGCGACGAGGGAACTGGAAAGTTCCACTAAGGAAGGTCCGATTTGGTGGTAGAAATGTCCCTTAAAAGTTTTGTCGGAAAGATCCTTGTTGATTTCCCAGAAACGGGCCGCTTCCGCTTTTTCCATGGAGAAAGCTCGTATGACGCGGATTCCGGAAATGACCTCCTGCAAATGTCCGTTTAGGGAGGAAAGTCTTTCCTGTTGGTTTCTCGTTGCACGTCTGATCCGATCCGCGAATGCCGATACGGGACCCATTACCAACGGAACGACTACGATCACCGCAAGAAACATCTTCCAGCTCAGAAACAGCAGAAAGGAAAGGTGAGTGACGATATAAAAGAAATCCGTAATGGCGTCTTTCAGGTCCGAGCTGATCAGTTTGGCGAGAACTTCCACGTCGTTTATGATCCGACTCATGAAAATTCCGGTTTTTTCCTGCACGAACTGATTGAGAGGTAGTTCTTGCGCCTTGGAATAGAGCTGCGCTCTTAAATCCCGAACGGCCAAATATCCGGCCGAGTTGATGCAATATACTGCTCCGGCCAAAAACAAGAGTTTCGCAAGGTATACCGGAAAAACGATCCAGCAGAAGAGCAAAACCAGACGATCTTTCGGTAAAGAGGCTAGGAAACGGTTGGTATCCGTCTTCTTCTCCGCCAAATAGACCTCTATTGTGTCCAAACCTGCGAGGGCTTCCCCGCTGGATTTTCGGTCCAATAGGGCGCGATCTTTCTTGGTGAGGGAAATTTCGAATTCCGCTTTTCCTCCTTTGCCGATCGCGTCAAAGATCGGAATGATGCTGGTTAGGGAGGCTCCGTTGAGAATCGAAACGAGGAAAGATAGGACGATGCCGGTCAGTAGTCTGTATTTGTACTTGAAGGAATACCCCAAGAGGCGTCTATAGACGTTCATAGGTCCGGAATGTTTTTCCCTCCTCAACCCTTTTCCCTAGCTTTCCTTGTTTTGTCCCTCCTTTTTTACGGCTGTGGAAAGCAAGAGCGTTCTCCGGACGAGCTGATCTTTTCCCTGTCTTCCGATCCGATTTCTTTAGATCCGATCCAATCCACGGATTTGTCTTCTAGAATCGCCCTGAAATACCTTTATCCGAATCTTTTCACCTTGGACGACAAAGGAAGGATCGCGTTCGCGTTGGCGAAAAGTTTCCGGGTGATCGGAAACTCGGGGGATCGGAATCGAATTTTGGAGATTCGACTGGAGGTTCGAAAGGATTCCCAAGGAAACCCGATCGACGCCGGGATCGTCCTTTCTTCGTTGGATCGTCTTCGAAATTCCTCCGGTCCGAAACGTAGCTCGTACTCCTTTTTGAAAGGAGGAACCGCTCCGGATCCGATGACGATTCGATTGGTTTTCGAGGGAGGTTTGCGGGAGGCTCTGGAAAAATTATCCCTTCCCCAGGCCTCCATCTATTGCGGCCCTCCCGAAAAAGGTTGTGGTCCTTACGCTCTAGTGGAATGGAAACGCAATAACTTTATCCGTCTCCGGGCGAACGAAAATCAGAGCGGGGCAGTGTCTCCGTTTCTTTTGTTCCGAATTCTTCCCCAGGCTACCACCGGTATCTTTCTCTACGCGAAAGGACAACTCGATCAGATGAGGCTCCCGAATTTCCTATTGCGGAATAAGAACGTAAGAGAAGAGTCCGTGCTCGTTAGAAAGGGCGGCGGAGTCCAATACGTGGCGATCAATGCGAAACAGCCCTGTTTCGATAAGAATTTTAGAAAAGCGTTAAATTATGCGGTGGATAAACGGAAAATTCTGAATATCCTGCTGGAAGGCAAAGCGGAAGTGGCAGTCGGACCTTTCCCCCAAAGTGTTGCGGAAGGTTTTACCGGAAAAGGTATCGCCGAACCGTATCCGTACGACCCGAATCTCGCGGTGGAATTTTTGAGAAAGTCCTCCTGTTATCCGGAGATTTTATCCAGGGAGTTGGACTTCCGGATGCGCGGTGACGAGGAAAATCAGGCGAACGGCGCGGCGATCGTACGCTATCTGAGAGATTTGGGATTGAAGGTGAGGATTCACCCGATGGAAAAGGCTTCCTTGTACAAGGAAAACGGGGAAGAAAAAGGAGATCTCACGTTGCTTTTCTGGTACGCGGATTTTCCCGGAGCTTGGAATTTCGTGGATCCTTTATTTGCAGGGGATCGATTCGGGAACGCCGGAAATCGGTCTTTTTACAAAAGTGAGGAGATGGAATCCGTATTGCATCGATCTAGAACGACGGACTCCCTGGACGGACATCGCTTAGAGAAGGAATCCCTCGAGATTCTAAGTGAAGACGCGCCCTGGATCTTTCTCTGGTCTCCTTATGAATTGCATCTGGTCGCGGAGCGCTTAAAATCAGAGTCTATTCTTTCTCACTGATTTTAGGAAGTTCCAATTCCACGGAATCCTCCTCGGATAATGCTTCGCCGGTAGACTCGGATTTGGCTCCCTCTTTTAACGGAGCCGCGACCGACGATGCCGGTTGGTCCCCTATGTGAAAATATTGGCCGTACAGAGGATGTTGGCATCCGGATTCCCCGGAAAGTAAACCGCCCGTTTCGCCGCAAAGATCCACCTTCACATAATCACCGTTAAACGGAGGGATCAAACTGTCTCCGAATCCGATCGTTCTTGCGACGTAGGAAACATACTTGAACCAAACCGAACCACTGATCCCCGAACCGGATCCGGGAAAAGGAGCGCCGGCGTCGTTGCCGATCCAAACTGCAGTGACTAGATTCGGATTCACTCCCGCGAACCAAGCGTCCCTCACACCTTTCCGGTTTCCCCATCTTTTTCTGGCTTCTTTGGGCGATTGGACTGTCCCGGTCTTTCCTCCCATCGGAAATCGGTCCTCTCCTTTTAGACCCACTTTCATCGTGCCTTCCTCGGAGACTACCGCTTCCAAGAGATTCAATACCATCGCGCAAGCGACCGGATCCAAAATCTGTTCAACGTCTCCCGGCTGAGTCGGCGGCAGGGAGAAAAGTTCGGATCCTTCAAAATCGGCGATCCTAAGAATTTCGATCGGTTTTACTTTCTTACCTAGATTGGCTATGGTCGCATAAATCGTTGCGAGCTCTTTCGGCGAAAGTTCTCCGGAGCCTAACGCAAGAGAAAGATTCGGTTGGAACCTTTCGTTCAGCTGCGCCCGATCCAAATCCAGAATTTTTCCCAATGCGTCTAGGAAGTTTCCGACTCCGACTTCGTTTAACAGTTTGACCGCGACCGTGTTTACGGATTGGGCAAACGCGATCCTGGCCTGCATGTCTCCGCGATATCCTTTGTACCAATTCTTGGGCGAATAACCTCTGATTTTGATTTCTTCGTCGGTGACGATCGAGATCGGAGTGATGATTCTCTTTTCGAACGCTAGAAGATATACCAAGGCTTTAATGACGGACCCTGGTTGTCGAACCGCGGAAACCGCACGGTTGAATCTGAATATATTGGAGATTTTATAACTTCCGACCAGCGCTTCCACATGACCGTTGGAAGGATGAATGGAAATTAAACTTCCATTCATGTTTTCGATGATTTTTTTCTGAATTGCAGCCTCTTCGTTTTTTCCCGATTTTAAATACGCCGCTTTCTCTTCCGAAAGTTTTTTTCGAACCCCCTCGATTCCTTCTCTTAGAGCCCTTTCCGCGGAATCTTGTTTGTCGAAGTCCAAAGTGGTATAAACGTTCATTCCCCGGGTTTCCAAATCGATTTCGGAGAAATTTTCTATTACGAATTGACGGATCTGAAAATTGAAGTCGGGAGCCAAATTGACGTTAAAGTCCTTGTCGAAGCCGTACTTGCCGATTTCGGAGGTAACGGATATTTTGTTTTCCTCGTCCTTAGTTTCCTCCACCTTATAAAAGGTTCTGAACTTACGGATATTGGAGTCTATCTTCCGTTCGAATTCTTTTTCGACGGAATTGGACCTAGGATGGAGTTGTTTGTTTTCCGCCATTAGGAAGAGGACCATTCTCTGCCGCTTTAAAGCGACTTTCGGATTTCTCACCGCATTGTAATTGGAAGGGGCCGGGATGGTTCCGACAAGGAGAGCTGCCTCCGCCGGCGTTAACTCGAAGGCGGGTTTGTTGAAATAATATCTGGAAGCTTCTTCGACTCCCGTGTTTCCTTCCCCTAAGAAAATCCGATTCAGGTACATCGCCAATATGGTGTTCTTATCGAAGCGATTCTCTAAATAAAAAGTGCAATAGAATTCGGTCAGTTTGTTGAAAATATTTCTCGCGCCTAGATCCAACGTGAGTTTGGCCAATTGTTGGGTGATCGTCGAGCCTCCCTGTTTCCGAAACGTGGTCAAATTTACGATCACAGCCCGGGCCAAGGAAGCGTAATTGACTCCTCCGTGTCTGTAAAAGTCCTGATCTTCGGAACTCAATAAAGCCCATATTATGTTTCCATGATTTATTAGATTGTCCGTTCGGATCGGTCGGAATTTTCTACGTGAAAACTCTCCGATCAGTTTTCCGTTCTTGTCAAGAATCCGGATCGGTTTGCTTCTGTCAGGATCATAGGAGTTCGAAATTTCCTTTTGAAACGTTTCTAGGTTGCGTATTACTTCGTCCTGTTTGGTCAGCCAGACCACATAAGAACCGCCGACCAAAAATGCGGATACGATCAATCCTGCTACGGAACAATATTTTAGGAGGAACTTCCAATTTTTCTTTAGGTATCCGAGTAGGGAAGATAGGATCTCGAAAATGCGGGCTTTATTCATAACGAACCTGTGTCGGTAGTTTCCGTCGAACCCGAAGACTGGAAAGCGCTTTTTTGAGCGAAAGGACAGAGGTTTAAAAAAGGTTGTGGGAACCGTTTTTACGAATAGGATCTTGTCCGAATGGATCCTTTCAGTTGGAGTAAGAGAAAAGAAGCACCCGACACTCTCGCTCATCTCTATCTGAATCTAGGAAGCGCATCCTCTTGGGCGAATTTCGGATACTGGAAGAATACGAAAGATTATCCGACTGCCGCCGGAAACTTGGCTCGGTTATTGGGAAATGCCGCGGCTCTCTCGGCTAACGATCGTGTTTTGGATTTAGGATGCGGATGCGGTGACCAACTCGAGGTTTGGAACCAAATCTTCGGAGTTCCTTCGAATCGGATCGTCGCGATCAACTCTTCCCGGGAGCAGGTATCCTATGCGGAAAAGAAATGGAGAAATCGGCTTCCGTTTCTCGACCTCAGATTCGCGGACGCGGCTAGTCTTTCGAGATTTCCGAGCGATTCTTACGACAAAATCCTCTGCTTGGACAGCGCGTATTTTTTTCGGGACCGAAAAAAGTTCATTCAAGAAACGTTTCGGATCCTGAAACCGGGGGGGAAGTTTTGCTCCGCGGAATTGGTATTTTCTACCGCGAAGTTGTCTTGGAAAGAAAGACTCGAGCGGAACATCCTTTCGTTCCTTGCAGGAATTCCCGCATCTAATCGGTTTTCCTATGAAGAACTCGCCGAGCTTCACGCAGCGCAAGGATTGAAACAAACATCCTTCGAAATCTTGGACGAAACCGTTTTTGGCGGATTCGCGGAATTCCTACAAAAAGTTCTGCCGAGAATGGAAGGAATTCCTTCTAAATTAGCTGCTAGATATATTCGATTCGGAGAATTTTTAGCCAGCGAAAAAAGAAGAAAATTCTTTCATTACGTACTTTACACTCTTGAAAAGTAGGTTGGAGTCTTTATTTCCCCCCGGACGCAGCCACCCAATTCTTTACGTCTAAGGCGGTAGCAACCCCCGCTTCCAACAAGGGAATTCCGTATCTTGCATAAGAACCGCAGACCCATACCTTTCTGTCCGGTCCTTGCTGTAGTTCCTTTAATCGTCGAATGATTTCTTTGGAAGAAAGGTCGATCACCGGTCTTTCGAATTTGGAGCGGCTAAGTACGGATTTCGGATCCGGTTCCGTGAGCGGATTCCAGGTCTGGAATACCGGTTTCTCACCCATATTGGGAAGAACCTTGTTCAATAAAATGGTTGCCGTCGCGCTCTTTCCGTCTTCGGACAATGCGAAACACATGGGCGCCCAATGTTTTTTTTGCTTCGGCATGAATCGCGGATCGGAATGGACCACCACTTCGGACGTTTCGTAACGGAAGGAGGAAAGCAGCTTGCGCTCTTCGGAATATTCTTCCGGAAGCATGGGAGCCGCCCGGTCCGCAGGAGCGGCTACGATTACACGATCGTAACTTTCCTCACCATCCCGGAATTTGACATACACTTTATTTTTATTTAAAGCGATTTTCGTCGGTTCGGCATTGAGCAGTACTCTTGCAGCCCGGGAAGCCAGTCGTTCCGTGATATCTCTTGTGCCTTTTTTCGCGGTCAGAAATCTTAGGAATTTGAGTCCCTTGGAATGGTAGCGGATCACCGCCTCCGCCGGATAATTTTTTGCGCTTTCCGAAGTACACGTGTTGATCGTGGAGAACATAGGAATCAGATATCTATCTTCGAATTCCACGGAGTATCCGAACCGGCGCAAAAAAGAGGAAATCGTCAATTGTTCTCCGGACAATCGATCCAGCTGGGATTCGGATTCCTCGTAAAATCGCATCGCGTCGGATAAGATTTTTCGTGAGATGGAATTCGAAAAACAGGCAAAATACGGGATTGGAAAGAAATTTCCTCCCAGAGCCATGGTGGAAAAACCGAAATAGGTGGTTCCGTCCTTGTAGTTTAGGGAAAAGGAATAATCCACGGGTCTAACTTCGATTTTCGCCTCTTCGAACAGTTCCAATAGACAAGGATAATAATTCTTTTTGAATGCTCGAAAAGGTACGTCGACTCGGAGAGATCTCCCGTTCCAATCCAAGTCCGTTCCATGAGCGTCCATTCCTACCAGAGGATGTCTTTCTATCAGCGTAACTTCGTGCTCTTTTCCTAAATACCAACAGGCGCTTAAACCGGCGATTCCGCTTCCGATCACTGCTATTTTCATTCGTCGCTTAATATCTGCGCAAAATCGGGAAATTCAAGGTAAAACCGAAAAAAAGGGAAGAAAGACTACAAAAACCGGAACGAAACGGATCCTTCTCCTCTCACTCGAAAAACGAGGTAAGGTAATATAGGTTCCGAAGAGAGTGAAGTCGCATTCCGATGGTTTTAGTTGGCAAATAAGCGAGGTTTTGGGACTCTGGCGGTATTCCCTTTCTCCCATGAAAGTCGCCTAAACGGATAGGTAGGTTATTATGATCAGCGTCTCAGGTCTTTCCCTTAATTTCGGCAAAAAGATCCTATTTGAAAACGTAACCTTGAAGTTTAAGGAAGGCTGCCGTTACGGTTTGATCGGAGCAAACGGCTCCGGAAAATCCACGTTCATGAAAATATTGGCGGGTATGGAACAGCCTGCCGCAGGGTCGGTCGCGATCGATGCAGGTATCAAGGTCGGTTATCTGAAGCAGGACCATTACGAGTACGAAAACGAAAAGGTGCTCGATACGGTAATGATGGGGAACAAGGAATTGTGGGAGATCGCCAAAGAAAGGGACGCGATCTACTCTAAACCGGAAATGTCCGACGAGGACGGCATCCGCGTTTCCGAATTGGAAGAGACGTTCGGAGAAATGGGCGGATACGAGGCGGAAAGTATCGCCGGGGAACTTTTGGAAGGTCTCGGAATTCCGACAAACATACATTCTCAAACTCTTTCCTTTCTTACGGGCGGATTCAAACTAAGGGTTCTCCTCGCGCAGGTGCTATTCCAAAAACCGGACGTCCTTTTGCTGGACGAACCTACCAACCACTTGGATATCAAAACGATCCATTGGTTGGAATCGTTTCTATTGAATTACAAAGGCGTCGTCGTAGTGATTTCCCACGACCGTCACTTTATCAACTCCATTGCTACCCATATCGCCGACTTGGATTATCAAGCGATGACCGTATATCCCGGAAACTACGACGAGTACATGGAAGCCGCTCAAGCGTCTCGAGAACGAAGTGTGGCGGACAATAAACGCGCTAAAGAAAAGATCGCCGAGCTTCAGGAATTCGTAAGCCGTTTCAGTGCGAACGCCGCAAAGTCCAAGCAAGCGACTTCCCGTCAGAAGATGATCGAAAAGATCAAAGACAATATGATCGAGATCCGTCCGTCTTCCCGACAATTTCCGTACATCGTATTTAAAATGAAAAGGCCCTTAGGAAAGGATGTCATCATTGCCGAATCGATTTCGAAAGCCTATGAGGACAGAAGTATCTTTAAGGATTTTACCATCAATATCACGAAGGGTGAAAAGATCGCGATTATCGGCACGAACGGAGTGGGTAAGACTACTCTTCTCAAAATTTTGATGAAACAGCTGGAAGCCGATCTCGGATCCGTGTTGTTCGGAGAATCGGTCGAGGCATCGGTCTTTCCTCAGGACCACAGGGAAGGGATCGAAAAGGATGCGGATACGATCGTGGAATGGTTGTACCGTTATGCGCCACCAGGAACCGAGATGGAGGAGATCCGCGCGATTTTAGGAAGGATGCTCTTTAGCGGAGAGATGGCTAAGAAGCCCACCCAAGTTCTCTCCGGAGGGGAAAAATCTAGAATCATTTTAGGCAGGATGATTTTAGCCCAAGACAATCTTCTCGCTTTGGACGAACCTACGAATCACTTGGATTTGGAATCCATCGAATCCTTGAACTACGCTTTGACGAAATTCGAAGGAACGGTCTTGTTCGTATCCCACGACCGGGAATTCGTTTCTTCGATAGCGACCCGCATTTTGGAAGTCACGACCGAAGGGATTCGGGATTTCAAAGGGACTTACGAAGAATTTTTGGAAAGAGAAGGAGCCGAATTTTACAAACGGCTCGCAGGCGGTCCTGTACTCGCGGAAGCGAAGTAGTCTCCCTAAATTCCTTTTCTACCTGTTTTCTCGTCGGAGATGGGCAGCCAAAAGATCCAGAGCCTCTTTTCTGTGGGAGACGGAGTTCTTTTTTTCCTCGTCCACTTGTGAAAAGCGGGCTCCGAATTCAGGAAAATAAAAGATCGGATCGTACCCGAATCCTTTGCCTGTCGTATCGTAATCCTCCGAGATCCAGCCGTGGCATTCCCCTCGAAAAGTGAATTCGGATTTTCCGTCCACGAGTGCGATTACGCAGACATACTTTGCGTTTCGGTTTTCCTTCCCCTTCATTTTTTCCAGAAGAAGTCTGGTCCTTCCTTCGTCGTCTAAACTAGGATCTCCGAATCTGGCGGAATGGATTCCAGGAGCTCCGTCCAGAGCTTCCACGGAAATTCCCGAATCGTCCGCTAAGGATGGTATTTTGCAGAGAGCGAATAACTCTCTGGCTTTGATCAAAGCGTTTTCTTCGAAAGTATCGCCGGTCTCTTCGGGGTTCGATTCCAATCCCAGCTCTTTGGGGGTCTTCAATTCGATCCCCAAGGAATTCAGGATGGCTCTTATTTCGCGGACTTTATGCGGATTATTGGAAGCTAAGGCTAGGGATTTCAATTTCCCAGTTTGAATTCATCAAAAGCATCGTCGATGGTGGGAACGACTTTGAAGACTTTGTCCAACATGGTGATCTCGAACAATTGCAGAAGATCCTCGTCGTTTACTACGATGATGATGTCACCTTCCGCGGAATTGAATTTTTTCTTATAGGAAACTAGGATTCCTAATGCTGTGGAACAGATGTGACTCACTTCCGTAAGGTCGATAATGACTTTCGGGGAAGGGTCGAAATTATGATCGCTGAGGTTACGGTCCAGTTCCTCGCTGTCCGATTGGAGGATGGATCCGGAGATCTTGATGATATGAATGTCGTCTTGAACCGTAATTTCCATGTGAGTACCGAAACCTTGTGTGCCGATTTGAAATTTTTATAGCAAGCAAAAAATCGTGTTTTTCCGGGATTCTCCTGCTTTCCATCCGCGAAACGAAGTAAAAAGTGCGATTTGTACGGCGCAGAAAAAAATCCTAGCGTATACTTCGCGGCATTTCCTTCGAATCCGACATAAAATGAGAATCATTCAAGAAACGGATTCTTCCGTTTCGAATCCAGAAAACGGAATACCATCGGTAAAACGAATTCCTGAAATTCCGCGTTTAGTCTAGCTTCACCGCGGCAATCGAAATGGATTTGGTCTACAAACATCTCTTTCGGATAACGAAAATCGGGAAAAGAAAAGAAGGCCGCGTTCTTCCTGCTCTCGACCAGCTTTTTTACTGCGGAACGCACGGCTATGGAGTTCGCGGTATTTTCCAATTCCATGATTCCCGGCATGTACAAAAATCCGAAAAGGATTCCTTCCTTTTCGCAGAAATCGATCAAATCAACCAAAGAGGAAAAATCCTGCGAAAGAACCCGATTCTGGGATTCTATTGATTTTTCTAATATTTGCTTCACGTATTCGCGGGATTGGTACGTCTGGAGAGGATTCATTCGATTCGAGATATTGTATTTTCCCCGGTTTAAATCCAACCATTCTTTGATTAGAATATTGTCCTGTAGCTGAGATCCGGGAGGCAAGCAGAGGCCTGCCTCGACTGCTTGGCAGGTGGAACAATTTCGAATCCAATCCGAGTTTTCCTTTTCGGTTTCCCAGTTGGAAAGGCTAAGAGAATTCTCGACGGACCTTCTGTATTTATAAGTGGAATATAATAAAGGAGCGGCTTTGGATAGGATAAAGATCCGTTCCACTCCTTCGAATTGACCTGCTAGTTCCGAAAAGGAGAATTGGTGGAGATACCTTTGTCCGAAAAAATCCCAGAGAAAGGAATCTTCCCGCCGAGGATCCAGCGGATCCAAATTCGATTCGGTCTGTTGCTTGAAAAAAGTGTTTTTCCAGCCTTCCTTCCAGCGCCGTTCGGAATATTCCCCCAAACCCTCGTTTTTCATGGTCCTTAGGCCGGAAGGATCGTACAAAGGAGGACCGTATCCCTGGGAATACAATACGCTGCTGGCGGCGAAAAGTAATAGTTTCGGTTTCTTGTTTCCGAATTTTAAGTATTTCTCTAACAGGAATTTATAATATCTCGGTCCCATTGCGGGAAGGCTATGGTTATAAACTTCGTATGTCCCTTTTGTTCCGGCAAGAGCCATGCTTCGGGAATCCCCGAGGATGACGATATCGGCCTTTCCTTTTCCTGATTCGATCGTTTCCCGTTTGTAGTTCACGAAAAAGGTTTCCGGCTCCTCCATAAAATAACTGGGAAGGAAACGTACGACCGCTTCTAAAAGTGCGAAAAAAAAGACCGCGATCAGAAGTCCGGAAAGTTTAGAACGCAAAATAAATGACCTCCTTACCGAAGATTCCCTTCAGTACGACGGTTCCGAACAAAAGAATAAATACCGCGGCTTGGAGCCAAGCTCCTTTCTTCAGGAGAAAATATCTGTCTTTTCTCGTATAAACGAAATAATCGACAATCAGCAACGGGAGCGCGATCCGAAGCATTTCACCTAGATAATGGCTGACGGAAAGGACGCCGTTGACTTGTTCCGTCAGGTTCCAAGGGGAAAAAATCTGGGAATACAATAATAACATGTGGTGCGTATCGTACGCTCTAAATGCCACCGCGCTGAGTGCGAAGAGCAGGAACGTAAGGAGCCTGCTTCCTACGGCGGCGGGAATTCGGATCCACGCCGGCGACGGGACCGAAGAATTCGACGGCGGGAAATTCCAGAGAATAATCATATAAACTACCGTAAAAATTCCGTTCAATAATCCCCAGGTGACGAAGGTCCAATTCGCGCCGTGCCATAGGCCGGAAAGTCCGAATACGATTAGTATATTACGAATTTGTTTTGCTCTGCTTGTCCTATTTCCACCTAATGGGAAATATACGTATTCCCGGAACCACCGATTCAAAGTGACATGCCATCTCGTCCAAAGCTCTATGGGCGTAGCGGAATATTCCGGGGTTTCGAAATTTACGGTCAATTGGACTCCCAAAAATCGGGAGACTCCGAGCGCGATAAAGGAATAACCCGCAAAATCGCAATAAATCTGGATCAAAAAGCCGAGAGTGGCGACTAAAACTTGCCCCCCTCCCATTCCTAAAGCATGGTCGGGGTGGGCAAGATAGGCTTCCTTATTCGGAAAATAGATCTGATCCACTAAAGGACCTAGATTATCCGCTACATATACCTT
Source organism: Leptospira fletcheri (assembly GCF_004769195.1). Classification (NCBI taxonomy): domain Bacteria; kingdom Pseudomonadati; phylum Spirochaetota; class Leptospiria; order Leptospirales; family Leptospiraceae; genus Leptospira; species Leptospira fletcheri. The sequence goes on from NZ_RQET01000004.1 coordinate 819,190, forward strand.
TAGAAAATATCCTAGGAGTACGTCCCAAATCCCTTCCAAAAGGATTCCCGTGTCAGGAAATTTAGGTTTTTTTAATTGAGGCAGTAAATCGCCGGCTCTTTCTATCGGACCGGCCACCAATTGGGGAAAATAAGTCACAAAAAGTGCAAAATCGAAGAAATCTTTTTCCGCCCGGATTTGCCCTTTGTACACGTCTATTGTATAGGACATAGTCTGGAACGTGTAGAAGCTGATTCCAACGGGGAGGATTACGGATTTTAAAAGAAAGGAACCGTTTCCGCCGATCGTTTCCCAGCCTAGAAAACCTGCTAAAGAGTTCCACTGATGGACCATGCTGTCCGCGAAGAAATTGAAATATTTCATCGTAAACAGGATGCCTAAATTGGAAAGGATCGAAAAAAAGAGGAAGATCCTTTTTCTTTTCCTGTCCGTATTTCCCTCTATTCCAAGGGCAGCAACGTAATCTACGAGCGTGCTTAAAACGATTAGGATGAGAAAGATCCAGTCCCACCATCCGTAAAAGAAATAAGAGGCGGCCAAAAGCCAAAGATTCTGTCCTCTGGCTGCCCACGAATGCCGCTTAGCCCAGAGGCCTAAACCCAAAAAAACCGTATAAACTAGGATAAAAAATAGGAGAAATACGAACGTGTTGAAAAGCATCGGCTCGAAAACGGGTCTTCGACAGTTTTACGGACGAAGTGGACAGGTCAACTTGAATGGGCAGGAGATCGAGTCAAATCTATGTCGCATTTCCGGTGTTGGAAAATTACCTTCCCGAAAGTCTGAGTATACTGCGGTACTTTCCTGTCTTTTTTTTCCGATTTCGGAAGTCCGATAAGATAAGCTTAAAAATAAATTGCTTTTTCGTGTCATTTTTAAATGAAAAAGTCGTAATATTCACTCTTTTGATGGATTGTAGTTGCACTCGGATTTCCGCAGTGTACGATCTTTCGGTGCCGTTTTGTTTATGTTTACCTTAAGTTATTCCCAAAAATTGACGATCGGCTTCCTTCTTGCCGTATCAATGATCGCGGCAATAGGCGGAGCCTTCTTTTGGAATCATCTTACATTGGCCAAAGCGAAATCTTCGGAGGAGAATACGAGAGAGATTATTCTGAAACTGGAATCAATTTCTTCTAATATTAAAGATTCTGAAATATTGGCGATCCGTTACGCGGGCGCAAACGGTGCAGCTTTCCGTGAAGACTTCGGAAGGTCCTTATATACTACGGAGATAAAGATCGTCGAACTGAGAATTTTGACTCGGGAAAATCCGAAGCAGCAGGAACGTGTCCGAAAACTTGAATCCCTGGTCCATTCCTTGGGTGACTCCGCACTTGCAGCAGTTCCCGTCAATTCGCCCTTTTGGGAAAAAATACTTGGGACATTGGAAGAGATGAAGATTGCCGAGAAGTCTTTGTTCCAGGAAAGGGCAGCGATATTCCAAACTAGGATAGATATCGGGCAGATCATCATTTTGGTATTTTCGGTCTTCAATCTTTTTCTTCTGACCGCACTGTTTCAGATCTTAAAAAAGGAATCCGAAAGAAGGTTAAACGCGGAGAAAAATTTATCCGACCAGAACAGCCTTTTGGAATCGATCCTGAACAATATGGCGGACGGGGTCTTTGCGATCGATAAGAAGGAACGGATCTTTCTTAGCAACGCTAGGATTCTGGAATTGGTGGGAAGTATTCCGGTTCTTCAGGAGGATTGGAGGGTTTGGATTCGGAAGGGCGGGCTTACGATCGCAAGAGTCGATTCTCCCGACGGTACGAATCTCGAAGACTCTTTGGTCGGTATTCAGGAGTTTTTCAAAAAGGAATCCAGCAAATTTTCCGTTCATGTAATCAAGCCGGGCCCGGAAGAATCCATTCTGGAAGTGAACGTAAGGTTACTTAAGGACCGTCTCGGCGATCCTATCGGTCGAGTGATTCTTTTGACGGAAGTCACGGATCGTTTTTTGAAGGAAAGGCAGATCAAGGAATTGAATCTGAGGCTGGAAAAAAATCTAAAGAAGGCAGAAAATGCGAATCGGGAATTGGAGGCTTTCAGCTATTCCGTTTCCCACGATTTACGCTCCCCGATCCGTGGGATAGACGGGTTTACGAAAATTCTAGTGGAAGACTATTCCGAAGTTTTGGACGCCGAAGGCAATCGTCTCTTAGGCGTGATCATGAAAAACACGAAGGTCATGGGGCAATTGATCGACGATCTTCTCGAGTTTTATAGAATTTCGAAGAACGAACCAAAATCGGACCCGGTCGATATGAATCGCCTCGTCAGAGATTGTATCGTTTCCTTAGAATTGAACCGAGCCACCTTCGTACACGACGTTCAGATCGCTGAATTGTCCCCTGCTTACGGAGATTCCTCCATGCTTAAACAGGTTTTTATGAACCTGATTTCCAATGCTTTCAAATACTCTTCTAAAAAAAACGGCGCCTTGGTGGAGATCGGCGGCTCTATCGGAGACGGGGAGAACACATATTATGTTAGGGACAACGGGGCAGGATTCGACCATCAATATGCACATAAGTTATTTAAAATATTCCAAAGGTTGCATTCCTCCGATGAGTTTGAAGGAACCGGGATCGGGCTCGCGATAGTGGAAAAGATCGTGAGTCGTCACGGCGGAAGAGTTTGGGCCGAAGGAGAAAAAAACAAAGGGGCGACGTTCTATTTTACGTTGCCGTCGGAGGTTTAAATTATGAATAACTCGAGGAATTTCGAGATTTTATATGCGGAAGATAATCCGAGCGACGCTGAATTAACTATGAGAGGATTTAAAAAGAGAAATCTGTTCAATCGTATCTCACATGTTCGGGACGGAGAGGAAGCTCTCGATTTCCTATTTTGTCGAGGGAAATTCGCGGATCGGGATGCAAATGAAGTTCCGTTATTCGTTCTTCTAGATTTAAAAATGCCTAAGGTGGACGGGTTGGAAGTTTTGAAAGCGATGAAGGCGGACAATAAGCTCAGAGTGGTTCCGGTCATTATGCTGACTTCCTCCTCCGAGGAGAAGGATATAGTGGAAAGTTACGAGTTAGGAGTGAACAGCTATATAGTCAAACCCGTGGAATTCGAGAAACTGATCACTACCGTCGCCGAAATCGGACAATATTGGTGTATCGTGAATAAATCGGTGATTTAAAATGAAACGTCTTAAATTTCTTTTTTTAGAGGATTCACCTACGGATTTGGAATTAATCCAGAGAGAGCTTAAAAGAGGGGGTGTGGAATACGTCTCCCTACATGTACAGGATCGTGATGCCTATCTAAAGGCGATCGTGGAGGAAAAACCGGATTTTATTTTTTCAGATTTTTCCCTGCCGAATTTCGACGGGTTGTCCGCATTAACTCTTGCAAAGGAAGCCTGTCCGTCCACGCCCTTCATTTTCGTTTCGGGAACGTACGGAGAAGACGCGGCAATTCAGACATTAACCAGAGGCGCCACGGATTACGTATTAAAAGATCGTTTAGTGAAATTGGTTCCGGCGCTTAAAAGAGCTTTACGAGAGAATGAAGAAACCGAAGCCAGAAGAAAAGCCGAGCGGGACAAATTCGAGATAGAAGAACAACTTAGGCAGAGTCAGAAATTGGAGGCGATGGGCTTCTTAGCGGGAGCGATGGCGCATGAAATCAATAACCCGATTATGGCTATCATAGATTACGCCAGAATGATAGAAAAAGGCGAATCCGATACTGAGAAGGTGAAACGCATGGCGATTAAAATTCAGACCGAAGGGGAAAGGATTTCCGTTATGGTCAAGGACCTTCTTCGATTCGCGCGCCAGGAAAAGGGACAGTTCGAAAAGGTAAAGCTTACGCATAGCTTGATCAAAATGAAATCCATTTCGGAACAAAGAGCTAAGATGAGTAAAATTTTCCTGCAAGTCGACACAACGGAAGATGTGTGTCCGGTTTTATGCAAAGAGGGGCAGATCCTGCAAGTTCTTTTGAATTTGGTGAACAATTCCATAGATTCCTTGAACCAAAAAAACGAAGGTTACTACGATGATAAGCGGGTAAGCGTTTTCGCTAAAATGGTGGACATGGGAAATAAACCTTGGGTTAGGATTACGGTCGAAGATACTGGAGTAGGAATTCCTCCCGAACTAGGTAGATCCATTTTTAATACGTTTTTCACAACCAAGGAAGCGGATAAGGGAACCGGTTTGGGCTTATCCGTAAGTCTGAGTATCGTAAAGGAACACGGAGGGTATCTTTCATTCGAAAGTGTGCCGATGGAGTATACGCGGTTTTTCTTGGATCTTCCCTGTGCGGTTTAAAGATAAAATTCGGTGGACCTTTCTTGGATCCATCGTTTATTATCGGATCTTAAAAGATTATGCCTTTCGACGAATTATACAAACCTACGGACCCTAGCTTTAGACTGAGTAAGGATGCAGTCCGTTTCGCTTCCGATGTCTCCTTAGGAACCTTGGAAGGAGTCAGATCTTTCTTGACTTCTTCCTTCGACTGGATGTCCCAAAAGTTGACGGAATTGTCGGATACCCCCGTGCTGGAAAAAACGGAATTAGCTTCGCTTTTTCGGGAAACCGGCTCTTCCTTACAACGAGCTTCGGAAAAAACGAATTCAGGGTTGATTCGGGCGCTTGAGTCCACTGCGGCAGCCATGCAAACCGCGTTGGGTTCTTTGGATCAGGCGGATTCGTTCGTTAAAAAAAAGCTCTTCGAGAATATCCCAGTGTCCAGTATCGTAGGGGAATCGTTTGCGGATTTCGTAACCACCTCGGCCATTCAACCTTCCTTTCGGTTGAACGGAAGAGATGCGAGTGCAAGCGAAGTGTTGCAGGATTGGCAACGCTCCGGTTTGACAAGAACGGTGCTATGCATACCGGGTCTGTTTTGCGACGAAGGACTCTGGAGCGCCGAAGGGCCGTTCAGTCCGGTTGCGACTATGGTTCGGGAAGGTTATTATCCGATATATCTACGTTTTAATCCCGGGGCCCATATTTCTAAAAACGGTGAGGCCTTGTATTCTCTTCTCAAGGATCTGTTTGCTCTGCCGGAATTTCAAGACGAGAAAACGGATTTTTTATCCTATAGTCAAGGTGGCCTGATTTTAAGGAGTGCCTTCTATCTAGCAGAGAAAGACGGATTTCGGTTTTCGGAAAAGATACGTCATGCGTTATTCGTGAGTTCGCCCGACGGCGGATCCTATATCGAAAAGATCGGATTTTGGCTCGGGTTAGGCGCGGAGTCCCTGCCCGTATTTCCGGTAAATCTGATCGGATACATAGGTAACCAAAGAAGCGACGCGATGAAGGATTTGTCGCACGGACTGATCCGAGAGGAAGATTGGCAAAGAAAAGATCCGATCGGAAGATACGGACAGGAATTCTATTTCGGAGAACTGGACGAAGTGAATGCCACCCAGGTTTATAGCCTAGTGTCGGAAAAACCAGGCGATTGGTCGAACTGGATCGGAGACGGTATTGTGGAGAAATCCAGTTTGGAAGCTCTTTCCGAACGAGTGTATCGAAAGAAGGCAAATCCCGAAAAGAGAGTTCGAGTATTATTCGGTTTGTCTCATTATCAGATTCTGACTTCTCCCGGATTCCAAGAAGTGCTAACCGATTGTTTGAAAACAAACGAATAAAAATTATATCGGTTGTTCTAAATAAAAAATCCGGAATATAAGTAATAAATAAGTAAGGCTTGGGTTCCCGATCAGGCAAGGAGGTAGGATATAGTAAAAACTTAGGTGAAAAATGATGAAGAGAATGGTTCCGTTTTTGGTCCTCGCCCTGCTTTTGTCAGCCGGCAACGTCCTAATGGCGAGCCGGGGAGCGGTCGTCCCGAATCCGATCGATTTATTCGAGCAATCTCCGGAAGCGAAAGCGATCGGCATCCAAAGGCAAATCCAAAGAGAAGTTAATTTACCCGTTCATAAGGCGCTATTTTACGGGACCCACAATTCCTATAACAGTAAGGCATACGCAGGTCCTTTCTTTTCCTATTCGTTTCCCAACCAGCAATACTCGATTACGGATCAGCTTCGGCTAGGAGCCAGATTCATCGAACTAGACGTGCATTACGTTTTGGGAGCGCATTTCGCGAAAGATTTTCTACTTTGTCACGCGCAAGCTAACGGAGTCGGGTGTAACGTCTTTGATCGCCCGGTAGGAAACGGACTCTCCGAGATCCAAAATTGGATCTCCGCACCTCAAAATCAGAACGAAATCATTATCCTTTACATAGAGGATTATATAGACAATCGTGCGGATCAATTTTTGAGTATCGTCAAAAGTTACCTCGGCCCTTATCTCTACGAATATTCCACCGGAGCTTGCGGCGATGTTCCGAGTCCCGATAACATGCCTAAGTTAAAGGACATGCTTTCTTCCGGCAAAAGAATCCTCCTCATGAGCGACTTCTGCTATCCGGGCGTATGGAATTCTTACTTTAAGCAGATGTTCTTCGGGAATTTCTCCATCCACCCCAAGGATTTTCGAGGATATCCGGATTGTAACTGGAGTAGAAGTACCTACGATTCTTCTATGACCAGAGTATATAACGATAGCACGAATTACTTCGGAATCTACAACGGAGCAAAGGAAACAGGAGTATTTACGAATTCGAATATTCCGCAAATGTTATCCTGCGGCGTAAGTGTCTTCGGAATCGACCAATTTAATCCGGATTTCGCAAAATTAGGACTCTGGTCTTGGGGGGTCGGGGAACCTAACAATTACAATAATAACGAACATTGCGCCCAGGTCAGAAGCGACGGTCGCTGGAACGACAATAATTGCTCCGTGAATTTCCGTTACGCCTGCAAAGACGGTTCCGGAAATTGGGCGATTACGGATTCTTCCGGTAATTGGAGCAACGGCCGAAGCGCTTGTGCGGCGTACGGTTGGCAATTCTCTTCGCCTTTGACTCCGTATGAAACAACGAAACTGCAGGAAGCCAAAACTTCCAAAGGAGCCTCCGACGTTTGGGTCGATCTGACCGACCAATACAGGGAAGGTTATTGGGAAAGAGGTAGATAACCTTTTCGTTCCCAAACGGAATCCATCCTCATTACGCAACCGGTCCGGGGTCATTAGCCGCTTCCCCCCGACCGGTTTTTTTTTATCGACGAGAAGTCTCCGAAGGTCGAATCTCAACCGAGCGGGATTTTTCAATAAATTTCGAATCATTCTCCCGATAAGGGCACAAAAAGGCATTCAGGCCATGTCATATCGATCCTATAAAGTCCTCCTGGCGGAAGACGATGAAACCTCCGCGGATCTTTTGATCCATTTTCTGGAAAGATATAATTTCGAAGTAGACCATGTAGTGGACGGTGTTGCGGCGGAATTGAAACTCAAAAAAGACGTCTATGATCTGATTCTTTTGGACAATCAAATGCCGCTTTTGTCCGGTCTTAGATTGGTCGAAAGGATTCCTGACAAGAACAAGAATCGACCCATCATTTTTTTAACTGTGAGTAATGAAAGAGAGAATATCCTGCAGGCAGCAGCTAGCGGTCAGTTGGCGGCTTATCTGTTGAAGCCCTTCGAACCGAATTCACTACTGGCAAAGATCAAATCGGCATTAAGAATCGAGCAAACTTCTTTGATCGATAAGAAGGAATTCCCTTTTTCCATTCAGAAAATTTCCAAAGAAGGTTATGGAGCCGGAGTGAGGTTGGTCGGTTGTCCTTACGGGAAAACCCCGGAAAGAATCGTTCAGGAAATCAGCTTTGTCTTAAAGGAATTATCACAAGCAAGACGTTTCTTTCTGGAGATAGAAGAAGCTTTTCATTTTCACAAGAATTACTTTGAACTGCTGAATGCCGTCGTTGCCAAACTTGCGACGAAATATGAGATTCCCCAAGAAAATATTTTAGTCATTGATACCGTCTAATTTTTTTGGAACCGGTGATTGCTCGTTCGGTCAGAGGATCAGTAACGAGGAGATAAAGAGATGTTTCGTAAAGTTGCAAAAATGACCGCTATCCTAGCCGTGATTAGTTCGGCTATCGTCTTCGCACAAGGTTGCGGTCATCATAAATGGCTTTCCCCTGAAAAAAGGGCGGAAATGGTCGTGCAAAAATTGAAATCCGAATTGGAGTTGAACGAGTCCCAAGCTGCGACCTTGGAAAAGATCAAAGGCGAAGTTCTTGCAAAGCGGAAAGAATTGAATCTGCCAGAAGGACATTTTCTTCCTAAAGAGGCGGTCGATGAAATTCGCGGCGAAAAACTGAATGTAGACAAATGGAACAAGTACGGTCAGGAAAGAGAAAAGAAAAAAGGGGAACTCCGGACTTTTATTCTGAAAAAAGCGGTAGAGTTTCACGCAATTCTGACTCCGGCACAAAGAAATAAGCTGGCGGATCTGATTACGAAGTTCCAAGATAAATTCCGGAAAGAGAAGGAAGAAGGCTGATCCTTTTTTCTTCGGAGGGGTTTATGGGAGAAGAGGAATTTTCCCGCTTCGTCGACAATACTCGGGAGATCGTCTTAGCGGCGATCTCCCGCTATTTGTATGAACGCTTTTCCTACGCTATCGATGATGTCGCACAGGAAACGTATTTACGGGCTTACAAAGCCTTGTTGAAGGGTCAGTTCCGTGGTGATTCCAAGTTGACCACTTGGCTTTATACGATCGCTAGAAACGAATCCATTCGTATGAACGAAGTGTTGGGAAGAGAAGAAACCAAAGCGGAAAAAGCCGGTAAAAGATTCGAAGAAGAACGTAAGTTGGAACCGGCCGTCTCCGATTCTGACGAATTGGAAGATCTTCCTACTTGGGAGAAAGCAAAGATTTGGGTGATGCAACTTCCCGAATCTTATAGGAGCGTTCTTCAATACTATTTCTCCGGCTACTCCGAAAAACAGATTGCCGAAGCGTTAGGCGTCCCGGCAGGCACGGTAAAGTCTAGGGCGGCAAGAGGCAAGGAAATGCTGAGAAGGATGCATAACTCTAACAGAAGAGAGGGAGGGGTAAGATGGGAAGAATGAACGGACAAAACCCCGATATGTATAAGGAAATCCACTTTCGGAAATCCGATCCTGATTGGCCAAAGGAAATCGCGTCTAACGTGATTGCCAGGTTTCATCAGGAGTCCGAGAAAAGTAAACCGATTCTCTATATGGATCGAAAATGGTTGGCGGCCGCAGTTTTTTTGATCGGTATTTCGATCGGATGGTTTACCTGGAACAACATGCTCCGCGAAGAGGATTCGATCCGAGAAGTTTCATGGATATGGGAAGGGGATTCTTATATCTCCGTTCTTGAATCGAATTTTTAATTGAGACATTTCCTTTTCCGAGTTGGATTGCGATTCGGAAAAGGAAATGATCTTTCGTTCAATTTGAAACTACCTGTTTTATCTAGATAGGAATGTATCCGTAGAAGTTCGGTCGATTTTCAAGGACCAGAACACAGGAATTTTTATTTTTTGGCGGCTTGTGCATTTGACACCGCCTCTGACATCGTTTGCGTAAGAAAGACAGTCCAAGGCCGCGAATTCATTCGGCAGATAGGCGACGGCTGCGTCCGCTTCATTGAAATATTTGATTTTGATTCCGGGCATTCCTTGGAAAAGAGAGATGAAATATGTCAGCGGTTCCTCCGAGAATCGCGGTTGGACAAGGTATTCTTCCGGAAGTTTGTCCTGGTGTCGTGGGAAGAGACGATAGAGCTCTAAGGATCGAAAGGCCGCCGCCTCCCAAAATGCTCGAGTGTAGGCGCCATTCGGGAATTCGTCCCTAGTTGCCATGCTGAACCTGTCGGTGAATATTCTTCCATCATGTAATTTGAATACGATCAGAATTTCTACAAAGGCACTCAACCCGTCCGAGATCAACAAATTGATCGGTATGATCGTAACGGTCGTTCTTGGAGCTTGTTCCGAGTTTTGCAGTCGAATTCCTGCTCGAAGAGAAAAGGTCTTAACGAAAGATTTTTGCAGGGCGGTGGAAGTCAGGATTGGGGCTTCTCTTAACAAAGCCCATTGGGGTTGCTTGACGTTTTCGAAGAGATTCGTACCGAAAGGGTAAAAAATTTGAGGTCGATAGGAAGGAGGAAAAACGACGTCGATTCCCATCGCATTTTCCTCGTAAAGAATTCCTTTGGTCCTATCGAATGTGCAAGCACTCAATAGGAAAGAAAGGGCGAACATGCACTGAGCGACTTTGGTTTTTCGAATGCACTTTGTGCGAATCATTCCGATTTGTAGGAACTCCCTTTCTGGAATAAATAGAAACGAACCGATTCGAAAAGTAAAGAAAGAACGGTTCGGAATTCTCGAAATGCGGGAATAGGACTGTACTAGGGAAGTTTTGAGCGGCCCACACCCAGGTCCGGGCGAAGGAAGTGGGCTCGGGGCGATTTGCTCCGAATCCTCTATCAGAAAAACTGCGTTTGGGCAAGATATTTTTCTATTTCAACTTTGTATGACCTCCTACAACAGATTTTCAAAAAAAGATTTTACTCTTGAGCAAATGCGTGTTATGCGCCTGGGTGTACCACCGCACCGGCCCCCGCCCAGAGAGGGTGGGGCCCTTCAAAAAAAAATGCTCATGCACTCCTTGTTTCCTTACATGTAGTCTATGAATTCTTTGAGGAAAAAATACCTATGAAAAATCTATCCATCGCAGTAGTCGACGGCTTCCTGACGGGAGATCCCGAGCTGAAAAAGATCTCCAGCGGCAAATCCGTAGCGAACTTCACACTTGCAGTGAATCACAGCTTTAAAAAGGTCGAAGGAGAGGAACCTGAGGTTTCTTATCTCGATGTTGAAGTTTGGGATCGCTCGGCCGAGAACTGCGCCGAATACCTAAAAAAAGGAAAAAAAGCTACGGTGGTCGGTTATTTAAAGCAGGATCGTTGGAAAAACCAGGAAGGGCAAAACCGATCCAAACTCAAGATCGTCGCGGAAGAAGTGCGATTCGATAGTCATGTAGATCGCAAAGAGAGGGAAGCCGCATAAGAGAAGCTCCGGATTTGCCGAAAGGCAAATCCGGAGTCACCATAGCCGACATTCTGAAATTTACAGAGAATGATGAACACCGAACTTCGGAGGTGATTCAAAATCCGGAAGAAAGAAAAGATCGGTGATCTGATTTTCACTGATTGCCAGTTTGGCGAAATTTCCGGACGAGTGTGATCGGTCATTCCGAGTTTATTTCGTGCGCTTCTCGGGTCTATTTTGCTTCGATGAATCGTTTGTAGCGTTTCGCATTCCGCCTAGCGCGAATCTGTTCAACAATTAAATTGCCCACTAAAGAAAAAGGGACTTTCGGATCCTTTCCCTCTGCCATTCTTCTAAACTGCACTCTAATAGCGGATATTTTAGAAAGAGAATTCAAGGCCGGATTTGCAAGATTTGGAAGATTCACGCTTGTCTTTTCGATCTTTCCGGAAACCAATTTAGCTGCACAATCAGGGTCGAACGCGAAGGGAGTCCCGATACCGATCATATCGACCACCCCACTGAGAATCGCCTCCTCCATAATCGATCCCGACCGAAATCCTCCGGTTGCCATTAAGGGCATTTTTGCCGTATTGCGGGCCTTTTTGGCGAAGTTCAAAAAATAAGCTTCTCTTTGTTTCGTCCCGGTGTTTTCCGTTCCTTGCATCGCCGGGGATTCGTAATTACCTCCGGAAATCTCGAGTAGATCGATCCCAGTTTCATTTAACATTTCGATCACTTTTATCGCGTCTTCTTCCTCAAAGCCTCCCTTCTGAAAATCCGCAGAATTTAATTTAACTCCCACGCAAAACTCCCGTTTGGTGGAAGACCTGACTCCTTTAACGATTTCTAATAGGATTCGCGCCCGATTTTGCAGGGAGCCGCCCCATTCATCCTCTCGAAGATTGGTTAAGGGAGATAAAAACTGACTTAACAAATATCCATGAGCGGAATGCACCTCTACCCCGTTAAAACCCGCCTTTTCTGCAAGCTTCGCTCCCATGATGAATCGATCTATAATGCGTTTGATTTCATCGGATGTCAGAGCCCTCGGAGTTCCAAAAACTTTAGCCAACATTCTTCCCGGAATCTGAACCTTAACCGCCGAAGGAGCGACCGGAATTTCTGAGATATAACCGAATACTTGCCGTCCCGGATGATTGATCTGCATCCAGAGTTTCGATCCTCCCGACTGTGCAATCTCTGCCAGTTTTTGGAATCGATCTAGACTTCCGTCCTCTCTCAGAATGACATTCCCTGGACCAGTCAAAGCTCCCGGGTCCACCATCATGTTGCCGGTAAGCAGTAAACCAGCTCCTCCGCGGGACCAGCGCTCGTACAAACGAAACATATTTTTGCCCGGGAGAAAATCTCGATCCGCCAGCCCTTCTTCCATCGCCGCCTTCGCAATTCGATTCGGAAGGATCGTGCCATTTGGGAGGTTCAGCGGTTTTGCTAGGTTAGAAATCGGGTTCATTGGCATCTCCAGTTTGGAAAAAGGTTTCCTACCCATCGGTATTTATTGAAGAAGAATTGTCAAACCGGAATTCCTACCGGTCGGTATTTATTTTTCGAAAAAGATTCGATTCGGTTTGACTTGCCCGGTTCGATCTTTTAAAAAGAAGGCAGATCTTATGTCCAAAAGCCTTGGTTGGAAAAAGCTCTCCGAAGATGTGCGCAGGGAATCCATATTGACCGGCGCTATGCGTTGCTTCTTTAGCAAGGGTTTCGAAAAGACCTCCGTTCAGGACATAGCGGATGCGGCAGGACTCACCAAGGGTGGAATTTACTTTCATTTCGATAGTAAAGAAGAAATCCGAGATACTCTGATCCGAGGTTTCCTAAATCTGGATCGTTTCGGATTCCAAGATCCCGAAGTGTTGAGACTCCCTGCCCATCTTCGTCTGGGCGAATATCTGGAACGTCTTGCAAATCGCCTTGCTATCGAAGGAAATTGTTCTCCACGATTGTTCGCGGAAGCAACCGCTGATGGTGGAACTATGGAAGATGAAATCATCGCCTTTTATGATTCTTTGGAAGCCGTCTTTTCATCCACGATAGAGGAAGGACAAAAGAACGGACTTTTGGTTGCAACGCTTTCCCCTTCGGTTCTTGCCAAAACGATTTTAGCCGTATTTGACGGGTTACAAATTCAGTCGGATATCTCCCCGACTCGCCGCAAATTGCAAACTCAAGGAAGGGATGTTTTACGTTCTTTCTTTAAGAATCTGCTTTTTGTCCATAGACCGGATTGCCAGTCAGATGTCTGAAATGTTTCACTTTATGACTACTGCCAATTTGAATCTTCGTTTCCTTCTCCCCTGACAGTACTTTCGCTAATAGCGCATTCCTTTAGTTCAATCTTTATAAATTCCTGTCCGACAAGCTTTCCTGTTACATTGATTCTCTGCCCTTTTTCTACCATTCTGGCTAATCCTAAAGTTTCCGGTAAAAGGAAACATTTTAAGAAACCGAAATCAAAAGAATTTCCCGTTTCTTCCAATCCGGAAAAAGCGATGTACGGTTTTCCCAAAAGGTCTTTATCCACTTTCCAAACGGTTCCGTTGACTCCGATGATTTTCCCTTGCAGTTCGGAAGAGGCTTTTAATGCATTGGATTCGAATTCGGACTTTAGATCTCTATACTCGTACTGAGGATAACCTAGTGTCGTTTCGTCGACTTCGATTAAGTAAAGTTTATTTGCTATTTTTTTAAACTTCCATATAGATTTGAAATAAGGATTTGTTGGATATTCACGAACGATCACTCCTAAAATTTGTCCTTCGTTCCGTTCACCCAGAATTTTCATATTGCAAAATTGTTTAATGTAAAGGTCCTTATTCGCATCAAATTCGGCTTGTCTATCATCGATATTTTCAGGATCGAGCGCCTTACTGGGATCGTCAGGTTGGTTCGTACGAATAACTTCAAACATGTGATCCTTTAAAAGAGACTTATCATTCTTGCAGGCACCTGAAAAAAGTTTTTGAACATATAAAGTAGCGTCGGAGGAACCTGCTTCAATTGAAAAGGATAGGAAAAAAATAAGAGGGGTCAATACGATGCGAATTTTTTTGAACGGTTTCATATAAGCCTTTTATAAAAGTAAATCGGACGAGAATCGTCCGTTTCATTTTTATATACTTAGTTTATATTGTATATTCTTTTCTTATGCGTTCCAGTCATTGGAAATCTAAATTATATCGATTCTAAATGTCTTAAAGACCCCATTTTATGATAAATCCGCTAAGTAAGACCTTTGCGGATTCGGAAAGAAACCCACGGCCCATATAGCCCGGAATGGAGACTTGATTCCTCAATTTCTGTTCGGTTTTCCTTTTAGGAACTGTTCCAACTTGTCTTTCGCAGGGGTCATTCGCAACATTTCTTCCTTGCTTGGAATCATCTGTTTCCCGACATCTGCTGTCAGAATTCCGGAACAAGGATCATCTTGGTTCTGCTTTTTTCCTTGAATCGCCCGAATCCAAGAGCACGCGATTTTCCGATAACCCAACATATTCGGATGGATCCCGTCTCCGAAATAGTCTTCGACCGGAATCAGAGTCTGGTGCATATCTACAAGCGTCATTCTCGCCCTACTTTCCGGGGGAAAATTGTACCAGTTGTCGGCAATGTAATTATTGTATTGAAAGATCACTTTATTGACCGTTTCATAATCGAAAGAATTGTAACCCTTTTGTGGGGCACTTACTTTGATGATTTGCGCGACGAACAGATAGGTCTTCGGATTGCTCTGAAGTAATGCATTCAGCAAAGTGAATAAACTGGCCCCGGCAGAAGTCGCCACTTGATTTATCATCGCATCCGTAGGATTCGGATTTTTTAAAATTTGCCACATATCGTTGGTTCCAGCATGCACTAAGGTGATGTCCGAGAAACTCGCATACTTTGCCTTTGTTAATAATTGCTCGTTTGTCCAGCCGGGATACCCGTCGTGGGTTTGGGTATTGGCGATCCACTGCGATGCGTTGGATCCGCCGCTTTGGTAGCCTTCGGTAGTGAACACGATCCCGTCCTGCATAAAGGAATAAATCGTCATCCAGCCGCGATATCCACCTCCGGTCCTTGCCGGCGGCATGCAAAGATATTGACCGATCTCATATACCGGGCATTGCCAATCGTTCGTAAAGCCGATCCCGTACGTGATGGAATCGCCGAAAGGCCGAATCAGGACGGGGCCTTTTAGCTTGTACGGGCTTTGGGCTTGCATCTTCGTTTGGAAAAATAGGAAGACGATCAAAATCCGGAAAAGAAGGACTGCAATCTTGTTTTTCACGCTATGCTTTAACCTCGGCCAAAGGATAAAGGACTCATGCCTTCGTTCAAGTAATAAATGATTTTCTAACGTTCTAGATCCGGAACGTTCTCCGGCTTCTCGGATGACGGATTTATTTTTTAGATTCTCCGAAAATTTTTCTTAATCGAAAATGTCTGTAAGCGAAGACAAGTTTGTATATTGGTATAAATAGGAATCCGACGCCGGGAATCCGCGGTGCAAATTCCAATTCGTCCCGTAACAGGGAACCGTTTTCGGATCTCGATACGATTCGTTTGTGTCTCCAGATTTTGTTCGAGAGCATTTCCGAGGATTCCAAAAATCCGTGCTGATAAATTTCGACGATTTTAATATCGTCATAATCGACCGGAAGAATCCCGAAGAGAAGGATCCAACTGCGAAACAAGGTGCGGTCCAGCGGTACGTCCTCTAAGGAAAGATTTTCCGCTTCTTTAGGATAAGTCATCCTTAGAAAGGGGAGAATTTCCCGGTTTACCCCTTTCATCGTTTTTACCGAATTCCAGACGACGTCTGGCGATTCGGAAAGATTGGATTGCATCTGAAATTGAAACATAGTGTTCTCGGATAGAAGTTCGATTTTTTGAATTAATGAGGAAGATGACCATGTAAACCATGAAGTATGAAAGAACCCGGACCGAGCGGATATACGACTGATTCTACAATAGAAGTTTCGAAATAAAAAACGGAAAAGTAAAATTCTAATTCGGTATATGGGTTATCCGAAGTTTCTAAACTTAGAATTATAAAATAAGGATAGTTTTTCATAATTCCATGTTCTAATTTAACATTGGAATAACGATTGAATGCGATTAAGGTATTCTCGGGGCTATCGAGAAATAAGAGAGGGGGATTAACACCCCTCCCTTGTTTGGATTTTTAATTCTTTATCCCGTTCGAAAGTTCCGTTCTTAAATCGTAGATAAATTTTTTATACACTTCGTTTAGCATTTCTGCATAGTGGAAGTCGTTCGGTAAACTGTATATCCAGCCGATTTCGCTATAAGGTGTTGCATCATATTCTTTAGTGAATAAGATTTTTTTACTCTTATTGTTCACTAAACTTAATTCGATCTTTAGGGTATTTTCTACAGTTACTGCCGGCAAACCGATAAGCCAGAGGATAGGTCCGTAAATGCTCAATAAATATGAAAACATTTTTCCCGAATACCCAGTTTTAAGGATGACGCCTTGAATATAATATTTGTCTCCCCGATTAAAACTAAAAGAAACGTCTTTGAATAATTCCGCATTTTCCATTTCCAGCACTAAAGCTTTGGCAAAATCGTCTACCGGCTTGTAATTCTGCCAGAGTCCTGACGTTATGTGGCGCGCAACACCTTCAGGGGCCTCATAGTTTGCCCATCCAAAAGGCATAAATGGAACTGCATAAAGTAGAGTTTTATTATCATTCGTACTTGCCCTTTGGTCTAAGAAAGGGACTATAACAATTGGTTCATTCACAAGCGGTTTGGAGATCATTGATTTACCGCTTGCCCTATAGATCCAGGTTTGGTGCGTTGAACAAGCGGTTGAAAACATCGAAGCTATCATCAAAATAGCTAACTTCAAAGTAAGATTTTTAAACATTTTTACCTCATCATTTTAATTAATGGCAGAGTGGGAGTCGCTTTAATCTCTCTCGCGAGAAAAAGCAGAAAAATTCCGCTTTATAAAGCTCAAGGCTTACTTTTCAAAATACTAGATAATTGTAGTTTCTCGTGGACTACGAAAATATAGGTTCTATTTCTTTACATATTTTTTTTATAAATATTTGAAAACCTTCTAGAAAAATCGAACAAAATATGGCATATTTATGCCATATTTTCTGCTTTTTCTGAGGATACTATTGTTATTTTCCCTTTAGAGAAGCTGATTTATGACAAATAGGAACAGCTTCGGTTTCGATTTTCCAAGAATAGAAATAAATTGATAGCAGGGTTTTTACCATGGTCAGCTGCAATTTTTGCTACAAAGGTTTGCCGTGAAAACCCGGGGTAATTTGTAATTAAGGAGAAATTGTCTCTATAAGAGTCATGCTGGTCATCTTATTCATTGTCATTTTGGTTTCAGGAAGAATTGTCTTTCGGGGAATTTTTCCTCGAATTTAAGCACTTTCCTGGAATTTGAGATAGTATTTTCCCTAAACCCGATCTTTGGACGGAAACCTTATTTCAGAATTTTATTAAATAATTATAATATGCAAAAAATCGAAAAGCCCAATTGTTAAGTGGCACTTTTTTCCTCGCGAGGGATGCGCAGGGCTTGTCCAACACGAGAGATCGCAAATGCTGCTAGGAGGCGAAAGAGAACGTGTTGGATGAGCGGGACTCCGCGAACCCGAAGCAGCCCGTCCCGCAAGGGCGCGGCCAATTCCGACTTGTTCCGACGGGAAATACCGCGGCTTCCTAAAAAATCACCTTCCTTGACAACAGCGACGGCGTCCAAGTTCATGTACGATAACCGTATGCTCACAGTCGTTTACGCAACCTCCCAGCCGGGATCCATCTCCGATTTGGAAAGAATGTCCGAAACGGAATTGGCGACCGTCAGAAAGAATCTGCCCTCAGGAACCCGAGAGCTGGTGGATTGCGACGAGGATACGGTTCTTTTCTTACATCCTTCCTTTTTGAAGTCGGAGCTTTTCCCGTTCACTGACCGGACCGTTTTGCATTTTCAGGACGAGCTGATTCCCGTGATCACTTTGGACCGCAGCGGGAACGTTTTGATGCAGGCGTTTGCAAACCGGGAGAGTCTGACCTTGACCCTTGAAAGCGGTTTCGGTACGTATTATAGCCGGTCCAGAAAAAGCCTCTGGAAGAAAGGGGACACTTCCGGTCATGTCCAAAATGTGAAGGAAGTCCTGGCTTCCGCGAATGGTAAGTTTTTGGTGTACATAGTGGAGCAATCGGGCGCCGCATGTCACGAAGGCTACTATTCCTGTTTTTTTCGCGAAAGAAAGGGAGAAAACTTGCAAGTTTTGAATGTTCCCTTTTTAGGAAGGGAATAGACGGAGAGGATAAGTGTATTTCGAATGATCGTAGATATGACGATAGAAATCTTTGGGACCGTATGATATGAAATCCAAAAATAAAATTCTTCTCGGACTCGGTGGAATCTTGCTCGGGGTGGCCCTTTTAGCATTGCTTGCTTTCTTCGTAACGGACGAACTCAAAGGGGGCGCTGTCGGTTCCGGTCAGGTCAAGCTGGATTTGAGCATAGAACCGGGGGATTCTCCGGTCGAAGTTACGGAATTCCTTTCCAAAAACGGCCTTCTCAAGTCCTCCAAATATTTCCTGTTCCTGATCAAAGCTACCCGTTCCGCGAATAAGATCAAGGCCGGCCTTTACGAACTCAACGACGGAATGGACGCCAGAAAAATCCTGCAAGTCATCACCGAAGGAAAGGTGAAATTGGTTACCTTCACCGTTCCGGAAGGATACAACGATCGTCAGATAGGGGATCTGCTAGTTAAAAAAAATCTAATAAAATCCCGTGCGGATTTCCTGCAAGCGGCGTCTCGGACCGAGCTCATGAGGGAATTTAAAATTCCTGCGGCCAATGCCGAAGGGTATCTGTTTCCGGAAACGTACAGCGTCCCGGTAAATTATCCCGCGGACAAGATCGTAAGAATGATGATCAAACGGTTCTTTGCCAAATTGGATAAGATTCCGAAGGCTAAGGAATTGAATCCGAATAAACTTCATGAAATCGTAGTTCTCGCATCCGTAGTGGAACGGGAAGCCAAGAAAAAGGAAGAGAGACCTTTGATGGCCGGAGTCTTTTTGAATCGTTTGAAGAAGGATATTCCTCTCGAATCCTGCGCCACCATCCAGTATCTATTCGACAAACCTCATCCTAGGATCTTCGAAAAGGACCTAAAGATCGTCTCTCCGTACAATACTTATTTAAATAAAGGGTATCCCCCGGGGCCGATTTCCAACCCGGGACTCCCGGCGCTAGAAGCGGCGCTCATGCCTACGGAAACGGATTATCTTTTCTTTTTGCTGAAGCCGGACGGTTATCACTATTTTTCCAAGAACTTCAAGGAACACGCCGAAGCTAAGAAGAAATACATAGACGTTCTGTACGATTGAAGAGGAAAGTATGAGCGCGAAATTACAGGAAATCGATACGGTAACGGAGCAATTGAAACCCGTTCAAAAGGCTTTGGATTTTTTTAAGGAAAAGCAATCCAAACGGGAATCCATCAGCGAAGCGGCGGTAGAATTCGTGGAAAAAGCGTCCCTCGTTTTGGACCGTGCGGAGCGCTCGGAAATCGAACTGTCGGACGACCAGAAAAGAAGGATCCGGAACAATCTTTTGAAGATCCGGAATTCCTTGGTGAAAAACCAATTCAAGTAATCCGTATTTTGCCGCGAGGGTTTGCGGATTCTGTCTCATTCTCAAATCATTCTTTGTCTTGGAACGGGGTCCGAAAAACTTAAATGACAGTGCAAAACTTTTTCAATTTATAGTAAATACAGCTCTAATTTCCATTTGGCAGGTTGAAAAAGATGATCGCTACGAATTCTCCGACGGATTCCTCAACGGCTAAACAAGCTCTTTCCCGTTCCGCATCCGTCATCGAGCAGGCTACTAAGTCGCTTGCTGCAAAATGCAGTTCCGGCGGAAAAGTTTCCGTTTCGAAAATGGACGAAAATCAGCTCGTTCAGTATCAGATCGCTTGGTTGACGTCCGAACAAAGGATTGCGGAAAACTTCATCAATTATGCATGGAACGATTCCCTAGGCACGGGAGACTTGGAACGTCTGATGGCTCTCGCTTTTGCCGCGGAAACCGTAACTCATATCCGTTCCGAACTCAGCGCACGCCCCCATGAATACGGCGTCTCTGTCCAGGATTTGATTTCCAAATTATTCGACGATAGTACGAATCAGTTTTTGCAGGAAGCCACTGCCATCGCCAATTACGACCGTATCGCGGAACTCATCGTTTCCCTCGGACATTACGGAGCCTACGGATTGAGCGAAGACCACGAAATGTTCCGGCAGACCTTCAAACAGTTCGCGGAAGAAATGGTCGCACCTAGAGCGGAACACGTGCATAGGCACGACGATATCGTTCCTGAGGAAATCATACAGGGATTGCGGGACATGGGATGTTTCGGTCTTTGCATTCCGGAAAACTACGGCGGTCTGCAACCGAACGATCATCCGGATAATATTTCCATGTTGGTAGTAACTGAGGAGTTGTCCAGAGGATCCTTGGGAATCGCGGGTTCCTTGATCACTCGTCCGGAGATCCTTTCCAAAGCTCTTCTGAAGGGCGGAACGGACGCCCAAAAAGAGAAGTGGTTACCCTTGATCGCTGCCGGAGAAAAAATGGGCGGGATCATGGTTACGGAACCGAATTACGGATCCGATGTCGCAGGAGTTTCCGTCACCGCCAAAAAGGTGGACGGAGGTTGGCTCGTTAACGGAGTCAAGACCTGGTGTACTTTTGCGGGTTATGCGAACCTTCTTTTGATTCTCGTAAGAACGGAAACGGATCCGGAGCTCAAACACAAAGGACTTTCCATTCTATTGGCGGAAAAGCCGAGTTTTACCGGCCACGAGTTCGACTACAAACAGGACGGTGGCGGAAGAATCAGCGGCAAAGCGATCGGCACGATCGGTTATCGCGGAATGCATTCTTTCGAAGTTTCTTTCGAGGATTATTTCGTTCCGGAAGAAAACCTGATCGGAGGCGATGCAGGTCGCGGAAAAGGTTTTTATTTCCAGATGGAAGGATTCGCCGGCGGAAGGATCCAGACTGCAGCTCGCGCGAACGGGGTTATGCAAGCTGCTCTAGAAGCGGCTTTACGTTACGCCCAAGAAAGACAGGTCTTTCAAAAACCGATCTTCAATTACAATCTTACGAAATACAAAATTGCCCGTATGGCGATGATCGTACAGGCTTCCCGCCAATATACGAATGCGGTGGCCAAACAGTTGGACAACCACCAGGGCCAAATGGAAGCGACGCTGATAAAATTCTATGCTTCTAAGGTAGCGGAATGGGTGACCCGCGAAGCGATGCAGATTCACGGCGGAATGGGTTACGCGGAAGAATACGCGGTGTCCCGCTATTTCGTGGACGCACGAGTGTTCTCCATCTTCGAAGGTGCGGAAGAAGTGATGGCTCTCCGAGTGATCGCAAAATCGCTGATGGACCAGTACGCTTCCTAAAAAAAATTCGAACCGAAGTTTCGAGAAAAGGCGGTGTCGGTATTCGGCTCCGCCTTTTTTATTTTAAGAAAGCGCTATGCCTTCCACAAAAGAGAGTAGGTTCGAATCGGGGGACTCCAGTAATTCGAGGGTCCGTTCCACGGTATCGTCTAGAAAGTACCGATCGTTCGTATAGGATTGCAGGAAAAGTTTCGTTTCTTCCGTTTTTTCTTCGGGCAGACGGTTTTCCAAAACGAGCTGGGATAAGGCTAAAACTCCGAACGCCGATTTTAAAGGATCGGGATTCGCAGCGATGGAGAGGACTTCGTTTATATCGATCTCGCGAAACGTGGGGACTAAATCGCTGATCAATTCCAGCGCGCCGATCGGAATCGTTCTGTCCAAGGACTTCACGTAATTGATCAATAACCGATACGCCTGGCTATCTCCGATCCTGGCTAGAATATGAAAAATTCCCGAAAGAAATTTTTTATGAAATCCCCAGGAAAGTCTACCGGAGTCGGCATCGCGTACCGCCTGGTACAAAAAACTCCAAACGGCTTTGTCGTTTCCCGAAATCGCTTTTTCCGCGATCTGATCTAACCAATGATCGAAATTCTGATTTTCCGATTCTTTTTTTAGAAGTTCTATAAATTCCGTAGGAGTGCCTACGGATGAGAATGGAAATCCTTTCGACATTACAGTTGAATGAGAGGGGAAGGTCCCTCCGATTTCCAGCCTTTTTTGGGATTTCGGAGGACCTTCTTTTCTCTTATTTCCTTTTTCTGAAATGTGAGAGATGACTCTCTTTTCTATCGAAACGTTTCCGCAGTTTGCCTTTCGGTCTTTAAGGGAGTTTTTCCTTCGACCTGGCTCACGTCTCGAACGGCTCCCGTGTGTGCGGATGTCGTTAAAGCAGCATAGGCTCTCAGTGCGGGAGAAACCTGTCTCTTTCTAGACTTGGGCTTCCAAGAGTCTTTTCCCTTCGCCTCCATCGCCTCTCTGCGCGACGAAAGTTCTTTTTCATCGATCTCCAATCTGATGATCCTGTTCGGGATATCGATTTGGATCACGTCCCCTTCCTCTACCAGACCGATCACTCCGCCTTCCGCGGCTTCCGGAGAAACGTGTCCGATGGACAAGCCGGAAGTTCCTCCGGAAAAACGACCGTCCGTTAGCAGAGCACAAGATTTTCCTAATCCTTTGGATTTCAAGTAAGAAGTCGGGTACAACATTTCCTGCATCCCCGGGCCGCCTTTGGGACCTTCGTACCGGATGACCACCACGTCACCTTCCACGATCTCGTTTCCGAGGATTTTTGCCACGGCCTCTTCTTGGCTTTCCATGATCCGAGCTCTACCGGTAAATCTCCAAATGGACTCGTCTACACCCGCCGTTTTTACGATGCATCCTTCCGGCGCCAGATTTCCGTAAAGTACCGCTAAACCGCCGTCTTTGGAATAGGCATGTTCCACATCTCGGATGCATCCGCTTTGTCTGTCCAGGTCCAGGCTCGGCCATCTTCTGGATTGGGAAAAAGCCTCCGTAGTGGGAACTCCTCCCGGGGCTGCACCGAATAGACTGGCTGCTTTCGAGCTCGGGTCTTGTCGGGTGATATCCCAAGCATCCAAAGCTTCGCCTAACGTTCTACTATGAACGGTCGGAGTATTTCTGTGGATGAGGCCGGAGCGATCCAACTCGGCAAGAATTCCGATCACTCCGCCCGCACGGTGGACGTCCTCCATGTGATATTTTTGGGTAGCGGGCGCGACTTTGCAGATGCAAGGAACTTTTCTGGATATTGCGTCTATGTCCTTCATCGTAAAATCGATTTCCGCCTCGTGCGCGGCCGCTAAGATATGAAGGACGGTATTCGTGGAACCTCCCATCGCCACGTCCAAGCTCATCGCGTTTTGGAAGGCTTGGTAATTCGCGATGCTTCGAGGAAGTACGGACTCGTCTCCCGATTCGTAATAGCGCTTGGCCAGTTCCACCGAAATTCTTCCCGCTTGTAGAAACAATTCTTTGCGATCGGAATGAGTTGCTAAAGTGGATCCGTTTCCGGGTAAGGAAAGTCCTAAGGCCTCGGTCAAACAATTCATGGAATTTGCAGTGAACATTCCGGAGCAGGAACCGCAGGTAGGACATGCGGATCTTTCCACTGCGGCCACCAATTCGTCGGATACTGTCGGGTTCGCGGCTTCTACCATGGCGTCCACGAGGTCGAGTTTTCGGATTTCTCCTTCCCAATTTACTTTGCCGGCTTCCATGGGACCGCCGGATACGAATACCGTCGGAATATTCAAACGAAGCGCGGCCATCAACATACCGGGAGTGATTTTATCGCAATTCGAAATGCAGACGAGTGCGTCCGCCGTATGTGCGTTCACCATATATTCCACGGAGTCGGCGATCAGATCCCTACTTGGCAACGAATAGAGCATTCCCCCGTGGCCCATGGCGATTCCGTCGTCCACAGCGATGGTATTGAATTCTTTGGCGACTCCACCCGCTTTTTCGATTTCTCGGGCGACCATTTGTCCCAGATCTTTCAGGTGCACGTGACCGGGAACGAATTGGGTGAAGGAATTCGCGATCGCGATGATCGGTTTTCCGAAATCGTTTTCTTTCATTCCTGTGGCGCGCCAGAGTGCTCTGGCACCTGCCATATTTCGTCCGTGGGTGGAAGTGCGGGATCTGTATTGGGGCATATATGTACGGCTACCTCATATTCCTTTAGACGTCGAGTTTTAAATCCGGGTTGATTCGGCAAAAACGGGCATGCTTTTTGCTACAAAAGGGAAGAATGAAAACGAAAGAAACGTTGGAAAAGGGTTTGGGTCCTTGGCTGCTCTGGGGATTGGGGGTCGGTTATGTCATCTCCGGAATGTACTTCGGCTGGAATCTAGGGTTGCCGGTCGGGGGAACCTTGGGTCTGGGAATCGCCGTCTGCATCGTCATCGTTCTCTACGCGACTTTTACTTTTAGTTACGCGGAGCTGGCCTGTATGATTCCGAAAGCCGGCGGGGCTTTCGATTATGCCAGGGAGGCGTACGGCAATCGTTGGGGGTACCTGATCGGGATGGGGCAGTGGATCGAATTTTTATTCGCTCCTCCGGCGATCGCTTCCGCGATCGGAGCTTATTTCTCCTTTTTCTTTCCGTGGATGTCTCCCATTTGGATGGCGGTCCTAGCGTATCTTCTTTTCACCGCTTTAAATATCTTGGGCGTGAAGACAGCGGCCAGTTTCGAATTCGCAATCACTCTTTGTGCGGTGGGAGAGCTGCTTCTTTTTTGCTTTCTTACCTTGCCTCATTTTTCCTGGCCTAAGTTTTCGCAGGACCCTCTTCCGAACGGATGGATGGGAATTTTTGCCTCATTGCCGTTCGCAATTTGGTTCTTTTTAGCGATAGAAGGAGTGGCGAACGTGGCGGAGGAAGCTAGAAATCCTCAGAGAAATATACTGATCGGCTTCGGCTCCGCTTTAGCTACATTAGTTTTTCTTTGTATTCTTACCTATTTTTCCTCGATCGGAGTGGACGGTTGGCGGACTGTCGTATACGCCGATGTGAGCGGCGCGACTTCGGACTCGCCTTTGCCGCTTGCTTTGCGAAAAGTGTACGGCGAAGAAAGTTGGTTCTTTCATCTGCTTGTAACGATCGGTTTGTTCGGACTCGTGGCTTCCTTTCACGGAATCATTTTGGCAGGAGGCAGGGCGACTCTGGAATTCGGCAGAGCCGGTTTTTTGCCGGAAATCCTTTCCAAAATCCATCCTAGATTTAAGACGCCTGCCTATGCGCTCATAGGAAATTCCTGTCTGGGAATTCTGGCCCTGTTTACCGGAAGGACTTCCGATTTGATTGTCATCTCCGCGTTCGGTGCCGTGGTTCTTTATGCGGGTTCGATGATCAGCTTTTTACTTTTGAGAAAATTCCGTCCCGCAGCGAAGCGCCCTTTTTCGGTTCCGGGAGGAATGTTGATGCCGATCATTGCTCTGTTTCTTTCGGTTTTGATTTTGGCCGTAATGATTTGGCAGCATCCTAGAATCTTCGGAGTTTTTCTCCTAATTCTACTTAGCGGCGGGTTTTGGGCGCGAAAAGTTCTGTTCCCATCCTCCGTTTCGCATTAGGATCGGTCCATGGCTTACAAAACCGTATTAGGACCTAGGACGTATCTATTTTCCGATCTCAAGGATCTTCTCGCCAAGGCCAGTCCTTTACGTTCCGGAGACGATTTGGCCGGAATCTCCGCCCGTAGCCAGGAGGAAAGGGTGGCCGCCCAGATGGCCCTATCCGAATTGTATCTCTCGGAGTTCCTAAACACGGAATTGATTCCGGCCGAGATCGACGAAATAAGTCGTCTGATCCTGGAAAGACACGACAAGGAAGCCTTCGGTAAAATCTCTCATCTGACCGTCGGAGGATTCCGGGATTATCTTTTGAAGGAGTCCACGGATACTCGGACTCTTTCGGATCTGATTTGGGGGATCACTCCGGAAATGGCGGCCGCAGTATCCAAGCTAATGTCCAATCAGGATCTAATCCTGGTCGCGAAAAAATGCAACGTTATATCAAAATTTCGGAATACTCTTGGAATGCCGGGAAGACTTTCCGTGAGACTTCAACCCAACCATCCTACGGACGATCCGAGAGGAGTGGCGGCGAGTATTTTGGACGGGTTATTGTTGGGAAGCGGGGACGCAGTAATCGGAATCAATCCGGCGACCGATAACGTTCCGACTGTGATCGCCTTGCTGGAGATGTTGGATTCCATTATCCGTAGGGGTTCGATCCCGACCCAGTCCTGTGTACTTTGTCATATCACCACTTCTATGGAAGTCATGAAGAGAAAGGCTCCTTTAGATCTGGTATTCCAATCCATAGGCGGGACGGAGGCTTTAAATAAAAGTTTCGGAGTGGATCTCTCTCTGATTCGGGAAGCATACGAAATGGCTTTGGAGCTACGACGAGGAACCGTAGGACAAAATCTCATGTATTTCGAGACGGGGCAAGGGAGCGCTTTGTCCGCGGGGGCTCATCATGGCGCGGACCAACAAACATTGGAAGTGCGAGCCTACGCGGTCGCAAGGGAATTTTCTCCTTTGCTCGTAAATACGGTTGTGGGATTTATCGGGCCAGAATATTTGTTTAACGGAAAGCAGATTCTTAGAGCCGGTCTGGAAGATCATTTCTGCGGGAAGCTTTTGGGATTGCCTATGGGTGTGGATATTTGTTATACGAACCACGCGGACGCCGACCAAGACGACATGGACACTCTTCTCACTTTGCTGGGTGTCGCAGGTTGCAATTATATCATGGGCGTTCCGGGTGCGGACGATATCATGCTTTCCTACCAGAGTACTTCGTTTCATGATGCGTTGTATTTGCGACAGGTTTTGGGATTGAGGCCCGCCCCCGAATTCGAATCTTGGTTGCTCTCCCATGGAATCTTTTCTCCGGAAACTGGGCTTCTGCCGAAAGCGGAAAACGGGTTTCGTTTGTTGGAAGGAATTTTGAACGGAAAGGACTGATCGATGACTTCTTTGGAAGAATGGAAAAAAATGACTTCCGCGAGAATCGGACTGAATCGTGTCGGCGGTTCCCTTTCCACTCAGGATCTGCTTCGGTTCAGATTGGACCACGCGAGGGCCAAAGATGCGGTTTTGCTGGAACCGAAATTCGGCGAGCTGCTGACGAATTTGGACAAGTTGGGAAAGAGGTACGGAATCGAGGCGGTCCCCGCGGAAAGTCTGGCTCAGAACCGTCTCGAATACCTCCTTCGACCGGATTTGGGCCGCAGTTTGTCGGAAGGCTCGCAGGGAGAGCTGGCGGCAAGGGCGGGGGAATACGATCTAGCCATCGTAGGAATCGACGGACTTTCCGCGAAGGCGACAGATTCCAATTTGGTTCCCTTTCTGAATGTTCTCCTTTCCGGACTGGAATCTCTTCGTCTGAAATTGGCGCCCCTCGTATTGGCTCGTTTCGGCAGAGTGGCTCTGGGAGACGAAATCGCTCGGACCTTAGGAGCGGCAACGGTGATCGTGTTGATCGGAGAAAGGCCCGGGCTTTCCTCTGCCGATAGTTTAGGGATGTATCTTACGTACGACCCGAAAGTCGGTACCACCGATGAAGCGCGGAATTGCGTCTCCAATATCCGCCCGCTCGGATTCGATTTGGAGTCCGCTGCTGCGAAAACGAAGTATCTTTTAAAGGAATCCTTACTCCGTAAACTTTCGGGGGTACGATTGAAGGACGAAATGGATCCGAGTTTTTTACAAAAACCTAGATCGGAAACATTGGAATAGAGGCGAAGGCCTCCGCCGGGTTTCTCTTCGCTTATCAGGATTGGATCGGTTTCTTTTCGGTCTAAAGAAATATGCCCGGATTTAGGATTTTCTCCCTTCTTCTTTTTCATTCGATCGTCGGACTCTTTCCGGCGGCCGGAGATGTCTTTGCCCGATCCGTATCAGAATATCAGGGAAAGCATTCCCGTATCGAATTGCAGGTAATCTCTCTTTCCTCCGAATCCGTCCGATTCATGGTATATCTGGCTCCGGAAGAAGGTTGGCATATTTATTGGAAAAATCCGGGAGATTCCGGAACCAGTTTGAGGACCGACTGGAAAACAGAATCGCCGTTAAAGATCGAAGATTGGGAATGGCCCGTACCGAAACGCATCCAATACGGAGACCTGACGAATTTCGGTTACGATTTTCCGGTTACCCTTTTTGCAGGAGCAAAGCCGCTAGAAACGAAGATGGCATCCTCGGCGTTTCCTATCCGTGCCGAATTCCGCTGGCTGGTTTGCAAGGAGGAATGTCTTCCGGAATCAGCCGTTCTGGTACTGGATTCGATCGGCGAAAAACCCGTGTTTGCAAACCGATTTCAGGAACGTGCTTATGCCTCGAGTCTTGCCGGTTTGCCTCTATCAGAAAATCCGAACATAACGGTTTCCTTTCGTAAAAAAGGGGAGAACTCCTTTTTGTTCCGGATCGAAGGAGAAAATCTTCCGCAGGATTTCGATTTTTTCCCGGAGGATGCGTCCGTCCTTTCCCATGCAAAGCCTTTTCTTTTGGAATCCTCAGATGAAAAAATCGAATTCGAAATTCAGAAATCCGAATATTCTTCCAAGGATCCGGATTCGATTCGAGGGGTACTGAAACTCGGAAATTCGAATCACCGGGTACTTGTCCGTTCCGGGGCAGGCAGTTTTTTCCTACAGGCTTTGTTCTTCGCTTTTTTAGGAGGTCTCCTTCTCAATTTGATGCCTTGCGTGTTTCCGGTGCTTTTTTTGAAGGCATTTGAGCTTTCTAAAATTCCGGACCGAAGAGCCTTATTCTTGGAATCTTTCTTTTATTTTCTCGGAGTCCTTGTCTTTTTTTGGATCCTGTACTTCGCTTTTCTATTTCTTAAGACAGGCGGGGAAAGTCTAGGTTGGGGATACCAACTGCAAAATCCATCCTTCGTTTTTCTTTTGATCGCGATTTTTTTCTATCTCGGATTACAGATGTTAGGCGTGGCCGAATTCGGGATCTCCGTTTCCGGGTCGACTGCGCGATTGGCCGACAAAAGTGGAATCGCGGGCTCTTTTTTTTCGGGAGCTTTGACCGTATTCGTCGCTACTCCCTGTACCGCTCCGTTTATGGGCTCTGCCCTTGCCTACGCACTTTCGGAAGGAATTGCAAACGGAATGACGGTGTTTGCGTTCTTGGCTTTGGGGACGGCTCTTCCCGTTCTTGCAATCAGGAACGTTCCGGGTCTTGCCGGAATTCTTCCCAAGCCCGGACCTTGGATGCGGACGTTTCGGGAATTTCTTGCGTTTCCATTATTTCTTACCTCGATCTGGCTCTTCTGGGTGCTTGGAGCATTGGCGGATCGTAATTCGTCTTCGATCGTTTTGGTTTGGATCGTTCTTTCTCTTTTTTTACTTTGGGTTTCCAAAAGAACGGAATCGGCCTTGCTGAATAAAGCGATCTTGTTGTTAGCGTTCGTCTCCTTGTTCGGTACGGCGTATTATTTGAGGAAGTCTCCTTCCCGTCCTACTGTCTCCGTTTCGCCGGAACATTTTCCACAGGAAGAATTTTCGAAGCAAAGATTGGATTCTAGTTTGAAGCAAGGATCGGGGGTCTTTTTGTATTTTACCGCAGATTGGTGTATCACCTGTAAATTCAACGAGCGAACGGTTTTGGATTCGGATGACGTTTCGGTTTTTTTTAAATCCAAAAACATAAAGGTTTTAAAAGCGGATTGGACCAATGAAGACTCCGAAATCACGAAGGCATTGGATTCTTACGGTAGGAACAGCGTTCCGTTCTATGTTTATTACCCGCCCGGAAAATCAGACCGACCTAAATTTCTTCCGACCTTACTCAATAAGGAATTATTGTTGAAAACTTTGAAGGAGTAGGACGTCTTATCTTTCTCGACCTCTCCTAAGCGGTCTTTCCGATTCGGACAGCGGAGCAAAAGATGCAAAGTAAATTCACGAACAAAACGATCGCGATCACCGCGATTGCCGGCGCACTATTCCTATTTGTGGGAACCTATCTACATCCGATGCACGCGGACCCGAATGATGCATTGGCCGCATTTACGGAATACGCGGAGGATCACCATTGGGTGGCGAGCCATTTTATCCAACTTCTAGGAGCAGCCTTAATGGTCATCTCTCTCGTTCTCCTGAATTCGGTGTTGTCGGAGCCGGCCGCGAGAGTGTTCGGTCAGATCGGTTCCATCGGAGCGGTTGCCGTACTCGCGTTGACGGGGGCGTTACAAGCCGTGGACGGAGTTGCCTTGAAGTCCATGGTCAACGCCTGGGCTTCTGCTGCCGAACCGGATAAGGCCGTCTTGTTCTATTCCGCATTCGGAGTTCGACAGATCGAGATAGGTTTGGCTAGCGTATCCGGTCTGATCACCGGAGTTACCGTATTTACGATCGGCTTCGCTTTATTGCTGGATTCCTCCTTTCCGAGATGGTCTGGAGTCCTAGGCATTTTAGCCGGGATTCCTACGACTGTAGCCGGAGTTATCATCGGTTATACCGGATTTTCAGAGTTGTCCATGATGGTGAATATGCCGGCGAGCGTCTTATTGCTACTCTGGATGATCGGTCTAGGCGTATTCAGCTGGAGAAGGTCTTAAATACGCCTAACGATTCTCTTTCAGGGCGAGCTTTTGGGCTCCTTCATTTCTCGCGTAGGCTTTGTCCTGACGGAATCCTCGATTCCGGATAATTTCTGGGAGATTCCGACCATTTCCTTATCGATAACCGCGCGGCAATTCCGGAGATCTCCTCCTCGCACATTCGATAGAGAGACCGCTTCGGCCAGGGACTTCGTCTTTTCGGAAAGAAGCGCCTTTAATTCCGTCGTTTGGGTGGAGCAACCTGCGTAATCCGCGGTTTTTGCGTTGAAGGCCGCAGTGATATCCATTAGATTTTTTTTAAGTTCTGAAGTCGATTTAGCGGATTCCTGGATTCTTCCCTCACAGGCGCCCAATTCCGTCGCTTTCGTTTGGATCTGCAAACTCAATTCCGTGTGATTTTTTCTGGAACTCGCCAAATCGACGCCGCAAGAATTCGCTTTCGTGGTCCAGGAAGCCAGCTCTGCCGTTCTGGATTGCAGATCCGTGCTCAGAGAGGCGGCGGTTTTTTGTTTTTCTTCTAATTTTTGTGCCGTGTCGTTTAACTTCGTAGAGCATTCGGACAGACTATGGGTCCTGGCCAACAATTCGGAGTTCAGATCTCCGTACTCCTTTTTTCTATCCTGGGTTTCCTGGACGGACTGGGCCAATTTCCCTTGTGTTTCCTTAAGCGAGGCTGTTAAGGATAGGGATTCTTTTCTCAATTTTTCGATTTCGGCTTCTAGTTCCCCGACTTTTTTATGGGATAGCTCGATGTATTGTTGGTAGTTGGTGAGAAGCAGGGCAGTATCTCCTCGGATTTCCCCGGTTTGGGTTAGGTATTCGTCCTCCAAGATCTTGATCTTGGAGTCTAGATTATTCTTATCTAGGTTGGCAAGCGCTTGATTCACGTAGTCGGTGCTCATGGAGAGTAGGATATTCACGGTCAGCACCATCACGCCGATCTTCCCGACCTTGGTGACTACGCGTTTTCCCGTGCTATCGTCCTTTTCATGGAAATCATGGATGGTGGCGAAAACTCCGTAGATGAAAGCGAACAGAGTAGTGAGTTCCCTGAAAATGGTGAGAATGTCGTCCACGGAAAGATAGGCGGACAAAACGATAAGAATGAAACCGCAACCTAACAGTATGTAGGAGGTAACCGCGGGCCAAGTGATGAAGAATCTTTTGCTTCTCTTTTCCTTGTAGCCGGTATAAAGATAAAAAGCGATGGGAATCGAAAATAGAATAAAGAAAAGATGCGGTAATCTTCTTACGAATAACTCTATGTTGTCCTGCATGTTCCGTCCTTTGGGATTCCGCCGGAGATATCCTTCGATACGATTCTGTTTTACTCCGAGGATTTAGGCCAGAATGACGTCTTTTTAAAAACCCTGCAATGAATATTGAATTCCAGCAAGACGAACCGGGGAAAATGTTTCGGCTAGCGAACAGAACTCGTTTCGATCGGGTCTAATTTCGAGCGTTTAGTTGATTGAAAAGGTGGATCGAAAATGAAACGTGCACTTTCGCTTTTTTCGATACTTGCGATTTTGATTTCTTCCTTGTGGGCGATGAAACCGGGGGATCCTGCTCCGGATTTTTCGGAAAAAGACATAGATGGCAAATTGAGAAGCTTAACCGAATTCAAAGGAAAATTCGTAATTCTGGAATGGCATAACCAGGGATGTCCTTTCGTTCGCAAACATTACAATTCCGGAAATATGCAAAAATTACAGAAAGAGATCACATCCAAAGGTGTGGTTTGGCTGAGCGTGATTTCTTCCGCACCGGGAAAACAGGGCTACGTGACTGCGGAGCAAGAAAAGGAATACCTGAAAAAATCCAGAGCTTTCCCCACTTCCGTTCTTTTGGATCCGGATGGAAGCATGGGAAGAGCCTACGGCGCAAAGACAACTCCCCAGATGGTGCTGATATCTCCCCAGGGTAAGATCCTTTATAGCGGCGCTATAGACGATAAACCTACGACGGATGCGGAAGACATTCCGGGGGCTAAAAATTACGTTCTCGATGCCGTCGGCGAAGTTCTTGCCGGTAAGGCGGTTTCGGTTCCTGCGTCTCAACCGTACGGTTGTTCGGTTAAATACGAATAGTTCTCTCCGATTTCGTTTAGCATCGAGGGTTCTCCGCTAAACGAAATCCTCAGGATTCGAGTGTCCGAATCATTTACGGAGGAGGAACCAGCCCAAAAATACGCCTACTGCTTCGGTAAACATGCTTATGTATATGTATTCGTTTCCCGGGCCGTCGAATACGATCGTAATCAACCTACCTAGAAACAGGCCGGCCGCAGTCAAAAGGGAAAGCTGAATCGCGGCGATCCTGGCCGTAGGCCGTAACATTCCCGACAGGATCAGGATTCCTATACCCAAGCAAAGTCCTCCGTACATAGCGCGAAAATCCGCCAACGCTGCGGTCGATCGGAAAGAGATCCCGATCATCTCCGCTAGGGGATTGGGTTGAACCAGAAATCCGACCGCAAAACCGAAATACACCGCTAAATTCATGAGTAGATAGGCGCTACGTAAGAAATCGAAATACTTGGATCCCGATTTTGCCTTTTCAGATTCAAGAATGTGTGTCTGCATTTTTATACCCTTCCTTTAGGATCGATAAGAGGAATTGTATCGGATCGGAAAGGGAAAGTCGCCGGAAGTTATAACGGCTCTTCTTTTTTTTGACCGGAGTTTATAATCTCTTATATTTATATTTTTTTCTATAACTCACCGGAGTTTCGTCGGCGAACTTCAGAAAAGATTCGTTAAACGAAGATCGATTGTTAAATCCCACCTCGTAGGCTATTTCGAGAACCGTCTTATCCGTTTCCGCTAGGAGGATTTTCGCTTCTTCTATCCTTCGGCCGTTGATCAGGGAAAAAAATCCCTGGTTTAGTTTTTGATTGATCAATTCGGAAAGCTGGTGAGGCGTAATGGATAGGTCTTTGGCGATTCCGGCCAGGGATATTCCTTCGTTTCGATAGATTTTTTCGGTATCGAGCAGGAAGTTCAGCCGTTCCAGGACGGAATCCGAATTTAATCCGGCGAGTCTCGTTCTTGCATACTTCGTTTTGCCGAATTCCGAACGGATATTATCCGCGAGATCCGGATATCTTTTTCCGAGTACAAAAAGCGAACACACGACTAGCGTGATGATCAGTAGAGAGATTTTGAAAAAAAGAACGTCGACGATCGCACCGAGGATCACAAGAACGGAAACGATACAGGTATCGAACGCGAAGATCAGAAGTAATGTCCGAACTCGGAAGTTACGTATAGGAACGGACATCCGAAGGATATGATAGGCGAAGACGAGGGAAAAAACGGCTGCGATACAATACAGGGAGCGAGACACGCCGCACTCCGGGGATTCGCAGACTTCCGGGAGATATTTTTCGAAGAATAAGCCCGAAAACTGCGCGTATAGAAAAGCCGACAAAAAAGGAAGTCCGACAAGTAAAGACACGGCCCGAAGATCCGACGCGGGATCCGCTTCGTGCGAAAGCGATTTTACGCACAAAAAAGCCAAAGGAGCGGGTAAAAACAGGAAGGCGGTATGGAAGCTCACGTAAAAGTTCGGAAGAGCATTCCCTTTTTCTAAAATGAATTCGCTCGATAATTGTAAGACACCGATCGAAAAAAGTGCGGAGGCGAAAAGGAATTTGGAACGTTTAAAAGGAGGGGAAAAAAATTCCGTAGCGGAGAGCAGTACCGCCAAAAACCCGCCGAAGAGAATGAAACCGTTTTGCAGCCAATCCGTGGAATTCAAACAGGATCATTCCTTACGCAAAAACATACGGATCCCTTTCGCGATGGTCTGAAGGGTGCGGGCCATCAGGCTTTCCAGTTTGGTCTGCAAAAAAAGTTCCATAATCAATTTTCTTAATGCGATGTCGAAGGGAAGATTGAATTCCTTCCAATCCGCTCCGAAACGGAACGGATAACTTTCCGAATCCTCGTCGGAGTTTTGGGAGGTATGGACCAAGGTTCCTTCGAAGTCGGTATGATCCTCGTCGATATGTCTGAATTCCACGGAAAGATGGACTTTCTTTTTGAATAGAGGAATTGGAATGATCTCCAAACCCGCTAATTCTCCCCATGTGATTCCGGAAAGATTCAAGTATCCTCTTTCTCCACTTCGCAACGTTCCTATCCTGAGGATTCCTTCCCGTCCTAGGCGACATGTGCCGTTCCTGCTGCGAAATAGGATTTCCAAAGGAGAGCCTACGTCCAATAGTCCGTTTTCTATTTTAATATCCCGAATCTGTATGTTGAAGATCGGAGTGAGAGTTCTGTCCTCGATGTCGATGCTGGAATGTATCACCTTGTCGAATCCGATTTGGATCCTTCCTCGACGAGGCAAATAAGGAGTTTTTTTCCGTGAGTCGATTCTGTTCGTGTAGTCCATATGGAAGGAGCGAAGATTGACTCCTTTTAGGATCAGCTTTCCTTTAAATAGCTTCGCGATGGAAACACGGAACTTTAGGAAACTTCCTTTCGCATGGACGATGTCCGTCCCTAATTCACCCGGAAAATGAACTGTAAAAGTCCGGGCCCAAACCCAAAGTCCCGGAAGTAGAATCCCGGGACTTAACCACCTGAATCTGAAGAGACGAAAAGAGACGATATTTACTAGGACCTGAAGAATCGGGCCGGAAAGAAAGATCTGGACTCCTAGATAGAAAAAGAACGGAAGAACGAAATAAGAAGACATGAAAGGCGGGCAAGGACTTCGCTTTTAGTCTTTGCCGCTCGCATCCGTATATTTGTTATCGATGTTTTTCTTGTCCATCTGCGATATTTCGAGTTCCGCTGCAAGGTCGTTCAGGAACTCTTTTTCCTTATCGCTAAAGGATCCGTCGGTGGCGATGATGCAGACTGCGTCTTCGTAAAAATTCATCGCTAGGACGGGATTTCCCTCGGCGAAATCTCGGATCATTTTGACGGGAAGGGGGGATTCGAAAATTTCGGAGAGCTCCTCCACGATCTCTTCCTTGCTATCCTGGTGGGAATCGAAAATGCAATCTTTGTCGAACATGGCTTTTACCATTTGCCCCACCAAGTTGCCTTCTCTTTTGTGAAAGTTTCCGTCCGCGTGACAAGCGTAAGACCAAAGGCTGACCAAAACCTTGGCATAGTTCATTTTCAACTGAAAAATTTCAGATTCCGGATCCAGCCCCTTTTGAAATTTTTCGTAAAATTCGTGGCCAGGCAGTACCTTACTCGCTAAGGATGAAACCCTCTCCATTGTTTTCCTTCCTTCTCCGAAAGACGTAGCGTATTTCCGAAGTATTTTACCCTGCATGGACGTTTTGCAATGAAAATCCATGTTGCTTTTGGGGGAATTTTTCCCATCCTGACTACGTGAGAACAGATAGGAAACGCCGGATCCTAGTGACTTCGGCTTTACCGTACGCGAACGGTCCCATCCATTTAGGACACGTGCTGGAAGCGATCCAGACGGACGTTTATGTCCGTTTCCAAAAGGCCGCAGGAAACGAATGTTACTTTTTTTGCGCCGACGATACTCACGGAACTCCGATCATGTTGGCCGCGAGAAAGGAAGGAATCGAACCGGAAGCATTGATCGATCGGGTGCGACGGGAGCACCACCGGGATCTGACCGGTTTTTTGGTCGAATACGATAATTATTATACTACGAACTCCGAAGAAAACCGCATTCTTTCCGAGGAAATTTATCTTTCTTTAAAGGAAAAAGGACACATCGCGGAGAGGGAAATCGAGCAGGCCTATTGCGAGTACGATAAGATGTTCCTGCCGGATCGCTTTATTAAAGGAACTTGTCCGAATTGCGGTTCTCCGGACCAATACGGAGATAGTTGCGAAGTTTGCGGCGCCACGTATTCCCCGAAGGATCTGAAGAATTCCCATTGCGCTCTTTGCGGGACTCCTCCCGTAGCCAAACGATCCAAACATATCTTCTTTAAATTGGGAGATTTCGGGAAATTTCTTTCTTCGTGGGTCGACGACGAAACGCACGTGGCGGACGGTGTGCGAAAAAAACTGCAAGAGTGGTTCGGAGCGGGTTTGCAGGATTGGGATATCTCCCGGGACGGACCCTATTTCGGTTTCGAAATTCCGGGGGAAACCGGGAAATATTTTTACGTTTGGTTGGACGCTCCCATCGGATATATGGCATCCAGTTTAAATTTCTTTAAAGGAGATCGGGTGAAATTCGACTCTTTTTGGAGGGATGAAGGCGCGGAGATCGCGCATTTTATCGGAAAAGATATTCTTTATTTTCACACGCTATTTTGGCCGGCAACGCTAAACGGAGGAGGGTACCGATCCCCTTCCTTGGTGCATGTACACGGGTTCATTACGGTAAACGGAGAAAAGATGTCCAAATCCAGGGGAACTTTTATCCGTGCAGAAGATTATCTGAAACATTTGGACCCGGAACATCTTCGTTTTTATCTTTCCGGAAAGTTAGGCTCCGGCATGGACGATTTGGATCTTTCTTTCGAGGATTATACGGCAAAGGTCAATTCGGACCTGGTCGGAAACTTCGTGAATCTGGTATCGCGCGTATCGACTTCTATTTTAGATAAATTGAATAGAACATTAGGGGAACTTCCTCCGGAAGGACGGATCGTTCTGGACGAACTTCGCGCTGGCGAGGAAAAAATCCGGGAGTGGTACGAATCAAGAAATTACTCTCGCGTTATGCGGGAGTGTTCCCGCTTGGGCGACGTGGCGAACAAATACGTGAACGATCTTGCTCCTTGGAGTCAAATCAAGGAGGATCCGGAAAAGGCCAGGGGGACAGTGACCGTGGCGTTGAATGCGGCACGTATCTTGGCGATTTATCTCTTTCCGGTGGTGCCGAAAATTTCCTCTAAAGTATACGAACTTTTAGGGCTCAAGGGACTCCCTTCCTTTTCGGACCTCTCTTCCGATCTGGAAAAATCGAAAGTAGCTCCGTACGAAATGATCACGAAACGGGTGGAAGAAAAGGCGATTCAAACTATGATAGAAGAAAACAAAACTCCTGTAGTCCAAGGACAAACCGCGGTAGCGACTCCGAATTCCAAAACGGAGGGGGTGACTTCCTTGGGCGAGATCTCCATTGAGGATTTGGGGAAGGTGGAATTGCGAGTTGGCCGTATCGACGAAGCCGGTCCTGTGGAAGGTGCAGATAAACTGGTCCAGGTAAAATTGAATCTAGGATCCCTGGGGAACAAAAACGTCTTTGCGGGGATTAAGGCGGCGTACGATCCGGAATCTTTAGTCGGTCTAAAAGTAGTGGCGGTCACGAATCTCAAGCCGCGAAAAATGAAATTCGGACTTTCTGAGGCTATGCTACTCGCGGCGGGAGAAGGGGAAAATCTGACCCTGTTCGTTCCGCATCGCGACGCTCAGCCGGGGGATCGACTGAAATAATCGCAAATCCATGCCCTTAGAACTGGACATCAGTTACAGCTTTCAGAGACTCTTGGAAAAGAGTCGTTCCGTTTCGGGTAGGCTCGTTTCCAGACAACTTACGTTCATCCTTGATTCCTTTCTGAAAAACCGATTCGAAAAGGCGGCTTCGATACTGGGACGAGGGGAAAAAATCGCTCTTATCGCGCTCGGCGGATACGGGAGAATGGAAATCGCTCCGCACTCCGACGTGGACATATTATATCTTCATAATGGAATCCCGGAAACGAAACTTTCCGAGATCATTTCCTCCACGAACACTTATCTTTACGATTCGGGAAAGGAAGTGGGCCACACTTGTCGGACGATCAAGGAATCCTTTCATTATCTGGACGATATGTCCAGCTTTCATGCCGTTTTGGATAGTCGGTTCCTTTTCGGATCCAGGGAGATGTTCGAGAAATATAAGACCGATTTCCTGGGAAAACTCCCTTTTAAATACGTGGACAGGTACAACCGTTCCAAGGAGTTACAGCTTTCCGAAAGATTCCTGAGGGAGGACAAACCCATCTTGTTGTCGGAGCCTCATTTGAAATCCGACATCTGCGGCTTGAGAGACGTACAATACGTCTATTGGCACGAAAAGGCCCTAAACCCGATTCCTTCCCTCGGAGCCTTGGCTTTGCTCCCCGTTTTTCAAAGAGGGGAAGCGCAACTTCTGGAGGAAGCTTACGATTTTTTGCTTCGGACTAGGATCGCACTGCACGTCGCCACCGGAAGAAAGCACGACCGTCTGGATTTGAATCTACAACCCGAGGTCGCTGCGTACTTGGGATTCGGGGATAAGGATGCTCTCCAGACCGTGGAAAAATTCATGAATCAACTCTACGGGCACCAGAAAAACGTTTTCTTTGTGATGAGAAGTTATCTGGATTTTGCGATCGAGCGGAATAAGCCGGGAAAAACGGAAACGTTTTCCTATTCCGGTCTAGCCTTCTCCAAAGTAAGAGATGCAGTGTATCCTCCTTCCGAGGAAAATCTTTTTGCGGACCCTCACACTTTATACAGGGACGTAATGCTTACGTTCCGAATGATCCAGGAAACCGGGTTTCAGGTTTCGGGAACTTTGTTAAACGAAATTAGATTCGCCTCTCCGTTTTTGGACGACGACTTCCGTTATTCTGCGGAAGTAAATGGTGAGTTCCTGAATATGCTCCGATTATTGAAAGATAGGGGAAGGGTTTTGAAATTGATGCACGAATGCCAAGTTCTGGGCGCTCTATTGCCCGAGTTCGGCGCCTGCACGAATTTCGCTCTTTTTAGCTATCATCATGAATTCACCGTGGACGAACACACTCTTCTGATCCTTCACGAGTTGGATCGTTTGGACTCAGGAGACTTCGAAGATCCGGACATTCTACAAGTCTATAAGGAATGTATTAAAACGGAGATTCTATCTCTCGCAATCCTA
The DNA here is from genome assembly GCF_004769195.1 of Leptospira fletcheri. Taxonomy (NCBI): domain Bacteria; kingdom Pseudomonadati; phylum Spirochaetota; class Leptospiria; order Leptospirales; family Leptospiraceae; genus Leptospira; species Leptospira fletcheri. Next base: position 858,598 of record NZ_RQET01000004.1, read on the forward strand.
TTACACGACGCCGGAAAAGTGAAGGAAGGAGATCACTCGGAGTACGGAGCCGAATTGGCGGTATCCGTCGGGGATCGACTCGGTCTTTCGGAGGAAGATACCGACCTCTGTAGGTTTCTCGTGGAAAAGCATATCCTCATGTCCGAACTTTCCTCCAAACGAGATATCTCGGATCCCGGCTTGATCCGGAGTTTTGCGAGAACCGTTTCTTCCCCCGAGCGATTGAGATTACTTTACGTTTTGACGATCATCGACACGAAGTCCGTCGGTAGTAATGTACTGACCAATTGGAAGAAGAGTATCCTGAGCGACCTGTATAGGAATACTATGGAATTTCTGAAGGCGAAACCGCTTCCGGAAGAGGAGCTCTTGGACGAGGTGGAACGCATCTCTCACGCAAAGGACTTGGTTTCCTATCTGATCGAAAAGGAAGGAAGAGAAAAGAACATAGCCGAAAGCGTCGCTTCATTCGCATATTCGGTTATTCCACATAGTTATTTGAAAACGGTTTCCAACCGCAAAATTCTCAAGCACTTCAAATCCATCGTTACCCTAAGTCAGGATTCCCATAACCAGCTTTTATTCGAATCGGAGCGGGATCCCGCATTCGTAACCGCCGACGTTGTCAGTCAGGATCTTCCCGAGATTCTACTGGATTTGTGTTGCTCCGTTTCCTCCGAGGGGCTTAGTCTTGTCGGAATGCAAAGTTACGCTTCCGGCAAGTTTCAGATCAATATCCTGCAAGTGACGGACTCGCAAGGAAGCGGAAATATTTCCCCCGAAAAGATTTCGAGGCTGGAGGACAAGCTACGTTTGATGGCCTCGGGAAAACTACAGAGGGACAGCATCGCGTTCGAGCCTACGGAATGGAATCCGAGAAAGCCCATCCCGGAAAGCATGATCAATCGGTCCGTCCGCTTTTCCAATGAGGACCTTTCCGACATGACCATTATGGAAGTGAGAATGCCCGATATGGTAGGTTTAGTATATAGAATATTACGAAAAGTATTCGAGTTCGGCTTGAAGGTATCTTACTTACGCGTCTCTACCTCGGCGGACTACGCCTACGATTCTTTTTATTTACAGGATAAGGACGGAGGACAGGTTAAGGACAAGAAATTACTTTCCTCCTTAGAGTCGCGGATCCTTGGAATCCAGGCTATGGAAAGAGTGACAGGGGAACTCACGTTTTAAAAATGGCTCCTATGAACTCGGCGCGCAGTTCCTCCACGGTTTCTATTAGAAAAGCGGCAAACCGAAAACCGGCAAAAACCGGCAAAAAAACTTCCAGGACTAGGAAGTCCTCTCCCGATTGGTGGAAGAATGCGGTCATCTATCAGATTTATCCTCGTAGTTTTCGCGACGCTAACGGGGACGGAATCGGGGATTTGGAAGGGATCATCCGTAAGCTGGATTATCTGAACGACGGGACACCGAATTCTCTAGGCATAGACGCGATCTGGCTTTCTCCCATCTATCCTTCTCCCATGTTCGATTTCGGATACGATATTTCCGATTACGAAAATATAGATCCGATTTTCGGAGATCTGGACACCTTCAAACGTCTATTAAAAGAAGCGCATAAACGAAATATCCGGATCATAATGGATCTGGTTGCCAATCACACCTCCCATCTTCATCCATGGTTCATAGAAAGCAGATCCTCCAAAGACAATCCCAAAAGGAATTGGTACATCTGGAAAGCTCCGGAAAAGGGAGGGCCTCCCAATAATTGGATGGGAACCTTCGGAGGGAGAGCCTGGACTCTGGACCAGACCACGGGAGAATATTATTATCATTCTTTTCTATCGGAACAACCCGACTTGAATTGGCGGAATCCCGAAGTAAAAAAGGCCATCTTCGGAATGGTCAAAAACTGGCTGGATATGGGCGTGGACGGCTTCCGGCTGGACGTGGTGAATCTTTTCATGAAGGACGAGCACTTCCGCAGCAATCCGAGAAAGCGGTGGATCGCGAGACCCTTCGACCAACAGGATCACATTTTCGACAGGGATAGACCGGAGATGCACGGCATTCTGAAGGATCTCCGGAAGCTTCTGGATTCGTACGGAGATCGTATGTCCGTCGGCGAGGTTATGATGGAACCTCCCGGTACGAGTATTCTTCCCGCCTCTTATTACGGTGACGACGGCGACGAACTTCATATGGCGTTTAACTTCGCCTTTTTTCATACTCCTTGGAAGGCCGAAAGGTTTCGCGAGGTCATCAAGGAATGGGAAAAATGCCTTCGAGAAAAAGGGTGGCCCAATTATACCCTGAGCAATCACGATTTTAGACGTCATGTCACCAGATATTCCAAGGGATCGGAAACGATTCCGAGGGCAAAGATCGCCGCTCTTATGCTTCTCACGTTACGCGGAACACCTTTTCTATACTATGGAGAGGAATTGGGAATGCTCGACGAAAGAGTACCCAAGAATCGGATCCAGGATCCGGTGGGAAAACGCTATTGGCCTTTCTATCCCAGCCGCGACAATTGCAGGCTTCCTATGTGCTGGTCCGCGGATAAGAACGGAGGTTTCGGCTCTGCGGATCCTTGGCTTCCCGTTTTTTCCCAATACGAAACCGTAAACGTGGAGACCCAGTCCAGAAACATGGACAGTCTCCTGAACTTTTACAGGAAGTTGATCTGGTTGAGAAAAGGTAACGAGGTTTTACAAAAAGGAAGCCTTGCCTTGGACTACGACTCTCCTCCCGGGGTTCTGAAATACACGAGAGAATATGAGAAGAAGAAATGTCTCGTGATTTTGAACTTCGAAAACGAATCCAAGAAGATCGTAGCGAACGCGAATCGCACGGCTAAAGTGTTGGTTTCCACGCATCGAAAACCCGAAAAGATGGAAATTCCCGTCGTTTTCCAGATCGCTCCTTATGAAGGTTTGGTTTTGGAATATTGATCGTTCGGATTTTTTCCGGCGTCTTCTTATCGAACGTTGTTCGTAATTCTCCCGCTCGGATCGGCCTTTAAAAAAAGAGTGCAGATACCGGTTCTTGTCGTAAGATAGGAACGGTAAAAACATCTCAACCGATCGGAAACCAATAATATGAATCATCCTCTTCGTCTCGCCGAAAATCCGGGATTGGCTCCTTATGACGTCTCTTCTTATCGCGGAAACCGGGGTAAGAATTTCTACGACCTCGATAAGGTATTGCAGAGAATGGTGGAAAGATATTCCGCCGATTACGAACCGGCTCATAAAAGGGCGCTCGCGTTGCACTTACAGGGTTACGGTCATATCGTAGGCGGCATTCTGGACGAACTCACCGAAGCTTCCCACAAGGAAGGAAAATACGGGGAAATCGTAAAATACGATCGCGCCGGCAATCGCATCGATCTGGTCGTCTATTCCCCGGAGCAGAAGTTGTCCCGTAAGATCTCCTACGAATACGGAATCGTAAATTTAGATTTCCATGATGAATGGAAATTTCCTTTTACGGACCTTCATAGATACTCTCTCGCGTATTTGGCTAATCAAAACGGGGAAGGGGGAATGACCTGTCCTCTTGCCATGACGGAAGGGATGATCAACGTACTCAAAGCGATCGGAACCGAAGAGCAGAAGAAGAAGTATCTTCCCTTGGTCGCCGGAAAAGATTCCCCTTCGCATTTTATGGCCGGTCAATATGTGACCGAACGAGTGGGGGGAAGCAACGTAGGCGCCAACCGAACCGTCGCGACGAAGGGCGAAAACGGCAAATGGATTCTTAACGGAGAAAAATGGTTCTGCTCGAATCCGGGAGACCTTTGGGTTACGACTGCAAAGATAGAAGGGACGGATACGGTCGGACTTTTTCTCGTTCCTCGCATCAAGGATAACGGGGAACTGAACGGCCACCATATCCTTCGGAAAAAAGACATTATCGGTTCCAAGGGTAAATTGACCGTAGAGGTGGTTTACGAGGACGTGGAAGCGGAAGCCCTGGGAAGGCCGGCTCACGGAATCGCCAACTTAATACGCTACGTTATCCGAACTTCTCGCGTTCACGTGGCCGTAGCTGCGGCAGGTATGTCCCGGAGAGCTTTTATGGAGGCCCTCGAATACTCCCGCTTTAGGATGGCCTATGGCAAAAAAATCAAGGATTTTCCCGCTTACTCCAGAGAGTTGGCGGAATTGAGAATCCTGTATGCGATTCAGGTACTATTGATTTTCCGCGGAATCGACTGGAGCGGAAAGGGAGTCCTAGCGGAGCAATTGACCACTCCCTTGATGAAATACAAAACCTCTTCCTTATCCTCCCAAATCACTCATCGGGCGATCATGGCCTTAGGCGGCTCGGGGATTATCGGAGATTATACTTGTTTGCCTAGACTTCACAACGATTGCATCATTAACGAAACTTGGGAGGGGACCCATTTAATCATCACCGATCACGCGTTAGGCGCAATGAATCGCGCTAAGATTCGCGATTCTTTCATCCTGGAAGTGGGAAAGAATTTCGAAGAGGCCGAAAAATACGGTGAATTGAAGTCGGTCGCGGAACTCGGAAAAACTCTTCTTTCCCGCTGGGCCAAAGATTTGGAAGAGAAGCCTAGAGAATGGAAAGAAACTTATCGAGTGGATCTGTCCGACTTGGCCTTCGGTGCTCTGGGGTTGTCGGAATTTCTGGAACAGGCCGTCCATGATCGTAAAGAGGGGAATCGATCCTCCTTATTCGATTCGTTTGCGAAAGGATTTGCCGGCTATCTGTACCGCACTCTTCCCGAAGCGAAAGGCGATTATGAAACGATGAAACTGGAACAGGAAGAGATAACGAAAATCGTAGAGTGGTAAGTCCCGAAACGAAAAGGCTCCGCGTTCTTTCGAACGACTCGGAGCCGCAAATCGTTTTCGTTTCGAAATTCGCTTTCGAGCCTTCTACAAAATCTCTTAGGCAAGTTTAGGTCCGAAGACTTTTTCCATCTGAGCCTGAGGAATGGCGCCTATCACTTTTTCCGCGATTTGACCCGACTTAAAAAGCATCAGGGTCGGCACAGAGAGAATACCGTATTTTTGGGCGATCTCCGGTTTTTCGTCAATGTCCACTTTTACGACAGTCAACTGTCCTTTGTGGGCTTGGGCGAATTTTTCCAGTTCGGGAGCCACCATTTTACAAGGGCCGCACCAAGTAGCCCAAAAATCCACAAGAACCGGTTTGTCGTGAGTGCTGATCAGTTCGTCAAAAGAACCAGGCAATGTTGTGTTTTCCATACCAGTTAGACTTAGAATGTTTCTAAACGGAAGGGAGCAAATTCTGATTTTTCGGAAAAAAACCGGAAGAAAATGAAAACTCTCTCTGAATCAGCCTAGTAAACTGCGGAGAGCTCCTTCCAAATTCGGATACCGAAACTTGTATCCAAGGTCCGAAAGTCGTTTCGGAAGCACTCTTTGCCCGTGGGTGGCGACCAGAGCGCCGTCTCCAAACGCAAGTTTTAACGCAAAAGCAGGGACCCGGGTAAAGGAAGGTCGGTTCAAAACCTGTCCAAGGGTTTTGCTGAATTGCTCGTTGGAAACGGGTTCCGGAGAAACCAAATTGAATGCGCCCTTGGCTTCTTCCCGTCGTAAAAGGAAAAGGATTGCTGCAAGTTGGTCTTCGATATGAATCCAGGAAAGAATTTGGTGACCGGATCCGATCGGTCCGCCGGCAAATAGACGGAAGGCAGGAAGCATCGTCGCCAAAGCGCCCCCCTCTGTGGAAAGAACCACTCCGGTTCTCAGTAAAACGGTCCGAATTCCGAAGGACTCCGCACGAAGCGCCTCGGCTTCCCAGTCCGAGCATAACCTTCCCAGCTCGTCCTCGGCGGGAGGGGTGCTTTCCGTAAAAGGCGGAGTAGAAGATTCGTACGAACCGTAGATTCCGACTGCGGAAGCATTGAATAGCGCTTTAGGGCCGGAATCTCCCAAGGCGGAGATCCGATCCACAATGGTTCTTGTGCTTTCTATTCTGGAAGTTCGGATTTTTTGCCGGACTTCGTCCGTCCATCTCACTCCCGCGATGGGTTCTCCTGCAAAATTGATCAGAACATCGAGGCCCGATAGGTCCGCTGGACTCGGACCGTTTCCGATCCGGACGTCCCATTCGGAAGATCTTTGCAGGCGATAGGGAAGTTTGCCGCTCCGGCTAAAAATCCGGACCTTATGGCCTTCCGCTTTGAGACGCAGCGCTAACAAGGATCCGATGAGTCCGGTTCCTCCGGAAATTCCGATTCGCATAGATTTGATTCCGCCCACTTTGCGATTTCCGGAAAATCTAAAAAACTTTTTTCCGAACCTGTTCGGAGCATAATATGACACCGCATTTCGGGAGACAAGAAGAAAGGAAATCCTGGTTGCTCGGAATCGGAAACTTCCGGAAGATGAACGGGAGAGCCGAGAATGAAATTCGCCATCGGACCGAAAATTTTTGCGATTGCTTTTCCCGCCGCTTTGCTAACGGCGAATTACTATTTGTATTCGATCACTCAGCCGAAAATCGACGAATACAAATCGGAACCTCCTTTTTTACGTTTCGATTTCACGGATTCTTATTTGGACGACCGATCGTCCCAAGCGTTTTATCTGGCAGATGGAAAAGATTCGACGGAATGGAAGAAATTGCGTTCTTCCTCCCGCGCCATGGATTTTGACGCGGAACTCCGACTGACTCATAGGTTGAAGAACGGAACTTACATTCCCTCCGGCTGGAAGGAAATCAGAATCTTAGCTTGTTCCCGAAAAGCTCCGAAACTGGATTTTAAAATCTTATTGCGGGAAGCGATTAACGTGGATAAGGAATCCCGGCTACCCGACGATATCGTTATCCTTTCCAAAACTCTCGATTTTAGCGAATCCGAAGAGTTTCGGTTCCCTCTCTCTCGAAAATTCGAACCGGTCGAAGCCGACCAATATCCGAAAGGAATTTTTATCTGGTCTGTAGAAGGGACATTCCAGGGTATGGGTCCAGAAGCGTGTATCCGAGAGATCAGAGTATCTGAGTAGAGGCGGGGGCTTTTTTCTTCGATAACGTAAGAAAATCGGCTGCTTGTTTTTTCCTTTTTTTTCGACTAATACTGAGAGTGAATAACATTTTCGGTAGCGAGAAGATTTCGATTTTTTCTTCGGTTTTTATTTTCCTCTATATTACGCTAGGATGCACGCAAAACGATCGGGACCAAATCCAGGGCAAAAAGAAAGGGAACGAATACGATCCAGTAAGCAGTTATTTTTTCTGTGTGACACAAACCAAATCCTGCATGCATACTTACGGAAACGATTGTTTTGCCGTAAAGAATCGCTCGGACTATTTTGCGGCAGGGGGCAGCGCGGAAGGATATTGCCTCGGCCAAGTGGCGTCCACAAAGGTGGACAAAGACAGTCCGAAGCACTAGATTTTGGAATGAAAAAAGGATGGGGTGAACGACGGGGCTCGCCGTTACGCAGTTTGCCTTCGTGGCAAACTTAGCTCCACGGCGTCTCGAGCTTGCCTCGGCACTTCCTGTGCCTCGGTCGCATTCTTTTACGCTCTCTATGGATCGCTAAGAATGCTCCCAAGCTCTCGCTTCGAGCCCACGGATTGAATTTTCATAAGTAAAAGAAATTGGGGTGAACGACGGGGCTCGAACCCGCGACAGCCAGAACCACAATCTGGAGCTCTACCAACTGAGCTACGCTCACCGTGTGAGTGACCCGAGAGGGATTCGAACCCCCGACCGACTGCTTAGAAGGCAGTTGCTCTATCCAGCTGAGCTATCGAGTCAAAATCCCAAAATTCGGGATGACTGGATTTGAACCAGCGACCCTCTGTTCCCAAAACAGATGCGCTACCACTGCGCTACATCCCGGATCGACGTCCATGATTTCGTGGAAAGCCGCAGTGTCAAGTCCCTTGTTCGGAGCTTCGAGTCAGTTTTTTGAGATGTTCCAAAATCGTATCTTGGGCGGGCGATCTACGCAGGGCCTTTTCGAACGCCGTTCTTGCCTCTTTTTCTTTTCCTAATTTGGAAAGAAGCACTCCCAGCGAATCCAGATACGCCGGGTTGTCCGGATCCAATTGAACGGCGCGTTTTATATTTTCGGTGGCGGTTCGCAGTTCCTCCGGATTCGGATCCCTTCCTTCCACAAGCAAGTAGGCTGCCGAATTTAAGCTGTTCCTGTGATCCGGTCGGAGACGAAGGATTCGGAGATGAGTCTCTATCGCCGATTTGACGTCTCCGGATTTTTCCTGGGCTGCCGCCTTGAGAGAAAGCAACATGATATCGTCCACCGCCAGTTTCAACCTTTCGTCCGTCTTTTGGATCGCTTCCCCGTATTTTCCGACGTTGATTAGGGAAAAGATGATCAATCGAAAGGCGTTGTCCCTTTCGGAAAACCGGGGAAATTCCTCCAGGAGTTCCTCCAAAACCGATATGCATTTTTTGTGATTCGCGGTTCGGGAACAGCAGATGGCGAAGTTATATAGTAGTTCCGGATCTTTTCCGTGTTCCGCCAATTCCCTGTCGATCAAGGTAAGGGCGAACGTATAGTTCTCCTTTAAGATCTCGGAGTAGATCCTGCGCTTTGTGGGAATCTGCCTTGAGGGGTTTTTCTTTTCCAAGAGGGAATCCGTTAATGAGAATGGAGTCCGATACTACGCTTAAATTCTGCTAATCCATCCGAATCCGTCTGATCCAAACTTAGGGGAGTAAGAGTCACCTTATCCTTATAAAAGGCTTCGAAATCAGTATCTGGCTCAGGTATAAAACCTAGATCCGAACCGCCTAGATAGAACTCGGCGATGTCCCCGATAATCGGAGTAGAATGATAGGTATCCACATAGGTCCTCTTGCCTAAGCGGACGATCTCCACGTCTTCCGTAGAATGCCGGAATTTTGCGGGAATGTTGACGTTGTAAACGGTTCCCGATTTCATGTCATCCTTCCAGAGGCGGATCATATCCCGAACGAGTTCGGCTTCCGGCATATAATCGTAGTGCTTATCCGAATTTCCCGAGCTGACGGCCATACCGCGGATATTATGGATAGCCGCGTGCCTTGCAGCGCCGACAGTTCCGGAATAATGCACGTCGTATCCCATGTTCACGCCGCGATTGATTCCGGAGATTACCAGATCTATCTTAGGAAAAATACGTCCGTGGATTCCGATATTCACGCAATCCACCGGGTATCCGTCCACTATATAGTGGTTGGAGTTGATCTTTTCCACCCGCAGGGAGTCGTAAATGCTCAGAGCCATGGACTTTGCGGATTTTTCCTTTAACGGAGCGATCAGGAACGTGTCGTGTTCCTTGCTTAGAACCTTCTCGAGCGCCAATATGCCCTGAGAGGAGATTCCGTCGTCATTCGTGATTAGGATATTCATTATAAAAATCGAAAATTCTCCGGTTTCATTGTAGTGCGGGTCCGAAGGAGGAAGCTAAGGCGAAATACATTGCTAACGGAAAGAAGATAGAGATCAAAAACGTGCTTAGATTAAAGGAAAGCGCATCCTTAAACTTCAAATCGTAAAGATACATCGTTCCGCGGATGGAGACTAGGATAAAAAGGCCGTAATGGATCAGATAGAGGATGGAGATTCCCCAAACTCCGGAGAGGCCGAACTGGGTAAAAAGGATCGCCCACGCTCCGGCGGAAAGAAATACCACCATCGATATCTTTACGAGCAGGAACATCACTTTGGAGTTGCTTTTTCTATCCTTTCTCTGGGCAAGTCCGTCCAACACGAACGCTAAAGGATAAGGAAGCAGGGAAAAGAAGGCAAGGTGTCCCAAAAATCCGGTTCCTAACAAGCCTATGCTTCGTTTCGTATAAGGAGGACATACGATCACAAATGCGACCGAAGCGCTCAATGCGGCCAAAAAGAGAAGGACACTCGTAACCAATTTTAAGAACCTAGGTTCCGATTCCGATAGGGCACTTTCCAGACGGAACGGTTCGAATAAAGTCGCATCCAAAAGATTTATAAACTTAGTATAATATACCTTGAGCATCCGATTCTACCACGCCATTGCCTGAGGATATAGCACGAGAACGGGGGAACGTTTCAGCTCCTGTAAAAGGATCTTCTCCCCCGAAAATACTCCCGCTTTTGCCTGTAATAGATGAAAGAATCTGTCCCAGGGATTTGGCTCTTCCTCGTACAAGGGCAGGATTCCGTCGTAGTTACAAAGTTTGGAAAGTTCGGATAGGGCTTCTCTGCGGCCGCCGATATCGTCGACTAATTTATTTCGGAACGCGTCCTGTCCGGAATAAACTCTTCCTTCCGCGAGAGAGGACACGAATTTTACCGTTTGGTTTCTTCCTTTGGAAACGTCCTCGATGAACTCCTCATAGGTATCCGCCAACATTTTTTGAATGATTGCGTCCTCTTCCGCAGTACTATCCCGAAACAGGGAAAGCGAGTCCTTGTATTTTCCCTCTTTGTATGTTTTTACCTTTACTCCGTACCGGTCCAGCAGTCCTTTTATATTCGGGGCGATCGCGATCACGCCTATGGATCCCGTAAGGGTTCCGCCTAACGCGAATATTTTGTCGGCGGCCGCGGAGATGTAATACCCTCCCGAGGCGGCGATGTCCTTCATCGAAACGACGATCTTCTTATTTTTTTCTTTTCGAAGATACATTAATTCTCTGTAAATCTCTTGGGAGGCACCTACGCTTCCTCCGGGAGAATTCACTTCCAAAAGAATCCCGACGATATTCGGGTCGCTTTCTATGGAACGTAACTGTTCCAGAATAGTTTGAGCTCCTGCGCTATCGTAACCGGATTGTCCGGAGTGGATTTCTCCTTCGATTTTGATCAGGGCCGCTCCGATCCGCTCCGTGCCGAAACCCGAACTTCCTTCGATTCGAGAGAGCTTGGACGGGCTGAGACTGGAGAGTAGATTGATGAGTCCTACGAATACGGCGAGGACGGTTATTACAAATGTTACGGCTAAGGCGAGACGGTTTCGATCCACGAATAAATGGAAACTCAGTACCTGCGTATTGTCAATGAATTAGCGGACGGAAAGCTCCGTTACGGAAAACGATATTCGTTGACCTCTCTGGATCGGAAGTTATTTTTCGAGAATGGATTCTTTTTCCCGCAGATCCTTTTTAAAACGCGCGATCGGTGTCGGAACCGTATTGACAGTTTCCGAATTCTTAGAGGCTTGTTCTGCCGTTACGGACAGAAATTTCGGACCGAAAGGAAGCGATCCCTACGCCAATTCGGAATCGATGAAATACAACCGGCCGATTTTAAAGGCATTGAACGTGGGAATCACCGCCCCGAATCCGCACAATGTCCAGCCCTGGAAATTCGAAATCTTGGACGACCTCTCGGCCAATCTTTATGTGGACGAAAACCGTTTACTCTTGGACACGGATCCGCCGACGAGACAGATCCATATCGGACAGGGAACCTTTTTGGAAACGCTCGCAATCGGTTCCACACGACTGGGCTTTAAAGCGGAGATTGAAATGTTTCCTAAAGGAAAATACGAGACGAAGGATATCGGAAAGAAACCGGTCGCAAAGATTCGCTTGCTCCCGAACTCCGGTATTCCGGCGGATCCTTTGGCCGAGTTCATTCCTCGAAGGGCAACGGTGCGGGGAGAGTATCACGGCGACGTTCTGAATGAAACCGAATTTTCGGCTCTTTTGCAAGACGCGAAACCGAATTTTTCCCGCGCTTTTCTGATGGGGGTCTCCGACTTTCCGAAAGTGAAACAAGCCGTCTATTCCGCGATGGAAGTCGAAACGAATACGTACCAAACATACGAAGAATCCAGGGTTTGGTTCCGATATAACGACGAAGAGATCAATCGGGAACGGGATGGACTTTCTCTTCGAGGTTCCGGAGTGTCCGGTTTGAAGTATTTTTTCGTTCGAAATTTCTTTTTGTCTCCGGGAAAAGAAAGTTGGCATTCCGAAAGCAATCGGTCCGCGGGCTTGGGTATGTTTGCCGATCAGGTGGAAAGTTCCAAGGGATTCCTTTATCTAGTCACAAAACAGAATCGGTTCTTGGACTGGGTTCTTGCGGGAAGGGATTATGCCAGGTTGCAACTCGCCGCGACCAAGAACGGCTACGTCATGCATCCTTTAAGCCAGATCCTGCAGGAATACCATCAGATGGATTCTCTTCGGAAGGAATTCGAAACGATCGTAGGTTTAAAGTCGGGAGAAAAGGTGCAGATGCTCGTTCGTATCGGTAAAAGCGGCTATAAATTTTTCAGCCCGAGAAGGGAGTTGGAAAAAATGATTCTTCCCGCGGCAAAGAAAACAATTTAAATAATCAACGAAATCGGATCGATAAAAAGATTTCCGTCGTTCGGAGTTAGATGAAAAAAATCCTATTTTGGTTCGGGGTGCTGCTTTCCCTTTTAATTCCAATGACTTTGCCTCTTGCCGAGTCGGGTCCTTGTCTGGACGGAGATTATTCGCTGTTTTTACTCGGCACCGAAATATCCTATCTGATCGCTTTGTTTTATCTTTTGGCGATGGTTTTAGGAACCCCCACTGCGGGAAGATTGAGTTTCTTCCTTGCTTGCGTTCCTGCTTCGCTTGGACTCTATTTCTATGTCGCTCACATTCCCGTTTACCTCTATTACTCCAGTTTTTCCAATTACGGACTTTGCGATATCGTTCGGTTCGATCTTTATATAGGAAAATCGGATTCCGGACCGGTCCCGGAGACTTTCAACGGAGGGTTTGCAAGATCTTTCGCTTTCCTGGTTCTGATCCCTTTGGGGATTCTGGCGATCGCTCCCTTGAAGATTTTTCGCTCCAAGAAATCCGATTGAACCGATGAATTTTCAGCATTCTATTCTTATATTTAACGCAATTTGAATAAACTGTAGATTGGATTCGATGCAAAAAGGGTTATTTCCGTTTCTCTTGGTTTTACTGGCTGCGGCTACAGCCTATTTTATGTTTTCTCCCCGCTGTATAGAAGGTAACTGTCGGGACGGGAAAGGAACGAAATATCTTCCCGGCCGGTACCGTTATGAAGGGAATTTCAAGGAGGGATTGGCGGATGGGAAAGGAAAACTCGTATTGGAATCGGGGGAATCCTATGAAGGAACCTGGTTGCGCGGGCACAAGGACGGACAGGGGACGTACTTGTACATGGACGGCTCCAAATATGTAGGGTCCTGGAAGGCGAACAAACGCGACGGGGAAGGAACCTTGACGGATTCCGACGGAACGGTTTTACGCAAGGGGACTTGGAAGGCAGGAGAATTCGAACCCAAGTAAACGGAAAAATTCTCGAAATTACCGGGGGGTAGGATATGCTTCGCTCATGCAGGATTGGATTACCTCTATACTAGTTGCTATCTTCGTGTTTTTAGGAAGTATGCATTTTTATTGGAGCTTCGGAGGAAATTGGGGTTCGGATTCGGCCATTCCTCAACTAGAGCTGGAAGGACGTCCTGCGTTTCTCCCGGGAGTATTTTCCACGTTCGTCATCGGCCTGGCCTTCTGGTTCACGGCGGCGTGGGTATTGGGTTTCTCCCAAATTTATCCTTCTCCACTAGGACATAGGGCGCATCGCGTAGGTCTGATTCTGGTGGGGGCGGTCTTCGTATTGAGGTCGATCGGAGAGTTTCGATACGTAGGTTTCTTTAAGAAAGTAAAAGGCACGAAGTTCGCGTATTGGGATTCGAGAATTTATTCTCCGCTTTGCCTTTTGATAGGGTTCTTATCTTTCTATCTTTCGTTTTCCTATTGAGGCGATTCTCCTCTTTTTGCGAGGTCTAACGGAAAATGAGGATCGGTTTATCCCGAATTTCGAATGTTCCATATCTCTTGACCTCTTTTTCGGATCGGGCTATACTAAGGTATGTCCTTGTTCGACTCTCATTTTCACATCATAGACCCTAGGTTCCCTTTGGTGCCGAATCAAGGGTTTTTACCGGAGCCGTTCACTGTCGCCGATTATAAGGCGAAAGCGGAACCTCTCGGAATAGGCGGAGGCGCCGTTGTGTCCGGTTCTTTCCAAGCCTTCGACCAATCGTATTTGCTGGAGGCATTGTCGATCTTAGGGAAAACGTTCGTAGGAGTCACGCAACTTCCCGCCTCGGCTACCGACGAGGAAATTCTTGCCCTATCCGACGCCGGTGTGAGGGGAGTTCGTTTTAACGTTAGGCGCGGTGGCTCGGAAGAATTGTCCAGAATCAAGGAACTTGCCGTCAGAGTATACGACCTAGCTGCTTGGCACGTGGAACTATATATCGACGCAAAGGAGATCGACGATTTTCTCGCGGAGGTACTTTTTTCTCTCCCGAAAGTTTCCATAGATCACGTCGGACTCTCCAAGGAAGGGTTGCCGATTATCCTTAGGTTGGCGGAAAAAGGAGTCCGGATCAAAGCCACCGGTTTCGGAAGGTTGGATTTCGAAGTGCAGCCCGTGTTAGTAAAGATCGCGGGAGTAAATCCTGATAGCCTCCTTTTCGGTACCGACCTTCCTTGCACTCGTGCTCCGGTTCCATTTTCAGACAATGACTTAAATCTAATCCGGGAAACTTTCGAGGGAGACATGCTAGCTAAGGTCCTTTCGAAGAACGCGCGTAAGTTCTACGGAATATCCGTATAGATTTTCGGCTCTTCGGAATTTCGCATTCGACGAATCCGATCGTTCTCTCTTTCCGGCAAAACTAGCTTGCAACCGCGAAAAAAGAACCTAGACTCTCCACGCATGTCCCCATTATTTCCGACTCTGCGCACCTTTTTTGATAAAAGAAAAGAGGAATTCGATTCCATTTCCTCAGAAAGAAAGGATGCGCTAAATTCGCTGGCAAAAGGCGTTTTAGATTCTTTTGATAAACGAAGTCGTTCCAACCTTTTGTTCGTTTGTACGCAAAATTCGAGAAGAAGTCAGTTTTCCCAGGTCTTCGGGGCTTCCATTCCCCAATATTTGGGAATTCCCGGGATCAAATCGTTTTCGGGCGGGACGGAGATTTCAGCCGTTCATCCGAGCGTGTTGGAAACCTTGGAAAAGATCGGATTCCGATCGGACAACGAGGGGCCCCCAAAAAATCCGAAATACTCCATTCGATGGGCGGACGGAACCTCCTCGATGACGATATTTTCCAAAAAATATTCGGATCCTCCGAATCCGCACGGAGAGTTGATCGCGATTATGGTCTGCTCCTCCGCCGATCAGGCTTGTCCGTACATTTCGGGTGCCGAAGTTCGCATCAGTCTTCCGTACGAGGATCCGAAATCTTCGGACGGTACGGAAGGGGCTTCCGGGAAGTATCTCAAGACGGCGGAAGATATTTCCCGAGAATTGCTTTTTGCTTTCCAATCCGTCAAGAACGGAATTTAATTCTTTTAGAAGGAAGTCAATGAACCCTTATTCGATTGCAGTAGCTTCGATTCCGTTCGGAATCTTTATCCTTGTTTTTTTGTTTTCGATCCGCGAGAGAAAGAGAAAGGAAGGTTTCGGGTTTTCGGAAAACCGAAACTATTTTCCCTCCATCATGAAGGGAAATTTTTCTCCGGAGATAGATCTGGCAGCCGCCATCCGTAAATTGGAAGCCGGCGGATACCGGATCAAAGAAGCCGGCCAAAAAATCCTTTTTCAAAATGCGTCGAGCCTTCAGAAATTACGTAGCTGGTTCTGGTCTTACGGTAGATTGGAACGGGAAGGGAACACGGTCCGTTTCCGCGTCTTTTCGAACATCGGATCCCTGCTTACCGTCCCTGCCGCTTTGGCTGTGGTCGTCTCTTTCGGACTTCTGGTTCAGAATAACGTTTCGAAAGAACAATCTTCGATTTTACCCTTCTTTTTCCTCGGCTTCGCTTTCTTCTTCGCGATCGCTACGTTCATATCCCAGGTAGGGAAGGAAAGAAAGGAATTCAGAAAGATTCTGGAAAAATAATATACGAACGGCAATCCTCCGAACCGGATCCGAGAAGATGAAGAATAGAATCGTATTTTTTCTTATAGGACTCATCGCGTGGCTATCCTGTCAAAGGCTGGAAGTTGAATATCCCTTTTATCCGAAGACTCCCGAAGGAAGGGAACTCCGTCATTTTCTGAAAGGGGTGCGCGTAGTCGGGTTGTCCGTGGAAAAACCTACGGAAGAGATTTGGGGTTCGGATCTTGATGCAAGCCAGGCGTTTATTCGGATCGTTCCTGCCAAGATTTTCGAAGCGTTTTCGGAAGATTCCTATTTTAAGATGATCGATTTAAGCAAACAGCCTGATTTGGGAAACGAAATAAGCCTGTCATTGACCGGTATTACGGAAAATCGGACGAAATTCGGGGAACTTTCCGGAGCGGAGGCCCTCCTGTACATCAATGTGGCCAAGCCGGTTTCCGAATGTTCCGAGGAATTGCGTCCCGATTATTGGGCGATCGGAATTTTAGTCCTGCAAGTGGCCGCATCGGCCAATTCCAAATCGAAGCACGGAGGAAGATACCGATCCTATACACCTTCGCCGCATCCGGTTCAGACTAGCGATCCCATCATGAAGATGACGGGTGTCCGTAAAATCATTTTGCCGATAGAGGCGACTTTAGTGAGAATCGATACCGGAGAGTCCAAGAGCGTGACGATTTCCAAAGCGTCGACGATCTATAATAGTCCGGGAGCGGTTTCCTGTCCGGCAATGTTGGACTCTCTTTCCCAAGCGCTTACGGAATCCATTCCCGAATTGGAAGCGAGATTATCGCCGAAAATTGCGACCGAAAAAATCCGGATCTTTACCGAAGATGAGGATCCGGAGGTAGCTTCTTATCTGGAGGAAGGCTACCTCGAAATCAAGGGAGAAACTCCCAGCTTTCTAAGGGCAAAATCCGCTTGGGAAAAAGCGGACGCGAAAGCCTCGGGCAAATGTTGGGCGGCAAAGGCAAACCTTGCCACTTATTATTTTTCCCGCGGCGATTTCGAAAAAGCTTCCGAGCTTTACGAATCCGCAGCGAAGTTGAACGTAAAAAAAGAGAAATATCTCAGAGGCCTCGGTAAGACGGCCGCTTCCGCAGCCGATTCGGACAAGGAATAATCCGTAGTTATTGTTTGTTTCTGTCGCTTCTTCTTAAGAATGCCGGAATATCGTAATCTTCTCGTGGAGAAGATTGACCGGACCGGGCTTTTAAGGAGCGGTAGGTTTCCGGATCCATGACGACTCGCTCAGGCTCCGACCGCAGGGAAGGACGAGGTTCTTCCGGAGAGGGCTGCTCCATTCCCACCGCTTTGCGAAGGGGCGAGCTGGTCGGTTGCCGCATCGAGGTGCCTAAGCTATGATTCGCGGGACGTTTGTTGAAACCGGTGGCGATCACGGTCACTCGGATTCGATTTTCTAATTCCGAATCCTCCGTCAGTCCGACTATGATATTCGCGTTCGGATCGACTTGGGAAGTGATGATCTGAGATACTTCGTTCCAGTCTGAGATCGTAAGGTCCGATCCCCCTGTCACGTTGATCAATAAGGAGGTCGCTCCCGCGATGGAACGCGAATCCAACAAAGTGTTATCGATCGCGTAATTGACCGCTTCGGAAACTTTGTTTTCTCCGCTCCCTTCTCCGACTCCCATGATCGCATCGCCGGTGTCCTTCATGATGACTTTCACATCGGCAAAGTCCACATTGATGATTCCAGGATTGTTTACGATATCGCTGATTCCTCGGACGGCGTTCAGAAGTATGTCGTCGATCACTCGGAAGGCTTGGTCGATGGGGGTCGCGCGATCCACCACTTGGAAAATCGATTCGTTATTTACGAGGATAAGAGTATCCACATAGCTACGAAGGTGGTCGATTCCGTTTTTAGCGAACTCCATTCGTCGTCTTCCTTCGAAGGAAAACGGAATCGTCACGACTCCTACCACGAGGCATTTCATCTCTTTCGCGATTTTTGCGACGATCGGAGCAGCTCCCGTGCCGGTTCCTCCTCCCATACCCGCGGTCACGAAGACCATATCGGCTCCTTGGATTGCGGCTTGGATCTTTTCCTTGTCCTCTTCCGCCGCCTTAGCCCCCAATTCCGGATCCCCTCCCGCTCCCATTCCGCGGGTCACTCTGGCTCCTAAGGCGATCTTATTCTCCAATTCGGAACGCCTTAATACCTGCTCGTCCGTGTTCATAATGACGTATTCTACCCCGCGTAGGCTGGAGTGGAGCATCCTAGAGACTGCGTTCATGCCGCCTCCGCCTATACCCAGCACTTTGATGATCGCAGGGCTTGTCTTTTCTGCTTCTTCTTCGAAACGCAACATATCACACCTTCCTCGGGACCGAACGGAGCTCGGCAAGAACGCTAAGTTATAAATTCTCTTCGATCCATCTCCGGATCTTTTTTCCCCAGGATTCCGCTCTGTCCTGGGATTTCTGTTCCATCTCGCCTAGACGGGACGCGTATTTGATCAGACCTATCGCCGTGGAAAATTCCGGGGAAGAAACTCTTTCGGCAATTCCGGTCAGTCCTGCCGGGCGAGCCCGCGTAACGGTTAGGTGAAAAACGTCTTCGGCCAAGAACTCTATCCCTTCTAAAAGACTTCCGCCTCCCGTGAGAATGACCCCTCCCGCGAGGAAGGATTTTTTGCCGGACTTGACCAGCTCAGCATCCACCATCTCGAAGATTTCGCGCATTCTAGGTTCGATGATGTTCACCAATTCTTCTCGTAGCACGGATCGGGCGGGTCTACCGCTGATCGGAGGAATTTCCACGGTTTCCGTCGGATCCATTTCCTGAAGAGCGCAATGACCATAACGTTTTTTTAATATTTCTGCGGTTTCGAGCGTGGTTTTCAGGCCTATGGAAAGGTCCGAAGTCACGTTGGACCCGCCGAAAGGAATAATGGCCGAATAAGCGATTCCCCCGTCCATATAAACGATCAGATCGCAGATCCCGGCGCCTATATCCAGCACCGCCGTGCCCAAATCCTTTTCTCCCGAGGTTAACACCGCTTCGGAAGAGGCCAGGCTGGACAATACCCGGGCTTCTTCGACCAAGCCGGCGGCTTCCACACATTTATCCAGGTTATGAAGCGCGGTGATTCCCGCGGTCACGATATGGACTTCGGCTTCGAGGCGGACTCCGGTCATTCCGATCGGATCTTTAATGGAAGTCTGATCATCCACCGAGAATTCTTTGGAGAGTACGTGTATGATTTCCTGGTCCGCAGGAACCCGGATCGCCTGCGCTGCTTCTATGACCCGCACCACATCCGGCTCCGCCACCGCTCGATCTCGATTCGTAATCGCCACCACTCCCTTGGAATTGTCCGCCCTCAGGGATTTTCCGGTCACGTTTACGACTATAGCAGAGATTTCCTGTCCGCACATCAATTCGGCTTCGCTGACCGCTTCCACAATGGAACGGGTGGTCGCTTCTATATTCACGATCGATCCGTTTTTGATTCCGGAGGAAGGGAAGGCGCCGGTACCTACGATTTCGGTTTCGTATTCCGATACAGGTCGGCCTACTACCACTTTCGTGAGGGAAGTTCCGAGATCCAGGGCGACGATTGTTCTTTCTGAGCCTTCCATTCGCTTAATGATAGACCGCGTCCTCTCCGCGGATGTCCACTAGTTTGGGTCTGATCTTTTCCTTCTCGAGATACGCGAGAGCCGCATACAATTTACGGACCTGTTCGATTTGGAATAAGGTGCCTACCTGTACTCGGACGGGTATGGGGGAATCCGTATAAACGAAAATTTCTCCGTCTTCATGTAGGGATATCTCGGATACTCGAGTCCGTAGAGCCGGGTAAGCACGGAACGCATTTTCGACGGAGGTATACAAATCCCGAAACGCGGCCCCGCTCATGGACCCCGCTTCTCTAGGAAACGTACCAGAGAGGATCGTTAGGCCGGGAGTTCTGACGTCGTCCTTGGAAAGCACTTTCAACTCGGAATCGATTTCGAATAGGTGACCGTCAGAGTTGACGAGATAAGCCGGTTTTCTTTCCGTAATTTCCACCAGCAATTGGTCTTCGGACTTTTTTTGGAGCCTGGCTTTTTTGATTCTAGGATGAGACGTTAAGCGTGTTTCCATCAGACCCAAGTCGTAATTTTCGAAAGAAGTTCCAGGTTGGATTCCCATGATTTGAACGATTTCTTCCGTTTTTAGCGTTTCGTGTCCGGTTAGAATCAGTTTGTTCAGCTCTTGGGGGAGGGAACCCTTCCGCCAGCCCCACCCTAAAAACGCGGCAAGAAAGCCAAGGAAAGCCAGGAGCCACCAACTTATTCTTTTCTGGAGGGATTCTTTCAGAAAGTCAATTAGATTATGTCTCATAGTGCTTTCTTCGAACCTTTTTCTTTCCTCTAGATCGTATATCGGGAAGAAAGATCAGATTCCTGCCGATTTTCACCGATTCGAAGCGGGTTTTAGTTGTGCGATTCGAAAGACCGATAGAGTCTAGAGAGGAAAAATCCCGAATCGATGAAATTTCCCACACCTTCTCCCGTTCATTTGGGCCTCGCCTTTTTTCTCTCTTTTTTCCTGCTTCTGTACCAATCCGTTTTAGAGCGCGCGGGAACGAAAGACTTGTACCCTTATACCCTTAAGATTTATTATCCGAAATCCCAAGGAATCCGGCCGGGGACTTCCGTCAGCGTCTTGGGAGTGGAGAAGGGACTGGTCCGGGACGTTGATGTAGTGCCGATCGAAGACGTACCGGACAGACGTTTCCTGGATCCTCTACGAAAGAAGGCGGTCGAGATCACGATTCGTTTAGCGGATCCGATTACTCTGTACGCGAATTACAATATCAGCTTTCGCACGAAAACCGTTCTCTCCGGAAGGACCATCGATATAGATCCGGGAAGCGCGGAGTTGGATTCGAAAATGGGCTTTTTTAAACCGACCTACAAGGAAGGGGAAGAACGGGCTCCCGATTTTGCTCCTTCCGCAAAATATTACGACGATTTCTTTGCGGCCTCCACGGGAATCATAAGGGAGAACGAAAAGGACATTCACCTCACTTTCAAAAACCTTTTCGAAGTCTCGGAAAAACTCAAAGGCAATCGGGGGAGTATTCCTAGAATTTTGAATGAGGACGACATTCACGATAATATCGCCGAAACCATGTTGGACATGCGTTTGTTCGGAGACGATGCCAGAAGGTATACGGAAGGTTACCGCAAATTGGAACGTTCCGCTCCGGTTCCTTTTTCGATCAACCTCTACCGGAGGACCACCTTGATCGGAAGCATCTCCGACAATCTCTATTTCAACCGTCTCTGATCCGAAAAAGCCGGGTAGGACGGCATTTCCTGCCGATGGAAAATCTATGAAAGTCGCAATAATCCACGATTGGCTCAACGGAATGCGGGGCGGAGAAGTGGTCTTGGATTCCCTTCTGAAAATCTATCCGGAAGCCGATCTGTTTACTCTATTTTACGAACCTGGAAAGTTAAACGAAAGGATAGAGAACAGAAGGATCATCACTGCGTTTACGGACAGGCTTCCTTTTAAATCCAAATACAGATGGTATCTTCCTTTATTTCCGACAGCCATAGAATCTTTGGATCTACGAGGTTACGATCTCGTACTTTCCTCCTCTCATTGCGTGGCCAAAGGAGTGATTTGCGATCCGGATGCGATTCATATAAGTTACGTGCATTCTCCTATGCGCTACGTTTGGGATCTGTATTACGATTATTTTCCCGCGAGAAAAGGGCTTAAGTTTTTTCTCTTTCAGGCTGTTTCCAATTATTTAAGGACTTGGGATGCCGTCTCTGCCGCAAGGGTGGATCGTTTTCTGGCAAACTCCGCTTTTGTCGCGCGACGGATCCTGAAATTTTATAGAAGAGAAGCGAAGGTGGTCCCGCCGCCTTGTCTGCCGAAGGGCTTTAAAGTGAAACAGACGCAAAAGGAGGATTTTGATCTGATCGTATCCGCCTTTGCGCCTTACAAAAGGATCGACTTGGCCATCGAGGCCTATCGTAAAAACGGTAGGACCTTAAAGATCCTCGGAAGCGGGCAGGAATACAAAAATCTGGCCAAAATCCTGCCTCCAAACGTGGAAATTCTTCCCCATCGCCCTAGAAAGGAAGTTTTGGAATATATGGCCAAAGCTAGGGTCTTCGTGTTTCCAGGCATGGAAGATTTCGGAATCGCTCCCGTCGAAGCCCAAGGGAACTGCACTCCAGTTGTTGCCTTCGGCAAAGGAGGAGCATTAGAAACCGTGGTTCCGGAAAAAACGGGGGTGTTTTTCCGAGAACAAACGGTAGAATCTTTGAATTCGGCTCTTTTGACGGCGATATCCTCGGCATGGAAGCCGCGGGATTTTCAAACCTCCGTGGACCGTTTTACGGAGGAAAAATTCATTATCCAAATCTCCAGGATGGTCGATTCTATGAACAAGAACTCCCGTGCGAGGAAGGGAAATTGATAACCCTGCACCGTTTAAAAGGGACGGAATTCGTCCTGAACGCGTCTCATATCGAATGTATCGAAGCCAATCCAGATACTACGATCACGCTTTTCAACGATAGGAAATACGTGGTTCAGGAGAGCGTTCCGCAGGTGATCGAAAAGATCATCGAGTTCAAAAAGAGGATATTAGTCTTTCCGGTAGGCTCTTCTCCCGACCAATTTAAGAAGGTAGATTAAGCGATCATGGATATAGCATCGATCATAGGCCTCGGTTCCGCATTAGTCGTTGTCGCCTTCGGAATTCTTTCCGCCGGGTTGAACCCGATAGATATTGTGGACATACCTTCCGTTTTGATCACGTTCGGGGGTGCGACAGCCTGTACGATTATGGCTGTTCCCTGGCAATCGACCTTAGATGTGGGAAAAATCACCCGTAAGGCGTTTCGCGAGGAAAAAAGCGACCTAGTAGAATTGATCAAAACGCTCGTATCCTTTTCCGAAAAGGCGAGACGAGAAGGTCTCCTCGCTTTGGAAGACGATGTGAACGAACTTCCGGAGGAGTTTCTTAGGAAAGGAATCACTCTGGTGGTAGACGGGACAGACCCGGAACTCGTCCGAAATATTATGGAAACCGAAATGGGAAACATCGCCTCCCGTCACTCGCAAGGAAAGGCCTGGTGGGAAAACTGGGGCGCATTGGCTCCGGCTTTCGGGATGATCGGAACCTTGATCGGATTGGTGCAGATGCTTAAGAACCTCGGATCCGGAGATCCGAGCGCGATCGGAACGGGGATGGCGGCTGCCTTGATCACCACTCTTTACGGATCGATGGGAGCCAACATGTTCGCGATTCCCATCATGAAAAAATTGATCCGTAAATCGGAAGACGAATTGTTAATTAAACAAATCATGATAGAAGGAACTCTTTCCATTCAGTCGGGAGACAACCCCAGGATCGTAAAGGACAAACTGGCGAGCTTCCTGCCTCCGTCGGAAAGGGGAGTGTTGAAAGACGAAGGGGATTGATCCTCGCGGTAAACCCCTTCTCAGGTTGGAAATTCTATGGCGCAGCAAAAATGTCCGGAATGCATTCAGAATATCCCCGAATACATGCTTACCTACGGGGACATGGTGACTCTGCTATTATGCTTTTTCATCATGTTGTATAAGACCGGTAAGACGAACGCGATCGAAATGCAGATCATACTTTCCGCGTTCAAAACGACGACGGGTTTTTTTGACGGAGGCCAGACCCTTTCCAAGGGCAAGTTGGAAGAGATGGGAATGAATATAGAAAGCCTCCCTTCCATGACTACGGGAAAAGCGCTTTCCAAGTCCAAGAAGACCGCGACCGAATTGTTTAAACCGGAAATCGAAGCCGGAAAAGTACGTGTGACGGAAGACGAGAGAGGACTGGTGATCAGTTTAGTGGGGGCGGATTATTTCGGTCCAGGTTCCGCGATCCTAAACGAACCGATCAAATCCACGTTAAAAAAGGCCAGCGGTCTGATCAAGGACCTGGAACGCTTTGTGAGAGTGGAAGGACATTGCGACGCGGATGCCGTCGTCCCTGGTGCGAATCCGAACCGTGAGGAAAGGGCCTACCTGAACAATTGGGATCTGGCGGGAGCCAGGGCCATCAATTCCACGGACTATATGGTCGGAGTCGGCAGATTGGATCCGAGTTGGTTGCAGGCTGTCAGTTTCGGATCCTATCGTCCTTTGGCCTTGGAATACGAAGGAACTCCGGAGGCGAAAGCCTTTAATCGAAGGATAGACATCGTAATTTTAACGGAAAAATCCACGAAGCGTGGACCGCACGAATCTAATTACGGATTGCCGAAGAGTCGGGTACCGGGCTCCGAAACTTCCACAGAAAGCGGATTTTAAAAGAGAAAAAGGAGAGGTGACCCATGGGTGATCCCGAAATAGACGAAGAAGAAGGCGGCGTCCCCGCCGCGGACGCCGGAGCCGGCTCTTCTCCGCTTATAAAATGGCTGATCTACATCGCCGGAGCTGTGTTCGGTATTATCATTGTCGTACTCGTATCCATGTTCGTGGCAAAACAGGCCGCTACTAGTACGTTCCGCGAAATGAAGAACGTCTCGTTGGTCAAACCTCCTCCTCCTCTGGTAACGTTTGCCTTTCAGGAGGAATTCCGGATCAACACCGCCGATAAGGGAGAAACCCACTTCGTAAAAATGAAACTGTCGTTCGGCGTCGCAAAGGATGATACGAAGATCACGAACGAATTGGCGGAACGGATCGCTCAGATGCGGGATTTGGTCAATCTTATCGTAGGAAGGAAGACCAAAGACGATCTGATAGATGTGGAGGACCAGCTTGATTTGCGGGAAGAAATCAAGGCGCAGATCAACCACATACTCTCGGAGGGTAAGATCCAGGAAGTATATTTCACGGAATTTATCGTCAACTGATGTCTTCCCCCAAGGTTTTAGGAGTCATACCTGCAAGGTTCGGGAGTTCCAGGTTTCCCGGAAAACCTTTGGCTCTCATCGGAGATATTCCGATGATCCTTTGGACATATAAGAATTCCTTAAAGTCGTCTCTTATAGACGAGCTCGTCGTCGCCACCGACGACGAGCGGATCCTCATGACCGTTTTGGATAACGGAGGAAACGCGGTCATGACCGCGACCGACCATCCTTCCGGTACGGATCGAATCCGGGAAGTGGCGGGAAGATTCCCGGATTTCGGAGTCGTCGTCAATATCCAGGGAGACGAGCCGGGAATCGAATCGGGTCTGATCGACGGAGTCGCGAAGCTCAAAATAGAGCGGAAAAATTGGGAAATGACGACTGCCGCGGTCCCTTTGGAGGAGTCCGAGATCGGAGATCCGAACCGAGTAAAAGTCGTAATGGATCGATCCGGTCGCGCGCTTTATTTTTCCCGCTCCAGGATTCCCAGCCAATTTAAGAAGACGGTTCCCGCATATCGCCATCTGGGGATTTATGCATATGATCGGGATTTTTTAACGGGATATCCTGATCTGCCCGCGAGTCCTTTGGAGGAATCCGAATCTCTGGAACAGTTGAGGGCTATGGAAGCGGGTCATTCCATCGGAGTCTATGTCGCAAAGCAAGCTGCGTTAAGCGTGGACACTCCTAAGGACCTTGAATCGGTGATCGCCGATTTTCGGGCCAAGGGATGGATTTAGAATTTAAGAAAAAATGAATGCCTTGTTCGACGGAAGATTTTCCGCCGGATTTATCGCGAACGTTATCCTAAGGCTTCCTGCAAAGTGTTATGGATCAGTACGAAATCGGTTAATCCGACGATATCCATGACTTTACGAAAATGATCGTTTAACCCCGCGAATTCGATCTTAGCTGAGGATTCCGAGGCTTTTGTGATCAAGCTGATCAGAGTCGCCAAACCGGCGGAATTGATATAAGAAGTGCCGTGGAAATTTAGGATCACTCTATTTCTGCGTATTTCGGGAATTGAATGATATTTAGCGAGAATATCTTCATCCGCTTCGGAAGTGATTTCACCGGAGATATGCAAAACCGGTACGGACGGCTCTAAGTCCACGGTTATTTTGAATTCGTCAGACATACGCCTTATTTATCACAAAGACCTTCTCCACAAGCGACAGTCAACCCCGTTTCATCGGCTTTTGGAAGTTCGGGCTGCCATTTTGCCGCCCAGAATCAGGTATAGTGTTCTAACTCCTGAGGAGAGAGTTGATCGAAAATTTCGCCGCATTTGGTGCATTGAAAGCGGACCTCTTTCGGTTTAGAGGAAATCCCGAAAAGGATGAGGAACCAGGCCGAATTCGAATAAGTTTTGATCACTTTCGTCAGGGAGGAATTTCTGTCCGTTCCGCAAGACTGGCAGCGGGGAGTTTGCAATCCGTTCACCGTTCCAGAATCGATCAGGGGGGGAAAAGTTCCAGAAGAAAAGCCCTCCGGAGAAAAGAAAAGGGCGGGATTGCCCCGCCCGTCTCCCGATCAGTTTTGAGAGAGGTAGATTACGTATTTTGCGACTAATTTGAGTTTTTCGTCGCCGAGATATTTGAACGCAACCATAGTACCGCCGGGGATTCCGTTATTTAACGTTTTTAGAATGCCTGCTTCGGTAGAACCGTTTTTCCACTCTTTGCTTGGAGCTTTATAATTGCGAGGTTTCGGATTCAGGTTTGCCGCAGCAAGGCCGTCTCCAGCTCCCTTTTCTCCATGACAGGATGCGCAATTCGCGACAAAGATTTCCTTTCCTTGTTCCAATTCCGGGGTTAAAGCCGGAGCAGCGCTTGCGGTAGTCGGAGCGGCTGCTTCTTTTTTGGATTCATTCTTATCACCACAGTTCAAAACCAAAGCCAAGGCAAAGATGGAGGCCGAGGCGGAAATTACTAGAGCCCTTTTTTTCATGGATCTCTCCTTTTTCAGGATTCCATCTTTCCTCGTTCTGATTCGGAAGCAAAGGAATTTTTTGTCACAGAAACGTCCGGCTTAAAGATGGGCCCTGTTTTTTCCTCTAACCTGTCGAATTGCACGGGTAAATCGATACGTACGGATTCTGTTATCGGTCTGCCTTCGAATTCCCCCTCTAGGATCCCTAAAGCTTTGGCTCCTTCCTGTAGATCTACGACCACAAGAACGTAAGGCGCTTTGGATGCAAGATGACCGAAGCCGACTTGCACCACCGTGTAGGTATCAATTTTCCCTTTTCCGCTAAAAATCGATTCTTTCCAGGTGTCGGATCCGCAAAGGATACAAGTTGAGACGGATTCTGCGGTTTCAAATCCGCAGGATCCGCATTTTTTCCCTGTAAGAACGTTCGACTTTGAGGTTTTCATCGACTGCCGATTCGGATTACATTCCTATTCCGGCACCGCCGTCTACGCGTAGATACGTTCCCGTAATGTAGGAAGCTTTGTCGGATAAAAAGAATTCGACGGCGTTTGCGATTTCTTGTTGGGTTCCGGGTCTTTTCAAAGGAATGAACATGGGATCCGTTAATTTTTTTTGCACGTCTTCCGGTAAGGAAGCGGTCATATCCGTCTGAACATAACCCGGACATACTGCGTTGACTAGGACTCCGCGACCCGAGAATTCTCTCGCAGCCACTTTGGTCAGAGCGATGACTGCCGCTTTGGAAGCGGAGTAATTTGCCTGTCCCGGTTGTCCGGTCAATCCCGAGAGGGAAGATATGTTTACGATTCTTCCGGAAGAGGATTTTAAGAGAAGTTTGGAGGCGGACTTAGTCATGAGAAATACTCCTTTCGCATTCACGTCCATGACAAAGTCGAATTCCTGTTCGCTCATCCGGATAAAGAGATTGTCTTTGAGTACGCCCGCATTATTCACGAGAAAGTCTAACTTGCCGAATTTATCCTTCACGCCAGAAATCACTGCGTCGCAATCCTCCGGCTTGGTCACGTTTGCGGAAAGGCCCAGAGCTTGGACTCCGAATTCCTTCGAGATCTCGGCGGCCGCCTGTACGATATGTTCCTGATTTAAATCCACTACGACGATATCGCCGCCTTCTTTCGCGATCGTATTTGCGATCGCCCGTCCTAATCCTCTCGGGGAAGCGGCTCCGGTTACTAATGCGACTTTGCCTTGGAATTGTTTTGACATCGGAATCCTCTTGATAACTTAGAATTATTTCCGCCTTCGGAAACGTTTCATTTAGATTGTTTTTACGAAAGTAGAACGATTGTTCTGGTTTAACTTCGCTTAAACCTATTCTCTCGACAAGGAAAATTCAATCGCATATTCCGAGGAGAAAACGGTGTTCGGTCGTATTGAACATTCGTTCTTCTTTCCTGTCGATCTTACTATATTATACTATTGCTAATTTATCGCCCTCTTCTAAAAAGGAATCATGTCTGATCAGATTCCTCTGGTCCAAATCGGGCCTGTCCAAGTTGCCTGGATAAAAGGCGATCCGGAAGCTCCGTACGTGATCCTATTCCACGGATACGGTGCCAACGCTTACGATCTTCTCCCCCTCTATTCTTATTTGGATGTTCCCAAGGGAACGAATTTCCTTTTTCCGAACGGCATTCTGGAGATACCGATTATGCCCGGTTATTATGGTAGAGCCTGGTTTCCGATCGACATGGAAGCGTTACAGAGGGCGATGGTGGCCGGAGGAACCAGGGATCTTTCCGATCGTTCTCCGGACGGTTTGACGGAAGCGCGCTCAAAGGCTGAGGAAATGATAGAACGATTGGGAGTTCCTATGGACCGCATCGTTTTGGGAGGCTTCAGCCAAGGAGCCATGCTCGCTACCGAACTTTTCCTTTGTTCCGAAAAGAAACCGAAAGGGTTGCTAATCCTGTCCGGGACCTTATTAGATAGGGACAGGTGGTCCGGTTTGGCCGCGACGACTCCCGGATTTTCCTTTTTCCAAAGCCATGGAAGAAACGATCCGGTTCTAGGTTATCCCGCCGCAAAGAGATTGGAAACTTTGTTAAAAGAAGCGGGTTGGAAAGGGGATTTACTGGCGTTTCCTGGTGGACACGAAATCCCGGAAGTGGTACTCCTCGGTATGAACCGCTACCTGAAAGAACTCTTCTAATGACGTACCTGATCGAAAAATACATCGCGTTAAAGAGCAAATATCGTAATTACGATACGAAGGAAGCCTTGAAGAGAATGCAGGCGTTCCGAATCGCGTTGAAGGAATTGGAAGACAAGGGATTTCGTACAGGGGTGGAGATTTTGGGTTCCATCAATTTCGGAATCGTGGAACCTTCCTCGGATATAGATTGTATCCTTCTGCATTACTGCGATCTGCACAAGGATGAATGTCCGGAGTATTGTCCGAATTTTCTGTACGAATCCGAGGAGATCAAAACCAGTCTTAGAAAACGTCTGAAAGACGAGCATTTAAAGGTGGAATTCCTGGATTGCATCAATCTTAGGATGGTGGAGAAGGCCTTGGAATCGGGACACTTAAAGGAGCACGAGGTCTTACGCAGGCTCCTGTTTTACAGGACGATTGGTCGCCCCGTGAACCGCCCCTTGTTCATTCCTTATTGCGAAAAATTGGAGGAAAACGAGGAATACATCAAGGAAATTCTGGAATGGGGATCCGAAGCCTTGCGTTCCTACCTCGGGACTTCCAGACATAGATTTTCGTTTAACAAATATAACGAAAGGATAGAAAGTTCCGGATTGCAGTTGCCCCACGGATTAAAAGAGGAACTTGCGAGTTATCTGGAGCAAGGGGAAACGATTCCCTAAATTCAAAAACCGTATCACTCGCGTTCAAAACTAGGAAAACTTTCTCAATGGGAAGAGGTTTTGGCGTTTTCCGTGATTTGGACCGGATCGGCCAGGTGCCGTATATCCATACCGGTGTTTAGGCGAACTAGCTCTTCTGCGATATTGACCGCGTAATCTCCCGTCCGTTCTATCCCCAAAATGATCCTGTACAAATCCGCGAATTGGTTTTTGTCCAGACGGGAATCCATTACGAATTTTAAAAAGGCGCCGTTGCAGAGATTGTTCAATTCCTCTTCCACCGTATGCACGGAACCGTAAAAGCGATTCTTTTCCTCTACTAGGGATTCCACAGCCATTCCTACTAAGGTTACAACCCGGGACATCATTTTGTCCAGGATTTCCTCCTGGCGGAAAAAGCCCTTGGGCAAGAGCCCTCTCCGATAGCAGGTGGCGCAATTTACGATCTGGTCTCCCATCCGTTCCAGGTTTCGGTTGATCCGGATCGCCGAAAGAGCGAATCGTAATGGATCTTTTTTTAGAACGACTTCAATGTCCACCTGGTCCATTCCTAGGAGGTTCCGATTCGCGATCGCTTCTAAAATCGCATTCTGTGAAAGATTATCGTTCTGTTTTTCCAGGTTATCGATCAGATCGTCCCGCTCGATGATCTGTTTGGCCAAGTCCGGATTTTCCTTTTCGATCGCGTCATCGAAGATCAGAATCTGCTCCAAGCAAAGCTCCGCCATCGCATAGAGATTCCTTCTGAGATAATCGAACTTGGAAGCCATAGGAAAAATGTTTATCAGAATATTCGCATAAATCGGAGGACGGTCAAGTGGATTTTTTCAATCGCACCGGACACCTTTCTCAGGTGTCCTTTTTCGTCATGGAACGGAAACAATGCCACAATGGGTCGCCGACCGTACCGGAATCCTACAAATATATCATTTTTTTAATATTAAGGAAGGCTTTTCAGCAAAAGAAGGAGCATGGATCCGAAAGAGACATACTGGAGGAAAAAACCCGTAAATCGTACGTTTACCGGCCAAACTCCTCCTCCGCTGAGATGGGCGCAAGTCTGAAGGATCCTAGCTGCAAAAACGATCCAGGCAAGCAGGTCGAATATCGCTTGGTCCGGATCCAAAATCGCTCCGGCAAAAACCAGAACGGCAAAGACGGGAAGATTTTCCAGACAATTCAAATGTGCCCGGTTTAGTCTCCAATAAAAGTCGCTACCGTGCTGTATCCAGGCCGGGAATTCGTTCGACTTCTTTTTTCCTGCCAAGACCTGGGAGACTCGGAAGAGAATGACCCCGAGTCCAAGCAAAAGAGTCCAACCGGTGAAAGATAAAAGAGCGTGTAAAGAATCGTACATGGTCCGATACTGAATCTCTACTTGTCGGAGCTGGCAAGAAGAATTTCAAATGTCGGCACTCCAGAGCATCCAAACACTTTTACGATCGTATCTTTGTCGGATTCGATTTTTAGTCCCCGTCTGCGTTGGAAGGCAATGCCGGAACCCCTAAAATGGGCAGCAAGTCCGCTGTGAACAACGCTTTTAGATTTTTCAGTTTCGTCCAAAGAGGACTCACTTGGCTGGAAATCTTCGAGCTTCCCGCGGAAATGTCCGCGTAGAGATCCGAATTTCCGGCGACCTTGGTCTGCAAAGTGCTCTTCAGATCCGAAATCGAACTCTTGATGTTCGTGTCAAGAGTCGGGTTTAGAGCCGATACGATGGAAGAAAGCGTCTTTGCCTGAGAATCCCCGGAATTTCCGGAGTAGGCAAGGTCCATTCCGGAGAGATTGTCCAGCAGGTCTTGGTATGCGTTTCTGGAAAAGATGGCCTCCGTTTGATAGGAACGAGCCACTCCAGCGGAACTTACGCTCAGTCCGGCGGGAGTCGCGGTTTTTTGGTCTCGCATTACCTCTGTTAGGTTGGCCATCTTTGTCAAATACGTATTAAAAGAGTCGCGTTGGGAAAGGAAATAACCGGTTCCGGCGACGTAATTCCCGAGAAAATTCCCTCCAGATGACTGCCACTGGGAGTTTAACGCTGTCGCGTCGTCGGAAATGACCAAGGCCAATGCTTGCAGATAATCTAATCTTCTTTGGTATCCAGAATTGGAACTGTTCGCCGCTATGATATTCGCGTTGCTTGAAACGATTGCGTCGTTTCCGTCGGAACTGAAAATCAACATTTCCAAGGCTTCGAACCCCCGACGAATCGAACTGTAATTCAATACGTTCGCCTCATTGATGGTCGGAAAACTCGTCGTATTGGAGAGGACCGCTGAGATATTACTCCATTTCGGTCTCTGGACCTTTTCGAATCCGTCCAGGTTCGTGTAATAGTAGCCTGGCGGGTTTTCTGCGGGACCAAAATAAAAGACTTCCGCTTTCTTTAAGGAGGTCCTGGCGGTTTTCCAGGCCTGCTGTAGAGTTACGAGTTTGGTGGTATTCGTCGGATCCGCGTAATACGCTTGTGCGGCTATCTTTAAGGCAGAGGTTGTGGTCTGCAGATTTTGGAATGCCGGGAGGACGAGGCTATTTCCGGAATAAGTCAAAAATTCCGTGTAAGAAGGCTGAAGAGCCAACAAAGCCGCAATCGTGGAAGAGTCGGATCCGGAATGAGGAGTGCAGGCGATATCCAAGGTCATGCTTCCCAATACCAGGACCGAGCCGAACGTCTTTCGTGAAATCAATTCAAAAATTTTCATATTCTTACCGCCGTTAAAGGGAATTCAGGAATTTAATGAGGTTACTTCTATCGGAAGCCGAGAGGAGTTGGAATTTGTTTCTGGCACCCGCTCCCTCTCCCGCGTGCCAGAGGATCGCTTCTTCCAATCCGTTTGCTCGCCCGTCGTGCAGGAACCGTTGGTGACCGTTGGTAACCGAGACGAGTCCGATTCCCCAAAGAGGAGGAGTCCTCCATTCGCTGCCGGTCGCGTCAAAGTCGGATCTTCCGTCGGCCAACCCCGATCCCATATCGTGTAAAAGTAGGTCCGTATAAGGCTTGATGAACTGGGAGGAATTTTCCGGAAAATCGGAGACGGTTCCCGTGAGCACCAAAGGTTTGTGACAGGAAGCACAACCTACCGATACGAACGTCGCTTTTCCGAGGACCACCTGTGGATCGGTCACGGATCTTCTTCCCGGGATTCCCAATACTCGGTTCCAGAAAATGACTCCGCTCGTGACTCCGGTTCCGATTTCCGGGTCCCCGGTTCCGTTGGCCGAGTCTAGGCAGATTGTCTGAACGGCAGGACAATTGTCCGTAGGATTCAAAGGGCTTGTGATTCCGATATCTCCCAGGAAGGCATCCTGGTTTTGCTGAGCAATGCTAGGCTCGTTGGCCTTCCAGCCGAATCTCCCCAACAGTTTTTGGCCGCTGGCGGTATCCCAAACATAATTCGGTTTTCCTGATATACCGTCTCCGTCCAAATCGTTCGGATCCGCCCAAGAAAGGACGGTGCTTTCCGGAATCGCCTCCAGTAATCCCAAGCCTGCAATCGGAGGAGCGACTCTGGGAGAAAAATGAAATCCTCCGGAGGCGGAAGTCGGATCGTTGAAATTCCAACCCGAAAAGCTGTACGTAGGTTGGGAGAGATAAACGACGGTTCCGTCCGGATAAGTGGTTCCGGAACATGTGGAACAGACCGGGGCAGCTATCGAAGAATAGCTCACGGAAGCGTGTCCTTCTACCGGGGTCGCCGCAACCGTATGAGAACTAGGATGAAGGTTCGTGAAACTTGCGATTCCTTGGTGATTGAGTTGCAGCCCGTAGTTGTCGGTCGGAATCGGTCCTCCGGTAACGGAGTTCGCTCCGTCTTTCGAGAGTCGGACCAGCAGAGCGACTGCCCCGTCCAAGGAGCCACCGTAGACTGCGGGCGTGGCACCGTTGTTAGGTGGCGCTCCTCTTCCGGATCTTTGGTGACAAGCTTGACAGGAGCTGGCGTTGAAAGTGGGTCCTTTTCCGCTTAATGCGCTATTTCCCTCTTGGGTCCAGTTCGTATTGAAGAAAGTGTTTCCGACGTTGAATTGTGTGGATCCTCCATCACGCAGGTTCGCGACGGGGAACGTAAATGCATTGCTTGTGGTGTCGAAAACGGTGGTCCAGCCTCCGGAGTATGCTTCTCCCGGATCCTGGTTGATCATGGCAAGAAGAAGAACTAATTCGTTTCCGTCGGACTTTTTGCTGCGGTTGCAATTCGAAAGTAGGAATCCGAATAGGACGATACAGCTAACAAGAATGAGCCGATTTTTTCGACGGTTCGGTCGATTTTCTTTTTTCTTTTGGAAGAGGAGGGGAATTCGATTACAGTTCATATTTTTTCATCTTCCGACCGAACGCATGGGTCCGGCCGGGTTGTTTTCCTATCAGTTATTGCTAAAGTCGGTGATCGTAATCCCGAGAGAGGAAGCCGCCGCCACGATACTTTTCTTGAGTCGGTCTCCGACTAGGACTTGCACGTTTTGGAGGGTCGGGTAGTCCGCACTTTGCGAGCCGGGAAATCCGTTGAATCCGTCCATAATGATCTGATCGTAGCGCCCCGTGATGGATCCGCTCGGGCAAGAAGAGACGAAGTTCGGGTCGGCGGATTGTTCCCCATTGTTAATGCAGAACGCATCCCTCGCTTGCGTGATCTGGGATTGGGTGGCTCCCTGATTTAAAGTGCCTAAAAGAGCGGATAGTCCCGGACCTGTGCTGGTGGGCGAATTCTTTATCAAAGTATAGCTTCCCGTCCAGAGGTTGAGGACTCCTTGGGCATCGTAATAAAAGTCCGCCTTGGTGGTGTCGCTGAAGCAGGAATGTTCGTGTTCTTGGTCGTGGGAATAGATCCCTTGGAGTCTATCGCCTCCCCATTCTCCTGCGATGAATTTTCCCAAACCTCTGAATACTTTGCTAAGCGAAGCGCTGGAATCCGCGGTAAAAGTCTGTCTGTATGCTCCAGGAGAGGCGGCCGTTCCCCAGGAATCACGTACTAGTTTTATATGACCGACTAACGCGTCGGTCACGGTTTTCATAAAAGCCGCTCGGTTTGTCCCGGTCCCCCCGTTCGTTCCGCCTTGTCCGTTGCTATTACAGGTAGTGGGGGAAGCGGTAAAGCAAGTGGAATCCGCCAGACCTGCCACCTGATTGTACATTTGGGGGCTTCCGGAATTGTCCTGTCCCCATAGAAGATATTCTATCGCGTGCCAACCGGTTAAGACGATCGTCGTGCTGTCCGTGTTTCCGGAAGAAGCTAGGGTTAAGCTTCCGTTCTTGGCGAGGATGGCGGCGAAGCTCGTGGAGTCGTTTCCGTTTTGGATATAATTGTCTAGAGCGATTTCGTCTAATGGCCAAGAGTTGAGCAGGGTTTGGCAATCGTATGTGGTATCTCCCGCATAATTCGTTCCTGCTCCGCAGCCCTGCCATCCGATTGTGCTAAGACTAGCCTGATCGATCGGTCCCCCGGAAAAACGAAACGCCTCGGTGACTAGATACGAAGCTCGAGCAACGATCCACGCGTTTTTGGCTGCACTTAGGTTTGTGGCGTTCGGCGTCGCTTTTAGGGTATTTACCGCCGTTTGGAGTGCGATTGCATCTTGGTAGCTTTTATTATAGGATTCGTAGGCCAGGTCCGCGTATCGAACTACGACCTGGTCTCGGGAAGCAGAGGGGATGCTTCCTAGAAGCATGGCTGTGGACATGTTCGAGTCGTTTTTCTTTTCATGCGTACAGGAGAGAAAAATACCGCCTAACAAAACGGAAATACGGATCGCTCGGATCCAAGCCTGTATATTTGCATTACGCATCTTTTAGCTCCTAAATTGCCCGATCGATTTGCGGGAAAAATCCCCGACAGGGGGGCCTGTCGGGTCCAGAGAGATGAACTGTGGGGATGACTCCCTCCGACTTCCTTCGCAGGAAACCGGCTTGATAATGCAGATGAGAATCATTCTCATATAAAGCAAGCACTTTTTTCCCTCTCTTTCTCAAAATCACCGGGCGATTTTTATTTTTGATATTGAGGATGATTCTCAGTTATTTTGTCCTGTTTTCCTGTCAACATTCTTCTTCCAAAATTTTTAACGAAAGTTCGATTCCGGAATCGGCGGGCGGGACTTGGAATTCCGGCTCGACGGGCGGACGGAAATACATAGTTTTGCGTATTATGGAAATTCCTCCTTATTCCTCGGGTGCTTGGCAGGCTGCGGTGGCCGGTTATGCCGGAGAAATCCGGCGCATCGGTCATGAAAAATCCCCTTTTTGGCTTTTGGTGCGAACCTTCGCATCTGCGGCTTGCGAGGCCGATGATCCTGAATCGTTTTATGATGTATTGGATACGGGATTTGCTAGGGAACTGACCGAGCAGGACGAAGTACGTTTTGACGAGGTTTTATCGAACTATCTGGACCAAGCAACCGCCATCTTGGTCGCAATCTCGGAAGCTTACAATGAAGAGGATGAGGAGAGAGCCGAGGCGGTTACCGACGAGGCCATATCCGGCATCTTGGCCGGGTTAAAGGATGCCGGCATTCATACGATGGCGGATTCGGATCTGATCGAAGTCGCGGTCAACATCCTGAATACCCGTCTAGCGTTATACGAAGTACCGGTCGATAAAAATTTCAATCTTGAAAGTCTGAACGGGATTTCCGACGAAGAGGAGAGGAATATCCTAGAGCCTTTCGTTTCTTTTATATTAGAAGATTATAAAACGATTGAGGACCAGGAGGAAAGGTTCGCTCTTCTGATGCAGATTTTATTCGACACTCTTTGGGCACTATTCTATCTGGGTTTGGAAGAGGACGAAGAGGAATCGGAATAGAATCCGTTTTCGGTGTTCTAACTCTCTGCCGGATTTCCGCCTGAGATCTCTTCTTTCGTAGCCGTCCGTTTCGTTTCCTCTCGGAAACAAACGATGCAGATGATCCCGCTGAAAAGTGCGAGAAGAGAACTCGTGATAAAGGGAGCGCCCGGAAAATACGGGGATGCTCCCGGTCTTGTGAAGTAGGAGAATAGGTTCGTCATCAATACAGGGCCGATGATGGACGTTATGCCCATGATACTTCCCATCAGTCCTTGCAATTCTCCCTGTTCGTTTGCGGGAACGTGATTGGAGACGTATCCTTGTATGGCAGGGGTCGCCAAGAAAGCTATGGAAAACGGAACGAGCAAAACGTACATCATCCAGCCTTCCGAAGCGAGCGCGAACAGGATGCTAACCACGATCACCGCGGAAATTCCCAGATACGTCGTGTTTTTTTGACCGAACTTGGGTATGACGATTCTGAGTAGGAATCCCTGAACGAAAGCGATGGTGATCCCTACTACGCCCAGGGAGTATCCCACTTGTTCCGCATCCCATGCGAATTTTTGCATCGTATAGTACGTCCAAGTCGATTCGCAGGAATGGTTTGCGATAAATAGAAGGGATACCGCAAGAAGAAGTCCTGCATTGGCTCCGGGAAGTCGATTCAGTTGTACTAGCGAGCCCACCGGATTCGCCCGTTTCCATTCGAATTTTCTACGGTTCGATTCGACCAAGGATTCCGGAAGTACCAAATAACCGTAGATCCAGTTGGTAAAGGAAAGTCCTGCGGCGACCATAAAGGGAGCTCTCGGTCCGAATTGGCTGAAGATCCCTCCGATTACTGGGCCGACGATGAAGCCGACTCCGAATGCTGCTCCTATTAGTCCGAAATTTTGGGATCTTTTTTCCGGAGGACTGATGTCCGCGATGTATGCTCCGGCGGCGCTGTAGCTCGCGCCGGTCAGGCCGGAAACGATTCTTCCTAAAAATAACCACCAGATATCCGGGGCAAATGCAAGAAAAACGTAATCTACTCCTAACCCGAATAAGGATGAGAGCAGAACCGGTCTACGTCCGAAACGGTCGCTCAATCCGCCCAGAATCGGAGCGAAAATGAATTGGGTGAATGCGTAGGCGAAAGTCAACCAGCCTCCGTACACGGAAGCTTCGCTGAGGTCTCCGCCTATCAGTTGTTCGATGAGTTGCGGAATGACGGGTACTATGATCCCGAAACCGGTAAAATCGATCAAGAGAGTGATCAATACGAATCTTAGGGCGTTCTTAGGAGCTACTGTCATTGGGATACATATGTCCTTAAAAGCATTCCGGCAAGGGCAGCCCCGCAAAGCGGAGCTAAGATCGGAATCCAAGCGTATTCCCAGCGTGAGGATCCTTTTCCGGGAATCGGTAAGAGGAAATGCGCTAGCCTCGGTCCAAAATCGCGCGCGGGATTGATGGCGTATCCCGTGGTTCCTCCCATGGAAAGT
Organism: Leptospira fletcheri; assembly: GCF_004769195.1. Classification (NCBI taxonomy): domain Bacteria; kingdom Pseudomonadati; phylum Spirochaetota; class Leptospiria; order Leptospirales; family Leptospiraceae; genus Leptospira; species Leptospira fletcheri. The sequence continues at coordinate 896,369 of NZ_RQET01000004.1, forward strand.
CCTATGCTCCAAACCAACAAGCCGACCAAAAATGCGCCGAGATGGGAAGTCAGGCCCTTGATTTGCGGAGAAAAGATCGCATACACTCCTAAGATTAAAACGAAGGTTCCAAGGAATTCGCTGAAGAAATTGGAGAACTTATGCCGGATCGCGGGCTCCGTGGAAAAAATCGCCAAAATTCTCAGAGGATCCTTCGTCTCTTTCCAATGCGGAAGGTAGTGTAAGGTTACGAAGACGGAGCCGAAAAAAGCTCCAAGTATCTGGGCAGTCGTGTAGGAAACGAGTTTGGAAAAATCGCCGGATTGGATCGCAAATGCGAGCGTAACCGCCGGGTTTAAATGTGCGTCGGGACTGCCGAAGGCATTCGCCGTCAGGATTCCGATCAAAACGGCAAATGCCCAGCCCGCGGTGATTACGATCCATCCGCTGTCTTTCGCTTTGGAATGCTCCAAAAGAGTTCCGGCGACGACTCCGTTGCCTAATAGGATCAAAACAAACGTTCCTAAAAATTCGCCCAGAAAAGGGGAAGACATACGTTCCTCCGAGAGGACACAAAGATCTTCCACCGGAGCGATTCCGCAACCCGTTTCTTTTCTTAACGTTTCGGGTGGGATCCTACGACGCCGCTCCGGAAGCGACGCTTCGAATCAATGATTCATTTTATCCAAACGGAATTCCCTGCTCGGAGTAAGGTGGCAGATCCTATGTCCCGAAAAATAATCTGCGGCCATGAACTCCTGGAAGTCGCAATTCGTGATGGACGCGGCTAGAATCGCGCCCTCGCAGTCGTGCAAGGCGCTAGTCTTAAAATACTGATCTCCTTCGTCGGACGGAGCCAATGTGGGGTTCTGGGAAATCACTTCGGAGACGAGGGACGAAACGTTTCCGTAATTGTTAGGTTGTCCCCCCGATGCCAGACATTTCAACATTCCGGTTTCGAATAGGAGTTTTTTTGCATCCTTTTGGCTGGTGTAATGCGTGTCTCCTTTCATACATCCGCTCGATATCGAAGCTAGAATCAGAAGAATGAATAAGGTTGAACTTATACGAATATGATACATGAATCTATCCTTATATTTTTCCGTTTACCAGGTCTCGAACCTTGGTGTAGGTGAGATATTCGGTATAGGCGTCTATCAATTCCCCCTGGGTCCGTAACAGGTTTCGGAACGCCTCTCTGAAATCCACAAGGTTTCCTTGGTAGTTCGCATAACGACTTCGCGCCACTTCGTAACCGGTCTTGGCCAGTTCCACTTCGTTTCTGAGATGCTTGATTCTTAATGTCGCGGAATCGATCGTCTTGCTCAGTCCCACGTTCAGCTCGGCTACTTTCTTCCGGGCCGCTTCCAATTCCTTTCGCTTCGCGGAAAGTTCGTGTTCGGCTGCCTTTACTTCCCGAACCGTTTTAAGTCCTTCGAAAACCGGTACGACGAAGGAAAGGTTGGCGGAGTAATTCGAATAAGGTACCAACCTTGCCTCCTTGAACGTACCTACGGAATAGGATGATTTCAATTCGGGCATAAAGTCCGCCTTGGAACGATCCAACTTGGCTTCGGCAGCTATGACTTCCATTTTGACGCGGCTTACGATCGGAGAAGAATCGTACTGGTCGCCGATTCCGAGAGAAGGATCCGTCCGGTTCGATCCGGAAGATTCTTCGGTCTCCGAGAATTTTCCGAGATTGATGGAAGTGATGGACGGACAGGAAATGGAGGTCCAATCCTCCTGTATTAAGAGTCCTAGTTCCTCTCTTCCTTTTTTCAATCTGAGTTCGTAGTCGTCCGTCTGGGTTTTGATCTGTTCCACCTGAGCCTCGACTAGGTATTTGTCCACGATCGACTTCTGACCGTTACGTACGAATCTGAGCGCTTCTCTCCGTATCGTGTCCAGATCGTCCGTCAAGCCGGACCAAAGCTCCATCATGCTCCGGTTTCGGGAGCATGAGTAATAACTCCTAATGGAGGTGTCCAAGACTTCGAGTCGGGTGAGTCTGATCTCCTCCTTTCTTCCTTTCGCTTGGCTTTCGGCGTACTTCAGATCGTTGGACCTTCTGCCCCAATCATAAAGCGTGTATTGGCCCCAGATACCCGCGGAAGGTCCGGCGTGAAAGGGGGAAACCATCACACCTCTAGGAACCATGACGCCCGGTTCCCCGAACGAACCCGGTAACCCGGAGGTGATCATCCCGGACGCGTAAGCGGTAGGCATGTAAGCGGCTTTCGCCACTCCGATCCCTTCTTCGGCCTGCTTTGCCAGGAAAATTTTTGCGGCCACCTCCGGGCTCGTTTTTTCCGCTTTGAGCATGAAGTCCTCGACGGTCAGGATCGTTTCCGAATCCGAATAGAGGGAAGTCGCGCCAACGAGCGAAAGTATTATAAAAATCTTAATTGTAGATTCGAGTCTGCGTTTCATTTTATTGCTCCCGAAAAATCTTGTCGGAATCAGCTCTCCTTTAGATAGAACTTGCGGTAGAGATATCTGAAGACCGTAGGTAATACGAACAAGGTCAACAATGTTGCCAGAAATTGACCTCCTATCACGGCTCTCCCCAAGGGGATATTTGCTTCCGATCCTTTTCCGAATCCGATCGCCATCGGAGTCAATCCGAGCATGGAGGCAAGAGAAGTCATCAGGATCGGTCTCAACCTCGCTTTGGCTCCCTCTATGATCCCGCGATCGAGTTCCATTTTTTCGTGCTCCAACATGTGGAGAATGAACTCTATGAGAAGCACTCCGTTGGAAACCGCGATCCCGATCAGAAAGATAGTTCCGATACCCGCTTGGAGGCTATAATAGGTTCCGGTCAATGCGAACATCAGCGCGATACCCACCATTCCCAAAGGTACGGTCATCATCATGATTCCGGGAAGCATGAAGGAACGGAATTGTACTACCAGAATCATGTAGACCAAAAAGGCGGAGAGAAAGAATCCTCCTCCCAATTGACCTAACGCGTCCCTCATCTTTTCTATTTCTCCGGTGATGACTACTTTGTATCCTTCCGGAACCTTGAATTTCTTGATAACTTTCTCGATGTCGCCGGACACGCTCCCCACGTCCCTGTCCTGGGAATCCAACATGATGTTGACGGTCCGTTTCATATTAACGCGGCTTAATATAGTCGGACCCTTGGTCTGCTCGATGTCGGAAAGTTGATTGAGAGGAATCGCTCTCTCCTGGAATTTTCCCGTAACAGGAATATTCTCGAAATCCTTCATGGTTTGGAATTTCTCTTCCGGGAAGCGGACTCCCAACGCATAATCGATACCGCTTTTCGGATCCACCCATATCGTTGGCTTGTAAACGATGCTTCCGGCAAGAGCGCTCACGATATTCTGCACGATCTCGTCCGTGTAGACTCCTTGCGAATCCGCCTTCTTACGATTGATATTTACCTCGATGGCCGGGGTATCGAAACTTTCCAGGATACGGACGTCCGTAGCGCCTTTGATCTTTTTGATTTCCGGAAGAAGGTTCAACGCCACATCGTGCGCTTTCATTGCGTTGGAACCGCGTACCTGCACATTGATCGGAGCTTGAGCGCCGCCGTTAAGCGAAGAGGAAAGCAGTCCCCCCAACTCGATTCCGATTTCGACGCCGGGGAATTCCTTCGGCAATTTTTCACGGATAATTCTCGCGTATTCCTGAGAGGTTTTTTTACGATGTTCCTTCAACTCCACCACCATGGAAACGTCCTGGGTTCCTCCGTTTTGGGAGAAGGCCGCGGGAAATCCTTGGTAGAGACCGGAATCGGCGAGCACCATTTCCAGATCTCCTTTGATCCATTCCTTCAGCCTTCCTTCCACCAACTTCGCTTGTTCGCTCGTCTGCTCGATCCTTAGTCCGGAAGGAAATCTCATATGAAGAACGAAACTTCCGGCGTCGGCCCTGGGAAACAGTTCCGTTCCGATAAACGGAAGGCAAAGTCCGCCGATCGCGAAGAGTATGAGGATTCCGACGACCACCGCTTTGGTTTTGGTCATGACTTTCTCCAAAGCGTTTCCGTAAATTTCGGTCAAAGCGGATATCATGTTTTGGATCGCTTGAAAGAATCTAGGAAGTTTGGGAGGTTCACCTGTAAGGAATCTACTTGCGAAAAGAGGAATGATCGCTGTTTCGGATAACAAAGATCCGGTGATGGCAAGGATTACCGTCTTCGCTATCGCTCCGAAAAGAACGTTAACCACTCCTTTGGTGAGAAGAATAGGAAATAACACGACGACGTTACAAAGAGTGACTGCGATAATGGGCGGGGTCACCTCTTGGGCGGCGCGCACTACAACCCTTACACGGTTCGGATCCTTATCCTCGGCCAAATGTCGCATGATGTTTTCGATCGCGACGATGGAATTATCCACAAGTAGACCGATCGATAGTGCCATTCCGCCCAGAGTCATGATATTGATCGTAGAACCCGTGGCTTTCAAACCCATGAGGACGAACAAGGTGGAAAAGGGAAGAGAGAGAAGAGTGGCAAAGGTCGCTCTCGGGTTTCCGAGAAAGAGAAACACCATCAACGCGGCCAAACCTCCGCCGAACATGGCTTCTTCTCCCACCGTCTCCACGGCCTTGCGAATAAAGATCGTAGTGTCCGCCACGATATTCAGCTTTAGGCCCTTGACCTCTTTTTCCAAAGTCTTCATGGCCTCTCTGGCGGCGTCTACGACGGCCAAAGTGTTGGCGCCCTGTTGTCTCATGACGGGAACATAAACGATTTCCTTTCCGTTCAGAGTAACCATCTCCGTCTGGACGATACTCGCTTCTCTGGTAGCGCCTACATCGCGTACGAATATGGAAACGCCTTCGCGGCTGCGAAGAGGAAAGTCGTCGAATGCCTTGACCGTGTCCGCGACTCCATTCGTATAGATCGGATAATCGAAATCTCCGATCTTAACGTCTCCCGCCGGAATGAAGGTGTTCAACCTTCCGATTTTTTCCATCGCTTCCGCGGCGGACATATCGAATCTCTTTAACTTCAGCGGATCCAACTCTATAATGATCTGCTTTTCCGCTCCGCCCATGACCGTCGGTGCGATCGTTCCCGGACTTCCTTGTAAGGCGCGTCGTACGTCGTACTGTCCTAAGTCGTACAATTCGTTGACCTTAAAATCGCCGCTCACCGCCACGAGGCAGACGGGAGTGGAACCCATCGGATCGAAGGGAAGTACGATCGGAGGCATCGCTCCAGGAGGAAGTCTTCGTAGAACCGACATGATATAGCCGACGGTCGCGCCCATTGCTTCGGGTCTGGACGTGGAATCTTCGTCAAAGAAGTTATTCACCACGCTCACTCCCGGGTAGGACTTGGATTCCTGATGGATCAAACCGGGCGCTTGTCCCGTATAACGTTCGAACTTCCAGGTGAGAATGGTTTCCGTACTTGAGGTAGGCATTCCCCAATAAACGTCCAGGATCTGGACTGCCGGTTGCTTAGAAGGAGGCAGAAGATCTCGAGGCATTTGAAATAACGCCAGAACCCCCAAAACTAACACCACGATACAACCGGCAATCATCAAGTGCGGGTTTTTGACCGAAAACGCGGCGATCCCGGCCTGAGTGACCTGTTTTACCGCCGCTGCATAAGAAGTCGGCGGACGATCTTGGTCGGGCAGGGGTTGAATATTCTTATTCTTTTGACTCATTGGGTACCTCGTACCTTCATTTTGAATTTTCCTGATCTCTCCGAAGTTTACCGGAACCGTTTCGTCCGAGATCCGAATGGTATTCCTTTTTGGAATATGTTATTTCCGTGATTCAACGGAAATATTGAAATGGGCTATTTGTTTAGGATAGGGGAGGAGGGATATTGAGCAAAGACGGAGCAAGAAGAAAGATGTATGCCGTGTGAGGAATGCCGCCTGCGATGTAGGACCGAGCGGAGAGGATTATAGGAAGGTTTATGAATTCCGCCGGAGCAAAGAAGGAGATAGGAAGGGAAGAAAAATCTCCGTCGTGGTGGTCTTCTCTCACCTCTACGGCATCTTCGCTTTCTATTTCGGCTCTGAACTTTTCCTTTTGGATAAAAGGTTTGGATAGGGCGGAATTGAAGGACATAGCAAGGAATAGAACGACCGGAATCGCTATAGAAACTCTGCCTTTGTTTTTTTCCGAATACATGTCTGGCCTTCGATACCTTCGTTTTATCCGATACTCGCAAAGTCAAGATCGTTATCATTTTTAGCCGCAAACGTAGTTAAAAAGTTGTCCATATTTAAAAAGTTGGACGTATCATATTATTAAGTTATCATATTGTTATCGTGAACCTATATTTTTCCGAATTGTCGGTTATAAGGATGCTGTCGGGAGTCATTTCCGCGCCATCGGATCCGAGATAGGAATTCTCTCGCAGCTTTCGGCAGTTAATAAAACGGGAATGGTCGATAAAACTTGCGTTTTTGTTTGACGGTTTGCCCGCATTGGATATCAAGATATTGGTTTTTCGAACGTTTGAGGCCCGAAAGAGGTCGTACGGGAATTTTCAGAAACGACCCAATCGAATATGACAATCAGGAAATTATATCGGAGCGCTTTTTATCTTCTTCCGCAGTTTTTTTTCTTTTTTTCTTTGTCATCCTTTGCGGAGACAGTGCCTATCCGTCAGGACGATCCGGAAATTACCAACATAAGTTCCTTTACGGAATATAGATATCGGAAGCATGTCATCGTCGGTTGTTCTCGATCCGGGTTGGACGAGGTCCGAAAACTGGAGTGGCATACGAATCCCATCCCGGACGCTTTGAGGGTAAGGAGGATGGATCGCGGGAATTGGCTCAGATACACGTTGAAAAACGAATCCGATGAAATGCAGGAAAGGGAGCTGACTTTCTTTTCCACGAACATTTCACGGATCGAATTCTGCTCGGTGGATGCGCAGGGAAAATACGAAAATTCGGAATATATCGGATCGGAACATCGCGATTTTCAATCCGTTTTTCGTCCTAGCTTTCCCCGTTTCCTGATCCGATTGCGACCGAAAGAAAGCAGGACCTTCTATTATTTCATCTCGTCCAAAGAGGACATCACTTACGCGAATTTTCCCGTCAAATTGCTGGCAGGAAACGCGACAGAGCGCTTGTCCCTTTTCTGGTTTACGACCCAAATCTATATTTTAACGGTGTCTTCGATTGCGATCCTGCTCGCCTTAGTCTATTGGCGTAAAAGAAAGAATCCGGTATTTCTTGTGCTCGTTCTGCAGGTATTCCTTTCTTTCGCTTCTTTTTATTTCCTACAAGTGAAACCTTTTTCTTTCTTTTTCGGAGAAAGCAGTCGGCTGCTCGGATTTCCGTACTTCCTGTTTCAAGCGACGACGTATGCGGCATTTTTCCTTTTCTTAAATTTTGCGGAAAGGATTTGGTACAATGATCGGGAACCGAACATTTCCTTTTTGGGAGCTTCTTTGGCGGGACTTCCCTATCTTTTGATCCCGCTTTCTCCGCCCGTTTTCGAATACAGAATTCTGATTTTAGTCGCGACCACCGGTTTATCGATCTATTATTTTTTGAAGTCCCATCGGACTCTGTTCGGCTCGGGCCGAATTCCGGTTTTGGCGTATTGGATTTCCTGGGCTGTTTTTTTACTCTTCAATCTCGGAAAAGCGCTCTACCATTTCGACTTTTATCCTTATAACGAATTTTCCGTATTCGCATCGGTTCTATTTGCTCCGTTTCATTTCGTTCTTGTCGGCATTTGTCTGTTCAGGATGTCCTCGGCGGAATTCTTTTCCAAAGACTTATCCAAACCTGTAAGCAGAAAGAGTACCGTCTCTTCCCTCGAGGTGGACCGGCTGGTTTCCCGGATACGGGCGCTGATAGAGGAAGAGCGGATTTTTCTTAAGAATTCCCTGAAGGAAGAACACCTCGCGAAGGAATTGGGGATCGGCGTTCACCAGCTTTCCGAAATCATCAACGTCGAATTCAAAACCAGTTTTCCTTCTCTCTTGAACTATTATCGGATCGAAGAGGCAAAGAAACTCTTAGGGCAATCTCCAAAACTGACGGTTACGGAAGTGCGGGTCAAATCCGGTTTTAGCTCCAAATCCGCTTTTAATCTGGAATTCAAAAAATTGACCGGATTGAGTCCGAACGGTTATCGTCGGGCGCAGAGTGAGGACGGGAACTTCGATCCGTCTTAATCCTTGCTTCCGGTGGATACCACCCTGTTTTTTCCCGAACGCTTCGCCACGTATAGTGCCGAATTTGCGGAACGCATCAAACTATCTTCGGAGGATCCGTCCGCCGGGAACATTGCTACGCCGACGGAAAGTGTGGACTGAATCGATCCTTTCGGACTTTGCAGTCGAAGCAGGGAATACTGGTCTCTGATTCTTTCCGCTCTCTCCAACACGGTTTGCCTATCCGCCCCTGGGAGGATCAGAAGGAACTCTTCTCCACCGGTTCTGGCCGCAATGTCCGTTTTTCTAGAATTCTGCAAAAGGATTTTGCCGACGTTGGCGATAAGCTCGTCTCCTTGACCGGTGCCGAACGTATCATTGATCACTTTCAACCTGTCGATATCGATCGCGATTACGCCGATCCGACTTTCGGTTCTTTTTGCGCGGGATAATTCTGAGGAAAAAATGTTGGAGGTATAGCTCCGGTTAAAAAGTCCCGTAAGAGGATCTTGCATCTCCAGATTCCTGATTTTGGCCCGACTTCTTAAATTCAGAAATTCTAATCTTTTCAGCCGTACTTGCAGGAATCTGCTATCGGTGTTATCTTTGAAGAAATACATCGTCAGCGGTTGCCCACCGTACCCGTCGGGAATTTTCTCCGAACGGATTTCGAATCTTCTTTTTCCGAACGGGGTCATTAAGGAAACGACCATGGATTTAGGCGGAGGAAATTCCTGGAAGAAGCGCCGCCAACGATCTTGCTGTAAAGGATCGGAAGCAATTTCCCATTCCGCTGCTCTGCGATTCTGCTCGATCGATTTTCCGGCAGAATCTAAAATCACGATTCCTTCGTCGAGGGCGTCCAGGATAGGGCCTAGTTTCGTAAAAATGCTTTCCGAATCTAAAGTCATAAACAAACCATCGGGGCAATTTATTAGAAGGATGAAGCAGCGAAAATCTACAATCCTAGTTCGGGAAACGCTCTAACCTTTTCGATATAGAGTCAGGATTTCCTCCGCTTTTGACAGTATGGATTCCTTTAATTCTTCCGGTTGCAGTACTTCCACGGCGGAACCGAAACGCATTAAGGATCCGATCGCCCACTCCAGGGTTTCCAGATCCAATTCCATTTCGCTCCATCCTTTTTTCGCAGGGGACACCTTTAGAATTTTCAGAAACGGATTTCGCCGGATTTTGAGTTCTAGAGGACTCTTGATTCGTATCTTAACTCGGTACTGTGGAATTCTGGTTTTGAAATCCTCCAGCCAGGATTCCCAATATTTGGAGAGGTCGAATTTTTTCGGCCTTTCGAATCTTTCGGCTAGAAGTTTTGCCTCTCGGATTCTGGAAATTCTGTAGATCCGGATTTCCCGACTCCTTCTCGCCACCAGATACCAGGTCGTGTCTTTTGCAACGAGGCCTAACGGTTCCAGGTTTCTGGAAGAAACCGTGCCTTCCTTTTCGTATAAGATTTCCACTTTTCTATCTTCCCAAACGGCGTCCTGCAACAAAGGGAGGACCGGGAGATCTCGGATCGCTTGGTTCCATCCGGCCCCGTCTATGTGAATCCGTTGCCTTGCCGTTTCCGCATCCTTTTTGTACGCGGGGGGTAGAGCGGCCATTAACTTTAGAAAAGCTGAATCTAGGTCCTTCTTTCTTCCCAAATCCTCCAAAATCCGCGAAGATTGTAGGAGCAGAAGGGAGAGCACTTCTTCCCGCCTCATTCCTGTTAGGTTGGTTCTATATCCTTCGCTAAGACTCCACCCGCCGCCGATTCCCCTTTCCGCGTAAATCGGAATTCCGGCCGAGCTAAGAGCTTCCATATCACGGTGAAGAGTCCGCTCCGAAACCTCCAATTTTTCCGCGAGTTCCCGGGCAGTAGTTTTGCCCTTGGCTTGGAGGTGCAATAGGATATTTAAAAGTCTGTCCGCCCTCATGATGGAATTCTATCGGACAATACATGACATTCTATGTCATGTATTCAAGGCTTAATCGGAATCTCCTCTAAAAAGCGTCGGAATTAAAATATGACAGATTATGACATGTAGTGCGGGATATCATGAGAACATGCGGGAAAGAACCGTTTAAGGAAAATAGATATGATGATGATTGCGTGTTCGGTGTTAAGCGTAGTATTTTGTGGAGGGAGTTCCGCTGCGATCCGGGAGCTATCGGATAAAAGCGGTTCTCCGGAAGGTGGAAAGGAAGTCTTACCGTCGGTTTTTCGGGATTCGTTCTCCAGAGAGGTCGGAGACGGGGCGGAAATTCTCCCGAAATAGATCCAAGGAAATCGGGAGAGTACAGGATCCGTTTTAATGGATCTTCTTTCCCTGTTCCAGCATCGATACGAACTCCTGGATTTTTCTGGTTCGCGTTTCGGCTTTTTTCACGTTATGAATCCGAAATAGAATCGCGTACCGGTTCGTCTTGTCCAGGGTTTCGAAAAATTTCCCGGCTTTCTTGTTTTGGTCCAAAGCTTTTTGGAAATCTTCCGGAACTACGATCTTACTCGGAGAGGCGTAAGCCTTATCCCAGGCGCCGTTTTGTTTGGCCTCTTCTATCGCCTTCAACCCTGCCGGTTTGATCTTTCCCGAAGATAGTAATTCTTCCGCTTTTTCCCTATTTTTAAGCGACCAAATACTTTTCGGTTTTCTTAAAGTGAATTTTTGGAGCCAGTATTCGGAATCGAAAGGTTTTTTTTGCCCGTCGATCCAACCGTAACAAAGAGCGATCTCCAAAGCCTCTTCGTAGGAAACGGAAGGAATACCGGATTGCTTTTTACTCAGCTTGATCCAGATTCCGGGTGAGGAATCGTGGTTTTGTTTCAACCACTTCTCCCATTCTTTCCGGGAAGAGAAGGGAACCACGAGTTGTTCGTCTTGCTTAGGCAAATTTTTCCCACTCCGCTATGAATTTTCTATGCTTGAGGGAAGGAATTTTCCTCCTCGCTTCTTGGATCAATTCCAGATCGATTTCCGCTACTAAGGCACCTTCTCCTTCCTTTTTCTCCGCTAGGATTTCTCCCCAGGGATTCACGATCAAGGAATGACCGTAGGTTTCCCGACCGTTGTCATGCCGTCCGGCTTGAGCCGGGGCAAGTACATAGCAGAAATTTTCGATCGCCCTCGCTCGTAAAAGCGGTTCCCAGTGCGCCTCTCCCGTTAACTTCGTGAATGCGGAAGGCACGAACAGGATCTCGGCTCCGCGATAGGATAGCGCACGAAACAATTCGGGAAAACGGAGGTCGTAGCAGATTACTGTGGAGATATTCCCGAATTGTGCCGAGGAAAAAATCGAAGGAAGTTCCGTCCCCGAAGAGACCGATCTAGATTCCTTGTATTGGAATCCATCTCCCGGATCGGTGTCAAAAAGATGAATTTTATAATATCTGAATATTTCTTTGCCGTCGGGTCCGAATAAGGTCGACGTATTCAGAATTTTTCCGTCCTTTCCGGCTGTAGGATAGCCTCCGCCTAAAAGATGGATTCGGAATTTTCGGGAGGTTTCGCTTAGAAATTTGGAAGTAAGGACTTCTATCTCTTTTGCGCGTTCCAATTTTTCCTTTTCGGAACCTAAAAAGGAAAAATTCTCCGGAAGCCCGATCAATTGCGCATTTTTAGAAAATGCGTCTTCGATCCATTTCTCCGATTCGGTCAGGTTCGCGTTTATGTCCGAGCCGCTGTTGAGCTGGAGTACTGCCGCAAAATATTTCCTCATGATACGCTGATTTTACCGGATCGAGGGAAATTGAAAAGCGATTTGCGTCGGCAATCTGCTTGCGCCGAATTTGTAGGAGCGGATTCTTAGGAACTGATGCCTTTTCCGCTCAAAGAATTCCAGACATTCCAGAAATTCGGATCCGCAAACCATCATCCTGAAAATCCCTGGGCTCTCGTGTACCTACTCCTGGATTTTTTGAGCAGCGGAGACGGCGCCTTAAACGCGGTTCAGGAATCCTGGATGAAAGGCTTTTCCCCAGCCTTGCCAGAGGAGAAGAGAAAGGAAGCCGCCGATAAGATGCTGGTTTTAGCGGACGGACTTTTGGATTGCCTGCGAGAATGGAAGGAAACTGCGGAAGAAGAGGGTAGCGAAGCCGTCATGGAGGAAGTCCTGGAATTAGGAGAGGCCGTTCTCCTGGAAACGCAGGAGATGGGAGAGTTTTCGCGGATCGTTCGGGAGGAAGCCGTGGAGATTTTATCCGACCTTTGCGGGGCTTGCGGTGTACCGATTCCCAAAAACGGATATAGAAAGATCGACCTTTCCCTTTTCGAGGATTCCGAAATTGCGGAAGAAGTCGAGGAATGGATCGTCGCTCTGACTTCTTTCGATAACGCCAAAGAGGCTTCGGATTTGGAAGCAGGAATTCTTGTACTCTTCGTTAAGATCTTTTTATTTTATATTTTCTTTAACTGATTTTCCCGCGATCCGCTTTTTAACGGCGAGTTCTGACGAATCCTTATAGCCCGGAAAAGACGTCTCGTACAGCTGCGACCACGTCCTCTATGTCCCCATCGGTCATGCCTGGAAAAAGAGGCAGGGATAAAGTTCTTTGGAACATCGCGTCCGTGTTCGGATAGTGTTTTTTGTCGTAACCGAACCTTTGATAAAACGGGTGCTCATACAGAGGAATGAAATGCAGGCTGCATCCGATATTTCTTTTTTTTAATTCGGAGCAAAGGATGTCTCTGTCGATTTTTCCCCGCACACGATCCACTTCCACCCGGAACAAATGCCAGGAGTGATCTCCGTCGTTGGCGGGTAAGGGAAGATGGAGAAAAGGTAGATCCGAAAATTCGGAACGATATATTTCCGAAATCAGGATTCTGCGTTTCCAGAGTTCTTCGGCTTCCGAAAGTTGCACTACTCCGATCGCGGCTGCGATATCACTCATATTATATTTGAATCCAGGGGAAACGACTTCATAGTACCATCCCGGCCTGTCGAAGGTTTCCCGATTGATTCCGTGCAATCTCATCAGTTTGATTCTTTCCGCAAAATGGGGATGTCTTGTCGTCACCATCCCGCCTTCTCCCGTCGTGATCCCTTTTGTCGCGTAAAAGCTGAAGACCGTAAAGTCCCCGAGCGTGCCGATTCTTCTTCCCTTATAAGCAGCGGGGAACGCGTGAGCGGAATCTTCTATTACATAAAGATGATATTCTTTCGCGATGGAATTCAGCGCGTCCATTTCGCAGACAGCGCCGGCCAGATGCACGGGCATGATTGCACGCACCGTTTTTCCGGTCTTTTTATGTACGAGGTTCCCTTTGGAAAGAACGCATTCCCGTCGGATCGCTTCTCTTAACGTGGATTCCGTCATTAGATTGAAGATCGGATCTACGTCGGTCAGAATGGGTTCTGCTCCGAAGTAGCAGACCGTCTCTGCAGTCGCGGTAAAAGTCACTGCGGGAACGAAGACCGCGTCTTCCGAGCATAGCCCGATCGCTTCCAACGCCAGGTGAAGTCCCGCAGTAGCCGAGTTCAGGGCCAATGCGTATTCGGCTCCCGTGTATCTTGCGAATTCTTCCTCGAATTCCCGGACCTTAGGTCCGGAAGTTACCCAACCGGAGCGGAGGACTGCGGCGACTTCCTCGACAGCTCTTTCCGAAATTAGGGGCAGGGCGAAAGGTAAGAACGTCTTTCTCGCGGTGATCATGCGACAAAATCCTCCGAGGCTTTTTTAAGCATCGGCCGATTTTCGAAAAAGATAAGGGGAAAACCGCCGGAATCTTTTTCGGAATTGAAATCGGAACGGCCCTTCCTTATTCTGCACCAGTGGGTGTCCCTTTCGCGGAAATTTTCGAACGAATCCGAATCCTAGATCGGGATGTCTCGGAACTAAACCGGCTCAAGAGTCGCCTTCCCGCGGACAGACCTTATTCTTCCTCGCTTCAGATTTCCTTCGATAAGCAGATCAACAATTTACTAAACGAGAGAATCCGGCTTTTGGAACTGGAGATAGACGGTCCTCCAGCCTGGCTCCTTGGCGATTCAGAGAGTAGGGAAGCCGGTAAAAAAACCGCTTCCGCCCTTCTGGAACCGGCCGACCTCTCCGGTCAAAAACTCCAGGACCAAGACGTAATCAACTTCATCCGGGAACTTCCTAAAACGGAAATTCATCTTCATTTGGAGGCCTGCGTAAATAAGGAAACCATGAAGAAGTTGATGGCCAAGAACGGGATCTCTCTCAGCGACGAAGAGTTCGAAGCCAAATTCAATTTTAAGGATCTGAACGGATTCATTCAGGTCTTTTTCTTCATCCAAAGTCTGGTTAAGGAAGCCGCCGACCTGTACTATTTTGTGGGAAGTCTGGCCGAGTACATGAGGGCTAATAATATTCTGTACTCGGAAGTATTCTTTGCCCCTTCCAAATTCATTCAGAACGGTTTGGATTTCGAGGAAATGGTGGAGCAACTTGTGGAAGGAATTCGCGAGGAAAAAGCAAAAGACGGAATCGAGATCCGTATTTTGGTAGATGTTTCCCGTTCTTTCGGTCCCGAGAACGCCATGAACAATCTCAATCGGGTCCTGAAATTAAAGCATAAGGAAGTGATCGGAATCGGTTTGGGCGGAGCGGAGTTGATGGGGCCGGCGAGGGATTATGCCGAAGTCTTTAAAAAAGCACGAGACGCTGGCTTAAGAGTGGTTGCGCATTCCGGAGAAGACGACGGTCCCTGGGCGATTTGGGAAGCGGTTGAACTATGTAAGGCGGAACGGATCGGGCATGGCACTTCCGCGATCCAGGATCCCGAACTCGTAAACTATTTGCGCGAACATAAAATTCCGATCGAAATATGTGTAACGTCTAACGTGTTTACCGGGAAATACGTTAGAAAGGAACAGAATCACCCGGTCCGTTACTATTACGATCAAGGACTCCCTCTTTGTATCAATACAGATGATCCCGAAATCTTCAATGTGAACCTTACGTACGAGTACTTCAAGCTCTGGAGGTTTTTGGATTTCTCTCTGGACGAAATCGTGGATTTGATCAAGCAAGGAGTATATGCTACTTTCCATCCGCAAAAGGAAACTCTCTGGAAAGAGATGGAAGTTCGGATCCGGCGGACCAAGGAGATATACGGAATCGGAAACCGCGCGGAAAAAGGAGAGGCCTTAAAGAGTCTTTAAGTAAGCCATGATGAATGGCTCGATTTCCCCGTCCATAACCGCTTGCACGTTTCCAGTTTCGTAATCCGTACGGTGGTCTTTTACCATATTATAAGGATGGAATACGTAAGACCGGATCTGGTTCCCCCAAGCGATGTCCTTCTTTTCTCCCGATTTTTTTTCGAGATCTTCCTTTAGCCTTTCCTGTTCCAGCTCGTACAATCGCGCTTTGAGCATTTTCATCGCCGTGTCGCGGTTTTTGATTTGGGAGCGCTCGTTTTGGCAAGCGACTACGATCCCCGTCGGAATATGGGTCATACGTACGGCCGAGTCGGTGGTATTTACGTGCTGTCCGCCCGCTCCGGAGGACCTGTAAACGTCCACTCGCACGTCTTTTTCCTCTATCTTGATGTCTATATCGTCGTCCAATTCCGGACTCACGTGCACGGAAACGAAGGAAGTATGCCTTCTTTTATTCGCGTCGAAAGGGGAAATCCGGACCAGACGATGGACTCCGTTTTCGCATTTCAAAAATCCATAAGCGAAATCGCCCACCACATGGATCGTGGCGTTTTTGATTCCGGCTCCGTCCCCTTCCTGAAAATCGACCACGCTGTACTGATAACCCTTCTTGTCGAAATACTTCAGATACATCCGAAAAAGCATCTCGGCCCAGTCCTGGCTTTCCGTTCCACCCGCTCCCGGATGGATATTCAAAAAGGCGGGTTTCATATCTTCGGGCTCGTTCAAAGCTCCTAGAAGTTCCAGTCTCTCGAACTCTTCCTTCAATCTGGAATACTCGGAACTGAGCTCTTCCACTCCGTCCTCGCCTTTTTCTTCCAGAGTCAATTCCACCAGGTCGGGCAAATCGAGCACGTCTTGGCGGATGGCGTACCAAGGAGCCAACTTCCGTTCTAGCTCAATTTTTTTTTGACTGACCGATTTTGCCTGGTCCGGGTTATCCCAGAAGCCGGGATCGGCGATTCGTTCTTCGAAGGATTTTAGCTGGTCCTGATCTTTGTCCAGATTCAAAAGTTTCCAGCGATTTAGGAAATTTTCCTGGAGTTCTTTGGAAAGGCGTTTTAGTTCCTTGGCGTTCTTAACTTCCATGCGGATCGATTGTGATTCTTTGTATTCGGATAAGGGAAGAAGGAGGGACGAGCCGGAATTCAGCGAAAAAGAAAATCTTCCCGCTCTTCCCGCTGCACTTCCCAGCTAAAAACCGTATCTCTGAGTTGGGGGGTATTTCCTTCGACAGTGGAGACTAGATCGAATTGTTCCCTTTTGCCAAATTCCTCCGGGATACGTTTTAGGACAAGTTTTCCAGAACGGATCAGGTCCAAAACGTGCAAAAGAAAAGGGTCCCTTTCCGCTCTCTGGAGCTCCTTCATTGCAGAGTAAAACGGACTGATTCCCTTATAGAACCAATCCGCGATCTCGTTTTTACCGGGAGCCCAGAGTTGATCGATTCGGATCCTTTCTTCCTGGACTAGGCTTTTTCCTTGGAACGGTTTCTGTAAATGTCTACACTGAAAATATAGCTCGTGGTTGATCTCTCTAGGGAAGACTTTTCCATACCCTGCCCCGATCCATTCGATCCACGCCTTTTTTTCCCTTGCAGGTAGAGTCGGAATGAGTGCAAAGAGATAATTCTGGTTTCGGAACACTCTGGAATGCGCTAGGAAATCCAAGACCTCGTAAGGAATCATGAAATGTCCTTTTTGCCATTCCAAAACTACCGGTATTTCCGCAACATCCAAGTATTCCTGAGGAGTCTCTCCCTGGACCACGTCTCCGAATTGCGTCAGGATGTAGATAAACGAGAGTAACTCCTTACGACTCATCTTGCGGATTAGATTTTCGGAATCTAATTTCGTGCGTAAGGAGTTCCGGATCAGATTGTACTGTTCGATCGGATATTGGTGTGGAGATAGAATGATCCCGAGGTGTTTTTCCAGCTTACGCAGGCTGGAACGATCCACTAAGTCGATATTTCCGGATACTAAGAACGGCATACGTTTATAGAGCTTTACCGGCTATGTCTTTTCTATAGAAAGTATCGGGTACATCCAGCTTACTTAAATAGGCGTATGCTTTCGATACGGAATCTTTGAGATCCGATCCCCGAGCCGAGATTCCTAAGATTCTGCCACCTGTAGAGATCAGGTTTCCATCCTTTTTTGAAGTTCCGGCATGAAAAACGACGACGTCTTTACTCTCGGTTTGTGGAAGTTCCAGAGGAATATTCTTTGCATAGGATTCAGGATATCCTTTTGCGGCCAAAACGACGACGGTAGAAGCTCCCTTTCCGACGGAAGCCTTCGTCTCGGATAATCGGCCTTTTGCGGAAGCGGTGAAGATCTCCACTAGATCGCCTTCAAGCATGGGCAGTACGCATTGTGTTTCGGGATCGCCGAATCTACAATTGAATTCCACTACTTTAGGTTCTCCTTGAGCATCGATCATCAATCCGGCGTAGAGAAGTCCTTTGTACGGATGCCCTTGTCGGCGGAAGATCTCGAACATAGGATCGAAAATCGAACGCTTTACCTTCCCTAAGATTTCCTCGGTTACGATCGGAGCGGGACAGTAGGCTCCCATCCCTCCGGTGTTCGGTCCCAGATCCCCGTCGAACG
This sequence comes from Leptospira fletcheri, assembly GCF_004769195.1. Classification (NCBI taxonomy): domain Bacteria; kingdom Pseudomonadati; phylum Spirochaetota; class Leptospiria; order Leptospirales; family Leptospiraceae; genus Leptospira; species Leptospira fletcheri. The sequence goes on from NZ_RQET01000004.1 coordinate 914,222, forward strand.
CACGTTTGTGGTCTTGAGCGGCAGGCAGAGTGAAGTAATCCGTTCCGTCGCTGATCGCGAAAATGGACGCTTCCTGTCCTTCCATGAATTCTTCGATCACTACTTTGTTTCCGCTCTCGCCGAATTTCTTATCTAAGAAGATCTCTTTCAATGCGACTTCCGCATCGGAGAGATGGAAGCAGACCGTGACGCCTTTGCCAGCAGCGAGCCCGTCCGCCTTGATTACGATCGGGACACCTTCTTTGCGGACGTAGTCCAGAGCCTCGGCGTGATCGGAAAACGACTCGTACTTTGCAGTGGGGACTTTTGCCAGATTCATTAAGGATTTTGCAAATTCTTTGGATCCTTCCACCTGCGCGCAATACGCGGAAGGTCCGAATGTCGGAACCCCGATCTCGGACAACCAATCGCAGATTCCGTCCACCAGCGGATCCTCGGGGCCTACCACCACGAGATCGTAGCCGTTTCTTTTTACGAAATCCTGTACGGAGGTTTTTTTCTTCAGATCGAATGATCCCGCCGGCAGGAGTTCCGATTCGGGAAATCCTCCGTTCCCGGGAAATACGTGGAGAGAGGAGAGTTTCGGAGATTGACGTAATTTGTGCGCGATCGCGCTTTCCCGACCTCCCGAGCCGATTAAAAGAATACGAGACATAAAATATGAAATCCTACCGAAAATCTTTCCATTCACAACACCGATCTTTTTTTCTCTTCGGTAAAGGACCGAAGAACATGACGTTTTTGGATCCGGACCTCTAGGAAAGTTTTTCCATCGCCTTCCGGATACTGTCCGTTTTTTCCTTCAATAGGCGGAGCTTTTCTTTTTCTTTTTCCACCACATCCGGATTGGCCTTCGCTAAAAAGTTCGGGTTTTCCAATTTTGCGCTGAGTTTTTCCTCTTCCTGCTTCGCCTTTTGCAGGTCCTTTTCCAATCGAGCTTTTTCCTTTTCGAAATCGATCATTCCTGCCAAAGGTAGGATGACTTCTCCGAAGCGGAAGGCGCCGACGGAGTCGGTCTTTTCCGCGGAATAGTTTTCCTCGACCTGAATGCTCTCTAGACGTGCGAGCTGCAGAATGGAAACTTCGAAATCCTTAACGGAAGCGGCGACCAGCGGATTTCCCGATTTTAAAACGGCTTTGCATTTCTTATCCAGAGGGACTCCGTTTTCCGTTCTTTGGACGCGGATCTGTTTTACGGCTTCCTGTAGAATGTTCGTCTTGATTACGCCTTCGTTTTCTGCGGATACGTTATACGATTTTGGGAAAGGGGTCCGCGTCAGGAATTCTCCGTCTCCGAATGCCTCGTAGATCTCTTCCGTTAAAAAAGGCATAAACGGATGCAATAGACCGAGAGCACGGACCAAAACGTCCGTCAAAACCTGTTTAGCAGTCTCCTGGGAACGCGGGCCCAATTTGCCGTAAATTCTGGGTTTTACGAGTTCGATATACCAGTCGCAGAAATCCCCCCATACGAATTCGTAGATTTCGGAGGCCATTTCGAAAAACAGAAATTTGGAATATGCTTTTTCGTATCTGGAAAGCGTCTCATCGAATTTGTGCAGGATCCACTGGTCCATAGGTTCCAAATCGGAAGCGCTTAGAGTTTCCGGATCCTCTTTACGGAATTCCTCGTCCAGATTCATCAGTATGAATCGGCTGGAGTTCCAGATTTTATTGCAAAAGGATCTATATCCGTCCAGTCTGCTTTCGTCGAAGAGAACGTCTCTGGCTTCGGGTAAAGTGGCCGCGAGAAAGAAACGGAAGGAGTCGGTTCCGTACTTCGTCATCATATCCAGCGGGTCCACGACGTTCCCGACGGATTTGGAGAATTTTTTTCCTTCCTTGTCACGGACCAGACCGTGTATAATCACTTTTGCAAACGGGGATTTTCCAGTGAATTTTTTCCCCATCATGATCATTCGAGCGACCCAGAAAAAGATGATGTCGAATCCGGTCACCAGTACTTGCGTGGGATAGAATTTTTCGAAGTCTGGAGTCTTTTCCGGCCACCCCAAAGTGGAGAAGGGCCAGAGCTGGGAAGAAAACCAGGTATCCAGAACGTCCGGGTCCTGTTCCACTTTGTCGGAGCCGCATTTGGGGCAGGTGCTAACGGAGGATTCGGAGACTTCCGTATGACCGCAATTCTTACAATGATACGCGGGAATCCGGTGTCCCCACCATAGTTGGCGGGATACGCACCAGTCGCGTATGTTATTCATCCATTCGAAGAATGTTTTTTCCCAGAGCTTCGGTATGAATTCCGTTTCACCCGATCGGACCGCTTCCATTGCCAGCTCGGCCAAGGATGTCATTTTGCAAAACCACTGTAGAGAAAGATACGGTTCGATGATTTCTCCGCCCCTGGAATTGTGTCCGACGGAATGTACATGGTCTTCTATCTTCTCGATAAGTCCCGCAGCTTCGAGATCCTCTACGATTTTCTTCCTTGCCACGAACCGGCTCAGCCCGGCGTATTTTCCGGCATGTTCGTTGAGAGTCGCGTCGGGATTCATAACGAGAAGAGGTTTGAGTCCTAGTCTTTGCCCTGCCTCGAAGTCGTTCGCGTCGTGAGCGGGGGTGATCTTTACCAAACCGGAACCGAATTCTTTATCCACGAAGGAATCGAACAGGATGGGGATCGTCCGATCCGTTAAGGGAAGAGAGGCTTTCGCTCCTTGGAATTTTTGATAGCGTTGGTCATCCGGGTGGGCTGCGATCGCCACATCTCCGAAAAGCGTTTCCGGCCGAGTAGTGGCTACGATCGCGTACTCGCCCGGTTTTCCGACGATAGGATAACGTAAATGATACAGCTTGCCTTTCGTCTCCCGGTATTCCACTTCCAGGTCCGAGATGGCGGTGAGAGTTTTCGGGCACCAATTGATGATTCTTTCTCCGCGATAAATCAATCCTTCGTCGTACAAAGATTTAAAGACTTTGACGACTGCCTTGGAAAGTCCTTCGTCCATGGTGAACCTCTGGCGGCTCCAATCCACGGATTCTCCCAGCAGGCGTTGTTGGTTTTGGATCATTCCTCCAGAATGTTCCTTCCAATCCCAAATCTTGCGTTCGAATTCCTCTCTCGTAAAATCCGAGCGTTTTTTCCCCTCTTTGGCTAATTCCCGTTCCACGACCATCTGAGTCGCAATTCCTGCATGGTCCATTCCCGGAACCCAGAGAGCGGCTTTTCCTTTTTTTCTTTCGATTCGGGTAATGATGTCTTGGACCGTGTGATTCAACGCATGTCCGATATGAAGGCTGCCCGTGACGTTCGGAGGAGGAAGAGAAATCGTGAAGGAAGGGGAGACGTTGGAATCTGGGAGGAAGCTCTTTCGTTCTTCCCAGCGGGAAATCCATTTCGGTTCTACGCTAGTAGGTTCGTAACGATCACTGATCTGCTTCTTCATAGCCTTCGTTCGGATAGGATTTTCTTTGGAAGGCAGAGGTCAAGTGAATCGAAACTTCTCGGTTTGGATCTCTTTGTTCGTCCAAATCCGAGAAATTATGTGACATAATCAATAGACGCCGGGAGAACCCATCGGTTTCGGGAAAAGTGTCCGTTTTGCGAAACGGCGGAGAATTGATCAGGTTTTTCCGGCTCTGTCCGATAGGGCTTTCTTTATTAAGGATTTTAGATATACCATCGGAACCTTATCTTTATCCCTCAGATTGATCCTGGTTTTCCCGCAGGTAATACTCGGAGCCTTGATTTTAAAAGCGCGGACAAACGATTCTTGTTGGAATTGAACGGTAAGATAACTCTTTTGGTTCGCAAAGGAGAAACCCTTACCGTTCCGTTCCAAAGTGGGCATATTGTTTTTTAACGTTTCTCTCAGATCCGGAAATTCGGAGCGTACGAAATCCAAAAGTTCTAGCATCCTTTCCTTCCGAATTCCGGAGGCTCTTTGAACGTACGAATCTATTGGAGATTCGATCTGATGGTCCAGATCGAATCTAGGTAGAGTGGGGACGAGTGCGTAAAGAAGCATAATAAAACCTCGATTCCTTCAAGGCAGGTTGAACATCAACCGGCGTTCGCCACTAAAGGAGCGGAATCCACGAAATTTTCCGAAGGTAATTCGGATTTCTTGAATAGTTTCGTAAGTTCCGTCCATTCCGTACGATCGAAATAATCCAAACCGCCTTCCGGGCAGCCCAACAATTCTTCGATCGTCTTATGATAAGAAAGCATCAACTCGTAGATTTCATCCTCGCTTTCCTTGCTCTTTCCTAGTAGGAAAAAGGCTACTTTTTCGCCCAGCGCATCGGAAAGATCGAAGATAATCGACGTTAGGTGGTCCGCTCTGAGTATACTCTTAAGGGATCCGTCCTTTTGGCCTTCTACGGTTAAAGACACGAAGAGAGGAAAGCTGAGATCCACGGACTTTCTATGGATCTTGTCCCGAAGCTGCAGGTTGCCTGCGGAGAATAAGGACTCTAACAGGAAGCGAATCTCTTCCGCTTTTCCCTTTTTCCAGTTATGGGTTACGATCAAAGCTCTTCTAATCTTATCCAAACCGGTACCTTCGTCTCCCAAATTGCCTATTTCGGCCTGCATTGCTGCATGTGCTTCTTGGGCGAATTTCACCGCGATCTCTTCCAACAACTCCTCTTTGGATTGGAAGTGATGGTAGAAAGTTCCTTTGGCGATGTCCAATGCGGAGAGGATGTCCTGTATCGAAGTCGTTTCGTACCCTTTTGCGAAAAAGAGCTTTCGGGATTCATTCAGAATTCTCTCTCTTGTGGAAACTTTTGGTGCGATCATGCGGCCCCTCCATTCAAACCGACCGTCGGTATAGACCGACGGTCGGTTTGAATATGCCTCTAAGGCAAATTTTGGTCAAACTTTTTTCGAAACTTGAGGGAAAAAACGGACAATGGAAACAAAGATTATGTTTATTGTTTCCTGCCTTTCTGGCGGCAAACGCGTTCTATTTTTGGATGCCCAGGAAAAACGAGTTCTGAAACAGAATATCAATATATTCTAATATTCTGTCGTATCCTTTCGCACCCGGTCTGCGGGTTCCGACGGAAAAAGAAGGGAAGGAATCCGCATTTCCGTACGGGATCTCCGCTTCTTTCCATAAATATTCCGAAAGCGTTTTGTGGACCGGAGAAATCGGAAATGTTGCCGAAGGAATCCTTAGATACAACGCTTCGAAGAGACTTTGTCCGAAATATCCGTAGAAGTTTTCGGATTTTTTCAGAGTTTCCAGATATTCCATGCTGGAGAGACGGCGCGAATAACCGATTTTTGTCGAGTGTCTGTCTTTCGGAGGAGTTCCTCCCACGCGGAATACGGAACTCGAACGCTGCGCCAACGAATCGTCCAGTTTGTCGCAGGTATCGCCATCCAAAGCGCCCGCATAGCAAAAGATCTCCCAGCACTTCTCGCTTTCTTTTTCCTGTCCGATTCCGTCTTGGGTAAGGTAGGGAGAAATAAGAATGTTTTCCCAATCGAAAGAACTGCCGCTCAGAGGATGGGGAAGTAGATCCCAATGCGGATATTGCATTCTTTCCGGTCCGAAATGGTCCAAGAGGAGCACTTTAGTTTTTTTGTATGAACGGATCATCTTCAGGTCCCGATAGTCCACGATCAATCCGGCGAATTCTCCATCCTCCGGGGGTTCCTGCAAAAGACTCGTTTCCCAATCGCGTTGCGGCAGTAAGGAGTAGAGAAGATGGGATCTTGCCTCATGTCCGCTGCCGAACTTTTTTGCGCCCGCTATGAGAAGCCCGATCCTTCCCTTCGATTTCAGGACGGGGCTAGGTAGAGGAAATCGAATTTGAGGTACATCCCGGTTGATCTGAAAGATTTCCGGAAACTCCGCCTGCCAGGATAGAAGTTCTTCCGCTCCGAAACGAAAGACGGCATCCGCGGAAGTTCCGATTCGTTTTGCCGGCCCGTTTAAGAGTTTCTCTAGGGCCGTATAATCCTCTTTCGTGTCGATCGTCATTCTCAGCTGCGAAACGATTTCCGAGGATCCGGGAGGAAGAATCGCGGTGATAGGACGGATCCTGAATTTTTCCGGAGTTTCTTTGATGTGTAGACTAACGTGTTCCCTATGCCGTTCCTTGATGCCTTCCGGCGGTTCCCAAAGCAGCGCCTGCGTACGGAAGATTTCTCCTCCGGTACCGAGGGGAAGACCGCTGAAATAGGAAAGATCCGCGCCGCCTTCCAGAAAGGAAAAAACCAAAAGAGAAAGGTGTTTGACGTCGTAAAACGGATTGTCCCCCGTTAAACGAAGAATTGCATCCGCTCCGAAGGTTTTAGCCGCGGAGATATATCTGGCCCTTACGTCCTCCAAGGATCCGCTAAAAAAGCGCCTGCCTCTTGCGGAAAGAAAATCCTCTAACGCGGAATCTCCTTCCGGAATCAGGTACACGATCCTAGATTCCGGCAAGACTTGAACGAGTCTATGATGCACATGATCCAGTAAGACCGTTCCGGAGCCTGCGGGTAGTTCCGTCAGTACCTTGTTCGGAAAGCGCGACGAACCGGTCCTCGCCTGTACGAAAGCGTACAGGGAACGGATCGGACTACGCGTTAAAGGTGTACCATTCATCGCAGGAAAGGCAGGGCGCCGGGATATTTTCGTGCTTTCCGTTTACCGAGGAGGAAAAGAATGCGTGTCCTTTTTCCCAGATCTCGTTTAAAGATTGTTGTTTCAGATTTCCGATCGATTTGCTCGGATTTCCCGGGAGCTGCTTGCAGATCGAAACGGATCCGTCCGCATTGACATATAGGTCCCGGGCGAGGTGCCAGCAAAATTCCTTTTCCAAAGGAGTTAGGTCTGCGGCTCGTCTTTCCGGTAACTTTCCCGCATACGAATTGTATTTTTGCAGAATGATTCCGTAGCCCGCTTTTTCGGTCGTATCGTACCAGGAATCCACTTCGGAATCGATTTCCTTCAATTTGAGGAATTGGAGATAGATACGGTGCTTGGGCAGAATCTCGGACACGGATTCCAGATTTTTTACGACCGTGTCGAAGCCGTCGTACCCGTACAGACTTTGGAAGGTCTTTTTGTTCCAAGTGCTTAGGTTCACGATGAGACTGATTTTTTCCAGATCTTCTTCGGATCTTCCTTTGAAACTCTCTATCAGGTTTTTGGGATCGTCGGCCAGATCGCTTTCGATAAAGAGCTCCTTTAACGAAGGAGAGCGTAACGTGCGATCCAACAATGCAGGTAGGGAAGGATGTAGAATCGGTTCTCCCAGACCTCCGAAGCAAACGCTATATTCCGTTCCGAATTCGTTTTCGTGCTGGGAAAGTACGGAATCCAGTAGGGATTCCTCCCAATCCGCCTCCGATTTCGATTCGCTTAATTTCGACCTAGGATAGATCGTCGATTCCCGAGTTCTCGTTCCGACGATCTCCAATTCCAGATAACTCGGTCCGCTCCGAAACACTTCCGGATGGGAAAGCAGAAACGGTAGAATTTCGTCGTAACTCCATCCGCTTTTTTGTTTTAGGAAAGCCCGAACCAAAAATAGGGAACGTAGATCCGACGCGGAAAAGTCCATTCTCCATTGGCGAAGATCCGGGGATTGGTAGAAAATTTCCGTATCGTAATGGTTGATGTTTTTTGCGAGAAAGTCCTGGGCACTTCCCGTAAAATCCTTAGGCAGACTTTGCACGAATTCCCGGGATAAAATCCGCGGAACGATTCCGACCGGAAGATTTTCCGAATAGGAATATTGTGCCAGATACGTATCGTGCCTTTCGGCGATTTGGCGGCTCAGGTTCGGATCCAGTAAAGGGGAAAGTCCGTCGATCACGACGAAACTCGCTTCGTCCCAGTCCCGGTCTCCAGTACGGGAAGCAGGCAGCTTTTCCGATATGGAAAGAAAAAAAGCGGCCTCGGTATCGGAAGGAAGGACCGTAAAATCGGAAAAACCGAATTCTCTTACCAAGGATTTTCCGTCCAAAGAATCGTTCCAAATCGTATTGGAATAAATCGGAAGATTTGGGAATACTTGAGTCAGATTGCGGAGGGTTGCCCGAACCAGAGGCTCGATTTCCGCCAAGGGGCGTTTTTTTAGGAATTCGGTTTTTACGAGAGGAATATAAAACGCGATCGCTTGAGGAGGAAATTTCATCTTCTTTTTCTAGGATTGTACTTCGGACAAAAAAGATCAATCCAAGTGGATGGATTCCTTGTGGTCCGGAATTTTGTTTTCCTTTTTATAAGAATCGTCGAAAATCTGAATCGTCACAGTGCTTCTTTGCTCCCGGACCCATTTTTGGAAATTTTCTTCCTCTTTTTCCCGGGCCAGGATGTTCATGATCCCGCCTTTGACGGTTTCATAGGGAGTCGCTCTCTTTCCTTCCACTTTGATAATGCAGTACCTTTTGTACTCGTCCCGAAACACTTCGGAGACCGCACCTGCCTGTAAAGTGGACGTGGCGATCGCGGAGGACTTGCTGATTTTGAACAGTTCGAAGGAGGAGATCCAATCCACGAGCCCTTTTCTTGCCCTGAGCTTATTGTCGCCGTTTCGAGGGGATCCTGCGATTAAAGTGAAGGAATTGGGGTCCGCTTGCAGTGTTTTCCTGAGTTCCGTCGCCTCCTTATGGATCCTGGCTTCTTCCGCAATACTGTCATTGTTCGGCGCGATGGCGATGAGTCTGTATTGGATTTCGAATCCAACCTTGTCCTTATTTAGGGCGTACCAATTTCGCACGTCCTTTTCTGCGGGAGGCGGCATGGGAACTTTGTATTGGAGAAGCTGCCCTCTTTTGATTTGGTACGGGAGTTCCGTAATCCAAAGATCGTAAGGCATTCCCGAAGACGCTTCTATGGCGCGCTCGAATTGTTTTCTGGAGGTGAGCCCCATCAATTCCATGCGTTTTTCGATTTCTCCTTCCAGCCTTTTTTCGTTTACCTGGATGGATTCTTCGTCCGCGATCGTGTCCACGATGGCCCGGTCGATCAGAAAGTCTATGACCCGGGTTCTCTGGGATTTGCGCATGTCTTCGTTTTTCAAAAACCGGGAGAGTTTCTGGTACTTGTCCAAAGCGTCGTCGTAATCCAGCTCCGAGATGGAATGACTTCCTACCGTTGCGATGATCCGATTGATAGATTCTGCGGAATGTGCCGGATCCGTAATGACGGCCAAAAATAAAAAGGCAAATGCGAGAAAAGGGCGCAAACCTTCCGACCGGAGAATGGTTACAAACAATTTACGGAAAATAGGCACAGGGAAAACTTGCCCGTTCGAGGGGCCAAGGTTCAACCGTTTTTCGATAATCCGAACGTATCGTGGATCCGATTGACCGCAATTTCGGCTTTGTCCCGCGGGATGACGCAGGAGATTTTGATCTCGGAGGTGGAGATCATCTCTATATTCACCCCGTCCTCCGCCAAAGCCCGGAACATCTGTGCCGCGACCCCTACGTGGGATTTCATTCCGATCCCGACGGCCGATACGATGGAGATATTTTCGTTGATCTCGGGCTTTTCGGTTCCGTGGGCTCCGGTGAACGCTTCTAGGATGGGCAGGGCTTCACCTATGTCTTTTTTCGGAATGGTAAAAGAGATCGTGTTCCGGCCATCATAGGGGGAGGATTGGACAATCACGTCCACGAGGATATCCTTTCCACTCAGTTTTCCGAAAAGATCGGCAGCTAGACCAGGCTTGTCCGGAACGTTCGCGATGGTGATTCTCGCCTGATCGTTTTTGGCAGTGACCCCGCTGACTTTCAATTTTTCCATGATCTTATCCTCACTCACTACCAGAGTCCCGGGGTTTTGGTTAAAACTGGAACGGACATGAATCACCACGTCGTAATTCATTCCGAGTTCCACGCTGCGGGAGTGCAATACCCCTGCACCTAGACTGGCAAGTTCAAGCATTTCTTCATACGTAATTTGGGCGTGTTTGGAGGCCTGTTTGACTACCCGCGGATCCGCCGTATACACTCCGTCCACGTCCGTATAGATCTCGCATTCCTTTGCGCCTAAGACTGCGGCAAGTGCCACAGCGGAAGTGTCGGATCCTCCCCGGCCTAGGGTGGTGATGTCCTCGTTTTTATCGATCCCTTGGAATCCGGCTACGATCACCACCTTGCCTTCGGATAAGGCCGAGTCGATCCGGGACCGGTCTATCGTCTGGATTTTTGCGTTAGAGAAATTTCCGTCCGTGATCATTCTCACTTGGGAGCCGGTGAACGATTTTGCCGGAACTCCGATTTCCCAAAGAGCCATTGCCAGCATGGCGATGGAGACCTGCTCTCCTGTGGACAATAGCATGTCCATTTCCCGTTTGTGCGGATTCTTAGTGATCTGCCGCGCCAAATCCACGAGCTCATCCGTAGTGTGGCCCATCGCGGAAACGACTACTACGACATGATCTCCTTTGTCATGATATCCTTTGATGCGTCTAGCGACGTTTAAAATTCTCTCCGGAGTTCCGACGGAAGTGCCTCCGAATTTCTGGACGATAATATTTGGCATAGCCTCGGAGCCATGTTTCCGTGCCTCATAGCCCGATCAAGAGAAATCGATCTAGACCCGCCGAAAGAATCCTTGTTTTCCTGCGTTTCCGACCGATCTTAATGGAAAAAACGACTCTCTCCAGGGAGAAAGGAAGGCCGCTATTTTTTCGACTATCGATTGGATCCTGATCGGAACATATATCGCATTCGCATTCGGAGCGGGGGTCCTTCTTTCCTCCAAGGCAGGGGAAAGTCTCAGTTCCTATTTCGTGGCAGATAGAAAACTTCCCTGGTGGTGGCTCGGTACTTCCATGGTAGCGACCACATTTGCAGCGGATACTCCCTTGGTCATCACAGGAGTCGTTGCGAATGATGGAGTCAGCGGAAATTGGCTCTGGTGGAGTTGGGCCTTAGGGTACATGGCAATGACCGTGTTTTTCGCCTCGATTTGGAGAAGAGTGGAGGTGCTGACGGATATCGAAATCGTGGAAATCCGTTATTCCGGAACCGGAGCCGCGATTTTACGCGCGAGCAAGGCCTTCTTCTTGAGCATATTGATCAATTCCATCATTCTGGGATGGGTCTTTAAGGCAATGTCCAAAATCACAAGACCCTTTTTGGACTGGAAGATTCTCTTGGGGACGGATTCGTTTTCGGCGTTAGAATCAATCTGGCCCGGCTTTCTCGTCTTCGACGATCTAAACAATACGCTTACGGTTTTGGTTCTGTTTTCCGTGGTCGTCTTTTACAGCAGTATGGGAGGAATCCAAGGAGTGATTCTGACCGATCTATTCCAATTCGCTTTGGGGATCGGAGGCGCCGTAGTCTTTGCCGTTTATGCCGTCGGATATGTGGGCGGTTTGGACGGTCTATATTCCAAGCTCGAAGCGATTTATCCGGGTAAGGCCGAGGGCATTCTTTCCGTCTGGCCTTCTTTCGGAGAAGGGCAAGGGCAATTACCGCTTACGATTTTTCTAATATTTATCGGAGTGCAATGGTGGATCCAGTATTATTCCGACGGCTCGGGATACTTGGCGCAGCGTCTGCATACCGCAAAGACTCCGGCGGATGCGGAGTTGGGATCTCTTTGGTTTAACATTGCGAATTTTATTCTCCGTACTTGGCCTTGGGTATTGACCGCGCTCGTATGCTTGGTCGTGTTTCCTTTGGACAAAGCGGACTTACTTGTGTCGGAAGGAAAATCCGTCCAGCTGGATCGGGAAATGGCCTATCCGGTATTGATGAAGGTCATCCTTCCCTCCGGAATTCTAGGATTGGTTTTCGTGAGTCTGATGGCTGCCTTCATGTCCACTGCGGACACTCATATCAATTGGGGCGCCAGTTATCTGGTCAACGATCTGTATCTTCGATTTTTTAAGCCTTCCGCAAATAACAAACAGATGGTGTTGGCCAGCAGGATTGCGGTGCTTTTGATGGCGGGAATCTCGGTATTGGTGGCGACCCAAATGGGCTCCATACAATCCGCTTGGAAATTTTTTCTAGCCATGGCTTCCGGGCTAGGGCTTCCTCAGATTCTTCGTTGGATTTGGTGGAGAACGAACGCATGGACGGAGTTGGCCGGGATGAGTACGGCTTTGGTTCTTTCTCTTCTTTTGTATCCTGCGTTTCCGGAGGTACGCTCGGAGTATTTGTTATTCTGGACCGCATTAGGAAGCGTCTTTTCCTCTATCCTAGTCACGTACCTGACGCCTCCCTCTCCCGATTCCACCTTACAATCTTTTGTAAAAAGAACGAAGCCCTTCGGATTCTGGGGAAAGTGGGGAGGAGTCGATGCGAGAAGAGAGTTCTATTTCCGCTGCGGAGTTTGGGCGCTTGCGAGCGTTTCCCTGTATTCCGGCTTGTTCGGGACCGGCGCCTTTCTCATGGAAGACGTAGTATCTTCCGTCATCTATCTTTCCGTATCTGTTTTTACGGGATGGCTCGCGTTTCGGTTCTGGAAAGGTCGGTTGGAAAATGGATTGGCTGGAAAAGAATAAAAATGAGCTGACGATTTATGCAAAGTATATACAATGTATATATAAGCGAGGCGGTATGAAATCAGTCATACAAAAATGGGGTAACAGCCTAGGTATAAGAATTCCTAAGTCGATTGCCGATGAGTTGCGATTGAATAATGGCAGCCATGTTGATCTGAAATACGAAGGGGATAAAATAGTAATTTACCCGATAGGAAAAGCAAACTTAGCGGAGAAATTATCAAAAATAACCAAAGAAAATCGTCATTCGGAAGTAGACACCGGCAGAGTGTCGGGAAATGAAATTTGGTAAAGAAGGCCAAATACACTCCGGCAAGAGGGGATATAGTCTGGTTGAATTTTACACCTCAGACCGGCCATGAACAAAGAGGAAGGCGACCCGTTTTAGTATTATCACCAAAAGAATATAATTCCAAGACCGGCCTAGCAATATTCTGTCCGATCACGAGTAGAACGAAAGGTTATCCGTTTGAAGTTAGGGTGAAATCCAAAAAGATAGATGGCGTAATACTGTCGGATCAAATTAAGAATTTAGATTGGGCCGCTCGGGAGACGGAATTTATAGAGGCTCTTGATTTTGTTTCCTTGAATGAGGTTTTAGACAACGTTAAACTTTTAGTCTTTTAATTTCGTCTTAACCGATCGTTATCGGATTTAAAAATACGCATTCAATTCGATTAATAAAGCGTGAGGATTGAATGTTCCGTCTTTCGGATTCGGAATTTGGTATCCGACGGAAATAAAATACGATCTATCAAACTCGTAAGAAAAACCGCAAACCGATACGCCGACGGAATTTACCCCGGCGATCATATCGCAAACGAGCCTGAATTTTTCGGGCACCACGTCGATTTCTATTCCGTACATCATTCCCACGAGACTGATACTGGACTCGGATCCTGGTAAAAGTCGATGTTTGTAATATCCGAAAAAAGCCGGATTCCCCGAATAAGTGCCGACATAGAGAGTCGTGCGAAGGCTTTCTATTTTAGTCGAGGTCATAAAGAAATTATAGGTGGCAAAGCTGGAACTTGCGGGCGTGGCCCCGGAAGCGATCCCCGTCTTCGTTCCGACGCTTATATGGAAAGTTTCGGTAGGCTCGAACTTCTTCTGGTAAACGAATTGAAAATTAGGAGCTGCGGTCGGATAAGGTCCCAACGAAGAGGAGATGTTTTGTGCCGGAGTATTCGTGTAAGGCGCGGTTAAGAAATAATTAAACGCGCTGAATCCGATCTCCTGATTATTTCCTAATCCGTGCACGTAGGTGGTATCGAATTGGGTTTGAACGGGATAAAAAATGATCTGCTCCTGTATGAAGTTTCTTCCCTTTTCGGTGATTTTCATCGCAGGAACGTTGAAAAGATCCTGCTGAGCCGATAAAAAACCCGAAGGAAAAGTAATCGCGCAGACAACAAGAAATATAATAAAAATAGGATATATTTTTTTTCCGTTCAACCGATCTCGTCCTTTATATATTGCGAAAATTACGATATGGCATTAAAACTTAGCCACGATTCCAAGGGTATATCCGTTTTGATAGCTAAGGCGATGTCCTCCGCTATCCACAAACTGCAGTCCGTCCGCCCAATCTCTCCGAATATCCAATTTAAATTGAAGATTTTGGGTCCAGTTTAAGACCGGCGTAAGAGTTAAGGTATGATACTGCCCATAATTTCGGAATCCGGAGTAATCTCTCTGGTTTTTATCGATTCTTTCCACCATGACGGTATGCAGAGTCAAGGGGTTGTAGGGCCCGTAAGCTAGAGCATTCGGATTCAGATTTAAGGATTGAAGAATGAGATCCGCTAGGTTCGAATAAAAATCCTTTTCATATTGTTTTTCAGCGGGATTTCCTGCGACACCGGGACCCGATATTAACGCTCCGTTGTTATTTTTATCGTCGATGTATTCGAATCTTCCGTTTAGTTCGAGTTTTTCATTGATCTTATATTTCGACCATAATCCGTAAGCGTTATAAATCGATTTGATATGAATCGGCGTAGTCTGCCCCAGTAACAGCGTCGATTGGTTAATGATTCCGTTCGGATTGTATTCCTGTTGTGAGAGCGAAGTATTCGTCGATACGCTGCCTCCCTTTTCACCGTGGACCCAATCGAAATCCAATGCCCATTTATCGGTTAAGGTAAGGGATAGGATAATTTCGTTGGTATTCCACATATCCTGGAAGAATTTTCCTCGGGATTGGATCGGTGCGGAATTCTGAACTCCTGTTTGAGAGCTGATCGTTTGGCCTACGTATTGTTGCGAAGGGTTTTGGCGGGCGAAAGGATTGTCGCTGCTAAAAAGGGTATTGTACGTAAATACGAGTCTATCCTTAATTAAATCCCCTTTAATTTGCGTTCCGTAAGCTTTTTGCTGCCTGAATCCGTCTATAAATATGTTCGTGTTGGTCGGGTTCGATGCGGGGTTCGTAGAAGTGAGGAAGGACGCGTTTTGATAACCGGAACCTAATCCGCTATTATAAAGAAAGAATGAGACGTCCCAATCATCCGTGATTTTCCCCTTGATGCGAGCACCCGTATGTAAGAAAGACGTGGTATTAAAGAATATCGCTCCTATCGTATAATTCGGATTATTCTTCGATTCGATTTTTTCATATCCCATATGAGTCGCCATCTTTCCGACATCGACGGTAAATCCTCTGTGATAGTCTAGATAAAAGGATACGTACGCCTGTTGAAATGCGTTCATATTATTGATGGAATTCGTCTGACTACGGGGGGCCTCCTGGTAAATCGTATTCGTTCCGTTCATAAAATCCAACCGAAAGCCCCAGGGGTCCTTCTTGTCGGCGAGTTTTTGAATCTCCAATTTGATAAGGTTGACCGTAAATTGAAGGTTGTACGTTTCAAAGCCTCGTGAAGTATCGGTTTGCGTTCCGGAAGATTGGTTATTGTTGTCCTGATAATAAACATCCACAAATCCGTGAATGTCCAACGAATCGATGAGCTTCGAGGCTTCCGATTTTATCGTATTCGATTTATCCCGGAGGGATTCGCTCAGGGGAGGCTTCTTCTCTTCTTCTTTTTCGGAGGTATTTTCAGTTTTAGTTTCTTCCTGTCCGTTAACCGGAAATATTAAAATAAATTGAACGAGAAGAAGAAATGATATTCCCTTTATAGATTTCATATCGATACCGAAATTGTTGAATTCTTTCCGAAGAAAGATTACTTAATATTTGGAATGAAAACCTACCGCATAGTAACGGTCCGTTATCCGATTGGCGCACCATGTTCGTATGGGTAGATATTCCATGCGAACATGGATGCGGTTTTTAGCTGTGGATCGTGCTTGGGGGAGGTCTTGAAAAAAGATTCGGAACGCATCCGAAAGAAGGAAAGGATGTATCGGGCGATAATATGAATGAAAAAGTCAGAGTCTGGGGGGTAATTCGACTATTGTAATGGTTCGTTTTTTCCTTTTCAATCTGCTGGCTACCTTCGTTTTGATCGAAGTTGGCAAGGACGTTCAGGAAATAATTGAGTTTATATTTCTGCCGAGGAGTGGCAATGCTCTCGGCCCCGCTTTTTACCCAGGCAAGATCGGCTTGTAGAATTCGTTCTTGAATATCATTCGGCGAATTTAAGAAGAATACCGCGAGAATAAAAATTGAATAAATAAAACGAATCATGCGGGGCGATACAAGAATGACGAAGAAATTAAGAATTCTTAGTTACTCTAGGATATCTTTCATTCGAGTCAAATAAAAAATGTCTAAAGTCATTTCGTGTATTCGTATTTCTTATGCGAATCATTACGCTTTCAATACGGAGCTGGAACAAAATAGAATTCTAACTTCGGAATATATTGTTATTCTTGCATAGTTATCAGAAGCAGCGTTTCATCCGAAAGAAATCGACTCATTTTCGAAAATAACTTCTTGAGAACCTCCTTTACTTAGGTTCCTTCGATAAAGATCCGGATCGGAGTTCTTCCATTATGATCAGGCCGATCCAGGCAAATCCGTTTTTGTCAATGTTTTGACATATTTCACGGTCTTATTTTTTCTTTCGTCAAAATCGGTAAATTTTTAACAGACCGCCAAAAATCGGTTGTGCGACCCCGATCGAAACGGACGATTTGAACCGTTTATGTTTTGGTTAGGGATTTCGACGGGCGTCTTCTTTCTATTCGTACTCGTGGTAGTATGTATCGGATTTGGACTTCCGAAAGAGCACGAAGCGGAAGGCGAAAGAGAAATCCCCGCACCGATCGAGGAAGTGTTCGCGGTGATCCGCAATCCGGAAGAATATCCTCGTTGGAGATCCGGAGTACGCTCCGTGTTGAAAGAAAGCGAAACCATTTGGTTGGAAAAGGATTCTCACGGCCACCATGTCCGTTATTGTTTTGAATCGGAAGATCGACCTTCCTCTTTGGTCGTCAAAATCCTGAGCGAAGGACTTCCTTATGAAGGGGTCTGGGATTACCATTTTCTGAAATTGGGTCCGCATCTCACTCGAGTTCGGATTCGGGAAAGAGGAAAGATTTGGAATCCGATCTTCCGATTTCTGGCCCGTTTTTTTTTCGGATACACGGGTACCATTCACCAGATCCTCAAAGAACTATCCCAATCTTTGGAAAATAGATAGGCAATGCGTATCGCATTCTATTGTTCGTTTTAGTTTTGTTCCAAACAAAAGGATTCGGGACCCGATTTTCCTCCGACACACAATTGTTATTCGGGATTGGAGTTTTATTGTCGACCGAGTCGCGCGACTACGAAACCGTATTTATTCCATGCCGCAAGTTAAATAACCGAAGCGATCCCTGTTTAGTTTCGAAAATACTCGAGAAGGATGTTCGGGATGAAATTCCCACTTAGGTTCGCTTGGTTCTGCTTTTTGATCATCGTTCTTCCTTTGGCTGCGAAGGACGGAATCGATTTCGAAATCGACAATCTTTCCGCGGTCCGTTCCTTGGATGGATCTGATTGGAAGGTGACGTCCGAAGATTTGGACCCCGAAAAAATTTACGAATCGTATAGAAACGGGGAAAATCCTTTCGCCGATTGGGAGGAATATTCCGTTCCCGGAAATTACTTTAAAAATAGGCCGGACGTAAGCTCGAAAATTTCCAGAATCTGGATCGCGAAACGAATCCGGATCGGAAAGAAGGAAAAAGCGGAGCAGGTTTCGATCCGTCTCGGTGTGATCTCGGACCGGGACGAGGCATACTGGGACGGGCGCAGAATCGGAAAGTCGGGAGATTTTGATTCGGAAAAACCCCAGGCCTATGATCAAGTCCGAATCTACGAGATTCCGGAGAGTCTTACGGAATCGGATTCCTTTCACGTACTTCTGGTAAAGGTCGAGAAGTATTTTCCGAACGACATAGGGATCACGGGAGATCGGGTCGAAATCGGTCCTAGCGATTTGATCCGAGCCGGATTCGATCGCGAGGAGTATTTAAAGTTACTTCTCTTAACGGTTTATCTTACCGTCGGAGTGTATTTCGCATTTTTGTTCATCAGGAGGAGAAAGGAATCCGAGAACCTATATTTTTCCGCCTTTACGCTCCTGCTCGTAATTTATCAATTTTTAAGAAATCAGACCAAGTACGATCTGGGAATATCCTTCTTTGTCCTGAAAAAGACGGAATATCTCGTGTTGATTTTTACGGTCCCGCTTTTCTGCCATTTTTTACGGACGTATTTTCGCGCTCCTCGAACGACGGCACTGCATGTTCTGGACGCCTTGTGTTTCCTCTCGGCGATTTTTATTCTTTCGACCGGGGATGTGAAGCATTACATGTTCGTAAACCAGAATATCGTGCAACCGATCTGGATCGGGTATGTCGCATTCGCGTTCTTCTGGCTGTACCGGGAAATTCGGAAACGGAACCGGGACGCTATGCTTGTCCTTTCAGGAATGGGTTTGGTTCTTGCGGCTACCGTAGTCGATATTCTTACCGATAGGGGAGTCTTTGTCTTTCCGAGGTTGGTCGGATATTCCTTCGTATTCTTCGTCTTGAGTTTGGCGACCATCCTTGCGAATAAGTTCGTACGATTGAACGAGGAAGTGGAAGAACTCAACGGTTCCCTGGAAAAGAAGATAGAAGAACGCACCCTCGAATTGAATCAAACCTTGGACCAGATGCGTAAACTCAAGATCCAGCAGGACGGGGATTATTTTCTCACCGCTCTTCTGATCAATCCCTTGGCGGTGAACGAGAATAAAAGTCCTAAGGTCCGGACGGATTTTTATATAAAGCAGAAGAAAACCTTCGAATTCAGATCGAAGAATTACGAGATCGGAGGCGATATTTGCGTTTCCGGAAATCTGGAATTGAGAGGCAGACAATATACCGTTTTTCTAAACGGTGATGCCATGGGAAAATCCATCCAAGGTGCGGGCGGGGCTTTGGTTTTAGGATCCGTATTTCGAGCGATTTTGACCCGGTCCAAAACGACGAGGGAAAGGGAAACTTCTCCCGAGCAATGGCTCAAACAGGTTTTCACCGAACTACAGCAAGTATACGAATCTTTTGACGGATCCATGTACGTTTCCGCAGTGATCGGTTTGTTGGACGACGAAACAGGGTTTTTGTACTATGTCAATGCCGAGCATCCTTGGACGATCCTGTACCGGGACGGCCGCGCCACCTTCATCGAGGACACCCTGACTTGTCGCAAGTTCGGGACACCGGATAACGAAAAAAACCTAGTCGTTCAGACCTTCCAGCTCTTTTCGAAAGACGTGATCTTCATAGGATCCGACGGGAAAGACGATCTGAAAATGTTGGGAAGATCCGGAGATTGGTTCATCAACGAGGATACGGAGCAGATCCTATCCGTAGTGGAGGATGGAGAAGGTCATCCCGAGAAAATCTTCCAATTCTTGATTTCCAAGGGGGAATTGTACGACGATTTCACTCTGCTTAGATTGGAATATTCCGGAGAAAAGGAGAGTTCACGACCGAAAGTTTCCAGAGAATATTATGAATTATTTATGAATGGGAAAAGTCTGCTGAAATCCGGAAGCAGAAAGGAAGGCCTCTCTCTTCTGGAAAAAGCGTTCGAATCCTTTCCTTACGACGGAAACCTACTGAGACTCCTGGGGGAGCAATTCCTAAAGGAAAAGAGCTTTTTAAAAGCCGCTTCCTATTTGGAATCCTATATTTCCCGTTTTCCTTCTTCTCTAGACCATTTTTATTATGCGGCGTACGGATATAAGATGTCTGGAGAAATCCAAAAGGCGATGGAATTGTGCGAAAGATTGACCCTAAGAAACCGAGAACATACAAAAGCTCTGGCATTGCTTGCGGAAATCTCGAGCCAGTATACGGAAACTAAAGTCTCTTCCAGGTAGCGGAGAACGCGCCTCTTAGGTCTCCCATCTTATAGTCGACTGCCGCATCTTTAGGATATAACGCGCGGATCTTCGCTAGGGTCTTAGCGTCGATTTTTTCCGTCGGGCCATGGCATTTGAGACAGGTTTCGTCGGCGATCGAAATCGGTCGCATCGCGCGGAGTTCGTTCGGAGTACTTTCAAAGAAAGAATAAGGAGGCCTACCGGTTTCCGCGAATTTTTTCCAGTCAGAGAACACCTGCATTTCCCATTCGTCGGGGGAATGTTGCGGGTTTCGGTTTTTTTCCGAGACTCTTCGGATCCGTAAGCCAGGGTAACGATCACCGATCTCTTTTTCTTTGGAAGGAGAAAGGGTTTTGCAAATGGAAATCGAATCGGCTAACCCTCTGGTCCGGATCGAAGATCGGAGTTCTTTCGATAGCTCCGCTTGCAATTCGGCGAATAAGTTCGATAGGATTTCCTTTTTGTCGCCGTCTTGGTTTCTATCGCAAACCGCAAAAAATTGGACCAAAATGAGGAGGGAAATTCCGCGTAGAAAAAGTTTCCGGAACAAGGTGGATTTGTTCTGCTTCACAAAAACGATTCTCTCTTATAAGCGTATCGTCGCCAACCTTTTCCTCGGGAAAGATTCGAACCCAAAAAAGATGGACAAGGTTGAAAAACGGAGATTTGTTGAAAAAAAGGTTTTGAAACTAGGTTTTCATCGAATCATCTAACGAACCGATTCTCAATCCAAAAAAGGGGAACTAGCCGATGTCCGGTCATAGTAAGTGGGCTACGATCAAACGTAAAAAGGACGCAATCGACTCCAAAAGAGGTGCCGTCTTTACCAAAATAGTGAAGGAGATCACGGTCGCCGCCAGAATGGGCGGATCGGATCAGGAAGGGAATCCCCGTCTGCGTCTTGCCGTCCTGAAAGCGAAGTCGGCGAATATGCCGAAGGACAATATCGAAAGGGCGATCAAAAAAGGAACCGGGGAATTGGAGGGGATCGTATACGAGGAATGTCTGTACGAATGTTTCGGCCCCGGCGGGATTGCGATCATGGTGGAAGCGGTTACGGATAAAAAATCCCGCACGACTCCTGAAATCAAAAGCATCCTGACCAAGCTAGGCGGTTCTCTTGCCACTACCGGTAGCGTCAGTAGGCTCTTCGAGAGAAAGGGAATCATCATCGTGCCTTCCGGGCAGATCTCCGAGGAGGAACTGGTGGATCTGGCCGTAGGCGCCGGAGCGGAGGATGTTCAGAACGAAGGAGAAGTCTTTCGCGTAGTTACGGCTCCGGATGAATACGAAGCGGTGCAGACTGCGCTTAACAACAAAGGAATCAAGACTGACGAATCGGAGATCAAATTCGTTCCCCTCGTTACCACCGAAGTTTCCGATAAGGAGCTTGCGGATAAAACGATGAAATTGATCGATAACTTGGAAACCCACGACGACGTGCAAAGCGTTAACTCCAACTTCGAACTGTCGGCCGAGTTGGAGAAGGAGTATGAATAGGACGTTTCCGGCGCGGATTTCCCCTCTCCGGTCCTTAGAATGAAGGTGCTCGGAATCGATCCTGGTTCCCACCGCATGGGCTATGCTGTGTTAGAAAAGGAATTGTCCAGGATCCATGTCCGCACTTACGGAACGATAGAAGTCCCTTCGGGGACCAAAAGTCCGATCAATCTGATCGCGATCCGCCGCCAGCTCGAAGCCATCCTGGACGAATTCCGTCCGGATTTGGCCTGTGTGGAGGATCTTTTCTTTGCCAAAAACCGAACTACAGCGGCAAAAGTTTACGAATCCAGAGGAGTCGTTCTTCTTACATTAGGGGAACATAATATACCTTTCGTCGAGCCTACGGCTTCCCAAATTAAAAAAGGGACAACGGGTAGCGGAGTAGCCGATAAAAAGGAAATCAAAGCTGCCCTAAAACTGCTGCTCGGACTCGCGGAACTGACCGGCCACGACGATTCCTGGGATGCCATGGCCTCGGCTTACGTCGGTTTTGCGATGTCGGGTTCCGTCGGTCGCTAAGCGATCGATATCCTTCGAACGGAAGGGGGCAGGGATTTTAACGCACGCCTTCGTAGACTCCTTCCATCTCTTTAGAAAACACGAGTTGCCAAAGTTGTAATTTCCTGGCGCGGAACGCACCAGCGCACGCTAAGAGATAGAATTTCCACATTCTATAAAATCTTTCTCCGTACTTATTACCGAGCTTTTTCCAGGATTTTTCGAAGTTATTGTACCAAGCCATCAAGGTCTGGTCGTAATAGCTTCCGAAATTCTGAAGGTCTTCCAAGACGAATAATTTCTCGGCGGCTTTGGTTAGTTGTGCGGATGAAGGAAGCAGGGAATTCGGAAAGATGTACTTTTCGATCCACGCGTCGCCGACTCTGGAAGTGTTATTGGAGCCGATGGTATGCAGTAGAAATAACCCGCCGTCTTTCAGGCATCGATAGGCTATTTTCATATAGGTCGTATAATTCTTGAAACCTACGTGTTCCATCTGTCCCACGGAAACGATCCGATCGAAGGGTTCGTTTACAGCGCGATAATCTTGGAGTCGGTATTCGATGTCGAATCCTTTGGATAAGTCCTTGGCTAAGGACAATTGTTCCTTCGACACGCTGATTCCTACGATTTTTGCCCCGTAATGTTTTGCGGCATAGCGGGCAAATCCTCCCCAACCGCAGCCTATATCCAGGACCTTCATTCCCGGTTTTAACTTAATTTTTCTGCAGATCAGATCCAATTTGTTGATTTGGGCTTCCGCAAGATTCTTGGCTTTTTTCCAATAGGCGCAGGAATACACGAGTTCCGGGTCCAACATTTCGCGGAAAAGATCGTTGCCGATATCGTAATGTCTTTCTCCGACTTCGAAGGCTCTGTTTCCGTCTTGCTGGTTGATCAAACGGGAGAGAACGAATAGTAATAAATCCCTCCAGGATTTTCCCCCTTTCCGTTCCAAACCGGCCTTTACGACTTTGTAAATCGTCTGGTCCAGTTTTTCGCTTTCGAACCAGCCGTCCATGTAAGCTTCCCCGAAACCCAGGGATCCCTTTGCGGCTACCCTTTCGTAAAACGAGTCATTTTTGATTTTCAAGTCCCAGGGGGAATTTCCTACAAAAGAAACTCCCGCTGCGGAAAAAAGGGTTTCCACTTTTTTACGGATCGCATTTCGCATAGATACCCGCCTTAAAGAAGGGATTATCGCTTAAGTGTAGTCGTTTTGGCGGGGGCTTGCAATCCAAAAAGGATTATATTTTTATAAATAGATCCCGTTCGAAATTTCGCCTAACGAAGAAAGTATGCAACTTCTCGAGCCGCATACTATTTAATAAGCGACATAGAATTCGATCGCATTTTCGCTGCTTTAACTTCGTTAAGATCGATTCAGATCGTAAAGAATCTGCAATCCGCGTAAGGTGAGCAACGGTTCTATTTTGTCGAAGAGTCCGGGATGCGCGGAATGAATGGTGGTCACTAGGCCACCTGTACCGATCACCCGGTATTCTTTTCCGTAAGCCTTTTTGATTTCCTGTATGATCCCGTCCAGTAACCCTATCCAACCGAAAAAAAATCCCGCTTGTATGGATTCGATGGTGGAATCCCCCAAAATCTTTTGCGGAGGCTGAAACACGATCGGCGGAAGTTGCGCTGCGTTTCTGGTCAAAGCATCCATGGATCCTTTCAGACCCGGAGCGATCACTCCACCCAAGTAATTGGGAACGTCATCCACTACGCAAAACGTGGTCGCGGTTCCGAGGTCGATGATGATGTTCCTGCCCGGATGATCCGTTACGACTGCCGCGGCATTCACCAATCTGTCTGCTCCGATTTCGAAGGGCCGAGGATAAAGAATTCCGAAAGGAAGTTTCATCCGGTAATTCACTCCGATCGGATCGATTTTAAACCAATCCTGGATCATTCTTTCCAAAATCGGATTGAGCTGAGGCACGACGGAGGAATAGATTCCGCCTTTGATATGCGAACTATCTATCTCGAATTCCCGTAAAAAACCGCGGAGAAAAAGTCCCATCTCGTCCGAAGTGCGATCCCTACGAGTCACAGTCCTCCTGTGGAAGATCGCTTCTTTGGAACCGTCCCGATAAATACCGAAGACGGTATTCGTATTACCGACGTCTATTACCAGAATCATTTTAAGCCAAGGACCTGAAATCTTCGGGGCTGTCAATGAATTCGAGAATTCTTCCGGAGTCCACTTTCACTAGTAGGCGGCCGGACACGTCCACTTCCAATAACACTCCCGTTTGTTCCGCTCCGTCCTGTCGGAAAGAGACCGTCTGTCCTTTCCAAAGTAATCTGTCGTTTACGAAGGAAAGATATTCCTTTCCATCGGAAAGAGACAGAACTGCATCGTTGAGCAAGGGCAAAAGGGTTTCCAGAAAACGATTTCGCCGACCGGATTCAGAATCCAAGGAAGTCACGAAGCCCGCCTCGGGGAGTTCCTCCGGAGAACGATTTCCGAAGAGATTGACTCCGATTCCTAGGATCCAATCCCATTCTTCTCCTTCTTTTTCCGTTTCGATCAGAATCCCACATACCTTCTTGTCGTTTACGAAGATATCGTTGGGCCATTTAATTTTCAGTTTTCCGGAAGAATGTAAGGAAGGATAGGCGGATAGAAGGGCTTTGGATACGGAAACCCCTACGAAGAGAGAAACCAAGTTGGGAGAAGGGAGTTCTCCGCTATACCTGAGTTTTCCCGAAAACAGGAAGGGTTCGTCGCCGATTACGGACCAAGTCCGATTCTTTCTTCCCCGACCGCGGGATTGAAAATCGGCGAGGATCCAGGTTCCGGGTGGGAATTCCTTCCCTTTCAAAAGAGAATTGGTGGAGGAAGTCTCCGCGAGGAAAATTCCTTTATCGGGTTCTAAAAGTCGAAAAGGCACGGGGTTTTTCTTATAGGAAGGCCCTTGAGTGAACAAGAAAAAATCAGGCACCGTCGATAAAAAGAGAGGTCTCAATTCTTGAATCGAGACCTAATTTCCGAGGTCGTCACCGGTAGGTTCCCTTGCAATTATCAGAAGTTTCCATACGCAATCCGATCTTCGCTTGGATGATGATGATCGGAATCATTCTCTTGGGATCCATCGGCTTCTCCAGGATGGGACTTTCCCAAATGCCGGATGTGGATTTTCCCGTCGTCAACGTTACTTTAAATCTGGAAGGCGCTAACGCCTCCGTAATGGAGACGGACGTAGTGGATCCGATCGAGGAAGTACTGCTGACGGTCCAGGGCGTAGTGGAGGTCCGGTCCGTTTCCACCGATAACTCTGCGACCATTACCGTGGAATTGGAACTCAAACGGGATGTGGACGTTGCCATCCAAGAGATTCAGACGAAGATCGCTCAGGTCCAGAACAAGTTGCCCGATGCTCTGGATCCGCCCATCCTAATGAAATCCAATCCTGACGATACTCCGATCATTTGGGTCTCTCTCACTGCCCAGGGAAAAACGGAACAGGAGAAGATGATCTTCGTAAAGACCCGTCTCAAGGATAAGTTCCAGGAGATTCCGGGTGTCGGGGAAATCATCCTTGGCGGCTACGTGGATCGTACGATCAACGTATTTCTGGATCCGATTCGTTTGACCCGCTCGGAACTGACGGTCAACGACATTACGAATACTTTATCCGAACAGAATATAGAGGTTCCTTCGGGAAGGGTGGAGAATAAGAGTTCCGAAATCTCCTTACGGGCGGTAGGCGACGTTCCCACAGTGGAACAATTTTCGAATATATTTATAAACTCAAGAAGCGGGGCGGCCATGTTCCGTCCGGTAAGACTCCGGGAAGTCGCGAAAATCGAGGACGGCCTGGACGAAATCCGTAGAATTTCCCGGTTTAACGGGATTTCCGCCGTAGGTCTGGGAATCAAGAAGTTGAAGGGAGCCAACGCCGTTCAGGTCGGCGATCTAGTTAAGAAAAAGATGCAGGAACTAAAACCTGCCTTACCGGAAGGATACGATTTATCCGTAGCCGCGGACAACACCACGTTCATTCGTGATTCGGTCGAGGAGCTGATCTTTACGCTGGTTCTTTCCGCGCTTCTGACCGGATTCGTATGCAGACTTTTTTTGGGAAGCTGGAGCAGTACTTGGAACGTTCTGCTCGCCATACCGACTTCCGTGATGGGAACTTTCCTCATCCTGTATTTCGCCGGCTTTACCTTGAATACGTTCACCTTGTTGGGGTTGTCTCTTGCTGTCGGTATTGTCGTGGACGACGCGATCATGGTTTTGGAGAATATCAGTCGGCATAAGGAAATGGGAAAAAGCTGGTTCCAAGCAGCTTTGGACGGAGCTTCCGAGATTCGGTTTGCCGCTCTGGCTGCGACTCTGGCCATCATCGCCATCTTTCTGCCTGTGGCTTTCATGTCCGGAATCATCGGAAGGTATTTCCTGGAATTCGGTGTGACGGTCGCAGTCGCGGTCGCGCTCTCCCTTTTCGAAGCGCTGAGCTTCACTCCTATGCGTGCTTCGAGGTACCGTGAGAGAAACGGTGCAGCGATCGCGGCATTCGAAGCGATCGCTAAACACGGAAAAAAGAAGACCAAGAATCTCGGCTCTGATCCCGGAGCGAAGCAGGAATCCGATCGATGGGATAGAACCATCTCCAAAGCGAAGGAGATCCTGGCTCCGATTTCCTTCTTTAAAAAAATGGATCCGGTAATCGAACGGTTTCTGCAATTCTGCGAGAGAATTTACGGAAAGGCTTTGGATTACGTGATCGCTTTTCCGAAAACGGTCTTGTTGGTTTCGACGATTTTATTTCTACTTTCTCTAGGTTTTATGATCCTCCTCAAGAAAGAGTTCATACCTCCTCAGGATATGGGACGCTTCGTGATCCGTGCAAAAATGCCGATCGGTTCCTCGATCTTTCGAACGAACGAGGCCATGAGGAAGGTGGAGGAATATCTGGTTTCTCGCCCCGAGATCACGAAATACATGTCCAATATCGGAGGGATGGGAGGAACGGAATCCAACGGGGCCATGTTCTTCGTTTCGGTGAAGGACATGGGAAAGAGGCCGAAGAGTAAAAAGACCGGAAGAGAGATCACCCAAAACGAGATTTTTGCCGAGCTGAGAAAGGATTTGAAATCCCTCGTTCCGGAATGCAAGTTCTCCGTGCAGGATCTTTCCCAAAGAGGATTTAGCGCGGGACGGGGATATCCTGTGGAACTGGTTCTTACCGGTCCGGATTGGGCCAATTTGGCCAAGGTTTCCGACGAGATCCGGAACAGATTGGACGAGAAAGGGATTTTGTTGGACATCGATACCGACTACGTCGCCGGACAGCCGGAGGTCCGTATTCTTCCGAATCGCGAAGCCGCTGCGATTCGCGGAGTGAGTATGGCGAATATCGGAAATACGATCGGACCGTTGATGGGTGGGAAAAAGGTAAGTAGGTTCACCGAGAATGGGCGGAGTTTCGACGTTCGTGTAAAGATCAATAAGGAACAAGGCGAAAAGGCGGATATCATTCCGAATATTTCCGTGCGCAATACGTACGGAGAATTCATCCGCTTGAAGGACGTTTTGGTACTACAGGCCACGAATACTCTCAAGAACATCACTCGGGTCAATCGGGATAGAACGATTAAGATTTTCGGAAATCCGCCTGTGGCAGTGGGACAAAACAAAGCGACGGAGAATGCGATTCGAATCGCCAAGGAAATTCTTCCCGAAGGCTATTCGGTGGACGTAACGGGTTCGGCAAAAACCGCCGGGGAATCCGCGGGAAGTCTTCAGTTTGCCCTCGTTCTCGGCATTATCATGTCTTACATGATTCTGGCCAGCCAGTTCAACAGTCTCAAGCAACCTCTCTACATCTTATTGGCCATGCCTTTCAGTTTTTCGGGGGCGCTAATCGCGTTGTATTTCACTAAGCAGTCCTTTAATATGTACAGTTTCATAGGCTTGATCATGCTGCTTGGATTGGTGAAAAAGAATTCCATCCTGTTGGTGGAGTTCGTAAATCACGTACGATCCACGGGAAAGGGGATCGCGGAATCGATCCGCGAAGGATGTCCGGTCCGTTTGCGGCCGGTCTTGATGACTTCCTTCTCTTCGATCGCGGCGGCGATTCCTCCCGCTTTGGCCTTGGGTCCGGGTGCGGAAACTCGCGTACCTATGGCGATCACGATTTTAGGAGGATTGATTCTTTCTACGCTCATAACCTTTATCGTGGTTCCTGCGGCTTACATGCTTATGGAAAAGGAATCGAATGATCATCTTGCCCACAGATAAAAATAAATCCGGATCCGAATATCTACTCGTTTTATCGATCGTTCTTTTGACGCTTTCTTGCTCTTCCACTCCGGAAGTAAAGGTGAACGACGGAGTCGTCGAGGAAACGTTAAAGGAAATCACGGGGGTTACCACCCAGGATGTGGAACGAGTCTCTTCCAAGGAAGCGCTGACCTTGGAAGACCTTTACGTGCTCGCCGTGGAAAGAACGGAAAGGATCGCGCTTAAAAACGAATCCACGGAACAGGCGAGCGCGCAAAAGGACAAGGCGTTTGCGGGATTCCTGCCAACCCTCTCCTATGTATTCAATAAATTTTATGCGGTTCCCGGCCACCGGGTCGACCAAAGTTATCAGAATCTACAGACTTACAATGCGATCAATAACGGGAACTATTCCTCCTTATTGCCGAACGGTTCGAGCAGCGCTCTGCCGCCTACAGTCGGTGCCGGTTCCCGCTTACTTTTGAGTATTCCTTTGTCCGCAGGGATTGCTTCCTATCAGGATTATCGGTCCGCCAAGAACCTAATCGAGCAAAGAAGGATGGAGGCGAAATTCGAAGCGGGCAGGATGTACCTCGAGCTCGCGCAAGGATACTTCAACTTTTTACAGTTGGAGGAAAATACGAAATATTCCCAGGAGTCCTACGATTTGAACCGGGAAGCTCTGGATGAAAGAAGGAGATTGTATTCTCTCGGAAGAATCATGAGATCCGAATTATTGAATTCAGAAACGGCTCTATCCAACGCGGAGGCCGTTCTTGCAGACTCGAAATTCCAGTTGGAGCAGGTGAGAATCACGTTAGGAACGATGGTTGGCTCGACCGCCGGGGTAAGGGTGGCCGCTTTTACTACGAATTTTTCTCCGCCGGATACGGGAGATCCTCAGGAATTCGTCGCCAAAAGATACGATGTTCGAGCCACGGATAAGAGTATCCAAGTGGCGGATGCGAACAAGGATAAAGCATGGGCGGGGTTTATTCCTAGCATCGCTTTGAACAACTACTTCTCCTTTCCCGTCCACGGTCAAACCACTCCGAAGGACATCACCGCGCAGTTGGCCATTACGGTTCCATTGACTCCGTTTTCCCAGATGGCGGACCTGAAAACGGCGGAATCCATGCGAAAGCAGGCTAAGTTGACTGCGTCGCAAACGAAAAGAACCGCTTCACAAGAGATTCGAACCGCAATCGAGAGTTACCAAAATTCGGAGCGTGTCTTGAAGATTTACGAGAAGGCGTACCAATACGCCAGAGAAACCGCGCAAAGCCAAATCGCAGGGTATCGAACGGGAAGAAATAGTAGGATCGAAGCGATTACGGCGCGATTGAGCACCATTAACGCGGAGATGACTTACAGGCGCATGATCCACCAACACGCATTGAATCGAATCGCGTTAGGCGTAGCGATCGGGGAAATGCCTAAGATCCCCGACGAAAAGAAAAAGGACTAGACTTAGGAGAAGGTTTTCTTTTCGGAAAAACTTCTCCTAAGATCCAGGTTTTAGACCGCGACCGCTTCGCGAGAAGCTCTTTTCAATTTGAAAAGGTTCGCTTCGGCGATGGCCAACGAATCTACGTTATACGCTTTGGAAGCGGTTTCTCTTTCTTTCCTAGCGTCTCCATTCAATTTGGAGAGGGACTTTTCGAGAAGGATTCCGCATACCAATCTGGTTGCGGTCTCTACGGTTTCAAAAGCCAGGGAATCTTTGGTGTTTCCGTCCGAAATCGCTCTGAACTTTTGGACCGTCTGATCCAAGTCTTCCCACAATTTCTTCAGGTCGGCCGATGCAGGAAAGGATGAGAATTCGGATTCTATGTACTGGCGGAGATGTCCACTCGGAGCCATTCCGGAAACCACACCTCCGATCGCTGCTACGATCTGAAGCTGGGTAGTCCCTTCGTAAATCGTGGTGATCCGACTGTCCCGGTAAATCCTTGCTACATCGTAATCCTCGGTGTAACCGCTTCCTCCGTGGATTTGGAGGGCGTCCGAGGAAATGGAAACGCAGCCTTCCGATGCGTAATATTTGCTCATAGGAGTAAAAAGGTCGGCGAGTTTTTCCCATCGACGAAGAGACTCGTCTTGGTTGACTTCTTTTTCGCTCTTTCCTTCTTCCTTGAGCATCCGTTCCTTGCGCCAATGGTACAACTCTATTGTGCGACCGGTTTCCGAGACAAGACAGCGGGTAGCGAGAATTTCACGTTCCATACGGTCTAACATTCTCTTCACCGCGGGAATTTGTCGGATCGCTCTACCGAACTGGATCCTTTCGGTCGCGTACTTATTCGCTTCGAAATATGCCGCGGATGCGATTCCGAGGGATTGGGTCGCGATCGTCAATCGGGCCGCATTCATCATTCCCATCGAATATTTCACCAAACCGTAACCCGTTTTTCCGATCAATTCTCCGGGAGAATTCTCGAAGACCACTTCGCAGGTGGGAGAACAATGGAGTCCCATCTTATGCTCGACTCCCGCTATGTGAACGTCCTTTCCTTGCACAAGAAAAAACGAAAGTCCCCTCGCTCCGCTTTCCGGAGAACCTGTTCTTGCAAGAGTCAGTATGACGGAAGGAGAATCCACATAACCGCAGGCGTGAGTGATGAATCGTTTCGCACCGGTGATTTTCCATGTTCCGTCCGGACCTTGCACGGCTCTCGTCTGAACGTTCGGAAGGTCCGAACCGTAATTTGGCTCCGTCAATGCCATGGCCGCGCTGAACTCGCCGGCGGAGATTCTGGGCAACCATTCTTGGCACATTTCTTCGGAAGCGTATCTTTCCATGATTTCCACGATATTGATGTTCCCGTAAGCAAGGCAGAAGGCCGCGTCCGCTCTCGCTGCAATTTCGCACATCATCGATTGGACGGTGGCGGGCAACCCGAGTCCGCCGTATTTACGGCTGATCGAAATCGGCATGAGTCCGGAATCTTTTAGGGTTTTATAACATTCTTCCTGAGCTTTCGGAAAAGTCACTTTTCCGTTTTCGTACTTAAGGCCGATCTGATCCATTTCCTTGCTGCGAGGAGCAACGAAATCCCCCATGATCTCACCGAGCGAATCCAATATGGAGCGATAATATTCCTTTGCCTCAGCAACGCTGGAAGGGGCATAAGCATATTTTTCGTTTCCGGTTTCCTTATATTTGGCTGCGTCTCCGAAATTTCCTTCGTAGGCGCGGACTATCTCTTCCCAGTCGATCAAAGTATCAAAATGTAATAATAGATCTTCGTTATCTTGGAAATAGTTTCCTTGAATCATCGGGTTTCCTCCGTTAGACTTTAAGGTTTAGATTTACTCTTTTCTCAAGGTATTGTCAAGTCGTACGTATTTTTAACGGTCCGGAACCAAACGAATTACCGAACAGGTGTTTTTTATCGAGCGGTGAGAGAATGACGAAAGGGAATACTTTGATCCTCGAACTTTCCCGTTTTTTATCATCGGGCGTAACTTTCGGGACTTTTATCGGAATATACTATCGGGGTGAAAAATCCATGAATCTGCGTTTATTTCTTCTTTGCGTATTCTTCGTCTTTACCGCCATATTAAGCGGAACATGCTCTCCGAATTACGGAAAACCCAAGGAAGAAAAGAAGGGAAAGCAAATGAATTACGAAGTCCAAAAGTCCGATGAGGAATGGAAAAAGGTACTGAATCCGGACCAATACAGAGTGTTAAGAGAAAAGGGAACCGAACGGGCGTTTACCGGAGAATATTATTATAATAAGGAAAAAGGAAAATACCTATGCGCTGCCTGCGGTGCGGAATTGTTTTCCTCCGATACCAAGTACGAATCCGGAAGCGGTTGGCCTTCCTTTTACAAACCTACGAACGAGAAGATCGTGATTTCGGAAACGGACAATAGTCACGGGATGACCCGGACAGAGGTCCATTGTGCCCGTTGCGGCGGACATCTCGGCCACGTTTTCCCCGACGGCCCAGCGCCGACCGGGTTGCGTTATTGTATCAATTCCGTTTCGTTGAAGTTTAAAAAAGATTAGGCTCGGAAATCGGCAGGTTCGGTGCCGGATAGAACGTATCGAACTCCGTTTTTTGGAAAGCGACTCCGGCTTCCGGGCAGCGAGTTTGCGGTAAGTCGGAGTGCTGCGCCTTTCCTAAAACACTTGCCTAAAAAGGGTACCTGCGGAACCTTCTTATCGGAGCGTCCGATCGATTCGGATCCGATTGCATGAAGAAAGACCACCTAACTTATTTGCCAGAAAACCGTTCGATTCGCCCGGTCCTCGTTCAGCATCTTGTGGAGTTTTATTTTAATTTTTATTACCTGATTTCCAATATCATCGGGATTTTTGTGACCCTTCCGGATCATACCGAAGGCCACAAGCGTCCGGTGGTTTTGGTAACAGGGTTCTTGGGGAGAAATATCACTTGGAGAGCCATGAAGGAACGTCTCGTTTCTTTAGGGCACCCCGTATATGCGGTTCCTCTCGGTTTTCAGGTCGGAGATATTCGCAAGAAAAGCAAACTTTTGGAAGACTTCATCTTGGAAAAGGACATCAGGGATTGTTACCTTGTCTGTCATTCCATGGGGGGATTGATCGCTGCAGGATTGACTTACAAAGGGAGAGATCGGGTGCGAAAAATCTTTACGCTCGGATCTCCTTTACATGGGACCTACGTGGCCTACGTGGCTCCGTTTTTCCCCTGCACCTGGCAAATGTTTCCAGGCTCCAAATTGGTTCAGGAAGTCGTCGAAACTTATTCAAAATTTCATAATGTTCAATCTGTTTTCACGAAAGGCGATTCTATCGTTCGTCCGTACGAGAGTGCGAGATTGGGTCATTTCGACGACGTGGAAATACCCGAATACGGTCATTTGAATTTGTATCTGGGGTCGCTGGGAATCGAGTGTGTCTCCTCTTTGATCACTGCGGAAGAGAAGAAGGATCCTCTTTCCGTAAAACAGAAACCTGTCAAAGCAGAGCCGCAAAAGCCGAAAAAAAGTTCCGCTGCAAAGAAAAAGACAGCCGGCAAAAAGAAGACAAAAACCAAAACTCCCAAAAAGAAATCAAAGGCTAAAAAATAGGATCAAACGGCGGCTCGACGACGTCGAGATCTTTCGCTTACCGCTTCCGGAAAACGATTAAAACGTGTACTCTTCGAAAATTTCCCGGAGAGAATCTTCCATTTCCCGAATATAACGCAGGTCTTTGGTCATTCTCCAGAGGGTAATGGAACCATGGTATGCCATGAGAACTCGTCTCGCAACGTAGTGGATGTCCATGTTTCGCGACAATTGACCCGATGCTACCGCTCTGCTAAGATATTCCCGGATCATTCGGATCCATTTGTCTGCGATCCCCTTTAGAAATTCCGTATATTCCGGATCCGAATCCATGACTTGGTTCGCAAATCCCGCAAAAGGATCTCCGTGGAATTCCGAATGGCGAATTTGTCTTTCTTTAAGGATCACCCAAGCACGTAAAAATTCCTGGACCTCGGGATACCGCTCCATCAAGGAGGAGAGGTCGGAGAGGGTTTTTTCTTCCTGCCGAGCGAGATAGGCGATTCCCAATTCCTTTTTGGAAGGGAAATGATCGTACAAACTAGCCGCAACCGAGCCGGATTCCTGGATAATCTGTCTCATTCCCGTATTGGAGAATCCTTGTGTATAAAAAAGTTCTGTGGCAGTATCCAGGATCCTTTCCCGAACGCTGGCCCCGGAATCTCGCTTTTTTCTCTGCGCAGTCATCGGCCGATTCTTTAATAATTTCATTATTCCACCAAAATCCACTTCTCGTCAATAGAATTTGGGTTTACCCTTCAAAAAACCAGAACGAACGTTCTGTATTTTTTGTTGCCCCGATTTTGCCAGGGTCTAACCTAGGGTCAGGAAATTTTTCCCATGCAAAGAGCCGCGGTTCATACGATCAGCACACGATTTTCCGATCTGGACACCCAGAGACACGCGACAAGCAGGACTTATGAAGACGCCTGCTTGGGAGATCGCTACAGGGTTTTGGAAGATGCAGGTTACGGTTGGAAGCGGATGATCGAAGAATCCGTAAGAATGACCGCCCTCGCCTCTGACATCCGGTTTCTGGCGCAGCAGATGGAAAACACCGTTCTGTCTGTTCGGACGGATGTACGACCGGGGACCGACGGAAAACTCCTTTTTCACCAAGAGGTTTTGGGGGCTGACGGAAAGGCGGCTGCCGAAATTCGAACTTTGGTTCAGACGGAAAAGAACGGGGCTCCTACGAACTTGCTGGCTTCCGAGGAAAGTGCGGAATCTTTAGTCTCTTCCTTCGAGTCGGTGCTTGCTTTTTCCGGAAGCTGCGATCGGGCCGCTACGGAAAGGGATCTATTTTATTGCGAAAGAAATCCGTTTGGAGAATACAACCCTTCCCATTATTGGAGAATCTTAGAGGAAGGCAGATGGCATTTTACCGCCGACTCAGGACTTTCATTGGAAGACCTTGTGGCCTTGGACACCACGCTTTTTTATATGGGCGGAAAAATTCGATACCATCGCCCGTTAGTAGCAGGAAGGAAGGCCAGAGTACGGACTTGGATTCGTAATTTCGAAAAGATTTGGGGCCATATGAGGCAGGAAATCACCGATTCCGTTACCGGAGAAATTCTTGCGGAATCCTTGGACAATCTCCTGGTCGTATCGGTGAGTAAGTCGAGACCGAAGAGAACGCCGGAACGATTGATTTCTAGCGCCGCTAGGGTGACGGAGTTTCCGGACTCCGAGGAGGTCGGGTGACATTTATTATGTATTTAGAAAGGAAAGAAAGACTAACGTCTGGAGAAAGACTATGAAACTCGAAAAAAAATTGGCGCTTTGCACGCCGCGTAGAACTCCCTTCGCACAAATCGCGAAGGCATTGGGACCTTATCCCGGCCACCACCTGGGTCGTCTTGTAGCGGAAGATATTCTCGCTAAAAGCGGACTCAAAAAGGAACAAGTGGACGGGGTCGTAGTCGGAGAAGGATTTTCCAATGCTCCGAATTCCGCACGTGTGATCGCGAATCTAATCGGATTGCGGGATGAAATTCCTTGCCTAACCGTTGCCAACAACTGCGTATCCGGAATGGAAGCCGTAGCAGAAGCCGCTCGTAGAATCGTTTTGGGCGAAGGTGAAGTTTTTTTAGCGATCGGAGAAGAATCTCAGACCTCTATGCCTTTTATCGTTAAGAACGCCCGTCTGAACAAGAAAGCGGGATCTCTGGACAAACTAAAGAAATTATTACCAGACAATTTGCCGGAAGGAGTGGAGCTACGCGACACTCTCGAAGATGGGTTGGGCGACGGAGAAACTTCCTACGGAATGCAAGTCACGGCAGAGATTGTGGCTCAAAATTACAATCTGTCCCGTGAAATCTGCGATAAATTGGCGTTCGAATCCTTTAAACGTGCATTAGAAGCTTCTAAAGCAGGGAAATACGCTCCTTACATCATTCCTGTCAAAGACGAAGACGGATCCGAACTCGCGATCGACGAAGCCGTATCTTTGCGCGAGGGTCTTGTGGAAAATCCGAGCCGTATGGGGCGTGCGATGCTGTTATTCGACAATCCTCAGATGAAATTTGACGAGTTCAAAACCAAATATTCCAAGGATCTAAAAAAGAGCCACGGACCGACGGTCTCCATCTTTAATGCGAGCCCCCGTTCCGACGGTGCTGCAGGTGTGATCGTTACGACCGTAGAAAAAGCGAAAGCTCTCGGACTCCAAATCGAGGCTGTCGTTTCCGGTTGGAAAATGAAAGGGGTTCATCCTAATAATATGGGAATCGGACAGGCTTATGCGACCGAAGGATTGTTGCAGGATGCCGGCTTGAAAATCCAGGATATCGATTATGTGGAAATTCACGAAGCATTTGCCGCTACCGCTGTCGGCGCGCTGGAGCAGATCAAAATCGATACCGGCTGGGATTGGGAAAAGAGCTTCGACGAGAAAAAGATCAATCCGAACGGAGGATCCATCGCGATCGGACATCCATTCGGTGCGACGGGAATCCGACTCATAGCAAACGCGATCATGGACTTGAAAGAAGACAAGTCGGCAAAGAAAGTGCTGATCACCGCTTGTGCCCACGGCGGAATCGCGGGTTCTATGCTCATCGAAAGATACGAAGGCTGATTCATCCTTAAACTTTGAAACTGTATCGCCCCGGGGAAACCCGGGGTTTTTTGTTTTTACCGAAAATTTCTCTCCCTTTAAAAATTAAATAATACTGCCGATTTGCTTATAATATATAAGAACGATCGTTCTGTTTTTTATCGAAAAAATCGAAGATCGGAGTCTAACCTAGTGAAAGATATGCTGGCGATCGGTAAAAAAACCGGACAGCATCCGGAGGACGGTTATGAAGCTCGAAAGAAAGTTGGCGATTTGCACTTCGAGAAGAACTCCCTTTGCCCAGATTGCGAAGGCCTTAGGGCAGTATCCCGCGCATCACTTAGGACGTATCGTTGCGGAGGATATCGTAGAGAAGAGCGGTCTGAAGAAGGAGCAATTCGACGGTATTGTGGTCGGGGAAGGTTTTCCTAGCGCCCCAAATGCGGCACGCGTAATCGCGAATCTGATCGGATTCAGGGATGAGGTCCCCTCGATTACGGTATCGAATAATTGCGTATCCGGTTTGGAAGCGATATCCGAGGCAGCTCGTAGAATCGTTTTGGGAGAAGGAGAATTGTTCCTGGTGATCGGCGAAGAATCCCAGACAGATTTGCCTTTTGTCGTAAAGGGGGCGAGGCAAAATAAGAAAGCGGGATCTCTAGACAAGTTGAAAAAATTATTACCCGACAATCTGCCAGAAGGAGTGGAACTACGTGATACGCTCGAAGATGGGTTGGGTGACGGAGAAAATTCCTACGGGATGCAGGTGACCGCGGAAATTCTCGCACAGAATTACGATCTTTCTCGCGAAATCACCGATAAAGTGGCCTTCGAATCTTTTAAAAGGGCGCTCGAAGCCTCGGAGGCGGGCAAGTATTCTCCTTATATGATTCCTGTAAAGGACGAGACGGGAGAGTTACATACCGTTGACGAAGCCGTAGAACTCCGTAGAGGTCTTGTGGAAAATCCGAGTCGTATGGGGCGTGCTATGCTTCTTTTCGATAACCCTCAAATGAAATTCGAAGATTTTAAAAAGAAATATGCGGAGGATTTAAAAAAGACGCATGGACCGACCGTTTCTATTTTTAACGCAAGTCCCCGTTCCGACGGCGCGGCCGGATTGATTTTGACGACGGTAGAAAAGGCGAAGGCCTTCGGATTGAAAATCGAAGCGGTACTGTCGGGCTGGAAAATGAAGGGAGTTCATCCGAACCTGATGGGTCTCGGCCAGGCTTACGCAACGGAAAGTTTATTAAGCGAATTGAATCTTAAGATCCAGGATATGGATTACGTGGAAATCCATGAAGCATATGCGGCGACTGCGGTGGGTGCATTGGAACAGATCAGGCTGGACACCGGTTGGGATTGGGAAAAAAGTTTCGACGAGAAAAAGATCAATCCGAACGGAGGTTCTGTCGCAATCGGGCATCCTTTCGGAGCAACGGGAGTTCGTTTAGTGATCAATGCTATCATGGACTTTGCGCAGGATCAGAAAGCGAAGAAGGTGCTTTTGACTGCCTGCGCGCACGGCGGAATCGCGGGGTCTATGGTGCTGGAAAGATTCGAAGCTTGAACTGGAGAACCCGATCCGGGGAGAGATCCCCGGGTTTTTCTTTCCCGAATCGGAAAGGCCCTGTAGGAGTTCCTGCAGAATTTCAGCGCAGAAAAAGAATTTCCAAAATGAAAAGAATCTGCTATTTGGCGCCATGTTGCAGGCGGGCTGGGTAGGATGGAACGTCACTGTACCACCGCACCGGCCCCCACCCAGAGTAGGGTGGGGGCCGAAACTCGTAAAGGCGCGCTTTCTCCACAATAGCCAATCTAAGGCAGAATTTCCGCTAGGAAAGTCTCCCCCGCTTTCATTCGTCTCGCGCCCTTTTTGAGGATTCGTTCCAGGGGATACCTGGCTCCTGGAACTCTTCAGCAATTCGGAAGAGAATCTTGGCACATAGAAAGGAGCCTTGAAACGATTTGGAGAATGCGTCTTCGTAGAAATGGAATGTTGTATTTGCGATGATTTTAATTTCATAAAAAAGGTGATAACCTTTATGCCATCTAAGCATTTTAGTTCTTGTGAATTTTCCATACAGAATTCGATGGCTGTGTAAAATACTCCGTTCGTGAGGTTCGAAAATCCGACCCGGAAGCTATCAGTAAATCGGTAAACAAGATGAAGGTCGTAATTATCAGATTTTATCCCTTTGCCGAATTTTTTAAAAGAAGAGCGAGGAATGACCGCAATTATGCGGCCATATTTAATTATTTTTATGTAAATTATATAAAAGTGAATTCTCTATTCAATGTAAGATGTTATAAGGGAGTCGCCATATGCGCAATTTGTTCCTACGTGATGTTTATTCTGGCACTAGCTCCGGTTCCTTTCGCGGGATTCTTTCAATGTAAATGGATTCATTTATATCGGGAAACATGATCTAGATTTTGGCCGATTTCTTGGATTCGCATTGACTAAAAAGACAAATTTTTATTGAACTCCTGTAAGAAATTCTTTTCCTTCGTCTGAGGGGTTGACGCTCTAAGTGGTTTCAAGCTTGTGATTCGCCAAAATTTCTATCAAAAACTTTTAACATTCTTTTTTCTCATATTGGCCGGTTCTCCGAATATAAATTGCTGGTCGAATCCGATATTTCTTCCGATGGTCGAATGTTGGGTCCAAATTCCCAATTCTCGTTGCCCGGATTCCAATATAAGTCAGTTGTTCTTGGTTCTTTTCGCATTGAGTCCTTCGGTTACTATCTCCAATATCGCGAATCATTCCATTCTCCAGACGGGTTTTCTTGTAGGTCAGATTCGTCCGGGAATTGTCTCCGTGTCCGTATCCTTGGACGGCGGTCCGTATACGAATGCGGCGATCAACGGCCTGAATTGGAGGTACCAACTTCCGGCCCAAGCAATTACGGGAACCCATTGGAATATAGGAAGTAAACACAAGATTTCCGTGACAGCGATGGACGGAGTCGGAAATCGTTCGACTCCGCAAGTTTTGAATGTCGTAAAAGGAACGAATCATGACACGGACGGTGACGGATTTCCGGATGTGATTCTCAGCGATGTTCTCACTAACTCCGTACAGGGTTACGGTTTGGTTTTTTTGGCACATGGAAGCACGGGAATTCCCTCCAGCTCTCCCGATTCGATTTTGACGGACGGTCTTGTCGGCAGTTCTTATTTCGGAGATAGAATTGGAGCCGGCGATTTTAATGGGGATGGTTATGCGGATATAGTCATCGGAAGCCAGGCAGCTCCCGGATATACCACATTCGGTCACGTTTATATTTTTCATAGTTCCGGGCAGGGCGGTATTGCCAGTCAGAATCTAAATTCTGGAGGTTCCTATAACAGTTTCATAAAAGGTCATACGACAGGGAACAGATTGGGTTCCTTTGTGATGGGCGGAGACGTCAATAATGACGGATACGACGATGCGATCTTGACCAGTCCTTGGTCAGGCGGTCTAGGATATATTTTTTACAGCCAAGGAACTGCCGGCGTTCCTTCGAAAGATCTATCTACCGGAGCCATTGCCGATATCACTTATAATTTCGGAAATAACGACGATTTCGGTTTTCAATCCGCGATAGGAGATATTAACGCCGATGGTTATACGGATCTTGTCGTTTCTGCTCCTACCTATAATGCACAGCAAGGGAGACTTTATATTTTTATCTCCAATTCGGGAACGATCCCAGGGGCTCCGCAGCAATTTCTGGTCGGTCCTACTTCTCCTGCACCGGGCTGCGCTTCCGGTACGGGCTGTTCCCTCGGAGCCGGACCGTTCGTCCTCGCGGATTTTAACGGAGATTCTTGTGCCGATCTTGCGGTAGGAGGATCTTCATTTAATACGAATCAGGGCATCGTTTTCGTTTTTCATTCGAATTGCGGATCCGTGACCCCTTATTCCGCCGCACCGAATGCCACTTTTATCGGGCCTGCGCTCGCCACTTGCAACGGAGGTACGAATTGTTCGTTCGGCGTCACCGTTTCTACGGGAGATACGAACGGCGACGGCTATTTCGATTTGCTCATAGGATCCCATCTCGCATCCGCCGGTTATGGAAATGTTTATCTGTTCCAGAATTCAGGCGCGGCGGGATTTTCCAATGTGGACTTAAGCTCCGGGGGAACGGCGACTTCGGTTCTGACCGGACCGTCGGCAGGTTTGAATTTCGGAATTTTTACTTCCCTCCAAGACATTACCGGAGACGGAATGTCCGACGTCCTAGTGAGCGCGACCGGAGGTACCGGACAAGTATATTATTTTAAAAGTGCGGGAACGTCCGGACCGGGAAACCAAAATTTGAGTGCAGGAGGAGTCGCTACTTCCGTATTGTCGGTTCCGTTCGGGCAGAGCTTTGGGAATTCCATCGCCCGAAATCAATCCGATCAAGATGAAATGATCGGATTATCGGTTTCGAATCTAGAGATCGGGCTCGGATCGAATTTTACCTCCATAAAATGATATTAAAAAATTCTGTTTTATGGTTTTTATAGAATAAGAGAAATCCAGGTTTTGAGACAAGCTGGTTTCTCTCGCGACAGGGATACGAAGGGCTTTTGTCCCGAGCTTTGTTAGAATCGTTGTTTTGTTTTCGGGAAAGAATTGCGAAGGGATGAGGGCGTCTGCCCGAACCCGAAGTAGCCCGGTCCCGCAGCGGCGGGAGTCGCCCGGATTCGGTATCCTGGCGTGTAAAAAAGGGAAGTTATAAGTTTAGAGTTTTCCGGGTTTCCATTCGGAAAGAAATTCGGATCGATTCCGTTTTAGAAATCCAGATCGGCAGTACGGGATGTGCCGATCAGACTCATTCTGAATCCATGCGGCAATTTGTTCCAAACGGATAGGAATATCTTTTTAAAAACCGTCCGTTTGGGAACTTTGGCTTTGGGTGAAATTTTCATCGTTCTAACTCTCCCTTGTCTCTTTACTTTTATCCGACGAAGATTTTTCGGATTCATTCCATTCTTGGATCGATTTTGTCGGGTAAATTCTCGGATTAAAAATCGGAAAGTGCGTAGATAGTTCGAGGGATTTTTGCCGTACGATCCGTCCTTTGATTCTGCAACTTTATCAGGGGATTCGGTCCGATAAGATTAGTCTTTTACATTGCTGGTTAAGCGACATCCGTTTTCTCGGCTTACCAGTTTCGCTTTGGCTTCGAACTTTCCGGTCATTGAGACGAAACCGACGGTCAAGGATTCGGAATCGGCCTTCCAGATGTCGGGAGAATAGAAAACCTTTGCATAATCCTTACAATAAGTCTCTTCGGCGCGGACCACGAATAAACAGGAGCAACCTTCCTTTGCCGCAAAGTTTGCTTGGACCCGCATTAAGTCGGAAGGGAGAAATCGGAACAGGAAAACTCCGCAGATAAAAATCGTCGCTAACACTAGGATCCAGCCGAAGAAGGGAAGCAGCCTTCTATCGGAATATGAAAATGGAGGAAGTTTCGGTCTCATTTTTTAGCGCTTCCAAGATCCAGAGATTGCAGCAGTTTCTGGGTGAATTCCGGCGCCCAAAATCTGCCGAGGCGATCGTTTCCGAATCTCACGAGAACCAATTTTTTTTCCGGATCGATGACCAAGGATTGACCCCAGTGGCCCGAACCGAAAACGGAAGCTCGGGATAAAAATTCGAATAGAGGATCGTCGGCACTTCCGCGCTTCCGATTCGCATACAGATGACCTCCCATAGAAGGGATGGGCAAAAGTGAAAGAGGGAAGGCTAACGACTTCTCCGCGACGAAAGGTTGCGAGGTTTTCGCGATCCAATCTTCGGGAAAGATTCTTTCCGATCCGTACATTCCGTTTTTTATATATACTTTGCCGATCTTGGCCAAATCCCTAGGAGAAAGATAGGCGTAAGAGGACCCCACTGGGACTCCTTTCTCGTCGGTTTCCCAAACGTAAGACCGTATCTCCATTCTTTCAAAGAAGACTTTCGGAAAACCCCCTTCTTTGCGGTATACCGAAGAGAGAACCGCGGAAAGCAAATTGGAATCTCCGCTGGAATATTTTACGGATTTTCCCGGATCGAAACGTCTTTTTGAAACATAGAGGGCATGATCCTCCCTTCCGGGGCCGTAGAGCATGGCTAATACGTCCGAACGGAAAGGATTCCACTCGTATCCTTCCTTCCATTCCGCGCCGCTGCCATGAAACAACAAATGTCTCACCGTAAGGTTCGTCGGGAGTTGCGCTTTCAATTCCGGAAGATAAAGAATCACTGGAGAATTCAGGTCCACTTTTCCGTCTAGGACGGCCATCCCGGTTATCGTGTTCAGTAGGAATTTGGATACGGACCAAAGAGGTTGCAAGTTGTCGGGCCCGAAATCCCCCGCGTAAAACTCGGCCACATTTTTCCCGTTTCGCTCCGCATAAAGTGCGTTCGTTCGAACGGAACTTTTCCTACAGAGAGCTTCCTGCAGAAGTGAAACGGTTTCCGGAGTCTCGGCGAACCGTATTTTGCAATTCGCATCCTTCTTTTCAGCGCAACCGAACGAAGCGGCAAGGGAGAAAGATAGGAATATTGTCGGCAGGAATCTTATGCGCGTATCCATCATTTCGTTTAACGGAAAAGTTTTTTTCTACTCTTCCGATTTGGAGTTTTCCTGGGGCGTGTTTAAGATCAACGGTAGACTGTCTTTGCCCGAAGGAACGATCATCAATTTACTGTTCGGATTTTCGAAAGCCTTTAGTTGTAGATACTGTTTCGTTAATTGTGAAGCGATGAGTTTTTGCGCTTTCGCCTTTCCTTCCGCTTCGATTACCGTCGCCTTTGCCTTGGCTTCCGCGTGAATGATCGTGATCTCTGCGTCTTTTTTGGCGATATTGATCTCGAATTTCATCTGCTCCTGTTCCTGTTCCTTCGTGAGCTTCCCTTCGATAGCGGTGAGAATCGGGCGACTGTATTCGATATCGTCTATGATCACGTCGTCGATCTCGATATGTTTTCCTCTAAGTTTTTCTCCCAAGGCTTGGCGGATATCTTGGGAAACCTTCGGAGTCTCTTTGGAGATCCGGATCATACTGTAAGCCGAAAGTGCGTTACGCACGGAGGTCCGAAATTGGGGGCGCACCACTTTTTCGTAATAATCCGGTCCTATCTCTATCTGAAGGTTATAGATTTCCGCGGCTACAGGCCTGAGAATGACCGCGGCTACCACATTAATCGTCAGGTCGTCACGAGTCAGTACGTCCACTTTTTCTTTGTAGGAGGTCCACTGAGTCGGATAGAGATAGATGTCGTTCCAAGGAGCATAGAAATACAGCGAATTTGTCAGGAGATCCTTTTGCAGTCCGGAGGTTAGGGGATGCCAACGGAGTCCTGCTTCCCCAGGACGGATATTCGTAAAACAACCGTAAGAAATAAATGCAGCGACGAATAAAAACAGGTATCCTATCTTTTTGATTCCCGAGCCGGAAAGAAATTGTTTGGTTTGCATGGGAGAACTCCTAAAAACCCTCGGTACAATTATTGGACTCGGGTTCGGGAGGGAAGGTTCCAAATCCGCCTCCTATACCTAATCGTCCTTTCGTGTGAAAAGGATTCTATTCGGGCCATAGCAACGGAAGAAGAATTTGAGAGAAGGAAAAGAAAACCATTCGAATCGTCGACCTATTCATGGCGACGGAATCGAAACCGGGAAAAG
The DNA here is from genome assembly GCF_004769195.1 of Leptospira fletcheri. NCBI lineage: Bacteria > Pseudomonadati > Spirochaetota > Leptospiria > Leptospirales > Leptospiraceae > Leptospira > Leptospira fletcheri. The sequence goes on from NZ_RQET01000004.1 coordinate 958,005, forward strand.
CCTAGCTAAGACATTTGACTTCTGTGATCCCCTGCCGATCCTGACTGCGGAGGCCGTTTTTGGAAACGATCAAATTCTTTTTAGACTTTTTCCTGCACCTGGAACAACATTTGGACGGTCTCATTCAGTCCTACGGAACCTGGGTGTATCTGATATTATTCCTCATCATTTTTTGCGAAACGGGGTTAGTGGTTACCCCTTTTCTGCCGGGAGATAGCCTTTTGTTCGCGATCGGGGCGTTTGCATCCAGAGGTTCTTTGGATCTCGTCACGGTGATCCTACTTTTGATCGTTGCCGCAATTCTGGGAGACACGATCAACTATAGCATCGGGAATATCGCGGGAGAAAAGATCTTGGAAAAGGAAAAGATCCCGTTTCTAAACAAAAAGCATTTGGAAAAGGCGCATAGATTCTACGAAACCTACGGAGGCAAGACGATCATCATTGCGAGATTCATTCCGATCGTCCGTACTTTCGCTCCGTTCGTAGCCGGCATCGGTAAAATGACCTATTCGAGATTCATCCTTTTTAATGTGGTCGGCGGAGTGGTTTGGATCGTTGTTTTCAGCGCGGGAGGATATCTGTTCGGAAACCTTCCTTTTATACAAAGAAATTTTAAACTAGTGGTAATCGGGATCATCATCGTTTCCGTGATGCCGGCAGTGATCGAATACGTTCGGGAAGTTCGGAAAGGAAGGATTTCCTAAGAGAACTCGGGTTTTTTCAAAGGAAAGGTGATCCTGAATACGGATCCTTTTCCCGAAATTCCGGAGGCTTCGAAAGTTCCTCCGAGTTTCTCCGCCATCGCCTCCACCAGATTCAGTCCGAGAGAATTCTTCTTTTTATGACCTGGATCGAAGCCTTTGCCGTCGTCCTCCAATTTCAGATGCGCGTTATTCGCGTCCGCAAATAAGGAGATTCGAATCTTTCCTGACCTTTCCGGAAACGCATGTCTAAAACAATTGGTCAACAATTCGTTAAACGCCATTCCGAGATGGATCATTCTATCCAGATCGAGAGGGACCTCTTCCAAGTCGCATATGACCGTTATTCTGTCCCGATCGATCAATATGGAGGATTTGATGTTTTCCGTGAGTTGTCCTATATATTCCTTTAAGGAAATGGATCCTAGGCTTCTCGCAGAGTAGAGGTTCTCGTGGATCAAGGACATGGAACGGATCCTGTTTTGACAGTCTTCGAAGATCGGGAGAAGGAAGGACCCGTTTTCCTCTTCCGCTAATTTCATTTTGGAGAATTCGAAAAGGCTTTGAATGATCGCAAGATTGTTTTTTACCCTGTGGTGGATTTCCCGGAGCATCACTTCCTTTTCGCCGACCATCTCTTGTAATCTTTTCTGGATCTGCTTTTGTTCCGTAATGTCGATCGCCGCGGTAGTGACTCCCTGGATTGCCCCGTCGGCCGATTTGAGCGGTTCCACCGTCAAGTCTAAATAGACATCCGCTCCTTTACAAGGTAACACGATTTCTCCGCGGAAAGGCTCTCCGGTTCGTATTACGTTTTCCTTAAGCTTTACGATTTCTTCGGCCGTTCGATCCGGAAACAGGTCGTATTCGCTTTTCCCGACAAAGTGATCCGCCAAATCCTTCGCGTCCTCCGGATGAAAGGCCCAATTGTATTTGAGGTCCTTATCCTGGGAATAAACGGTCACTTTGGAATTTCTAAGTGCGAGAAGCAACATCTCGAAATTCTTTCGCAACGCTTCCCCTGCGTCCTTTATTATCGATCGGTTTTCCTCGAGTCGTTCCATGGATGCATAATTAGACAGAAAAGATTCGCACAGAACGCCAAGTAATTGCGAATCTTTATTCGGTTTTGGTACAATTCCTAATCTGATCTATATGTTTTACCATAGGCCGATCGGAGTAATTTCTGAACGGAGCCGGCTCCAGTCGTCGTTCGTTGGAGGAATCTCCTCCGGAACCGGCAGGACTGATTCCGACCGGACCGAAATTCGTGGAGGGGAAAAAGCATCTCGGGAATTCTTTGGCTTTGGAAATTTTTCCGTCTTTTCTGCCGATTTGGACGACTTCCTTGCCCAACCTTAGGTAGATCCTGGAAGAATCCTGGGACCATCGGATTTGAAAGGTGGGGATCTCTTTCCATTCGGACAAAGCGGCTTCGAAATAATTCTTATCGTCCGTAGAGGACCTTCCGTTCGTATCCGCCAAAATCAGTTTCGGGGAATGGATCTCCAGATTCGGATCCGTCTTGCCCAATAAGAGAGCGGCAGTTCCTCCATCCGGAGAAGGTATGAAGTGAAGAACGGTCTGTTCCGCGGTCAGGAACTTGCTCGGGTCGAAAGAGTGGTAACCCTGAGGAGACCAAACGGAAGGCACTCTGGAGTTTCCGCCGTACTGGTCGTCCAATCCTTGGATCCAAAATAGCCTTCCGGTGGAAGAATGATAATACGCCGATCCCGGCAGAGTCCAGTGCGCCACCTCATGGTTATAAATCGGAGGATCTCCTTTTGGATCCGGAGTGCCGTTCAGGTCGTAGATCCTGAATTTCGTTTTATAATTTCTTTTTAACCTGGTTCCCATCATAGGATTCCAGGAATTTCTTTCCTCGTACATCACTTCCGTCTGAACGAGTTCTTTCCCCGTTTCGGACCAACCTCTTTCCACAGCTAGACTTGCCGGTCGCCAGGCGAATTGGGAGCAAGCGCCTAACAGAAGGACAGGAAGAGAGAATGCGATTTGTAAAAGGAAATTTGCGGACAGAGAACCGTTGCGAAGCATGGGAAAGAATTTAAAACAGGGGAATTTGTAAGAAAGGAATTTATCGAGGCAGGAAGGAATAAAGTACGCTGCGCGGATGCGCAGCGTACCCTTGCCGACGAATTAACGCCAGCCTTCGCCTTCCAGTTCGTAGTGGTCGAGGTACAACCCGCCGGATCCCACAGAAGGAGCTCTCGTATGTCCTTGGAACTGAGTGTAGGTGACGTTGTAATTAAACGGCCAAATTCCTTCACTCTGAGTAACCGAGGATTGGCAAACGCTCAAACCGCCCGACTTATTGTAAGCGCATGAGGAATGGAAAGCCACCGCTCCGTCGTCCGCACCCGGAAGAATGAGGGAAGAAGCCCCCTGGATGCCGGAGAATCCTTTGTATCCTGGCACTTGGTAGAACGTAATCCCAGCAGTAACGTTGTGATTGTACGCTCCCCGGGCAGTGCTTACTACCAAGGATTTGTCCATTGCGTTTCCGCCGAATCCGAACGTGATTCCGTTCAGAGCGGAAGCCAGTTCCGATCCGCCGGAAGCGGATGCAAGTGCGGTAACTTTCGTGATGTTATATCCTCTGCTGGCCGTAGTAGCACCTAGATTGGCTAACCAATATTCGGTAGCATAACAGCCTGCGCTATGGCACACGATTTTGCAGGAATTGGATCCTGTGCAATACGTGTTTAAGCCGGTAGTCAGGTTCGTTTGGGCTCTTGCCGTGCCATACGTACGTGGATCACTGGTTCCATCATACCCTACGAAAATTTTCGCTCCGGATACGGAATTAGGAGCAGTGCCCCAGTAGTTGTTCACATCCGTGGTCCCTACGCCATTGTGGTTTTGGTCCGATTTCCCATGCACAAATATCGTATACGTTTGTGCCGAAAGGGAACTTGCAAACAATAGCGCAAAGGCCAACCCGAATCCCATACTCTTCCAATTTTTCATCTTCACTATTCTCCGATCTTTTAGGGAAAGCCGAGAAGAACCCTTCTCGAATTTCCCGACCTACAACTATGCAGGAAGTTGTGCTCCGCGTCAAGTGAATGGAGATTTTTTTCGCATAACAATTCGAATGAAAAAAATATAAAGAGCGTTCTAATGAATTAGAAAAAAATTATGTATAACGGTCGCTAAAATTATTGTAACCGATTCGTATTTTTATATAACAATTGTTTTGTTTGATTTGGGGATTTTTGCCGACCCGGATTCGGAACTTTTCAGTCGAAGCGGGATCTTGTGCTTACGGAATGAATCTTCAGTCTCCGATTCCGATGAGAAAAATAAAAACGGTTGTGAAGAATCCGCTCTTAAGGACAAAGAGTTTAGCCGCCAATCGAAGGACATTCCCCAAAACATGAAAAACAAAAAAATCTGGATCTATCTAGGCCTACTTGTGGCCTCGCTGGCGATCCTTCTGTTACTTTGGAACGAAGCAAGAGAAGAAGGATATTTCCTTACTGAAAAAGAAAAAAGAGAAAGGGCCGAATTCATGGCCAAGGGAAAGTTTTCTTCAGGATCTTCCCACTCGGATTCCGGTTCCTTGCAGCAACTGGACGAGAGTATTCCCCAGGAAAAAATTCTGAAAGATTATCTGGAATGGTCGGAGTATCCTCCGAATTCCCGTCCCTTGACGAAATACAATGCGGATCTCTTGGATCCGTACTTTATTCCTTTAGCTCCCATTCCCATGGCGGACAAGCCGACGGATAAAAAACCGAACGAATATTCCTGCAAGCTGCAACCCTTGCAATGGGCCGCGATCGGTATGAAAGATCCTGTCTATATTACCTTGGAATGCTTCGACAATAAATTCCAAAGGGTTCCGATCGATGTCAGAGATGTAAAACTTTGGAGGGAATTCGACGGTCACAAATTCGGAGCCGTCAGTCCGGAAGGAAACGATCACGGAACGGATGGAGACGCGAAGGCTAAGGACAATCTTTTTACCTTCCAGTGGCGTCCCGGGATCAAGGATTGGGGAGACATGTATCTGGAAGTCCAATTCATTTACGGAAAAGAAAAGAAAGAGGGGAAGTTGCTTACTTCCTTTTTCTCTTCTCCAAACCAGCCGGCGGAGTGGAACGGTTATTTTTCCGACGATCCTAACGAAGGGTCGCTTTCCGTACGAGCCAGCTTAAACGTATTTCGGGCCGGGACCTACCATTTGGAAGGGAACCTCGTCCATGCGGCCTCGGGAGAACCCATTGCCTGGGCTTCCTTTGACGGGAAGTTGGGCGCAGGGCGCCAGGATGTGGAATTTCTATTTTACGGAAAATTGATCCGGGAGAGCGGATTCGACGGTCCTTATGCTTTAACCCAATTGAGAGGCCATAGAGTGAATCTTCCCGTTGATCCGGAATGGTTCGGACAAGGACAGGAAGGAATGAGGAAGATTCTTGCGGCAAGGACTACGGAACCGGACAAAGAACTGGTAGCTCCCTACAGAGAAAAATACACGACTCGGACGTACGATTCGAACACTTTCTCTTACAAGGCTTGGCAGTCACCGGAAAAGGACCAGCAGACCAAGCAACTTCGCGAAAAACTACAATAAGTTCCGAGGTCAGGCTCCGGTCCGAAACATCCGATCCTGCTAGAACAATCCGGGGAGTAAATCCTGGTCCTTGCTTGCAAGCACCTGGAACTCTTCCGGAACGCGGAATAAATCGCCCCGGATGGTTCCTCTATGGTTTAGGCCCAACCTGCGAGTCGCTAAACGAAATCTGGTCCGCAACAATTGCGCATAATTTCCGGTTCCGGTCATTCTTTGGGAAAAGTCCGAGTCGTACAATTTTCCTCCCCTGGCTTCCCGGATAACACGCAGGATTTTTTCCTTTTTGAGAGGAAAGTGAACTCCCAACCATTCTTCGAACAGGGGGGCGACTTCGTATGGGAGGCGCACGAAGACCATTCCTGCGCTTTCCGCTCCGGCAGATTTGGCTCTTTCCAGTACAGTTTCCATTTCACTGTCATTTAAGAACGGAATGACCGGAGCGAACATGACTCCGACAGGAACTCCAGCTTCGGTCAAACCTTTGACTGCCTCTATTCTTTTGTTGGGGGCGGGGGCTCTCGGTTCCAGGGCGGACCAGAGTTCCGAATTCAGGGTCGTGATGGTAACGAAGACTTTCAAAATTCCGAGACGACCCATTTCGGAAAGAAGATCCAGATCCCGGAGTATGAGAGAAGATTTCGTAATGATGGCTAGAGGTTGGCGGAACTTGAGGCATACTTCCAGGATCTTCCGGGAATTCTTGTATTTTCTTTCTCCCGGTTGGTACGGATCCGTGGCGGTGCCCATCGTAATCGTCTCTACGTTTCCTTTTCTTTTTCGCAACGCATCGATCAGTAACCGATCTACGTTCTTTTTTACGAAGATTTTGGATTCGAAGTCCAAACCAGGAGAAAGATCCACATAGGCGTGATTCGGTCTCGCAAAACAATAGATGCATCCGTGTTCGCAGCCTCGGTACGGGTTGAGGCCGGCTTGGATCGGAATGTCAGGAGAATCGTTGTACGTCAGAAGGGATTTGGAATCTTCCCAAAAAAATTCCGTAGTGCGGACGGTTCCTTCTTCTCCGGCCTCTTCCCAGACTTCCCGATGCACATGAGTGAATCTTCCTTCCGGGGAAGAAGTCGTTCCTCTTTTTTGCTTTTTCTCGGATCTCGGAGGCACGAACCAGAGAATAAAATAAATGGAAACATTTGTAAACTATAAATTTGTATAGTTTATTTTTCAGAACCGGTCCGAATTCGATCAGGAGCGTTTTTCCTGTTCTGCGGCGCCTTGTTCCCATTCCTTGTAGGCAGGTAGAGAAGAAATCGTGCGCACGTATTCCGCACTCGGGCCGGAAAGAGGAACCTTATAAGTGATGAAGCGAGAAACTATCGGAGCATAGAACGCGTCCGCTACGGTAAAATCCTTACCGAACAGAAAAGGACCTCCATTTTCCCGTAAATTTTCTTCCCATAAGTTTCGGATCCTATCTATGTCCTTTTGGGCCTCCGGAGGGATCTGCTTGTCGGAGATCCTTCCGGTGAAGTTCATGGTTAAGTTGCTTCTGAGACCCGTAAAGCCGGAGTGCATCTCCGCGGTGATCGATCTGGCCTTGGCTCTCGTATTCGAATTTTTGGGCCAGAGTTCCGGCTTCTTCTCCGCCGCATACTCGGCAATACTCAGGCTGTCCCAGATCGTAAGGTCTCCGTCTCGGAGAACGGGAACTTTTCCAGACGGAGAATAATCGGCGATCACCGAAGCATATTCGGGTGTAAACAGTCGGAGAGAAACTTCCCGAAACGGAATACCGGCTTGTTTTAAAAGGATCCAGGGACGGAAGGACCAGGAAGAAAGGTTCTTATTTCCGATCACTAAAATGAGTTCGCTCATGCCCCAAGCATCGGGGGCAGTCTTTGGGAAGCAACCAAGTTCCAATTCTTCGGGCTTGCTTTCGGATTCGACCCGAATCCAAATTTTAAAGGTATTTCCTGCCGGAATTTCCGAGGGGTTGTTAGATTTTACCTAAAATCCTTGTCCCAAAGATGTAGAAGAGCGCAAGTTTTGGGCTTTCTTCGTTTCTTGGAAATTTTCACGTGATTTAAAAATCAAGCTTTGTGAAGGCAAAGTACGAGAGAAGGGTCGAGCGATTGGAATACTTAAGGGAATACGATCAAAAATACGAAACCGTACCCGATATTCTACTGGTCTGCAATGCCGAGGGGCAGATCCTGCATATCAGTCATAAAGGAAAGGAAATCCTGGAGTTTCTTTCCGAAGATCTGCTTTTCGGAAAGAATCTGGTGGATTTGTTTTCCGAAAGGGACAAGCCCTTCGTTCAGGCCGAGATATTGCCGGTAGCTCTGCGGAACGGAGAGTGGCAGGGCCAGGTCTACGTTCTGAAAAAATCCGGAGAGAAAATTCCCACTTTGCAAATCGCTACGATCCTGCCCAATTCCCAAAAAGGTTTGTCCTTTTTATTGTTCATTAAGGGTGGGGCTTCCGAACGCATTCGATCCACGGATATCATCTATCGGGCTTTCCGCCAATCCAAGAGTGCGATGTTTTTAACGGATAAAGACGGTGTGATCCTTGCCGCTAACGGTCAGTTCGAAGTAATCTCAGGGTTTGCGGAATCCGAATTGATCGGAAAGACTCCTAAAGTGTTCCAGTCCGATCCGGCTTCTTTGGAGTTTTACAACGAGTTTTGGGAAAAGATTCTCCAAGGGAAGGAATTCCACGGAAGTCTTCCGAACCGGAAGCGCTCCGGTAGATATTTGCAATGGAATCAGATCATCTCCCCCATCCAGGACGAAGAAGGTAAAATTACCAATTTTCTCATGGTATTGTCCGAGCGGGAAGTAGGAGGGCCGTTCCAGTTACGCGGGGTCTTGGAGATCGCATCTAAAGGACCGACTCAGCCCGATGTTTTGCGCCGTTTCGAAGGATACGACCGTCAGTCTTTGGCGCGGATTCTTCGGGAAAAAACGAAGCTGACCAAGAAGGAAACGGACATCTGTGCCAGCATCGCTTCGGGCAAGGATAAACACCAGATCTGCGAGGAATTGGGCATCCATTCCGGAACGTTGAAAAACCATCTCAAATCGATTTATAGAAAAACCATAGATTTGGAAAAAGAAATCCCCGGTCCTGAGCGGGACAAACTCCAAAAGCTGACGATTTATCTATTTCGTTTAGCGGGAAACTGAAGTTTCCCTTTTGCGGATACTTCCGAAGAAAGATTCATTGTCCCCAAGTTTTCCGTAAATAATCTTCCCGCCCGGAACCTTTTCTGTATTGCTTATAATGATCCGGGTTCCTTTTATAATAGTCTTGGTGGTATTCTTCCGCGGGATAAAAGTCGCTAGCCGCCAAAATTTCCACTACGATCGGTTTTTGGAATTTACCCGACATCGCTAAGGATCGTTTGGAATTTTCCGCCATCTTTTTTTGAATATTATTTTTATAGAATATGGCGGTTTTGTACTGTTTCCCTCTATCGGCGAATTGTCCTCCGTCGTCCGTCGGATCGATTTGTCTCCAGTACGTTTCCAGCAGGGTCTCGTATTTGATTTTTTCCGGATCGTAGGTGATTAAGACGGATTCCCGGTGCCCTGTTTGTCCGTGTCCCACCTCCTCGTATTTCGGATTTTTCTCTTTTCCGCCGCAATAACCGGAGACCACAGAGACGACTCCCGGAAGTTTTTCAAAGGGACCTTCCATACACCAAAAACAACCTCCGGCGAAAATCGCGGTTTCTAGTTTCGTTTTCTCTTTTGTTGCTGCGGGCAAAACGGCGAAGAGGAGCAAAAGAGGAAGGATGGAGCGGATCAAAGGGAAGAACGGATTCGATTTACGTTTCATGGGTCTCTACCTCGGTACCTAGTTCGTAGGGAGAGCCTTCTTGGTTACAAAGGAATCGGTTCGGATCCGATCACGAAATACACGGAAGTAACGATCGGCTTTTTGTCGTTCCCGTCAGGGTTGAAAGAGCAATTCTTGTACTCTTAAGTATTTCTCGTTCCCGTCCACTAACCAACGTACAACTTCTCCTACTCTTGCTCCCAATACGGCGCTGCCGTGCGGAGAGAATACGGAAATTTTTCCACTGGAAGGATGGGTACTTTCCCAATCCTCCGGATAGACTAGCGTGAATTGGAATGCCTGCGCGTTCCCGAGGTCCCGTAATACGAATTTGGAATTCATCGTGATCAGATCCTCCGGAACCTTCTGCGGGTCCAGTTTCTTGGCTTTGGAAAGTTCTTTGCGCAGGCTTTCGATCACGGAAGTAGGTACGCTTTGGGGGAGTTCGGAGCTTTCCAGCGTGGAAAGGATTTTTTGATGATCCGGTTTGGATAGAAGCCGCTTTACGCTCATAAAAACTTTTCGCCTCCCGGGAACGAAGAAAAAGTTAAGTCCGAAATCTACGAAAGAAGGACTTTCGTTCAAGCATTTTTCAGATTTTCCCTTTATGGATCGCCCGAACGACTCGGAAGAGACATAAAGACGGAATCTCCAATCCCTAGAGTATAAAAGGGGGAGACCTAAATATTATAAATATTGAATGTTTTTGGAAATTCCGTTCCGGTTAATCCATTGAAAGTCCTTCCGTTTCCGGATCCCTGCGGAGATAAAAGGCCGATGCAGGCAAACTCTTCTTGGATCGCATTTTTTCGGGAAAACAAATTCCTAGAATCGGAGAAATATCACTATGCCGTAAGATGGAAGTAGGTAGAAGGGGACCGAACCATGATACTCACCCTTTTTTCTCAGGATCGGAATCGTCCCTTACTTCTCCTAAGATGGTTGGTTCGCTTGGTGGATCGGGAAATCCAGCCAGTTCTGGTTCTACCGAAGGGAAGTCTGGGACTAGAAGAGGGGTTAAAGCTGGGAAAACTTCTCTCGAAATTCTCTCGGCCGAACGTTCCGATTCTTCTGGGCTTCGCTGAGACCTTGGAACAAGCCGAAGCATTTTGCAAGGAAGCCAAAAAAGGAAAATTCGGCGGGACACCTTCCCGGTCGGTTCCGGTTCTGATCAACGCAACAAGGTTTCGTTCGGGGCAGAGAGGGCTGGATTTTTCCGACCAGCTCGAATTTTCCCGGAAAGACTGGGAAAGTTCTTTTCCCATCACTTGTTTTCTGGAATTCGGCAGGGATTCTTCCCTTCTTTCCGAAGCGAGCGGGCGGACGACTCTGTTTGAGGCCTCCACTTTCGTAGCGGAAGTCGGACCGGGCAAGGTTAGGAGTCTCAAACAAGAGGGGGATGTCTCTTCTTCGGACGCTTGGACGAGCGAGGTCCTCTCTTCGCTTCGGCTGGAATAGGTTTCGGCGAAGTGAGAGCCTCTGGCGTCCTTCTCCGAGCAAAAATCCAAATCTCTTTTTCCTACTCTTAGGTGGGGGGGATTTGCTATTTTTAATTGAACTTTTTTCGATCCCGGACTTGACTGATTAAAATTTTGCCCCCTTCCGGGGGAAGAGCAGGTTGATCTTGCATGATCGAAAGACGCACGAACAAATTCGGGGAATACGGAATTTTCGCCTCGTCGCGCATAACTAAAGGGACGCTTCTTTTTAGCTACAGCGAGTGGATCGAGGACGAAGAGTTCGGCTGGAAGGTGCTATCCGTCGCCGAAGCGGAAGCACTCCCCGAGTCCGAGAAGGAAATCTTCATGAAATACGGCTATGACGTAGATTTTGGACTCGTAACCGGACCCACCGGCCCCCAGTTCGTCATTAACAACTCCAACTTCATGAACCACTCTTGCGATCCGAATATGTGGTATGATCAGAACGATAATATCATCGCAAAGCGGGACATACGAAAAGGAGAAGAGCTGACCATCGACTACGCGAATTTCGTAGTGAACTTCGACCAAACCTTTGAATGCCGCTGCGGAGCTCCGAATTGCCGGAAATACATTCGTAAGGACGATTGGAAGATTCTTTTGCCGGAGTATCATCTTAACTTCCCGGCATTTATGCACAAAGAAATCAAGAAGCTCCTGGTCAAAGTTCCGGCTTGATCCTTCACGCCCGGGTGGACCGGGCGTTCACTTTCTGATTTTGGATTGCCTTCTCCAGAGAAGGCCGGCCAAAAATTCCCCTCCGGGCTCCTCCTTCCAAATTCCGAGGTCGCTGGTTTTCCTGGCGTTTTCGATCGTGTAAAACGCCCTCGGAGCCGTTTTTCCCAGGATTTCTAGAACATCCGGAACCTCTTTTCTGCGCAGAAAGGAAAGGATCACGGTTACCGGTCCCCGGGAGCCGAAAGCGTCCAATCGGGTGGTTCTAAAGCCGGAACGGGTCAGACTTTCGATGATATTGTCCCCATTTCCCGAAACGATGATCCGTATGAGGGAATGACCGATTGCGAGCTTTTCCTCCACGACCATTCCGAGGAAGGTTCCCGTCGCAAAACCGGCCCCGTATGCGATGTAGCAAAGTGCATTGTTCAGGTTCCGGATGATCTGAGTGATGACGATCAGCCACAAAAGGACTTCCACGAAACCCAAGGCGGCGGCTAGGATCTTTCGTTCCCGGGAGATCAGGATGATTCGGACCGTTCCTATGCTGACATCCGTAACCCTTGCCAGATAGATTCCTAGGGGGAGGAAAACGTACTCTGAGATCCAGGGGGGCATAGAGGTTATCGAACGGGAAACCGCAGGATTCCGCCAGTAAAATTACAAGTTTATCTTTCCTCGGGCAGGATCCAATCCTGGGGGAAAAGGGTTTCTTTCGCCTTCATTAAGTCCCTGGTTGGGTTTACGAACGGTTTGCTTTTTCTACCGTTCAAGGAGACGGTTATATCCGCATAAACGGCAGCCTCATCTCCGGTTTTTTCTTTTTCTACCCTTCCTAGATAATGGGAAAATTGCAAAATCAGATCCGGATTGGTGCTCATCGGGATTTTTTGCCTTTCGGAAAGATAAGAATCGGCAAGGACGAAACGGACCTCACCTGTTCTTAAATTCGCGACCCGAAAGGATGTGATCGCATTTTTTTGGGATAGCATCGTCTGCCAGGAAAAGCGCGAACCTTGTTCCGTCCATAGGACGTTTCCGGGATAAAATCTATGCCGTAGAGGGAGGAGGATCTGCGCCACAAGATATACGCCTAAGACGTACGGTCCAAGATTTACGATCCGGGAAGAACGGAGTCCCGAGAGACGAGTTCCGGCTGATTTCCCCCAACGACCCAACCCTTCGATGCGGGTCAACAGATGCAAAATAATCTGAGCGGAGTCGAACCGAAAGCGGACCGGAAGTTTTTGCCAAACGGTTCGGAATAGATTTCTGAATTCTCCGTAAGGAAAGATCCCCCGGCGTTTCAAAAAATTCCTCAGGCTCAAAGGCCAGTAGGCGGAGAGGAAGAGGGCGGATCCCCAAATCATGATCCAGGGAAATATCCCTACGGGAAAAAGTTCCCAGATCAGAATTTGGAAAAGGACGACGAAGGAGAACATCCAAGACCTGAGTTTCGGTTTTAACAACAAAAACGGGACCACTAGATCGAATAGCAGTCCCGCATAACCGAATATATATCCGGCGATCGGGGTCGCGAAAAATTTTCCGATCACAGGAAAGTCCGTGTCTCTCGCCAGCCAGATTTTGAGAGGCTGTGCTCTGACAAGCCAATCGGATTCGATTTTAGCAATCCCTCCGAAGAAATAAACGCAGGCGAATTGGAAGCGGAGCAGCCAGAGATTCCAGTTGCGTATTTTAGGGTTGGGCCATCGACCTGTTCTGTACGCTTCCAGAAAATGTCCCACGGAAAGGCAACGATCGGCCGGCAACCAGATCATGATCCAAAGCACCAGTCCGAGCAGATAGGAATGATTTAAATACAGGGCAGAGTCGATCAGGTTGAAATAAACGAATCCTAAGAAATAGATCGTAACACAAAGCCGGTACAGAATACCAAGGCAGATTCCCAAACCCGCAATCGACAGGATCCAGAAGAAAGGGTAAAGAAGCCAGGCGGGCAAAACTTCCACCCAGGAAAATCCGAAATATTTAAAATGGAATTCCGGCTCTAAGAAGAATTTTCCGACCCAATCATTGAGGAGATACCTAAGCGAGATCGAGGTGCATAGGATTCCGAGTCCGAATCGAAACAAACCTAGGGACCAGGCGGGGGAAAAATCCGTCATTTCGGTCCGAAGCCGATCTATAAAGCCAAACTTGGTTTTCATTCCTTTTTCGGCCTAGCCTTCCGACGTCAGATAGCCATTGCCTAAATGGATCCAGTTGTCGTCCAATGTTTCTTTCCCCAAACGGGCCAGTGTTTCAGGCAAGTCCCGGAAATCCTCGGGTAAAAGATCATCTTTGTGGAAAAATTTTTCACCCGTGTCCGAAAGTCGAGGGAACAGAAGAAGGTTTGCCCCTTCCGATATCAATTTTTTTCCACCTTCGTTACGGGTTTGTGCGGGGTGGTCGAATACATAGATTTCTCGATTTTGGGAAAGGGCGCTTGAGGCCGAGGAGATCGCGCCGCTTTTTGCGGGAGCTTCCATCAGAAATAACGTCGGGCAAATCCCGGTGATGATCCTGTTTCGCTTTGGAAACGCGTATTTGCGTACGGGAAAATCGGGCGGATATTCCGTGACGATAAGAGCCTTCGCAGTGTTCTTCATCTTCCGGAATAAAGCTCCGTTTTCCGCAGGGTATTCCTTTTCGGGGCCTGTTCCTAGAACACCTAATACGAACATTCCCGCATTTAAGGCAGCGTCCATCACTAGCGCGTCCGCTCCGAGAGCTAGTCCGGACACAAGGCCGGAGTATCCCGTTTCGGATAAAAGCGAAGGCACGGATTTGCAGGCCAACCTCGTGATCGGAGAAATCGATCTTGTCCCGACCACCGCCGCGAGATTTTGCCCCAGAACGTTTCGGTCCCCGATGCAGAACAGATTCGGTGGAGGATCGTATATTTCTCTTAATAATTTAGGATAATCGGAATCGTAATAGCTTAGAACGAAGCCGCCTAACTTTTCGAAGGAGATCCTGTATCGTTTCGCCTCCTCCGTTACTAAGGATCGGAGAGAGGCCGGGAGAATTTTTTCCAATTCGGAAATCGCTTCGAGTTCGGAAGGAAAACGGGAAAGTATCCTCGATCGTCCGATCAGGGAATGCAATTTAGGAGAACTGAGAGAAAGAAAATCCATGCGGAGAACGGAATCTTTTTTCCGCAAAACGTTATTTTTCGCTCGCTTCCAACTTTTTCAGATCGCTCAGCACGTTTTTATAGGAATCGTTTTCTTCCAGATTTTCCTTGATAAATCCGTCCTTTTTCAGGCTTTCCAATGCGGACCTGATCTGCAGGTATTCCTCTTTCGCTTCCCCTATTTTGCCTGACCGGTAGAGGAAATTCGCCTTCGCAAATTTTGCGGGAACATTTCGGGGTTCCTTTCTTAAAATAGAATCCAAAAGAACGAATGCCTTGTCCTGCTCGTGAAATCCCGCCTGAATTCCTTCCCAAGACGAATCCGCCATGGAGGAATCGAAATAGATCAGGGCCAATTGGAAGGGAAATCTGGAATCCCTGGGATCCTGACGGGAAAGAGCCTGGAAAATTTCGATGGCTGCCTGCCGTCGGTTCGGTTCCCAGCCTCGGTCCTTAGAAGCGTTCGCATACGCCAATCCGGTTTCGAAGAGCAATTGTTGGTCTACGGGCATCAATAGAAGCGCCTTGTCGAAATAGGGTAGAGCCGATTCGAAAAAGTGTACGTCCGCCCCGACGACCTCGGATTTTTTACCGTTCGCTTCCTCTTGGATCGCTATATTATAATATTTAGAGGCAAGATCGTAGTCGCCGATTTTCATATAGCCTTGGGCGATTTTCCAACTGAGAGCTCCTGCAGATCTGGTTTTGGAAGCGAGTTCCCGGATTTTTTTTTCCAATTCCACGATTTCGGACTCATCCATCGAGAGCCTGCGCTTCCAAGATTCCAAGTCTTCTACCGTAGGGGGTTTGTACGTGCTTTTGGAGGAAAATTTACTGAGATTCTTACAGGAATCGAAAGTGCCAGAGAGAAAAACGAGAAGAATGGTTATGGAGGAGAAGGTCTTCATTTGAATCGAAAATACGGTGCCAAAAAATCGCGGGACGGTCTATGGAAAATCGAGCCGGACGACGGAATTTTAGAAAAAAGAAGGGAGAACGGACTCTGTATTTGAGGTTTGTTGGAACTCCTACAGGCTGAAAAAAACTCTTGTCGGCTTGTGGTTTTTGTGGTATGGCTGCGGGGGTGTACCACCGCACCGGCCCCCGCCCAGAGCAGGGTGGGGCCAAAGTGTGAGAAAAGTTGGAATCATAATTCCAACACCGGAGCTGGAAAAGGGAAAGGAGTTTCTTTCTTCTTTCCCTTTTCTTCCTTTCTCCCCAGAATCACTCGTTGTCTTTTGAAATTCCCGCAATCACCAAGGCTCCACCTAACAATCCCAAGTCCTTTAAGAGGGCCATGAGTTCCTGTTGGTTTCCCCCCGCTGCCGGCCCTAAATGGATCAATACGATATATAAGCCTAGTAATACGGCTAAAAGAGTCGTGGCCAATTTCGTTTTTTTATTGATAAAGATGCTGGCCGCGGCCGCGATCATTGCAACGCCCGTTAAGTAAACCCAAACAACCTGAAAGGGTATATAAGAAGGTACTAATCCGGCCATTCCAGGAGCGTAAATCAGGTGAAAAATCCCGAAGATTAAAAACGGAACTGCATATAGGTACTTCCCTACGGTTTTCATAATCAAATTTCTCCTATGAGACTTCGCTCTCGAGTTGGAAGCGCTTCGCAGTCGATTCCGGCGGAGCTCGGAAACTTCTTCCCCAAAGCGACCGTCAATTCATATTGTTATTTTTGACGCCTGCAAGGAGAAAACGGTTTGCCATTCGGAAAAAAAATAATTCCCCCACCCGGATGGCGAATTGCGGAAGAAAAAGACGTAAAATTTCTGTCCGAGTCGGAAAGGATCTGCTTTCCGGATTCTTTTTGGACTCCAATAGGAATCGCCGAACATATCGATTCGCATCCGGCCTGGGTTCGAGAGGAAACGGGTCATTTGTTCTTTCTGGATTTGGGCGAAGAAGCGGAATTGCTTCGGATCGGAATCTTTCCGGAAAAAAGAGGTTTCGGCGAGGCAAAGCGTGCGCTCTCTTATTTGTGCTCCGCTTATCCCAGAGTGTTCTTGGAAGTCGGCGCTTCCAATCTTGCGGCAAAGGGTTTGTACGTTTCCTTAGGTTTTCAGGAAATCGGAAGAAGAAAGGGTTATTATTCCTCCGGAGAAGACGCAATCCTGATGGAAAATCGCCTAACGGAAGGGCGTTCTTAATTCTTTTCCAATAAGACCACGCAAGCGGTGCCGATTCCTTCTTGTCTGCCGATCGCTCCCATTTTTTCCGTTGTAGTCGCTTTGATGGAGACGCAGTCTTGCGGGAGACCCAGTAACCCGGATAAAGTCTCCTGGATACGTATTCTATGCGGAGAGATTTTCGGACGTTCCCCGATAATGGTGCAATCCGTATTGACCAATTCGAATCCTTTGCCTCTCATCAGCTCTAAGGATTTTTCCAGGATGATTCTGGAATTCATATTCTTGAACTTAGGATCCGTGTCCGGAAAATATTGCCCTATATCTCCTAGGCCCAGGGCCCCCAAAATCGCGTCGGCTAACGCGTGTAATACTATATCCGCGTCTGAATGTCCGATCAAAGCGTATTCGGATTCTATTACGGTTCCTCCCAGGATCAGATCTCGGGAAGGATTCAATTCTAATCGATGAAAATCTAATCCGTGACCAATGCGAAGAGTCATTTATAACTGATATCCAACATTCTCTGAACCGCCATTCTTCCTTTTTCGATCACTTCCGGATCCAACGTTATTTCGTAGCGTTCGTACAAAAGAGCATCCCGGATCTTTTCCAAGGTGATTTTCTTCATGTGAGGGCAGGTGCGGCAAGAAGAGACGAAACTTCTCTCGGGAAATTCCGCGCGTAAATTGTCTCCCATAGAACATTCCGTAACCAGAAACACATCTTTGGCCCCGGAGTCCTTAATGAATTTGGCCATCTGAGATGTGGAACCGGAGAAATCGGAGACTGCAACCACGTCTTCTTTGCATTCGGGATGGGAAATTACTGTGACTCCGGGCCATTGTCTCCGAACGGAAAGGATATCTTCGGGAGAGTACATTTCATGAACCATGCAACGCCCGGGAAAGGAAATGATTTTCTTTTTGGTCTGGTTCCGGACATTCCCCGCCAAATATTCGTCGGGTAAAAAGATCACTTCGTCGGAATCCAACGAATTCACGATCTGGACGGCGTTTGCGGAGGTACAACAGACATCCGTTTCGGCCTTCACCTCCGCAGTACAATTCACATAAGTGACGACCGGAATTCCAGGATATTTGGCTTTTAGGTCTTGGACGTCCTTCCGGGTAATACTTTCCGCTAGGGAACATCCCGCTTTCAGGTCCGCAATGAGGACCTTTTTTTCGGGAGACATAAGCTTAGCGGTCTCTGCCATGAAATGAACTCCGTTAAAAAGGATGATTTCCGCCTCCGTATCCGCCGCAACCTTGCTGAGATATAAAGAATCCCCGACGATATCCGACACTCCGTGAAAAATATCGGGAGTCATGTAATTGTGACCTAAAAGAACGGCATTCTTTTCCTTTTTGAGACGGTTGATTTCCTCAATCAAAGGGAGTTTCTCATCGATCTCGTGGCTCATATACGTAGATTCCAGTGATCTACGAATTTCTTCTGCGGTTTTCATATTGCCTCCGGAGTCTTTTTTTCGGAGAATTTCCTCTTTTTTTGACCGTTTCGGACGGCCTGTCGGCTATCGAACGTTCCAAGAATTAGGGTTTCGTTTTTCGGCTCGTTTTGCAAGTGATAATACCTTCTCCGAAACCGGCGGGAATTCGTTTTAAACGCTTCCAATCGTAAAATAAATTGACAGGAAAAGAAATCCCCGAATCAATACGTTGTTATTCTTAAAATCATCCATAAAGGATTGGTATTAACCCAATGAAAAAAATCGCTTCTCTGCTTTTTGCTGGAGCGTTGGTATTCTCACTTTCCAACTGCGCAGACACCGTAGACGTAGAATATCCCGTTTTCCCAAAAAATAAAGACGGACGCCAATTACAAAAATTCCTTGGCTCCATTCGTAACGTTGGTTTGGCCGTGGAAAAACCCCAAAAGAGTCTTTGGGAAACCGTTTTCGGAGCAGGTTCAAGCTTTATCGATCAAATGCCGGCGAAAGTTTTCGAAGCATTCGATAAAGAATCCTACTACAGACTGATCGATTTGAGCAAACGTGCTGACGCACTGAACGAGGCTACCTTGAGTCTCACCGGTATCACCAAAAACCGTGCAAAAATCGGAAACATGCTGGGCGCGGAAGCCATTCTATACATCGGATACCAAAAACCTTATACGGAATGCGGTAGTGAGATGATGGTGGACTACGGAGCTGCAGCGATGAAAGTCGGTGGCGCTCTCGCTTCCATGGCTACCGGTAAAAATATCGACACCAGCGGTAGCGGACCGGTGACCAAACAAACCGGAATTCGTTATATGCTGATCCCTCTGGACGCTACTTTGATTAAAGTAGAAACCGGAGAGGTTAAAAAAGCCGTGGTTTCCAACCCTGCAAAAGTAGACGCAGGAGTAGGTAACTTGGCATGTCCTTCCGTACTGGATTCTTTCGGTAAGGCGTTGGACCAAGCAGCAGGCTATATTAAGGAACGTCTTTCTCCGCTGGTGAAAACCGAAAGGATCAGCGTTTATACGAAAGACGAAGATCCCGAAGTAGCAGGTTATCTGGACGACGGATACCAAGAGATTAAAGGAGAAACTCCTAGCTTCAAAAAAGCGAAAGAGGCTTGGGAAAAAGCAGACAAGAAAGCCGGAGGAAAATCCGGAGCTGCAAAAGCCAATATCGGAACCTATTACTTCTCTGCCGGAGATTTTGAAAAAGCGATCAAGTATTACGAAGACGCTATGAAACTCCCAGGTGTGAACAAGAACGAGATTAGAGAACTTCGCAAACGCGTCGAAGCGGCAGCAGCCGTCGATGATAGCGGCGACAAATAATCGCGTTTCCTACTTTTTCGGAAGAGGGAAAAGCGGACGGTTTACGTCCGCTTTTCTTTTTTGTGTCCTAGTCGTCTTCCTGACGGCGTGTTTTAGGACCAAACCGAAACCGGAAGAGTGTGCGGATGCCCAAATCCATATCGTCAAGCTGATCGCGGACGACGAAAGTATGCCTAAACAGGTGCAGGCATTGATGCTTCGGAGTATCTTAAAACCGGAGATGAACGAGGCTATCGTAAACCATTGCATACAGCATAAAACCTTGAAACAGGTGCAGTGCGAACAGAATGCGACTAAATTTTCGGAATTGAATGTTTGCAAAAAATACGGAACCCCGGAAGAGCCGCCTCCCGCAGGAAAAGTATCCGGCGCCTAAGGATTCCGGATGGATCGATGGAAACACGTGATTTCAGGATTGTCACGGGTTTCCGCCGTCTAAAACCTGGAAACGGTTAGAGATGGCAAAATTAAAACTCGTCCAACTTCCGGTCCCTCCACCGACCGCGTTTGCCGCCACGGGGAACGTTCCCTTGGCCGCAGGCTGCCTGGCAGTCTCCGCGAGGGAGAACGGTCTGGAAAAGAAAGGCTTGGAAGTGGAGGTCCTGGATCCCTCCGTCACGGACTTGGAGGGAGACACGAGTCTCGCAGATAGAATCGCCCGGAACGAACCGGAGTTTGTCGGCTTTTCCCTTTACCTTTGGAATTCCGAAAGGAGTCTCCACTTGGCGCGGGAGGTAAAAAACCGTTCCCCAAAAACAAAAATCCTGATCGGCGGTCCGGAGGTAAATCCGGACAATCCGTTTGTCCTTTCGGAAACGGGATACGACATTGCGGTTTCCGGAGAAGCGGAAAATACGTTTGCCAGACTCTTGGCGGCTTTACTGGAACGCGAGGATATCGGTGTCGTTCCGAATGTGGCGGTACGGGGGAAAGACGGTAGAATGGGGCCTTTTTCCCAGGAAGAAAACGCGGCATTTCCTTTGACTGCGTATCCTTCTCCTTATTTGGCCGGTTTCGTTCCTGTGGATCCGTCCCGTTCCACGTATTTGGAAACGGTTCGGGGCTGTAGATCCCAATGCACGTATTGTTTTTATCCGAAAAGCAGTAACGTACTTAGAACATTAAATATTCCTGAAACGATCGGTTTGGTACGAGGCTTGAAGGAAAAGGGTGCCCGAGAGCTGGTCTTTCTGGATCCTACCTTCAACCATAGACCGGGTTTCGAGGAATTTTTAGACTCGATCATAGAGGTGAATTCCGACCGACAGATGAGTATGTTCGGCGAGCTGCGTTCGGAAGGGATCACGGAAAAAATCGCGGACAAACTCGCCGCTGCCGGATTCGATAGGATCGAACTCGGCATGCAATCGATCAATAAGGAAACTCTAAAGCGTGTCAAACGTTACGGCAGTCCCGAAAAGGTTGCCGAAGCGGCTAGGATGTTGGCGGACCGAGGGATCGAACTTTTGTTGGATTTGATCATCGGGCTTCCGGGAGATGGTCCAGAGGACGTTCTCGAGGGGATCGATTTCTTTTTCGAAAAAGGTTTGGGGGAATGGGTGCAGGTTTTTCCCTTGTCTGTGCTTCCCGGGACGGCAATGAGAAAGGATGCGGAACGGGAAGGTTTGATTTATCTTTCAAAACCTCCTTATCGGATCATACGCACTCCGAATTTCTCTCCGGAAGACCTCGCTTCCACTCTCTTCCGCTCGGAAGATCGTTTGGATCGGCGATTGGACGAGACTCCTAGGCCTTTTCTTGCCGATTTCGATCCGAGCATGAGGGACGTATTCGTTTTTTCGGAAAACGGAGGGAGGGACGAGGGGATAACAGATTTCTCCGTTCCGGGTTCTCGGCATATCGCCGTTTGGTGGAAGGGAAAGAATTTGGAATCGAGCAAAAAGGAATTCTTTTCGAAACTGAGGGTCAGGCTTCTCAAGGATCCATACACCGTTACGGACGTCGTCCTTTATCCTAGGGAACCTTTTTCCCCCAAGTTAATTAACGAAATCATGATGGAGTTTTCCGCAATTCCGGCATCCTATCTTTCCAGGACCTTAGCGCACCGGGGAGAAAACATGCTGCATAGAATCGTGCTTGTGCTGCCGGAAAACGTTTCATTTCCCGAAGAATGGCTGGACGATATTTCGGAATATCTGCCCGTTTTCCGGGAAATGAAATGGGAGGATGCCGTTCGAAAATCCGGCGAACTGGGAGGAGAGTTTCCCGGCGCAAGGATTCTCGATCAGGAATTTCATGAAGGGGCCTGGGAGGCTTTGTCGGAGAGTGCCGATCCAGAAGCGGTTCTATTTGCAAATCGGAATCTGGAAAAAAAATGGTGCTGGGAAGTTCTAGGATATTCGGAAAAATAAACTCATTCCCGTTGCTTGGAAATACTCAGAGTGTGTAGGTGAAGATTCTTTAACAAGCGCGATAGCGTCCGATTGGAAGTGCATGCCGTCTTGCTCGGAGGGAGGTGGACTCGCGAGGTTTCGTGGTGTAATTTCACTTTTCTCATTCTGTATCCGGAATAAGATAGAAGTTCCCCTCCTTTTTCGTCCAACTCGAAACTCAAGGTATCCCCTAGGTTTCTTCCGTGGCCTAAGACGATCAGAGTATTCTTGCTCAAGGGTCTGACGGGAAAAACCGAACGGTTAGCGACGCCGGGGATTCTTAAGGACATATTCATCATTATGAATCCGGTGTCTTCGTCGTAAGAAAATTGCAGTTTTTCTAATATATCTTCCGGGTCGGCACATTCGGGTTTATAGGTTTCCATCCTATCGTGCCATTCGGAGGTCAGCGGATAAGGTTCCACTTTCTCCGCCAGACCCAACATTCCTCCTTTAGGGATTTGGGTAGTGGAAAAAGCAAGGGCGGGTTGCTTCGAGAATTCGTGCAGAGAGATCCGAATCTTATCCAGATTTTCACGATCCCGGTCGAACAACCCGAAGAGTGTCGGGATTTTCGGCAAGAAATCCCCGTTCATCAGAGGTTGGAGGGAAAATTCCGAGGAGAACATCGTGAGTTTAGGATTTTTTTTCCCGAAGTCGAGCTTGTGTAAGCCGAAGGGGGAAGCGTAATATCCTTCCCACTTTTTCCACACTCTGATCTGCTCCGGTCCGGGATTTTTTTCCATTTTCGTTTTTACACGAAGATTTTGCCTACGCCCGGTTTTGACTTCGGAAAGCGTGGATAAAAATTCGATCGCGAGTTCCTCCAGTCCAGTCGATCCGCTACTTAAAGTATTGGAAACCAAGAAGACTCCGGTTTGGTTTTCCGGATCCAGGAGTAGGTAGGAGGAAAAAGGGGGCAGGTCACCTCCGTGCCCTGCAAACATGAGATTTCCGCGCGAATCTAGGAATCTCCACAAAGGGAGGCCGATCTCGAAATCCAAGTCCCTCTCTATTCCTTTATTTTGTTTTTCGTAAAATTCCGAAAGGCTTCTACCGGTCATCAGTTTATTTCCTTTACCGGCCTTCGTAAATAGGGCTTTGATAAACGAATTCATATCTTCGGGAGTCGTGGATAACGAAGTAGCCGCCAAATCCCTGAGTTTCGGGACCTTGGTTTCCGTCTTCCACAGCCATCCGGAATAGCCTTCGGATTTTTGAGCCTCAGGTAAATCGTCGAAAAAACTCGTATTCTTCATGCCCGCCGGGTCGAATACGAATCTCCTCATATATTCCTCGAAACTGTAACCGCTTGTCCTCTCCACGATGATGCTTAAGAGGGAAAAGCCCAGATTGCTGTATGCGAACGCAGTGTTCGGAGGACGCGTTAGGTGGATGCCCTGTAAAAGGGGGGGCAATTCGTTGTAAGGGGATTTGTCCAAGGAATGGTCCGATAGCATCCAGTCTTCGAAGACGTCCGAAGGTAAGCCGGAATGGTGAGTGAGAAGTTGACGGACCGTAAACGGTTTCGCTTCCGGAAACCGGGAAGATACGCCTTTCAATTCGGGAATATATCTCTCGGCGGGGTCGTCCAAGATCACTTTTCCGTTTTCCGCTAATTGTAAAACCGCGATCCCGGTGAATATTTTGGAAAGGGATCCTACTTTAAAGATGGTATTTTCCTGAACCGGTCTTTCGGAAGAGGCTTTTCCTAATCCTCCTACGATGGACTTTCCCGAGCCGTCGGTAATCGCGAAACCTATACCTACGATTTCTTCCTGCCTAATCCTTTCTCGTAATTTTTGCATCACGACATCATGAAGATAATCGTAGTTCCCTGCGATGCCGGCGGCGGGTCTGACTGCGACGGAACTTCCACACGATAAAACCGTCAGGAAGAGAAAGGATAAAATCGCTTTCCGAAACATTCTTACATCCATAGTCGTTAGTTCTAACAGTCTATACGAATCTCGATGATGAGACGACAGAACTTTACAAGTTCAAACCAGGATATAATTTCTTTTCGCTTATGCAAGCCTGTTCAGAGAAATCATCGGAAATCCCACTTCGGAATTCCAAAGCGGAGTGGTTCTTTTCCGATTTACGTCTCGAAAAAAAGGGAATTGGACAAACGGTTGCAAATGCTTGATTTTCTCGGGGATTTGTATAGCATAAGTTTTCATGGTGCGCGAAGCTATTCTGAAAGAATTCAGGACTTTACCAGGTGTGGGAAAGGTGATTGCGGAAGATTTGTGGAATCTAGGCGTCCGCGGAAAAGAGGATTTGGCGGGACGGAACCCTGAAAAACTCTACGACGAACTTTGCGATCTGCAAGGGACGAAAGTGGACAGATGCATGTTATACGTTTTTCGGTGCGCTGTTTACGTTTCGGCGACTCCCGTTCCGGATCCGAATCGCACGAAATGGTGGAATTGGAAAGATAAAACCGAATTTCCTTCCTAGAACTTTAAGAGCTCACGCTCGACGGCGGGGTGTTTTCGGATTAGATCCAACGCTTTGGCGATCAGGATTTTTCCTTCCTGAGTATGGTTCCAAACATTCAAACCGGAAGGATGAGGAAGAGGGATCCAGTCCAGCTCGACGCCGTGAAATTCTCTTCTGAATTTTTTTCCGATTACGTCCTCGAGTTTGTATTTTTTCTCCGCGTGCAATTGGTCGATCGCGAGTTTCCCGATCGGGATCACTAATTCTGGTTCGTTGAATCTGACCTCGAAGGCCAAGAAACCGGAGCAATTTTCGATCTCCGAAGGATCCGGCTTTCTGTCTCCGCTTTTCGCCTTTCCGGGAAAGCAACGGCAGACTGCAGCCATATTCACTTTCGATCGATAGAGTTCTTCTTCGATGCCGATCGAGGAGAACCATTTGAAGAGTGTTTTCCCGGCAGTATAAGCGAAGGGTCTTCCGTATCTTTCCTCGTGTATCCCCGGGGCCTGACCTATACTCATGATCTTCGCGTTCGCGATACAGCCTTGGACAGGATTTCCTTCCATCTTCGGGCATCTTCTGCAATGGAGAAGGGTGTCTATGTGATTTTGGAATTCTAGAGGTAAGGACATCCTCAAGGCGCGAGCAATTTCCAGGCTTCGGCGGAAGTGGCACCCACCTTGATCAGACTTTTGAGTTTGGTAAGTTCCAGGATCTTATTCACTTGGGATGAAGGGGAAAAAACCGCGATCCCACCTTTTCCCATTTTAACCAAACGGGAATGCGTCGCCATAAACACTCCGAGACCGGAAGAGTCTATGTATTTCACGCTCTCCATATTCACCAAAAGATACAGGAAGCCGCGATCCAGGAGGTGAAAGAATTTCTCCTTCATGATCTGTGCGGAATACAAATTGATTTCTCCCGCTATCCTTACAACCACCGCATCTTGCGGGAGCCCAAGCGGTGTATGATTCGGATCCAGAAAAACCCCCAATTCGGGTGCATCATGATCGAATTCCTTGCTATCTAAATTAAAGGGAGTTTCCGCCATAATTTCCGAATGATTCTTTCCGGGTTTAAATTGAATTTACCGGCTCGTCGAACAGTCTGCGTTTTGTCTTGGGATTTTTCGACCGTTTTTTCTCTTCTGTTAGCGTTCTTCGCGGACTCCTTCCGAAATTTTAATCGGATAAATCTCGGCGGAAATCCCGAATTTCCGGGAATAAGCGTCGTTACATTCGGAAAAAAGGGAAGACACGCGGCCGATCCGATCCAGTACGAGAACGCAACCTCCGAATCCTCCGCCGATCATTCTGGCGCCTATGACGTCCTTTCCCTTCATCCAATCCACGATAGAATCCGTCTCCGGACAGGAGACCTCGAAGAGGCGAGAAAGGGAGTCGTGGCAGGAATATAAGGATTTCCCCACCTCGAGAACGTCTCCTTTCTGCAAGCCATGAATCACGTTATGTGTTCTTTTGCGTTCCCCGATTACGTGCAAAGCTCTCGACATTTCCTGTGGAGTGAGCTCCCTTGTTTCACTCAACCATTCTTCCTCGGCACGGTACAGGGAAGTCAATGTCGGCCGGGTTTTCTTCAGTTTTTCCAGGGCGGATTCGGTTTCCGTTCTTCGGTCGTTGTAACTGCTGTCTTTTAGGCTATGCTTTACTTTGGAATCGATGAGAACCAGTTCACAATCCTTCCATTCCAGCGGAAAATACTCGTATTCCAGAGTTTCCGTATCCAAAGAAATACAGCTCTCCGGCTTTGCCACGGAGATGACGAACTGGTCCATAATTCCGCAGTTGACTCCGACAAATCCGTTTTCGGCCGATTGTCCCAAGAGTGCGATCTTCGTTTTGGAGAGGTTCCACCCGAACAGTTCCGAAAGGGAATAAGCAGTTACCACTTCCAATGCCGCCGACGAGGAAAGTCCGGCTCCTTGGGGGATGTTTCCTCCGAATGCGAGATCGAATCCTCGGACGGGCAAGCCGATCTTTTTCGCTTCGGATGCGACTCCCAAGACGTAATTGGACCAGGTTTGGATCGGGTCATACTCGAGAGCTTCGGAGATTTTCCAAGAGTCGTAATCTAAAGAATATATCCGAAGAAGATTCGTTCCGTTCGTCCTAACCGCCGCAGAGATTCGGAAATCGATTGCGGCAGGTAAAACGATTCCTCCGATGTAATCGACATGCTCGCCGATGATATTGATTCTACCCGGGGCCGAAAAAAGACGGATTCGTCCAGCCTTGGGAGACTGCGGAAGGGAATTCAAAATGCGGATCAGTTCTTCCGTTTTTGGACCTGACATGAAAGATTCTCGGATTCGATCGACTGAATCCGGAGTCGCTTACGATCGTACGGAGGTCCCGAATTTCAAGTCTCTTTTCTCCCTATCAGGAGAAACTCGTAATTTCGGATCCACATCTTTTCCTTGCTATCCGGGAACCCGTCGGTATTCTGCCCGGATCGGTAAGACGTATGACTTTTGCTTTGGAATTCAAAGATCGCTTTGCCTCCGAGTTTTTAGGGAAGGATCCTAAAAACGAATTGTGGAAGGACGCCGGGATCGCGCTGGAGAATTTAATTTCGGGGAAGGGAAAGGGGAGCGATTTCTTAGGGTGGGTCCGTTACCCGCAAAGGCTTTTATCATCGGAGATAGAAAGAATCGTATCGGAAGCGGAACGAATCCGGAGCCAATCCGAAACCGTAGTACTGATCGGAATCGGGGGCTCCTATCTCGGGGCTAAGGCGGTGATAGACGCAACCAAACCGCATTTTTTCCGGCCGAAGATCGGATCTCCCGAAATCATCTATGCCGGTCATCATTTGGACGGTAGATACCATTCCGAATTGTTGAAATATCTGGAAACTAGGGAATTTTCGATCAACGTAATATCGAAGTCGGGAACGACGACGGAACCTGCCTTGGCTTTCCGATTGCTCTGGAATCTCGCAAAGAGAAAATACGGAGACAAGGCTCCGCAAAGGGTGATCGCGACCACTGATTCGAAGAAAGGAGCCTTGCGGAAAATGTCGGATGTTCTCGGGTTTTCCACATTCTCCATTCCTGACGATGTGGGGGGACGGTACTCCGTTTCGACTCCCGTGGGTCTGGTTCCGATCGCGATTGCAGGGATCGACATTCGCGCTTTCGTCGCCGGGT
This sequence comes from Leptospira fletcheri, assembly GCF_004769195.1. NCBI lineage: Bacteria > Pseudomonadati > Spirochaetota > Leptospiria > Leptospirales > Leptospiraceae > Leptospira > Leptospira fletcheri. The sequence goes on from NZ_RQET01000004.1 coordinate 985,353, forward strand.
TCCGTGGAGCTGCGGATCATCTTTTAAGTAAAACTTCGCCCGAAGAGAATCTTTCCTGCAGATATGCGGTTTTGAGGAACCGATTCTATCGCGAAGGAAGGAACATAGAAGTCCTTTCGAATTTTACACCTTCATTAAGTACTCTTACCGAATGGTGGAAGCAACTGTACGGAGAGAGCGAGGGGAAAGACGGAAAAGGAATCTTTCCGGCCGGAGTCAACTTGACTACGGATCTGCACTCTATGGGGCAATACCTTCAGGAAGGGGAACGGAATTTGTTCGAGACGGTGCTTCGTCCGGAAGAGACCGCCGAAGATCCTGTGATTCCCACGGACGAAGACGATCTGGACGGTTTGAATTTTTTGGCGGGAAAACCGATGAGGGAAGTGAATCGGCAGGCGATTTTGGGGACCTTGGCCGCACATTCGGAGGGAAACGTTCCCTGTATCGAAATTTGTTTTCCGGATACCGGTCCAGAATATCTAGGAAATCTAATGTATTTTTTCGAGCTGGCGTGCGGTATTTCCGGCAGCTTATCGGGCGTAAACCCTTTCGACCAACCGGGAGTGGAGGCCTATAAGAGAAACATGTTTGCGCTTTTGGGAAAATCCGGCTTCGAGGAGCTGAGGGAAAAGTTAAGAGCAAAAGGAATATGAAAGATTCGGACTTGACAATCGGAAGATTTTGATCGCCATTGAAGTATGGCAAAGGAACGGAAAGCTTTTCGTTTAATATCGGCCGGATTAGCGCTCCCGGCTTTGCTGTTTTTTTTGCATTTATCCCATTCGAATCCTTATCCGGGAAAAAAAATTCCAACGACGATCCCGAGCATTACGGGACCCGCGACGCAATATTATCAGAGCGGCGATAGCTTTATCGAAAATTCGGAAAAGGCAGAGCTTTCGTTCGATGGCCTCGACTCTCAAAAGATACATAATCCTGGGCTGCTCGATTCCAAAACTTCCCGCCAAGATCGATTTCCATTCCGATTCTGTAAACTTCTCGCCCAATATCTTCTGAACATTCCCCCTCCGATTTCGGCCTAATCGACATCCTGCTCGTTTCGTTACGGGCGATGCGTTGTATTGGAATCGGGGAAAGACCTCCGCGTACTTATCAAAACTAACGTAGCACCGTATTGTAACCGATCTCGGTAAAGGGTTTCTCTTTGCCGAGGTCGGGGTTTTTTTTATCCGGTTTTGCCGCGAAAAAAAGGCGACAGGCTTAGACGAAACCCGATACTTTTTATTGGAGAAAGCGACTGCTATTCCCGGATGCGAATGAACCTCGAATTTGCCAAATGGAATCGCCTGATTCAGGCAATGGAGGCGGGAAAAAAAATCATCCTCCACGGTATCGTACTTTCCGGTACCTATAAGACCAATCTCGAGAACTATCTTCGGTTTTGCCTGGAATTCTACCAAAAGCCGGATCTTCTTTCCCCTTTGCTTTCCCTTTTGTCCACGTTGCTAGAACGAGCGTACCAGGAAAACTGCCTGGATTCCTATTTCAGGACCAAAGGATGGAATTCGAGCGAGTCGGAGGCTCTTCTTGAGCGTGAAGACGAGTTCTGGAGATCTTGGGATTTTTCGGATCCTATGTCCGTTCGCTCATTGTTAAAAGAACAAGGATTTTATCTTAGAACAGCACTCTCCCATAATCCCACGGGGATTGCCGTGGAAATTTCGAATAACGCGATCATCCCCTCCGAATCGGAGGAGGATTTGACGGAATATCTTTCTCGTGCGAAATCCTATCAGAATGTTTCCGACTATTACGAGGATTATCCGTTCGATGAGGAAGGCAGGCAGATCGGTCTCGCGCTTTCCCTAGTACAATTTAAAGAAATCGGAATACGGCCGAGTCTATTGCGATTCGATACATCCGACGGGGAACACGTATTTCGGGCGGAACTTCCTTTCGGAGAAAAATACGAATCCTTAACGAAGAGGCTCAGTCAGGACGAAGAGGTAAAACCTTTTCCGGACCATTTCATCGGAAGACCGACTGAGACACTGGAACCCTGGAAACTTTCCACCTGTAAGCATTGTGGAAGAACGGTGGACGATCGGATTTTCTTTCCGTCAATTCCTGCGGACGTTCCGTTAAGAGTGGTCTCGGAAATTCCGGCGCACCTTGGGATCTGCGCCTGGTGCCTCTCAGGATATATTTGATTTAATTCGTCTCTTTTTCCGCGGGGACCCAGCTTTTAAAAACGAAATCCAAGATCCCGTATTCCACGGCCTCGTCCGCAGAGAGCCAGAAGTCGCGGTCCGTATCGATTTCCACTTTTTCCAAGGGTTGTCCGGTTTGTTCCGAGATGATTCTGTTGATCTCTTTTTTTTCGCGTTCCACCATGGTTGCGAAGATTCCTAGATCGGTTGCCTTTGCCTCCATGCGACCCGGTACGTGAGGCTGGTGAAGCATGATTTGACTGTGGGCCATAGCGGATCTTTTTCCTTTGGTTCCGGAAAGAAGAAGCAAGGCGCCGAAACTCGCCGCCAAGCCCATGCATACGGTGCGAATGTCGTTCGGGACGGCTTTCATCGTATCTAAAATCGCCATTCCGGAAGTGTTTGCTCCTCCGGGGCTATTGATGACCAAGGTGATATCCTTTTTCGGATCCTCCGAAGAAAGATAGAGAAGTCGATCGATCACATGTTTGGCGGACGCGTCGTCTACTTGTCCCCAAAGGAATATTTTTCTTTCCTTGAGATGGCCTTCGTCTAAGCGGATTCCGAGCGGAAGATTTTCGGGTAAAACGGGTGTTTCCATGCATTTTTCCTAAGAGGCAATGGCCATCGGTTTGTGAAGGACTTCAAGCCATTCTTTTCGATCCGATTTGGTCAGCAGATTCTTTCTCAATAATTCTTTGCTTCTTCGCAGGCGATTCTTCAGGTTTCCTCCGGAAATTCCCGTTCTTTCCGAGATTTCTTCATAACTCAATTCTCCGAAATATCTGAGATTTAAAAGTTCTCTCTCCTCGGAGGGGAGTTCCTCCAGGGCTTGCAGTACCTCCTTTCTCCAGAGATCTTCGTTCGGATCCGAATTCGAAGAAATGGTAATCTCGGGACGGAATTCTCCGGAGATCAGATCCTTCCTTCTAAGAATTCGATCGGAATGCTTGACTACGAGTCGTCGGAGTAGGAAAGGAAGGGCCTCGGGCTGTCTCAGATTGGGCAGCACCTTCCAGGTTTCGAGAAAGACCTCCTGAGTTAGATCTTCCGCCTTTGCCTCGTCCCGGATCCGTTTTCCGGCCTCACTGCGGACATATTTTTCGAACCTGGAAACCAATTCGGTAAAAGCGGTTTCATCCCCTTGGGCTGCTTCGGTCACTAGTACGGTAAAATCGGGCATATATGTTCCAGCGTCCCCTTTTAGACCCCAGCGGTGTACGCTTTTTCGGATTTTTCCCTCCCATTTCGGATTGAATTGAAATCCGGTCGGACAGGAGGAAGCGGTTCTAGGGGAGATGCAGAGGAATTTGCTGAAAACTCATTTTTAAAAGAAAAATACTTGCCGTATCTCATTTTGAGATATTCTTTCGTCTAAGTGCATATAATTAGCTGGAAAAAGATCTCAGATTTTGTCATTAAACATCCAAACTCAGGATCCTCTCTCAAAAGCTGGTTTAAAATAGTTCAAAATACGGATTTTAAGAATTTCAACGAATTAAGAAAAGTATTTAAAAGTGCGGGTCAGGTAGGTAAATTTACAGTCCTTAATATTGGCGGGAATCATTTTAGATTAATTTCTGCAATTCATTACAATAGAAAGAAAGTCTTTATTCGATATGTTTTAACACATTCGGAATATGATAAGGGAAAATGGAAGGAGGTATAATAGTATATGATTCTTGAATTAGAGCGTGTAAGAAATGTTTGGCCAGAAGTTAAAGATCTTCTATCTATTCCTCATTCTGATAAACAATATAAAAAGTTATTAAAAGCTCTTGATGAATTAATAGATGAGGTAGGTAATAACGAAAAGCACCCATTGGCTCCTTTAATGGAAACAGTCGGAAATCTCATTGAGGAATACGAAAGAAGCAACTTTGAAATTATTGATGCAAGCCCTATTGAGGTATTAAAGTATTTCATGGAAGAGAACGGGTTTACTCAAAAGGACATTCCGGAACTGGGTAGTCAGGGAGTTGTCTCTGAGATTTTAAATGGCAAAAGAGAATTAAATATTCGTCAGATTAAGGCATTAGGAAAGAAATTCAAAGTTTCCCCTGCGGTCTTTATCTAACTAAAATAATTAGCGACTGTGTAGAACTTTCCTCCGGCTCTTTGCTTCAAGATCACTCTGCACCGCGAAACAAGATCAAGCTACGGTTGATAAGAATTCCTTCCACTCGGAGCCCAATTTGTTTCCGAAGTCGGTATTCCGAGCCGCTTCATAGAATTCTTTTTCCCCAAGGTCCAGCCATTCTCCCGGAAAAATTCTGCCTCCGAGTCTTCCTTGTTTCGCTAGTTTTCTGAACGTGTCGGCTAGATCGTAAGGTTTATTCGGGCTCAGTTCTCTTAAGCATTCTCCCCGTATCCAAGAAAGACCTATATAAAAATAGCCTCCGGGAGAGAATTCGACCTTGTCATGGTTTAGAGAGAGGCCCGTATAATTCGCATCCGGGGGAATTTTAGATAAATATAAAATACAATCGTAGGCGTCTTTTTCCGCCAGAGTCGGCCAGGGGGAAAAACCGACGTCAGGAAATAGGATAAAATCCGGATTCAGGATCAGGAACTCCTCTTCCAGGTTCCAAAATCTTTCAAGAGCGGTTCGGATTCCTCCGCCTGTTCCGAGGATTCTAGGTTCTTCTCGGGAAATACGGAGAGGAAAAGTCCGGAATTTTTTCAGATTCTTTTCCAATTCTTCGGCCAAATAGTGCGAATTCGCGATCCCTTCCTTTACGCCCCATCTCTTCGCCCAATAAAAGGAATAATAGACGAGAGGAACACCTGCGATCGGGAGTAAGGGTTTGGGCACTTCCTTTGTCCATTCCTTCATCCTGGTGCCGAATCCGGCGCAAGGAAAAAAGGCCTTATCGTTCATCCGGGATTCCTTCCAGCTTTTCCAAGAATGCGGCGTTGCCGGAAAGTTCCTTTTTTAGAAAATGGAAGAAGAGAAACAACTGGTCCGGAAAAAGTCCGACTTGCGCGATTTCCAGTAGATTCTCCAAGCAGGATAGCACGCTCGTTCTGTATTTGTCCTGGCCTTTCTCGGCGATCAGCATAAAATACGAGCCCAAGGCTTTGTAGGATCTTTGGAGACTCTGCAGATAAAAGCATTCTTTGGATCGTGGAAATTGCGCATCGGAGAGTTTCATGAAAAGAAGAAACAACCCTCTTCGCATAGCGAAAGGTATGGAACGGTAAGCATCATAAAGCAGACTAGAAAGATCGTAAAAAGGAGTCCCCATTCTGGCGTCCTGAAAATCGATCATGGTGATCTCTCCTTTAGGGGAGAGCATTAAATTTCTTGCATGAAAGTCCCGATGACAGAAGACTTTTATCTTATATTCGGCGAGAAAAGCCGCCGCCTCGTCCAGGAATATTTTCACTTCCGCGCGGAGATCCGTCTTTAATCCGAAACGTTTTGCGAATTGTTGAAAGGAGGTATACGTAAACTGATTCTCCGAGCGGAGTTTTTCGTAATCGAATTCCCTGCCGGAAACGGGAGCTTCCGGCTCGAGCTTTTGCAGCCCCACTAAGAGTTCCACGCATTTTACCAGGTATTCCCTATATTCCCCGTCGTCTTTGACGAAAGTCAGGTCCTTATCGCCTTCATCGGAAAGTAGGGTCAGATTGTGGATCAAGTCGGTTTTATATACGTCCGGTACGCGGAAGCCGTGCGATCGAAGAAAGTTTCCTATATCGACGAAGTCGTGCTGAAAGCGTACGTCTTTACATAGGATTTTGGAATCCCCCGGATAAAAAACCCTATAATATCTGCGGGCAGAAGCTTCCGGAGTAAGCTCCTCTATTTTAAGCGGGAACTTTCCGTCCTGGACTAAAAATCGGAGCTCGACTTCTCCAATGGATTGTGACATGGCGACAACTTGGCCTAGTTCGCCAGTTTGTCGGGAAATACCAAGCGGAATTCCGTCCCCTTATCCGGTTCCGAATCGATTTCGATCCTGATTCCGAAAAGATCCGCGATTTCTTTTGCGACGAACATTCCTAAACCGGTACCCTGGCCCGTCTTTTTAGTGGTAAAATACGGTTGAAAGATCTTTCTCAAGATCTCCTGGCTCATTCCGATTCCGTTATCCTGTATCCTGATCATCGGGTGGTGGTTCCGTTCCAAAACGGAAATTTGGATTCTACCTTTGTTTGCCGTGGCATCCGCGGAATTCAATACTATATTCGAGATCAGCAGGCTGAGCTGGTCCGAATTGGATAAGATCTGCACTATTTCTTTAGATTTTTGGAATATTATTTCACATTCCTTGAGACGAGAGGCTTTTCTGAAGACTTCTATGACCGATTCCACGACTTCGTTCAGGTCCAGGATCTCCTTTTCCTTTCCTATCTCTCCCGGTTTTCCCAATTGGAGAAGGTTGAACGTCAAATTTTTCAGTTTCGTGATCTGATTCCAGGTCACCTGTATGGCTCTATCTTTAAGATTCTCGTCGGAATCGGGGAGTCGCGCCACTTCGATAAAACCTTGTATCGCGGTAAGAGCGTTATTGATCTCATGACCTATGCTTGACGCGATCGTTGTCAAAAATGCCCTTCTTTCCGCGTCTATTAGTTTTTCGGAAATTAGTATCTTCTGGGTCACGTCCCTTGCGATTCCCGTATAGTAGGTTCTACCGTTCATGACGTATCTGCAGACGGAGATATCGAAAGTCCTGGATTCTCCCTTGCGGTTGACGAGTTCCGCATTATGCAGTCTTGCGATTTTATGTTCGGATTTTCTGTGTGTGAGCTTTTCGATCCGTTCGAGGTAGGAGTCGCGATTGGCAGGTCGAATCAGGAGTTCGACCTGTTGTCCGACTAGCTCTTCCTCGCCGTACTGAAACTGCCGCAGAGCGGCTTCGTTCACGGCCCGGATAATAAGAGTCTCATCCAGAGTGATCACGCAGTCCCCGGTCGTTTCCAAAATCAGACTGTTTCTATAATTTAAATCCTTGAATTGCTGCGCGAGATGGGTCTTTTCCCGAACAGTCTTAAGGATTTTCCGCGACTTTCTATCCTTTTCCTGCTTTTCCTTTTTTGCGTTTTCCAAAACCACCAGGAGGCTTTGTCGGGTCACCGGTTTGGAAATATAATCGAAGGCCTTATTTCTAAGCGCTTCCTCTGCGGTATGAAGTTGGGGATTTCCCGTGATCAGAATCACAGGAATGTTCGAATTGTATTTTTTGATCTCCTTGGCGACTTCCAATCCATCTTTTCCGCTCATCATGATGTCGGAGATCACTATATCTATCGGATTTTCGCGGACGATCTGCATCGCTGACGTGAAGTCTTCGGCTACGAATACATTATATCCTTCCCGAGAAATAACCCTTTCTAAAGCCGTTCGGATTTCCGATTCGTCGTCGACTACGAGAACATTCGGATGATTTTCGGTCATGTCGTCTTTCTATAGATCCTTCATGTCTTTCCCACCGGGATTCGGATCGTAACCTTGGTACCTTGCCCCCGATTCGATTCCAATTGTATGGACCCGCCGTGATCGGCCACGATCCTTTGAGAGATCGTAAGGCCCAATCCGGTTCCCTGTTTCGTCCTACGTGTCGTGTACAAAGGAAGAAAGGCCTTTTCTGCAACTTCGGGACTCATTCCCGGACCGTTATCTTGAATGGTAAAACCGACCGTCTCTGTGTTCAAATACATTTCTTTTCGCGCAGAAACTTGTATGGACGGGGATTCCGGTTTATGTTCCATTTCCGAAATCGCGTTTACCGCGTTAACGAGACAGTTTATCAGTACCTGCTCGATTTCCTGCCAAGCTACATGAATTTGAGGAAGCTCCGGGCTGGTGATCCGTTTCAATTCGATGCCGCTTTTTCTGCAACTGACCTCGATCAATTCGCAGGCCCTGAGGAGGATGAAATAGGGGGAGACGAGTTCCTTTTTTCTGGGAGCCCTTCTTCCTAGGTCCAGGAGCCCCTTAATCAGATCGCGGATTCTGATGGCTGCTCCTTCTATTCTTCTGTATACTTTTTTGCGCTCGTCGGGATCCGGATCCTCGTGTTCCAACAGATCTTCCAGATAGAGAAGGCTAGATTGGAGAGGGTTGTTGACTTCGTGCGCGATCCCTGCGGCGATTTCGCCAATCGAAGCGAACTTTGCGGTCTCGTAGAGTTGTCTGTCCAGGAGCTTGGTCTGGGTTACGTCCGAAAAGATTAACATGGCCGTTATCGGAAGGTCCTGGTATTTTTTCAGAGGAATGAACTTTACGGAAAAGAAGTTCTCCTCCTCTCCCAATAATGCCATCGAGAAATCGTAATATACCGGTCTCTGAATCCTTACGCATTCCTCCAGTTTTTCGATGATTTCGTTTTTGATCTCGTCGGCGAAAAGCTCCGGAAAACTGTCACCGGGAGCCACATTTAGGAATTGGAAGAGGAAAAATTTCAGGATCGGAGCGACTTCCATCACCGTTCCCTGGGGATTTAATATTACGATTCCATTATTCATGGAGGCGAATAGGTTGCGGAGTTTCAGTTCGGAGGCGCGTATCAGTTCCTCGTTTTTCTTCTGCTCGGTGATGTCTAGCAATAATACGATCGTTCCTATCCGGTTGCCGTAATCGTCCTTTAAGGAGGAAGACACGAGAAGAAACGGAATTTCTCCGTCCACTGAATTTCCGAGAAGTATTTCCGCTTTCGATCCGAGGAATACCCTGTCCGCGGATTCGGCATCCAGCCTGAGTAGGTCTCGAATCTGTTTGCCAAGGGTCTCCTCCTTGGGAATATTCAATAAATTCGCTATATTCGAATTTGCGTATGTGATAAAACCTTCCTCGTCCGTGGACAATAAAGGGACTTCGATGGAATTCAATAGAGCTCCTTGGAACTGGAGCAATTTTGCTGTTTCCCTTCTCTGTTTTTCTATCCGGATAAACTGCAGGGAAGAAAGCAGATCTTCTATGACTTCCAAGTAAAGATAATTTTCGCCGGAATCGAAGGCCATATTCTCTTTTGAAAGGATCTCTATTCCGCCGACGATTTTGTCCTCCTCTTTAACCACCAGACTTAAGGACCTTCTGAAATCGGAAGTTCCCAGGTTCCGTTCCCATTCCGGAAAAGATTTTCCGCCGAACTCGTGTATCACAAAAAGTTCGTTACTTTCCACGAGGCTTCGCATGGGGGAGGGATTTTCCTCCTTTAACCAGGAGTTTTCCAAGCGCTCTTTCCATTCCCCCTCCGAATCGGATTGAACGATCACTTGGTCGGTGCCGTCCTCTCTGCGATAAAATCCCCAGATCAAACTGTAATGCGGATTTTCCCGCAGAGTATCGCAGACTTTTTGGAAAAGTGTGGAAGCGGAACTCAATCTCAAGGATCTCAAATTTAGTTTCAGTAGGCGTAGGCTTCTCAAGATGCTCTGCAGATAATAAAGTCGTAATTCCGTCTCCCGGACCTCGGATCTTTTATATATATGAAAGACGAGCGGCGCCTTTGAATCGGGAAGCAAGGCATTGATCGTAAATTCCACGAGGGTCATGGAGCCGTCTTTTTTTCTCAGGTTCCATAGCAGAGAAATGCCTAATTCTTCGGCACCTAAAATGTGGTTTCCGATTCGTTCCGGTCGCGAGAGAAGTTTGCTAAGAGAAAGAGTTTGGAGTTCGTCCTTGGTATAGCCCAAAATCTCCGTCGCTTTGGGATTCGCACTAAGTATACTGTAGGTTTTCGGCTCGAGGATCAGGATCCCTTCTTGCGCGGGAAAGAAGGCGTTTTCCAAAATGGGAAGGAGTTCCTGGGTTCGCATGAGGATGCTTTAGTATCGGAAAATAATCGGTCAGATTTTAATCCAAGTTACGTCGTTTCGAAAAACGCAGGAATCCTTGATAATAGAAACGCAGGATAAATCATAGCGTAAAATTATGGATTTCATTTATCGTTTTTTTCTTCGAAACTACGTTCGAAACAAGATCCGGTATATGGAGTCCGAATTGGGTTTTCGGAAAGTATACTCTGATGTTGGAGGGCACAAGCTTTTCTATCTGAAGAGAGAGGCGGATTCGGGAAGCAAGAAAAACCTTTTGTTGGTGCACGGACTTCTCGATAGCTCTTCCGGATTCCGCAAATTGGCTCCTTTTTTGCGTACAGATTATACGATCCTTTTGCCAGACATTCCCGGTTTCGGTCTGAGTCCTATGCCTCCGATCCGATATCTTTATCAAGTCGACGTTTTTGCGGACCTGATCTACGAATCCATCCGAGAAATGGATTTGCGCGATCTTGTGCTAGGCGGGCATTCCATGGGAAGTCTGATCGCGATGTACATCGCTCTTCTGGACGCAAAGCGGGAAAAGCGGATCAAAAAGCTCGTGCTTCTCGCTCCGGGAGGAATTCCTCATCCGAAGCGGGACGAGATGCGGGAGTTATTGTTTCCAAAGAACTTTGAAGAGATCGAAAGGCTTTTTGCGTCCCTCTATCATGAATCTTCTCCGAGTCTAGGCTCCTTTACGAAAAAAATCCTTCTATCGAGTTGGAACGATGAGCCGTACCGTTTTCTTACCCGAAACACTCTCGATCGAGAAGCTGAAATTTTTCTAGGAAAGCGGATCTCGGAAATCAAACTGAGATCCATCATCATATCGGGTAAAGAAGACCCGATTACGTATCCGAGCATGGTAAAGAAGATCCACGGTTATCTAAAGGGGAGCGACTTGGTTTGGATCCCTTCCGCAAAACACGCGTTGCATATAGAAAAAGCTCAGGAAGTCGCTTCGGCGATCAACGATTGGATTTGAGCGCTCCGCTCGGACCGATCGATTATTAAAGTTCCTTTATCCTCCGAAACGTTTAAGGTACAAATTCTTTTTGCCTAAATTGTAGGTTCTTTTGCTACCCCTTTCGGGGTAATGGGAAGGTTTCTTTTCTTCGCAAAGGAATCTTGCTTTTCTGAAACTTTATTTCGGTTAGTATATCCTACTATGAATAACGTAAAGGGAACCGAGTGGTCCGAGGCGGTCGCGCAACTCGCGGTTGTAGTTACGACGTACAAACATGTCGGTACTACAGCGGACCAGGTTTTTTTGGCCTGCGAATCCTTATGGGCGGATTGGGATAGTTTCGATCCGACCGGCCCGGATTGGTTGCAGGGATTCGAAGAGGCTATGGACGAAGGAGAGATGGATTATGCGGCGGAATCCTTCGTAAAAGTACGTACGTTACTAAAACAAAAATTCGAAACGATTTCGGATACGTTCGAGTCCGGAAACGATATGGTATTAGGTGGGTTGATTCTAGAATTGGCGGACGGAGTTTTTTCCCTTTTACACGGACCGGAACCGGCCGAGAAGACTGCGGAGTCGGTGGTAATAGAAGGGGAAAAACTTTTGGAAATTCTACTCGAATCCAACGATATAGCTTTTCCGCCGGACGAAGATCTTTCCCAAGTGGATTTGAATTTGGTAACCGACCCCGGAGATCGAGAAATATTAAGAGAATTGATCGGAGCCTTCGAGGCTATGGCGGAAACCACGGAGAGAACCTACGGTGAATCTCTCTATCTGCTCTTGTCCAGGTTATTCATCGTGCACTGGAGTTTTTATAGAATCAAAGAGGAGGAAATTCCTCCTGTCCCTTAAGAGAATTCGAAGTCCGTCGGATTCCCGGAATTCTTACCTGATTGCCTTCATTCTCTTCGGTTCGCTTTTTCCTTTATGGCGAGCACTTCTTGTCGCAACGCTTCGGCCTCAGCCTCGGAGATTCCGCAATTTTCCAGCAGAAAAAGCTCCAATTTTCGTCTCCATTTCTCCAATTGCTCTTCCCCTTTCAACTTCGGGACGAAGAAGGGTTCGCTGCAGGTGATTACGGCCCGAGAAAAGGGTTTCGGGACCTTGATCCTATCCCAACTATTCGTAGTCCAGTAGCGGTCGTATTGCGCAGAATAGGCGACGATCGGATATCCAGTTATGGAGGCCAATTGGACGATACCCGCTTTGAGTTCATACACGGGACCGGTGGGCCCGTCGGGAGTAATTAGGGAGACTCCTCCGTTTTTCGCTTCTTCCACTAGTGCTCTTAAACCGGAGGCTCCACCCCGTCTACTAGATCCTCGTTTGGATCTGATCCCGAAGTGATGCAGTACCCGTGCGACCAATTCTCCATCTTTCGATCGTGAAGCCAAAGGTACGATTCTCAATCCCACCTGCTTGACCAGATACGAGGAGGTGAAGTCGATTAAAAAAGGGATTTGATTGTGCCAGATGGCTAGTAAGAGTCCGCTCTTCTTTCGGAAACATTCCCGGGTTGCATGCGGGATCCTGATCTCCGTCCATCGCACGGTTCCGTATGTCAGCCTTAGGATCAGAATAGAGACCCAGACCGACAATCGGAGGATCATTCCTCGGATCTACCTTGAAAGAGAGGGAGGATGAGAAGCCATATCGAAGAGAGAACGAGGCCCATGCTCTCCCGAAATATTTCGGAATCGAAGTCGACTCTGGGATCTTCTCGAAAGGCAAGAAGCGCCCAAACGAAATAGCCGACACCTAAGGCTCTGGAAATCCCCGCGAGCGAACGTCTTCGTTCCACGGTCCGAAACGAAGAGAACCATTCCGCGGCATAGAGTAGGACCACCGACAAATAGGTCGAGATCCAAACTTCGGGATCCGGATCGTTGTATTGCAAGGCCGCGAATATGATCCAGGCGAGTACGGTAAACGTTCTAAAGATTCCTCTCGAGATCGATGCGACGGACTTTCCGCTCAAGGCAATACTTTTCCCGGGTTCAATATATTTTTCGGATCGAGCGCTTTCTTGATCTGCCCCATGATTTCCATTTCCGCTTCGCTCCTGGAGAAATGTAGGAAATCTTTTTTTAAGAGCCCGATTCCGTGCTCTGCACTTATGGAGCCGTGGTACTTTTTGAGCAATTCGAACATCGCAGGGTCCACTTTCTTGCATTGGGAAAAGAAGTCCGAGTCGGTAAGATCTTTAGGTTTGACGATGTTTAAATGCAAATTCCCGTCTCCGATATGTCCGAACAATGCGATTTCGAAACCGGGATATTCGTTCTTTAACAAGGACTCCATCTCCGCAAGGAAAGGATTCATATTCCGGAGGGGTAGAGAAATGTCGTTTTTATGCACGGTAAAATCTATGGAAATGGATTCGCTGATTCCTTCTCGGTATTTCCAAAAAGTTTCCGCCTGGCGTGAATTGGAGGCAAGGCTACCGTCGGTGACGAACCCTTTTTCCATAACCGTTTCCAAAAAGGAGAACAGTTTTTCCTCTTCCCTTTCGTCGGTGATTTCGAATTCCATTAAAACGTAATATGGACTATTCTCCGGAAACGGATCGGGAACGTGTAGGTGATCAATTACCTTATCTAGACAGTATCTGGTCAGAAATTCGAAAGCCAAAACGGGGACGTCAATCCTGTGGGTTTCCTTGAATAGTTCCAGTATGGAAGCGAAATCCGGAACCGCACAGAACAACACCCTATGATCCGAAGGTTTTCCGGTGAGTTTCAGAACGCATTCAGTGATGACGCCCAGGGTTCCTTCCGAACCTATGAAAAGATGTTTTAGGTCGTAACCGGTGTTATTCTTCAGGATTTCCCCGTTGAATTCCAGAATTTCACCGGTACCGGTGACGACGGTAAGACCGAGGACCCACTGACGGATCAGGCCGTAATGAACGACCCTGACTCCTCCCGCGTTCGTCGCGATATTCCCTCCGATATGGGAGGAACCGGTGGAGGAAAAATCCACGGGAAAATAAAATCCTCTTTCTTCCGCTTCCTTATGGAGGTTTTTTGTGATCATTCCCGCTTGGACTTTCAGGGAACCGAAGAACGGATCGAAGTCTAGGACTTGGTCCATTTTTGCCAAAGAGAGTACGATCTCTCCGCCTTTTGCGACGGCTCCTCCCGCATAACCGGTGCGACCTCCCGAGGGAACAATCTTTAGGTCGTTTTGATAAGCGAATTTTACGATTTTCGAAACTTCTTGAGTGTTTTTCGGAAATACCAGAATCTCGAAGTCGGGACGGTATACCTTCGTCCGATCCGTGCCGTAGGACAGGAACGTAGCGGCATCCATTTTGTTCTCGTCCCGAAAAAATACCTTTTCCTCTCCGATAAGAGTCTTTAGCTCGCTGCGTTTTTCCTGTGTAAGCGTACTCATTCTCTATTCCGCAAATTTCATCCGTTCAATCTGGCTATCCACAGCTTTCTCTCCCTGTCCGCGTTCCCTCTTACGGTAGACTCCATCGGAATGCAGGAAGCGAGCTTTTACATTGTCCTTCAATTGTACGTCCAGAATCTTCTTGATTCTATCCTTATTCTTGGCGTCCAAAATCGGAAAGAGCACCTCTATCCGTCGCTCGAAATTGCGGGGCATACAATCGGCGGACGCTAGAAAGATACTCTCTTCTCCCCCTGCGAGGAAGTAATAAATTCTAGTGTGTTCTAAGAAGCGTCCTACGATGGAAATTACGGTTATATTCTCCGAGATTCCGGGCAAACCTGGTTTTAAACAGCAGATCCCGCGGATGACGAGTTCGATGATCACTCCCGCCTGGCTTGCTTTGTACATGGCCAGGATGATATGCGGATCGACTAGGCTGTTCATTTTAAAGACGATTCTCGCAGGCTTTCCGGCTTTCGCGTTTTCCGTTTCTTTTTCGATCAGCTCGAGAAAAGTCGCCTTAAGATTGTGAGGGGAAGCTGCCAGCTTGTTCAAGTGAGGCATCTTTGCGTAACTAGTGATGGTGTTGAAGATCGTAGCTACGTCTTCCGCGATCTGTTTGTTTACGGTAAAGAAACTCAAATCCGTGTAATATCTACTAGTGGTGGAGTTGTAATTTCCGGTACCGAGATGTACGTAGCGGACCAGGTGTTCTTCCTCTCTTCGGACGATCAAAAGCATTTTACAATGTATTTTCAGTCCGACGACTCCGTAGACGACGTGGACGCCCCGTTCTTCCAACTTTTGCGCCCATTTTATATTTCTTTCCTCATCGAAGCGGGCTTTGAGTTCCACGAGAACCGTGACTTGTTTGCCGTTCTCCGCAGCTTGACCGAGATACTGTATCAGAGGGGAATCCCCGCTGGTGCGATAAAGAGTCATCTTGATTCCGAGAACTTTCGGGTCTTCGCTGGAAATCCGGAGAAGTTCCTCGATCGCTGCGAAGGATTGGTACGGGTGATGTAAGAGTCTGTCCTTTTTCTGAATGGCTTCGAAAATCTTTTCCGGTGAATCGAATTTCAGAGTGGTTTTCTGTTGGAAGAACGGATATTTGAACTTGGACGTATGTTCCAAACCGTAAAAATACATCGTGTCGCTCAGGTTCAGAATGGAAGGAACGTCGAAAATTTCGTTGTCCCGAAGCTCCAATAATTCCTTCAAAGTGTTCTTTACGAAATGGGAGGTGCCTTCGTAGATATCCATCCGGACTGCGTCGCCCCAGATCCGATTCCGGATCTCTTTCTTCATCGTTATGAGGAGGTCCTTTACGGAGGCTTCTTCGTCTATGGAAATATCTGCGTCCCGAATGATCCGGAAAGGATAGATTTCTTTCACTTCCATCCCATAAAACAGATCGTTCACATGTAACGTGATGATCGCTTCCAAAGGGAAAAACCGTCTTCCTTTTCCGTGGCTTTTCAATTGGAAGAATCGGGGAAGAACCGAGGGAACTTGGACTACCGCAAACAAGTCCTTTTTGGTTCCTGTCTTTTCATCATCCGTACTAAGAACGATGGCCAAGTTCAACGAACGGTTTAAGATATGCGGGAAAGGGTGGGAAGGGTCTATGGATAAAGGAGTCAGGATGGGGGATACGTCGTCCTTATAATATTGACGTACTTGCTCGATTTCGGACTCGCTTAATTCCGCCGGATCCATCACTAGGTGGATTCCATTGTCCGATAGCCGTTTTATGGTCAACCCGAAGGACTCGTATTGGTCCTTTACGAAAACTTGAACCTTTTTGGACAGCTCCATCAGTATTTCCGAAGCTCTTAATCCGTTCAGGCTGTTTTCGTCGTTTCCTTCCGCTAAAATGTTCCGGATTCCCGCAACCCGAACCATATAGAATTCGTCCAGATTCGATTCCGTGATACAAAGAAATTTGAGTCTTTCCAACAGAGGATTCTCCGGATCGTTTGCCTCTTCTAAGACTCTTCTATTGAAATCGATCCAGGATAATTCCCGGTCGAAGAAAATGTCCGGATTGCCGATGTAGATCGGATTTTTCGATCCGTGTGCTCCGTTGTCGATGGATGGTTCGGCGGATTTTATCTTTTGGGCCACGACGGGTTCCTTCTTTCTTCTTGGTTTAGAAGTACCTGTTTGGACGTCAAGTCGCCTTCCGCAACCGGTCTTTGGACTCTGGAATGAGACTAAAGACCGGAGCCGACTTAGAAAGAGAAGGACCGCGACTCGGGCAAGATCACCCTGAGCGGTCCGTCAAACCGATCCGAATTAGTTGACTCTCCTTCCCGATTCTCTCATTTCGGGAAGATACGGATTTCGGACGGTTTCGGTTTTTGCGATCCAGGTTTTTTTGGTTAACGGGCAGTAAAAAGCGTGCATACCGTATTTCGGAGCCAGGCTTTGTAACGCGAACGTAAGTTCGCCGTATAAAAATTCCTGGTCCTTTCTGGTGATCGCTTTTTCCAAGAGTTCCGCGAAGGTAAGAGCTTTTGCATACAATACTCTCGTTTCCGGGAAGGTCCTCTTTGATTCGCGGACTAAGGATGCCAGGCCTCTTGCATTGCCTTTTCTTTCCTCGTTGGAAAGAAGCTCCTCCTGAAATCGACTCAATCTTTCGAGAAGTTTCTCTTCGAAATTTTCCTCCACTACCGGCATGGCGGAAGCGGCTACTATGGATGCTGCGGCTAAATAAGCGAATACGTTGCGCATATATGATTCCTCCGAATGTATTTTTCGATGATCGAAAGGGAAAAGGGGGAAAAGCACGCTAATTGAGTAGTCGAATCGTACTTAAAGGAAAAAAGAAATTGGAATAAAACGTCGGAGATAGGACGTGCTTTTCGAGAGTTTTCTTGATCGACCGAAAAGAAGTATCATGATTTCGAATCGTTTGAAGAGAAATTTCGGAAAGACGAAAATTCGGCTCGGAAGCAGAGATCGCTGGTAGGTCTAACTTGATAATATTTTCTATATGCGCGAGAGGCGAGGTATCGGAAGTCTCCTTTTTATTTTTGAAGGATTGGAAAGTCGTGTCGGCTCCCGAGGACGCAGCAACGGAGCCGGGCTGCATTGCCAAGCTCAGGATAAACGTCGCGATTACGATCCTTGGGAACATTTGAACTTAGACCCTGGATCGTTCCCTGGAGGTCAAAAAATTTCAAAATTAGGAATTTATTTACTGCGTAAAACGTACGCAACTTAGGCTTGGAGCCTCCGTCTCGGGACTTTTCCAGTCTTCCGATTGGCGGTTTAATTGGTTGACTACTCGCGCAATGCGTTTGAAAAGATAAAACGTAAGATCGCGAGATCCCTTTCTTTTCTCCTAGAACATTCTACCAAAGGACTTCCGTTTTCCCTTGAAACGTTTTTTGAATAACTTTTCCCAGAATTTCCATATCGAAAACTTATCCGGTTATTTCGCCGCCGTTACGGCAATCGTCAGCGCTTATTCCCTGCTTTTTGATCCCGCCTTCGGGGATATCACTCCTTCTACCTTAAAGGAAAGGGACTGGGCCAGCATCGCACTCTACGTGTTCAAAGTGCATTCGAGTTTTTTCGGAAACCCTTGGATCGGTCTTTTGTTTTACGTGTACGTTTTCTTTTTTATGGGAAGAATCCTGGAAGAGGACTTAGGCGTTCCCAAATTCAATATGTATCTATGGTTGGGGGCGGTTCAAATCACTGCCGGAGCGATCTTTTCCTTGTATGTGCCTTTAGCGGTAGACTCGAGCTTATTTTACGAATGTCTTTTTTTGGCGGTCGCGTACCGCTTTCCCGACATGCAGATCTTTCTTTTTTTCGTGGTTCCCGTTCGTATCAAATGGCTCGGTTTTTTCGTGGCAGGGATCATGCTCTACACCAGGATTTCCTATTCGATGGCAGCCGGCTCGGTGTTTCCGCTCCTGGGGATTTTGGTGGGTTTATCCAATCTTTTCCTATTTTACGGAAAGGAGATCTGGAGAGATTTAAGAGGAAACGTAAAAACCCAAATGAAGCCCGCCTTGAAGAAAGATTCCTCTCCGACGGTGCATAAGTGCCATATCTGCGGAATTACGGAAAAGGACGATCCTCAAATGGATTTCAGATATTGTGTGGATTGCACGGATTTGGAGTATTGCGAAAGGCATCTGCACGACCACCAGCATGTGAAATAGTACCTTTCGCGATGGGAAGAAGATTCCTTTCTTTCGTTAGTTGGAGATTCAAAGCATTTTTCGGTTTGCTCGAACGCTCGTTAAAATTCGTTCGAGAAGGTCGGTATTTTCGGTTTTCGGAAAACGGATTGACCGGTTCCGAAAACGAAGCATACTCATTTATCCAAGGACCTTATTATGCTCCAAAACAACTATTTCAACGACGTTCCCGATCTTAGATTACATTTCGATCATATCATCTCCTGGAAGGAAATCGTCGACGCGTACGAAAACGGCTTTGCGGACGCCGAAAAATATAAGTCGGGAGACGAACGCTATTCTACGGCGCCGTCCTCCTACGAAGAAACGATAGAATATTATGAAACTCTGTTGGATTCGGTCGGAGAATTCGCAGGTAAGGAAATCGCGCCTTATGTGGCGGATCTGGACAAGGTCGGCCTGAAATTCGATAAGGGCAAGGTCGTCTTTCCGGAAAAGATGCTGGAAATCGTACGTAAGGCACGCGACGCCGGATTGCAACCCACCGGTTTCTCCCGTAAATACGGGGGCTTAGGGATTCCTTGGACGGTGCGCGCGTTTTTCGGAGAGATATTGTATAGAGTGGACGCCTCCGTCTGTGTAGCCATCGGATGTGTGAACCTAGCGGAAATCATAGAAAAGAACGGTAGCGAAGAGCTGAAGGAAGAATGGCTGCCTCGTTTGGCCGCGGGAGAATTCGCTTGTGCGATGGGGTTAACAGAACCTGACCACGGCTCCGACCTTCCGGGTTTAAGAACCAGAGCGGTGCACCAGGAAGGGAATCGATATCTGCTGAACGGAACGAAGCGTTTTATCACGCACGGTTGCGGAACGGGAGAAATTCCAGCGATTTTACTGTTATTGGCTCGGACCGGAAATCCCGGAAGCGGAGCGAGAGGACTTTCTTTTTTTCTCGTCCAGTCCAAGGACGTGCAAGTGGCAGGAATCGAAAAGAAAATGGGACTCCATTGTTCGCCGACCTGCGAAATCGTCCTTGAGAACAGTCCCGGGATTCTGATCGGAGAAGAAGGACACGGGTTGATCAAACACACGATGGGTATGTTGAACGGAGCACGCGTCGGGATCGCTCAGCAAGGAGTCGGAATCGCCCAGGCCGCGTTATCCGAAACGCAAAAATACGCATCCGAAAGGATACAATTCGGCAAACCGATCGCGGAAATTCCCGCAGTGCGTAAGATTCTTCGAAGAATGGAAAGAGAAACCATGGCGATGCGTTGTTTGGTGATGGAATGCGCGAGGAGCATGGATCTCTATTATTTTCGGGGAGATCATCTTCGGGAAAAAGGCGCGACGGACAGGGATCTAAAATCGGACGTGGTGCTAAAATATTGGGAACGTTTGGCAGGATTGCTGACTCCGATTTCCAAATTCTATTGCTCCGAAACTTGCGTAAAAATCGCCGGAGATGCGGTGCAACTTCACGGAGGGGCCGGATTTACCGAAGATTACGACGTTTCCAGGATTTATCGGGATTCCAGGATAACGACCATCTACGACGGAACTTCCCAGATTCAGGTCAACGCAGCGATCGGCGGGATCGTCACAGGAATGGCTCCTCACGGTTTTCTACGAGAGTATATCGAAAACGAATGGAATCATTTTGCGGGAGAAGAACCCAAAACGTTGGAAAACGTCTGGGAATCCTACAAAGAAATATTAGGTTTATATAAAGAACTTCCCTCTTCCGAGGATCGGGAAGAGATCGCCGACGAAACGGTCTGGGCTAGCGCTCGGTTGCTTTCGGGAATCCTCTTTTTTAAATCCGTTCTTCGTACTCCTGACGAATTGCGGTCCGAGAGGGTTGCGCATGTAGAGGATTACTTGTTGGACAGCCTTGCTTTCGTGGAAGGTCTGAAGGCGAAGTTGCATGCTAAGGTCTCTTCGGCTAGGGTAGCATAGTGAAATTCTCTGCGATTTTAGCGTCCATTTGCTTTTTCTTTTGGTCCTGCTCGGTTCCTCCCGAAAGCGTCGCTAAGAAAATTTTTGCGGCACACGGAGGAGCGGATTTCGAAAAAATCCAGGAGATCGGATTTACTTTCGTCGTCTCGACTCCCGAAAAGGAATTGGTACGAAGGAGTTGGATCTGGTTCCCGAAAACCGCGGAAGTGAGATTTACGGAAGGGGAAAAGGAAATCAGGTACGATAGAAACCGCTTGCAGGAATCGGATCAGGAAACGGAAGGCAAGTTTATCAATGACAGTTACTGGTTATTGTTTCCCTTCCATTTGGTCTGGGACAAAGGAGTTTCTCTATCTTATGACGGCGCTCAACCTAAGCCGGACGGATCCGGCCCGTTGCGGAGATTGTCCGTGAAGTATCCTGCCGAAGGCGGTTTTACTCCGGGCGATATGTACAAATTGTATTACGATTCGGAATACAGAATTCGTTATTGGACCTATCATAAATCTGCATCGGAGGAGCCGACCCGTGGCACGACTTGGGAAGGATACTCCGTCTTTTCCGGGATCCCGCTCTCCTTGCAGAGAAAGGGTCCTGCAGGAGCGTTCCAAATTCGATTCGAGAACGTAAGCGTAAAACCGTAAGAAGGAAATTCGCTTTCGGAATCCTAAAGGACAGGAACCAAGGATACCGAAAGGGGAACGGACGTTTTCCCGATTTCTTTCCTAAAAACGTCGAAGATTCAGGTTCGGTCGAAGAAGGTTCTCCTATCCACTCTTAGGCGAGAAGACGGGGACGCTTTCTGACCAGGAGCTGAGTCGTATGAAAACTCGGATTTTTCCAACCATCACGTTCCCTCTTTTTCTTCTTCTGTTCGCCTCGTTTTTTTCGGCCTCCGGCTGTTCCAATTCCGGCAGCCAAAAGACCGATCCAGGTTCTTTGATCGCGGTCGCTTTGTCTGCGGGGCAATCTCCTTTTTCGTCCGGACCTTGCGATTCCCAGACCAATTTGGTAAAGGGTTCCCCTCTCACTGCGACGGTTTCCAGTCCTTCGGGAGGATATTACGGCATGGCAAGTTCCTTGGTGTTGTATTTTCTGTACCAAGGCGGAGGGAGTTCGGATTCCGTCAGTTTCAGTTCGAATCCTTCCGGGAGCTCCGGCGGTGAATTGAATATAGGGAAACAGGGAGTTTCCATCCAACCGGCGAATTTGGGCATGATGTCGAATTTCGACGTATACCATTCCCAAGCGCCGTATTCCAATTCCTCGGTGATGACCGCATCGGGAAATTATAGGTGTTACCAGGTCATCGTTCCCGCCGCTACGACGATCACATATACGATTTCGATCCTATAGACGGACGAGGTCTTTTATTATGTCTCCCATTTCGAAGGAGGTTTTGAAACGGAGAGACTGAGAACGGATTCGAAAAATCCCCTTCTTAAGGCTTATGCTTTTTTCGAAACGGCCGATGGGTATACTGGGAGGGGACCATGCCTGCGTTTACCATTCCAGGACTCAGCTCCGGACAGGACACGAATCAGATCGTAAAGAAGCTGGTGGAATTGGAAGCCAAGCCGATCCGTCGTTTGGAAAGGCAAAATAATTATAACAAAGCTCAGGTAAAAGCTTGGAACGATCTAAAGACCTTAACCACCGAACTTCAAAATAAAACCAGGGAAATCACTTCTTTCACCGCTCCCTTTGCCACAAAGTCCGTGATTTCCGAACCGGAAGGTACGATCTCAGGAGACGCTTCCCGCTCAGCGACGAGCGCCAAAAGAAAGATCGAAATCAAGGAGTTGGCTACCTTCCACCAGGTTTCCAGCGACCCTATCGATACGGAACGAAAGATTCCGGCGGGTTCGTTTAAAATTCTTTCCGGAGAAAACGAAAAGGAAATCGATTTTTCGGGAGGGACGGTCCGAGAACTTTCCCTTATGGTCCGGACTGCGGCTGCGGGATTGGCCCAGCCTTCCTTGGTGAAAGTGGATCAGAACAAAACGGTCCTCACTCTGACAGCATCCCAATCGGGAAAAGAAAACCTTCTAAAATTCGACGATCCTAACGGAGTCCTGAAGGCGGCAGGATTAGTGGGGGACATGTATCCTCAAGATCCTCCTAAAACGTTTCCGATCGTTTTGGAAGCGACACAAGCGAAGGCGTTTCAACCCGAAAAATATTCCATGGAAAAGGATGCGAAACCGGTTCTCGTCGCGGATCCGAACGGCAAAGAACCTACTAAATTAAAAATCTCCTCCAAACAGGCGTTTCAGTTTCATACGGAATCGCACGAAGCCAAAAAGGGGCTTCGATTGGAGGCTCTTCTTTCCGAGCCGCTGGCAGAAGGGGAGACGATTTCTCTCGGAGTCATTTACGAAATGGACGAGCAGGAAAAGGTCTATCTGGAAACCGCCGCCCACAAAGAAGGACGTCTCAAGCTGACGCTTAAGGCTTCCTTGGACGGGAAGAAAATCCGCGAGATCATAGTAGTGAACCAAAGCGGAAAGGAGAAGGAGTTATCCGATTTCCGGCTGGTGGTTCCGGGTGAATTCAAGGGCGCCAAACCCGCAAAGACCGTAGTAGAGGCCAAAGACGCGTTGTTTACCGTGGACGGCATAGAAGTCACCCGGCCGAAAAACGAAGGACTGACGGACGTATTGGACGGAATCAATTTAAACCTACACAAAAAAAGCGAAGGTCCGGTCCTGGTCGACGTCAAAGTGGATTCCGAAAAAGGAATCAAGATGATCAAGGGCTTTATAGAAGCTTATAATAATGTTCTAAAATATTCCAAAGAGGCGACGGCCGTCGATCGTGAAAGCGGTATGTCCGACGGCAAGAACGAGGATCCGGATATTAGCCGTTCCTTTTGGGAAGGGAAAACGAAGAGCGGGCTCCTAGCCGGGGAACATTCGATCGTAAGATTGCTTGCCGGAATGAAAACCGTAACTACGACTTCTTTTGCCCCATTAGGTGATTCCGAAATCCGGATGTTATCCGACATCGGAGTGTCGACAGGCACGGTCGGAAGTAAATGGGCGGATATCCAGGAAGGTTATCTTCAACTGGACGAACAAAAACTCTCCCAAAAACTTTCTGAGAACCCGGATGCGGTCCGTCACCTTTTTGCTCAGGACACCAACTCTGACTCCAGAATGGATACGGGGGTCGGAGTCAATTTAGTGGAACATCTGAAACCGTATACACAGTTTGCCGGCGGCCTCGTTACCAGTAAGATCAAACTATTGGAAGAGCAGTTTGCCGATAATAATAAGAAAATCAAGAACTACGAATCCCACTTATCCAGCTACGAAAAGAAGCTGAAGGAAAAATTCCTGTACATGGAACAAGGAGTGGGAAAAAATAAGGCGGTAGGTTCGTACTTGAACAACAATCTTTCCAGGGTTCAAGGCGGAGACGACGGAAAGTGAGTACTTATAATAGAAACGGAGGAGTAACCGTGGAAATATTCGTGAACGAACAAAGGCTTGAAAGCGCAATCGAAAACGAAAAGAATCTCGGCGAGGTTTTCGACGCCGTCGGCCGCTGGGTCGAATCGAACGGTAAATTTCTTTTGTCCTGTATTGTGGACGGAGAAGAGTTCCGTTCCGATACGATGAAAGGCAAATCGATAGATTCCGCCTCCAAAATGGAATTTTACGTCGGAGAGGAACTGGATATTCTACTCAGTTCGCTAAACGAATTGGACGCCTATGTGGATAAAGTGGGAACGACTCTGTTAGGACGGGATAGCCTCACGGAAAAGGAATCCAAAGAGTTGTCCGACGGAGTCAATTGGATCGAGTCCTTACTTCGCTCGGCAGGCAGGATGTTGAAGTTACGATACGATCAGATCAAACCGATGGGTACCGGAAATAACGTGGAAGAGGTTCTCGCGGCCCTCAAACAAAGGTCTTCCAAATTGGACGGTATCGGCGCGATCGAGGAGTTTTTGGAACACTTGCGGGATCTTAAATTGTTCACGATGGATCTGATCGCCAGAGCCTCCGTGCTTGATTTAGATCTTCCCACCTTGCGGGAAATATTGGATACCTTTATCAAGGCGGTCCCGGCTCTGAAACAGAGTTTCGTAAAAGTGAACGAAAACTACCAGGCCGGTAGGGACGAAGTTGCAACGCATCTTCTCACGCAGTCCGTTTCTCAAATTAACGTTCTATTGACTTCGTTTATCACACTACGTCAAAAACTTCCCGGGTTGAACTATTCGAGCCTTTTTATCGGCGGAAAATCCTTCGAGGAAAAAACGAACGAACTCAACGATACTCTCGCTAGCGTTGCCGTCGCGTTGGAGGAGAAGGACATCATTCGCGCCGGGGATATCATCGAATACGAGATTCCTACGGCGCTGGATGAATTGCTACCGTTTCTGGAAAAGGTCAAAGAACAGGCCGATTCGTTGTCCGTCTGATCTAGAAAAAACGCATCCTGCACGGACGGACCTTATTCCCGAATCTCCATGCAGAAAAGGGTCAGATCGTCCGTCATGACTCCGTCCCCGAAGGATTCGGAATAGGAGACCAGAGATCGTATTAGATTTTCGGAATCCTGAAAGGCCAATTTTCGAACCGCTTCCACAAGAGTCGCATTTCCCATGGGAATTCCTTTGGAGCCTCGAACTTCGAAAAGACCGTCGGAATAAAGCAGTATTCTGTCACCGGGACGAAGAGCGATGTCGTATTCCTCCAGAATCGGCGAGCCGATTCCGAGGAGCACGCTCCCTTTGCCTAGCAGTTCGCGCACTTCTCCGTTCCGCAGAAGCAACCCAGTATGATGGCCGGCATAGCTATAATCCAAAACACGGGAAATCGGATCGTACTTCAGGTAGACCGCGGAAATGAAATGTTGAGTTACGACCGAAGTCAGTAAGTCGTTCGTAAATAATAGACCTTCCTTCGGTCGGGTCCCTTTTCTTGAAACTACGCTGAAGGCGATGGAAGCCATTGCCGCGACCATTGCCGATGAAATTCCGTGTCCGGAAACGTCCGCAAAAAGAACCTCGATTTTTCCGTCTTGGGATTCGGAACAATTGAGCACGTCCCCGCCGACGTGATCGTAAGGGCGGAAGTAGGAAAAGATCCTGAATTTCGACGAATGCGGGAATTCGCGGGTAGTAATCGTATTTTGGACTTCTCTTGCGATATCCAAATCCTTGACCACTCGCGAATATAATACGCTGATCTTTTCCGAGGCTTCCTTTTTGTCCGTAATGTCCCTCAGGATAAAAACGTTTCCTTTATCCCTACCGGAAAGTTGTATTTCCGATCTGGATACTTCCAGGAATCGATTCGGAGAGGAGGAAAGAATTTTACTCTCTTTCGATCCTGCCAGGCTCGAGAGGTTCGATTTCACCTTAAAGTCCATTCGGGAAAACGGTTCGGGAGGAAAATTCTCCAAATAATCGGAAAGATCCAGTTTTTCCGGCTGGGCTCCGTGAATTCCCAACATCTCTTTCCCACTCTGATTCCAATAGAGCAGTTCCCCGGTTCTGGAAAGAAGGACGACACCTTCCCTGAGTTTGGAATACAACTGCAATGCGATTTTTTCCAAACGGATTTCCAGGAATCCGTACTTCGCGATCGCTAGAAAGATACAGACGGATTGGAGGACGGTGGCGCTGCCGCTTAAGGGAGGAAAATGGATTTCTCCTTGGGATTGCATGCGAGGGAGAATGGTGGTTAAAAAACCCAATGTGGTCGAGGATAGAGTTCCGAAGAAGAGTAGATAGCATTGGTTCCGAAATCTAGATTCCCGATTTCTGGATTCGTAAAGAAGAAGGGCCATAGCATAGACGGCGGGAGCGATCACGAATAGGTTCAGACTTACGACGTATAAATGTCCCGGAGAGATCGCATATCCCCAATATTTTTTTTCCGCGCCTGCGACGATCCAATTCGTCGTTAACGCGATCGGAAAAACCGCCAAGGAAAGCCCTCTGAAAAAGTAGAGGAGGAGGTTCGGATTCTTAGACAGGAACGCGAATATGAATTCCAGAAATAAGGTTCCTGCGAGGAGCCAGGTCAAGGAGGTAACTCGCATCATCCAACTCATCCATTCGACGGGCAGAAAAGACCAGTAGAGTATGATGGAAAGGATCCAAAGGCTGAGATCTATGGAGTAGAAAAGATACAGGTTCACCACTCTGTGTCTTCCCTTTAAAGCGATCACATAGATGAAAAGTAACAGATTCAAGAAGAGAGCGGATAAGGGGATGAGGAGATAGGGATTCATCGTACGATTTCCAAAGCCAGCATGGCTAAGTCGTCGTTGTGTCGTCCTCCGCCAAATTCGATCGATTTTTTTCTCGCCGATTCCAGAATCGAAAGGGTGGGCTTTTCGGAAGTTTCCCGGATCCAATCCAGGAAATTCTCATAGCCTAGGATCTCACCCTGATTATTTTTCACTTCGAATAATCCATCCGAATAAAAGACGACACGATCCCCGGATTGGACTCGGAACGAATAGTCGTTTAAAAACAGTTCGCGCACGGCCAAAATGATCCGCCCTTCTCCCTCCAGGAGGGTCGCTTCCCCGTTTCTCAGGACCAGGATCGGATGATGACCGGCATACGAAAAATCCAACCGTTTCTCTTCCGGAAAATAACTCGCATATACGGCTGAAATATGATGATGGAGTACGACTTTGGATAGAATTTCGTGGATCTCAGATAAGCTTTCCCTAGGGCTCATGAGTTTTTGAGATATGATCTGGAAGGTGATGGAAAGCATACCACCCACCATAGCGGAAGCGATACCGTGACCGGAAACGTCCGCGAAGAGAATGTCCAGTCTTCCCGAAGGATGCTCCATCACCCTAAGCATATCGCCTCCTACTTTTTCTATGGGCTGAAAAAAAGAATGGATCCGGTAGGAATCCTTTTCGGGGAATTTTTGGGTGATGATCGAAGATTGGGTGACTCTCGCGATCTCCAGATCGTTGACGATCTGGGAGTAAAGCTGGTGTATTTTTTCCTGAGCGATTTTTTTTTCGGTCACTTCTCGCAAAAGATACAACGTTCCTGATTCCTCCTCGGTAATCCTGATCGTGGATTGCGTTAGTTCGACGAAAGCGGCATTTTGTCTTCCTAAAAGTTGGAATTCCCTGGGTTGAGCGTCCAATTCCTCCCTATAATTCAGAAAGTAACGCTCCGGTTCGAATCTTCCCCCCGAAGAAACGGAAAACTGCAGCAGCTGAACTGCCGATCGATTCGCGAAAAAAAGTTCTCCTCCCTCTTTCGCCAATACGATTCCGTCGTGGATATCGCGAAACAATTCCACAGCGATCCGTTCCAAACTGATATTCAAAAAACCGTATCGAGTGATCGCTAAAAATATGAAGATCGCCAAGACCGATATGGAAACAGGGGTTAGGGGAGGAGAGAGAAACCATCCGTGCTCGTCGAGATTCAGCAATTCGGTATAAATACTTAATGAAATCGCGATCACTGAGCCGACGATCCACAGGTTCATCTGTCTACGCATTCTTTCGTTATCCGTACGAAATCTTTCTCTTACGATCAACATCAAGCCATAATAAGACGGGATGCCGACGACGACCGCACTCAAAGGCAGGAAAAGCCAATTCGGTTCCAGTTCATATCCCCAGTAGTAGAGCTTGGTTCCTTTTAGCACCCAATCCGTGGAAGTGGTTACCAGGATGGAAAGCAGGACCAGGAAACGGAACACGTATAGAAAGGTCTTGGAGTCACGGTTTAGGAATTTGTATACGACTTCCAGATAGAGAAGGCCGCTCGGAATCCAGGTAAAGCAGGTCAATTTGAAGACCAATGTCATCCATTCCGCCGGTAAAAAAGACCAATGCAGGATGTACGAGATCAACCAGAGATCCAGGCAAACCGTGAAGCGGAGAAAGTCTCCTATGACCACGCTCCTGAATCTGCGGGCGAAAACGTATGCGATGAGAAGGCTGTTTACGATAAATGCGGAGATCGGAAGAAATAGATAATAATTCATGGATCCGCTCCGCCTGAGACAGGCTAACCGGATTAGACCCTGAAATCAATCCCTTCTAAACACCCGAAAATGTCCTTTCCATGGAAAAAAGGGGGAAAAATAATTTTTTACAACTTCGTTTTTTGGATATAAAAGAGAAATAAAAATCGATTGCGTTATGCGTCATTAAGTATAGGTTAGTATTTATTAAGGGAATTGAATATGAATTTATCCGAAGGAGGCGGCTATGCGGAGAAAAAGTCCGGGATTTCTGATCCTGAAACGGATTCCCCCTACCTGACTTTTCCGGATGAGAGTCTTTCGGAAGAACCTATTCTATCCATAAAAGGGATTTCGTTTATTCCCGTGTATGTCTGTCCGAAATGCCAAAAGACGGTTTCCGTATTGTGGAAAAAAGGGCGGGGCCGATTGAGAGATTGGGCCACTTTCAGGGAGGAAGTTCGCACGATCCTGTGTACGAACGAGGACTGTCGGAGCACGTTCATGCCCGATTACGCAATCCGTTTTTCGACTTCGATCCCCATCTTATCCAAATTAGAATTATTAAACGAAATGAGATCCTGGTTTTACGATAGAACGGGTAAAAGCGTCGATTTCGGTCCCGACGACGTACACCCTAGTCTGACTTGGGACCCTTTTTCGGAGCTCGTACCGGATTGGCAGGATCGCATTTCACTCGAACTATTTGCGAATATCTTGAGGTACACTCCCCCCATCGATCTGGAAGCT
Source organism: Leptospira fletcheri (assembly GCF_004769195.1). NCBI lineage: Bacteria > Pseudomonadati > Spirochaetota > Leptospiria > Leptospirales > Leptospiraceae > Leptospira > Leptospira fletcheri. The sequence continues at coordinate 1,014,517 of NZ_RQET01000004.1, forward strand.
GTTCTATTGGGTCGTCCTAAGGTGCCTTTGTTCGGAGGGTATAACCCACCTTCACGTTGAATCCAGGATCCTTTCGCTTAACGATCGGCTAAAATTTCGCGCGAAATCCGTTCGTCTTGTTTTAATTGGGCGATCAACGCTTCCACACCCGAAAATTTGATTTCAGAGCGGATCCGTTCCGAAAAAAGGACTCGGACCGTCTTACCGTACAAATCTCCCGAAAAATCGAAGATGTGGCTTTCGAGGCTGAGTTGTTCGTCTCCGAAGGTCGGGTTATTTCCGATATTAATCATGGAATCATAATATTTTCCGCCGATCTCGGTCTTTCCCGCGTAAACTCCTATCCCGGGAAGGATGAGTTCGGGAGAAGGTTTGACATTGGCAGTGGGGAATCCTATGGTCCTTCCTCTCTTATGCCCTTCCACTACTTCTCCGGTTATGGAAAATTCCCGTCCTAGACATTCCTCGGCTTTGGAAACTTCTCCCTCCCGGATCAGGGATCGGATGTAGGAGCTGGAGAGTTTTGTGTTATCCAGGTATACCGGTTCCAATTTTTCCAATTCGTATCCGTACTTGCTCGAGTATTGCTGCAATAATTCGTAATTTCCTCTGCGTCCTTTTCCGAAACAATGGTTGAAGCCGATCAGAATTTTTTTGGCGTTCAGCTCTCCGATCAGAATGTTATGAAGGAAGTCTTCCGCTTCCATGCTCGCGAGTTCCATCGTAAACGGGACGATCACCAACCAATCTATGCCGAAAGATTCTATCAGCGCCTCCTTGTCCGCTTGGGTCGTGAGGCTGCCTAGATCCTTATCTTTTCCGAGCACGAGGGCGGGATTCGGGTAATACGTGATCGCTACGGAAGGGAGTCCTGTTTCCAAGGAGATTTCTTTGATTCTCTCCAAGAGGGCCTGGTGTCCCAAATGAATTCCGTCGAAATTCCCGAGAGTCAGAACGGTAGACGTTCCTATCGTCTCCCCCAGGCGTTCCAGGTTCCTAAGAATTTTCAAGTTTCCTCCGCTCCGACGACCGATAGTCTAAACAACATGTTCAGGTTCCGTTTCGGCTGCTTCTTGTTTTTATTCCTAGCCACTGCGAGTCAGAGTCAGGCTAAGGTGGAAAATCGGAAAACGAAAAATTTCGAGAATTTTTCAAAACCGATGGGAGGTGAAGCGTACGTATCCGAAAATTACCGCACCTTTCCGGAACTTTCGGTTTGGGCCATGCATAACGGTTTGAAACTTGCGCCGGATAGAAAGGATCCCGCGCCGGGGGCAGGTACCGGAATCTTATCCGATAACCAATGCAGAATGATTCCTCAGGAAGGGTTGGATGTCTTGCTTACGGCGGATCCGGATCGGAAAGACACGATTTACGTTTATTTCGACCTGACGCTATTCGATCCTACGGAAAATTCAGCGTCTTTTCCGACGAGGGAACTACGGATCTTCGTGAATGGAACGGAAAAAAAAACCGTAAAATTTCCGGATCATGCGCTGTACTTAAAGGCCTTGTACGCTCCCGCTCCTCCGGTACGGATTTCCGTAGACCCGTCGGAACTGGTGGAGGGAAGACTGATCCTTCGTCTGGAATCCGTCGGCGTGGACGAAGGACGTTTTTGGGGAATCTGGGACGTTTTTCTCTCTTATTCCGCTCTGTAATCGACCGGAAACGAAACGATCCATTCGGAGTATTTTAAGAGATTATAATGTAATATCGAAAAAACGGCTTCGTCGGCGAGACTTGCCGAGATGACATAATTTAAGGGTATCGATTCGCAAATTCCGATTCGGATAAAGTTTGGAAGTAGGAGGTTAACCCTGCCACTTTGAACACTTTTTCGATGGCTGGTTTCATATTTGCGATAAAGAATTTACCGTTCAATTCTTGGACATAATTGAGTTGCTTAATCAGCATTCCGATTCCGGAAGAATCGATATAATTCAGTTTTTCCAAGTTGATGACCACGTTATTATTATTTCGGTCGATGTTCTGTTCGAAGAAGTTTTTCAGATCGATGGACGTATATATGTCCAAACTGCCCGATAAGCCGATTACGTTCGTTTCGCCAGATTTTCTGATGGTAATTTCCATATCGATCCCTTCCCTTTTCGTAGAATCCGGCCTGAATTCAACGAATTTTTAAGAAAAATCCGGGCTTTTTACGATAAAGGACGACACTAGTGGTAAGGAAATCTTCCGGAATCTGAACTAATGAAGAAAGCGACGTCTTCCGCAATTCTATTTTTTGTCCTGACCGTCAGCGCGTACGCACAAGATATCGAGCCGGACGGCCAGATCAAGATTCTTCCCTATAAAGACACTCAAATACGCGCATTGGAAGCTCTGAACAGCGACATCAAATACTTCCACAAACGGATAGAGGAGTTGCTTTCCTTTCTGAATAAAAGAAAAAAGATTCAGAACAACGAATACGTACAATTCATCCCGGCGATCGAAACGTACGAACTTCCGAATCGCGAACGATTTCTTTTCGATAAGAAATTTTTCCTGAAGGTTTCCGGGCAAGGACCCTTTAAATTGGAAGGGATCCGATTCGTGACACGCAAATCGATGGTAACCAAATTACGTCCGGTCAACGACGAACTGGGGATCCTCAAAAACGAAAACGTTTCGGCTCCGGAAGCGAACAGTATCATCCTTTCAGTCCAAAGAAAAACGGATGGCGGAATCCAGGAAGAGACGTATAATCTGTCTAATATTCGCAACCCGGACCAGAGAGTGAAATTAGTCCGCTCCTACCGGAACAACCTTGTGGAAGTCATACAAGCGATCACGAAATATGTGGAAGGTACCATACAAGCCGATAGACGCGATGTCGAGACGATGCTGGACGGTTTGGACCAAGGCGGATCCTTCCAGGAAGAATCCAACAAATAATCCTCCGGATCGTAAGCCGGCGATAGGTCGCAAAAAATAGGGTTCACCATGGATGCGGTTTGGGTGGACCATTATCGGGTCCTGGGAGTTTCGCAGGATGCCGAAGTCGACATTATTAAAACCAGATTTCGTGCGTTGGCAAAAGCTTTTCATCCGGATAACAAAAAAACAGGTTCGGCGGAGATTTTCCTAAAGATCGTTCGCTCTTATAAAATCCTAACTCAGCCCGAGGAAAGACTTCGCTTCGATGCCCAGCTTGCCCTTCGCGGCGGGCAAAAAATTTCGAATCCTTCGCGCACCTTTTTGATCCCCGCCTCCAGGATTATTTTTTCCGCAAAGGCGGTGGAGTTCGCAAAGAGAGGTCTGTTGCGTGCCGGCTTTCGGAACCGAGACCGCAGAAAATATACGGGAATCTACCATGATATTCGGCTCTGTTTGACGGAGGAGGAGCTGGAAGGGACCGTCTTAGCGGCGATTCCTTTGGTCGTTCGGGTGTTGTGCCCGGAATGTAGAGGTTCGGATCTGAATTGCGGTTCCTGCGGAGGAAAAGGAACGTACAAAAGTTTCCGTTATCTGAAATGGAAATCCGGACCGGGAACATTGATCCCGGGCAGGATTTATACTTTGGACCTTTCCGGCTTCCGTCCGGATTCGTTCACTCATTTCAAAAAAAGGGAGATTAAAGTTAAAATTGAAGTCTATACGGGCGGTAAAAAATAAGACTATGCAGAAGGTTTTAAAATTCCGCCCGATCTACAAAGAGAAAGTTTGGGGAGGCAGAAAGTTTGAAACTTTTTTGGGTAGGATCTTACCTGCGGGAGATATCGGAGAATCCTGGGAAGTTTCGGATTATGGTCAGGATCTTTCCGTAATCGAAAACGGATCCGCCGCCGGTCGGACGTTCCGCGAGTTTTATTCCGAGGATCCGGAAAACGTTTTAGGAAAGTCTTTTATAGGACAGGGCTTTCCCCTGTTGGTCAAACTGATCGATGCCCGCGAAAAATTATCCGTGCAAGTCCATCCCGACGACGAGTACGCCGAAAAATTCGATCCGGAAAGTTCCGGTAAAAAGGAAGCATGGACAGTACTCCAGGCGGATGCGGGCTCGAAGCTGGTCTGCGGTTTTGCAAGAGCTACGAGCAGGGACGAATTCGCCGAATTGGTCCGTAGTGATCGGGCCGAAGAGCTATTGAACGTCGTATCCGTAAAAGAATCGGATTCTTTCCTTTTGAATCCGGGAAAAATCCATGCGATCGGAGCGGGAATCCTGTTGATGGAAGTCCAGCAATCTTCCGATTCCACCTATCGCGTGTACGATTACGGTCGTCCCAGAGAGCTTCACTTAACAAAAGCGCTGGATGTGTTGGATTACTCGGGACCGGACCCGGAAGACCCTTTATCTCAGACGTCTCTTCCTTGGGAATACGGCGAGAGAGTTTTATTAACGGGAAACGATAAGTTCAGAATGGAACTTCTGAGCGTGAAAGAAGCCGGGGAATTCGTTTTGCCTTCCTTTTCCTCGGAGCCGGTATTTCATATTCTTATGGTTCTGGACGGAAGCTGTTCCGTGGAAGGGGAGATAACGTTAAAAAAAGGGGATACGGTTCTCGCGACCGCGTTCGGGATGCGGACCGGTTTGGCGATCCGAGCCTTAATTCCGGGAACGCGTCTTTCCTGGTTCGGACCGGGAAAGGATTGGATCTCCTAATCGATTTTTATGCCTGAAGAACCGTTTTTGCCCGAAGAACCCGTGTTATGGATCGGGGAGGAAGAGATCCAAAAACAGAGAAGGATCGCGAAAGAGCTCCGCAAAACTCCCTGGTGGAAAAAGAAAAAATCCGACGGGATCTGCTATTACTGTAGAAGAAAGTTTTCTCCGGAAGAACTAACCATGGACCATCTAGTTCCTCTCGCGAAAGGAGGGAAGTCCGTCAAGGCCAACCTTGTACCTGCATGTAAGGAATGCAATAACGCTAAGAAGAACAAACTTCCTTTCGAAGAATTTTAAATTTTTATAACCTATCCGGGAGAACGTTCGGATTCGAAGGTTATTGCCCCGCGTAACATTGGTAGGGGATTGCGGATTGCAGAAGGGCGAAATTGCAAAGATTTTTGTCGGAAGGATTCAGGAGACATGCGATCTCCAAGTCCTTGGTTATATCGGCGTCCTTCTGGGCCTCTCGGTGGCAATTCGCACTTCCATTGTTGCAGGAGATTCCGAGAACGCATGATGAAAGAAGGACCACAAACGCTATAAAAGAGAGAATTCTTCGATATTCTCGCATAAATTCTGTTCGGGGCATTTTATCTGAAAAGCGCGAGCAAGAGCGCTTCCCAATCTTTTCTGAGGGAAGGTTTTTGCATGTAAGCGTCGAAACCGGTGGCTTTAAAAACCGCTTCCGCACCCGGAAGTGCGTGGGCCGTCCAGGCTACTAGGATCGGAAGGTTTTCCCCGTGCTCCTTTAACGTGCGGACGACTTCGATTCCTGTCAGTTCGGGCAGTTCGATATCGATCAGCGCCAGATCGTAATATTCGGAAAATAACTTGGTCAGCGCTTCTTTGCCGTCTTTCGCGATGTCCACTGTCATATTCATATTTTCCAGGGTTTTGCGTGCAATGGTCCTGGCAGGTTCCCGATCTTCCACGATCAGAATTCTTTTCGGAGAGATGGATCGAATTTTTTCTCCCGTCGCCTCTATTCCTTCTCCTTCCTCTTGAGGAAAGGGAAGTAAGAAAGAGAATCTAGATCCTTTTCCAACCCGACTTTCGACCCGAATGCAACCTCCCATTAGCTCCACGAGTTTTTTCGAGATCGTGAGCCCCAAGCCGCTACCTCCGTATTTGCGGAAAATCGAAGAATCCGCTTGGACGAAAGGCTCGAACAGATCGGAGATCTTTTCCTGGGCGATCCCGACTCCGGTGTCTTCCACCCAGAATTCCAGGATACGAGATTGGAAATCCTCTCCCGCATTTTTGACTCCCGCGAGCACCTTGCCTCCCGATCCTGTAAACTTAACGGCATTGCTTATGAGATTTAGCAAAACTTGTTGTATTCTACCTTCGTCACCGACGTAAATGCCAGGATGGTGCTCGGGATATTCGAGGTTCAATAGAACCCTTTTTTCCTCCGCTCTCGCTCTGACTACTTTTGCGGCTTTCTGCAGGATCGCGAAAGGATCGAAAGGTATAACTTCCAATTCGAATCGATTTCCTTCGATTCTGGAAAGATCCAGCAATTGGTTGACCAGGTGGAGAAGGTTTTCACCGGATATCTGCATGATGTCCAGGTATTCCTGTTGTTCCTGGTTTAAGGGAGTTTCCGAAAGCAGATTGGCCGTTCCCATCAAACCGTTCAGAGGCGTCCGGATCTCGTGACTCATGGTGGCGAGGAAATCGTATCTATATTTCGCTTCCCCTTCGGCCCTATTTTTGGCTTCCGTCAATTGTCTGGTTCTCATATCGACTTTTTTTTCCAGCTCGATCTTTAATTCGTTCAAGTCTCGGTTGGCCGACTTTAATCGGGCGCTGACGATTCTGGAACGCTCCAGGGTTTTGGAAAAGGAGACTGCCAGTGATAGACTATTGGAAAAGATGAATACGAATACTGCCGGCGCTAGAATATATTTAGTTCTAATAATATACTGGGAAGCCAATATATCGTTAATCGAAGCGATTAGAATTGCGACGATACCGAATAGGAACAGCCAAATTCCTTCCCGTTTATAAACAGCGGCTTTGACGCAGCCGTAAATTATGAAAAAAGAACCTAGAACGACTACGAGCTGGAAAGGAACCAACAATCTTCCGTAATATTCTACGGAGAAAAAGATCGTGATTATGGAGAAGAAAGATAGCAACAGTAAGGACGCGCGTTCACTCCAGCGGGGAAAGTCCAGGGGAAATAAAGACGCAGTATAGGAAAAGAAAGCGGAGGAAAGCGCATAAGTGGTTAGGTATTCCAGCTTATGAGTGATTTCCCAAGGGACCTGCGGAAAAACCGTGTTGAGTATCCGATCTCCGGTGAGAAAAAATCGAAGAGTTCCGGCAAGGGAGAAGATTACGAAATGTAAAGGGGCTCTCTCTCTTCTCGTCAATAAATATGCTACGATCTGGTAAATGACCAATACCAGTGCGGAGGAGGAGGTCGCAAGATCTACGGTCAGATCGGCATACTTTTCCTCCAGGATCCGATTCCTTTCCCCTAATTCGGGCGCGAACCAGAATCCGCCTATGATATGGTGATAATTGGAGATTTCGAAAGCGAGTTCGCGCGTATCCGTAGGTATGTCCACAACAGCGGATGCGAGAAAGGGAACGGAAGAGGTTTTGTTTTTTCCGACCTTGCCCATTCCCGCGATTTTTTTCCCGTTCGCATAGAGGGAATATGCCGTTCCTTGGTCAGGAACGCGTAACATCAACGGAGGACAGTCTTTCGGAAGTTGAAGACGAAGAACATAGGTGGCAAACCCTTTGCCGTTCGGAAAGACCGGTTTTCCGTCGCTTACAATGTGGTTCCAGGTGTTCGGAATCGTGGTCGATATCGCAGGCGGTTTTAGCGAATCCGGTTCCGAGATCAGAAGAGCGTTAGGATAAATCTCCCATTCTCCATTCAGCGCTACGGATTTCCGATGGAAGTTCCAGCCGCTCGCATCCATGGTTCCGTTTTTCTGTCGGACGTCGTCTTTGAATTCCGGCCTACAAAACGCGAGGGTGCAGGCACAGCCGACCAAAATAGGAAGTAGATAATTTCTCTTTCGATCCATTTTGCTCGGTTTTCCGCGGGTGTGTATCCCACCCAAATTTCGGTTTTTTACCTTCTTGTCCACCCTTTCCGGGACGGCGACGGAACGGAATCTTGCCGGGTGATCGCGACTTCCGGCCGATGCAAATAAAGAGGGAAAAATGTTCGAAGAAGAAGACCCCCGATCCCAAGCGGAAGGTTCGGAATCGGGCGAAGAATTTCTAAACCTGATCGACGAGGAAGGCAATTCGCATTCGTTCCTGATCGGGGAAGTGGTGGAAGTCGACGAGGCACAATATTTTCTCCTGATTCCTACGACGGAAGAGGATCGCGACCTAGTAAACCTGGACGTCGGCTTTCTGAAAGGAGAGGAAAGTTTCGGATATTTTGCCGTTCGGATCCAAGCGGATGAATACGGAGAGGATCGCCTCATCGAGGTGACGGACGACAGAGAATTGGAGGATCTTTTGTACGAGCTGAATTCCGATGTTGTATAAAAAATCTCTCTCCATGAAGAGGCGAAAAAAAACGATTCGTAAAAAATTCTCCCTTTCGGAAAGTATCGCCTGGTAATCCGATGGAATTCGAGTTCACAATACTTGCGTTATCCGGTTTGATCATCGTCAGTATCGGTTTGCTCCGAGTTTCCACGAAATTCGGAGTCCCTGCGTTACTGATTTTCTTGTCCATCGGAATGTTTGCCGGGTCGGACGGAGTTCTAGGCATCCCCTTTTCCGATGCGGAGCTGGCCCGTAAAGTAGGATCGATCGCGCTGGCTTTCATTCTTTTTTCCGGCGGTTTGGAAACGGATTGGAACAAGGTGCGACCCGTGCTTTGGATGGGAATCTCGCTAGGTTCCTTCGGGGTTTTGCTTACCTGCATCTTTGTCGGATTGTTTTCCGTTTATGTTCTAGGATTTTCTCCCGTCGTAGGATTTCTGTTAGGCGCTGTCGTATCTTCCACCGATGCGGCCGCAGTATTCAACGTATTGCGGACTAGTAACACCGGAATGAGAAAGGGGCTGACGTCCCTTCTCGAGCTCGAATCCGGGAGTAACGACCCTCTTGCCGTTTTGTTAACGACCACGATTTTGGGTTTTGTCGGAAACGATTCTCCTTCTTGGGGGCTTCTGGTTTGGGAGATCTTTAAACAATTCAGTCTCGGCATCCTGATCGGTCTTCTTTTGGGCTATTGGATCTATCGGGGGATAAACAGAATTAAGCTGGATTACGAGGGACTGTATCCGGTCTTATTATCGGCCTCGGTATTGTTCGTCTTCGCTTCCACCGAACTCATCGGAGGGAACGCCTTTCTTGCGGTTTATATTGCAGGGATCGTCATCGGGAACCGGTCCTTCGTGCATAAACGAAGTAACGTACGTTTTATGGACGGAATCGGCTGGCTGATGCAGATCGTGATGTTCTTGACTTTGGGACTTCTGGTTTTTCCTTCCCGGATTCCTCCGGTCTTCGGTATGGGGATCGCATTTTCCATTTTCCTAATGTTAGTGGCGAGGCCGATCTCCGTGTGGATTTCCTTGATCGGTTTCAATGTGGATTGGAAGGAAAAATTACTGATCTCTTGGGTGGGCCTCCGTGGCGCGGCACCCATTATTTTAGCTACTTTTCCTTATGCGAAGTCTCTGCCGGAATCGGAGACGATTTTTCACTTGGTCTTCTTTACGGTTTTGACTTCCTTGTTATTGCAAGGTAGCACCATTCCGTACGTGGTCCGACTTTTAGGTTTACAGGCCGCTCTAGAACAGAGGGCCTCGTATCCCTTCGAATTCGAAAATAAGGATCAAAGCGATACCCAGTTGTTGGAGTATATCGTTCCATACGGTTCCGCGTCCGTAGGTAAGTTCGTTTATGAATTGGATTTTCCGGAAAATTCCCTGATTACTTTGATTTATCGCGGAGAAACCCATTTGGTTCCGACGGGTAAGACCAAGATGGAAGACGGGGACGTTCTTCTCGTTTTGACTCCCGTGGGCGCCGAGGGCGAGATTCGGGAGATTCTTTCCAGAATGAGCGATCGTAAGAACGCTTAATTTTGGGAGTTCGGCTATTTTATACATTATGTGCTCTTGTTTTCCGCGATTTCAAAAATTCGAATTATCGCGTTTCCTCTAAAAAAGGGGCCATTCGTTCGGCCAGAATTCTACGATTGTCTCCGGTTTGTAGGGAAATAATGCCTCGGATCATCGCTTGTCTTCTGTTACTTCTGACTCTTGCCCAACTCTTGATTCTGTTCGCTAACGGAAAATACAATAAGTTCGCGAAAGAAATTCCGTAAAAAGTCGCGATAAAGGCGGTTGCGATCCCTTCCCCCAGAGCTCTTGTGCCGGCACCTAGATTTTCCAATACACCTACCAGGCCGAGAACCGTTCCTATGATTCCGATTGTGGGGGAAAATCCTCCGGCGGTTTCGAGAATTTTGGCGGAGCGAATTTCTTTTTCTTCCAAGCCTTCCGCCGCTTCGAATAAGATCTCTTCCACGGCTCGTGGGTCGGTACCGTCTACGATCAATTGGATTCCTTTCCTTAAAAATGCATCCGGTACGGAAGATAGCCTGTCTTCTAAAGAGAGAAGGCCGTTTTTTCTCGCCCTTTCGGCAAAATCCAAAAACAAATCCGTTAAGGAGAATTCCTTTTTAGGGAACAGGGCTTCCCTTAAATGAAACGCCATGATTGCGAATTCTTCGATTCGGTAGCTGGCGAAAGTCGCTCCGGCCGTTCCTCCTAAAATCAGAATTAGGGCGGATATTTTTAAGAAGGATAGGAAGTGCGCCTCTTCCAGGGCGATGGCAAGTAGGACGGAGGCAAAGGCGGCTAGGATTCCTAGTAAGGAGGATCGCACGGAGCTAAATTAGGTGACTGCTTTTGGGGGACAAGCGTTTTAGGGTCCCCACCCGGCTCTGGGCGGGGGCCGGTGCGGTGGTACCCCGAAGCGCGACTTCGGACCGAGTATCAGAATTTTCTCGTTTCGACAAGAATGTTTTTTGGCCGAATTTTTGTGGGAGCTCCTGCAAAAAAGCGATGGGAAAAGGAGTTGTGAAAAGGACGTTTTGCGGTAGGGAACCAAGCGGCCTTTGGTCCTGGGCCACGCCTCACCGGGGTCTTTAAATCCCTCAATTCATAGTATCCAGTCCTCGTCTTTTTCCCCAAAAATCCCAAAAAACGTTCTCCGTGGCTAAGGTTGGCTTTTTGATTTCCGATACTCTAAGCGGATGGACCACAACCTCCCTGGTTGAGGAACCTCCACTGCGAATTTTCACTTCCAACCGAGGGGGCGGGTCCTCCGTCCTCTTGATTTTTCCCGTTTCCATGTTGCGGTGCAAAACCCGTTGACTTTTTCGCCCATATCGAAAGTTTTGACACAAATGTTGACTGCGGTAACCGTCCTGTTTCTTGCCATTTATGCCTTGGATATTCTCGGGCTGTTTTTCTTCGGGATCCACACATATATTATGGTGTATTTGTATAAGAAATACAACACGAACTGCGATACGGATCCGAGCCGAACTCTTTCCCTGGAAGATCCGAATTTACCCAAAGTTACAGTCCAACTTCCGATATTCAACGAATTCTATGTTGTGGATCGATTGATTGATTCCACGGTAGCATTGAAATACCCGAAAGATAAATTAGAAATCCAAGTTTTGGACGATTCCACCGATGAAACCGTTCAAAAAGCGGCAAATCTGGTCGCACAGTACCGGACCCAAGGGTTCAATATTAGCCACCTCCATAGAACGAACCGAGTCGGCCACAAGGCGGGAGCCTTGGATGCAGGGATGAAAGAAAGTACCGGTGATTTCATCGCGATTTTCGACGCGGATTTCGTTCCGGATCCGGATTTTCTTTTGAAAACCATGTCCTATTTCGACGATCCCGAGATCGGGATGGTACAGGCTCGTTGGGGACATATCAACGCAGATTATAATATTCTAACGAAAGCCCAAAGTTTCGGAATCGACGGTCACTTTATGATCGAACAGGTGGCTCGCAACGGAGCCAAACTCTGGATGAACTTCAATGGAACCGCAGGAACTTGGAGAAAAAAGACCATCGCGGACGCTGGCGGCTGGGAACACGATACCCTCACCGAGGATTTCGATCTTTCCTATCGCGCGGAATTGAAAGGGTGGAAGTTCCGTTATTTCAAAGACGTGGTATGTCCAGCGGAAATTCCCGCTATGATGTCCGCTTACAAGTCCCAACAGTTCCGTTGGTGCAAAGGTTCTATCCAAACTGCAGTCAAACTTCTCCCCAGAATTTGGAAAGCGGATCTTCCTTGGAAAACCAAAGCCGAAGCGGTCACCCACCTGATCAATTACTCCGTTCACCCTCTGATGATCATCAACATTCTCTTTAGCGCTCCGTTGCTTTTGATGGAATATTGGTCCGGGTTCAGTTTTTATGATCTTCCGTTGGAGGTTTTATCCGGCACCGCGGCTGTTCTTTCCGTAGGTTCGGTAGGGCCTCTCTTCTTTTACGCATATTCTCAGAAAACCCTGTACAAAGATTGGAAGCGTAGGTTGGTCTACCTGCCCATATTGATTATGGTCGGAACGGGAATCGCCGTGGTAAATACTCGTGCGTGGCTGGAAGCCGTTTTGGGAATCCAATCTTCCTTTAAACGGACTCCGAAACTCCGGATAGAGAAGAATTCCGACTCGGTCCGGGAAAGATTAAAATATACTGTTCCCTTGGATTTCCATGTAGTATTGGAATTCCTGCTGGGAGCCTATTGCCTCTTTTCTGTAGCTTTATCTTTCTTGGTCGGACGTCCTTATATCGTAGGTTTCCTATTGGTCTATGGAATCGGGTTTTTCTTCGTTTCTTTCCAATCTTTCCGGGAAGCCGCTTGGAAATACAAAGCCTCTCAGGAAGAGGGGGCCTCCCAGGAAGAAGTTCCTCAAGAAGCCTAATCGGCTTCTTTACGGGGAATAGAAACGGGTTGACTCCCGCAGGCTAAGCCTAAATCTGTCAAATTACCCCCAGGAAACAGGATAATCGATGAGCGAGAAAGTCTATTGCGCCAACTGCCTGCATTGCGTAACCGTAAGGCAGTATGAATCCGAGGCGGACAAATACATCCTCCGGGTCAAATGCACCAAAAAGAAATGGTCCAAACGTTCCGGAGAGGAAAAGCTTTATAAGTATTTTACCGTTGCACGTCGTATGCAAACGGATTGCGAATTCTACGAGCCGATGGGAGAAATTCTGCCTTATATCAAAAATTTAAAGAAAGAATTACCCATTAAAGACGAAATCTATATGGTTAAGTCGCCTAATTAAAAAGGGCATTGTTCGCAAAACCGTTCCTCCTCAAACCCAGAACCGTCAAAGATACGGGCATCCGAAAGACGGTTCTGGATGAACCTTATACCTTAGCCCCCGAAGGCGGGGCACTTCTACTAAAAGAATTTCCCGCCAGGGTCAAGGTGGGCGATCCACTTTTTCAACAATCTTCCGGTACGGTTTTGTCGCCGGTAAACGGAGTAGCCTCCTTAGCTCGCGAAGAAAACGGCACAAAGATCCGCATCACCCAGGATGGAACGTTTCCATCGCGTAAAGAGCCTCAGCCAAAACGTTGGAGCAAGCAAGACGCCTGCGATGCGATGGATTCCCTTGGGGTCGTGTCTCTGGATTTTTGCGAAAGATCTTTGTCCAGTTTCTTCCGGAACTCTCTTCCTCCGAAAGTCATCCTACTTTCTCCTTACACGAAAACCCAAGACATAGATTTCGGTCCCCGGCTTTCAGAGATGTCGGACTGTCATCAGGCTTTTTTACAAGCTCTCGCCGATTGGTTTCCGGGCGTTACGATCCGGGATTATATTTCGGACAAGAAACCTCCCGTCCGTGAATACTCTTATCCTTGGGGAATTCCGGAGTATTTCGCTTATCGAACGGAACGGATTCCGTTTCAGAAATTCGCGGAAGTTCTGTATTTGGGTCCTGAAACTTTATACCATCTGTATAAGGCTCTGTTCTCGGATTTTCCTTTTATTGAAAGGGACGCGAGTCTCTTTTTCTTGGGCAAGAACGGAGGATTACGAAAAGCGCAAAAGCCCTTAACATTTCGTAACGGGCAGAATCTGAAATTTTTGTTCGAGGAATTTCAGGATGATTTCCGTTGGTTTACCTTGAATTCCTTTTATGAGAATTATCCTGTCCGCACGGTAGACGAGAGTTTTTATCTGGATATTCGTCTCCATTCCTCACTGATTCTTCTCGCAAGGCACGATGCAAATCGTTCCGAGTTTCCTTGCGTGGAATGCGGAGAATGTTCTTTGAATTGTCCTACAAAAGCGAATCCTATGGCGCTAGTGGGATTCCGAGGAAAATTCCAGCCCGGCCTATGTATGGAGTGCGGCATATGCACTTTCGTCTGTCCGTCGTCGATTTCCTTACGAGACCGGATCCGTTCCTTCAAAGAGGACAGGCGTGGCGTTTAGCTTTATACTTTCGACGGGAAGAGGGTTTTTTCGTCGGAAGGACCTGTTGTTTCCCGATATTTTGGCAAGCGTCGTCTGCCTGCTCGTTCTTTGTATCGGTTCGAGGAATCTCGTATTGGTCGGAATCGCGCTCGGAGTTTCTTGGGCCCTAGGAGCCGTGGCGTATTTTCTTTTTACCGGCCAGAAATCCTACGGATTGTATTGGGTGAACCAGGGTCTTTATTTTTCCCTATTGGTTCCCCAGGACCAAAGGTATTCTTTACAAATCGTATTTGCCGTTCTAATCGGATTCGGACTTTGGTGGACTGCGGAACGGAATCTGAGAGTTCGGTTTCCCTTAGCGTTGGTCCAGATATCGGTTTTTCTTCCACTCTATCTTTTGCCGGGAATCTCTTTTTGGGAGGAATCCATGGGGTCTCGGTTTCGCGATCCGAACTTCGTAGACTTTTACACTTCCGGAATCTTTGCGAACCTTCCTCTTTCCGGGGTTCGGTTTTCGGCTTTGGAAGCGGCCGGCGGATACGGAGTCATTCTTCTCCTTCCGATTTTATTAAAACGTCCTCTCGCTTTTCTTTTGTGGATTTTTTTCGGAGCTTCGCTCTGTTTTTGGACGGTCAAATCCGGAATTCCGGCTTCCGAGTTCGTCTCGGAACCGGTTTGGGGGGCAAGCGTTGCTTTTGCTTTTGCTCTATCTCTTCCGGGTCGAAATACCGAATCCGCCTTACCGATCTCTTTTTTAGCTTTGCTTCCCGTTGCCGCGGGAATTTTTTTACTTTCCCCGGAAACCGTACCGGCATTCACTTGGGTCCCGTCGTTTTTTTTCATTGAATCCGTTTTGATTCGTATTTTCCTAGGAGATAGGATAGAGAAGCATGAACCAGCTGATGGCTTTAATTAAGCCTGAGACCGTGATGTTCGATTTGGAAGGCTCTTCGAAAGAAGAAGTGATTTCCCGACTTTTGCAAAAAGCGGTCGAAGCAAAATTGATCGAACCCGAGGTTCGAGAACCGGTCTTTGAATCCTTGCTCGCGAGGGAAAAGTCCATGTCTACGGGGATCGGCAGCGGGGTCGCGATCCCTCACTGTTCGGTAAATTTGGTGGAAGAGTTGAAATGCGTGATGGGACTTTCTCCAGGTGGAATCGACTTCGACGCCATAGACCATCTTCCGGTTCACATTTTCATACTATTAATCGTTCCTAAATCCAAATTCCAAGAACATATAAAAACTCTAGCTCAGATCGCCAAAACCCTTAACGTTAAGGACGATCGGGAGAAGCTGGTTCATTCCAAAAATTTCGAGGAAATTCGGAAAGCCTTTACTCCTTAAGGATCTCCGACCTTGTTAGAAGAAGTCCGGCGTTTTTTGGCTTTCGTTTTGTTGCTTTCCGCCGTTTCGGTTTTGTTTTCTCATCTCCGATCGTTAGACCGCAGATTTTTATTCGCGGATTCCGGCATCTCGGAAGAGGACGGCAGGGATTTTTCCGGAGGGAGGAATTTTATAGATTCCTACCTTTTGTTCTGGAAAGGAATTCTGACTTTGGATTTGGGCAAAACCGAGTCCGGTGATCCGGTTTTGAGTCATCTAGGCGCCAGATTTTTACCCACCCTTCATTTGGCGGTCTTTTCCATTTTTTGGAGCGTGATTTTTGCCGTCGGACTTTCCTTCGTCGTTCTCTTTCTGGACTCCTCTTGGCTAAGGGTTTTCCTGGATGCGTCGAGTCGATTGGTTCTATCGACTCCAGTATTCGTCGCAGCAGTCATACTCTTGACGGTTTTCTTTTTCATCCTGGGAGTGTTGCCTCCCGGAGGATACGAATCGGGAGAAACGGTTTATGTGATTCTTCCGGGGATCGCCTTAGGTTCGAGGGTCTGGGCGAGATTGTTTCGATTTTCCTTAAGTATGGCGGAAGCGGAATCGGATTCGGCGTACGTGCGAGTCCTAAAGGCCAGGGGGTATTCGGAACTTCGGATCTTGTTCCGTCATGTTCTTCCGAAAATCCTACCTGTCCTGTTGGTTTTGATTTTCTTGGATTTCAGTTCCCTCTTATCCGGAGCCATCGTGGTGGAGGAGATATTCTTCTTTCCCGGCATTGGAAAGTCCATGTATCACGCGATACGGACGATGGATGTTTCCTTGCTCTCAGCTTTACTTTTTTACAGCGGACTGATCTTTTATATTCTTAGCAGAATTTCGGAAAAATTCCGCGATTCCTTATTGGGATGGGAAACCCAAGCCGCATGAAATCCGCGGAATTTCTACATATCGGAATTGTAATCCTTTTTCTGACGATTGTGGTCGCAGGAATCCTATTCCATTCCCCTCCGACCCAAGTGGATTTAAACGAGTCTTTTCGTTCCGTCTCTTGGGAAGCTCCGATGGGCAAGGACCGCTTGGGTCGGGACGTTTGGGCTATGTTGGGGTACGGAAGTCTTTCCACTTTTCTTTTTGCTGTGCCTGCCAGAATTTTCACTTTGGTCTTGGCGAGCGGCTTCGGACTGATCTCCTATTCTAGTCCGTTTGTACAGAGAAATCTTCTGGCTCCACTTTCCTCCGTTTTTATTTCCATTCCCTCCTTGCTTCTTGCACTGCTGGTAGTCCAGGTATTCGGAGCAGGTCCGTTTTCCCTTTTTATCGCGATCCTACTAGGGGATTGGGCCCAAGCCTATGAGACTTTGAGGGCAAGGATAGACGAAGCGAGTACGAGCGGTTACGTCACTGCGGCACAATGTTTCGGCGCCGGTAAATTTTATGTTTTTCGAAACCATATCCTACCGCAGGCTTTTCAGTTGCTGCGGGTTCTCATGACCACAGGTCTTCCTTCGGTCGTCATGACTTTGGCGATCTTCGGATTCTTGGGAATTTCGGAGGGAGGAGATTTTTTCGGGCCGGGATTGGGGGAACAGATCGCCTTTTCCAAAGACTATGCGGAGTCCGCACCCTGGGCTTTGGTCGTTCCCGTTTTCGGCATTCTTGGATTAGTGTATTCCGTAGGCGGTAGAAAGAATTGATCCTACGTTTCCCGAAAAAATTCTGCGCGGCTTTGGCCTTATGCGGATTTTTGGCGCTACCTCAGGGAGGAACTCTGTGGGCCGTGGACGACTATTACGATTTTCCGGGGATTTCCTCCCGAGAAAAAATCGAATTCGAAAGGGAAAGGAAACTTTGCTTTTTTCCGCTTCGAAACATCACGGGCGATTCGAATCTGGATTTCTATTCCGCCGGATACGCTTCCGTTCTTTATTCCGGTCTGAAATCAGTGGTTCAGATCTACGATGAAAACGCTCTTCCGACCGTAATCCAACATTCCTTCGGTAAGCAGGAGTCTTCTCCGGTTGCACCTCTAAAGGAGGACGAATGGGATCGGGAAAAATTGAATCGTCTGAAGGACGGAAAAATTCCCCTCTCCGTCAAAAAGGATCCGAGATACTTATCCTTACGGTCCGAGCCTTTCGAGTCGGAGTCCGCTCCCGACGAATCCGGCGCCATTCCTCTGGCAAAGAAGAACAACTGTTTTTATACGGTTACGGGCGAGTTCGAAAGGAGTTCGCAGGAAGAATTGAAGATACGTATTTTTCTCCGTTCCTTCAAAGACGGATCTAAAAAGGCGTTTTCCCATAAAACGAGCGTTAGACGATCCTATCAGGAGATGAATCCTTTGGTGGTGGAGCTGAAAAATTTCGTTTTGGGAAAATCCACCTTGCGCCTCTCCGTTCGCTCGGAAAGCACTTTGGGTTCTTTGGTTTTTTTAGACGGCAATTATATCGGTAAAACGCCTTTGGTTCGGGACGATATCCTTCCGGGGTTGCACGAAATTCGGGTCACTCGCGACGGCTTCGACGATTGGAAAGGAGAAGTAGACATGAGGACTTCTTCGCAGGAAATCCAAGTCCAGTTGTCTAGAGAAAAGAAAGAAGGATGGCTCTCCGTCACCTCGGATCCTCCGGGAGCAACGGTATATTTCGGTTCCCAGAATCTGGGTGTGACTCCCTTGGTCAAGGTACCCGTAAAAGTGGGTTGGAACCGACTTAGAGTCGCGAAGGAAGAATACGTCGACTCGTTAAAAGGAGTGGAAATCAAAAAGGGAGAGAATTCGGAGGTCTCCGTCTCTTTGAAAAAGGGAGATACGGTTTCTTATTATAAAAATAAAAAATACGTTTTCATGGATCACACATACGACGATTTCGCGATCTATTCCCTTTATGGGACTCTTCTGTTTTATGCAGGTTATTATTATTTCAACCTGAAGGCGGACTCCGTTTTGGAAGGTGCACGACCCATGACGGATGCGATGACTCTGACGGGTTTAGCTAGTCTGGCCCAGTCCTCTCCGAATTTGAACACTTTCACCGCCGCATATCTCTATCAATACAATATCTTCAGTCAGGCGGAAGCCAAGGCGAATTATTATCGGGATTTGGGAGGCGTGTTTTCCCAGCAGAGAGGTTTCCATGGCGGATTTATGCTGTACGGGATCGCGGCTATGCTGGCGCTTAGCGTCACTTTTTATTGGTTGGGTTTGGACTCGGAAACTCTGGATGTGGGGGTCGCTCCGGTAAAGACTCCTTATTTCGTCAAAGGCCTGGAAAACCGGCCGGAAACCGAGACTTACGCAAGGTTCAATTATCGTTTCTGATCCTTGTGCGAAAAACCCTTTACGGCATCTATTACATATTTATAAAGTCGAAAGCTGCCTAATATCAGTACCCCTTTGTCCGCAAAGGAAAACAATTTGTGTGAAAAATCCGAAGGGCGTAAGAGAAAGGATTCGTATCCTTTCGGAAGTTTGAATTCCGCTCCCCCTAAAAAGGTCGCTTCCGTACCGTTTTTCCTGCAGTAAGATAGGATTTCCTCCGCCATGGTTTCCCCGTCCTTGTCGGGGAGGAATCCGGCGATCACGTTTGCGGATTTGCGGGAAAATCGTGACGATGCGTCCTCCAGGGTTGTCCTTATTGCGTCCGGATTGTGAGCAGGGTCGAAGACGATCTCGGGATCGATAGAGAGCAATTCCAATCTACCCGGCGGAGGGGAAAAACGAATTTCGGAATCTCCGAAAAGGGTGAAATCGGTCTTTCCGAAGAGCCAGCTCTCTCCTTGTAAAGATGCGGTTTCGAGAAAGGGTAGGCGGTGGAAAAAGCGGATCGCTTTTTCCACCGCCCACGCGGAAAAGTTGAGATTATAATCCAGGTAGGAGATTTTTGCGGTCTTTTCGGGATAAAACGCGACTTCTATCCCTTTCGCCGTGCAGAAATCACGAACGTCGGCGTCCAGATTTTCCGGGTGTTCCATGGACAGAAGTAATCCGGTTTTGGATCCGGCTATATTCAATTTTTCTTGTAGAATTTTCGCTTTCGTATCTCCCAAGATGGATTTGTGGTCCTCTCCGATGGAGCACAATACGACTACATCCGCCTCCGCGAGTCGGGTCGCGTCCAACCTTCCTCCTAGTCCGGCTTCGAATATCTGAATTTCCAGGTCCTCCGATTCGAAATGTACGAACGCTCCCAGAGTGAACCACTCGAACCAAGACAATTCCGCAAGTTCGGAAAGATTCGATTTTTGGAATATACGATCGCTTAATTTCTTTAAATCCAGATCGGAAATCGGTGCGAGATCGGGACTTTTCCGGATCCGTTCTCTGGGATCCAGAAGGTGTGGGGAAGTATAGAGACCGGTTCCTAATCCTAAACGTACAAAAATCTGAGCCAAAAAATGGGATACGGATCCTTTGCCGTTCGTTCCCACTACGGAAATTCGAAGACGAGGCTTCTTTCGTTCTCTCCATCCGTACTTATCCAGAAAAATCCGAAAGGATTCCAGGGAATATTCTTTGAATACGTTGAAGTTTCTGGTCTTTTCCAGATTGATCAACTTGGAGCCGAATTCTAAAAAGCCCGATTCCTGCATGCGTATTATTTCGTTTTTAAAGCGGAGAAGAGTCTTTGTCTTCCGCGTTCCACGTATTCCGCTTCCAACGGGATTCCCGTAAAAAGCCGGAACTGTTCCACCGCTTGGTAAAGCAACATTTCCGTTCCAGGGATGATCGTCGTTCCGGAACTTCGAGCGGCTTCCACTAACGGAGTGACCAGCGGATTGTATACGATATCGAATAATGTTTGTTCCTTCCGAAAGAAGGAGGAATCCAAGATCGGACCTGGATTTTGTCCTTTCATTCCCAACGGGGTCGTATGGATCACAAGAGAGAATTCCTGCGATTTACTTTTTGCGGAATCCAGATTTGAGAAGGAGGAAGATCCGGATTTCACTTGGTTTAAAAGTCGGACGATTTCCATTCCCGTGGTTTCGTTTCTCGAACCGATCGTTAAGTCCGACACGTTTGCGGACTTGAGTAGCGCAAATCCGATTCCTCTCGCACTTCCTCCGCTTCCCAGGACCAGCACTTTTCCGGAAAGAGAATCGGGGGCCGTTTCTAGAATCGCTCGAACTGCTCCCAGTCCGTCGGTATTGAAAGCTTGCACTCCGTCTTCGCCTAATACGAGTGTGTTGCTTGCACGCATCGCTTGAGAAGCGGGATCCGTTTTGTCGGCGAGATCGTATGCGGTTTCTTTGTGGGGGATGGTTACGGAAAGACCTTTTACTCCGAACTTTCGTAAGACTCTAAGGTCGTTTTTGTCTACAGTCGTAACAGGAAAGACAAAATAGGCGCAATCTAGACTTAAGTCCTGGTACCAACCTTCATGAAGTAAGGGTGAAAGGGTGTGGGAAAGCGGATTTCCGAGGATGCCGAAATATTGGGAACTGTCTCTGAAGATTTTCAATTGGGATCGGACCGTTTTTTTCGCTAAAATTCTCGACTTTATCCCAAAACCCGGAAAACCTGTAAACTAGATGGGGATCCTGGCTTCGTTCTACGATTTTCTTCCTTCCTTCGGCACTCAACCTTTTTTAGTCTTGGCCGCATTCTCCGTAGGATGGTGGACTCCTTTTACCAACGCACTTTTCGTCATCGGAATCAGCGGTGGTCTGGCCTGGTATTTCTATTTTTACAAACGCAAGGATCTTTTGGGCGGTTTTTGGGTGGCTTTTCTGGTCGCCTTATTGGGCTCCCTGATCATTCTTTCGATTTTTCAAGACATCATACGAGATGTGGTATTTTGGCTGATCTCTCCGAAGGTCGGAATTTACCAACTTTCCAACGTGAATCTGATTGCGGTTCTGATCGGAGGCTATTTTGCCCTTTATATCATGAATCGGATCAATCATAATAAGGAAAGAAGGGATTAATTTTCGTTTAGTCCTGTTTCGAACCCTTTTTCTTCGTATTCTTTCCGATTTGCTCCGCGAGAAACATCTCGAAAATTTTCGTGTATTTTAGAAAATTATAATAAAATCCCATTACGGCGAGGATTAATCCGCGTCTTCCGTCCAAAAATCCGCAGCGTACGAAGTACATCCAGAAGGACTTATATCCGGCTTCCGCCAAGGCCAGGAAAAGTCCGGAGCGTTTGCCTTTCGCGAATTTTTCCGTGGCAGCCAATTCCGAGTAGCTGTTGATGAAATTCACGTGATCAAATAGATTCTGATAGGAATAATGCAGCACGGGGTTTTTTAATTTCCCCATTTTCCCGTCGAGCTTTACGGATTCATGAACCTTTTCGCCTATGAATCTGCCCTTGGATTTTCTGAACAATCTCACCCTACGATTCGGATACCAACCACCGTGTCGGATCCATTTTCCCATATACATGGTCAATCTGGGGATGGAATATCCGTCCTCATCCGGCTCGCGTCCTCCTAAGACTTCGCGAATCTCAGCCTCCAGGTCCGGCGAGATTTCCTCATCAGCATCCACGCTCAAGATCCAAGCGTTTCTAGCCAGCGAGATCACATGGTTCTTTTGGCCGACGTAATCGTCGAATTCCCGGAATACGAATTTTGCTCCAAAATTTTCCGCAAGTTCCTTGGTTCTATCCTTGGAACCGGAATCCAAAACGATGATCTCGTCCACAAATTTCAAAGAGGACAAGCACCGGGAAATATTGTCCTCTTCGTTCAGGGTGATGATGCAGGCAGAAATCGGAAGGGGCATTTAGGTGCGGGAAAAATCCTTGTCCCTTTCGGACTTAAAATTGCCGGTAAGAGGAATTTCCAATCTTGCGATCGTCGATTCCTTACGAATTCCGATACGGAAATAGGAAGGATCTATCCCTTCCCCTTTGAGCATAATCAATATCAAAGCGAGTCCTAGGCCGGCTCCTTCCGTATTGTCCGCGTTATCCAGGTAGAATTGCGCAATGTCCGCATACTGCATCCCTTTTTCCAACTTTTCCCTGAGGGACTTTTCCTCTTGGGGAGTGACCGGGGTGTTGTTGATCACTTCGATGCGGATTCCGTCCAGGGAATAATCGAAATTAATGAGGCAATAATATCCTTTCTTTTTCGCCTTCTGTCCGAATTCCTCCGCCATCGCTTCCGAAAATAATTCCCGGTATTCGGAAACGCCTTTGGTATAAGCGATTTCGTCGGTCAGGTCGTATCCTTTTTCCTCGAAGAAAATCCTTTTTTGATTTGCCTTGCAGGCGTTGATCGATAACTCTTTAACGATCGTATAAATCGTCGGGACAAGAGTGGGGGATGTGACTTTGTCTAGGATCAGTTCGACCGCTTCCTGGATATGTTCCTCTACAGATCTGGTCATCCTATGCGTCTTGAGGGATAAAATTCTTCCGTTTTCCACCGTCAGTCGGATGTTATCGGATATATCCCGGATTTCCTGACCCATTACCTTGAACTTTCCGGAACTCGATTTGTTTGTCAAGAGACTCATAAACGCCAGTCCAAAAAAGGTCTTCCTGCGTTTGAACATCCTGTTTTTTACGAACTTGCTTCTACTTTGCTCCTTTGGCTCGCTTCGGGCTCAAAGCTGGAATTGGAAGGGAGTGTTTGTGCTCGAACCAGGATCGTTAGAATACAAAGGACCGGTGGATCTTTCCGTCAAGGACGGCTTGGTGGAAAAGATCGTACCTTCTTCCAAGGAGGCGACTCCGCTTTATCTTTTACCCGGATTTTGTGATGCCAATGTCACTCTTGGGGCGAATTCCCTAGGCGGACAAAAAGACAAAAAGGAATTGGAAGAAGACTTACATTCGTTTTTGTTCCATGGATTCGTTCTGGTTCAAAGCGTAGCGGATGCGAATTGGGCCGAAGAGGTCGCACGTTCCAGAAGACAGAAAGGCGAATTTCCGCAGATTCTCTCCTCTTCTCCGGTTTGGATCGCGGATTCTCCGGAATTACGAGGTTCCGAAACGGATCGGAAGGGATATAAAATCCTCCACTCTGCGGTCGAGGCGATGCAAGCCGTCGCTTCCAAGGCGGGGGGCAAGGCGCATATTTTTCTAAGACACGATCCCGGGGAATTGTTCCAACTAGACGGGCATCTTCTATATCGAATGAGGGCCAAAGCCGACTCCCAGAGGCTAGAATTGGCGGTTTCTTCCTTCGGGGAAGAGTTTGCGACTTGGGAGGCGCTGTCGGCCGGAGTTCCCGTTCTCTATCATCCGATTCCGGAGACGGCTTCTATCGTCCCTGTCTCCGGAAATTTAGTCCAATCTTATTGGGGACCCATGTTCGGAGTGTATTATAATCAAAAGCAGGTCGGGACTTCCGAATTTTCGACGGAATGGGATCGTCTGCTCGATTGGAGTCCGAAATTCAAGGAAAAAGCTCCGACAGCGGAATGGGTTTCCTCTTTGAAAGGATTGAGGGAAAAGGAAAAAGCGGAGGCGGATCAGGAGTATGATTCCTATCTTGCGTTTCTGAATGCCCGCAAGAATCTGGCTTTAAAGATTCTTCTTGCTTCCGGTGCGGGAAATTATCTGACGTTTCCCGGAATTGCAGGATGGAAGGAGATCTCCTTACTGTCCAAGATCCTAGGGCCGAAGGAAGCATTACGCGCGGCAACAGAAACCACATGTACATATTTGGGCGCCGCGCATGAGGGGAAAATCCGAACGGGAAAATCCGCTCAATTTTTGGTCTTTGAAGAGGATCCGTTGACCGACTGGGGAAAATTACGCTCCCTGAGAACGATCGTAACGGAGCGGAAAAAAACGGAAATCGCTCCGGCTAAGAAAACGAAAGTGAAGGGAATTCGCGGATAAAGAGAGGAAGAAAGATGAAAGAATCCCAAAAAGAACTTTTTGAAAAACTTTTGGACGAGAGTTTCCGAAAAAAAGCGGCGCTAGAACCAGGAGCAAAGGTAACTGCGATCGTAAGCAGCGTAAAATCGGATTATATTTTTATCAAGGCCAAAGGAACCGGAATTTCGGGAATCGTGCTCGCGGAAGAATTTACGGAGCCTCCGGTCACGGGCTCGGAATTCGAAGCATATTTTTTGCGCGAGTCCTCCGGAGACCAATATTTTACGACCTGTCTCAGCGGAGATTCTTTGGAAAAGGATTTTCTTTCCGTGGCTCAGACTTCCGAAATCCCCGTGCTGGCGCATATCGTAGGTGAGAACGAAGCAGGTGTCGAGGTGAAGCTCGGTGAATCCTTGGGATTCTGCCCATTTTCTCAACTCGATCCGGAATTGAGAAAGCAGGGCGGGCTAGTCGGAAAATACCTTCGCTTTTTGATCGTGGAAGTCGGACAGAAAGGGAAGATCGTGGTCTCGCAAAAGAAAATCGCGGACAAGGAAAAGGAAGCCAAGATCTCCGTGCTGAAAGGGGAATTGAAGCCCGGAATGTTCGTGACCTGTAAGGTCAAATCCGTGCATTCCTTCGGGTTGATCGTGGAAGCGGACGGACTGACCGCTCTCGTGCCCGCGTCCGAAGCAACATTCAAGAAGAACGCGGATCTTTCGACGGAATTTCATCCAGGCCAGATCCTTCGCGGGAAAGTTTTGAAACTGGATTGGGAAGAAAACAAACATAGTTTTACGGTTAAGGATTTCTTAAAGGACCCTTGGGCTCAGAACGTTCCGTTCAAGGAAGGCGACGTCGTTTCCGGAATTGTGGAGAGCATCAAGCCTTTCGGTTTATTCGTGAAATTGAACGAACATTTTTCCGGTCTAGTCCCGAATCGGGAGAGCGGCGTTCCGAATAGAGTTCCCCTTTCCCAGGTGTTTAAGCCGGGAGACAAGGTGGATGTTTTCGTGATGGAAGTGAATTTGAGCAAACGACAAATCTCGCTTTCTCTTACTAAAGCGAAGGAAGTGCAAGATCGCCTGGATTATGGAGGATATCTTTCCGAAGAGACTTCTTCTACGGGTTCTTTCGGAGCGATCTTGGCTAAGTCCTTGGCCAAAGGGAAAAAGAAGGGATAAAATATGCCTCTCCGGATCGCCTTGTTCCGGCCGGAGATTCCGCCTAACACCGGTAACATTGCAAGATTGTGCATAGCGCTCGGGGCGGAGTTGCATATCGTCGGGGAGCCCGCATTCGAATTGACGGAAAAAGCGGCTAGGAGAGCGGGCCTGGATTATTGGGATAAGGTACGTTTATTCCGTCATGAGAATTGGGAGAACTTCCTCGTTTCTTTGCCGCCGGATTCCGGTCTCTATCTGATTTCCACCAAGGGTTCCGTTTCCTATACGTCCGCCAAATTCTCGGAAAACGATTCCCTTCTTTTCGGAAACGAAACCTCCGGGTTGCCCCCGGAACTCATGCGGTCCGTAGAATCTTCTTCCGTCCTAAGAATTCCCATGGAAGAAGAGTGTAGATGTCTGAATCTGAGTAATGCCGTAGCGGTGGTCGCATACGAGGCCTTGCGACAAATTAGGAATTGGTAATGTAGCAATCGGACTCCGACCGATTCCAGGAAAGGTCTCTGGTTCTGTCGACGGGAAATCGATTCGTAACGGGCCTTTTTCATAATTTTCGATTTGAAAAAAAGGAATTCTCCACCGGTTTTAGAGCGGAGAACTCGTCGCCGAACGGAAAAATTCGGACAGAAATTGCGGGAAAAAGCGAATTTGCTTTTCGGATACCCGGACGATAGAGAATCGGACAGGTCTCGCTTTCCGGTTTAGTGACCCACGTCAAAAATCCGATTTACATTCATTTAAAAAAAAGTTCCTATGGAAAAATATGGGAATGTCCTTTTCCCTAGGAGAGATCGAGGCCCAAGTAAGGGATCTCCTAGCAAACGGTTTGATAGGAAATTCCCAGGATTTCCATGCCTGGATCCGAATGGATGTTCTCAGAAAATTTCGGGAAGAACCTGTTTTTTCTCCGGAATGGATTCCAAAAATATTGGAGACCATGGTCGGGACGGGAGAAGCGGCTCGGGGAAAATTGGATCCTAGAGAATATTCCCTGTCTGCGGAATCGCCTGCACGTAAAAAGCCCGTAAAAAAAGAAGAATATTCGGTTTTAGGTCGAACGGAATTCCAGCCCATGCAATACGTTCGGAGCAGACTGGAGACGTTTTTAAGAAGTAACGGAATCTCGGAAGATATCATCGTAGATCTGACGATCGGCTCCATAGAAGCAGTGGAAAATGCCGTAAAATACGGCGACGGAGGAACGGTGGAAGTTTCTTATTCCGTCGATCCCGGAAAATCCTTTAAGATCCGTCTTGTGAACAATTTACGGGACCTGAACCTGGAAGAGGATATCGAAAGAGGCAAATTTTCTTCCACTGCGACATTGATGCGCGGAATGATGGTCATGCAGAAATTATTCGATAAAATGGATCTGGAAATTTTGGAAGAACGCAAACAGGCGCTGTTCTTGGCCGAAAAGAAAATCGCCTGAACTTTCCGAATTTTCCCGGGACCAAAAACGTTTTTTTCTCCCAGGATTCTAATGAGTAGGAAAATTACTATGCCCGCCGTTTTCAAGCTTCATTCCCCTTACCAAGCCGCCGGAGATCAGGTCCAAGCCATCGAAAAAATCGCCACCTCTTTTAAAAAGGGAGAGGAGAAGGTTACTCTCGTCGGAGTCACCGGTTCGGGAAAGACTTTCACTATGGCGGAAGTGATTTCTAAACTCGGATTACCCACTCTGGTGCTTTCGCATAACAAAACTCTTGCGGCTCAGTTATTCCGCGAATTTAAGGAATTTTTTCCGGAGAACGCAGTCGAGTATTTCGTTTCTTATTACGATTACTACCAACCGGAGGCGTATGTTCCTTCCTCGGACACATTCATCGAAAAGGATATGTCCATGAACGAGGAAATCGACAAGCTCAGGTTGCGCGCCACTTCCTCGCTTTTGGAGAGAGACGATGTAGTGATCGTGAGTTCCGTTTCCTGCATTTACGGTTTGGGATCTCCGGAAGAATATACTAAGTCGGTGGTCTCCGTCCAAAAAGGAGAAACCATAGACCGGGATGCGGTGATTCGAAAGCTGCTTCATATCCAGTACAATCGAAACGACGTGGATTTTTCCCGCGGGAATTTTCGGGTTCGAGGAGATTCCGTGGAAATCTTTCCCGCCTATCATACGGACGGAATTCGGATCGAATTTTTCGGAGATGAAATCGACGCGATTTCCCGGATCCAACCCGTAACGGGTCAGGTGATCGCCAAATTGGATCGTTGTTTTGTCTATCCCGCAAAGCACTTCATCACTTCTTCTCCCATGCTTAAAGATGCGATGGGTGTGATCCACGCAGAGATGTTGCAACAGGAAGAAAAATTCAAAAAAGAGAATAAGTTCCTGGAAGCCCAACGGATCGTATCCCGCACGAACTATGATATGGAAATGCTCCGGGAGATGGGGTATTGCAGCGGAATCGAGAATTACTCCCGTCATTTGACGGGAAGAAAAGAGGGAGAACGTCCCGCCTGCCTGATCGATTATTTTCGGGGAGATTTTTTACTGATCGTGGATGAGTCTCACGTTACGATTCCCCAAGTCGGAGGGATGTATGCGGGAGATAGGGCCAGAAAAACGACTTTGGTGGATTTCGGATTCAGACTTCCTTCCGCTCTGGACAACCGTCCTTTGAATTTTACGGAGTTCGAGGATCTAACGCCTAAAACCCTGTACGTTTCCGCTACTCCGGCAGACTATGAGATGGAAAAAAGCAAAACCATCGTAGAACAGATCATTCGTCCGACGGGGCTTCTGGATCCGATCGTGGAGATTCGTCCTACAAAGAATCAAGTGGAAGATTTGTTGATCGAGATCCGAAAGCGGACGGACCAGGGAGAAAGAGTACTCGTTACGACTTTGACCAAGAAAATGGCGGAAGACTTGACGGATTATTATAAGGAGTTAGGAGTCAAGGTTTCCTACCTGCATTCGGAAGTGGATACCTTGGAAAGAGTGGAGATCATTCGGGATTTGAGGAAAGGGATTTATGACGTTCTCGTGGGTATCAATCTTCTTCGGGAAGGTTTGGATATACCGGAGGTTTCTCTCGTGGCAATTCTGGACGCGGATAAGGAAGGGTTTTTAAGAAATTATAAATCTTTGATACAAACCATTGGTCGAGCCGCCCGTAACGTGAACGGTACGGCGGTGTTGTATGCGGACAAGACGACCGAATCCATGGAAAAAGCGATAGAAGAAACGCGTCGTCGTCGCTCTATCCAAGAGGAGCACAACGTAAAATACAGGATCTCTCCTAAGACGATCTCGAAGGGGATCAGCGACATTATCGAACGCGAACAGCGAGAATTTACGATGGAAGAAGCCGCGATGGAAAACATCAACAAGCAATTCCGGGAAAAGAACTTCTCCAGCAAGGAAGAGATGAAAGAACGTCTCAGGGAAGAAATGCTGAAGGCCGCAAAGGAATTGGATTTCGAAAGAGCGGCCATGCTGCGCGACAAAATGCTGTCCTTGAAATCGTAGGGAAAGGAATGATAACCGAAATCACTATAGGAATCACTTCCGCCGTCAGTCTGTATGCGCTTTTCGTAAACCAGGACTTTTTAGAGCGTTTTTTATTGCGTCCTTACAGAGACGC
Source organism: Leptospira fletcheri (assembly GCF_004769195.1). NCBI lineage: Bacteria > Pseudomonadati > Spirochaetota > Leptospiria > Leptospirales > Leptospiraceae > Leptospira > Leptospira fletcheri. The sequence continues at coordinate 1,043,501 of NZ_RQET01000004.1, forward strand.
GAAAGAAGGAAGGTTTTACACTTTAGTCACTGGAGCTTTTTTACACTCGGATGTGTTCCACCTGTTGTTCAATATGGTGACCTTGTATTTTTTCGGTCCGGCTGTGGAATACAGTATCGGGGGATGGGGGTTCCTGTCCGTGTATCTGGCTTCCATACTTTCCGCGGGTGGAATCTCCTTTGCCAAGAACAAGGACAATCCTAAATATGCAACGCTTGGCGCTTCCGGTGGAACTGCAGGAATCGTTTTCGCTTCCGTCCTTTTTTTCCCACAATCCAGTATTTTTCTATTTTTGATTCCGGTCCCGATTCCCGCACCGTTATTCGCGATTCTGTACTTGGGATATACGTTTTACGCTGCCAAAAAAGGGAACGACGGAATCAATCACGACGCGCACCTTTACGGAGCTCTAACAGGTTTGGCAATCGCGATTTTTGCGAAGCCTGAGGCCTTGCCGAAGTTTCTGTATTACATTTTGAATGTATTCCGTTGAGGTTCGGATCAGGGTATCAAACCGGACCCGATTCAGAATTTCTTTATCCCCCTTTCGCGATCTTCTGCTGGATGAAGGATTTGAATTTGTCGGATCCGAAACTCGCTTCCAAGCGGATGATTTCAGGCGCAAGGTAGGGGTGCTTCTTCATAATATACTCTTCGATCGCGGAATACTGTTCCGCTTTCGCTTTCAACAAAATCTTGTTTTCGGAATCGATAGTCAATTTTCCCTCCCACTGGTAAAGTAGGGATACTTCCGGAAAGATCGTCCCGCTGATGATGATTCCGTTTTGGAGCATTTCTGCTATGTATTCCTCCGCTAGGTCGCGATCCGCGAGAGTGGTGAAAATGAGTATTTCTTGGGATGACATTCTTTCCTCCGAAAGACAGGAAAATGCGCTTTCGTTACGATTTGTCCAGCCTTTCTCCGTTCCTCCCCGAATCTAAGACAGGGAATGTTGCGAGCTCAATTTTTACATAGGTTCCGACAATGATCGATGCAGCCGTTTCTCTTCCTGTCCACGGTAATGGCGGTAAAAACGGTCTGTACGCTCGGGGTCGGAAATTCGTTCCAGCACTCGTCCTTACAGTTATTGTAAAGTACGGAACAGTCTTTAGAATTTCTTAAATTGCGGCCGGCTTCCGAAGTCATGAGTTCGAACAACCGCTTTTCCTCTTCGCTTTTAAAGGTCGGTTTTTTTCCGAGTCTTTTTAGCTCCTCCGCGGAGAGGTTGCCTTCCTCAGGTTTGGGGACTTCTCGCAGTTCCGTTTTCTCCTTAGCTTTAGAATTCCCGTTCCAATCTACGGTAAAAAAACAACCGCTTAGAAAAAGAAAAAGCAAGGGTAAATATCGGAAGGAATTTCTCCGAAAGAAGGAGTATGCGGACATGCTTCCACGGTCTTTTGCGCTCCGAGCCTCGCAAAGAAAGATTTGACCGTAAGATCGGAAAAACGGGGAGAAATCTTTTTTTGGAATCTTGAACGTACGATCCGATTCCTCGGGTCTAACAGTTGAGAGACTAGTTTTTCTCTTTTCTTTTTCGATGAAAAATTGGAAAAAAATTTCCGAAAACTTCGTCCAATAAGATTGCCAGTACATGGCGGTCCCTCTATTCTTTCAAGAAGGAGCCGATACGCCGAAGGGGAGAATTCGAATTTGCATTTTAGAATTTTCGTAACGATTTTTTCCGTAATTGCGTTTTCGAACTGTAGCGCCCTCGCCTGGGGCTGGGTCAAATTACCTGACGGTGTAAGCTGGGATCACCCGGTGCATTTGGATCGGACTCCTGTGGACGGTTTTTCCGTTCATTTTCCCGAGGAATCCGGAATGGATTCCCGTCCCTTAGTCGAACTTTCGCAGAAAATGCGGAAAGATAAGACCGAGGTCCGGTCCTTCCTGATCGCGAAGGAAGGAAAATTGGTTTGGGAGAGATACGCAGGCGGTGTTTCTAGGAACCACAACCATAATATGTATTCCGTCACCAAATCCATGTTATCTCTTTTATTGGGGATCTGCTACAGCAACGGCTGTGGCGTCGATCTGGATGAAAGCCTCGCAGTTACGGAATCTAGTCTACCCGGAATTTTACCGACCGAATTGTCCGGAAAAGAATCGGTCCGTCTGAAAGACGCATTGCGTATGAGTTCCGGGATGGGCTGGGACTCGTTCGTTAGAAGAGAAGAAATTCGGACCGAGGCAAATCCTCTCTCCGTAGCGTGGGAGCCCCAGGTTTCTTCTCCCCCGGGGACGAAATTCGAATATTCCAACGGGGATTCCCAGTTGGCGGCAGGGTATCTGGAAGCGAAGACGGGAAAGAACCTGTATGAATATGCAAAAAATACGATCTTTGCCTGGTTGCGAATCCACGGAGAAGAATGGTATACTTCCGCTTCCGGTAGACAAACGGGCGGATTCGGTTTGAGACTGAGGCCGATCGATATGGTCAAAATAGGCCAATTGTATTTGGAAGGAGGCCGCTGGCATAACCGTCAGGTCCTTCGTCCGGAATGGATCGCCTGGACCCTGGAACCCGGTGTGGACCCGCGTTACGGACTTCATTGGTGGTTACACGAATTCGAAGGAAAGTCCACGTTCATGGCCACGGGAAAAGGAGGTCAGTACATCTACGTGATTCCTCATAGAAAAATCGTAGTCGTGCTTACTTCGGCCATCTGGGATAAGGCTCCGGATGCATTGTTGCATTCCGTCCTGGAAGCGGTAAAACTTTCCTTGCATTCCAAGGACAAGATGCCGACCAAAGAAAAAGAAATCGCAATGTTGAAGGAATTAAAGTTGGCTCATAAATCCTCTTTGGATCCCAAATTAAAGGAAGGAGCGGACGAAACGAGGTTAGCAGTTCAACCGGGACTTTCGCCCTCACATCCATAAATCCGATTTTTCGAGACTAAGCAGATTTGATGAAAATATCCGAAGGCAAGGCCCGATTCCTTTTTTTAGATGTCGGCGATACGCTTCTGACCATGAAAAAGCCGGCGGGAGAAATTTACTTCGACGTACTGAAAAATTTCGGACTCACGAACTCTCGTCCTCCCGGTTCCTTGGAAAAGGCTTTTCATAAGGCGTACTCTCAATTGACGAAAGTTCCTTTGCTCGAACACCGGGATAAGTTTCACGTTCACGATGGGGGAAGCGAAGGATGGTGGAGGGATCTCCTTGGAATTTTCCTAAAAGAGATCGGTTCCGATCTGGACCCGGATCCTATTTTTCTTTCCATCTTTCGTAAGTTCGACGATCCGGAAGTATGGAAGGTGGATCCAGGATTTCCCGAATTATTGGAATTCGTACGAGAAGAAGATTATGGGTTGGGGATTATTTCTAATTGGGACCATCGCCTGCGGGATCTACTGAAAAGCGTAGGAGTTCTCCGCCATTTTGATCCGATTTTCGTATCCGCAGAGTTCGGATTCGAAAAGCCTTCCCCTTTGATATTTCAAGCCGCTTCCGAATCCGTAGGACTTCCTCCCCAAAAATTATTTTACTGTGGGGATAAAATCGAGCTGGATATCGTACCCACGAGGGAGCTCGGCTGGACCTCTTTTCACAAGCACGAAAAAGGCGACGTACGCGACTTATCGGAACTCGTAGAGAAGCTGAAAGCTTTGAAGCCTGCCTGAATTGCCAGAGTAGGAAAATCCGATTCCCGGGATTTCTATCCTGATTTGGTATATGCCGGATTGGGAAGTAGAATAGATTCGTTTTGGCTAAAACGATTTATACTGAAGAATACCGAGCTTTTCAAAAGCTACTAAAAAAGGCCCGAAAAGAGGCCGGCTTTACCCAAGTCGAGGTGGCGGAGGCCCTGGGAGAGCCGCAATCGTACGTTTCTAAAATCGAGGCCGGAGACCGTCGAATCGATGTGATCGAATTTTGGGCCTTGGCAAAGATTTACCGCAAGCCGTTAGATTTCTTTTTTCGCTTCGACGACTCGGAGCGTTCTCGTAAGAAATCCTTGAAAGCCGCGGCACCCAAAAGACGCTAACCTTCTTTCGGTTCTCTATTCCTTCAAAGGGAAAGGCTGCGGAGCGGGAAAACCAAACGAGAATGAATTTCAAATTAGAATGCATTCCGGTTTTTCCAAGAAAGATTCGTCTATCAAAAAACCCTTTGTGTGAGTAAAGCAGCTTTCGATTTTTGGAAAATAGATATTTGTCAATATTTTCCCCCTTTTTTGCGTCAGATACTCGCGGTTTCCGTAATATTCAAATTTGGCATAAGGGGATATAAGAAGTACAATGTTTTGTACTTTGAGTAAAACCATATATAGCGACGAATATCGCCGAATCATAGATAAAGTACGACAAGCCCGCCTAACCGCCGAATTGACCCAAGAGGAAGTGGCGCAGGCTCTCGAGATCAAACAGTCATTAGTGTCCAAAATAGAGTCCTGCCAGCGAAGGCTGGACGTGCTCGAGTTGCTTGAATTGAGTCGATTTTTGGGTAAGCCGGTGGAATATTTCTTTTATCCCTCCGCTTCCGGAAGGGTAAAATCCCCACTTCGAAAGAGCTTGAAGGCTGCGTCCCCTCGCAAGAAAAAAAGAGGTTAGGGCCTTCTCGGTTCTTCTCCGTAGGATTTTGCCAGTCCTGCGGCTACTGTTCTTCGGAAGCAAACTTCGGGTCGAAGGTAAGTGTAACTTCCTCTTCTTCTTAAGAGTCGTAAAAAACGAAGTACACATGTTTCCCTCCTAATTGCAGTGATACCGGTAGGGGATCCTTGCTCGGCCGTATTCCGAGAGCACTCAAAAATTGATGAAAGTCATCGTATAAACTCTTATCTCCTCCGAAGCCCTGGATGAGGAAAATTCCCTGAGGTGTGGAAAAATCGTCCATGAAAGTAATTAGGGAATAAAGGCGGCGTATCAGTTGGAATCGCAAGTGCAAAGCTTCCTTTTCCGGAATCCCGAGAGATTCCAAGAGTCGGAAGAGTTTTTGGGACCTTGCCGGGGATTCCGCAAGCCAATCTCGGATTCTGGGCCCCAGAGTTTCTTTCCCTTCCACTGTTAGGATCCAAAGTCCTTTGTGATTTTTGCAAAAAGCTAGGAGATCCGTTTGGGACCTTTGGGTTAAAACGGGCATGGGGATTTTGAATTGCGGAATTCCGAAAAGAAGTTTGAGATCTTCCAATTCTGAAATTCGATTCAATTGCCGTGACAGTCCGGCTGGAATTCCGTTCGCTTCTTGCCATTCTCTGGCCAATTCGAATGCTGGAAGTCCTTGCATAAAATGCTCGGGGCTATAGAGCAAATCTTTCCATTCGTAAAAATGACGGATTTCCTTTAGGAACATACTTGTCTCGAATGTATTATATCCTATTTCAGAATAATATAAATCAAGTAAAATATTTTAAAATGGAATATTCCTTTCTTGATCTATCTCAAGCGCAGCGGAGGAATTATTGTTCCGAAGAAGAGGGTCAAGGATTCCTTCGGTTCACGTTATGCGGATTTGGGAAGGTCGTTTGGGATTTTTCTTATTTTCTCTTGTAGTAGAAGGAGTCCGCTTTGCAGGTTTTGGGAGAGGCTATTGCGTAGAAAAAAAGAAGGCAAACCGATTCCCTTGCCTTCCAGGAGTTTTGCAAAGGATCGGTTTGCCGGAGAGATCGTGGCGATTAGAATAAGTTATTCAAGGTAGCGCATTGTCCTATGGCGGTGTTTCTTGCGGATCCATAGGTACATGCAATGCTAATCAACGTAGGGGCTGCCGCTGTGGGAGTCGTTGCGCTCCAGAGAAATTGGGTGTTTGGAAAATCCGCATTTATCTTTGCCAAGGTTGCCGCGGTGCAGGATGCTTCGCTTGCTGCCGATGCATATAAGGAGATCACTGCTTCGTACGCAAACGTTTGGTATTGGGAAACGCTTGCGGTTCCGATCGATGCCAATTGTGAGGGGGTTAAAGAAGGCCATGTTTTGGTCACGCTTGCCATTCCTTCCGTCACTATACTGGAAAGGGGAGTCCATTGCATTCCGGCTACGAGGGAGTTCCAGGTGGTTTGGTTGGCCGGAGCCGAAGAATTGATTAGATTTTGGATGTAATTGCTCGTGTTCGTACATCCGGAAATGCCCTGAGCGATCGCTAACGTTGCTTTTAGTTGGGACACTCCGATTGCCTGCGTCGAATTCGGATCCGTTCCGAAAATCGTTGCCTGGTTGCAGGAGCTGGAAGGAACAGGGGTGAGTGTGGACATGTAGCTATTCGCTGCAATTTTTTGGGTCTGCGCGCAATTTCCCGAAGTCAATAGAAGCAAAGCGGCAATCGTTTCTTGGTCCTTATTGTCGTGTTTCTTGGCACAATTTGCGAATACGGAAATGCATAGAAATGCGAATCCGATGAATTTTATTTTTCCCATACGATATCTTATCTCCATTGGGCGTTATTTCTGGGCTAGTTTGTCGGATCGGTTTTATTTTTGTCTATTAAATAATAAATTATTTTATAAAATAATTTTATGGTTGATTTTGCCTTAATCTGGGTTAAATCGAGGGGAAGGTCTGTCAGGTCGCTTTTTATGCCGAATTTACCGTATTGCCTTGCTGGAAAGTAGGGAAAAGTAACGGGTTTTTGCAAATCAGGGAAAGGAGCTGAACGGACTAAAATTGCCCTGGAGGAGGTTTCTTTCGTCCTTCTTGAATGTAAGAGGGCAAAATCCAATCGATAGGTTTTAGAGTGATTTTTCTTTTTTGCCCATTTGCGTCCGAGAGGATTTCGTCTTTCGAAAGAGGGACAGCTCGGCCTTTCCGATTTCTTTTTTCGCCGTTTGTCGCGTCCATTTTCCTCCTTTATGCCTGCCGGTCTCCGTTCGAGACGATCGATTTTTCCGCGGCGTCCCAGGCGGAACCGAATGTGCATTCCTTTCGGTACAGGAATACGGGGAAGATCGTCTTTGTAGAAATCGACGAACATAGATCCGGCCAAGCCGATACTTGGCAATGGGTCAGCACGGATCCGAAAAGATCGGACAAATCGAATATCCTTTATAGAGAGCAGATTACGAAGCCAGGAAATGCAGTAGATACCAAATCCTACTACGGACCGAACAATTTCCGGATCGTAGATTTGCTGGATACGAACGGGGACGGAGTCTTTGAAACCTCGATCTATTATAATTGGAATGCGGTTCCTCAAGCGCTAACGGGAACAGTCGCACGAATCGAATCGAATACGGATGGAAAGCAAGGAGTGAATCTTTGGATTTATCCTCCGGTTCGAATGGAGATCGATACGGACGAAGACGGAAAGCCGGACCGATTTACGGAAAATGAGGAGGTTGTCGCGGAGGAATATTCTAAATTCATAAAGGAGAAGGGAATATCTGCGGTTCGTTTCCGGAGTTTAGATCCCGATAAATCTTGGGCCTTGCATCCTTCCCGCATTCCGGAAGGAAAAAATAGGGGAGTCGTTTCCGGCTCGTTTTCCTCGTTTCCGAAATGATTCTCTTTGTTCCGTAGGCACAGCGGTCCGGTTCTCGGAAAATTCCGCAATTACATCGGGTCCTATAGAGTTCTTATATTTCGCTTATTATTTCCGAGTCTCGGGTGGAACCTGTTTTCGGATTTCTGAATATCTCTTTTTCGTTTTACAAACCCGTTTCATTTTTTTCCGTCCTTAAGGGAAGGATCAGTTTACAAAAAAGAAAAAGTAGGGAATGGCTCTTGACTTCTTTATTGATAAACGAAATTCTTTCAGTTAAACATGGGATCGAAACGGATTCTTTCATTCTGTTTTTTAGGAATCGCGTCCTGTCTTTCGAACGACTGTTACGGAAGAAAGGTGCTCGGGCATTTCAACGAATTGACGATCGGAGCGGAATACGAGGCAAGCGCTTCGATGGCTGCCGCGGAGCGTGTAAGCACGAAGATCTGCGACAAAATGTTCTTGAACGCTTTCCAAGTCGGGATTCACAGAGCCAAAACCGATGTGCTCGTGGAAGCCCTCCGCGAAGAAATGAAGAAGGATCCGAAAATCGTGGCGTTTAACGACGTGCACTTCGAGCACCGATCGGGGTGTTGGCAGATCGAATACACTCCGGAGAGAAAAAAGAAATGAATCGCTCGATTCTGATCCTTCTTGTGCTCCTACTTTTTCTACAGAATTGTCTTTATGAAAAAGGGTATATTCGCAGGGTGCAGCTTCATCCGAACGGGGAAATTCCTGCGGAAAAAGCCGAAAATCCGCAGCCGAATCGGGTTCAATTTCGGAAATGCATGTACTCTTTCGTGGCCTTATTTTGGTACAACCGTCCTTTTCCGGCTTCTTGGAACGATATTATCGCGGATCCAAGCACGGACGAAAAGCATTCCATGCGATTGAAAAACGCAGTGATCTACATAGACGGGATCGATTTCTTTCCGCCCTGGACGGTTTTTATGCTTTTTCTACCTTTCCCCACGGTTCCGATTATGAGAACCTGCGGAGTCGTGGAAGGAGAAGTGACCGGCACTTCCGCCCGGACCTTCTAAGCCTGCCTAGAATTTTCTCGCAGTTTCTGAGAATGCGACATAAGATTAAAGTTTCCTTCCGGAAAATCTCATCTTCTTTTCCTCCTAGCATAAATAGTGCCAAACGAATGGAATCCAACCGCTAAAACCTTGACCTAGGACCCAGGGCAAAAATACTGTGTATTTCTAGCTTCCCTACCTGGGAGCGGATAGCAAGACATGCCCTCTTAGCTCAGCGGTAGAGCACTTCCATGGTAAGGAAGGGGTCACCAGTTCAAGCCTGGTAGAGGGCTAGTTTTACGATTTTAAAGGCCTGTAGTTTAATGGTAGAACTAGGATCTCCAAAGTCCTTGGTGGGAGTTCGATTCTCTCCGGGCCTGCAAGGAACGGTTGTTTGGTGAGCGCCAAAGCACAGGAAGGAAACGAGTGAAGTTAAACGCTTTTATACAAGAATGCCGCGAAGAACTGAAAAAAGTCCAGTGGCCCAATCGCCAAGAAGTGGTTCAATCCACCTTCGTGGTTTTGGGGACAGTTCTCTTCTTCTCCACGTTCCTTTTTCTTTCGGATATGGCCTTTGTTCGGCTTCTCACCGGATTTTGGAATCTGTAAGGATAGGGAAGCGAGGCGGCAAAGGAAGTCATCATGGGTGAATTGAAATGGTACGCGCTGCAGACCTATTCCGGTCACGAGAATAAGGTGCAGAAGAATTTGGAGAAACTGGTCACCCAGCGGAAACTGGAGGATAAGATCCCGCAAATTCGCATCCCTACCATGGATGTCGCCGAGATGAAACACGGCAAAAAGAAGGTTTCCAAGAAGAAACTGATGCCGGGTTACGTTTTAATCGAAATGGACATGGACGACGATTTGCGTTTCATGATCCAGAGCCTTCCGTCGGTTTCGACCTTTGTTGGTTCGAAAGACGGTGGCCCAGAGCCCCTTTCCGTCGACGAGGTCAAAAACCTGTTTGCGGAATCGGGAGAACTCAAATCCGAGGAGCCAGCCGCTCCGAGGTTGTTGTTCAAGGTTGGAGACAGTCTGAAGATCATCGACGGACCGTTTGCCAACTTTACCGGAGTCGTAGATGAGATCTTCCCCGACAAGGGAAGGCTCAGAGTGAAGGTGGAGATTTTCGGAAGATCCACCCCTGTGGAATTGGATTATCTGCAGGTCAAAACCGAACCCTGACCGGTGGGGGTACCGGGAGAAACAAATAAGGTGTTTCGCCAATGGCAGCAAAGAAAGTCGTAAAGCAGATCAAGCTCCAAGTGGAAGCTGGTAAGGCCAACCCGGCGCCTCCCGTAGGCCCCGCCCTCGGTCAGGCCGGTTTGAATATCATGGAGTTCTGCAAGCAATTCAACGAAAGGACTAAGGCCCAGATCGGCCTCAAGCTTCCCGTAGTCATCACAGTGTTCTCCGATCGGAGTTTCACGTTCATTACCAAGTCTCCCCCGGCGGCTCTTCTGGTGAAGAAGGCGATCGGTTTAGAGACCGGTTCCGCTACCCCTCACACCGTAAAGGTGGGAAAGATCACTCGTAAACAGCTCGAAGAGATCGCAAAAACCAAAATGGAAGACCTCAACGCCAATGATTTGGACGCTGCGGTTCAGATCATCGCAGGTACTTGCCGTTCTATGGGCGTCTCGGTGGAAGGATAAGAACGATGAAGCGCGGAAAGAAATATCGTGCTGCGAAAGAAAACATCGACAGCACCAAAGTATATCCCGTCGAAAAAGCGGTGGAATTGGCAAAAGCCTCTTCCTACACTAAATTCGATGGAACGATAGAAATCGCAACGAAAGTCAATTATAAGTCTCTGCAGAATATCCGGGGAACGATTTCCCTTCCTCACGGAACCGGAAAACTGGTTCGTGTTTTGGTTTTTTGCAAAGGGGATAAGCAGAACGAAGCCAAGGCCGCAGGAGCGGAATTCGTGGGAGACGCCGATCTGATCGAAAAGGTCGCCGGCGGTTGGACGGATTTCGATGCTTGCGTCGCTACTCCTGACATGATGAAGGATGTAGGTAAGCTGGGGCCGATCTTGGGGCGCAAAGGTTTGATGCCGAAACCCAAAGCAGGCACCGTTACGAACGACGTTGCAAAGGCAGTGGGCGAACTCAAATCGGGAAGGATCGAATATCGTCCCGACAAAGGCGGAGTTGTCCATCTAGGAGTAGGCAAGGTCAGCTTTGACCAAACGAAACTCGTGGAAAATATTCGTACCGTAGTTCAAACCCTTCTCCGGGACAAACCCTCGGATGCCAAGGGCGATTACCTGAAAACCTTCGCAGTCTCGCCGACTATGGGCGCAGGGATTAAGGTCGACGTTAAGGAACTGGTCAACTCGGCCCTCTAAGGTCCGAAGACAGGGAGAGGAATCAATATGCCCAGCCAGGAAAAACACGAAGCAGTCGCCCAATTGAAGGGCAAACTTGAAGAGAGCAGCGACTTTATCCTCGCTAGCTACAGCGGTCTGACCGTAGAGGAAATCACCGGTCTCCGCGCGAAACTCCGGAAAGAAGGCTCGGAGATGAAGGTAGTCAAGAACAACCTTTTCCTCCTCGCACTCAAAGAATCGGAAAAGCATAAGGATAAGAACATCGCTTTTGGGCCCGAATACCAAGGACCCTTAGCGGCTATTTTTTCGAACGAGAACCTACCGTCCGTAGCGAAAGTCCTAAAGGAATACGCAAAGGCTAATAAGAACCTGATCCTAAAGGCAGGCTATTTGGACGGATCGGTATTGGATGCGAACGGAGTAGAGGCGATCGCAGGTCTGCCGAGCAGAGAACAACTCTTGGCTCAGATCGCAGGTGGTCTCAACGGTCCGGCACGGAGCATAGCTTCCGGAGTCAACCAGATCATCGCAAGCCTCGCACGCGCTATCCAAGCGGTTGCGGAAAAGAACAACCAGTAGAACACATTTAGTATAAAGGACCATACGGAATCAAAGGAGCACCCAATGTCTACCACTGAAGCGTTATTAGAGCAAATCGGCAAGCTGACCCTGGTCGAAGCAGCCGACCTAGTTAAAAAAATGGAGGAGAAGTTCGGAATTTCCGCAGCGGCTCCCGTAGCAGTTGCCGCAGTCGGCGGAGCAGCACCAGCTGCAGGCGGAGCGGCCGAAGAGCCCGCATCCTTTAACGTAGTACTGAAAGGCTTCGGAGACAAGAAAATCGAAGTTATTAAAGTAGTTCGTGAAATCACCGGTCTCGGCTTGAAAGAAGCGAAAGACCTGGTAGAAGCCGGCGGGAAATCGGTGAAAGAAGGCGTTGCAAAAGCCGAAGCCGAAGACATCAAAAAGAAATTAGAAGCGGTTGGCGCTCAAATCGAACTCAAGGCTGTCTAATCTGTTCGGGGCTAGTCTCCTAGATACCAGATTACAATCCTTTCACTTAGGCAAGGAGGCCCGTTGGACCTCCTTGCTTTATTGCTTTTATCCACATAATTTATGATTTTTTACGTTTCATCAGGGGGCATCCGATGTATGGTCAAGTAGAGAGAAAACGGGTAAATTTCGGAAAGATAACCAATCTGGACTACCTTTCCAACTTGATTCAAATCCAAAAGAAGTCCTTCGATTGGTTCCTTCAATCCGAAGTCAAGGATCCTACCAAAAGGAAGAGCCAAGGCTTAGAAGCGGTTTTCCGCGAAACTTTCCCGATCGAAAGCCCGAACAACGATATGGTGATGGAATACAGTCACTACGTTTTGGGTGATCCAAAAAAATCCCCACAGGAATGCAAGGATACGGACGCGACTTTCGCACTTCCTTTGAAGGCGGTGATCCGCCTGATCATCAAGGAAACCGGAGAAATCCGCGAGCAGGTCGTGTACATGGGAGATCTTCCCGTGATGACCGAGCAGGGGACCTTTATCATTAACGGAGCGGAGCGGGTCGTGGTCAGCCAGTTGCACCGTTCTCCAGGTATTTTCTTTTCCTATGATGCGGAAAGAGACACGTATTCCGCTCGGGTGATTCCTTATCGCGGATCCTGGTTGGAATTCGAGATGGACAACAAGGGAATCCTGGTCGCGAAAATCGACAGGAAGAAAAAATTCCCAGCGACCCTACTCGTAAAATCTCTCGGTCACGGGACCAATGAAGAGATCCTTCGTCTTTTTTACAAAGCATCCAAGGCGAAACTGGCGGGAGGAAGTTCCCGGGAGTTGAAACGACTCATCGGTCGCCGCGTGATCGCGGACGTGATCAACATGGAGACCGGAGAGGTGATGCTCGAAGCCGGCTCCAAGATCAACGAGGACAATATCTCCATCCTGAAAGAGATGAAGGTAAAGGAAGTCGAACTGGTGGAATTCCCCAGGGAAAAAGACAATCCGGTTCTCGTAAATTGTCTGGAAAAAGACGGAGTCAACGATTACGAAGATGCCGTTCTGAAATTCCACGGTATCATGAGACCGGGAGAACCTTCCACGATCGAAAACGCGGAAACGGAACTGAACCGTCTCTTCTTCTCTCCGAAAACCTTCGATCTAGGGGATGTAGGTCGTTATAAAATCAACAGCAAGTTCGAGTTCAACAACCCGAAGGAATTCTCTCATGCGAGCGAAAGGGTTCTACGCCCCGCGGACATTATCGAGACCGTACGCTACCTTTTGAATCTGATCTCAGAAACCGAGAATTACTATCCGGACGATATCGACCACCTAGGAAACCGTAGGATTCGTTCGGTCGGTGAGCTGATCGCGAACCAGCTGAAAGTAGGCTTTACTCGTGTGGAACGCGTGATCAAAGAGCGTATGACGGTCCAAGAAGTCGGAACCCAAACTCCGCAACTTCTCATCTCCATCAAACCGATCACTGCGGTCATCAACGAGTTCTTCGGTTCCAGCCAACTGTCCCAATTCATGGATCAAACCAATCCTTTGGCGGAGCTCACGCACAAACGTCGTTTGAACGCTCTCGGGCCTGGAGGTCTTTCCAGAGATAGAGCAGGCTTCGAAGTTCGGGACGTCCACTACAGCCACTACGGCCGTATGTGTCCGATCGAAACTCCGGAAGGTCCGAACATCGGTTTGATCCTCTCCATGTCTTCTTATGCGAGAGTGAACGATTACGGGTTCCTGGAAACTCCTTACAGAGTGGTAAAAAACAGTAAGGTCTCCAATAACATCGAATACTTAACGGCAGATAAGGAAGAATATCATTTTATCGCGGTATCTTCTTCTCCTGTGGACGAGAAAGGAGAGTTTAAGAATAAACTGATTTCTACTCGTCACAGATCGGATTACCCTTTCCGGAATCCGAACGAGATCCAGTACATGGATCTGGCTCCTATGCAGGTGGTTTCCGTTTCGACCGCTCTGATTCCGTTTTTGGAACACGACGACGCCAACCGAGCTCTCATGGGTTCCAACATGCAACGTCAGGCGGTTCCTCTCTTACGCCAGGAAGCTCCGTATGTAGGGACGGGTATGGAAACCCGCGCGGCTTACGATTCGCGGATCTGTATCATCTCGAAACATGACGGATACGTAAAATACGTGGACGCGGAAAAGGTCATAATCGAGCAGAAGGGCGGAAAGGAATCCGATACCTACGATCTTACGAAATTCAAAAAGACCAACCAGGGAACCTGTTTTAACCAGACTCCGGTGGTCGGAGTCATCCATTCCGAGATCGACGGAAAAGTGTCCAAGGTTACGAAGGAAAAAATCGAAGTCACCGCGGATAACGGAAGCGTCCGGGAATACAACCTGACTTCCGGTTCCAAGCAGTACCATCCGATCATTTCCAACGGGGAAGAGGTTCGTAGGGGAACGACGCTCGCCGGACAGATCGTGTCCGGGGAGAGAATGGACGAGCTCGGTAATATCCTGCAAAAAGGAACCGTGCTCGCCGACGGACCCGCCGTGGACAACGGTACCCTGGCTCTCGGAAGGAACGTTCTGGTAGCGTTCATGCCTTGGGAAGGATACAACTTCGAGGACGCCATTCTCATTTCCGAAAAGGTAGTGAAGGACGACATTTTCTCCTCCATTCATATCGAGGAATTCGAGATCCAAGCTCGGGAAACCAAGCTGGGCCAAGAACAGATCACCCGTGATATTCCCAATCTTTCCGATAAGGCCTTCCGAGATCTAGACGAATCCGGAGTGATTCGGATCGGGGCGGAAGTGAAACCGGGAGACATTCTCGTCGGGATGGTGACTCCGAAAGGGGAAACCGATCTGACGCCGGAATACAAACTTCTGCATTCCATCTTCGGGGAAAAGGCGAAAGAGGTAAGGGATTCTTCCCTCCGTATGCCGAACGGCTTCGAAGGAACCGTCATCGATATTAAGCGCTTCTCCCGCGAGAAGGGCGACGAACTTCCCGCAGGTGTGGAAGAGATGGTCAAGGTCTTCGTTGCGCGCAAGCGTAAACTTCTGGTCGGAGATAAGATGGCCGGTCGTCACGGAAACAAGGGTGTCGTCGCGAGGATCATGGCCGAAGAGGACATGCCTTATATGGAAGACGGCACTCCGATGGATATCGTACTGAATCCTTTGGGAGTTCCTTCCCGGATGAACCTCGGCCAGATTTTCGAAACCCAATTGGGTCTTGCTGCGAGCCGACTCGGAATCAATTTCGAGACCCCGGTCTTTGACGGAGCCACGGAGGCGGACGTAGAGAAATACTGCAAGGAAGCAAACCTTCCTCTCAGTTCCAAATTCAAATTGTACGACGGACGTACCGGTCTCCCGTTCATGAACGAAGTGTTCTGCGGATACATCTACATGTTGAAGCTGGCTCACTTGGTGGACGATAAGATCCACGCTCGTTCCACAGGACCGTACTCTCTCGTAACTCAGCAGCCTCTGGGCGGTAAGGCTCAGTTCGGTGGGCAACGTTTGGGAGAGATGGAAGTTTGGGCGCTGGAGGCATACGGAGCTTCCCACACTCTGCAGGAGCTCCTCACCATCAAGTCCGACGACATGTTGGGAAGGGCGAGAATTTATGAGGCGATCGTAAAAGGAATCCATTCCATCAAACCTGGAATTCCGGAATCCTTCAACGTATTAGTACAGGAACTCAGGGGACTTGCCCTGGATATCGTCATCACCGACTCCGAAGGGAATACGGTGGATATCTCGGATTACGAGGACGAATATTCCAAGAGCAAGAAGAAGATTAAATTCGAGACGATCGAGAACGCTTAAGGACGGGTAGAATGAGATCCAATAACGACTTCGAATCCATTACAATCAGATTAGCTTCCCCCGAAAGGATTAAAGAATGGTCCTACGGGGAAGTCAAAAAACCGGAGACCATCAACTATCGGACCCTGAAGCCGGAAAGGGACGGTTTGTTCTGCGAGAAAATTTTCGGGACCACCAAGGATTGGGAATGTTACTGCGGTAAATTCAAATCCATCCGTTACAAAGGAGTGGTTTGCGACAAATGCGGCGTGGAAGTAACTCACTCCAAGGTACGTCGCGAACGCATGGGGCATATCGAATTGGCGGCCCCTGTGTCCCATATCTGGTACTATCGTTCCGTTCCTTCCCGTATGGGTTTGCTCTTGGACATGACCATCAATCAGCTCAAGAGCGTATTGTACTTCGAAAAATACGTGATCATCGACCCGGCCGATACAGGTAGAAATAGGGGAGAGCTCATCGACGAAGAGGAATACCACGCATACCTGGACGAATACGGCGATAAATTCGTAGCCGGAATCGGAGCGGACGCGATCAAGGAACTTCTTTCTCGTATAGACGTCGATGCGGAAGCACGCATTATCCGCCAAAAGATCCAGGACAAGGAAAAGATCACCGACAAAAGGATTCTGAAACGCTTGGAAGTACTGGAAGCGTTCCGGGATTCCGGAAACCGTCCGGAATGGATGGTGCTAGACGTAGTGCCCGTGATTCCGCCGGAACTCCGTCCTATGGTCCAACTCGAAGGCGGTCGCTTTGCGACTTCCGACCTGAACGACCTGTATCGTCGTGTAATCAACAGGAATAACCGTCTAAAACGTCTTCTCGCTCTGAAAGCTCCCGAGATCATCGTCCGGAACGAAAAACGGATGTTGCAGGAAGCTGTGGACGCTCTTTTCGATAATAGCCGTCGTAAAAGAACCGTAAAAGGAAAAGGGAACCGTCCTCTTAAATCCATTTCGGATATGTTGAAAGGAAAACAAGGCCGTTTCCGCCAAAACCTTCTGGGTAAGAGGGTGGATTACTCCGGTCGTTCCGTGATCGTGGTCGGTCCCGAGCTGAAATACCACGAGATGGGTCTTCCTAAGAAGATGGCTCTGGAACTATTTAAGCCTTTTATCATGAAACGTTTGGTGGATCTGGACCTGGCTCCGAACATCAAATCCGCCAAGAAGAAAGTCGAGGCGGAAGAAAAAGAGGTCTTTGACGTTCTGGAAACGGTAGTAAAAGAACACCCGGTCATGCTGAACCGTGCTCCGACCTTGCACCGCCTGGGAATCCAAGCCTTTTTGCCTGTCCTAGTGGAAGGGAAGGCGATCAAGCTGCACCCTCTCGTCTGCCACGCGTTCAACGCGGACTTTGACGGAGACCAGATGGCGATTCACGTTCCGCTGACGCCGAAAGCTCAGTTGGAAGTGTGGATGCTGATGCTTTCTCCGCACAATATTCTGAATCCGGCCAATGGACACCCGATCTGCGGTCCGACCCAGGATATCGTATTAGGAATTTATTATCTAACTTCCGAGCTTCCCTCCGAAGCGGGAGTCCCCCTCAAGTCCTTCGCGAATTTGGACGAGGTGATCTATGCGATCGATCGGGGAGTGATCGAATATCGGACCAAAGTTTCCGTTCTTCACCAAGGTAAGATCCTGGAAACCACTCCGGGAAGATTGATCTTCAACACAGTGTTGCCGGAAGGATATCCTTACGTGAACCGTGCGCTTTCCGATAAGGAGACCAACAGGATTATCGCGGAAGTTTACGAGAAATACGGCCCGGCCCAAACCGTCCTGATGTTGGACGATATCAAAAAATTAGGATATCGTTATGCTACGATCTTTAGCCCGACCATCTCCATCGAGGACATCCGAGTGTCTCCGGGAAAAGTCACCCTTGTAGGGGACGCGAACAAGGAAGTGGAGCGTGCCGACGGCGAGTATCGCAAGGGAATCATCACCAACGAGGAACGTAAGAAGAAAGTGATCGAGATCTGGACTAAGACCAACGATCTGATCACCGACTCCATGTTCAAGGAATTGGAAAAGGACAAGGGCGGATACAATCCGGTCTTTATCATGGCGGCATCCGGAGCGAGGGGTTCCAAACAGCAGATTCGTCAGTTGGCGGGAATGCGGGGACTCATGGCCAAGCCTTCCGGAGAAATCATCGAGTTGGCTATCCGGTCCAACTTCCGCGAAGGATTGAGCGTGTTGGAATTCTTCATCTCCACTCACGGAGCTCGGAAGGGTCTCGCGGACACCGCTTTGAAAACCGCGGACGCCGGATATCTAACTCGTCGTTTGGTGGATATTTCCCAAGATGTGATCGTTACGGAAGACGACTGTGGAACGGAGGAATCCATCACTTTAGGAACCGTTAAAGAAGGGGAGAACGTCATCGTTTCTCTTAGTGACCGCGTCTTCGGCCGTTATACCGCCGAAGATATCGTCGATCCGGTTTCCGAGAACGTGGTTTATCCGAAAAACACCCTGATCACCAGAGAAGTGGGACAGAAGCTGGAGAACCTAGGTTACGAAAGGATCAAAGTTCGTTCCCCTCTTACCTGCGAAGCTCGCTGGGGAATTTGCATAAAATGCTACGGTATGGACATGGCTCGTCTGACTCCGGCAGAGATTGGAGAGGCGGTAGGAACCATCGCCGCGCAATCCATCGGCCAACCGGGTACACAGTTGACCATGCGTACCTTCCACATCGGTGGTGCGGCATCCGCCAAGGTCCAAGAAAAGGAACACAAAGTCGGTTATCGCGCAGTAGTAAACGCAATCAACGGACGTACTCTTTCCACTGCGGATCGGGGGATCGTCTTTACTCGTCGCGGATCCATCGTGGTCCAAAGGTTGATCCAACAGTTCAAAGCTTCCGATCTTACCAACCTGAGGGTGGAGGACGGACAGAAAGTGGACAAGGGCGAATTGGTCGCGACTCTTGCTTCCGGAGAAAACGTCACTTCCGAAGCTCCAGGAACGGTTAAGATCGATAACGGTCTCTTCCGGATCCTTGGAGAAGAGGCGGTGGTCCCGGTCAAAACGGGAACAACTCTGAATGCCAAAGTAAGCGACATCACCGAGCCGAACCAAGCTCTTGCGGAATTCGACCCATACAACGAGATCGGAGTCACCGAAGTCGAGGGCGTCGCATCTTGGGTCGATCTGGAAGTCGGTAAGAACCTTCGCCGGGACGAGGACATCAAAACCTCGAACGTTATTTACAAGGTTATCGAGCAACGTAGGGAAAAACTCGTACCAAGAATCGTGGTCGCGACCGGCGGAACTCGTGAAGAATATCTGGTTCCCGTGGATGCGATTCTGTCCGTTCAAAACGGAGATAAGGTAAAAGCGGGAGACATTCTCTTCAAAATTCCGACCGTCGCTGAAAAAACCAGGGACATCACCGGAGGTCTTCCTCGTGTGGACGAGCTCTTCGAAGCGCGTCGTCCGAAAGACGCCACTACCTTGGCGGAAATGGACGGGAAAATCGAGGATAACGGAGAGGTCGTAAAAGAAAAACGAGTCCTGTATATCGTTCCCGATAACCCGGATATGGACAAAGTTAAGGTTACCATCCCGATCGGAAAACAACTTCGAGTTCGTCACGGAGACTTTGTCAAACGTGGGGATCAGTTGGACGATGGGAACCTGGATCCGCACGATATCCTTCGTGTGAAGGGTGTCACCGCTCTGCAGGTGTATCTGGTCCAAGAGGTCCAAGAGGTTTATCGACTGCAAGGGGTGCATATCAACGATAAGCACATCGAGGTGGTCGTACGTCAGATGATGCGCAAAGTGTTGATCACCGACTCGGGCGATACTTCTTTCGTAAACCAACAGCAAGTGGATCGTTTCGCCTTTGTAGAGGAAAATAAAAGGGTCGTCACCGAAGGGGGTTCTCCGGCGCAATCTGTTCCGATTCTGCTCGGTTTGACCAAAGCGTCGTTGAATACCGAGTCTTTCTTCTCCGCAGCGTCCTTCCAGGAAACCACCAAGGTTCTAACGGATGCCGCGATTAAAGGAAAGACGGATAACCTTCTGGGACTTAAGGAAAACGTGATTATCGGTCACATGATTCCTGCGGGAACCGGAATGAGGAAGTATCGAGACGTCGCAGTCTTTAAGGAAACTTACGGAGATCTAGATCAACCGATCGAGGTCGAAGAGGAAGAAATTCCCCCTGCGATACCGGAAGA
Source organism: Leptospira fletcheri (assembly GCF_004769195.1). Taxonomy (NCBI): domain Bacteria; kingdom Pseudomonadati; phylum Spirochaetota; class Leptospiria; order Leptospirales; family Leptospiraceae; genus Leptospira; species Leptospira fletcheri. Next base: position 1,063,317 of record NZ_RQET01000004.1, read on the forward strand.
TACGGAGAACTAAAGAGATTTACAATGGAGAGGGTACTGACGATCTGGTAAAATCGGGTCGTCACCCGCCTAAAAATAGAAGGGATTCATGCCTACAATTAGCCAATTGATACGCCACGGCCGGAAGAAGCAGAAGAATAAATCTAAATCTCCCGCCCTCAAGAGTAGCCCCCAACGCAGGGGCGTATGTACTAGGGTGACCACGTTCACACCTAAGAAACCGAACTCTGCTATGAGAAAAGTAGCGAGGGTGCGTTTGACCACCGGGATCGAAGTGACCGCTTATATCCCAGGTGAGGGACATAACCTGCAAGAGCACAACGTGGTGCTGATCCGCGGAGGAAGGGTCAAAGACCTTCCAGGGGTTCGTTATCATATTATCCGTGGTACCTTGGATACCCTTGGTATCGATAAACGTCGTAAGGGCCGTTCCAAATACGGAACGAAGAAGCCTAAGGCGTAACGAGGAGTTAGGGAATGTCCAGAAGAAGAGGAAAAGTCGAGCCCCGCAAGATCCAACCGGATTCCGTTTATGGGGATGCACATATCGCCAAATTCATCAACTGCCTTATGGTGGACGGTAAAAAATCCGTAGCGGAAAAACTGTTCTATAACGCTTTAGAATTGATCCAGAAAAAGACAGGAAACGATCCGTACGTCACTTTCAAAGAAGCTCTCGAAAACGTGAAGCCTCAAGTCGAGGTAAAATCGCGTCGGGTTGGGGGAGTGACCTATCAGGTTCCTATCGAAGTTCGTCCGGAACGTCGTTTGGCTCTGGGGATACGCTGGCTGATCCGTTATTCCAGAGATAGGAACGAAAAAGGAATGGCGAATAAACTCGCTGCGGAATTTATCGAAGCACAAAAAGGTACCGGTTCCGCTATCAAGAAAAAGGAAGATATCCGGAAGATGGCCGATGCCAACAAGGCATTCAGCCACTATCGCTGGTAAAACGTTTTTGGCAGTTGTCCGGCTTTGTGCCGGACTTTGCAGAGGTCGAGTGGATTGTGATTCGCTCGGAATCCCGAATCGGATTGGGGAGGCAAAATGGCCTCCCTTTTTTATTTGAGGGGGGTGCGGGGATTATTTTACCGTATGTATTTCCTGGATATACCCCTTGCGATTACGCCGGCGGACGGAGCTTTAAAGCTATATTCATCGAAAATGGGGGGTACTTTATCTTATAGATTCTTTAACTTCGTGAATGCCGATTCTACCGCCATAATGATTGCCTTAATTTCCCCCGTCTTCGTCTAAGATACAAATGTATACGCGCATCCGAATCTATGACGCCATTCCTATAGGGGATAAGTGGGTTAAGGCTATATCAAGATAATATAAATCGGATAAGAATCATTATTTGCGCTCGAAAAATCATATAAATGGATTTCGCCGCCGCAAAGACTAGGAATGGAGCAGAGATTTTGAGCGAATTGAAAGCAATTCGGGAGAAGAGTTGCCCCGTCCAAGTTCAGATAGAGGCGTAGCAACTGTGTGCCCCTTGTCTCTTTATCACAAATTCATTTATAGCACCTAATTCCTTGTAGGAGTTCCTACATCACTTTTCCTAAAAAACGCTTTTCATTTTGAGAATTTCTGCTATCCGCGTTGGGGCGCCGCTCCGCGGGTACCACCGCACCGGCCCCCGCCCAAAGAGGGTGGGGCCTTACTCCACCACTCGAGCCCTTAACACCTTTCTTCTTAACTCGATTTCGCTCGCGATCGACTGAGATAGTTTCTTAAAACTACGACCCTCCAGATTCACTTTGGCGAGTAAGTCGGCATAAAGAGGATTCTGGTAACCTTTAGGAACATGAAAGGAGGGCCGAATGTCGCCTTCCGTATAAGCATGGAAAGAAACTACGTTTGCATCCTCGTCGACTAAAAGCACCGCACCCCCATGGGTCTTCATTTTTTGAATGGTGTCCACGACCCATCCGCCGGTGTTAAAGACCGGTACGGATCGAGTCTCCAGCCCTAAGTCTTCCGAGAGGGTTTCGAAAGGTTTATGAGTGTGTCCGAATATAAAGGAATAATTAATCGGATATTCGCGCCTCGTCTCCTCTTTCCATTGGTTCGGAAGGATTGTCTCCAGGTAAAAGTTCAGATTTTCGATCACTTCCTGGCTTAGGACAGAATCGGACATTCCTCTTTCGCTCTGCCCTACGTTCAGGATCGCTTTTTTCAGGAAAAAGGAAAGAGCGTACTGTACGATCGTTTTAAAGAAAGGAAGAATTTTCAGTTTTCGTAATAGATATCCGGAAATGTTATCGCTTAGTTTTCCGACCGCTTTTTCGTCCTGTAGCATATCATAGATCAATCCGACTCCTTTTCCGACCTTTCCGGATCTCCCTAAAGTGGACCAAAAGAAATCGATCCAAGCGAAGTTTTCGTGCTCTAGTTCATAAATCGAATCGGGTCGGTTAGGTTCCGGTACTGCCTGAAGCGGCAGCATTTTGGCGATTCGACTTAACAAGCCGGATTTTTTTTTCGATTTTAAACCGTCCGATCCGCTTAATTCGGGAAGGAGAATTCTCTGGATTGAACTCATTAACGAATAGATGTTTTCCAGAAAATTTCCATGGGTCAGGAATATGGACCTTCCGCTCTTTCCTCGAATTTCATAATTCGGATAGGCGATCATCACCTTTCCCTGTTTCGATTTGTGGTTTCTCCGAAATAGATCGGTCAATAGATCCGATTCGATCAGGTCGGGATGCACCATCTTGGTCGTATGCCAGGGGGCGGAAATATGCTCCTTAGGTTTTAACTTGGAAATATAGTTTGCATACTGCTTTTCTCGAGCGGTCTCCCAGAGATGGTGATCGTGATTTCCGGGAAGATACAGGATTTGGTTGGAAAAGGGTGCATTCTTTCGGCTATACATGCATTCGAGAAAACGCTCGAATGTCATGGAGGCATCGTTGAGTCCTCCTAGGGCCAGTTCCATCACGTCTCCGAGTAGGATGATCTGAGGTTTTCCCCCTTTGTTAATCGAATTTACGATTTCTTTGATGCACTCCGCCAGGTCCCGAAGCACGGGAGAGGTTTTTTGCGCGTCGACGTTGTATCTCGTACCGTTCGGATTCCGAGGGGTTTCCTGGATAAAGGTCAATAGGCTATTATAACCGCCCAGATGTATGTCCGAAAGGATGATATATTGGATTCGGCTCATGGATTCTCCGGGGGAAATTTATTCAAAATACGGAAATTAGGGCAATTAATTATTGCAATTATCGGGCAAATAAGACAAATAAGTAAACTTTTCCAGGCTAGGGGAGTGTTTCCATTGTACGAGGCGGTCATCATCGGTTCAGGGTTCGGCGGCGCAATTACGGGCTGTAGACTCTCCAGGAAATGGGGTAAGAAAGTTTTAATATTAGAAAGAGGCAAAAGATACCCAAAGGGATCCTTTCCCCGCTCGCCTCATGCCATGTCCAAGAATTTCTGGAATATTCCTGCGGACCCGAACCCCTATCGAGCAAAGCAATTCAGAAAGCTGAACGAGACGGGGCTATTCGATATCCGTAACTATCCGAATATGGACGTCGTTCTATCCGCGGGCCTCGGAGGCGGATCCTTGATTTACGCGAACGTATTTTTGGAGCCCCCGGATCATGTCTTCGACGAACGTTGGCCTACCGGTACTAAGAGAAAAGATCTGAATCCTTATTACAAAATAGTGAAAGATGTTCTCGGTTCCCGTCCCATTCCTCGAAATGGAGACGAAAGAAGAAGAGTGGTTCGAACGGAATTGTACGAGAAGTTCGCGAAATCCGCAGGACGAGAATCCAAATTGGCGAATATTAACGTCTTTTTCGGAAACGATTTCAAGAAACCTTTGGATATAGGGCTGCAGGAAAAAAACCGATTCGGAGCCGTTCAGACTTCCTGTACATATTGTGCGGAGTGCGATATCGGCTGCAATACGCATTCCAAAAATACGTTAGACCTGAATTATCTCTTCGTTGCCGAGAACAAATACAAAGCCGAAATTCGGACGGAACATTTAGTCGTTAAAATCGTGCCTTTAGGAAAGGACGGCGGGGAAGACGCGAACTCGAAAGGAGAATTCGGATACAGGGTGCATTTTGTAGACCTGGAGAATGATACGTTTCGGCACGTGGACGCGGTCCGAGTAATCCTTTCCGCCGGCACCTTGGGAACGACCGAACTTTTGCTGAAGTGCAAGGAACAGTTCAAAACTTTGCCGGAGATTTCGGACCGACTCGGCAAACGCTTTTCCGGAAACGGAGACTTTCTTTCTTTCGTGGTAAAAGGAAAAGACCCCGCAGATCCGAATTACGGTCCTGTCATTACTCAATATACCGATTACAATCTATTCAAAAATTATGATTCCAATCGGGCGTTCGTTCTCGAAGACGCGAGCTATCCTGTATTCGCTTCGTATTTTGTCGAAGGAGCTATTCCCTGGTTTCTTCGCATCGGATTCTTTTTGAAAATGGCCGGCGAGATCTTCAAACGATTCATAAACGGAAAAATTTTCGGTCGCATCGGCTTTTTGATCGGAGAGACCTTAAAAGGGGATATTTCCTACACTTCGGCAGTTTTACTTTGCATGGGAGTCGATAAATCCGACGGTGAAATGCATCTGGATAAAAAAAGAAAATCTCTCGCGATTTTCTGGCCTCAGAAAAACAGTATGTCTCTGTACGATTCGATTCTGGAAGTAACGAAGAAATTCGCTTCCTTTACGCAAGCCGAATCGAATTTTCCTCTTCCTACCTGGGCCTGGCCTATACGGAACAACGTTACCGTTCACCCGCTTGGAGGATGCGTGCTCGCAACTTCGCCTCAGGAAGGGGTTTGCTCTTCCGATCCGAAAACGTACGGACAGGTCTTTCATTACAAAGGGTTGTACGTCGCAGACGGGAGTTTGATTCCCTCAGCCGTCGGCGCCAATCCATCCATGACGATTTCCGCATTGTCCGAACGAGTTGCGGAAGCGATCACAAAAATAAAACCGTCGGCAAAGCTTTAATAGAGACAAATTAGGATGCGATTATCATGACGATCAGAAAGAAAGCGCCCAAAACCACACCTTCTCTCTCTTCTCCGGTCAGTCTCGAATTCACCGAGGAAATGAAAGGTTATGTGACCTTCTCTCCGAAAGCGTCTTACGAAGACTCTTACGCTGCAGGGAAGAAGGAAAAAAATTATCTGATGTTCCATCTGACGATCCGAATCAAAGACGTCGCCTTCTTCGTCTATGATCCTGCCGAACGCGGGGAAGCGATCGGCTGGGTAGAAAGCGCCGCTTTGGGCGGTCGTTTGGCTGTAGTCAAGGGGACGTTCAATTGTTTCGTAGATAAGGGCACTCCTTCGAAGAACATTAAAAATATGCAATATAGGCTCTTCCTCAGGAATTCGAAAGGAGAGGAATTCACTTTGAGCGGGCATAAGATCGTCAAGGACGACGGAATTCTCCGCATCTGGAGCGACACTTCTACACTTTATACGCGGATTTTCAAGGGATTCGTAGAAGAAAAGTTGGAAGCGAAAGCCGTGAGGATCGCCGAAGGCATTCTCCATATCAAAGAACTGGATTTCATCAAGCAGATGACCACTTTCCGTTCGGACGGAAAAACTTTCGAGGAAAGAAAAAGCGCATTGCTTACATTCGGAGAATTGTTCGCGGGAAATCTCTGGGAAGTATATGCCGCTCATTGGGCCAAAGCAGAACCGGAGCTTTGGAAAGAAAGGGAAATCCCTTTATTCACATTGGAAGGCGTAAAAAATTCCGAAGTAACCACCCATTATGTTACCACGGCGGACAAACTCTCCTTAAGCTTGTTGCGATTTAAGAAAAAAGAATGTAAAGACGTGATCGTGCTGATGCACGGGCTGACCACTTCTTCGGATATGTTCATCATGCCCGAACATAAGAATCTGGTCACCTATCTGCATGAAAACGGTTATACCGATGTTTGGAGTTTCGATTGGCGTGGAAGTCTACGATTTGGATACAATCTGACTCCTCATCGTTATAATTTGGACGATATCGCCTTATACGACGTTCCGGCCGCAGTGGAAAAGGTAAGATCGGAAGTCGGAAAGGATAAGAGAATTCATTTTATCGTGCATTGCGTAGGATCCATTACTTTCTTTATGAGTCTGTTTTCCAAAAAAATAGACGGTATCGCAAGTGTGACTTCCAACAGCGTTTCTTTGACTCCGAACGTCGCCACTTGGTCCAAGATCAAACTCATGTTCGCACCGTTCCTAATAGAGAACGTTTTCCGTTTTCCGAACGTAAACCCGCGTTGGTCCTATCTTCCGGGTCCGGCCAGAGGAAAGCTTTTTTCCAAATTCATCAGTTTGTTCCATACGGAATGCGATAATCCGGCTTGTCACATGCTAAGTCTTATGTGGGGAACCGGGTGGCCGGCTTGTTATGAACACGAGAATCTCCCTTCGATCACGCATCGAAGAGTTGGGGATCTTTTCGGAGCGACGTCTATGAACTATCACCGGCAGATCCGGAAATCCGTCTTTCGAAAAGTAATCGTGAAATACGAAGTTTTAAACAAATCGTACGATTCTTTGCCTAACAACTATCTCGAACACGCCGCAGAAATATTGACGCCGATCCTGTTCATCACGGGAGATAAGAACAAAGTATTCAAGGATTCCAATATAATCGCGCATGACGTTCTTAAAAGATTAAAACCGAACGTAAGAAACGAGCTATTCATAGCTAAAGGTTATGGACACCAGGATACGTTAATGGGCAAAAACAGCGATAAGGATGTTTTTCCGAAAATCCTGGAATTCATAAAATCCCATTCGCGGAAATGAAGAATCCTAGTTGGGATTCGTTTCGTCTTAGGCGGTATTCGAAATGGAAGTCTTGGAAAGATAAAAAAGCAAGACCCCGGAAAAAACCATATCCGCTAATACCATAAAGGCCATCCAGTTCTCCGATTTTATAAGAAAGGTCATGCAGCCTTTTATGAAAATAGGTAAGGCGAAAAGATTCAAAACTACGATTCCGATTAGGAAAACTTTTTTCCTTCCCGGATTCGTGAAACGGAAATTTCTAAGGAAAACGTAAACGCAAAGTAATGAAAAGCAGGCTTGTATGCTGAAACCGAGCAAGGGTATGGTAGCACTGATGCCCAATTCGGGGGCGGCAAGATCGAAGGAATAAAGAGGGCCTACTTTCATCGAGCCTGTGAGAGGAAAAATCTGTAGATCGTGGTCGTGTACTAGAAAATCCAAGCACCAATGGCCGCTTACGATCAGCGCGATGGGGAGGTAGTTTAGGGTCCAGTTTTTTTCGAAAAACTTGAGTAGGAAAAAGAAGACGATCCCGATTGCGACCCCTCCGAAAAGGGAATGGGAATACTGTTGGCTGAGCAATTTCATATCCCCGATATATAGGAAGGGAATTTCAATTTTCATAAATTCCAATGCAGGAGAAAATCCAAAAGGGTTTAGATTCAGCAGAACCCATAGTAATTCCACTACTTCGGCTCCGATGAGTAAAATCCAGATAGGAGTCTCTTTGAACTTGGATTTTAATAAGAAAGCAGAGGATAAATGGCCGATTCCAGTCATGGCTGGCATGAATATTGGAATTTTCTAAAAAAGCAATAAATAATTTGCACGTGTTCCCGAATTGTGAAAAATGTGCCTATGGATTCTGTACTTATTACCGGTGTGAATTCCGGAGTAGGATTGGCGTTGACGGAAGCCTTGGTCCAAAAGGGGTTTCACATTTTCGGTAGTTTGCGCTCCGAAGAGCAGGGAATCGCTTTGAAGGAGAAGTTCGGCGATAGATTTTTTCCCTTACACTTCGACGTTACCGACGAATGGGCAATACAGAAATCGGTGGAAATCGTAACAAAGGAACTCAAGGGCAAAGGACTTAAAGGAATCATAAATAATGCCGGTGTGGTAATTCCCGGACCCCTATCCGAATTACCGGTTTCCTCCTTTCGGAACCAACTAGAAATCAATCTTGTCGGTCCTTTTACCGTGATTCAGAAATTTCTTCCCCTCATAGGAGGAAGAAGGAATTCCGAGCTTCCTCCCGGCAGGGTGGTCAATATCAGTTCTCTTAGCGGAACGCGTACATTCCCTTTTCTTGCCGCCTACTCCGTATCCAAATACGGATTGGAGGCCTTAACGGACGGTTTTCGCCGCGAGTTACAGCTTTATGGGATCGATGTGATATCGATCCTTCCCGGCTCCATTTTAACACCATTAACCGACAAAATAAACGAAGGTCTGCATAAGATCTCCGTCGGATCCGAATATAAGGATTCCCTTTTAAAATTCATCCAAATAAACGAAAAAAAAGCCAGATCGGGAGTTCCTATGAGGAAGGTAGTCGCCGCGACTCTAGAGGCTCTGTTAAGCGAACGCCCAAAAACCAGGTACTTCCTAAAAAGTAGCTTCTTGACGGATACGATTCTTCCGAAATATTTACCTACTCGAGTCTTTGACCGGCTGATTTCGAAAGCTTTAGGAATTCAAAAATAATATGATTTATGGCATTGTCAGAGTTTTATTCGTCGTCTTTCTTTTCCCCGTAATACCTCTCTTTGCTGAAGCAAATGAAATCATATTGAATGATGAAAAAGACCTGTACGAGGTCGCCAAAGCTGTGACTTTTTACGTGGACAAAAGCAAAAATCTAACAATAAAGGATGTCGTCGGCGACGGGGAGCGAGGCGTCGTTTTTTCCGTTCCAGAAAAGACGAATTTCGGAATCACCGAATATACATACTGGATACGGATCCCGGTTCGGAATCATTCCCAGAAAGTACGAAGTTGGTACTTAGAAATCAGTCATCCCGTCCTTGATCACGTCGACTTATACTTCCCATCCGAGAGAGGGTATTCGGTTATGAAAGCGGGGGACAAATTGCCCTTTTCGGAGCGGGCAATCAATCACAGAAATTTCATATTCGAGCTTCCATTTCATGGAGAGGATGACTTGGATAAGGAATCCGTTCTGTACCTTCGCATCGAATCGGAGAGCACGATCTCGCTTCCGATGCAGATTTTGAGCGAAAAGGCTTTTGCGAACCGTAACGCGACGGAACAGTTCGTTTTCGGATTGTATTACGGCCTTATATTCGTGATGGCTCTTTATAACCTATTTCTATTCTTTACAGTAAAAGATCTAAGTTATTTCTTTTACGTCTTATACATCGTCACGTTCGGTCTACTTCAGATGAGTCTCAACGGACTGGCGTTTCAATTCGTTTGGCCCGACTCCATTTGGCTGGCCAGCTACGCTCCTACGTTCCTCATTCCGCTTTTGCCGGTATTCGTCATCCTTTTTTCCCGCTACTTCCTAATGACTTTCGAGAACGTTCCGAGAGTGGATAAGGTGCTGATTGTTTCGAGCATTCTAGGTCTCCTGCTTACGGTCGTTTCGATTTTCGTTAAGATTTCCTCCATTCTTTGGATGCTTGCGGTTTATGCGATGTTGAATGTCCCCTTGATATTAGGGTGCGCGTTTTACGTATTAAGAAAAGGTTATAAACCGGCGGTTTACTACCTGGTCGCTTGGCTTACTCTGCTTTCCGGAGGGATATTGTACGGTTTGAAATCTTTCGCAATCCTTCCGGATGTCTTTCTTACCAATTACGGTCTTCAGATCGGGGCGGGATTGGAGGTGGTTCTTCTCTCGTTCGCTTTGGCCTCGCGAATCAATATGATCAAGAAAGAAAAGGAAGAAGCCCAGGCAAAGACTCTGGAGATGCAGAAAATCCTAACGGAATCTTACGCAAGGTTCGTTCCTCGGGATTTTTTGGCGAATCTGGGCAAGGAATCGATCTTGGATGTGAAGTTAGGAGATCAGATCCAAAAGGATATGGCCGTTTTGTTCAGCGATATTCGATCTTTTACCACCTTGTCGGAGTTGATGACTCCGGCGGAGAATTTCAATTTCATCAATTCCTATTTGAGTCGCATGAGCCCCATTATTCAAAGGCATAACGGGTTCATCGATAAGTTCATCGGTGACGCGATCATGGCCTTGTTCGAAAAGAGCGTTCTGGATGCCGTAGCAGCCGGTGTGGAAATGCAAAGGTATCTGAAAGAGTATAACGCACATCGGAACAATCAGGGTTATATCCCGATCCAGATCGGAGTAGGAATACATTCAGGATCTTTGATGTTAGGGACGATAGGTGCGGAGGAGAGATTGGAAGGGACCGTGATCTCCGATACGGTGAATCTCGCCTCGAGAATCGAAAGTTTGACCAAGATTTACGGTTCCAGAATCGCGGTGAGTGAGAGTACCGTGGAAGCGGTCAAGGACAGTGGTAAGTTTCATTTCCGCTTTTTGGACAGGGTTAAGGTCAAGGGAAAGCAGAAACCCGTTTCCGTTTACGAGATTATCGACGGAGACGAGGAGGAATTTCAGGATTTGAAATTGAAGACGAAGTCCGATTACGAATCCGCCGTAAAATGCTTTTACGCCAATTCCTATGCGGAAGCAAAGGAATTTTTCGATCGAGTCATCAAAGTCTATCCGGACGATAAAGCCGCCCAATTGTATTTGAAAAGGCTCTATTCCGTTACACATTCATCCAGTGCGGAAGAATACGAAACTTGACTCCCGCACTCAAAGACTTTTGAAAGCGGGAATAAAGGCTTGACTCTCGCCCGATCGAGGCTATAAAGCTGTCCCGAGTCGAACTACAAGAGGGCTTTTATGCAACCCGAAATTCATTTAAATTATTTAGCGATTTTAGCCGGAGTTCTTTCGAATGTCGCCATCGGATTCCTTTGGTACGGGCCATTGTTCGGAAAAATGTGGGCTGCGGAAATGGGATTTCCTCAGGACATGAAGCCGGACCAAAAGCAGATGATGAAATCCCTTGCACTGATGGTGATCGGTTCCTTTTTAACCGCATACGTTTTGGCGCACAGTGTGGATAGTTGGCGTCCTTCTTCCTGGAAGGTCGGAGCAGATCAATCCTCCTGGACGTACGGATTTTTCGCTGCCTTATTCACTTGGATCGGATTTTACGTTCCGCTGTTGTTCGGTTCCGTATCTTGGGAAGGAAAATCCTGGAAGCTATTCTTTATCAATGCGGCCTATTACTTCGTCTCCTTGCAAGCAATGGGGATGATCCTGGCGCATTGGAGAGCTTGATGCGATATAGCGTGGGCACTTAACGCCAATTGTTTAGCGACAAATCGCGATTCCTTTCCGGATTCGTCGATTTGTCGGTCCGCCGAAATCCGAAAAACCTTACGATCGGATGAAGAAATACCCGACGTATTTTGCTATCCCTCCTATGTTGACTGCCTTCTTCGTATTGACGGGTTGGCAGTTCGATTTACAGTTCTTTAAGAGAATCCTGCCCGGGCTAGTCGCGATGAATCCAGCAACCGGAGCCACATTCTTGGTTATAGGGCTTGCGATCTTTTTCTCCGCAATGTTTTCGGAAAAAAGGATTTCGTTTTATCGAATAGCGTTATCCTTATTTATCGTCGTATCCGGAATCGGAGCGTCGAAGCTTTTTACCATATTTGAACTTTATGATTTTGGAATCGACCGGATTCTGTTCGCGAAAAAAATCGCGGAGGATGTCGTTAACGGCACCCCGAACCGAATGGCTCCGAATACCGCGTTCTGTTTCCTACTTGTGGGTTTAGCGGGCTATTTCTCGATCCGAAAGGAAGAGTCGAGCAAAACGATCTCCAATTTTCTCGCATTTCCGGTACTCTTGATCGGAATATTTTCGATCATCGGTTACTTGTACGGGGTAAAGGAATTTTACGGAGTTCTTACGTATATTCCGATGGCATTGCATACGGCTGTTTGCTTTATCTTTTATGCAGGAGCCATACTGGCAATCAATCCGGAGTCGGGCTTCATGAAGACTTTTACGAGCCCACGTTTGGGGGGAAGAATTTTCAGAGCTCTATTGCCCTTAGTCGTATTGGTGCCGATTCTTTTCGGATATATCCGCCTTTTGATAGGCGCAAAGATTCCCCTCGCAGTGGAATTGTACGTGGGAATCCTGATCACAAGCATCATATTCACCTTTTTTGCCGCCGTTTGGTACGTCTCAAGTATATTGAATCGGATCGACCTGGCGAGAACGGTCGCGGAAGAAAGACTTCAAAAATCCAACAAGGGACTGGAGGCATTTTCCTATTCCGTTTCCCACGATCTCCGAGCCCCGCTTCGCGCAGTCAGCGGATATACCAAAATATTAATCGAAGATCACATCGAAGAACTAAGCGAAGACGCAATATCTTTGACCGGAAAGATACTCGCCAATGCCGATAGGATGAGCGAGCTTATCGAAGATTTGCTTCAGTTTTCCAAATCGGAAAGAGCAGAGCTGAGAAAAGTGAAATTATCGATGAAAGAACTCGTAGAGACGGTTGCTTCGGATCTGAAAGGGTACGAGGCCGGGAGGAACGTGGAGTTTCGTATATATGAAATTCCGGACGCTCTTGCGGACTTCGTCACGATTCGGCAGGTTTGGATCAATCTTATATCGAACGCACTGAAATACACGAAGAACAAAAACAAAGCAGTTATCGAGATCGGTTCCGAGCCCACGGAAGGAGGAGTAGCTTATTTCGTAAAGGATAACGGTGCGGGATTCAATATGAATTACTACAGTAGGCTTTTCGGGGTGTTTCAAAGATTACATGCGCAAGAAGAGTTCGAAGGTACGGGAGTAGGTTTGGCGACCGTTAAAAGTATCGTGGAACGTCACGGCGGGAAAATTTGGGCGGAGGGAGAACAGGATCACGGTGCGACTTTTTACTTTTCTTTGCCGAAATAGAAGAACTCTTTCTTCCTTCTTGACAACTCCATCTTAGAAGACGTAAACATCCTATTTATTTCGAGAGGTGACGGTGCTCTGGAGTCATAATTACAATCGATTAGCGGGGCAAAGAATCCATAGAACGGAGGCATTGGCTGACGGAGTCTTTGCGGTCGCATTTACTTTGCTTGTTCTGGATATTAAGTTACCCGCAACGGAATTGATCCGGTCGGAATCGGATCTTATTGCATATTTGGTTTCCATTTCGCATAAGCTATTGAGTTATGGGTTGAGTTTCATCACTCTGGGGATTTTTTGGACGGCGCACTCCATGCAATTCACCTTTATCCGGAAGAGTGACCGTCACTTAAGCTGGATTTCCGTTCTGTATTTATCATTCGTTTCCCTCTTGCCTTTTAGCACCGCTTTTTTAAGCGAATTCATCCAATTCAAAACCGCAGTGGTTCTTTATTGGCTGAACCTAGTATTGCTAGGCGCCACGATTTATTTCCATTGGGCTTACGCTTATCGGAACGATCTGTTGGACACCGACCACCCCGACATTCAGGCGATCGATCGGATCATCCGAAAGCGGGTGATCTACGCCCAAATATTTTACGGCTTGTCTACGATGCTCTGTCTGATCGATAATTACCTTAGCATCGCAGTTACGTTCCTGATCCAATTGAATTATGCCGTCGCGCCGCGTTTCAAAAGAAAGAGAACGTAAGCCGAAATGGAAATGGTTTTTGGGTTTGCTTGCGGGGCTTCGGGTTGTTCCTTTCTAGCCCCAAGTTGTAAAATACCCTTGAAAGATTTAACAACTATAAAAACTTAACTCTCTTATACTAAAAATTAATCATTTTTAAGTTTCGTATCTTAAACATTATGAATGGGGAATTTCAAAATCATGCGACCTTACTTCGAAAGAATGATGCTATTGGTATTTTTTGCAATGATCGCAAATTGTACAAGCCACGTAATTCGAGCCTATAATCCGACAAACGAAAAGGATAAGAAGAATTTTGGATTGGTAGCGTTCGGTTTCTACGTCTATAATCCGGAAATGAACGGCCCATTCGGGATCGGAAAGCTGCTCAGCAAAGATTCCGGTACCGTTTATACATATTTGACTTCCGATTCTATCAAGTTCTCCGAGGTTATCTTAAAAGACGGAAAAGGGAATGTGGTTACGGCAAATCCTTATCCGATGGAAGCGCCTACTATCATGGAAAAAGTAGGCTCTACCCAATACTATGAGGGAAAAAAAGGGTACATTGAACCGTTCTACTTATTGCTCTCGGTCGATCCTAAGAAAGAATACTTGATATCCAGAGTAACGTATACTTACCAAATCAATTGTGGACAGAATTGTCAGAGAACGATTGTTCGGGATTTTCCTCTCGATTCCAATCAATCCTTCAAATCGTTTCCTATAAGAGCGAAGGCGGGAGAAATAACGTTCGGCGGGATTATCATGGCGAAAGTGATTCGCACTACCAAAGAGAATCCTTACGGATTGATCGATGATGCCGCCGGGATTACGGAATTGTTTTCGGGGAATAAGGTTGCCATAGTTTTTGAACCCGGGGAAGGTTACATTAAAAGTATGGATTCGAATTTCCTCCGAAAAGTTTTTTATAATGATATATCGATAGACAAAGTAGATAAGAAGAACGCCGAAAAATTATTTTATGAAAAATTGTCGAAAGCATATCCGGACGGCTTTTGGAAAAAGCTAGCTGAGACGAAACAACAGGCATTCTCGAAATAATTCGTATCGGATGCCCGAAAGTCTTGGAATCTCTAACAGGATTCGACGGATATACGGAAGAATTAGAATATACTTAAGGATTCTGGTCAAGAACGCGGCAACGATGCGTAGGGTGTGAAACAGTCGAAAGCGTGAGCCCGCAGAGGGTTCGCGGATTTAGAACCGAGGCGCTTGCGACCGAAGCGGAGCGTAGCCCGAAGCAGCGTGACCCGAGCGGAAGCGAGGGGGCCGCCAATCCAAAGGAGAAATATGAAACCTAAAATTCTTTTGCGTATCGCAGCACTTTTGATCCTCTTCCATACGGTAGGGCACACGTTCGGAATGCAGAACAGAAAGAATGTCCAAGAACCTTCCGCTCAGTCTTTGCTGCAGTCGATGTCGGAAGTTAAGGTACCGATGATGGGAAAAGTCACGAACCGTTCCTACGATGATTTCTATTACGGAATGGGAATCGCGCTTTCCGTGTCCTTGTTTTCCGTCGCTCTTCTTCTTTGGTTGCTCGGAAACGTTTCCGAGAAAAACGCGAACACGGTTCGTATTTTGTCCATTCCGATCCTGATTCATTTGGCGGGATTGGCGGTCATCGAGTTTCTTTACTTTTTTCCTTTACCCGCCTGGACTTCCGCTCTCGCTTGCGTTTGCATCGGAGCTAGTCTGGTAAAACGGTCCGACGGATAGGTTTCCCGATTTTTCTAGGTCCGATCCGACAGGCTTTGTTTCATTCTTCTTGCGTCTTCCGCAAAGGAGCGGGAGGCGAAGAACACGAAAATCGCGGACACGAGCACGGTGAAGGGAATGAGAATCAGAGCTTCGTGAAGTCCGATCGCCTTAAAACGTTCGGACATTTCCATCGTTCCGGATTCGATCATCGCTTTGCGGGAATACTGATCGGAAATCCAGCCCACGACAGTCGGGCCGGCTGCTCCGCCTAACAGGTACATGGCGGCAAAATAAAGGGCCATGGCGGTGGCTCTCAGTCTGGGTTCGATCACATCCTGGATGGCCGGATACACGCAGGTATAGTAATTGTAGGATAGAAGCCAGCCGAAACCGAATAAAGAAGAAAACAAAAGTACTGAACTTTCCGGCTGTTTTAACGCGAACCAAACCGCGATTCCGCAAACTAAGAGATTGAACGCTCCGAAGAGAAGTCGACCTCTTTCCCACCTTTGGTGAATGCGGTCGGCCAACCATCCTCCGAGAGTTAAGCCGACAAGCCCGGTGACTCCGACGATGCATCCCGTAGTTATGGCCGCCTCGGTTAGGGAAACGTGAAAGTATCTCTGCAACAAAGAAACCAGAAAACTATTTACGGCATACACTGCAAAGTTGAAGGTCAGCCCGGATAAAATAAGCCACCACATCGTCCTATTTTTCAAAACGGTTTTGATCGGTTGCGAAACCGTTTTTTCGGAAATTCGGACTGCTTCCGCGGCTCCTCTTTCCGGTTCGCGGATCAGAAAAAAACAGACCGCCAAAATAAAACCCGGGACTGCGGCAATGAAAAACGGGGCCCGCCAAGTTCCGAAGGATTTTACCATGGCTCCGACGGTAAAAAATGCGAGAAGCAACCCGAGAGGAAGTCCCAGCATGAAGATCCCGGTGGCACGCGCTCTTTTGTGAGCGGGAAAAAGATCGCCGATCATGGAATTTGCGGCGGGAGCATACGTGGCTTCTCCGACTCCCACTCCCATTCGAACGAAGAGAAACGAGAGGTAGTTCCAAGCAAGACCGTTAATTCCGGTAAAGAGACTCCAGGCGCTGAGTCCCCAGCCCATGATTTTCTTTCTGGTTCCGGAATCCGCGAGTCTGCCTAGGGGAACGCCGGCTATCGCATACACCACCGTGAAAACGGAACCCATGAGCCCTAGCTCCAGGTCGCTTAACGTCCATTCGTGGCGTATGGGTTCCACTAGAATTGCGGGTATCGTTCGATCGAAAAAGTTCAGCAGGTTCGCAAAGAATAATAGGATCAGGATCTTCCATGCATTTTCGGTCTGTTTTCCGGATAATTCCATCTCGCTCGTCTCCTGTGTCTCTTTTCGAATGCGGCCGGATCATAGAAGGCGACGCGGTCCGCCCCGCAATATTTTGGGGCAATAGTAGAAGCGCAGGTTTTCGAAAAGCAACCGTTAAAAATATGGATCTAACGTCTGTTCACTAAAAACTTTCTTTGCCTCCAATCCTTGGGTCGCGAAAGTAAAAAAACTTCGCCATGTTTCTTCCAACCTTGAATCCGGGGATTTTTGCGCATATCGATGCCGGTAAGACCACGTTACTGGAACGGATCCTATTTGTGACCGGTAGAATCTCCGCTCCCGGCAGAATCGAGGAAGGGACGACAGAGTCGGATTATCTTCCCGAGGAGATCGAAAGGGGAATTTCCATCCAATCCACAGTCGCGAGAATTCAGTATCCCAGCTCGGAGAACGCGAGGCTTCTTCTGCAATTCGTGGACAATCCGGGACATTTGGATTTCCAATCCCAAGCGAACGCTTCCTTGCTTGTCGCGGATTTCGGCCTAGTGCTCATCGATTCGTACGAGGGTTTGAAATCCCAAACGTTCCAAAATGTGGAGATGCTCCGCAAATCCGGAAAACCCATATTCATTTTTCTGAATAAACTAGATCGTCAAGGTGCGGATATCCTTTCTTCCCTCGTGGATCTGGAGGTGGCTCTGGGACGAGAACCCACGCTTCTTTTCCGGGAAGACGGAACGGTGCCTTTATTGGACAAGTCCGGCGCGGAAGGGGAGTTTCTCCCTTTATTGGAGTGGGACGCTTCTCTCTCCGAAGAATACCTGAAACATCCGGAACGTCTCTCCGAATTGGCTCTCTTGGGATTCGTACGTGGATTTTGGGCCGGGCGGATTTTTCCGGTGTTAGGAGGTTCCGCTCTTCACGGAAACGGGGTTAAGGAGCTCTTGTCCATTTTCGAACTAGTAGCCCTGGGGCGCCCGAAGTCTTCTCCGCAAAACGAGGAAATTGCGGGGATCGTGTTCAAGCGGGAGGTCCATCCGGAATTGGGGAAGCTTCTGCATTTCCAAGCTCTCGCTCCCATGCAAGTCGGAGACCGGTTTTTTTCCGAAGGTGCGGCTCTACAGATCCAAAATTTGTACCGGATTTCCGCGAGGGAGGCGGAGGAAACTTCTAATGCGGAACCTGGAGAATTGCTCGCAACGACTTCTTTTCTTTCTCCCCACCCGGGAGACGTATTCACACGACATAATGTTCCAAATCCGAACTTATTGTCTCCTGCGAGAAAGCAATTCCAGATCCTATTGGAACCGGAACGGGGAGAAGATCGGGAAGAATTCTGGGGAGTATTGCAGGAGCTTGCTTGGCTGGACGAATCCGTTTCTTTGGATATTCTTTCCGATACGGGGCAATTCCGGCTTTCCGGAACGGGAGAGTTGCATTTGGAGATCTCTCTCTCTCGCCTGAAAGAGTCCTTTCCAAAAAGTTTTCAGACTAGCGGAATCAAAGTTGCAAGATTTGCCTTATGGAAAAATTTGGTGAAAAAGGTCGCATTTCAGCATACCGCGTTCGACCAAAAAGTCTCGAGCGGTCAGGTGCTCGCGTCCTTGGAAAGCTCTCACAGTTTCTCCAAGGGAGTGCGGTTCCAAACACAGCTACCGGAAGAAGTAGAGTCGGCGATTGCTTTCGCTTTTGAGGAAGTGCTCGCCACTGGAAGAAACGGGGATGAAGTTCTCGGAGTCCAGATGATCGTGAATTCTTTCGAACCTCCTTCGGGCGGTTTCGGAGAAGATCTTTCTTCTTTGATCAAGGTGGCCGTGATCAAGGGTTTAAAGGACATAATTCCGTCGAACACGGATCCGATCGGTCCTGTCTCCGAAATAGAGATTCTATTACCGGATTCTTATTTAGGGGACGTCTTAGCCAGCTTGGCAAAGCGGGAGGCTAAGATTCGAAAGGTGGTTTCGGTGGCGGAAGGCCGTTCCTTGATCCAGGCAAGTGCTGCTGCGCAAAACTTGCTTGGCTTTAGCGGTGTCCTTAGAAATATGGCTCAGGGAAGGGGCGTCCTGTCTTTGGACACCCTTTTCGACTTTGATCACCATTCTGTATTGCATTAAATGAGTCCCGTGAGGGTTCGTTAACAAGTAAGGAGTTTAAAAGCACTATGGCTAAGGAGAAATTCGACAGGTCCAAACCTCACTTAAACGTCGGAACGATCGGGCACGTAGACCACGGGAAAACCACCCTAACTGCAGCAATCACCACCACTTTGGCAAAAGTGTTAGGTGGGAAAAACAAAGCTGTAGCCTACGACCAAATCGACAACGCACCTGAGGAAAAAGCCCGCGGAATCACGATTGCAACCTCTCACCAAGAGTATGAGACCGCAAACCGTCACTATGCTCACGTTGACTGTCCGGGTCACGCTGACTACGTTAAGAACATGATCACCGGCGCTGCTCAAATGGACGCGGCTATTCTGGTGGTTTCTGCTACAGACGGACCAATGCCTCAGACGAAAGAACACATTCTGCTCGCTCGTCAGGTTGGCGTTCCTTACATCATCGTATACATCAACAAAGCCGACATGCTTGCCGACGATGAGCGTGAAGAGATGATCCAAATGGTTGAGATGGACGTTCGCGACCTGCTCAATAAATATAGCTTCCCAGGCGATAACACTCCTATCGTTTACGGATCCGCTCTGAAAGCTCTCGAAGGAGAGGATTCCGAACTCGGAACGAAATCGATCATCAAATTGATGGAAGCTCTGGACACTTACGTTCCGAACCCGAAACGTATCGTAGACAAACCGTTCCTAATGCCTGTGGAAGACGTGTTCTCCATCACCGGCCGTGGAACCGTTGCTACCGGTCGTGTGGAACAAGGAACCCTGAAGATCAACGACGAAGTCGAGATCGTGGGAATTCGTCCTACCACCAAAACCGTCGTTACCGGTATCGAGATGTTCCGCAAATTGTTGGATGCCGCTGAGGCAGGAGACAATATCGGAGCGCTCCTTCGTGGAACTAAAAAAGAGGATATCGAAAGAGGTCAGGTTCTCGCTAAGCCGGGTTCGATCACCCCTCACAAAAAGTTCAACGCGGAAGTTTACGTTCTGACCAAAGACGAAGGTGGACGTCACACTCCGTTCTTCAACAACTACCGTCCTCAGTTCTATTTTAGAACGACCGACATCACCGGCGTTTGTAACCTTCCTTCCGGAATGGAGATGGTTATGCCCGGGGACAACGTAACGATGAGCATCGAGTTGATTCACCCGATCGCCATGGACAAAGGTCTCAAGTTCGCGATTCGCGAAGGCGGAAAGACCATTGGCTCCGGCGTCGTGGCCGAGATCACCGAGTAAGAGTAAGGGAATGGCTGGCCAAAAGATCAGAGTAAAGCTCAAGGCATTCGATCATAAATTGATCGACCAATCGACTTACGAGATTGTTGCCACTGCCAAGAGGACCGGAGCTACAGTCTCCGGTCCGATTCCTCTTCCAACGAAGAAGGAAATCTACACAGTGCTCCGTTCTCCTCACGTAAATAAAAAATCAAGAGAGCAGTTTGAGATGAAAACTCACAAACGGCTGATCGACATCCTGGACACGAATGAAGACACGGTGGAAGCTTTAATGAAATTGCAGCTTCCTGCCGGAGTGTCCGTGGACATTAAATCCTAAGGGAAGAAGCAATGGCAAAGGGATTAATCGGTAAAAAGATAGGGATGTCCCAAATCTTCGACGAGCAAGGAAATATCATTCCTGTAACCGTCTTAGAGGTAGGTCCCTGCGCAGTTTCCCAAGTGAAATCCGTCGAGAAAGACGGTTACGCGGCGATTCAGTTGGCTTTTCAGAATGACAAAGAAAAACATCTGTCAAAAGCCCAAATGGGACATTTGGCAAATGCCGGATTGTCTCCCAAGAGAGTGTTGAAGGAATTCCGGGATTTCGGCGACGCACCTGCACAGGGTGCCGAGCTTAAGGCGCAAGACGTATTTGCAGTTTCCGATACGGTGAAAGTAACGGGGACCAGCAAGGGAAAAGGATTTCAGGGTGTGATCAAACGTTACGGTCACCACGGAGGTCCGGGAGCTCACGGTTCCCGTTTCCATAGACACCCAGGTTCTATGGGTTCCAACACCACACCAGGAAGGGTATTCAAAGGGCGCAAGCTCCCGGGACGCACCGGTTCCGATACCAAAACTGTTTTGAATCTGAAAGTGGTTCGTATTCACGAAGCGGAAAATCTGGTGTTTGTCAGCGGCTCCGTTCCAGGGCCTGCGAATACCATTGTTACCATCGAGAAGCTATAAAAATCCGGTAGAGTCATGAAAGCACAGAAGTACTCCAGAGAAGGAAAGCTGTTGTCGGAAATCGAATTGCCAGCGGCAATTTTCGAATCCAAATACAGTAGCGGCGCTATCTACGACGCCATTAAGGCGGAAAACGCTAACCTGCGTTCCGGGAATCACCATACCAAGACCCGAGCAGAAGTTTCCGGGGGCGGGAAAAAACCCTGGTCTCAAAAAGGGACCGGTCGCGCTCGCCAAGGATCCATTCGGGCTCCTCAATGGGTTGGCGGTGGTACCGTTCACGGACCCAGAAAGAGGGATTATTCCTACAAAGTTTCTCCGAAAGTGAAGCGTCGTGCAGTACTTTCGATTCTGAACAAGAAGGCGCAGTCCACGGCGATTAAGATCGTAGAGGATCTGGATCCGAAAGAATTTAATACCAAGGCTTTTGCGACTTTATTCAATAATATCGGATTAAAGAATACCGGAGTCATCGGTTTCATGGTGGGTGGAGAGAACGATTTTCTGAAAAAATCCGTTCGCAACATCCCGACCGTGAAATACATCAACTCCAAACGCATTTCTATCCGGGATATTCTCTACAATCGAAACCTGGTCATCACCGAGGGAGCCTTGGGAGAGATCCTGAAGCATTACGGAGAAAGCAAGTAATGAACCTCAACGAAGTCATCCTTTCTCCCATCGTAACCGAAAAGTCCCAGGATCTGGAGACGATCGGCGAGAAGTTGGGAAAAAGAACCGTAAAATATACCGTGGAAATCCATCCTAGAGCGAATAAGACTTTGGTGAAGGAAGCATTCCGTAAAATATACAACGTGGTTCCTTCCTCCGTGAACATACAAGTGTATCGCGGAAAAGTGAAACGTTTTCGTCATTTGCCCGCTCCGAAAGCTCACTGGAAGAAGGCCATCGTCACTTTCCAGGACGGCGCTAGCATCGATTTTGGAAAGGAAGCATAAGAAATGGGAATTAAAAAATTCAAACCCGTTACTTCCGCAAGCCGCTTCAAGTCCGTTCTTGATTTTTCGGAACTGACCGAAGTCGAGCCGTACAGACCTCTCACCGTTTCCGTGAATTACAAAGCGGGGAGGGGAGAAGGCGGAAAAATCTCCGTTCGTAGAAAAGGCGGAAGAGTAAAACGCAAATATCGTATCATAGATTTCAAAAGAAGGAAAGTGGGTATTCCCGCTACCGTGAAATCCGTAGAGTACGATCCGTATCGTTCCGCATTCATTTCTCTTGTTTGTTATACGGACGGAGAATACTCATACATCCTGAACGCGGACGGAATGAAAGTCGGTGATAAGATTTCTTCCGGCGAAGCCGCGGAGATCAAAGTCGGGAACGCTCTTCCTTTGGGAAAAATTCCTCCGGGCACAAACGTTCATAACGTGGAATTGAAAATCGGAAGAGGCGGCCAGATCGCCAGAACGGCCGGTTCCTTTGCGACGATCGCAGGTCGTGACGGAGAATACATTCTCCTGAAACTCCCGAGCTCCGAAGTCCGGAAAGTGCACCAGAATTGTTATGCGACGATCGGAATCTGCAGTAATAAAGATCACAACTTGGTTTCCATCGGAAAAGCGGGCCGAAGCAGATGGCTTGGAAAGCGTCCGAAAGTACGCGGGGTCGTGATGAACCCCGTTGACCACCCGCATGGTGGTGGGGAAGGACGGACTTCCGGAGGAAGACACCCTGTGACTCCTTGGGGGATTCCTACCAAGGGTTATAAGACTCGTCGTAAGGCGAAACCTTCCGACAAGTTCATCGTCCAGAAAAGAAAGGGAAATAGGAGCAGGTAATCATCATGAGATCCTCGAAAAAAGGTCCGTTCATCGACAGCCACCTAATGAGCAAGGTGATCAAGCTGAACTCCGAGAACCAGAAGAAGCCTTTCAGAACCTGGTCGCGTAGAAGCACGATTTTTCCGGACATGATCGGTCATACGATCATGGTTCATAACGGAAACAAATTCATTCCGGTTTATATCAACGACAATATGGTCGGACATAAACTGGGGGAATTCGCTCCGACTCGCACGTATCGCGGTCATGGAAATACTGATAAAAAGGCCGGTAAGAAATAATGGAAGCCGTAGCCATCGCCAGATTTATCCGGATGTCTCCGCGTAAACTCCGTCTTGTCGCAGACGAGATCAGAGGTTACGAAGTCGCGGAAGCTTTGGATATTCTGAAGTATACGAATAAGAAAGCAATCGAGCCGATCTTCAAGCTGATCAAATCCGCTTCCGCAAATGCGGTCGTGAAAAACGAAAGCGCGGAGCCCGGTAAGATGTTCATTAAAAAGATCCTCGTGGACGAAGGCCCGATTCTAAAGCGCTTCCGTCCTCGTGCCCGCGGTCGTGCGGCAAGGATTCGTAAGAGAACCAGCCACGTAACAGTGGTAATCTCTGATTAATAGGGGAAATCATGGGACAGAAAGTTAATCCAGTCGGACTTCGTATCGGGATCACCCGTGGATGGGATTCCATTTGGTTTTCCCAACAGGACTACAAAAAGAATCTTCACGAAGATATTCGTATTCGTCGTTTTATCCAAAGTCGCTTCCGCGAAGCCGGAGTGGTCAAGGTTGTCGTTGAACGTTTTCCCGAAAAGATCAACGTGAATCTTCATACCGCTAAGCCAGGCGTGGTGATCGGTAAAAACGGTGCCAACATAGAAGCGGTTAAGAAAGTCATCAAAACGATGAGCGAGAAGCCGTTGAACCTCAATATTATCGAGGTCAAAAAACCGGAAACGATCGCTCAGTGCATTGCCGAGTCCATCGCGATCCAGATCGAAGAACGCCAACCTTTCCGTCGCGTAATGAAGCAGGAGCTTCGTCGTGCAATGAGAGGCGGTGTGGAAGGAATCAAGATCATGATCTCCGGCCGTTTGAACGGCGCGGACATGGCTCGTAGGGAACATTATCGCGAGGGCCGTATTCCTTTGCATACCTTGCGCGCCAAGATCGATTTAGGTTTCCGTGAAGCTAGTACTACTTTCGGACAGATCGGTGTGAAGGTTTGGACCTACACCGGGGATTTTATCTCTAACAAAGAGGAATCCGAAGAGGACAAATACGCGGTTAAGAGAAGGACCAACTGATCTTTAAGGATCGGTTTACAGGGAACGAAAGATGTTATCACCGAAAAGAGTTAAGTTCAGGAAAAGACAAAGGGGAAGACTGAAAGGCACCGACGAGCGCGGTTCCAAAGTCTCCTTCGGAGAGTTCGGCTTGAAAGCCGTTACGTCCGGTCGCCTGACTGCACGCCAAATCGAAGCGGCACGTATCACGATCAACCGTCAAGTGAAACGGGGCGGAAAATTATGGATTCGGATTTTTCCGCATTTGCCGATCACGAAAAAACCGGCCGAAACTCGGATGGGTAAAGGAAAAGGGAACCCGGAGTTCTGGATCGCAGAAATTCGCCCGGGTCGCATTTTGTTCGAGATGAGCGGTATCGATGAAGCCACCGCTAAGAAGGCGTTGGATCTGGCCGCATATAAACTGCCGGTTCAAACCGAATTCGTGAAGAGGTCGACTCTATGAAAAAGATCAAATTGCACGAACTGAAGGACGTAGAGATTCTCGCGCAAATCGAGGATGCTCGTAAGGTGATCCGTAACGCTCGCTTCCAATATGGAGTGGCTCGTTCCCTGGAAAATCCGAAGGTAATCGCGAACGCAAAAAAGAAGATCGCTCGCCTTCTGACCATTCAAAAAGAGCGCCAATTGGCTGCCGGAACGGGAAGCAAGAAGGTCCGTCATTTTTCCAGAGCGGAGCGTAAAGACCAAAACGTCGCTAAGTCCAACGGGGCTGCAAAAGCGGCGGCAAAGGCTAAGAACTGATTATGGAAACAGCAAAGAAGTCCGTTAAGAAATCTCTTCTGAGCGAAGGGAAGGTCGTGAGCACCGCCATGGATAAGACTTTAGTCATGGTTGTGGAAACTCGCAAGACCCACCCGAGATTCAAGAAGATCGTTCGCAGAACCGTAAAAATGAAGGTTCACGACGAAAAAAATGAGTGCCAAGTAGGAGACAGGATTTTGGCGATCGAAACCCGTCCTCTTTCCCGCGAGAAGCGCCATCGTTTATTTAAGATCGTAGAAAAGGCAAAGTAAGATGATCCAACAGGAAACCATCCTCCAAGTCGCCGACAACTCCGGGATCAAGAGAGTCACTTGTATCAAGGTCCTAGGGGGCTCAAAAAAGCGTTATGCTTCCGTAGGAGACGAAATCATCGTCGCCGTTAAGGACGCGCAGCCTGCTTACGGGTTAAAGGATTCGACGGGGAAAAAGGTCCATAATAAGGCAGTGCAGCGGGCCGTTGTCGTTCGCACGAAAAAAGAGATTCGTCGTCCCGATGGTTCTTATATCCGTTTCGACGATAACGCGGTAGCGATTATCGACGATAAGGGGAATCCGAAAGGCACTCGTATTTTCGGGCCTGTAGCTCGCGAGCTGCGGGATAAGAAATACGCAAAGATCATCTCCCTCGCTCCGGAGGTTCTATAATGTCCAAGCTTACATATCGGGGATCCGAATATACTAAGTTCAAAGCGATCCGCTTACACAAAGACGACGAAGTCGTTGTGATCGCCGGAAAAGAAAAAGGAAAACGCGGTAAGATCCTCGTTATCGATAAGAAACGGGATCGCGTCGTCGTGGAAGGTTTGAACAAGCGCAAACGATTCCTTAGACCGACTCAGGAGAATCCACAGGGCGGGATCGTCGAAGTGGAAGCTCCGATGCATATTTCGAACGTGATGTTCTACGACTCCAAAAAGAAAAAAGGGGTTCGCGTAGGATTCCAGGAAAGTAAAGGCAAAAAAGTCCGTGTATCCAGACCGGACGGGAAAGAGATCTAAGTCATGGCAGCGAGATTGAAGGAAAAATACGGGAAAGAAATCGCTCCCGCACTCCAAAAGCAGTACAATTTCAAATCCGTAATGCAGGTTCCCCGCCTCGAAAAAATCGTCCTGAACGTAGGTATGGGAGAAGCTCATACGAATCCGAAAGCTCTCGAAGCGGCGGTTGAAGAGATGGCCCTGATCACGGGACAGCGCCCGGTAAAAACGAAGGCGAAAAAATCCATCGCGGGTTTTAAACTTCGGGAAGGGATGAGTCTCGGTGCGACCGTAACTCTTCGCGGGAATTACATGTATGAATTCCTGGATCGTTTGGTGAACGTGGCTCTTCCTCGGGTTCGCGACTTCAAAGGTGTTTCCGAAAAAGGGTTCGATGGCCGCGGAAACTACAACTTTAGCATCAAAGAACAGATCATTTTTCCGGAAATCAAAGTGGATAAGATCAATACGATCTACGGAATGAATATGACCTTCGTGACGAATACCAAAAGCGACGCGGAAGCGCATAGCTTGCTTTTAGCTTTTGGTATGCCGTTCCGGAACCTGAGATAAGGAGTACCCGCAGTTATGGCTAAGACCTCTCTGATAGAAAGGCATAAAAAAGTTAAGAAGTTTAAGGTGCGCGTACACAACCGTTGCCCGCTTTGCGGCAGACCTCGCGGTTACCTTAGAAGGTTTGATATGTGTAGAATTTGTTTCCGGAAGCTGGCCAGTCAGGCACAGATTCCCGGCGTAGTAAAGGCATCTTGGTAAGGCGGGAGGAGAGAATATATGAGTTTATCTGATCCTATCGGCGACATGCTGACCCGCATCCGGAATGCCGGACGTGCAAAACACGAAAGCTGTGTTATTCCCGGAAGCAAGATCAAACGTTCCATTTTGGAACTGATGAAAGAAGAAGGTTTCATCAACGGTTACGAGCCCGTTCCGAACGGAACTTTCGAGGATTTTAAGGTTTCTTTGAAATATGACGGAACCAAGAAACCGGTGATTCGCGAGTTGGTTCGGGTTTCCACTCCCGGAAGACGAGTTTATCTCAAGAGCGAGGACATCCGTCCGTATAAGAACAATATGGGAACGATGATCCTTTCTACTTCTAAAGGAATCATGACGGGTAAAAAAGCCCGCAAATTACGCGTAGGAGGAGAGGTGATCTGCAAACTCTCTTAAGAGGGAGCGGATTTCCGTAAAACCTATGTCCAGGATTGGAAAAGCAGAGATTAAACTTCCCGAAAAAGTGGAAGTAAAACTGGAAAACGATACGATTCGCGTAAAAGGCCCGTTAGGCGAGCTGCATACGCCGATTTTCTCCGGAATCGCCCTAAAAAGCGATGCCGGAATCGTGAAGTTGGAAAGATCCAGCGAAGAGCAGAACGTGGTCGCCCTGCACGGCTTGACTCGGGCGCTTCTGATGAATTGCGTCAAGGGAGTTACCCAAGGTTGGGAAAAAAACCTAGACATTACCGGAGTGGGATATCGCGCCGCAAAACGCGGAGAAGACCTGGTGATGAACTTGGGATATTCCCACGAGGTAGTTTATAAAACTCCGAAGGGAATCAAAATCGACGTAAACGAACAGGTTAAGATCAAGGTTTTCGGAATCGACAAACAATTGGTCGGACAAGTCGCCGCCGATATTCGTTCTAAAAGACCGCCCGAGCCTTACAAAGGAAAGGGAATCCGGTACAGCGACGAAGTAATTAAGAGAAAGGCCGGAAAAACCGGTAAGAAATAAGGCCATGATTAACAAACTGAAGAAAGTCGCAGCCAAACATAGAAGAGCGGAGCGCTCCAGATTCAAACTTCGCCAAAACGGAGAGCGCCCTCGTCTGGTTTTCAATAAGTCGAACCGTTATCTTTCCTGTCAAATTGTGGACGATTCCAAAGGAATCACTTTGGTTTCCGCGACGACCTTAGAAAATGAGTTCGCGTCCGCAGGAAAAAGCCGGAAAGATGTCGAAGCTGCAAAGGCTCTAGGAAAAGCGATCGGACAAAGAGCTTCTTCCAAGGGAGTAAAGACAGTCATGTTGGATCGTTCCGGCATGATCTATCATGGAAGGATCGCGGCTTTTGCCGATGCGGCCAGAGAAGCTGGTCTGGAGTTCTAATTTATGGCATACGAACAAGAGCAAGAATCGAAAGAATTTTCCGAAAAGGTCGTGAAGATCGACCGGGTCGCAAAAGTCGTGAAGGGGGGACGCCGTTTTTCCTTTAACGCGCTGACTGTAGTAGGCGATTCCAAAGGGAAGGTAGGGATCGGATTCGGGAAGGCCAACGAGGTTCCGGATGCGATTCGTAAATCCATCGAATCGGCTAAGAAGAACTTGGTGAAAATCCAATTCCGCGGTCATACGATTCCCCACGAAGTAACCGGGAAATTCAAATCCGCGAAGGTGATTCTCAAGCCGAGTTCACCGGGAACCGGAATCATTGCGGGTGGATCGGTTCGTTCCGTAGTGGAAAAAGTCGGAATTCAGGACATCTTAAGCAAGTCTTGGGGTTCTTCCAATCCGGTAAACATCGTAAAGGCGACTCTGGACGCTCTCCAACAATTGGAGACTCCGGTACTGGCTGCTCGGAAACGGGGAATCAGTCTGGCTCGTTTGTTCGGTAACGACGTAGGATAAATAAATGGAAACCGTGATCGTCACCCAAATCAAAAGCAGCATAGGCGTTAAAAAAGGCCAGAAGCTGACTTTAGCGGCGCTGGGCTTGAGAAAGACCGGCCAACAACGTAAACATACTCTGACCCCCCAGATCCAAGGAATGATCAACGACGTTCATCACTTGGTAAAAGTGGATAAGGCGTAAAGGTTCGGAATAGATATGAGCAAGGAAAGAATCAAGACTGCACTGGCGTTCGGAAAAGAACGTTCTGAAAAGGAAAATGCTCCCGCTCAGAATACAGTCCCTGCACCGAAAGGTTCCAGCCGCTCCAAAAAGCGTCTGGGACGCGGGATCGGTTCCAAAACCGGGAAAACAGGGGGCCGTGGATCCAAAGGACAGTATGCTAGAAATACGGTTCGCCGGGGTTTTGAAGGCGGCCAGATGCCGATCCATCGCCGGATTCCGAAAAGAGGATTCACTTCTATTTTTCATAAGGATTTCTTCCCAATCAACCTGCGGGACATCGAGAAAAGCGGTTTGACCGGGAACATAGATGCCAAAAATATGGTTGAATCGAAGATTCTCGATAAAGAGACCACTCCGTTCAAGATTCTTGGCACAGGGGAAATCAAAAAAGCGGTCCATATCGTGGCCGATCGGGTTTCGAAAACCGCCAAGGAAAAAATAGAAAAGGCCGGTGGGTCCGTAAAATTACGGTCCGAACTGGCTGAAAAAGCCTGATTTCCGGCTTTTTACTCTGGCTATTTTTTGTCAGGAAATTTTAGGGAAGGGATTCGATTTCGAGTCCCTTTGTTGCCCAGTAGGGGATCGGAAGGTCCCGGAAACAGGATAAGGAATTATTTAGGACCGCATGCTGACTTCGATCGCAAATATCTTTAAGATTCCGGAGCTAAGGAATAAGGTTTTCTTTACCCTTGGTATGCTTCTCCTATTCCGTCTCGGAACTCATATTACGATTCCGGGAATCGATCCGAAGGTGGTCTCCGCAATTGCGGCTGACGCTACCTCATCCGAAGGTCTGGTCGGAATGTTCGACATGTTTGCGGGAGGAGCCCTTTTGAACTTCTCCATATTCGCATTGGGAATCATGCCGTACATTTCCTCTTCCATCATCATGCAATTGGTCATGGTGCTGATTCCTTCCTTGCAAAAGTTGCAAAAGGAAGGGGAAGAAGGTCGGAAAAAAATCGGCCAGTACACCAAGTACGGCACGATTATTCTTTGCGCGGTCCAGTCTCTCGCAGTGATCCGCCTTGCGCAGCAATGGTCTTATGGAGCCGATCAAAAAGCGGCTTTGCATCCAGGTTTGATCCATTCTTCCGTCGAATCTTGGTTCTTCTTCATTGCGTTATTGTCCATCACGACCGGAACGGTTCTCTTGATTTGGCTTGGCGAGCAGATCACTGAAAGAGGGATCGGGAACGGAATTTCCCTATTGATCTTCGCCGGGATCGTAGGCCGTTTGCCTAGTTCCGTTTACCAACTCTTCCAAGAGAACTTCGTAGACGGGTTGAATATCATCATTCTACTTCTTCTTTTCATTCTTCTGATCTCTTTGACCGTTCTTCTGACGCAGGGCGTTCGCAAGGTGCCCTTGCAATACGGGAAGCAGATGGTAGGTCGCAGGATGGTTCAGGCCAAAAGCCAAAGCATTCCGTTTAAGGTCAATGGCGCCAGCGTAATGCCGATCATCTTCGCTTCTTCTTTACTTCTCTTCCCGCAGACGATCATCCAGCAGATCGTGGATATCCCGGAATGGGCCGGTTGGGCAGTTTTACTGGATTATCTGAATCCTTTCTCCCAAATCTGGTATCACGCCGCGGTGTACTTTTTTATCTACATCGGTTTGATCGTATTTTTCGCGTATTTCTACACTGCGATCCAATTCAATCCGGCCGAGCTTGCGGAGAATCTGCGTAAATACAACGGATTCATTCCAGGAATTCGTCCCGGTTCCCATACGAAGGAATATATAGAAAAGGTTCTGAACCGGATCACTTTGCCGGGCGCAATCTTTCTCGCCGGTCTGGCTTTGGCTCCTTATATCATTATTCGTTTCTTGGATCTCGGAACGAACTCCGGCGGAGGTTCCTTGGTATACACGTTCGGAGGAACCTCCTTGTTGATTATGGTAGGGGTGGCTCTCGAAACCTTGAAGCAGTTGGAATCCCAACTCTTGATGAGAAACTACGACGGGTTCTTGAAGAAATCCAAAATTAAGGGAAGGTCCTAAGAGATGAATTCGATCATTTTTATGGGGCCCCCCGGAGCCGGAAAAGGAACTCAGGCCAAAATTCTTTGCGATACCTTAGGAATCCCTCAGATCTCGACGGGGGATATTTTGCGTTCCGCGGTAAAGAACGGGACCAAAATGGGCTTGGAAGCCAAGAGATATATGGATGCAGGTGATCTGGTTCCGGATTCCGTCGTGATCGGTATCATTCAGGATCGGATTGTGGAACCGGATTGCAAAAACGGATTTTTATTGGATGGGTTTCCTAGGACTGTCGAGCAGGCGGAAGCGCTGGACCAGCTATTGAAATCGGAAGGAAAGAACATCAAACGTGCGATCAACTTGGAGGTTCCGGATGTGGAGCTCCTGCAAAGGTTATTGAAGCGCGCCGAGATCGAAGGTCGTTCCGATGACAACGAGACTACGATCAAGAGTAGATTGGATACGTACAATAAGAAGACTCTTCCTCTTCTGGATTATTATTCCGCAAAAGGGAATCTTTCCCGTATTAATGGAGTCGGCTCTTTGGAGCAAGTAACCAAACTCATTCAAAAGGAGCTGGTGTAACTTGGCAAAAGAAGAAGCGATCACCGTGGACGGAACGGTATTGGAACCACTTCCAAACGCTATGTTCCGCGTTGAACTGGAAAACGGTCACAAGGTTTTGGCTCATATTTCCGGAAAAATGAGAATGCACTACATCAGGATCCTTCCCGGAGATAAGGTCACCGTGGAACTTTCCCCGTATGATTTGACCAAGGGTAGAATCACCTACCGTAAGAAATAGGACGAACGTTATGAAAGTAAGAACTTCCGTAAAAAAAATCTGCACCAGTTGCAAGATCATTAGAAGAAAAGGTGTGATTCGTGTGATTTGCACTAATCCTAAACACAAGCAAAGGCAAGCGTAACCATGGCACGTATCGCAGGAATCGATCTTCCGAGGGAAAAAAGAATCGTCGTCGGCTTGACCTATATTTTCGGTATAGGGCCTTCCACCTCCCGTAAAGTCCTGGCGAAAGCCGGCGTAGACCAAGCGGTCCGCGTAAAGGATCTTTCCGATACGCAGGAGGCGGCGATCAGAAAAGTAATCGAAGAATCCGTAAAAGTGGAAGGAGATCTTCGTTCGGAAAACCAATTGAACATCAAACGTTTGATGGATATCGGTTGTTATCGGGGACTGCGTCATAGAAAAGGACTTCCGGTTCGGGGACAAAGAACCCGTACTAATGCCCGTACTCGGAAAGGGGTCAAGAAGACCGTGGCCAACAAGAAAAAGGCGACTAAGTAATCATGGCTGAAGATAAAAAAGCAAAGAAAGATAAGAAAGTAAAGAAGAAGGAAAAAAAGGTAGTTCCTCGCGGTAAAGTGTACATCACCGCTTCCTTTAACAATACGATCATTACCATCACCGATTTGGCCGGGAATACACTTTCCTGGTCCACAGCGGGAGCTATGGGTTTCCGCGGGTCCAAGAAGTCCACTCCGTATGCGGCTCAGATCGCGGCGGGGAACGCAGCCGAAAAAGCGATCGATGCTACCGGGCTAACCGAAGTCGATGTGCTAGTTTCCGGACCGGGGATCGGACGCGAATCCGCGATCCGTTCTCTCGTAGCGAGAGGTCTTTCTATTAAAATGATCAAGGACGTAACGCCCCTGCCCCATAACGGATGTCGTCCCCGTAAGAGAAGAAGGGTTTAAGGGAGGAAGAATATGGCAAGATATAGAGGTCCGGTCGTAAAACTGATGAGGAGAGAGGGGCTCAACCTCTTCCTCAAATCTAGCTATACTTTCAATCGGGACAAGTTCCATAAAAAGGGACCCCCGGGTATGCCGCCGAAAAGGAAGCCGAAAGTTTCCGAATACGGTGCGCAGTTGAGAGAAAAGCAAAAGCTGAAACGTGCTTACGGTTTGTTGGAAAAGCAGTTCCGTCGTTATTATGAAGAAGCGTCGCACGCTCACGGAGTCACGGGCGAAATCCTTTTGCAACTTCTGGAAAGAAGATTGGATAACGTCGTTTATCGTTTAGGATTTGCCGTAACGAGACGTCAGGCGCGGAATTTCATCTCCCACCAGCACATTCTTGTAAACGGAGAAAGAGTAGATATTCCCTCCTATAGATTGAACGCAGGGGATAAAGTGGAGATTCGTCCGAAATTCCATAAGTCCGGCTTTATCACGCAAAACATCCAGTTGGCTCAGTCTTTGAATGCGATTCCTTCTTGGTTGTCAGCCGACTTTATCAAGTTTTCGGGGGATGTTCTTTCCCTACCGGAGCGCCACCATGTGGATATTCCGGTGAAAGAACAGGTGATCGTGGAGTTGTACTCCAAGTAATAAAGGTACGAAGGTTTTCACATTGTCTCTTAAAAGCTTACTCAAAGGATTTAAACGTCCTAAAAAGATCGAATTCACTACGGAAGCGAATACCCCGAATTACGGAAAGTTCGTCGCGGAGCCGTTTGAACGCGGGTTTGCGACTACGATCGGAAACTCTCTCCGTCGGACTCTCATGTCCTCGATCGAGGGTGCGGCGATTTCCGCCATCCGGATCGAAGGCGTCAATCATGAGTTCTCATACATCGAAGGAGTGGCTGAGGACGTAACCCGTATTATATTGAACCTAAAACAGGTTCGAATCAAATACGAGCCGGAAGACAAGGACCAGAGCAAGGTCATCCATCTTGAGCTGAAAGGCGCCGGATATTTTAGGGCCGGAGATCTGGCGGTGGATTCCTCCATCGAGATCATGAACCCTGATCTCCA
The DNA here is from genome assembly GCF_004769195.1 of Leptospira fletcheri. Classification (NCBI taxonomy): domain Bacteria; kingdom Pseudomonadati; phylum Spirochaetota; class Leptospiria; order Leptospirales; family Leptospiraceae; genus Leptospira; species Leptospira fletcheri. The sequence continues at coordinate 1,096,661 of NZ_RQET01000004.1, forward strand.
TATCGCCACTCTGAACGAGGATGCGAATCTTGTCTTAGATCTGGAGATTCAACGCGGTCGCGGTTATGTTCCTGCGGAAGACAAGAAGAAGGATATCGAAGTTCTCGGAACGATCCCGATAGACTCCATTTTTTCTCCCGTTCAAAAAGTGATTTTCGAAATCTCCGAGACTCGTGTCGCTCAAAGATCCGACTACGAAAAACTTACCCTGGAAGTTTGGACCGATGGATCCATTTCTCCGGAAGATGCAGTCGCGCAAGCTGCTAAGATTTTGAAGGAGCATTTGACCGTCTTCATCAATTTCGAAGAGGAACTCGAGGAAGAAGAGGACGAACTGGACGAAGCGGACGAGAAACTCAAGGCTTCCTTGTCCAAGCACGTAGAGGAACTGGAGCTTTCGGTCCGATCTCTTAATGTGCTTCGCAGCTTAGAAATCGATTTTGTAGGTGATCTTGTCAAAAGATCCGAAGAAGAGATGTCAAAATCCAAACACTATAGCGAACAAGCGTTGGGCGAGCTAAAGTCCAAACTCGCCGGTTTGGGTTTGTCTTTCGGAATGAGGGATTTCTGAAATGAATAAAAGAAATAAAGTAAAGCACCTGAACCGGGAAAAAGGTCACAGGGACGCTTTGATTAACAATATGATTACGAGCCTTTTTAAATATGAAAGGATCGAGTCGACCCAGGCAAAGTTGAAAGTGGTACGTTCCCATGCGGAAAAGATCATCACCCGAGCCAAAAAGAACTTGGGAGATGTCGCTCCTGAAGTGAAGCTTCATAATAGAAGAGAAGTTTTAAAAAGGGTCAAAGATCGTAATATCGTGATCAAATTATTCGAAGATATCGCCGTTCGCTATGCGAATACGAATGGAGGATATACTCGGATTCTGAAACTCGTGAATCGTCCTTCGGACAATTCTGAAGTAGGGATTCTAGAACTTACCAACCGTAAAGATCGGCCGACTCTTCTGAAGGAAATCCGCGAAAAACGAGAAGTCGTTGCGGATGAGAAGAAGGCAAAAGCGGCGAAGGAAGCACCTGCAAAAAAAGAGAAGGCTCCTAAAAAAGCGCCTGCTGAAAAAAAGAAGAGCGCCGCTCCGAAAAAGACCGCCGCAAAACCAAAGAAAAAATAAAATCCTCTTTTAAGAGATGGGAGAGAGTGGGCCCCGGAAGTCGAAGAGATTCCCGGGGTTTTTTATTGGATCTTTCCGTCGTTTGCTCTTAGCAGGTCTTCCAATCTGACTATCATGGCGCTGTTTCCGTCTACTTCTTGAGCGATTTTTAATATGGATCTCGCTTTTTCGAGGTCGTTTAACAACCGGTAGCTATCGGCTAAGTTGACTAGATTTGCAAGACGATGTGGCTGAGACTTCCGGACGGTTTCCGCAGCCTCAGCAGCTTTGGAGAAAGCCTTGGTATGCTTATAACATAAGGAAAGCAAGAACCATATATTGTGGGATTCGGAGTCGATGGAGAGGTATTTTTCAAACCATTGAATCGCTTTGGAATAGTCCTTTTCGTCATAGTACATTCTGCCCAGCAGTCGGGCGGGCTCTTTGAACGTAGGTGCGATCATCCACGCTTCCTTTAACAATGTGGCGGCTTTGCTCGTATCTCTTCTTTGTAAGCTTCTCCTTGCCTCAGAATACTTGCCGATTGCTAATGCGTATTTGGGATGATCGGCGGAAACTTTTTCCTTGAATCCGATTCTAATCAGCGAGATGTCGTCCGATATAATCCCTAAAGTATGCAAACGATCGGCGATGTATTCCAAATCCCCTCTATTCTCCTCTACGATCTTCGGAAATAACGTTTCGTCTTCGTTCATCCTCCAGTTGGTGCCGTCCTGCGATAGGCTGATATCGTCGCGGCCGTCGGAGCCGATAAATATCACGTCTCCTTCCTCCAGACTAGATTCCTGGACTTTGAATTTCGTTTCGATAGGGGAGCCCAATTTCCAAGTGGATGCTTCCGATACTAGAAACGACGCTTTGCCATCCCGGTAGAGAACGGGCCAAGGATGTTCCGCGTTGAAGAAAAGGATCTTTCCCGTCCTTTCCTGAATGAGGCCTAAAATCACGGAGGCCATCATCATTCCGTCGAACGTCCTGAATATATCGTCCAACTCCCGGTGGGACTGACGAAGCCAATCTTCCGGACTCATCTCCAAAATTCTTCCATGACTGGCGGAGCGTGCCATGATGTTGTTCATCGCGGTGCCGAGAACGATCGCCCCTCCTGCACCTTGCATGGATTTCCCCATTGCATCTCCGTTTAGAAATGCGATCCATTTGTCTTTCTCCGGCCCGAAGAGAAGATTGCCCGTAATGCAAATATCTCCTCCTAATTCCGATTCACGGTTTTTGAATACGAACTTCTTTTTTTGTTCTATATAAAAGGCGGTGGTGACGTCGATGGAAGTGTTCCAGTTCGTGGTCAAGGGTTTACTGAGAAGGGAAGTCAGGTAATAGTCTCCGTCCTGCTGTACTTTCAGCGCTTGGATTTCGTCCATTTTACCGGTGACTTCCTTCGTTCTCTCTTTCACCTTTTCTTCCAGTGTGTTTGCATATTCCTCCTCGACGGCTCCGATCAGACGGAATATTACGATCACACTTCTCGTAATATAGGCCACGACGGCGAGGAACACCAATTTTAGGGATTGCTCGGAAATGGAGGCGTAGCCGGGAGACAATACTTTGATCGGGTCCTCCGTGAATTCCACACCCATGAGTCCGCTGTTCAGAATCACGATCGCCTGGCAGCTCGCGCAAATTGCACCGATCCATATTACGAGATTCGGAGACAGTAAAAGTCCCGAATAAACGATGAAAATCATATTTATGGCATATAGTACGAGTTGTCGAATCACGCCCGAAGACATGTCTTTGTCCGTCCAGGAGGCAACGAACATGGTTATTCCCAGGATGACGGCGTCCGCAGTGACAGAGGCTTTCCCGATATGGGAAGGAATGCTTCCCTGCCTACGCAAAGACAACAGATTCCAGACTGCGAAGCCGGCCAGTGTCATCGTTCCGAGCAGATAGGATATATTCTGCAAAAGGGAGCTTTGGGCCCAAGAGGCGGCAAGGGAGCCTAAAAACAGGATCACTAGGCCGAATCGGATTCTGTTGATCGTGATAGGTCCCGATGCGGCTATTTTGACCGTCAGTAGTTCCTTTCTATCTTCCATGTATTCGTTTAAGCTCCGTAAAAAAGGATTCGGGACGATATTCTTACTCCGAAGGATATCCGCTCGGAGTCATCTTCCCAGTCATATAAATGGGACTTTGCTGGCTTCCGACGACTCTGTTTTTTAACGCACTCTGAATGTTGGACAGGACGGCGTCCGAGTACGACGTTCCTGCCGCGTCGACCGCAATCAGAAAATGCAGGGTAGAATCGGGATCTTCACCGTCTAAAAGGTCATCCCATAGGATCAATAGATTTCCAGAGCCGCTGTCCCGATTCCTATCCGGTATGAGGACGGCTTCTCCGTTTTCGCTTTGAATTGTAGAAGGGATCCCCTTGTTATAGATCCGCTTATCGGAAATCAAAACGATATCCGATAAGGAGAAATGCGGCGGAAGAAATAGTTCTGTGGGCGCATCCGATTTTCTTCCTCTCCAAATCAGGATCGCGAATCTTCTATCCGAAAAGAAAACCGGGCCTGCAGGATCGGGGCGGATTCCTCCCCATTGAAACACGTTGTTCCAGGAATCGAATCCGACGGTATTATAATAGAAACTTAAGATGTTTCCCTGGGACTTTCTGGGGTAGGCACGTTGGATCGCATGATAATCCATGTTAAAGGTAGTGCCGTAGTCGGAAACGACGGAATAGTCTTCGCTGTTCCATGCGTCTTTCGAAGTGATCAATTTGGAGGGGTTCCCGTTCATGTATTCCCGGTGGTGATCGCGGTAGTAATCCCAATGCCATTCCGTACCGGATACGAGCGGGTTGTAAAGGTCAGCATACCGACTTTTGACCTTCTGTTGTCCGTCCGAAATCTCCATAGCCTGATAAACGGCGCTGATCATTCTAGGAGTGTCCTTGGCGCCGATTCCTTTTATCCACATTCCGAATTCGCTTAAAAAAACCGGGATTTGGAGAAATCTGGATTCGTTGCGTATCTGGTCCAAATATGTGAAGTAAGTCGCGTTGTCGATTCCGGTCAGATCCGTGCTCATACGGGCCGCGTCGTAGAAATGGGAATTAAAAACGAATCCTTCGCCAGGCAAGGTGGTCAAATGGCCTCCTCCGGTCGCCGAGACGATTCCCGCGTTCGTGTTCCAAAAAACCAAAGGTTCCGCGTAGACCCATTTCGTATCCCAACCGACCTGATTCATTTTCTGTCTGACCTTATCGTAAAAAGGCCAGAGTTTTTGGTTGTCCCATTGGGCAGGCGTGAGTCCTTCCATTCCCCCGTCCACCGGTTCGTTGAAAGGATCGATTCCCAAAACGTATTCGAACTCCGCCGCGGTAAGATTCTTTTTGAGATAGGAGGCTGCCTCGCCGAGTTGCCAGACGAACTCCTCTTGTGTGGTGCGTGTCCCCGCAGTAGTGTTTAGGGTTTTGTCGTTCCAGAAATTCCGATATGCCAAACGGATCGCTTCGTTCGTAAGATTGTTTTGGCTCCAGGTCGCGCAGATGATTCCGCAATATTCCGTAGGGTAGGAATTCGCCGAGATGATCCATGCCGGGGCTCCGTTGCCGGTATACCAGGAATTCCGATTGAACAGATTACGAGAGAAAAGGTCCTGATGAAAATCGATCAGAACGTACATTCTCTTTCCGATCGCGATCCGCATCTGTGCGATTACGGCGTCCAGATAGGAATAGTCGATCGTATCCACGGCAGTATGGACTCCTTCCCAACTGATCAGGAAGCGGATCATGTTCGTACCGGTCGTCTGGGCCAATCGAGTAAACCCGATCTCCGCATCCGCGGTATTCTGAAACGGTTTAAAACCGTGCTGAGCTAATTTCGTATTCCCGGATATGTTAAAACCTCGGAAATACGCCTCACGCCCGAGCCCGTCCAAAAAAATCCGATCCGTGATTCCGTTGAAAGTCTTTTGACCGATCTGAATGATCCGTTCGGATTCCGTGTCCGCATAATCCAAAGAATGAGGGCTTTGGAGTAAAGAATATGCCTGCGATCCGGATCTTACCCCAAAGGAAAGAGCGGAGGTCCAGGGCCAAAAGGAGGCTTCCGGCGAACCTGATTGCCCGGGTTTACAGCCCGCAAAACATTGCAGGCCGATCAGGATGATATATATCTGAATTCTCTTCATGAAAGGGACGATACTCTTCTTTCATGGAAAGCAATTCCAAATCCGGTTTTTGTGAAAATCGAGGGAAAAAAGGGATTCGATTATTTTATAATAGTTTCATTATATATGCGAATCTAAGAACCTTAAAAAGAAATTATAATTGTTGGCAGGCTTGAGGACTTATCTTCGCCTTATATTTTCGGGAGAAAAAGCGGGGCCTGCAAACTCCGCTTTTCGAACGGCGTACTGAAGAATTAACGATTCTTTTCCGCCTGCTTGGAATATTTTCTTTGGTATACGAAACGGATCACTTCCGCCTCCAGCCACGGTACCGGTTTTCCTCCACCTAGGATCCGGGAATCAACATAAGCTTTGCAGGTCTTTTCCAATACTTGGCAGACCGCGTGCACGTCGTCTATGCTTCCGTGTGCACAAAGAGCCCCCGAGTTTCGCAACAATACTGCGTTTCTTCTCTTAATGGCTGATATTAATTTGGAGGAGGCTTTCCGGTCGGAACCCAATTGGACGACCTTCGCATTCGGACCCACGATCTGTGCCATATCGTCCAACAGAGGTCGAACTGTCGTCCCCGCCATAGAACAAGTCATTATGTTTTCCTGAGTGGAATGAACGATTACGTTCCATTCGGGGTGCTCCAAGTAAAGAGCTATGTGAGCTGCGGATTCCTCCGGCACATCTCCGGGAAAAATCTGATCCGACTGTAACGGTAGTTCCAGCAATCCGTTCTTCTTCTTTTTTCCTAATGAGTTCAGGTCGCTCTTCTTCGGCGTAATCCAGACGCTGCGTCCGATTTTGACGCTGGCGCATCCGTCCGGTTTCAAAATTCCTTCCTGAACCAATCTGGGAAGAAACGATTGCAATTCGATCGGGCTTTGCGGAATTTTCATGCGTTTGCTCGGACTCCGTAATTTTGGACGTACCATTCCCTGACTGCATTCGTTCCAGTTTTTTTCATCCCGGATATTTTGACGAATTCTTGGTCCACAAATTTCTTACAAACCCGTTCCAATGACATCGCCACATCGAACGCATCGGTCATATCTTTTCCGATACATAGCGTGCCGTGGTTTGCGAGCAAAACCGCTTTGCTTCCGGATCGGTCCAATGCTTGGATCGCCATTTTGATAAGTTTCTTCGTTCCCGGTAAGGAATAAGAGGTGCAAAGTACAGGGCCACCTATGATTTTTTTCATCTCGGAATCCAGGACCGGAACCTCTCTTCTGGCAGCGGCTACGACGGAAGCCTGCAATTGGTGGGTATGAATCACTGCGCCGATATCGGACCTGAGTTCGTATGCGGCAGCGTGAAGCCCCTTTTCATAGGAGGGTTTGATCCTTCCGATATGACTCAGGTCGTGGCGATTCACTTGTACCATTTCGTCCGGTCTCAGGTCTTCATACGTTCTTCCCGTAGGAGTGATTACGAAATAATCCTCGTCGATCCGTTGGCTGATATTTCCCCAACTTCGAGCGATCAATCCCGCCTTTAACAGTCGTATTCCGGCATCCCGGACCAGCAATTTAGCCTTATCGATATCCATATTTCCCTCCAAACGATCCGACTTCCTATCTCGCGGAAACACCTTCCACTTTTTGGAATACTCGATCGAATCTTTTTAAAGCGTCGTCGATCACCGCATCCGTATCCGATGCACTGGTATATAATCGGCTTCCCGCAAGAGTCACTAAGCCTTCGGCCATATAAGCGGCTCCCATCTCTTCCATGGCTTTTTTCCGTTGGTGCGCTTCCTGGATCGTACGTTTGATTTTCCAGAATTTCTTAATATCGATTTCTAAAAGCATGGTACCTACGGTTTCCAAATGACAGATGGATCCCTGGTTAAAGGCGACAAAGGGAAGGTCGTATTTTTGAATCAATTTTTTCAGACCCGCGGTGATTCTATCTCCGGCTTTGCCCGCTTTTTCGCAGGCTTTCTGCTTTTCGATTTCCACAAGCGTATAATATCCTGCTGCGGAACTGAGAGGGTTCGCGGCCATGGTGCCGCCGATCAGGGCTTTCTTCATGCCTGTTTGGATTCCGGCCGATAGGTATTTCATATATTCCCGTTTTCCCCCTAATCCTCCCGCGGAAGGATATCCTCCGGCCACTACTTTTCCGAATACGGTCAGATCGGGACTGATTCCGAAGTAGCCTTGGGCTCCGCTCATTCCTATCCTAAAGGCCGTCACGACCTCGTCGAATACGAGCAATGCCCCGTATTTGTCGCAAAGCTCCCGGACTCCTTTGTTAAAATCCATATCGAGAGGTCGGGTCCCACTTTCGGGCCCTACAGGTTCGATCAGTACTGCAGCAGTGCCTCCCCTCCAGCGGTTCCTTTTGAGAACGCTTTCCAAGGAATTCAGATCGTTCGGATAAAACTCTTGGGTGTATTTGAAGACGTGTTTCGGAATTCCGTGGGCTTCGAAATGTCTCGTCCCCGGGATACGGATTCCATACGCGAGTTGGTCGCTCCAGCCGTGATAGGCTCCACCCATCTTGACTACGTTTTTCTTCTTCGTTGCCAGACGCGCTACCCGGATCGCCGCCATGCAGGCTTCGGTGCCGGATCCTAACATGCGGAACATCTGAACGGAGGGCATGTGTTCCACGATTTTTTCAGCGAGTCTAAGTTCGTATTCGTGAAATAGGCCGGTGACCGGTCCCGTGTCTTTTAACAATTGCACCACTTTTTCACGGACCGATTTCGGGTTACTTCCTAGAACCGTAGGGCCTCCTCCTTGCAGGAAGTCTATGTATTTGTTCCCATCCAGATCATGCAAATAGGCTCCTTCCGCCTTCGTAAATACTAGGGGAAAAGGAAAGTTAAAAGCAAGGTTGTGTTGCACGCCTCCGGGAATGAATTCGGAGGCTTCCCGGATCATCGCTTTGGACTTTACGCATTTCTTTTCATAATAATTGTCCAGATAATCCTGCAAATGGTCTTTGCGAATCGAACGTATCGGTAATCCGATCAGTTTCCTTAATTGTCGATACACTTCCTGCGTATCTGGGTATTTGGTGATCGCATAACCGGTGGCCATTTTCCTCTCCCTGGATCGAGATTTCTACTTGACAGTGAGTGACTACTCACTCACTGTCAAGTAGAAAAACGGAATCCTCTTTAAAAATCCGGAAATCCGGAATTTGAATAGGAGTTCCGCTTTTGCATAACGGGGGAGTTTCCTAAATTGGCCGCATCTATGCCTAAATATTACAGCGAGACGTTCGAACGCATTCCGGAAGAAAAGAGAAATCGAATCTTGTCCGTAGCGATCACGGAATTCGCAAATCGAGGCTTCACTAGTGCGAACACGAATGTGATCGCTCAAAAAGCCGGAATCAGTGTAGGTTCTCTGTTCAAGTATTTCGAGACCAAAGAGGATTTTTTTCTCACTGCGGTCGGACACGGAATCAATCAGTTGGAAAAGACCTTAGAAACCGTTTTGACCGAACAAAACGATCTGTTCGGAAAAATAGAAAGTATTCTTCGGATCATCCAGACACATTCCCGCGAAAATCAGGATATCATCAGATTGTACAACGAAATGACTTCGGAAGGGAATTCCGATCTGATACGGAAATTGTCCTCGGAGTTGGAAACGGTTTCCGCAAAGGTCTATACTTCCTTGTTGAAGAACGCGAAAAAGCAGGGAATTGTGAGCAAGGAGGTCGATGAAAGGATTTTCGCATTCTGCCTGGATAATCTGTTTATGACCCTGCAATTCTCCTACGCGACGGAATATTATAAAGAAAGAATGAGAATTTATCTCGGGGAAGGAATGGTGGGGAACGACGAAAAGATCGTCCAAGGATTGATGAAGTTCATCCGCCGAGCCCTGTCCAAGGACTGAAGTTGCCGGTTTTCAACGGTCGTTTCAGTCTTTCTTCCCCCCGATTATTTGTGGAAAGCGGCCGCCGTGTTTTTTACCAGATTCGACTCCATCATCGGAGATTCCTTCAAGAAGAAAGATAAAATCGCGTTTAGAACCGACAGAACGATGAAGATCCGCATGAATTCTTCGCTGCCCAGAGTATTGATTCCTACGATGAACGCGATTCCGGAGATTTGTCCAATCAACAATAGAATTCCCTGAGAAGAGGATTCCGGCGCGGGAGAAGTGATTTCGGCGCAGTACTGGAATCCGATGGGAGCGCCCGCTCCTAGTAGAAAGAATCCGATCAAAAATGAACCCGCCAATAAAAGGGAATAATCTTTTGCGAATGCAAGAAGAAGGATTCCTGGAAGAAAACCGATCATAGCCAAAACCAAGAAGGGACGCCGTTTCCCGATAGCATCCGATACGGGAGGAAACACCACGCCTCCCACGATTCCGGAGATGAGGAGTATTCCTCCCACGATCCCGGTTTGTTCCATGGTGAGTCCTTTTTTTTCGCAGATTTGATCGATGCAGGTGCTCAGAGCATTAAAAATTCCTAAACCGATGAAAAATAGCAGTAACGCTTTTTGCATTTCTCTCCGGCTCAGGATATGTTTGAGTCCCTGGAACACCTGGATTTTGGAATCTTCTCCGTTTACGCTAGGAGAGGTCGGCGGTTTTTCCCGGAAGAATAGGAGAAAAAGCGCCGCTCCAACCAAGGAGAGGATCCCATAGATCATGACGGTTTGCGGAATTTTGGCGGGATCCGGTTCGTCTCCGCCGATGAAAAGAGGAGTCCCGATCATGACCGCTATGATCCCCAAAAATTGCGCCAAGGTTCCGATCGCTACTGCCGTAGCTCTTTCCTTGAGCGGAAACCAGAGGACGCTGACTTTAGTTACCGCATTGATGATAAAAGGCTGCGCGATCGCTAAGCCGATTTGGCAGAAGATCACGAAGGAATAATCGGAGGCCAGCAATCCTTTTAGGAATCCTAGGCTGCCAGCCAAGAAAGCGCCGATTCCGACTCCGACCTTGGTTCCATACGTATCGATGACGTACGACGCAGGTATAGCCATCACGATGAAGACACCCAGGAAGATCATGGAGAGGAGGTCTATCTCGAAGGAGCCGACGCCGTAAAATTGTTTCGCTTCTCTTGCGATCGGAGCAAAAGTCAACCACTGGATTTGGATGATGGCAGTGACTAAAGAGTAGAGAGCAAGGATTACCCATCGATATCCGTATGATTTAATGCGATTGTCTTCCATTGACTTCCCCGTTAAAAAGGATCTATCCGCTTCGCCGTCGCTTTAGAGTTTTACGATCATCCTTCTTCAGGAAAACCGGTGCGAAACCTTCCTTCGATCTTTCTTAGACAAGGATCGTAGTTTTCTTTCCACTTCCAAGCAATTTACGATTCCAGGTCGGAATTCGCGGAACCGTTTCGGGAATGAGAAAGGTTTCTTCTTTGCGGGATGTAAGAGATATATAAGTGAAGTGTAATTTTCTTTTCCGTCTTATGAAAATTCTTTCAGCGAAATCCATTCCGATTCGTTTCTATCGGAGGTTCCGGTGAAAGAAAAATGATTGCTCTTTGTCCCTCGTTCTTTTGCATATGAGTGATTGCTCACTTGTAGCCGAGTGGGTTTCGGGCCGGGGAAAACAAACGAATGGCAAAAGATCCTTCCACTCTTCATATTCTGACGTACGATATAGGCACTACCGGAATTAAAACCTGTCTGTTCGAGGTCTCCGAAAAATTGAAACTTTTGCACTCCGTCGGAGCGGAATACGATTTAACGATTTTGGAAGACGGAGGCATCGAGCAGGACGTGTCCGATTGGTGGAGAGCGATGTGCGACACGACTCGAAGGTTGCTTGCCGATTTGAAATGGGAAAAAGGAAACATCGACGGGATTTCATTTTGCTCACAGATGCAGGGATTGGTTCTCGTCGATAAGCAACTGAATCCGGTTCGACCTGCGATGAGTTATATGGATCGCAGGGCTAAGGAGGAGATGCGAAAAGGAATCGAAAGCGGTTTTAAAATCGAAGGATTAAACGCATTCAAACTGCTTCGATCGTTGCAAGTGACGGGGGCCGTAGCCGCGAGCGTCAAGGATCCTCTCTGGAAGTACAAATGGGTGGAAGCGAAGGAGCCGCAAGTATTTCGAAGCGTATACAAGTGGTTGGACGTGAAGGAATATCTCATCGCGAGAAGCTCGGGGAGAGCGATCATGACGCCGGATTCAGCTTTTGTCACGTTCTTATTCGATTCCAGGCCAGGCAAAGGACATTGGCACGAAGGTCTTTGCAAAATGTTCGGGGTCAATCCGGATCATTTGCCCGAAGTAGTACCCTCCACAATGAAAGTAGGGGGTCTGACAGCTTTGGCCGCAGGAGATCTCGGTCTGACGGAAGGAATTCCAGTTTTCGGCGGAGGCGGTGATGCCTCCTTGATCGGGATCGGCGCAGGGGCTGTGGCGGAAGGGGACACGCACATTTACTCCGGAACTTCCGGCTGGGTTTCCACGGTTACCACGAAGAGGAAAGTGGATCTTTCCGCACGAATCGCTTCCATCGTAGGAGCGCGTCCCGGGTATTACAATTATTTCGGAGAGCAGGAAACATCCGGAAAATGCCTGCAATGGGTCAAAGACCATCTGGCTTTGGACGAGATCGGGGTTTATCTGGAAAAAAAGAAGGTCACGGAAGGTACGGAAGCGATCTACGAAAGTCTGTTCGAGTTGCTCTTCGAGTCCATTCGGGACACTCCCGCGGGAAGCGATGGAGTCATTTTTACTCCTTGGCTCCATGGGAATCGTTGTCCTTTCGAGGATCCTTTGGCAAAAGGAATTTTTTTCAATATCGGACTGAATACAGGTAAAAGGATGATGATCCGAGCAGTGATTGAAGGGATCGCGTTTCACAAAAGATGGATCCTGGAACTATCCGAAAAGAAAATCCCCGCCTCGAAAACCCTTCGCTTTGTAGGCGGCGTAGCCAGATCCCCCATCGTTTGCCAGATTCTCTCCGACGTTACGGGTAGAAGGGTCGAAACCACGGAGCACCCCCAGAATGCCGGGGCCACCGGCGCCGCGGCGATAGCGGCGTTGGGTTTGGGAAAAATCTCCGATTTTTCGCAGATCCGGGATTTGATTCCGGTTCGGACGAGCTTCGAACCGAATCCGAGTACGAAGGCCATATACCAGAGAAATTTCGAAGTGTTTTGCAAGCTGTACGAGTCCAACCGAGGTCATTTTGCCAAATTGAACGGATGAAGGATAGGGCGCTTCGACAAATCCGCGTTTTGCGCTTGGATTGACTTGTACGGGGCGATATGCGATTCTTCTACCTCAAATCAACCCCGAAAGAGGTCTTATGAAGATTCACACAATTGTTCGACGTCCCACTAAAAAATCCAAGCATAAGATCCCTCTTTTGTTCGTTCATGGAGCTTGGCACGGAGCCTGGTGTTGGGACGAGTTCTTTCTGCCGTATTTCGCCTCCAAGGGTTTCGAAGTGCATGCGCTGGATCTCCGCGGACATGGGCAAAGTGAAGGTAAAAAGGGCATTCGGTTCCATCGCATTTCGGATTACGTGTCCGATTTGACGGAAGTGATCCAAGCATTTTCCGTTCCTCCGATTTTAATCGGCCATTCGATGGGGGGCCTGGTCGTACAGAAATATCTGGAGAAGAAAAGTGTAAAGGGGGCCGTGTTGCTCGCTTCCGTTCCTCCGTCCGGAGTCTTAGCCACTACTTTGCGGGTCGCTCGGAAGCATCCGCTCGTATTCTTAAAGACGACGCTTTCTTGGAGTCTTTATCATGTGATTTCCACTCCTTCCTTATGCAAAGAAGCGTTCTTTTCGGAACCGATCCAGAATAACACGTTACAGAAATACTTCCAGAACATGCAGGAAGAATCTTTTCTCGGCTATTTGGATATGATGGTCTTCGAGCTGCCAAAACCGAAAAAGGTGAAAACTTCCGTGCTGGTGCTAGGAGCGGAAAAGGATTCCATCTTTTCCGTAGAACAAGTCCGGGCAACAGCTCAGGCATACGGAACCGAGGCAGAGATTTTTCCCGGTATGGGCCATGATATGATGCTTGAAGCGGATTGGAAAAAGCCTGCGGATCGGATTCTCACTTGGGTGACTTCTCTTGGCGCTTAGTCGAACCTAGATCATGTTCATATTTCCATTCGAGACATCGTCCGACTTTGTAGTATACGATATAAATGGAATATTTTCGACTTCGACTAATCATAGTTAGGGATAAAACAATTCCCAGACAGAATAATCATTCATTTTCTTTGAAAGAGCATGCTCTTTTGAATGTGAACATTCTGCGAAAAATTCGTGTTAAACTATGACAGTAATTTCTGTTCCTCAACGGATAGATTTCGAACGGCGCGTTCAATGAAATTCTATTAAAAAGATTTGAACTCTAAAGCGGCGGAAACTTAATCGTAGGAAGAGTCACTTCCGATCGCATGAAAAGAGAAGAACAATCCAATAAAGTAAGAGCCAAGATATTAGAAGTCTCTCGCAGGCTGTTCGTGAATGAAGGTTATGAAAAGGCGACTATCAGAAGAATCATAGACGAAGCGGGAATTACGACAGGTAGTCTTTATCACTTTTTTAAAAATAAGGAAGAGATACTATTTGCGATCGCAAGCGAGGTCTTTACGGAAGCGGCCGACGCTGCGGAGCGTCTTGCAGGAGAGCCTGATTCCGCCGTTCTCTTTGCCCTAGAAGTTGGCTTGCAGTTGCATCTGATCCAGAAGAAAAAATCCATCGCGGAAACTTATCTTGCCGCTTACCGGACTCAGGGAGTTCTAGAAATGATCGGTCAGAGAGGAGCGGCACGGAACGAAATGCTCTTCGGTAAGTACAATCCTGCATTCGATCACGAGGAATATCTGATTCGCACTCACGCTTTTCGGGGAGTATTCCAGGCTTTATTGGAAGAAACTCTGTACATCGGAAGTATAGATGCAAATCGACTGATGAACACAGCGTTGTATTTAGGGCTAACAACGTTCGGTGTGCCGCAGGAAGATATAGAGATCGCCCTCGCAAAAACCAAGCAGATCTTAACGGAAAAGGCCGCGGAAATCGAGACCTTAACCGAAAGTTTGATTCATTTGTTCGTCAAGGGAAGGCAAGCCTCGGAGGAATGACTTCTTTTCTCTAGACCCGAGACAGTCGGTTTTCCATCATTTCCGCGACTTTGCGCACGTCTTTTTTGTTGATTACCGCCTCATAAGCGGCATACATGATCGGCACTTCCTCCGGATCGATCTTCATCAGGTTCGGCATCACTTTCAATCCGTAGAAACCGTTGGACATCTTCTCCGAAGGACGTCCGTTCGCGATATCGTAACCCGTTTTTCTGTCCTTTGCATCCGTTCCGAAGCAGGAAAGCATAAAGTCGGTCAATCCGGAAAGTCCTTGGAAGGTTTCCGGTCTTCCGCCCATCTGAACACCTACTTTCACCATCTCGTTAAAGAACCGGTTCGAGAGGTGAAAGAGGGAATTGTCCACGTTTCCGCCCAGGGTTTGGTTGAAGTAACCTTCCACGATTCCCATTACGAGAGCGTAAATCGTTTTCAGAGCCCCTCCTAGTTGGACGCCTTTGTAATCCGTAGGCACAATCGCCGGCCTTGGAAAGATATAACCGGTGGTCAAAAGTTTTTGGACTCTCGGAATCAGGCTTTCGTTTGCGGCTGCGATTTCGAATCCGGAAATTTTTCTCTCCATAATTTGATCCGGATAGGAGGCTCCCGAGATGACTCCGATCCGATCGTCTTCGATTCCCAGCGCCTGTTGCAGGTCGTCCAGAATCAATCCCGAACTTGTAAAGCCTTTGACCACGTTAAAGAAAGGAGCCTTGTTCTTCATCAGATGGACCTGCAATTCCGGATAAACGGTGTGGATTTCCCACGGATTTGTTCCCTGGATGAATAGGGTAGCGTCTTTCAGCGCTTCCGGATCGGAAGTAAAAGTGAGGTTCGGGGGAAGTTTGTACAGGGAGTAGTTCTTGAGATCCCGTCTTTCCTCGTCGGATTGGGAGGTATAGGAAGCGTCCGGGTGATACACCTTCACTAATACATCCTTGTTGGCGAGAATCGTGGCGATCGCGATCCCCATGCTGCTATTGCCGATGATTACGATTTTTTCTTTCGATTCCTTGGGGATCCGAATCAGTTTGTTTTGGTCCCTGGAATCCGCGCTGTACAAATTACGATAAATTCCGTGTTGGTGCTTGTTCAGGTTTTGTCCGACAAGAAGAGCCAGGTTATCGATCAGAAACTGTTTTTTGTCTCCGTGTTCGGGAAAAGGAAGGTGCTCTATGTGTTTCGGAAAGGACTCCATTTGTTTTCTGGAAAGTTCCCCGACCAAAACCGGTTTTCCGATGACGAGTTTTCCGGCGACTTGGTTGAAGAGCAAACTCGTGGTAGGCAGGATTTTGTCGGTTTTTTCCAAAGAAATCGGCAGAACCACTTTGTTCGCAACATAGTGGTAAACCGTATCGACAAAAGGCATCAGTCGACCGTCCCTAGACCTGGTTCCTTCCGGAAAAATGGCTACGATCTTTCCTTCGCTCTGCAGTTTTTGAGAATGGCGAAAGGCGCGCATGTTGATCTTGGTCATCAGATCGGATAAGCTGGGATTGTCGGCCATGTCCCGTTTGGAACAGACGAGAAGGGTTCCGAACATGTACAATCCGAGTCTCGTAAAATCCGGTTCGTACGCCAGACGTCCCGCAATGAATACGAGTTGTTCCGCCACGGAACGACCTTCCGGAGAAGCGTGGTAAAGAAGCTGAAAGATCGCAGGAGCATCCAAATGGCTAAGGTGATTGGAAATCAATGTAAGAGGGTATTTTCCGATCAAGGGTTTCAGGACGGCCAGATTTTCGATCCCTTCCACGGTAAAGAATTTCATGATGGGCGAAAGAAACTCGATCATGAAATTCCGAGCCTTTTCCTCGGGTGCCGTGTAAACTCCCACTTGCTCCAGGGAGTTCGGATCTTTGAAGACGTCCATAGCGGGAGGCATGGGCGTTACGGAGGAAAGATATAGAAACTTCTGGAGAATTTTTTTGGCTTCCTCCTCGGTCATTCCGGAACGCTTGAATAGATGAATGTTTTCGAAGAATTCCTTTTGCCATCTTCCTACGGATTGTTCTTTTTCGGCCATAATACGAATCCTTTATTTTGAATTTGCGGTTGATCGAGGTTCGGATCGGATTTTTCCGGAGTGAATCCCTTCTGTACGGATCGCAGGGCGGTATACCGAATTTTCCGGAGAATACTTTCTACTTCCGGAACACGGATTGTCATTCTATTTTTTTGGGAAAAACGATTTGAATTCTACCTTAGCCATTTCGAACTGTATTTTGGGGCTCCGCAAAATCCGATGACACATAATCCTCCCGAGTTTAGCGAAAAGAAATGGATCCCGGACGGGTTTCATTTTCTCGGCCCGGACGAAAGTTCGGAACGCAGAGACTTACTGAACAGGATTTGCGAAAGATTGAGAGCTTTCGGATATTCTGAAGTGTTTCTTCCTTCTTTCGATTATTCCTCTTCGTTTTTACTTACCGTTTCCGAGGAAGATTCCAGCGCATTGTACAGATTTCGCGATTCCGGAGGGAGGGAAATCTCTCCGAGTATGGATCTGACAGTGCAGGCCGTCAAAGGAATGGCCGGTTTTTCCCACCACAAAGAAAACCAACGGATTTTTTATCAGGGAAAAATCTTCCGGGATTACGGAAGGGGAAGCGGTAGCAGAAAGGAAGTCCTCCAGGTCGGAGCGGAAAATTTAGGAGGCTCGGGTCCTTCCGCTATCCTCCGGATTTTGGACGAGGTCGGTTTTCTTTTCGAGGAATTGTCCCTTTCTTCGCCCTTGACTCTCGTTTTAGGAAACGTGAATCTTTTCCGTTCCTTAGTGGATTCCGTAGGTCTTTCTGTCTCGGCACAAAGACAGCTTTCCTTTTTATTGTACAAAAAGAATCTTCCGGAAATCCGTTCCTTTTTGGGTTCGGGAAAAGAAAAGGAAATCGCGCCGATTTTGGAATCCTTGTGCCTGGGTTTTTCCAAGTCGATCGAGGATCCGGTTTATTCTCTTTCCGGTTCGAACCTGCCCCAGGAATTCCGCGCAGTTTTGTCCGAAACCAAGGAAATTCTTTCTTCCGTAAAGAGTTATAAAAACGTGCAGTATTGTTTGGATTTTACCCTCATCCCCGATCTGGAATACTATACTGGTTTCGTTTTTCAGGGATATCTATCGGGTATATCCGGACCCGTGGTTACCGGCGGCTCATACGACCGCCTCTACGAATTGTTTTCCGGAATCCAGAAGGACGCATGCGGATATGCGATCGACGTAAACGGACTGGAAAGCGTCTAATGACAGCGCTAAAATCGAAAATGTTCTCTTTAAAGCCAACGCAAAATAAGGATATGATCCAATGCCCGCAACACTAGTAGTCGGAACCCAATGGGGTGACGAAGGCAAAGCAAAAGTTATAGATTATCTTTCGAAGGATACGGATATCATCGTAAGATACCAGGGAGGAGCGAACGCCGGACATACGGTGGTTGTGCAGGGTAAGAAGTACGTTTTTCATTTGGTTCCGTCCGGAGTCATTTACGACCAAACCGTATGCGTCATCGGAAACGGAGTCGTTCTGGATCCGGTCTTTTTTATCGAAGAGTGCGACAAACTTCAGGCGGAAGGTTTTCCGGTATATGAAAAACTTCTGATCAGCGACGCGTGTCATCTGCTTTTCCCGTTTCATGGTCTGATCGATTCCGCCAGGGAAAATTCCTGCGCTCCGGAACGGAAAATCGGAACCACTAAAAAAGGAATCGGAATCTGTTACGCGGATAAGATGATGCGTATCGGTCTTAGAGTGGGAGATTTGCTCGAAGGGGATTTCGAATCTAAGTTAAAACATCTCGTGGACGAGAAAAATCACGAGATCGATAAGCTTTACGGGATCGAACCGATTTCCACCAAGGAAATTCTGGAGGGTCTCAAGCATTTCCTAGCCAAGATCCGGAAGAACATCGTAAACACTCCGTATTATCTGGAGAATTCCCTAAAGGCCGGAAAGAAAATCCTTTTGGAAGGTGCGCAAGGTACGGGGTTGGATGTGGACTTCGGGACGTATCCTTACGTCACTAGCTCGAATCCCACTACGGGTGGAGCTTTTATCGGGTCCGGAATCGCCTTCCAACATTTGACCAAGGTGATCGGGATCACGAAAGCGTACACCACGAGGGTGGGGGAAGGACCTTTCCCTACCGAATTGCTGGGAGAAGAAGGGGAAAAGCTCCGGACTCTCGGCGCCGAATTCGGCGCGACTACGGGGCGTCCTCGTCGTTGCGGTTGGTTCGATACGGAAGTTCTCCGCCATGCAGTGAGAATCAACGGTCTTACTTCGATTGCGCTTACGAAGATCGACGTACTCTCCGCGTATGATACGATTCCTGTGGCGGTGGCGTACGAACGGAACGGTAAAAAGCTGGATTGCTTTCCTTCCCAAGGTTTGGAAAACGTAAAAGTCATCTATGAGAATTTTCCGGGATGGAAAACGGAGATCGGCGGGACCGGGGAATTCGATCGATTGCCTTCCGCTTGCAAAGATTATATCCGTGCGTTGGAAAAACTGATCGGAGTCCGAATCGATTTGATTTCGACGGGTCCGGATCGGAAGGACACGATCGCTTCCGGATTTTAGGACGTTTTTTATTCGGAAATCAATTGACGGCCGAGGTCCGAAAAATATCGTGTTCCGTAACGGACCGAGTCGTTAGCTCAGCTGGTAGAGCACCTCACTTTTAATGAGGTGGTCCTGGGTTCGAATCCCAGACGACTCAGGACCAGCGAGAAAAGAAAACGCCGCCATCGTCTAGTGGTTAGGACACAAGATTTTCATTCTTGTAACCGGGGTTCAATTCCCCGTGGCGGTACCAATTCCTCCTTTTTCCCTCCATATAAAAACGCTCGCTTATAATTTTATACTATTCTAATATTCTGATCGGGCGATTTTTCACGTCTATATTTAAAAAATTGACATTTTTTAAATATAGAATTTTTTAATAAAAAATGGTGTTCTCGTTTTGAGAATCTATTAAAAACCCTGTGCGAGGTTCCATGAAAGTAATTAACAGTTTTATTATTCTTACGGTCTTATGTTTTTTCCATCTTTACGGATGTATACAAGGAACGAGCATTTTGGGACCCTCGGTCACTTCAAGCGACGCAGCACTGAAAGTCGATATGGCAGTTTTCGTCGGGCTAGCTGCGAATCCGAATGCTTCTAACTTGCAGTCTTCTTCGTTTAGCGTCTTAACCGTGATACAGCAAACGTTGGGAGTGAATCCTAGGGATTTGAAGACGAAGTTCGAGAGCAAATCCGTGGATGATTGCACCAACAATCTTATGCTTTATGCCGCTACGACAACCACTAATTTAAACGGTTTAGTCATCGTAGCGGGAAGCTGTAAATTAAAAAAGGAACCGATCTGAGGTCGGCTTCGCTAAACCTTTTTCTCCCTGTAGACTTTGCAGATCGGATTCAGTTCGCAAGTCTCGCATAGTTTCTTTTCGTAACGCATTCTGCATTTTTTAAGGATGCCTAACCGGGAAAGGGGGAAATCCATACGCAAAGGATCTTCGGGAAACATCCGGCGAAAAAAATCCGTGATTTCCTTTGCTTTCTTCAGATCCGGGGTCTTTCTCGAACTTGCGTTTAAGATTTCCCCCAAACGATTGATATGAGTATCTAAGGGAAACAGTAGTTCGGAAGGTTTGATCTCTTTGTAAAGCCCTAGGTCGGGGGATTCCTTGCGTACCATCCAGCGCAGGAACATGCAATATCTTTTGTATGCGGAATTTTCGCCGCCGCTTCCTACGAGAAAATTCAATCCGTAGCTGAAACGTTTCTTGGATAAGGAGGATAAAGTATTCCGTAATCTCGTTTGAAATCCTCCTATCCTTTTTTCCAATCCTCCCGCGCCTTCTTCCAAAGGTTTGAACCAGGGTTCTAGAAAATCGAAACCTTGGCTGCGGGTTTCTCCATAAGCTTTTCGCAATGCTTCCAAAAATAATAGCGTGTCCTCTTCCGTCTGGAATCGATAAGGACCTAATTTTCCTTTCCAACCCTTTGTTCCTTCCGAAAGAAGAAACGCTTTCGGATTTTTTCCCATAGGGGATAGGAGGCGGGAAAGAAAACCTCGGATGGAGGCGACGTTTCCGTAGGCAAAAAGAGAGGACAACAATCCTACGAATTCTCTATCCTCGTCGGAAGTATAGAGGTAACAAAGAAACAAAGGGTCCGAATCCAGAAATTCGGGACGATTGTACATTTCGTACAGCTTTTGGAATTTTTTTCGTATGCGATCCTCTTCCCGCATAAATCAGGAGGAGGCCTTTGCTCGCAAAGCTATATAGGTACGCGAAGCCAACTTTCTGCCTAGAGCTGCTTCCATAAACGAAGAGGCTTCGATCAGTTTGGGTAGATCGATTCCTGTTCGGATTCCGGATTTTTGAAAGAAATAGAGAAGATCCTCCGTGGCCAGATTTCCGGAGGCTCCTTTTGCATACGGGCAACCTCCCAATCCTCCTGCGGAGGAATCAAAGGAACGGATCCCCATTTCGTAGGATTTTTCGACATTCGCAATCGCCATTCCATACGTATCGTGGAAATGCCCAGCTAATTTTTGGGAAGGAATTTCCTTTAGAAGTTCTGCAAGTAGTTTTTCTACTTCCGTCGGAACGGCGGTCCCGATGGTTTCTCCCAAAGAAATCTCATAGGCTCCTTGGTCCAAAAGAATCTTAGCGATTTCGCGGACTTTTTCTGGAGAGATCTTTCCTTCATATGGACAATCGATTACGGTCGAAACATAACCCCTGACTCGAATTCCGTCCTGATGCGCCTCTCGGAAAATTTCCCGAAAACCTTCGATCGATTCGGAGATGGTACGGTTGATGTTCCGTTTGGTAAAACTTTCCGACGCTGCGGTGAATACGGCGACTTCCCGGAAGCCCGCTTCCTTCGCCGCTTGGTATCCTTTCAAATTCGGAGTCAAGGCGCTGAAATTCGTGCCTTCTTTCCAATTTAAGGATGTAGAGAGTTCTTTGGCGTCAGATAGTTGGGGGATCGCCTCTTTTTTTACGAAAGAAGTGGCTTCTATATTCGAAATTCCGGCCGATTGCAATTTGCGGATGAACGTGAGTTTGTCTTCGGTCGAGATCTCTTTGGACTCGTTCTGTAGTCCGTCCCTAGGACCCACTTCCGTGATTTTGAGAGACATTGCTTCAGGGGATTGGTTGTAAGAATTTCGGGCAAGCATTAAACCGGTATTCGATGGAAGCGCCCGATTCGTTTTCCGAAACCGCACTCGAGGCATTCGGACTCTCGATCAAAACTACGGAAAAAACCCTTGTGAAGGATGTGTTCCTGAAAATTCCGAAGGGAGAGTTTTACGCGTTGCTCGGGAGATCCGGCTCGGGAAAATCCACGTTCCTAAAAGGAATTCTCGGACTTCCTTTTCCTTCCTCTTGGAAGTTAGACGGCACGATCCTGTTTTTCGGTAGGCCGAAATCGACTTTTCCTCCCAGAGATATCCAGCCGGTTTTTCAAGATCCCGTCTTAAGTTTTAATCCGACCTGGACTTTGGAAAAAAGCCTTTCGGAACCCTTACGGATTTTTCAGGAAGCAAAAACCTATGAAGCTTCGGTTCGACATTGGTTGCCCATATTGGGTCTGGAGGAAAAGGATAGAGACAGGCTCCCTTCTTTTTTTTCCGGCGGAGAACTCCAAAGATTCGCTTTGCTCCGGGCATTGCTCTGTAGACCGAAGATTCTGCTTTTGGACGAAGCGACCTCGGCCCTGGATCCCATTCTGAATTCGGAGATTTTGTCGGCGTTGTCCGAATTGCGCGGGAAAGAAGGAGTTACGATCCTCTGGGTCACGCATAATATAAAATCCGCTTTTAAATATTGTTCCAGAATCGGAGTGATGGAAAAAGGAAGAATCGTAGAGGAAGGAACTCCCTCCGAGCTGCGTCGTCGTCCCCGGGAAGAGGAGACGCGACTGTTCGTAGCGTCTCTTCCCGGAGAAGGTCGAAAATAGTTTCAGAAATCTATGTGCTGTAGATTTTTTCTGTCCTTTTTGTCTTTGTACAATGCGAGCAGAATATCGATACGATAGATCGAAGATCGCAAACTAGTTTCAAGCAGTCGTAACGCGCGGATCTGATTTTCGAGAGACATTTCGTTCAGCAAAGTTCTTTCCGATTTTTCGAAAACTTCGTGAGTTACTTCGCTCTGTTTGAGGTCGCTCGGTTTAAAAATAATCTTTTTGTTCTCGAACATGACCTCGTAATAGATCCGTTTACTTTCGGAGGCCAAGGTGATGTCTTTCACCTTTCCCCCTTCGAACTGGAACATGATGTACTTGAGCAAGTTGCTCTCGTAACCGTCCTCCACTTGAAAGGGAATGTCCTCCGTGACGATGGTTTGGCGTTTCTCATATTCCGGTTTCAGAACGACGAGAATCTCGTGCTTGCGTTCCAAATCCTTCAGTCTTTCTCCGATAGTCGCTTCGAGACTACCGATGATTTTTCGTAAAGATTTGGTGTATTCGCTGCTTTCGTCCTGGAATACGTCCGACTGGCTGACCTTTTGTTTTTCTTGGGCCAAGAGCGGAGTTAGAAATAAGAGGGCCGCCAATGCGAAAAGCCTGGTTTGGTTTTTCATCGGTTCCTCCGGCTTCAAGAATGCTCTATTTCCTTGCGAATGCCAAGCCTTTTTCGGGTCGGAGTTTATTGTTCCTTTTCCGATTCCTCGTCCAACGCTTTGATTTCCGCGAAGCGTTTGGCGAGATCTCTCCTTCTCTCTATGATTTTGAGCGAAAATTCGGTAAAGAACGGATCGTTGGGGTATTTCAGTAATTCCTCGTATTCCTTCGCGGCCGTGACATAATCGCCTATGCGGCCGGCAGTCTCCGCGAAATAAAAATGGAATTTCTTGTTATACGAGCGCTTGTTTCCTTGTTCGTCGTGGAGGTCGGTGTTCCTGAAAATTTTGTACGCGTAGTAATCTCTTCCACCCAAGATCTCCAATCGGGCTAGGCCTAGCTTTGCGTCCGGACTGTTCTCGTCTATTTTGAGCGCCCTTTGGATGTAGATTTTCGCACGATTCTTGAGATCCGTTTTTATGTAATGTTCCGCGAGAAGGATCAGAGCTTCCGTATGGAATTGGTTCCGTTCCACGGCTTTTTTATAGGAAATCACCGCCGGAATAGGTTCGTTTAATAATTCGTAAAGTACTCCGGCATGAAGGTAGGTCCTATAATATTGCGGGACTTCCGCGAACGCGTATTCGAATTGCAGGACGGCCTTTTGGTAGTTTTTTTCCAGATGGTAGGCTCTGCCCAAATTATAACGGAAGGCGAAAAACGAAGGGTCGAATCGGACTCCGGACTCCAACATGCGAACGGCGAGTTTTCTTTTTTCAGGATCCGCGGTTTGCAGGATACGGACCGCTTCGTTATTGAATAGTCCGCAGTTTTCGATCCTTTGTCCGTCGAATTCGAAGGATCCTTTGGAACCGGGAGGATCTCCTTTCCAATTTCTTCCGGCTGCAAGGATAAAGTCCTGGTCCGTACGGAGAAGGCTTCCGTCCTCGTAGAATTCCGGATCCAGGAGATCGTTTTCTCCCCAGAGAATTCCGGCGTATTCCTTGCCGCCGATTTTAAATTGGGCCGAAAGTCCGACGGTCGCGCAAAGGGCAAAGGCGGTGCAAGACCATAAGCCGAAATTTATGCCTTGTAAAATCGCTTTTCGGACCCAAATTGTCCCCATTGGCTGCTTCACAAACACCCGTTCCCGTTCTGGAATGTTCGGGCCTTTTTTATACTATCGGACGAAAGTCCGTACTCAAGAACGTTTCCTTTTCCGTTTTTCCCGGAGAGGCGTTGCTTGTACGGGGGAGGAACGGAGCGGGAAAAACGACTCTTTTGAAGTCGGTCCTGCATCACGGGAAGTTTTCGGCAGAATTTCGATTTCGTAAGGGGCCGAAGCCCAAAATCTCCTATTTGGGTCACGAACTGGGTCTGTATACGACCTTGAGTTTAGAGGAGAATTTGGAATACTTTCGGGGAATTTCAGGTACGTTTCGGGATCCGATCTGGATCGAGACCTGGCTGAAACATTTTCGCCTTTGGACTCGGAGAATGGATCCGGTTTCCTCCTTTTCTAGGGGGATGAAGCAGAAAGCCGCTTTGGTCCGCGCCCTAGCTCCGATTTCCGACCTGTATTTGTTGGACGAACCTTTGACAGCTTTGGATGGGGAAGGCGCTGCGGCAGCCGTTTCCCTTTTGGAGAGCGTTTGCAGCGAATCCGCGATGATGCTCGTGACTCACGACCCGAATTTCGCTTTGAAAGTCAAAACGAGGGTTCTGGATTTGGGGGAAAATTCCCGTTGAAATCCTTTCTCTCTTTGCTGAAAAAAGAACTTCGTTTAATGGGAAGGGCGAGTAACGGAATCCTTTCCTTAGTGGTTCTGGTTTCCGCCATGGTCTTTCTATTTCACTTCGCGCTGGAAAGGAACGGAAAAATGGACCGTGTCACTCTGATCGGATTGAAATGGGCTGTTTTATTCGTGGCTTCCTTCGTTCTCATCGGGCAATTCACTTGGGAGGAAAGGGAAGCAGGAGGCGGTACCGCGAGTCGTCTTTTCTTGCCGGCGTGGGTCCTGTTCCTGTCCAAATCCTTTTTGGTGTTCTTAGCTCTCTCCGGGACAGGGATTTATCTTTTAGGTCTATTCGCACTCTTCTTTGCGGCGTTTCCCTGGGAAGTTGCGGAGTTCGGAAAGCAATTGGTCTTTTTTCTGCCTGGAATTCTTTCTCTTTCTTTTTTGGGAGTGGCTCTTTCCCACGTCAGCCTTTCCTCGCGTTTGAAGGAAATTCTATTGCCTCTTCTGCTTGTTCCTTTCTCGGTTCCGATCTTCCTGTACGGAATGGAGGCCGAAAGGAAACTCGTGTCCCAGTCCTTCTTTGCTCTGAAAGGATCCTTGGGTCTCTTGCTTGCGTTCTCGGTTTTTTATGCGTCCCTCGGCGCTCTGCTCGTAGAAATGACGTCCGACGACGAGTAATTCTACTTGATTCCAAGGAAAGGCTCAAACAAGCTCCATAGCGTATGCATGTTCGCCTTTCTCATCCTATTGGAGATTGGATTTTAGGTTCGGTTTTCGCGGTTTTTTTTCCTTTTTCGGTTTTGCTCGGCCTTTTTTATCCCGCGGTGATTCTGGACCAGGGAGTTTCGCATCGGATTTTTTATTTTCACGTGCCTGTCGCCTGGGTTGCTCTTTACGGTCCTGTGATTTCCTCGGTTTGCGCCGTCATCTATCTTTGGAAGAAGGCTCCGATTTGGGACACTCTATCTCTTTCCGCGAATAAGATTTCCCTTTTGTTCGCCGCAGGAGTTCTTTTTTCCGGTCCGATCTGGGCTTACAGCGCTTGGGGCACTCCTTGGGATTTTACCGACGCCCGTTTGCAGTCCTTTTTCGTTCTGGTCTTGAGTCTGGTTGCGTATTTTCTATTGCGCGGCTTGGTTTTGGATCCCGGGAAAAAAAGGATTTTTTCCGCGTTCTTAAGTCTGATCTGCACTGCGAACGCCATTATGACTTGGGGGGCGATCCGTTGGGTGGAAAATCCCGGAAATCATCCGGAATCCGTTTTGGGAAAGGGGGGAATGGACCCGGACATGAAAAGCGCGTTTTGGGCAGGCGTTTTAGGGTATCATGTTCTTTTTCTCGTCTTGTACCGCCTGGTTTATAGATTGGATAAATCCTTGGCCGCGAGAGAAGATCTCGTTTTGGACGAGGATTGAAAGGAAAGAGAGAAGGTTCTTTTTTATCGGACGAAGCGTAAATTTCCGAACTTCTTGAAAAACGATCTTTAGAAAAATAGTTTATCCAGTATGGCAACGTTACCGAGCGGCGAAAGTATTTTGAAATATTCCGATTATTCGGTTCTGGCCGTCGACGACTCCGATATCAATCTGAAACTTCTGGTCCATACTTTGAAGCCTCTCGGTTTTCAGGTTTTGACCGCGATCAATACGGAAGAGGCCCGCGCCATCTTGGCTACGAATCATGTGGACGTGCTATTGCTGGACGTGAGTATGCCGGGCCAAGACGGATTTTCGTTCTGCAAAGAACTTCGGGAGATCGATCGGTTTAAACTTCTGCCGATCCTATTCATTACCGCCTACAATAGGGAAATCGGTTTCGACGAAGCCATTACCCACGGAGGCGACGATTTTCTGCATAAGCCTTTTCAACCTCGGGAATTGGTGGCAAAGATTCGCGCATTTATTCGGATCAAGAATCTTCAAGACGAACTCATGCAGCAGAAGAAAAAGTATGAGAAAGAACTTGTGATGGCTCGCAGAGTGCAGCAGGAGTTGGTGCCGGAAAAGTCCTTGGATTGGAATCACCTGCATGTGAGTTCCATCTTCCACCCTTTGATGCAGATCGGCGGGGATTTTATAGACGCTTGGGTGGAAGACGATAATCTTCATTTGTTCATCGCCGATTGTTCCGGGCATGGACCGTCCGCGGCATTGCTTTCGGCAATGGTAAAGATGCAGGTTTCTAATCTTAGCAAAATCACCGGTTTGAAGGAAAAGGTATCGAATCTAAGGGCCCAATTGGAAAAGATCCTGCCTGAAGATTTTTCCATCACGTTCTTTTACGGAATTTTAAATAAGAATCGAACACTGGAATATGCAAACGGAGGACATCCTCCTCCCTTGTTGTACCGTAGCGGCTCGGTGGAAGAATTGTCCGGCATGGGACCGCTGATCATTCCTCTGGACTTGGGCACGGAAGACGAGTTTCGGACGATACCTTTCGAACCGGGTTCTTCTTTGCTGTTTTATACGGATGGCGCTACCGAGATCACGGATGAAAATTATAATATTCTGGGAGAAGAGAATCTTAAAAGGATTTTTAGAGAGGCCGTGGAATCCGATCAAGATATTCTGAATTTCTGTCTGGATAAAATTCTGATGCATTCCAACCGATTGACTCACGACGACGATATCGCCTTGATGGTGGTGAAAGGATGATGACTCTTCCGAAGCCGAATTATACGGGAAAAGTCCGGGACGTTTTCGATCTAGGAAACGAATTAATCTTGGTATCTACGGACAGAGTTTCCGCTTTCGATGTGGTATTCCGGCAGACAGTTCCGGACAAAGGAAAGATTCTAAACCGCATCTCGGCCGAATGGTTTCGAACCTTCCGGGATATACCGAATCATGTGATCTCTACGGATATTTCCTCCTTTCCCGAACCGTTCCGGAATCGTCCGGAATTGGATGGGAGATCGATTCTGGTAAAAAAATGTCGGCGAATCGATTTCGAATGTGTGGTCCGAGGTTATTTGTCCGGATCCGGTTGGAAGGAATACAAAGAAAACGGAACTCTCGCGTTCAAAAAACTTCCTTCCGGCATGTCCGAATCCGAAAAGCTGCCCGAACCGGTTTTTACTCCCGCGATCAAAAACGATTCCGGACACGATGAAAACGTCTCCGAAAAGCGTATGGAAGAAGAACTAGGAACGGATCTCTTTCGGATTCTAAAGGAAAAATCGATTTCCATTTATAGCCGAGCGGCCGAATTGGTAGGGAAGGCGGGCATTCTTCTCTGCGACACTAAATTCGAGTTCGGGATTCTGGACGGTCAGGTCATTCTCATCGACGAAATTCTTACTCCGGATTCTTCCCGTTATTGGTCCGCAGAGACGTACCGAAAAGGAACGACTCCTCCAAGTATGGATAAGCAGATTTTACGGAATTATTTGGAAAAGTCCGGCTGGAACAAACAGCCGCCAGCTCCCGATTTACCTGAAAATCTGATTTCGGAGCTCGCCGCAGCTTACCAGCAAATACAGGATCGGCTTTTGCAATGTTTATCGCAAGAATCAACGTAACTTTAAAGGAATCCGTTCTGGATCCTCAGGGTAGTACCGTACAGGGAACTCTTCACGAATTAGGAGAATCTTCGGTGCAAGATGTTCGGGTGGGAAAATATATAGAAGTAAAATTGGATTCTCCCGATATCGCTTCCGCACAGAAAATCGTGGATCGCATTTGCGAAAAACTATTGGTAAATCACGTGATAGAGACGTATCGCTCGGAGATCATACCCGCATGAGAGTTGCGGTAGTAACGTTTCCCGGCTCCAACTGCGATAACGACATCGTCTCCGTATTAAAAAATTTTTATTCCGCTCAAGTCGATAAGATCTGGCATAAAGATCAATTTTCCGTAAAATACGATTTAGTGATTCTGCCGGGCGGGTTTTCTTACGGAGATTACCTTCGGTCTGGGGCAATGGCGGCCTTTTCACCCGTGATGCAATCCGTAAAAGAGCATGTGGGTCGCGGCGGAAAACTTTTCGGAATCTGTAACGGCTTTCAGATTCTTGCCGAGGCGGGCTACCTTCCGGGCGCTTTGATCCGGAATCGAAACCTAAAATACGTCTGTAGGACGGTCGGTCTAAAAAAGGGCTCCGATTCGAATCGGATCAGCGGAAAATTGCCTGACGATCGGATATTGAGAGTTCCGGTTGCCCACGGAGACGGTTGCTATTTCGCATCCTCCGAGGTTCGGAAACAATTAAAGGAAGAGGGAAGGATTCTCTTTTTGTACTCGGGCGGAAATCCGAACGGAAGTTTGGACGACATCGCCGGAATTTGTTCCTCCGATTTTAAGGTGACTGGAATGATGCCTCACCCGGAGCGAGCGATGAACGAGGTTACCGGCGAAATGGACGGAAAGGTCGTACTAGATTTGATTTTGGGGATTTGAGGATCGCTCCGGTTCGGCACGTTTGTGAGCGATTGCCGCTTTTTTTGCAGGAGTTCCTACAAGAAATTTGCAAAAAAACATTCTTGTCGAAACGATAAAATTTTGATAGGTGGTTGGAAGTCGCGCTTCGAGCGGGGTACCACCGCACCGGCCCCCACCCAAAGGAGGGCGGGGCTACCTTAATAATATCCGCCCTCGCTTAACCCAATTCCTCTTCCCAGATTGCGATTCCGTCTTTTATCGTTTCCTTCTTTCCCTTATTTTTGATCCAGCCGGATACGGTATATATCGTTTTTCTAAATTTATGGGATCCCCAAGTGGTAGGTCTGGAAAAACTGGCTTCGACACTCGGTTCCAATGCCAGTTCGAACCGGGAATTTTCTCCGACTAAAATCCTGCTCTTACCGCGCATTTTTTGTTCGAACGGCAGGGAGGTTTCCCAGGAGCCGTCTTTCCACAAGAAGACGCTCGGGTCCTGGGATTCGTAGAGATGAATCTTCTTCTTTCCGGAAGTACGAGCATAAATCCGATTTTCTAGCGGAAAAGCGAAACTGGAATATCCTTTGGCGACGGAATAGGCGAGGGTTTCGTTCTCCATATCGAAGGATAGGTCGTTCCAGGACAACTGTCCCTGTACGGACAAATCGGGAGAATGAGTGATAAAATACCAATCTTTTCCGGAAGGAAGAATCGCGGAATAGGGAAGGGATTTATTTTTGTCGCCAATGCCGACTAACGCATCCAATTGAAAATTGAGATCTTTTTCCCAAACGGCCGAATGGGTATAACCTTGTCGAATCGTATCGTCCAATCTGAAATTAAACCGATAATTGTCCTTCGTAAAGCTCCAATATCCGTCGCGAAACGTACCCTGTCGTAAAAAGGAAGAATTTCCTTTTTCGGAAATTTGAGTCTCTCGGACCGTTCCGTTCTTTTTATTCCACAGAAAGAGGCTTGCGCCGGACCGAAGAAGAGTTCGATACAAACGAAGCTCCAGAAAAATATCCTGATTAATGATATCTACGAGAACGGAATCCACGGAACGAATTTTTGATAGAAGACCGCTTTTGTATTCTCTCGAGTTGTCTACGAGAATGGTCCCGGAATACGTTCCAAAAAGAGGTTCCAACGTGGAAGGATGGAGCAAGGATCCGACAGATTCTTTCATGAAAAATTTTTCAACTATTCCTCGTTAGTTTAGCTTATTAGACCTTCGCAGGTTCTACACCGAACGGATTAGGTCATTTTTGTTTTTAGACGCGCTGAAAAGAAACGATTCTACTTGCGTCTGCGTATTCAATGAAAAAACACGGAAATTTTCCTTCCTTTCGCCCTTTTCTGTAATGCTCCAAAAAGGAAATATGCTTGTAGATACCTTTCCTTCAGGTTGTAGTTGTGCAGGAACTCCTCATGCTTGTGGAACAAGAGTACCATCAAATTCTCTCGTTGGGCGAAGGATACTATTCTCCCCATTACCAGCCAATTCTGGACGTAGGGAATCGGAATATTATCGGATATGAGGTTCTCGGTAGGGCGCTGGCTCCGGAATCGCAAGAATACCATTCTCTCGGCTATCATTTTCATAATCCGGAAACCGACACCGTCCGCCTTGTTCATATCGACCGGATCATCAGAGAGAAAGCGATCAAGCATCTGAAGGATACGGGACTGAAAACCAAGATGTTCCTGAATATGATGCCCAATTTTCTTTCCATGGTGTACAGTGGAGAGGTTCTGGATATCAAGAGGCTTCACGTTCTTCATCTGATCGAAAAGTACGAAATCAATCCTGCGGATATCGTTTTGGAGATCACCGAGGACAAGTTCGAAGGGAATATAGAAAAGCTCCTTTATATCGTGAGTGTCTTCCGGGAAAGAGGCATCAAAATCGCGGTCGACGATTTGGGAGTAGGTTTTTCCAACCTGGAAAGAATCGGTTATATCCATCCGGATATCATGAAGGTGGATATCAAAATTATGAGGGAAAGCCTCAATAGGCGCTCCTTTAAAAATGTTCTCGCGGCTATCTCGGAAATGTCCCAAAGGCTAGGGTCGCAACTTCTGTTCGAAGGAGTCGAAACCGAGGAAGAGTTGTATCTTGCGCTTTCCATGGGGGCGAATCTTTTACAGGGTTTTTATTTCTCCAAACCTTCGCTGGATTTTCAGGATAAGAAGCGTTTCAACAAGACCTTGAAGGATTCTCTGGAAAAATTCTCCGGTTTAAGATTTTTGGAGATCCTGGAAAATCTGAAAAAGGAAAAATTCTTTTCCGATTTATTCACCGATACGTTTAAACAGATCTCCACCGACAGTCCCGAAAATATGGCTCGAAGTCTGGAGGAGAAACTCGGTGAGTTGCCGAAAGAGGCTACTTCCGTGCTCGTCTGCGATCTGCAAGGATACCAGGTCACGCCGACCTTCCAGAGAGACTCTTACGGGCTCCCATGGGCGAAACTTTTGACCGAGATCGGGAATAATTACGCTTGGAAACCTTTCTTTATCCGGCATAAGGCGGAATCTTTTCATTCCAATCGCCTTTGGGGTTTTACGGAGCCGATCCACGATATAGATGCAAAAAGACAATATGTCTTATTTACTTTGAATTTAGGTTCCGAGTATGTTCTCGTCCTGAGATTGGACTGGGATTCTATTTAGGCAACCCGACCTCTTCTCCGATCGAATTTTCCGTTTCGTTTCCTATTGATCTCCGAGTCCGAATTAAAAACATAGTCTCAGGCGGGAGTCTGCAGTGGCGGAAAACTTACGTATCGTCGGGCTCCGGGCGGGAATAGAAACCGAATCCGGGGAAATTCAAGAGATTTTGAAAGGGGTCGACCTCGTAATCAAAGACGGGGAAGTCCATGCGATTATGGGGCCAAACGGCTCAGGAAAAAGCACGCTCTCGAACGTGATCATGGGTCACCCAAAGTATAAGGTGATTTCGGGAGACATTTTGTTTCGGGGGAAGTCCATACTGGACAAGCCTACTGACGAGCGCGCACGAGCCGGAATTTTTCTCTGCTTTCAATACCCTACTAGTATTCCGGGAGTCACCATCGGAAGTTTCCTGCGTACCATTTTGAAGTCGGTAAGGGGAAAGGATCTGCCCGTAAAGGAATTCCGCAAAGAATTAAAGGAGGCCACATCCCTATTGGAAGTTCCCGAGTCCTGGGTAGGTCGTTATGTGAACGACGGTTTTTCGGGAGGAGAAAAGAAGCGGAACGAAATCCTGCAAATGACTTTGTTGAAACCCAGCCTCTCCGTCTTGGACGAAACGGACTCCGGTTTGGATATAGACGCGCTCAGGATTATCAGCGAGGGAATCAACAAGAACAGATCCTCGGATAGAGCCGTTTTATTAATCACACATTATCAAAGAATGCTAAACTATGTGACTCCCGATTTCGTCCACGTTTTCGCTCAGGGAAAAATCCTGAAGACTGGAACCAGGGAATTGGCGTTGGAGTTGGAAGAAAAAGGATATGATTGGATTCTTTCCGGTGCAAACTGAGGGGATGCTGCAAATCGGACACTTCGAAGAATTCCTGTCCTCTCTGGAGGAGCCCGAATTTCTGAAGGAGTTCCGGAAAAAAGCGGATTCCCTTCTACAGTCCGCCAAATTCCCCGATTTACATCTCGAATCCTGGAGAAAATTAAATCTTTCTAATTTTAAATTATCCGAATATCAGAATCCTTGCCCGCCGTCAGCCATAGAGTTTTCGACCGGAAAATTCGCCGAAGTCAAAAAAATTTCCGAATTGGATCGGCAAGGCTGGGATCGTCTGCGACCGCTGCTTGAGGCTTTTTTGTCCTCCTACGAGTCGGAATGGGTTACCCTATTGGCAGCTTCCCGCTTTACCCATGCGTATTATATTAAGCTATTAAACGAAGTTCCCGAGGATTTCCATCCTGAAGTCGTCGTGGATTGCGAGGGCGGAGATTTTATCCTACCTCTGTTCGTTATAGAGGTTCCGGATCGCCTGAAAGGACGTTTTTCGGAACGCTGGAAATCCGCCTCCAAAGAGGGTTTTGTTTTTATGAACGGAATCACTTTGCTGAATATTCGGGCTGAAGCGGATTTTCAATATTCGGCTCTTGAGAACCTTGGGGATTCCACTTTCCGTTTTCGGACGGTTCGAGCCTTTCAAGAGCGAGATTCCAAGTTCCATGCTTCTCTCGCGATTTGGGGCGGATACAAAGGAAAGGCCTTCTTCGATTCCGAAGTCGTCGGAAAAGGCGCTTGGACTAGATATGCCGGCTTAAGCCCTTTATGCAAGAGAGAGTTCCAGGATACGGAAATTCGGATACTCCATAAGGAAAGCCATGCGCAGAGTTCCATACTTTTCCGGGTCGTTGCTCGAGACAAGGCGCATAACGTATTCACCGGTAATTTGCATATTCCTTCGAATTGTAAGGACGTAAGCGCCGTTCAAATCAACAACAATCTTCTCCTGGACCGTACTGCAAGAGCGGAATCCATTCCTAAACTCGAAGTGTTTGCGGATAGCGTCAAATGCGAGCACGGTGCCACAGTCGGTGAAATCGACGAAGAACAGTTATTCTATCTTGCCTCTAGAGGGATTTCCAAAGAGGAAGCCAGGCGGATGATCGTAGAAGGTTTTCTGGCCGAAGTGATCCGTGAATTCCCGTCCGAATCCATCCGGGAAGAGCTGACTAGAATGATTGAAACTAGAATGCTGGGAGAAGCGTGATGGCAAGGTATCGTCCTCTTGTCAAAGTAGGGGATCTGAAGGAAGGGCAGATTCGGATCGTGGAGACTAAATTCAACCGAATCGGTCTAACTATTATCGAGGGTGAGATCTTTGCCTTCGAGGATACCTGTACCCATGACGGAGAGGCGATTTCCCACGGAGAACTACAAGGCGACGTAATCACCTGCCCTAGGCATTTTGCGAAGTTTAACATTCGAAGCGGACGAGCGCTCTGCCCTCCCGCGGTAGAAGATCTTCCGGTTTTTCCGGTGAGAATCGTGGGTGACGAAGTGGAAGTGGAGTTAGAGGATTGACTTATGGTTCCGGTGAGGAAGGAGGAACGCATTTGGCTCTAGACGTTCAAAAGATTCGCGGAGATTTTCCGATTCTTTCCACGGAAATGAACGGCAAACCTTTGGTGTTTTTAGATAGCGCCGCAAGTTCCCAGAAGCCGAACTCCGTCATCCAGACGGTGCGTAAATACTACGAGATGGAGAACGCAAATATCCATCGCGGAGTCTATTTTCTCTCCCAAAAAGCGACGGAAAAATACGAGTTCGCTCGCATAAAGGTTTCCCGTTTTATCGGAGCTCCTTGTGCGAAAGTCATCATTTTTACCAGAAATACCACGGAATCCATCAATTTGGTGGCCCAATCCTGGGGTAGAACCAATGTGCATGAAGGGGACGAGATCGTCTTAACGGAGCTGGAACACCATTCCAATCTGGTTCCTTGGCAAATGCTTGCTCAAGAAAAACAGGCAGTTTTAAAATTCATTCCTTTAAATTACGATTCTACGTTGGACATGACCAATCTGGATCAGATCATCACGGATCGAACCAAATTAGTAGCGGTTTCCCAAATGTCGAATGTGACCGGAACCGTCCATGATCTGAATCCGATCCTTCGCCGGGCGAGGCAAGTCGGAGCCAAGGTTCTGGTGGACGGGGCCCAGGGAGTCTGTCATTTACCGGCGAATGTGCAAAAACAGGATTTCGACTTTTACGCGTTTTCCGCGCACAAAATGCTTGGCCCTACGGGTGTGGGAATTCTCTACGCGAAGGAAGAGATTTTGGAAACCATGCCTCCATGGATGGGGGGCGGCGACATGATCGCGAAAGTGTGGAAGGAAAAATCCACCTATGCAGATCTTCCCGCTAGATTGGAAGCGGGTACTCCCAATATAGCCGGAGTAATCGGTTTCGGCGCCGCAATCGATTATTTAGAAGCGGTAGGTATGGATGCGATTCGAAAGCACGAGTTGGAACTTTTATCGTACGCTCTGGAAAGGATGGAAGATTTCGGAGGACTCGAAATGTACGGCCCCAGAGATCTATCCGTAAGAGGCGGAGTGATTTCCTTCAATTTTCCGGGAGTTCACCCTCACGATGTCGGTTCCATTTTGGATGAAGAAGGGATCGCGATCCGAGTGGGTCATCATTGCGCTCAGCCTTTTATGGACTTTATGGGAATTTCCGGAACTTGCCGCGCTTCCTTGTACCTTTATAACACGAAAGAAGACGTGGATCGTCTTTTGGACGGTCTAAAGAAGGTGAAGGAGATTTTCGGCCGTGTCCTTAAGCGATGAGCTTTATAAGGAAGTCCTTTTAGACCATTATCAAAACCCGCGTAACTACGGGGAAATTATATATCCGGATCTGCACGAGGAGGGAGTGAATCCGCTCTGCGGAGACGAGGTGGAACTTTTCATCCGATTGGACGGAGATGTGATTTCGGAGATACGTTTTCGCGGGAAAGGATGTTCTATTTCCCAAGCTTCCGCTTCCATGCTTACGGAATGCCTACTCGGTAAGAATCTCTCGGAAGCGAAAAGATTGCTGAGAGAATTAAAAGCAAATCTTTTGGAAGATAAAAAATCGAACTATGCGGAGGAATATTCCGATCTCGATTCTTTGGAGGCGGTTAAGAAATTACCCGCAAGAATTAAATGCGCCGTACTACCTTGGAACACGTTGGAAAAAGCCGTTGAAAAGTTCCCTAAAGCGATTTAATATCGAATCAAGATCGGAAGGAAGATCATGCCTTTATTAGAAGAACCTAAAACGGAATTAGAGCGGAAAATTTACGATGAAATTAGCCGGGTAGAGGATCCGGAGATCGGAATCTCCGTGGCGGAACTCGGTTTAATCTATCGCATCAACGTGGAAAACGGAACGGCCAAAATAGAAATGACTTACACTTCTATGGCCTGTCCTGCCGGACCCCAGATGAAACAGGAAATCCAAGACAATGCGTTGCGAGTGGAGGGGGTGGATTCCGCCGAAGTGGAAGTAGTTTGGGTTCCTAAATGGGACCCGAGAACCATGGCTTCCGATGAAGCAAAAATGGATCTGGGAATTTTCGAGTATTAGGTTGTAGGGCCTGCAGGTAAATTGAGGCCTATTTTTCAGGCATTAAAAGCGTGCGTTGGCAATTTTTTTCCAAGCTTTCTTGTAGGAGTTCCAACAGGAATTTGCTAAGAAACGTTCTTGTCGAAACGATAAAATTCTGATAGGTGGTTGGAAGTCGCGCTTCGGGGGTACCACCGCACCGGCCCCCACCCAGAGCCGGGTGGGGCTCAACCCTCTCCTTACAACCCCAAACCGGAAAATCCCCCGCAGGCAGTATAAAGACTCCGAGAAGAAGCGTATGATTGGTCCGAAGTCGCCTGCTTTAAATTCGTATCCACCGTATTCGAATTCAAATTGGAACTCACGCAGGAACCGCTGTTGTCGCTGCATTCCACATTGCCGGGAATGCTTCCCATGGCCAGATTCGTCAGCCAAGTGGTAAAATCGCTCCCCCCGCTTCCCAGAGTGAACATGGAATCGGAAGTGGTGATCGTATGCACATCTCCCGGAGCCAAAAAATATCTATAATTCGAGGAATTCGCGGTCGCGACTCCTTTCATCTTCGTGATCGCTTGCTTGGACCAATCGCAGCTGGAAAAATCGTTGGAGCTGGTGGACGTGCCGTCCGTCATAGAAGTAGCGTCGCTGTCTCCGAAAAGAGAAGAATAGGTTCTGCCCACATCGTAAGGATCGGAGGTCGAAGCATCCGTATAGGTTAACGTGCTCGCATTGACCTTATTGATCTGGCCCATCACGTTATAAAAGAATCTTTGGTTTCCGTCGAATATGGCGGCATATTGTCCGAAGCGGTCTCCGCTATAATAGGTCGCTACTTTCTTAAAGAAGTCGTCGATAGAGGCGTTATTCGCGGCATTGGAAGTATAATCCGACGCGATACCGGTCACCCAGGTCGGCAGGTTGTGTGCAGTTTCCACTCCCCATTTGGAATTCAAATTCGGAAAGAACGCCTGGGGTGTTCCAGTCGGAGGAACGATCCCATTCGAGGCATCGGAGAGCATACGCACCTGGGCGCTACTATTGATTCCTTTGATCGTTTCTCTAACAACCGGATAGTTTAGGATCGCTCCGTATCCTCCCGCACTCTGCCCAATCACGAAAACGGTCTGGACGTTGGTGTAGTTTTGTTGGATATATTGAAGAACGGAGAGGACATTGTCGTAACCGTAGTGATTGATGACCACAGTCCCTCCCGTCAGAGGGTTGACATAAGAGTTGCTTTTGTGACCGACGTGTAGGTCTCCCGTACAATACGGAATGAAGATCACGTCGTAATTCTTGAACGGATTGGAAGCTGCCGTCTCATTCATGATCCCGCGAAAGGCGAATTTTACGAAAAGATCCGGAACCGCGTTCAATTGGTTGAAGTAAGTGGTCGTCGTATTTCCGAAGCAATTGGCATTATCCCAACAGGCCCCTCCTCCCATGAAGTTGATGACCAAATTGGTATTATTCGGAACGATTTGTTTCCTGAAAAATTCGAAGGTGGTATTTCCGGTCACGCCGGTACATTGCGGATTGAAGGCTCTGCTATTATAACCGGAACTAGCGATACTCGAAATCGTAATCGATCCCGCAGTCGGGACGATTTTTTGGTACGGATTGTAAAGTATGACTCCTAAGGCGATTTCGGTTAATTCCTTATTCTTATCGTGTTTCTCTTGGTGGCAGCCGGAAAGCCAAATACAGGATACCAAAAACAAGGCGATCTTTCTTTTAACGTTCATTTCGGAAACTCTTGTTACTCTTTTTTCTATCTTTGCGAAATTCTCTTTTGAAAAAGAGACGTTTCATGATCCGACAATCTGTGACAAAAGTCAATCGTTCCACAGGGTTTACCCAGGATTAAATATCGTTCGTTATATAAAATATTCCCTTTCGAAATCACATTTTTAGGATCACTTTTCCTCGGGTATGAAGTTGTGAAATTCTTTGTTGGGCATCGGC
Source organism: Leptospira fletcheri (assembly GCF_004769195.1). Lineage (NCBI taxonomy): Bacteria > Pseudomonadati > Spirochaetota > Leptospiria > Leptospirales > Leptospiraceae > Leptospira > Leptospira fletcheri. The sequence continues at coordinate 1,134,765 of NZ_RQET01000004.1, forward strand.
GGCTTCCGCCAACCCGAAGATTTCGCTTACGTGGACTTTCAAGCGACCTTCGTCCGCCCATCCGGCAAGTTCATCGAGTTGTTTCGCATTCGGTTCTACGAATACATAGGAACCTCGGACCCGGGTTTCCGGCGGCATTTCCTTCACAAGGATAGATACGATATTTCCGTCGGATTTTGCGCATGCGAATCCTTGGGAAAAAGTCTCCCCGCCCACGAAATCCAGAATCAGATCGGCTCCCCCAGGGTACTTAGAAAGGAATGTATTTCGCAATTCTCCTTCCGAATAATCTATAAAGTCATCGGCGCCGAGGCTCAGCACGTACTTCTCGTTACGCGCGCTTGCCACCGCTACTACCTTTGCGCCCGCGATCCTAGCGAGTTGTACGGCAAAAGAGCCGACTCCTCCACTCGCGCCCAGAATGAGTACAAGATCGCCTTTGGAGCAGGAAGCGGCTTGGAACAAACACTGGTATGCGGTCAGGCCGGCCAATGGGATTCCGGCCGCCTCTTCGTGGGTCAGGGATTTCGGTTTCAAACTGAGATACGATTCCGGTAGGCAGATCCTTTCCGCATAGGTCCCTTTTTCGATCCAAGGCCTGCGGCAATAAGAAAATACTTCGTCGCCAACCTCGAATCTTCTCGCGGCAAATCCTCTCTGGACCACGATTCCGGAACATTCCCAACCGGGAATGATCGGGAGTACATTCGGCATTCTGGCTTGGAATTTCCCTTCCCTGATTTTCCAATCGGAGGGATTGACGCCGGATGCCAGGATTTTCACCGTTACTTCCCCTTCCTCCGGGACAGGGTCGGGTAATTCCACATAGTTCAAAACGTCAGGGCCGCCGAATCGGTTGAGTTGAATGGCTTTCATCTACGATACTTTAGACACAAAGAATGGTTTGAGAATCCAGAGGTATATCAGAATTTTGGACTCTGCAGGTCCGTAAGGCCCTGCCTTTCCATACGCGCTGTAAAAGGAGAAAACGTGGAATACAACGGCGATTTGAACGAAATTGAAAGTCACATAGTTCCCGTGGATGCGATTCTGCCTCCGGAACTTTTCCTGATCCCGATCAAATCCCGTCCTGTCTTTCCGGGGATCATCACTCCTCTCATCGTTCCGGGAGGAAAATTCGCGAAGGCCGTGGAGAATTCTCTGAACGGAAATTCGTTCATCGGTTTGGTCCTGCTCATTGACGAGGAGCACGAAAAGAATACGGAGGAGAATATATACTCTTTCGGAGTAGTCGCGAAAATCCTGAAAAAGGTCAATCTCCCGGACGGAGCGGTCAACATTCTGATCAATACCGTCCGAAGATTCAAGGTGGAATCCTTCGTAGCAGTGGATCCTCTGTTGGTAGCCGGAGTCACCTATCCGGAAGAGGAATCCGGCGCGCCGAAGAATACCATTAAGGCCATGATGAGAACGCTCTTGGTCATGACCAGGGAACTGGCCCAGAACAACCCCCTGTTTACAGAAGAAATGAAGCTGACCATGCTCAACGTAAACGAGCCGGGAAAGATGGCCGACTTCGTATGCAGTATTTTGAATATAGAAAAGGCGGAATACCAGTCGGTCATCGAGTCCATCAATCTGAAGGATAGGATAGAAAAAGTTCTCCTTTTCCTGAAAAAGGAAATAGAACTCGTAAGCCTTCAGAGAGAGATCCAGGAAAACATCCAGGAAAAGATAGACAAGCAGCAAAGGCAGTTCTTTCTCCGGGAACAACTCAAGGCTATCCAGTCCGAATTGGGTTTAAAAGAGGACAAGTACGAGAAGAAATACGAAAAATTTCTGGAGAGACTCAAATCCATTCCTGCGGACCCGGAAGTCATCGAGGAAGTGGAGCGGGAAATGGATAAATTCCTGTACACGGATCAGAATACCGCCGATTACAATGTGATACGGAATTATCTCGACATTCTGGAAAGTCTGCCTTGGGAACCCGCTCCATCTCGGGATATGGATTTGGATAAGGCTAAAAAAACTTTGGATAGGGATCACTACAAACTGGACGACGTAAAGGAAAGGATCCTGGAATTTCTCGCGGTAAAAAAACTCAAACCCGCGGAAAAAGGCTCCATTCTTCTTTTAGTCGGACCTCCCGGTGTGGGAAAGACTTCCATCGCAAAATCGATCGCCGAATCCATGGGTCGAAAATTCTTCCGTTTTTCCGTGGGGGGAATGAGGGACGAGGCCGAAATCAAAGGGCATCGTAGGACTTATATCGGTTCCATGCCGGGAAAAATCATCACCGCTCTCAGGATCACTAAGGAAAAGGACTCGGTCCTATTATTGGACGAGATCGATAAACTCGGCATCGGAATGCAGGGGGATCCTGCGGCCGCACTTTTGGAAGTCTTGGATCCGGAGCAGAACAAATCCTTCCGCGACCATTACCTGGATCTTCCTTTCGATCTTTCTTCCATCTTCTTTATCGCCACCGCGAATACGTTAGACGGCATTAGTCGTATCCTTTTGGATCGGATGGAGGTCATTCATCTCTCAGGATACATTACAGACGAAAAGGTGCAGATCTTTTCCAAACACCTTTGGAAGAAGATATTGGAAAAGAACGGATTGGACCAGTACGGACTCCAGATGGACAAAAACGCGATCGTAACGATGATCGATCACTATTCCCGGGAATCAGGCGTCCGGGGCTTGGAAAAACAGACCGACAAGCTTGCCAGAAAGATCGCTTTGCAGATCGTAAAAGGGGAAAAATATCCTAAGGCAATCCGCGCGTCCGATCTCGAAGGGTTTTTAGGAGTCCCGAAATACACGGATGATCGCATGACTAAGCCTACGGTTCCGGGAACGGCTCTCGGATTGGCTTGGACCTCGGTAGGAGGAGCCACTTTATTGATAGAGGCGGTCTTTATCAAAGGCAAAGGTGGAATCCTTTTGACCGGAATGATCGGAAAATCCATGGAGGAATCCTCCAATATCGCGTTGAGCTATATTAAGAATTTCTTAGGTTCCGAGGAGCTTTTTGCGGACAAGACGATTCATTTGCACGTTCCCGACGGGGCAACTCCTAAGGACGGCCCTAGCGCGGGAATCACGATGGCTACGGCTATCCTTTCTCTCGCTTTGGGAAAAAGGATCAAGCTCGGATACGGAATGACTGGAGAACTTACCTTAACGGGGGAAGTCTTGGCGATAGGCGGATTGAGGGAGAAAGTGGTCGCTGCCAAAAGGGTGGGAATCCATAAGATCATTTTCCCGAACGATAACAAACCGCAACTGGATGAGATTCCGGACTACGTAAAAAAAGGAATGGAATTCTTTCCCGTGAGCCGATTCCAAGATGTGGTCCGATTGCTATTCGACGAAAAATCCGCAGCCCTGAACCGTGAGCCCAAGGGTTCTCCGGCGGCAAAAAAAGGGCTCAAAAAGCGAGTCCAGGCCAAGAAAGCTCGGCGAAAATAGGACCGTCTCAAAAGAATTGCTTTTTCCGACATGTCTCCGAACCTGTTCGGAGGAGATCACATGGGCGTACCCTTTATAGACATCAAACGTTTCGAGTCCGGCCTTTTGGAATCATGGGAGGAAAAAGTCAAGGTTCTGAGCAAAAACGCTTCGTTTATCGGAGGCGAAGAAGTGACGAACCTGGAAGTGAATCTTGCGGCAAAAGCGGAAACCCAGTATTCCGTCGCCTGTGCCAACGGTACCGACGCGCTGCAACTCGCATTGAGGGCTTTGGGAGTCGGAAAAGGGGATACCGTATTGCTTCCCGATTCCACGTTTTGGGCGACCTTCGAAGCGGTAGTGAACGTAGGAGCAACTCCGGCAACTGTGGATACGAATCCGGAAGATCTTCAAATGGACTTCGAGGATTTTAAAAAAGCTCTGGAAAAGGTCAAACCCAAGGCGGCGATCATCGTCCACCTTTACGGTTGGGGCAGTTCTCGACTCGAGGATTTCCGGAATCTATGTAAATCCAAAGGCATTCCTTTGCTGGAAGACGGAGCGCAATGTTTCGGAGTAAAATACAAAGGCGAGTCCATTTATAAGAACGCTTTCCTCAGTACTACTTCCTTTTATCCCGCAAAAGTGCTCGGCGGCGCCGGAGACGGCGGTGCGGTTTTTACGAACGAAGAGGCTCTTGCGTCCAAGGTGAGGATGCTCTCTAATCACGGTAGAACTTCTCACTACGGATATGGGGACGTAGGTTGGAATTCCCGTTTGGATACATTACAAGCGGCCTTTCTGAATTTGAACCTCCCGTTTTTGGATGAGCGCATTTCTTCCAGAAGAAAGGCCTGCCAAAAATATTACGAAGCACTTCCGAGTCTGGGAGTGAACGTGATCCATCCGCCCAAGGATTTTTTCGAGAACGGTTATTGTAACGTTACGCTGTTCGATCCGTCCGAACGCCCGAAAATCCAGGAAATTCTGAAGCAAAAAGGGATCGGTTTCGGAAATATCTATCCGGGAGCGATGAGCGACCAGGAAGGGGCCAAGCCGTACATCCAAGGACGGTACGGAGAAGAGCACAGGACCGGAAGAATTTGTTCCTCCGTTCTGAATCTTCCTCTCTTTCCTTACATGAAGGATTCCGAACTGGAAGAGGTATTTGCCGCCGTTCGGGAATACAAAAAATAGGCCCCGAGGCCTATGGCCCCTGGAACCCGAGACAGTAGGAACTTTTTTTTCCAGGGGTCTTGAAATTTCGTTTCAACTTTTTCTCCGCCATCTGTTATTCTTTAGGCGGGGAAACAGGGAATGGGATTATGTTCGGCGAACATACCAAAATGCACTTCAGGTTTCGGATTCCACTCGTAGGGAGAGTCCTTCTTTTCTCTCTTCTTCTTCAGAGTTGTAACCAAGCGAAACCGATCAACGTCGATATGAGCCACGGAAGCGGCTTTTTACTTTCCATCGTTCTGGGCAATCTTTCGGGATCCGGCGGCTCGACCGGTGGAGCTTCCTGTACTGCCGCCAATCTTGCTCTCGGGGAAACTTCCACAGTTGTTTTGGGGCAAACGAATTTCACCAGCAGCGGTTTCGGTTCCGGTTTGAACCAACTCCACAATCCGCAAGGTATGACTCATGATTCGGCCGGGGGACTTTGGGTTTCGGATACCCAAAACAATCGGATGCTCCATTTCCCCGCCGGTGCGACCACAAACGGTACGGCGGATCTTTCCATCGGCGGAGCCTTCGGAACGGCACTCAACCAATTCAATAATCCTCAGGCGATTGCGATGGATTTCGCAGGAGGATTTTGGGTCGCGGATTATCTGAATCATAGGGTTTTACATTTTCCGAGCGGAGTCGTTTCCAACGGGAATGCGGACATCGTGATCGGAACCACGGGAACTTCCGGACTCTCTACGACTTTATTGAATAGTCCTAGGGGAGTGACAGTAGATTCTTCCGGCGGAATTTGGGTAGTGGATACCGGAAACAATCGGTTGCTTCATTTCTCGGCGCCTCTTACTTCCGGAAAGCCGGCGGATATCGTTTTGGGCCAAAGTTCGTTTACGGTCGGAAGCACTACTACGGCGGCAGCGGCTACTCTTGCGAATCCGAACTCGGTTACGGCGGATTCTAACGGCGGAATTTGGGTCTCGGATGCAGGGTATCACCGAGTGTTGCATTATTCTTCTCCGTTTTCCAATGGAAAAAGTGCGGATTTGGTTTTAGGACAATTCAACTTCGGAACCAGCAGTCCAGCCGCTTCCCAAACGGGTCTGTGGACTCCTACCGGTTTGTCTATGGATGCTGCCGGGGGACTTTGGGTGGCCGATTATGGCAACAGAAGAGCCGTACATTACTCTCCTTTATTTTTCAACGGACAATCCGCCGATCATGTGTTAGGCGAACCGGATTACGTTACGAATAATCCGAATTTGACGGTTTCCGCGCAACAATTGCTCGGGCCGAATGCGCTTACGGTTTCTCCTTGCGGACAGCTATGGGTGGCAGACTATTCAGCCAGTAGGGTGCTGTACTATCCTTAAAAGATTGGGGTCGGCGCCTTCTTCACGGACATACCCTGAGGATTTCAGAGTGCCGGTTTTTTTCCGTTTTCCCCTGCTTTGAAAATAAGAAAAATCGAAGAAATTTTCGAAATTGGATGGCAACTTCTCCAGCAAAAGGCGAGATTTTTTTCATTTGCTTGTTTGTAGATTTATTTAGAATTAGTCTAAAATAAGAATAAATCTAAAAGGTGATTTTATGAAGCCGAATATCGGAATCCCGGACAAAGACAGAGATGCGATCAACCAAGGCCTCCAGAGCCTGCTTGCGGATACGTACTTTCTCTATCTAAAAACACATAACTATCACTGGAACGTGACAGGGCCCCTGTTTAACACTCTCCATCTCATGTTCATGACCCAGTACACGGAACTTTGGAATGCGCTAGATCTGGTTGCAGAAAGGATCCGTTCCTTAGGATATCCCGCTCCGGGAACGTACAAGGCCTTTGCCAAGCTGACCTCTCTAAAAGAAGAAGACGGAGTCCCGAAGGCGGAAGATATGCTCAAGAACTTAGTCGAGGGACATGAAGCCGTAATCCGTACTGCCAGAGGAATCCTTCCTGCCGCCGAGTCCGGAGGGGACGAGGTTACGACGGACTTGTTGACCCAAAGGTTAGAAATTCACGAAAAGACCGCTTGGATGCTCCGCAGTATGTTGGAGTAGAAAAGAAAAGTCCGGCAGAAGTTGCCTTCCGGAGGAGACCGAACGGAGAATAACGTTCGAGCGAAACACTCCTCCCGGATGCCCGCACCCCGCGGGACGTCCTACCGGACGGTCATCGACCTTAGAGAGTGAGGATATATTCCACTAGATCGTCCACATCCGCGGAACTGTTCGTACACCAGGGGTGAGGACTCGCCGGTAATCCGATCGGGGCCGTCGTGCCTAGTTCCTCCGGACCGTATTCCCGTCTCATTTTCTGATAGTCCCAATAATACCAGTCGTTGTCACCGGGAATCGAAACGAAGTACTTATGTCTTTCGATGAATCGGTTTCTTTTTACGCCTTGGTCCGTATCGGAAGGAGATTTAGGGATTCGGAATACGTCTCCTTTTCTGTTATGCGAAGGGTACGGAATTGGAAAATCGGGGCCGCCTAACGGTGGGATTGAGGCAGTGTGAACCGTATAATAGGAATTGTAAAGGGAAGACCCTTCGGTGCATCTGTCCGGATGAACCAGATCCTCCAAATTCCGCACATGTCCGTCGCTTAACAGACCTCTATGTTGCACCCAATACATGTCGCGGAGGAAGGTCGCCCGGATGGATTGCTGTTTCCTTTGGTATACGGTGGGAGCGAAGAATCTTCCGACCTGATCCAGACGGAACATTTTTTCGTTCGAATTGAGCCCCACCTTATCTCCGTGGCAACTCGCACAATCCCTTTGGAAAACCGTTTTTCCTCGATTGACCGCGGAGGAAACGCCGGGATAAGATTCCCAGCCGGTTTGCACGAAACTTCCTTCTCCCGGATTCGCTCCTGCTTGTCCCAAGAGTTTTCCTTTGTACTTCAGCCAACGATACATTCCTGCCTGGCGTAAAGATCTGTCATTCTGGTCCAATTTCGTCATGTAGGCGGTGAGGGCCTGGAGAGCTTTCGTCTTCATGGAGCCGGTGGCCCCATCCGGTTCTTCCGAATGGATGTACGAGCCTTCGAAACCGACATAGGACTCCGTGTGGGAAAGGGATCTTCTGACTCCCATATAATTCGTCACGTTCGGGATGGCGATCGGGGAGAATTGGTAATCGTTGTCCGTCTCGCTTCCTTCACCTTTGATGCGGATCAGGGTATGTTCGCCTGCTCCCTGGGGAAGGGAGTAGATCAGAACCGTCTTATCCACGTCCTTGGCACTTGCATCGAAGCTCGGGCCGGGCTCACTCGCTTTCACTCCTTTGAAGTCGCCCAATAAGGACCATTTCATGGACCATTTCGGATTCGGGAGTCCCGGAATCACTTTCGTAACCACATTTCCGGGAGAAGCTTCGAAGCTGACCCGATATCCGTGGCAGGACGCGCAATTGAAACCGATCCATTCTCCTTTGCCGGTATAAGGATTGGAAGCTTCCGCATATCTATAGCCTGCCCAGCCGCTGCTTCTCGTATTTCCTTTCAGCAAAGGGTCGGATCCTAAAAATCCAGGAATCGGAGTGGGTTGGGGATACGGATCAAAATACACGTTATCCGTGGCTGCAGAAGGTACCTCTCCTGTAACGGCTCGATTCGCACCGAACAAGAGAACCGGGTCGGCGATCAAGCCGGTGATCGGATCCGTCGCTTGGTATCCGAATATCTTGGTCCAGTCCAGGTTTCGAATGATATGCGCGATCCCGATGTTGAAGTCGTAGGACCAAAAGACTTCCTCGCCCAGGGCGAAAAGGTCGCCGAATCCGGGATTGTTCACGGTAACGGCAAGAGGATCCGTAGCCTTTGCTTCGCTTAACGTGGAAACCACGTCGCAATTCTGCTTGAAATCCTCGTCCGTGATTCGACCGGTTTGGGCATCTATCACGTTATGTGATTGTCCGGGGCGCAATAAGGATTCGTTATATCCGGTTCTTTTCTGCACTTGAACGATCAATGGTCCGCCGGTCGTATGCTCGGGAACGGTGAATTGGATCTCAGTGTCGGTCCAGGAGATCACGTATTTATTCCATTGATCGTGAACATTATCCACTTCAAAGTTCACTTGTTTGGCCACGTCTAGACGTTGCTCGTACATTTTCAGATCCGTTTCGAGGATCCTTGTATTTCCGATCATGATTTTGGAAAAATCGATATCGGGGCCGGCTCCGAATCCTGTCCCTTTTAAAGTAACCACTTGCCCCGGCGCTAAGACCGGCGGAGGAACGGGGATGACACTATTCGGTAGATTCTGCCAAGCCAGGGTTCCGTTGATGAATAGAGACTGCAATTGGGGTTGGGGAAAACTGGCTGCGGAAACCGCTCGGATTCCCTCCCGCACGGGATCGAAGGTACAGACTTGTTCTTGGTTCGGGAATTCCGTAAATATTCCGGCCGGACAGCCCGCTGCTAGGGCGGTCAATGCAATCACGGCAGTTTTGAAAACCCGATTGGCTTTCTTTACGCCTTTCGTTTCCATTTTAAACTCCAGTTCGATGCGCTCAATTCTCATCGGTTCTTGCCGAAGGAGAATATCGGAATTCAAAGGTAGGCGCGACCGGAGGGTAGAATCCGAACGTTCGAATTTTATTATTCGAACTGTTGTTTCAAAAAGGCTATTTTATGAATAAGTGATTTATAAGTACGATATCATTTCGATCAGTTTGGTGTCGAACGGATCGGTTTTCTTTTTTTCCCGTTCGGACGGATCGGAATTCCGTTCTATTCGTTTTCGGCTCCAGGAAAACTTGACAGATCGTTTGTTTTTTCTAAACTACCGTGCATGTTTCGCTGGGAAGAGGGGAGTCTCTGGGTCATTTACTTCGGTTCCGGACTCTCTTACCTATTGTCCGTACAGAAACTTCTCCCGTCCCAAAAAGGGAGAGAAGACCGTTTGGCCGCGGTTTTGTTCGCCGCCTTGGGAACCATCTTATTTACATCGGGGAATGTAACGCGGGCATTGGACCAGACCTTTCCCCACGCGATTTGTCTTCTGTTGACCAGCTTTTCCACGATCGGGCCCTTGACCCTTTTGTACACGCGCTCTCTTCTCTATCCGAACCAGCCGCTGGATCGAGACATTCGACTGCATTTCGTAGTTCCGGCCGTTTTTCTCGTATTGGAAGCCCTTTTCTTTTTCCGGCCCGTCCCTGAAATCGTTGCGGATCTGAGAGATTTCCGTGCGGCAAGGTACAAACATTATCTAGCCTTGTCCTTTCTTTTTACCACTGTGTTCACGACCGGATATTTCGGAGCGAGATACAGAATGTTATTGGGGGTGTTGTCCGTTCCGGAGATCCGCCCTCAAATCAGATTCGTCTTCAGTTTAGCCACCGTGACTGCAGTGGCTATGTATTCCATGATTCTCGGATTTATGGGAGGGTGGGACGATCTCTTCCGGTTCGGGGGAATGCTCGTCACGGTTACGGTGGTTCTTCTATTTCTCGCGCCTGCCAGATATCCGAATTTTTTCGCCCCTTTAACCAAGGAAGTGAGAAAGAAAAAATACGAAAAATCGCTGTTAGTCGGTATGGATCTAGCCCTGCTGGAATTAAGAATAGAGGAGCTGATGAAGGAAGGGAAACTTTACCGGGATCCGGATCTGACTCTTCAACTATTGGCCGAGGATCTGGAAATCAAGCCTTATCAGTTGACCGAATTCCTAAACGAACACAAAGGAGTGGGATTTTATAATTATATAAATAGATTCCGGATAGACGAGGCTGTGGGGCTTCTATCCGAAAATTCCAATCAGGACATTTTGTCGATCTGCTATTTTGTGGGATTCAATTCGAAATCATCGTTTAACGACGCGTTCCGTAAGATCACCGGAAAAACCCCGAGTCAGTTGAGAGGTGGGGGAAAGTCGGACAAACAAAATCCGGGCAGAGTCGTAAAACCGGTCAATTCCTAGGGTTGGAAATCCGTATGAAGCAGGATCCAATCCTCGCTTTTTCGATCTTGCCAGTCCTTTTCCTCGTAAAACGTTCCGCCTACGGATTCCAGTATTCTTTTCATGTACGGTTCGCCGGGGTCGAAATCCTGGGCGTCCAGAAAGATGGATCCTCCCCATTTCTTCTTGGCTTGAGTATGGGAATAGACTCCGTTCAGACGTTCGATGGACTTATTGTTGAGCGGGAATTCGTATTTTCGGGAAAGTTCCTTTACCAGTTTTGCCACGGCTTCCGTCTGCTTGGGATTACCTAAAAGCATTTCCGTATCCTTGCCTACGATCTCCACCTGAAAACAATTGCGATTCGTTCCCGTGGCAGCGGCGGCGGCATGAAGATGGTGGTCCAGCAGTTGGTAGATCTTTCCGTCCTTGTCCGCGAGAAAAGTCGCGGAAAGATTTCTTTTTTCTAATACGTTTAACGTAGCATTATAATCGGGAATCGCGGTGAAATGCAGGACCACGCAGTCCGCCGAGATCGTCCCGCGATGATTGTATTTGAGTCTCCGCTCCTCCGGCAGGAGTCCTTCCAAGGTCTTTTCGATCGTTTCCAACTCCGCTTTCGGAGTAGGGGTGACCCCTCTCCCTTTATCGTAGGTGGGTTCCCGTGGTTCTCCGGTGGGGCCGCTAAACGGTTTTTCCCTTCTTAACACCCAGTCAGGACCGAAGCGTTCCTTCCATTCCGTTTCGGAAAAATATTTTCCCCCGGATTCCTCCAGGATCGTCTTCAGAACGTTCTCGCTTCCGCATTCCCCTCCGTCCAGGAATCTTCCGTATCTTTTTTTGGCTTGGGAGTGCGTAAAGATTCCGTTCTTGGAATCTATGTCATAATTCGTAAAAGGAATTTTGTAATCCGAAGCGATCCTTCGCACCAGCTTCAGAAAAGCTTTCTTTTGGACGGGTCGTTTCAGGATTTCCTCGCGGTTGCCTTCCCAACTGATGTGAATGACGTCCTCGTCGGTTTTGGGCGCCGCCTTCAGCCGGATTTTATCCGGTTCGTCGGTCCCGTAGATTTTTCCGGATTTGTCCACCAGATAATGGACGAGCCAGCCTCCTGCGGCGCTTCTGCGGATATATTCCTCGGGGGAAAGTCCCCTCGTATGGTGAACCAGAATACCTCTGGTCCTATTTCCTTTTCTGGGCGCAGATAAATCGGCAGTATTTTCTCCGGGTTTTAATAGGGAAAGGATCGGAAACGTGGGTTCTTGGATTTTCCCTTCTACGGTTTCGTGCGTTAGGGGTTGTCCGGCATTGCAACGAACGGTAAGGACCGCGATCATTCCGATCGCTCTGATATTCAGCAATTTCTCTCCTTCAGTCTTTCCTTTAAAAGGGAAAGATCCGCTCTCACTCTCTCCAGAATCGTTTTGGCTCGGGTGTGTCGGTTTAGTAAATCTTTATATTCTAAAATGATTTCGGATCTTTTCCTGTGCGCCTCTCGGAGTTGAGGTTCGGGAGGGAGATGTTCCAGATCGCGGAACGCGGATTCGGCGTCTGTGCGGATCCGCGTCCAGATAGAATGATAAGAGGAATACACTTCCTTAGGGAGGGTCTCTTTGGAAACCTTCAATCTTTCCTCCATCTGGGGAAGATCGGTTCTCAAAAAACCTTCCAGGGCTTGGGAATCCTGGACAAGTTCGTCCAAGATGTTCCTGAGATGGGATTCCACGGCGGCGGTCTGAGCATGGATCGCGTTCTTGGCTCTGAGGAAAACTCTCAAAATGGCGGCGGTCGCCAAGAGTAGGACCAATAAAAAGACGACGAAGGAGGATTTAGAAAGTAACCAAATCAGAGCCGGAGAGTCGAACCATTCCGGAAAAAGAACTCCCACGATTCCGGCTCCCAAAAGCGGGAGAACAAGAACAACGAGGAATATCCTTTTCATTTCAGTCTCATTTCTCCGAAGGAATTTCTGCTGTCAAGGTCAAGACGCGAACCTTTCGGACCGAAACTAGAGTGAATGGAAGCTCTTCCCGACGAATTCAACTCCCGTCCTTCTAAAAAGGGCATGCCGAAAGTGGTGAACCTAGGTTTTTATAAGATCAAAAAGTCCTTGAAGGAAGAGGGCTTCGAAGTCGTGGAAAGGCCAGACGGAAAGATCACACTCGTTCTTAGAATCAAGGAATAATCCGGAAGGATCCCGATTCCGGACCGGAGACTATTCTCCTAATTGAGGGGGTTCTTCCGAGAACTCTTTTGGCTCTTTCTTTTTCGGAACTAAGCCGTCTTTGCAGGATTTGCTCAGCAAGGAGTCGATCTTGGCCTTTTCCGGTGTGTGAGGAATGATCCGAAGATAAATCCGGTAATTCCGTACGGCTCCGAGGCAATAACCGGATTTTAAGTAAAGGCTTCCTAGCAGCCTCCTAGCTCCGGGATGGGCCGGTTCGTGTTCGATCAAGCGGTTTGCTAAGCGCATCGCTTTTTCGGGATTGGTTTGCATGATTTTTCGCGCTTCTTCCCAACTCGGAAGGAGTTCTTCCTCATACAGTCTATATAGGCTTTCGTTTCCCATATCGAATACTTTGAACACTACCATATCGGAGGCCCCGCTCCGGCAGATGCCATACCAGATATCTTCTTGGTTTTCGGTGATCTTATTTCCTCGGATGGTCACCAACTCCGTGCCGTCCAAGCACCCCGCCATTTTGTATATGTCTTTCATGGCTGCGGGAGAAGCCGCCATTAGCACTCTAGCGTTTCCGGAATAGAATGCGATGTCGTCTTCGGGAAGGGCGTCTTCCGGATTTGCGGTATTCGGAGTATCGTTAAACACCCTCAATTTGATCGAAGAATCCAAAACCCAAGCAGGGAGTTGGAGGCTCTTTACGAACAGGTCTTCCGGTTTCCAAAGAGATTGCAAGGAGGCGCAACTCGTCGCAAAGAAGGTTCCCGCGAGAAGGAATAATTTGGCGGATCGAGGTTCTTTTCCGGTTGCCACATAGGGTAACTTGTGTTTTTTCGATAATAGAATCAACTAGGAAACCGATGCCCAAGGAACTTAAAGCAAAACTGAACGGCTCTGGCCAAAAACATTGCATCATCGCGTCCCGTTTTAACGAATTCATCGTTGAAAGTCTTTTAAAAGGGGCCTTGGACGCTCTGAACGCCGCCGGTGTGGAAGACAAGGATATTACCGTTGTCCGTATTCCGGGTGCGTACGAATTTCCCGTGGTAGTTTCCAAGGCCGCAGCATCCAAAAAGTACGATTCCATCATTTGCTTGGGTGCAGTGATCCGCGGCGCGACGGCCCATTTCGACTTTGTTGCGGGAGAATCCGCTAAAGTCGGTTCCATCGGAGTACAGTATTCCTTACCTGTCGTTTTCGGAGTGTTGACCACAGACACGATCGAGCAAGCCGTAGAGAGGGCAGGTACGAAGGCGGGAAACAAGGGTTATGAAGCCGCGTTGACAGCCGTCGAGATGGTGAATCTGTTGGCTCTCCTCTGATCCATGTCCGTTTCCAGAAGGAAGGCCAGAGAAATCGCCGTAATGGCGCTTTATCAGTTGGAGCTAGTCAAGCCTCCCATTTCCGAGGTCTTGAAATTCAAATGGTACGATAAAAAAATCGAAACCGAAGAGAGGGATTTCGCGGTTTCGATCATAAATGGGGTTGTGAAAAATTCCGAAGCCATCGATACTTTAATCAAGAAGTACTCGAGGAACTGGGATTTCGAAAGAATTTCCCCGGTGAATAAGTGCATACTGCGCTTATCCATCTACGGGCTTCTCAACTCCATGGAGATCCCACCGATCGTTGTAATCGACGAAGCGGTCGAATTGACCAAAGAGTTCGAGAGTGAAAATTCCGTGCCGTTTATCAACGGGATCCTAAACTCCATCCTCCAGTACGAGACCAACCGACATGGAAAACCCGATCCGCAAAAACCGGATCTTCCTGGAGACGGAAGAACCTAAAACCTCGGCGTATTACGGAGAGGAGCCTGAGTCCTTTCAACCGCGTCGTTCTTATAATAAACTGGCCTTTTTTTGGGCGGCCATGGTGCTACTGATTCTTTTGGCGTTTCTGGCGGCCGGGTGGTATTATTTTTCCCATCGTTCGGGAGAAATTGCCGGAGGGGGATTTCCAGGGAGTAAAGATCTACTTGCTCCAAAGGGTGACATTAGTCGTCTACTGGAGAGACCTTACCTCCCGGAAGGTTCCGCAAATCCGCAGCTTACGAAGTGCATCAATTTATACAAGGAAAGGTTTACTCGTCAGGCATTCGATTATTGTACGGAATTTCTGAACGGACCTTCCACGGAACCGGAAAAATCCTTAGCTTTGACGGTGCTCGGAGTGATTCATGATGAAGCCGGGCGTTTTCCGCTCGCGATCGAAAGGCTTCAGAAAGCGATTCTATACGATCCGAAAAACGTACACGCTTATTACAACCTGACTTTGGCTTACAAGCACAACGGTCAATTTGCGGATGCGCGTTCCACGGCGATGAAGGCCAAGGAGTTGGCTCCCGACGATCCAAGGATCGCGTTGCTTGCAGGAAATTTGTTCAATGAAATCAACGATCCGGACGCGGCCATTGACTCGTACAAACGAGGTCTTTCGTCCGCGCCTGACGATCCGTACCTAACGTACAATTTGGCGGTGAGTTATTTTAAAAAAGGAGAACTCCCGCAGGCGGAAGAACAGTTCAAGCTTGTGGTACTAAAGTCCCGGGGTGGAAAACTCGCGGCGTTGTCGAATTCCTATTTGGGAAACATCGCATACAATCGCGGCGAATTAGCTGCGGCCGAACACTATTTCCGGGAAGCGGCCAACCTTTCTCCGAACGACGCGAAAGCTCTGTACAATCTTTCCGTGGTGCTTAAGAAAAACGGAAAGCAGGAAGAAGCTCTGAAATATCTGGAACTCGCCAAACAGGCAGGCGCCAGCGACCCGGAGATTTTCCGTTCTATCGCGGAATCCTTCGAACAATTGAATCAGGGAGAGCAGTCCATCAGCACTTTGCAGAAGGGACTGAAATACAATCCGAATAATCTGGATCTTCTTTTCCAATTGGCGGAAACCTATTACAATCGCGGGGATTTGCTCGCCGCGGAAGAAACCTATCGTCGGATCGTGGATTCCACTCCGGGAGACAGCTTTACAGAGACAGCGTTATTGAATCTAGGTGTGGTTCTGGATCAGATGGAAAGATACGGAGAGGCAGTCACTTACCTGAACCGTCTGATCGAGATCAATCCTAAAAATGCAAAAGCATATTATAATTTAGGTCTAGTCTACAAACATACCGGCAACGGAGTGCAAACGATAGAGAATTTCCGTCGCGCTGCCTACCTGGACCCTTCGGACATCAAACCCAAGGAGGCGTTAGGGGACTATTATTTGGAGAATAAGTTCTATCGGGAAGCGATAGAAGAATATTCGGTTATCGTTAAGCAAAAGGAAGATAATTATAAGGTCGCGTTGAAACTCGCGGAGGCTTATATAGGTTCCAATCAGAGCTCGAACGCCGAAAAGGTGCTCTTACAAGTACTGAACCAATCCAGGAACCCGGCGGAACTCCAGCAGGCCCATAAAAAACTCGCCCTTTTGTACAATAAATCCAAGGATCCGGATTTACGGAATCGAGCAAAGGACGAGGCGTACCGTTCGGCGCATATGAATCCGGAGGATTACGAAGGACGACTGGTTTTGACCAAGATCCTTTTGGATTCCAATTCGGTGTTGGATCGGGAAAAGGCGATCGAAGAATTGACAGCGATCGTCAGATCCGAAGTCAGACCGAAGACGGCGTCGACGGCCTACAATTATTTGGGAGTCGCGTATTACAAAAACGGTGAATACAAGAAAGCCGTGCGTTCATTTCAGAATTCGATCGATTTGGACCCTTCCAACACGGAAGCGTACGACAATAAGAGAGCTGCCGCCGCGGCTTTGGAAGGGGCTTCCGTAAGGGAGGGAGCTTTCTGAAACGGATTCTCCTGCCGCTTCTCTTTTGCTACTGTTCGGCGTTTTCCTACTCGATATTTTCCGAGGAAGCAAAGGATCCCTTTCGAGAGGAGGTTCTTTCGGGAGGGAGAAAACAAGCCAGGGCGATCCGGGAGATACGGAATCGTTCGAGATTCGACTTGGTAAAGGAACTTCCTAAAATCCTATCCGATCCCGATACCAGAGAAGATACTCTTTTCGCGGTTCTGGATCTCTTTTCGGAGACCGAGGAATTGGATTCTCTCGCTCCGAATTGGAGTTCCGAAAGCGAAAATCTATTCAAGATCACTAAAAAGACGGAGATCCGAAGGCGCGTTCTGGATCTGGCTGAAAAGAAAAAAGAAAAAAGACTTATCTATGTAGTGATCGACGGCCTTACCCATCCCGATTACGAGCTAAGACAGATCGCCTATCGTTGCGTCCAGCTTATGAAGGACGATCGTGCCATGCCTTACGTTCTGGATCTGGCAAATTCCCCAAATCCGATTTTTCGGGAATATTTTTTGGAATCCTCCGTCTGGATCAAGGACGAGCGGGTCCAGAATCTGATACAGAAATTCGCTTCGGATGAAAGTCCGGCTCTTAGAAGTAAGTTTTTTATTATATTGCAAAAAAATAATATATTCGATTCGAGAGGCCTGATTCCTAAGATGGCGGCCACCGATGAAGACGAGGATGTGCGTTATCACGCCCTGGAAATCCTGAAAGACAGGAAAAGTAGGCAGTATATTTCCCTCTTTTATAAGGGGATCACCGAACAGAATCCGGATCTCCGTGCAGTGTGTGTAGAAGCCCTGTTTCCGTTCGGGGATAAGCAAGGGGCAAAATCTGTCTCGGAACAATTGTCTCGGGAGCCCATCAATAGCCTGAAAATCAGGATGATAGATCTTTTGCTGGATTTGGGAAATCACGGTGGAGGACAGGGTTTGCTTACCGTTTTGGAAAACGATAAGGACCCGACTCTGCGCTCTAGGGCCGCCGAGGCCATAGGAAAGCTGGCGTACAACCCGGGCGCCATGGATTTAAAGAGGATTTTGGATAAGGAAAAAAATCTGGACGTAAAACTTTCCATTTTACGTGCATTAGGCGATTTGAAGGAAAAAACCTCCGTCCCGGCGCTCATCACTTTCGCTTCGAACCGAAGGGAAAAACTGTCCTTGCGGATGCAGGCAGTCGATACGATCCGGGTCATAGGAGATCCGGATTGTCTTCCCGCGTTATTCGACGCCTATGTCTTCGAAAAGACCCCTGAAATCAAGTCGGAGTTGGAAAGGGCTACCCGTGAAATTCTGCTGATCAAGACGACCAGATGAATTCGCAGGAAAAAATCCGCTGAGGCGATCGTAAGGATTTACAGGTGAAATCTTTTTCTTTCCTTTTGCGGGCTCGATATGTTCTGTTCCTTTGGATTCCGTTTTTCTTCTGCGTTTTCTCCTGTAGGGCCCGAGTAAATTTTGTCCGCTCAGCACCTTCCGCGGAGATCGAATCCAAAAAAGGGATCCCGGATCCGAACGTATGGAACGGAGCGTTTTTGGTGAGCGCCTCCGAAATCGGATCAGAGAGATTGAAAAAGATTCTGGCGGATCCGAATAACTTTTCTAGACCGGAATCGGATTCGGATCACGTGCAGGAAGGGTTTTCCGAAATGGAAAAGTTCGGCGCTAGAGTGTTTTTGATCATCATCAAACCGAAGGTAGGCGGGAGGGAAGTCTCCGATCTGGGAGAAACCGGAATCAGATTGGGCGAATGCGACGCGGTCGATAAATTAGAATATCCTTATACATATGTCGTTTTTCCGGAGGCCGCTTTCGGCCAGGCGGAAAGATATCCGAAAACTCCCCAAGAAGCTTACAAATCTCTGACGTTTCCCCGAAAAAAAGCGAGGCATTATTACGAAGAGGAAACGAGAAGGATCTTGGCCGCGTTTCCGGGAAGGTGTTTCGTATCCGGAGAAAATCGGTTAGAAGTACAGATTTTAGGGAGCGAACTTTTGCTCTTCCGTTTTCTTTTCCAGTACGGCGGATCGGGGACTCGCTAGTCGGCTTTCCGTTCCTAACGGATCCAACGGGGAAAGAATCCGATTTTCTCCTGAACGCTTTTGTCATGCGCGGGAACGATCATCAGATTCGGAAGTCGGATTCCTAGCCGGTGCACCCGATCTAGCTCCCGACCCAAAAGCTCTGGATCCAAGTCCACAAGCCATCTCGAACCCCTGGGTTTGTGCGCGGGCAGATCGAATCCTTCCTTAGACCAAGTAGTGTCTCCCGTAAAGAAGTAGCGGCGATCCTCGGCAAGATTCAGAAACATTCCGATGGAACCGGCAGTATGGCCGCTCAAGGGCACAAAGACGACCGTCCCGTCTCCGAACCAATCCTTGCTCTTTGCATACGATTCGTACGCACGGTCCTCGAAGACGATCGGCTGCCAGCGGATTTCCGTTCCAGAATATTGGGAGGGTATGTATCCTTTTTTTGCTCCTTCCATCGGAGCGTTTCCTTTTTCCTCCGGGGAAACATGGATCTCTGCCGAGGGGAAGTCCTTGATTCCACTCGCGTGGTCCCAATGAAGATGGGAAACGAAAATGTGACGGATCGAATCAGGATCGATTCCTGCCTCCTTGAGCTGAAGCACGGCAGGTTTTGGGTTTTTATAAGCCAATAGAGGTCGCTTGTAGAATTCATGTTGTCGGAATTCCTCCGCCACGCGAGTGCCCAGTCCCGTATCGAATAAAAACGAAGCTTTCGGGTGCCGTACCAAAACGGCAGTATGGATGATTCCCCTTTTTTTTAGTAAGGAGCCTCCTTCCACTACGAACGCTTCGGAAGTGACGGCTTCTCCCGTCGCAATCAAGGAAAAGGAAAGAGGAAAATCTGATTTCGTTCCGTGTTTCTCCGGAGAATGTTCCCTGTCGGAATTCAGAGAAGGAACGGCTAAACGAGGATATCCTAACGCGAAGACTACCGTTAAAACCAAAACGGCAAATACGACCCAAGCGATTCTTTTCGGTTTCATCTCCTGTCCTCCAATGCGAGCAATTGTCTTGCGGTTTTAGCCGCGGTTCTAAGCGGTCTTGTATCCTTGTAGGTCCTGGAGAATAAAATCGCTCCTTCCATGAGGGACAATAAGGCTACCGAAAGTTCGGCCGCTCTCGCCTTTCCGTATCCCAAGCTCCTTAGGAACAATTCCAATTTAGAATTCCAATTTTTGAATACGTTTCTACAAGTTTGACCTACCACACCGTCCTCCGAAGAAGTTTCGTTGGCGGTTATGGAAATCGGGCAACCTTTTCGGAATTCCGACTCGATCATCTTCGTTTCCAGCGCGGAGAAGATGTTTTCGATTCCATTCGCGGCCGATTTGGAAGATCGAAGGATTTTTTGAAAGAGTTCCCCCATTTCTTCTCCCGAAGTATTCAAAGCTTCCGCAGCTAGTTCCTCTTTTCCTCCGGGGAAGTGAAAGTAGATCGATCCCTTGGGAGCGCCGGACGCTTCCACAATATCGTTCAATCCCGTTCCGGAATAGCCTCGGGTCTCCAACGCTTCCGCCATGGCGCGGATCATTCTCTCTTTGGATTTTTCTCCTTTTTCTCCCATTCGGACATCCTATCACTAATAAATAGACCGGTCAATATAAAAATTTGAAAGCACGAGCGCAAAGACGGATCCGATGAGCTCAAGCAAGAGAGGAGTCCTTCGTTTCCGGATTTAACAGTACTTTTTCAGGTATTCTTTGTCTTTCAGATGGCTCGGAAAGAGGATGGTCAAAGGTTTTCCGGTGCGTTTGCTCCACCTTCGGTAGGCGCGGCTGGAATCCCAGTAGACCTCGTATTCGGACTCCAATCTAAAGAGCAATTTTTCCCAAAAGAGAAAATGACTGTCTATGAATGCTTGTCGGATGTCCTTGGCTTTGGCCGTGAGCGGGCACTTGGTCAGGAATTCCCGCATGAAAACCAGCCCGATCAGAATCCCTCTCGTGTCCAAGTAGGGCTCCAAAGGAAACGTGCGGCAACTGATGGATCTATTTTCCCGCTCGCAGTGTTCGATTCCTTTGCATTCGCAAAACGTGATTTTCCTAAGATCGTATTCCTCGAATTCTTTTTTTTCCTGTTTGGTAGCGGGGACGTATTCCTTCCAAAGATCGGTTCGGGAGGAGAGCATCTCGTATTCCGCCTTGTAGAGGGCGGGGAGTGCGTTGTCCGCTTGGCAACATACCGGAACTCCTCCGTTGGAAGGGGCGCAGAGGGAACCGCAATTGTATTCGGTTACTTCTTCTTGTAACAAGGAATAATAATATTCGATTTCTTCCTTTACTAACGCTTTCGGATCAAGCTTGGCGGCTTTCTTCATCTATCTCTTGGTCTCTCTTTTTTTCCCTTTGTAACAGAACCCGATTCAAAAAAAGGACCCGGAAGAAGAAGTATCCGCCTCCCATCAGTCCGGAAGAAAGAAAAAGGCCCCACTTTCGGTAGAAAAGGTCGGATTCGGAAGAGAGCCAACCGTTTTTTTGGAAAATTACCAGTACGATCGACATCGCCATCAAAAACGTGAAACATCCCAGGAAGAATAGAGTCGTGTTTCTTAAGGACCAAAGTTTGTCTTCCCGTTCGTATTTCAGAACCAGAAATTGACGGTACAGTCTTTGGTACTCCTTGGGCGTATTGATCTTTTGGATTTCGAAGTATCTTTCGAATTCCTCGGGTACTCCGTTCGGATCCAGTAGCACCAATTCGTAATCCAAAGAACCGTCATAACGTTTTCTTCGCTCCGGATCGGATAGGAAGTAATAGGCTCTTAGTCCTTCCCTAAAGGCTTCCCCCTTTTCGGGAAGCCATTCATGCGAATCCAATTCGGTAACATAATTCCAAAACGCTTCCTCGATATCTTCTTTTTGAGCGTCTCTCACGAGGCCCAAGATTTCGTAGTAATCCGTTTTTCGGTTCAAGCCGTTCCCAAGAATCGTCACTTTGCCCACCGTCAATGGATCGATTTTCTCCGATTCCTGTAGGAATAGGAAACGATTTTTCGCATCCGAAAAACGGGGGAAATCCCCTTTACACCCGATTTCGACCCCGGAAACTCGTCTTATGAGTGTCTTAGAACGGGCGGTAAAGGCCGGCAAGGTCTATGTAGAGACCTATGGCTGCCAGATGAACGAATATGATTCCGGAATCGTAACCAGCCTGATGCAAGGAGCCCAGTTCGAAACTGTTTCGAATCCAGAGGACTCTGACGTTATTTTTTTGAATACCTGCGCGATCCGCGAAAATGCGCACGCGAAGATTTACGGAAGGCTCCAAAGTCTAGGATACCTGAAAAAAAGGAATCCCTCTTTGGTGATCGGAGTGCTGGGTTGCATGGCCCAAAATCTAGGAGAGGATCTTTTTCACCAGGAACTCCCTCTCGATCTGGTGGTCGGACCCGATAATTACAGAACCCTCCCGGATCTGATTTCCAGAATTCGAAACGGAGAAAAGTCCGTTTCCCTGACTCGCCTTTCTAAAATCGAGACCTACGACGAGATCGAGCCCAGAGTCGTCAATGGGGTACAGGCATTCGTGACGATCATGAGAGGATGCAATAATTTCTGTACTTTCTGCGTGGTACCTTATACCCGCGGGAGAGAAAGAAGTCGGGACCCGCTGTCCATTGTGCGAGAGACTCGGGATTTGGTTTCTCAAGGAATCAAGCAACTCACCCTCTTGGGACAAAACGTGAATTCTTATTCCCACGAAGGGACCGACTTTGCGGGGCTGACAAGGATGCTTTTGGAAGAAACGGAGATAGAGAGGATCCGATTCACTTCCCCTCACCCCAAAGATTTTCCTTTGCACCTTCTGGAACTCATGGCGGAAAATCCCAGGTTCTGTCCGAACATTCATCTTCCTTTGCAATCCGGAAACACGAAGGTGCTCTCCGATATGAAAAGGAGCTACTCGAGGGAGGAATTTCTGGAAGTGGCGCAAAGGATCAGAAGCTACGTTCCGGACGTCGGACTTACTACGGATATCATCGTGGGCTTTCCGGGGGAAACCGAAGAGGAGTACGAAGACACTTTGGAAACGGTGCGCTCCGTCGGTTTCGATATGGCCTTTATGTTCAAATATTCGGAGAGGGAAGGGACCGTCGCCCAGAGGAGACTTCCGGACGATGTGCCCGAAGAGGTGAAATCCGAACGGCTTACGAAACTCGTCGATCTCCAGACCGCGATTTCCTTGGAACGGAATCGGGCCCGCGTCGGAAAGACTTTTCCGATTTTGGTCGAAGGTCTTTCTAAAAAGTCCGTCGAGGAAGCTTGCGGAAGAACTCCTTGCGGACGTATGACTGTGTTTCCGATTCCGAAAGAAGAAGAAGCTTCCTCTTGGATCGGCAGAACGGTTCCGGTAGAGATTCTTTCCGCTACCAGCGCTACCCTCAGGGGAAGGATCCTTGCTTGAAAAAAATTTCCCCGCCGAAAAAGGGGAAAGTCGCCGCAGCCGAATCCGCTTCTACTGCTAAAAAAGGAAAGGCGGTAAAAGGAAAGACCACGGAAGGTTTCGGCGTGGAAGCGCAAGGGAAGGTCCGGCAGGGTACGGATCTTCGTTCTGTTCGAGTACATACGGTAGCCGATCTTCCTCCCGGATTCTTTGTCCATACGGATCGCGAAAAATTTTTGAGAAGGATTCCGATCCTAGACCGCTATATTCTCTCCGAGATCGTTCCTCCTTTCTTCGTCTCTCTTCTTTTCTTTACCACCGTTTACATGGCTCTCGCCTTGCAAAAGATGATCGGTCTATTCGTAGGTAAGGGTGTGGATCCATTTCGTTTATTGGATTACTTCGGTTATCTTTTGGGGAATATCATGCCGATGACGATTCCCATGGCTTGTCTGATGAGCGGTGTGATGGCGGCAGGAAGATTATCCGGAGATTCGGAAATCACTGCGATCCGTTCCGCAGGGATCAGTTTCTCCAGAATCTACGTCGTGTTTTTGCTCTTCGGAACGGTGATGGCTCTCTTGGTGGGCTATCTCAATTTTTTTCTATCCCCTGAAAATACGAGAAAGATGGAAGAGTTCAACAAATGGGTGATGGCTTATAATCCGTTACTCGCCATGACTCCCGGTCAATTCAGCGGAGATAAAACCCAGGGGCTCTTCGAAGAAAAAGGGCGGACCATGTACACCGAAGGGGTAAATCCCGAATCGGGTGAATTGACCGGCGTTCAGATCAGGGAATGGACGATTTCCCTCGAAGGGGACGAATATTTTTATATAGGGACCACCGCGATTCCTATGGGTGGATCGCGCATGTCCCAGATCATCGCCGCTAAGAAAGGAACCTTGGTGGAAAAATTGGGACCGAACGGAGAGTTCGAAAAATCCATTCGTTTGAAGGGCGGTTGGATTTTGGAATGGAACCAGGACAAGAAGGGTTTTTCCGTCTACGATTTGAGAAAAGGGGAGATGGATTACAATATTCCGAAGAAGGAGGAAAAGAAGACTCTGGAATTGAACGTCAGTCCGGAGACTTTTACCATGCCGGTTTTGATCTCCATTCGGAACAGCATCGAAAGCGAGGGCTTGGAAAATATTCCGGGTTTGGAGATCCTAAAAGAAATGGGACTTTCCATCAAGGGGATCGGCGGCCTCAAGCAGATGGTCACCCAGTTGCAGTTGGAGGTACTTCAGACCGCTCAAGACCCGAATATTTCCGCGTCCGAAAAAACCCAAAAGTTCTCGATCCTGACCCAATTGGATGCTTTGCTAAAGCAGTCCAAAAAGGTGCTGGCTAAGTTCAATGTAGAAATCCATAGAAGGATCGCCATGCCTCTCTCTTGTCTGATATTTTCCATTATTTCCCTGCCTTTAGGTCTGGTCGTCAAAAGATCCGGAAAAGGGATGAGTTTCACGATGGCCGTGGTTCTGATCATCATCTATTGGGGATTGTTCACTCTAGGAAGTAACGTTTCCGATAACAGCAAGGTTCCGGTATGGTTAGGTCCTTGGGCGGGGAATATTGTGGTGACGATCATTAGTCTCAACATCATGTTGAAGCGCACTGACATGAGACTTCCTCTCCCCGTGATGAAATTTTTGAACCGGATCACGGACCGGCTTTCTCCCGTCTTCGATTTTTTTGATCGTATTTTTCGGGTTTTCGAGCCCCTAAAAACGAAATTGACAGTGGTACTCAACAAATTATCCTTATGGAGAAACCGGGACGGAAGGGGTTAAAATCCCCGGAAGGTAAGACCGGGACGTTCCGATCGACTTATGCGAAAAGAATTGATAGGGGGAAGTCGGCTTTGAAAACCGCAAATATATGGCATATCACTTCCGGAGCGGAATTCCCCGTCCATATCTGGAAACACCCTCGCATTAATATAGAATTACGTAAAGTTTTACTGAAGGAATACAGAAGCATCGAGCTGGATCCGCAGGATATCAACGTTTTTTACGTAAATACTCAGATCAAAGAATGGAATGAAATCAAGGACGACTTCTTAAAGCGCTTCGAGTTGCATCCTTTCGTGGCCTTGATCATCGTCGTATCCCCCGATGCCGAGGAGATTTTTCCGAAACTTTCCCCGAAAGGAAAGACTGAGGTGCTGGAAAACCCGGTTCAGCCTAGGACGTTACGCATCATATTGGACAGAGTGATCCAAACGGAATTCTTCAAACTCATCGCGAACGAGATCGGAAATAGCTGTCTCGCGAACGTCGGTTTCTTCGAAGGCGTGTTCGAACTGGCAAACAAGGAATACCAGGATGCGAACAAGGCAAACGCGGCTCTACATGCGATTCTGGAGTTCGAGGCCAAAATCAAGAAGAATAACGAAGACATCAATAAGGCCATAGAACGAGTGAACGAGTTGAAAAATCAGGAATTGCTGACTCTTCACGAAAGATTGAAGGTCTCCGAAATCATAGATAATCTGAAGACTATGGAATTGAAGCACGCCCTGGAACTTAGAAAGGCCACCGAAAGAGCTTTGGAATACTCAAGTATCGAAGAAATCGAGATGAATCGGATCCTCGAAGCTCAGACCAAACTGTTCGCTTATACGGAACAGGAGATTCGAGAATTGGTGGAGGAAAATAAGAGGCTGCGCAAGGAATTGGGTCTGTCCGAACCTACCTGAGAGTCGGAAACCTGTTTTAGTCCCTAGCGAGAAGTTCCACCATTCTTTTGAATTCGTAGGAATCGCTTCCGTACTTTAGTTTTGCGTAAAGTATTCCGTGCTTTCGTTTTAAGGAAAGATACCGTTCCAAGTCGTTTTCGTCGCGACTTTTTTTGGCTGCAAGCGCCAGTCTTTCGTAACAGAATGCGAGCAATCGGTGCGGCTCCGTTTCTTCGCTGAAACTAGGATCCAAGTCCAAATACTTTTCCAGAAATTCTGCGGATTGCACGTAGTTCTTCATCGCGTACTGGTGCTTGATCAGTTCGCGATAGACTCCCGCCTTGGTTTCTAGATATTCCCGGGTCTTGTGAACTTTCGGACTTTTGACCTTATCCAAATTGCGGGAAGCGGCCGCTAGGAGAGTGATGGATTCCTGTCTGGACTTCGCCAACTCCCGATTCAGACTTCTCTCTAGATTTTCCAATCTCATTCGGCGTTGCCAGTCGTATCTTTCCGAGTCTAGATTCTTGGCTTCTTCTTCCTTACGTCTTCGATCGGTCTCTTCCCAGGTTTTTTGAAAGATGTCCAGTGCCTTGCTTAGATCCTCGCGGGCTTTTAGAACCAGGGTTTTGGAATTGTCTTCGGAGAAATCTCCGAGAAAATCCGGGTCATGAAACTCGAGAGGACTTTGTTCCCAAGGACTCTGGTTTTCGGACTCAGGGAGAAACATTTCTAGGCTCTTTTCCCGAGACATCGTAGTTTGTGGTACGTTTTCCGAATCCACGGAAGCCCAAGGGATCAGAACGGCGTGCAGGAAAACCGAAACCGATAAAGCGGTAGAGCGAAAAGAAATCATTCCATTACTAGGATCGGTCGTGGAGGAAAAAATATGAACTCGAAAGAAATCGTCGGGTTATTTATTTGAGGAAGAGGTCCGTCGGCTGCGTTTTCCATCTGCGGTGGACCCAAAAATATTGCTCCGGATTCTTCTTGATTTTTTCCTCCAAAACTTTCGTCCACATCTCTGTCGTTCTTAGGATCATGTCCTCTTTGGTTTCTCCGGCAAGAAGGCGAGGGACTCCCAGGTCCTCACAGGAAACTTCGAATTTTCCCCGTCCTTTGTAAATGGTGGTATAAAATACCAACGGGACTTTGGCGGTATAAGCCATGACGGCGGGTCCTTGGTGAGTGGAGGCGGGTCGATTTAAAAAGGGCACGAAAATTCCGCTTTTGCCTGCGTTCTGGTCCGCAAAAAAAGCGAGCCAGTATCCCCCCTTCAGTTTTCGTAGAGCCTCAGTGGGTCTGTCGATGGGAATCGTCGCGACAGTCCCTGCGTTTTGTCTCCGGGAATCCACCCAATTTCCCACATATCGGTTCCTGGCCGGTTTGAAGAGGGTTCCTACTTTAGGAAGACGTAAAGGCATGTAGACGGCCATGCTTTCCCAATTTCCGATGTGACCGGATACGATGACAACGCCCGTGCCTTTCCCTTGTAATTCTTTTTCCAGCAGTTCGGAATCTTTGTCGTAAGAGATGTATGTTTCGGTCCAGATCCGGGATTTCCTCTGTTCGTAAAAGAAACATCCCAGTATCACTCCTAAAAATCGGAAGTGCCTAAAGACTAGGGAGCGAAGTTCCTTCGGAGTCAGCTCGGGAAATGAGTGATTCAGGTTTTTGTACGCGATTTTACGATGCCTTCTTGCAAAAGGATAAAATAGAAGAATGATTGCCGAGCCCAGAAAGATACAAGCTCTGTATGGAAGGAAGGAAAAAGGAAGCAGGATCGATCGTAGGAAAATAAACGATAGAAAATGTCCGAGTCGGAATCCTTCTTCTTTCCTTTGGTTTTGCCTTGGTGGCATCCGGTCGGACATATCCTCCCTAGATTTTTCCTAGCATTCTGAATCGCAAGAATTTTGTTCCTTCTTTTTTCAGCTAGACCTGGGTTCAGATTATATATCATGAATTTATAATTTATTTCCAGGATTTTCGGCACGGGCTTTCGAATCGATATGAACGCTGTTCGATCATCCGTTTTCTTTTTTTACAAAAATAACGGATCTCTTCGATTTTATGACGATCGTCTTTCTTTTCGGTTTTTTGCCGTTCCTTTAAAATCGGAATTTCGGTTGCTTCGTTTTCGTAACTTGGAGAGGTGCTTGTAGAACGAGTTCGCCGAGGAGCTCGGCAGAATTTTCGGGAGACAAGTTTGAAGCTCAAAGTATTGGCGGCTGCGATCGTTTTTTCGATCGGTTCTCTGGCGGTAGATCGGATTCTTTTTTACGGTATCGTTTTCAACTTTCCGAACGAGATGGAATGGGATACCTCTCCTTGGTACAATTTCCTTTCGAAGAGGAGGAACATCGAATTTCAGGAATCCGAAAAAGGAGTTCTTGTCGTGGGAAGCAGCGTGGCTCTGTATTCCGTATTTCCGGACGGGATGTTTCCGACGGATTCTTTTGCAAGAACGGGATCGGCTCGTGCGGAATTTTACGCACATCCGTCCATGTCCCCTTCCGATTTTTATTTTTATAAGGAGGATATCGCCTCCAAGAATCCGACCGCCGTCGTTTACGTCTTCAATCCCGCCGATTTTCAGCTAGAGTATATTAAGAAAAAAGAAAGTAAATTGTATTTCGATGAAGTGAAATATTTTCAGGATTCGGTGGAGGCGAGACATCAGAATCGACTCTTATATCCTCAATCGTTTTTGAGGGAAAGGTGGCGGGAGATCGGAACATTAAGTAAATCGAACCTTCAGGACTTTCTGGTTCGGTCTCTTCTATTTTCCGTGCGACTCAGGAGTTTCTTTTACGATCCGTTCGTAGCTTGGTATATGCATAGGTTCCGCTTGGGGAGATCCTATCATTATTATACAGGTATCATACCGGACAACGGAATTTATTTAAGAGGTTGGGCGAAACCGAAATTCGAAATCGAATGCGAGATAGACGGTACGTCTTTGAAAGACAGTTTCTTTTTGCACAGGCCGGATGCTAAGCTAGCCGTCTTCCGGGTAGGACGAGCGGAGCCGATTTGGGAGCGTAGATACGAAAAGCCCGGGTGGCATAAATTGGACATCGAGTTTTCCGATCGGCCTAAAACGGTTCGATTGCGTTTTGAAACGGATACATCGGTTTCTTCCGACGAAGTAGACAGTCGCATCTTTGGCCGCGAGGAAATTTACGGGATCCGATTGTCCCAGAATTTCTGTAGAAAGGATTTTAGACGGGATATTTCCTATAGAAGAATAGAGAGCCTTGACGATTCCCGTTTGACTGATATGAATTCCCGCGAGTATGACGAGGACTATGATCTCCGGTTGTACAAAAACCAAGAGGAAGAAGGAGCGTTGAATCGCCTAAAAACGGTACGTAAGAGTAAGGAATTGCTTTCCGCTTCCGATTCCTATCTGGAGTGGTCCGAGATGAAATACTTAAGAAAAACGGTGTCCTTTTTGAAAGAGAAAGGCATTCGGGTGGTGCTCATTAACTCTCCGGAAAATCCGTTGGAAAGGGGCACTTATGAAAACGGAGTCTGGTACAAAGGATACTTGCAATTTTTAGGTTCTTTGAAATCCCAAGGAGTTACTTTTCACGACGCATCCGCGTTGATTTCAGATAAGCGCGGATTTTTGGATCCCCACCACTTGACGTACCGAGCCGCCCTGGAGGCGACCCGGTATTATTCCGAATGGGTCCGTGACGATTTGTCGTTATAGATTAGAATCGATGTTGTTTTTCTTACCGAACCTAAACCGGATTCGCTGTATCGCTCCTTTCGCTTTTGTAAGAACGTCGCCGATCCGGATTTTTTTCCCGAAGACTCCGAAGCCGACCACATGGAATTCCATTTTTCATGCTCAGGTTCGTCAAAGTATTTGCGTAATTCTAGGGATGTTTCCGGCGGATTTCCAACGAGTGATCTTGTTGCTACGACCCCATCCTTGCTGGTATACCGCAGTGGTGGATAACGTTTTTTCATCGGGAGTGAGGCACGCGCCGGTTTGTCCCATTTCTCCCTGAAAGTCGGGAAGTTCTTTCCGCGGTTTCGAAATATCTTCCTTTTACCTGCCATTCCGCGTTCTTTTCCCCCGCATTCTTTCTGAGTCCTTTGTTGGAATAGAATTGGGAATGGAGTGCGTTGGTATGAAGCAAAACGAGCGTCATCCAGAATGGAAAGGTCCGTAAGAGATATTTCATGCTTTCCTAGCTGAATTGCGGCGAAAGGGCGGCAAGAATTTAAGAGCACGCATTCGGTTACAGTTTTCGGACAATTGGGAGACGAAATCTTATCGCGTATCCGGATCGTCGTCCTCATTATTTACCGATGTGTAATTGAACTGCTATCGATTTGATAAGAAATTCCGTTCGTATATCCTGAATGGAAAAATCCCTTTTTAAAGCGAAATGGTTCTGGCTCCTGTTAGTCCTGGGGATGTTCGTCCGCATTGCGACAGCCATATTCAATTACGGTTATCTCGCGCTGGACGATTATTATATCCTTTTCTTTTCGGTTCCGGCACAGTCCGCTTCTCTGGCTGTTATCGATCCGGTGACCTCCGTTCCTGAGATCCGCTCCCTTTTGCCGGATTTACTGATACGTTGCGTCGCTAAGGTTGCATATCTACTCGGATTTGCGGATCCTTTGGACCAGATCCGAGCCGTGTTCGTGGTTCTAGGAATCTTTTCTTCGATCACTCTTTTGGTCGGGTATAGGTATCTTTCTTTTCTGTTCGATTCGGAAAGTAAGGAAGCGAGAAAAAACGGATATGAAACTTGGATTCCGCTGACGGGGCTTTTCTTACTTTCCCTTCATTTTTTAATGCCGTTCGTATCCACGCGCGCGTTGATCGAATCGATGTCGGCCCCTTTTCTACTGTTGAGCGCTTACTACGCTTCCAGATACTGGACATCCGAAAAGGATGCGGATATCGCTCGGTCGGTATTGTGGTGTTCTATTTCCGCCCTTTTCCGTTTTCAGGCCGGGATATGCATATTACCTATTGCAGGAATCGTTATTTATAAAAGTATAAAACAAAATAAATTCCGCCAAAGCGCAGTTCTGATCGCTTCCGGCATGTTCGCATTTTTTCTGACAGGACTACCTGATCTGATTTTCAGGGGATCCTTTCATTCTTCTTTAATCGCGTATCTTAAATACAATCTGTCTCATTCTTCCGAATACGGCACTTCTCCTTGGTTCGCGTATGTTCCGTCGGTGTTGGGAGCCAGTCTTTTTCCGTTTCTGATCGGCAAGTATACGGATTTTCGTTGGAAGATCACTTACGGCGGTTTGTTCCCTGCACTTTTGTACGCTTCAATCTTTCTGTTTTTCCATTCCTGCGTTCCGCATAAAGAGGAAAGATTCCTCCTTCCGATATTTCCGATTCTTCTGGTATTGGCGGCTCCACTGTTCGCTTATTGGTGGGATAAACGAAAAAGTGTTCTCGACCCGAGAATCGTTTCCTTTTTCACGCTGAATTTTCTTTTACTCGGTTTTCTTTCCTTTTTTACGATCCAGAATAACGTGATCGGTTTGGTCCGGTACCTGAACAGAAATTCGGACGTTCAGGACGTTTACGTGTATAAGGATTCGGTCCCGCATCTACCGGTTTCCTACGCTTACCGATCTCCCCTCAGGACCTTAGAGCCGGTGACGGAAATGGACGAGAACCACCTCCCTAAAATCAGAAATTTCAATCCGTACGACGCTTGCTCTACAGCGTTCGTCGTTCGGAAGGATTACTTTCTGAACGGAATCGACCCGGAGATGCCTTGGCGTTTGGAAGCGGAATTCGCTTCCTCTCCTCTGGAGGAATTCGTAGTTTCTTTGAATCCGGCCAAGAACGGTAGAAGGTCCAGCATTTATCTGTTTCGTTTCGACGATTGTAGCACAGCTGCAGGACGCGAGAAGTCCCGTATTTCCGGTCCTGTACGCTGATTTTTTTCCCTATTCCGAGGATACCCGAATGAGACCGGACGTTTCCGTACTTATACCCACCTATAACGAGGCTGAAAACATAAATCAGCTTGTAGGAAGGGTTTCGAATATATTAAAAAAAGAAAATTACGAAATACTAATTATAGATGATAACAGCCCGGATGGAACTTGGAGGATCGCCGAGGAGCTGGGCGAAAGCGACGAAAGAATCAGGATCATCCGTAGAATGGGAGAAAAAGGTCTCTCCTCCGCGGTGATGACAGGAATGGCGTCTGCTCGAGGAAAATATTTCGTCGTGATGGACGCGGATCTACAACACGACGAAAATATTCTCCCAAAGATGATCGGCGATCTGTCGTCGGGGTTCGATCTAGCGGTCGGCACCAGATATGCGTCCGGTGGGTCCGTCGGAAAGTGGTCCGCTTTCAGGAGCTTAATGAGTCGTTTTGCGACCTGGTTCGCGAGACGCCTACTTCCTATAGGTATTTCGGATCCGATGAGCGGCTTCTTCGGACTCAAAAAAGAGGTTTTTGACAGGGTTCAAAATCGCATGAATCCGAGAGGATTCAAGATCCTCTTAGAGATTTTAGGCAGGTCTAAGATCGCCTTGAAAGTCGCAGAAATCCCGTACATTTTCAGAAATAGAGCCCGAGGAGATTCCAAACTGGATAATTCGGTAGTCCGAAACTTCCTCGTAGCGATTTTGGACATCCGTTTCGGGAAATGGATCTCGCCCACTTTTTTACTGTATTGTATCGTGGGCTTCTTCGGGGTCTTCGTGAATATCGGAGGATTCCTTTTCCTGGAAGCGGCAGGATTCAGCGAAGTGCATACGGGTTTTCGGATTCTCCCCAAATTTTCGCTTTCCGTTCTTTTCGGGATAGAGCTTTCGGTGATCTCCAATTTCGTATTGAACAATTATTTCACTTTTTACGAACGAAGGTATTTTCGATGGGATGCCTTGCGGGGGTTTCTGATATTTTCCCTAGTCAGCTTGTTCGGGATCTTCGTTCAATTGTCCGTTTTTCATTTTCTATATTATCGATTGCTTCCGGAGTTCGGTTCGAGACCCGGTTGGGAAGCGCGTCTGGTCTGCGACCTTCTCGCCATCGCGTTGGCCATGTTCACGAACTACCTCTTGAATTCCAACGTGACCTGGATGGAATCGAAGAGGAGTCTTCACCGCTAAAAAATGGTTCCAGAAACGGAGGCGGATGCAAACTCTGAATGGTAGAGGAGACTCGAAAGATGCAAGCGCCCAACGTTCCAGAGACGAAACGAATCGTTTTAATCGCTCATGACAATAAGAAACAGGACCTCGTAGAATGGGTGCAGTTGCATCAATCGGAGTTATCTAGACACCATCTTTATGCGACAGGAACGACAGGTCGGATCGTCCACGAGAAAACGGATCTGCCGGTGCATAGATTTTTATCCGGTCCTCTCGGAGGGGACCAGCAGATCGGCGCCAAAATCGTGGAAGGGGAAATCGACGTCGTGATCTTCTTTTGGGATCCTCTTACAGCCCAGCCTCACGACCCGGACGTCAAAGCCTTACTGAGGATCGCAGTATTGTACAATATTCCCATCGCGAATAATCGGATCTCGGCCGACTATCTGATCTCCTCCAACCTTCTCTCTTCCTCTTATAAAAGAACCTTGATCGACTATAGTACGGGTCTTCCGATCTACTGAACCCTTTCATTTCCGGATCCGAGACTTTGCTTCGTCTAACGATCACCTCCCCTCCGCAGTGAATGCTGCCCGGTACGCCTCCGGAGGGCAGGTAAGATAGTTGCAACTCGAATTTCCCGCCCCGTCTTGGGTCCAGATTCCGCCGCCGGAAACTAGATCCGCGCATGAAATCTTATAGGAATTGGATTTTCCGTTTCCGCTAGGCAAGCCCTGACAAGTAAGAACCGGGATGTTCGTATAGCAGGAGCAACTGCCTTGGAACGCTTGCGTGTTGCTGCAATACACGCAGTCCGCGGTCACTCCTTTGTTCACGATAAGGGAGAGTAAGGTCTGTTTTCGGTTCGCTTCCCTGTTTTTTTCCGTTTGGGGATCGGAGGTGCAATAAGCAGAAGCGGAAAGAAAAAGAAAGAAGATAATGTATTTGTAAATCATGATTTATTCCCGTGTTTAGTTCGATATCAATGTGAAGGGAATCGTCGTTTTGAACGTGACGTTCGTTCCCGGATTCAAAGCATAATCCTTATAGCGGCTGAGGTTATTTACGTATTCCTTATTGAATACGTTTAGTACGGCGACATCGAAGGTGGCGGATTCGGATCCGTTCGTCAATCCCGGGATTTCTCCCCCGAAACCTATGTCGTACAGATTGTAGCCGGCGGTACGGGTTTCCAGTTTGTCCACCTTGTATTGGGACTGCACAAAGGTTCCGTTGACGGAAAAGTAAGGATTCGTGATGCCTAAAAATTTGGCCGCGGTGAATCTAACTCCAAGTCTTGCCCGGTTCGGAGTCATCCTCGGTAGGTATTTCGTCCTAAGGTCCGAGGCAATGGAGTCCAGATTTACGCCTCCGGGATTCAGCAATACTTCCTTCGGCACGGTTTTACGAACCCTTCCTTCAAGTAGGTCTATGCCGCCGGTCAATACGAGCCAGGAAGTCGCTTGTGCCTGAACGTTAAACTCCCCACCTTGTAAAGTCGCAGAATCCTGTCTATATAGGTAGATCGGTAACCCGGACGCAGGGTCGAAGGCTCCCGCGCTTACGGAATAGATATAGTGATTGATCCTATTTTTGAATACGCTGAGTTCCGTCTGGATTCTATCGGTCGCGAATCTAAGAGAGGTGTCGTAGTTCAGAGACGTTTCCGGAGTCAGGCTGGATTTTCCGATCTCGAATCTCCCCGTTCCTTCGTGGACCCCGTCCGCGAATAATTCGAAAGCGGTGGGAGCGCGGAAACCTCTGCCTACGTTTACGGTCCAAGCAAAGTTTTTCGCAAAGCGCCAAATACTTCCCAACGTTCCGGTGTGAGCGGAAAAATTTCGGGTCTGATTCGTAACTCCGAGGGCCGGATTCGAGCGAATATCCATCGTGCGTCGATCCAATCTTGCTCCTGCGGTGAATGTGAGGCTGCCTAGTTTCCATTCTTCGAGGATAAAATAACCAATATTGCCGAGAGAATTGCTAGGGATAAGGGCATCGGTTCCGATCGTGCTATTTCTTTGTTGCATTCCCGAGACGCCTGCCGTTCCTTTTAGACCTTTCCATTCTTTGTGGTGTACTTTCGCGTCGAAGGTGGTCGTATCCAGAAATAGATTCAGGCCCTGTTTGACCGCGTTTTGATTCACCTGATAGATAGCATAAGCTTTGCCGAAGTTGTCTACCGTCGGATCAAAAAGGGTTTTTTCGATCGGAACGTAACGGTTTTTATCGGGGATCTCTCTTCGATTATTCCGCTGATAACCGGCATCCAGTTCCACATTGACCAAGGGTAAGATAAAGAAGGAGTGAACATGGGTCTTTTGGTGGGTCACCTGTTGGTACCCTTTCGCTCCCGGAGACTCGGTCGGGTTGTCGTATAAGTCCTGCTCCTGGAATCTCTGGAAGGAATCCACGTAGAAATTTCCCCAACTTCCGTCCGTTCCTATGGAGGTACTCACGTTTCTTTCCTTAAAGCCGGTATTTGGAAGAGTTCCTTTGGGCGTGTCGATCCGCCCCGCCTTTCTGGTATCGGTTTGGACTCTATAACCGAAATTCGATTCCTTATTGTATCCGAAGAGGGAAACGGACGTAGCATCCTGTTTGTTGTTCGAAAAGCTGTTCGAAGAAATCGTACCTCCTAAAAGAGGAGCTCCGTCCTTGGCCGTGGGCGCCTTGGAGCGGATGATGTTCACCACTCCGCCTAGAGCGTCGGAACCGTACAAGACGGAAGCGGGTCCTCTCACGATTTCGATCCGATCGATGTTGAAAGCGTCCACATCCACCGTATGGTCGTCGCCGAATTGCTGTTCCTCTTGGCGTACCCCGTCCGTCATCACCAGTACTCTCTGGCCGGTCAGACCTCGTATGATCGGTTTTGAGGTTCCGGCACCGGTCGTGAGTGTGGCAACTCCGGGAGTATTGTCCAGCGCCGACATCACGTTTTGCCCTCTTTGTCTTTCCAGGCGTCTCCCTTCGATCACCGTTGTCGGCTGGGGAGCGGATAGGAAATCGGACGCCGCGGATTTGGCGGTCACGTTGATGGCTTGACCTTCTATGAGGGAAGTTTGAAGTACTATGTCCAGAGACCTGTCCTGCTCCAGGAGTTCAACCGATACGGTCTTGGGTTGTCGGTTCGGCGCCGTTATCGTGATCGTATAATTTCCCGGAGAAAGGTGAAGAAATTCGAAACTTCCGTCTTTTCCGGTCTTGGCTCCCATCCTATTCTCGACCAAGAATAGAGAAGCACCTTGTATGGGTTTGCCTTCCGGATCTTTTACGAATCCTTTCAGATTCACGTCCAACGCCAGGAGGCTCGACGACGAAAGTAGTAGGGATATGGAACAAATAAAACGTATTTTACTATATAATGATTTCTTCATTTTTCTTTTCCTATTATGGCGTTTTTCGTCTGACCGGGGACGAGATAAGGAACGCGAAGTTTAGGAAAGAAAAGGGGGTGCTCTGCCTCTTAGGCGATCTCTGGAAGGGTTTTTACGAAAAATCGGGACGGGAGAAAAAATCAGGACTAAGGATGCACTTGCGGAAAACAATCGGAACGGTTTTCCGGCTTCCGCAGAACCCAATTGTCCGTGAGAGCACAGGAAGCAGAGATGTTCGGAACTTACAGAAGGCTTGCTTTCCGCCTGGATCGTCTTGTTGTTCCTAGGAGTAGAATGTTGGTGGGTGGCACTGAGAGAAAATCCACCTAGAAACGCTGCCAATACAAATAGAGTTGTCACGCTCTTCCGTAGGGAAGGCGCAGAACCTCTATTTTCAGACTGTTTCCAGGGAAAACGCATTTTACCAATAATGATAAATCGTTATTAAAAGACAAGCAAGGTTTGGATCTTTCCGAGAGGAAGGC
The DNA here is from genome assembly GCF_004769195.1 of Leptospira fletcheri. NCBI lineage: Bacteria > Pseudomonadati > Spirochaetota > Leptospiria > Leptospirales > Leptospiraceae > Leptospira > Leptospira fletcheri. The sequence continues at coordinate 1,171,362 of NZ_RQET01000004.1, forward strand.
TTATTTTTCGTTTGCAGGAGTTCCTTTGGTTCGGTGCCAATAGGCTCGATTTCCCACTGCCAAGACGCGAAGAATTTCCTCGCCTCCTGTTGGTATGGCCTTGGCGGTGTACAGGTCCGCTTCGTCCACGACGGCTTCTCCCACCTTGGCGGAGGAATTGTAAAGATAGAGCACGGTTCCTTTGGCTATGCCGTCCACGATTCCAGCGTTGACAACGATGGAATCCTCTTTGATTCTGTGGACCCGACCCATGGCGGGAATGAGAGCGAGGAGTTTATCACGACTTCTTAAAGTAGCTTCCGTCAAACCGTCGCGGCCGTTGGCGTAGACGCGGAAAGTTCCTAGGACTTTTTCCTCTTTGTGATCCCTTAGGCTCCATTCTACGCGAAGCGCACCGTTCTTATAGGATAATTTTCCGCTCGCTACGAAACGGATCTGTTCTCCCTTGGAATTTTTGATCTCGGAAAAGTTCTTTTCGGTTTTCGGAACGGCTCCCGAATACGGCTCCGTGTCCAGAAGCCCCTTTTTCTGGAAAGATTCCAGGTCTACGGCCTTGACTCTGGGATCCTTAGATAAAAAGGAACGCAGCGCTTTGCCGACAATCGTCGGAGCGTTCGGATATTTGGAAAGGAAATCCTCGCTTTCGGGATCGAAAACCAAAAGCTCCGGCGGAGTCCGTCCGTAGTCCTCCTCTATGCCGAAGTTTCCGATTTTGACCAACCCTTCCCGATAACTTAACGATTTTTTAAAATGATCCAGATTGTTTTCCACGGCGTAGCCGTATTTTTTGTTGTCCGGAAATTTTTCCCTCAAAGTCAATAGAAGATTGAAATACCGGGGAAAGTCCCCCCTCCTTTTGTATTCCTCTAAGGTAAGTACTAGAATCTCCGGACGATTTGGGAGGAGTTCTCTCGCCCTCGTTAAATGGGCCCAAGCCAGATCGTATAAAAAAGAGTTTCGGTTCGCGCGGAAACGCTGCAATCGGTATTCCCCCAAACTCCTGCGAGTTCCGTTTCCTTCCGCTAACGATTCCAGTGCAAAAGTTTCGGCCCGTTCTCTCGTTAGCGGATCCAAATCGTCCAGAATCATGATCCGTTCCAGGTCGGACTTTGCCTCCTTGGATTCCGGTTCTTTCTTCAGTCTGGCAAAAGAACGAAGATACAGGTACTCGGTGGAAGAGGGGAAGCGATTCAACAGTCGATTTAGGAGTTCTTCCGCATCGGAATAACGACCGGCATAGAGCCTTGTCTTGGCGAGCTGCCTTAAAGCGTCCTCTTCGTCGGGATAAAGGGAAATCGAACGTTCGAATTTTTCCGCGGCTTCTTGGATCTTGGATTCTCTTTTGGAACCGGAAAGTTTTTCCGCCCAAAGGAGCAGGAATTTTCCGGATTCTAAAAATACCGACGGATCGTCGGAGGTTTCCGCTTCCAATTGGTTCCGGAGAGTTTGGGCTTTGGAGAAGTTTCCACCTAGGGCAGCGCTCCTAGCTTCCAACATTCGGATTTCCCTGTTTTTGGGGAGACGCGAAAGAGCCGAGTTCAATTCGAAGGCCGCTTTTTCCACGTTTCCTTGGGCCAGATGAACTTCTACTAAGACCGGGAAAAGATCCGGATCGTATTTGTCCTCGTCCAAAAAAGGGCGAACTACGGATAATGCTTCCTCATACTTGCCCAGTCTCGCTAGAGTATCGGCCTTTAACCTCACTGCAGCCTTATTTTTCGGTTCCAGCTCCAATACCTTATTCAAGGAGCGCAGCGCTTCCTTTTCCTTGTGAAGGCGAAGAGCCGCCTCGGAAAGGCCTAGGTGGGAGCGCACGGACTGAGGGTTTTTTTGGATCGCCTCTCGGAAAGAATCGTATGCGTTCGGATAGTTTCTTGCCTTTAGAAACGACTCTCCTTCTTTGATCCATTCTATCGTCTCTTTCGCGATTTGCGGACCGGGGAAAACAAGAAGAGTTCCTAAGAGAAGGAGTAGAAGAGCAGGGGATGTATAAAAGACTTTCATGGAGTAAAGAAACCCGTCTCCGCCATTCCATTAGAATTTCTGAATATAGCTTCCACGACCACCGGTATATAAACGTCTCCGCCAGAAGAGTCTATTCTACTTTTGAAGGAAAGAAGATATCTGCGATCTTTTTTGGCTTCGATCCAATTCCTGAGGTTCTTTTCCGCTCCACCTCCCGGTATGAGTAGGAATTTTCCTCCGGTTTTTTCCGCGATCTCCCTATATACGGAAGTGGATCCGCCTTCTTCTCCCAAGCAAAAAAAGAAAACGGGAATATCGTGCGCGACCGCAAAGCGTATGATTTTCGTGGGAGGAAATTGGGTAAAGCCCGCCCGCAATTCCTTTCCGGAAACGATGGCAAGCACGGCGCGGGGCCCGATGCTATCCAGGAGGTCGGTGATTCCCCTCTGCAAGGATTTGCCGATTTGGGATTCTTCTTCCGGAACGAAGGCTCGAACGGATTTCAGGATGTCGTACATACTTTTTCCGAAGGGATAGGCCACCTGAGTGTCCTTTCCGGAGCGTAGCAATTGCAGTTTGTCCTCGGCTCTGAGTTCGGATAGGAAAGGTCGTAAGGATTTTTCGATCAGAGGGTAGGAATCCGTGATCAGCCTGGAATTTTCCGCAACGATGGAAACGCTGATCCGATGATCGTACTTTCTCATGTCGGTCAGTCCGATCAAAGGGGAAAGGTTTTCCATTTCGTAGACCCTAAAGGAATTTCTATGGATCGCTTTTGCCGCGACTCCGTGACGATCCTTGGCTTGGACGACCAGGGAGATTTCCGGATAATCAGAACTGATCACTCTTTCTATCAACAGATCCAAGTTGGAAGCGAGTTGTCCTTTGGGTGAAAAGATGTCCAACCGATGTCTGTTGAAATCCGTGACGAACATGGTTCCGGTATAATCGAAACAGACGGAGAAAGGTTGGTCGAAGTTCCGGACGTTGTTTTTGGAATCCCGGAAACTTTGGAAATCGGACCAATTTTTGGAGACGGAGTCGTAGACGAATAAGCCGGAGCCCTCGTCCGCGATGTATATCTTATCCTCGCGGATCGTGAGATTGCGGGGTTTTTTGAAGGAAGGATGGGAAATTTCCTTCAGATAATTTCCTTCCTTATCAAAGACCACGATCCTTCGGTTTCCCTTATCGGCTACGTAGATTTCGCCTCTCGTATTGACTTTTAGACCGGCCGGTTGTCTTAGAATCCCTTTTCCGATTTCCTGCAGGAAGTCCCCGTTTTTGGAAAGTTTTTGGACCCGATCGTTTCCCATATCCGAAACGAATAAGTAACCTTCTCTCGTGAGGAAAATGCCGGAAGGTCCGTGAAAACTTCCATTCTGCTTTCCCGTATTTCCGAAACGATTCACGTAGCTTCCGCGCGTGTCGAATTCGTAGATCTTATCTCCGGAATAATCCGCGACGAAAATCGATTTTCCACGGATCGTAATCGCGGTGGGCCCGTCCATGTTCCTCCCGAAGGAGCCTTTGAAATTGTCCACAGGGTTTCCGTTCGCGTCGAATTTGACGATATTCGCGGTTTCGAAGCTCGCGACGTAGAGATACCCCTCCTCGTCCACGGCTATATCGGTCGGGTTCCTGAATCTGAAGCGACGGAGGTCGTCCCCATTTATGGATTTATAATATTCTAATGTATCTTTCCTGTTCCCGCCTCCGAGTTGGAATCTAAGGGCGTCCAATCTGTTCTTTCGGATGAGTCCGAGCTTGCCGGAGGATTCCAACTGTTCCAGTTCGGCGAGACTTTCCTGCCAGTCTCCGCTGAGATAATAGGTCTCGGATAGGAAGAACTTGGCGTGGGTAAAGTCCGGTTTTAAGGAAAGGGATTTGAGGAAGTTTTCCCTTGCGGCGGCGAATTCTCCCTTGTTATAATAAGCCAACCCTCTTTTAAAAAAGGTTTTGGCTTCCTTTTCCTTTAAGGCGAAAAACGGGAGGGGTTCCGAAGGAAGGGAGGCGACGAGGGTAAGACCTAATAGGAAGAACAAAAAGAGTCTAGGTGGCAGTTTTCTCCCCATTTGATTCCCCGGTATTTCCGATTGAATCCATTTAGAGACATAATTTCAACCCCTTTTTTCAAGGAAGTCCTAGGGCAAAAAGGAGGAGGGGGAAGTCAGGGAAGTCTGTTGCGGTATTTTACGGAGACGATTTCCCGCAATTGCCGGTTTTCTTCGCTCGGATAGAGCCAAACCTTCTTCCAATTGCGGTTCCATTCCGACCATTCGTTCCTGGCCGCGCGGTTTTCCTGGAGTTCCTCTTCCACTTCTCTCAAAAGTCTGTCCAACAGGATTACATAATTCCGAAAGCGATGAGCCAGGTCCGATTGGGGAGAAAACTCCTGCATATTCCTCCTATCGGCGAAGTTTCGAGCGAGGGCGGGCATTTTTTTGAAAGCCTATTCCGCTAAAACCGCGATATGAGCTTCCACGCTCTCCGCCAGAGCTTGCAAATCGTACCCTCCTTCCAAGAAGGAAAGAATGGGAGCTCCGGATTGGGAGGCCGTTTTCCGAGTCATTTCCGTAAATCTGGCAAAGGCTTCCGTTGAAAGCGCCATTCCGCCTAAGGGATCCCTTTTGTGGGCATCGAATCCAGCGGAAATTAGGAGGAAGTCCGGTCGGAACGATTCGATGGAAGGAAGTACTTTTTCCTCGAATTCCCGGAGATATTCTTTTTCTCCCGAATTTTCCGGGAGAGGGATATTGAGAGTGAAGCCCTTTCCTTCTCCGCTTCCTGTCTCGTTTGCGGAGCCGGAACCCGGATAGAAAGGATATTGGTGGAGAGAAGTAAAGAATACCCGGTCCGACCCGTAAAAGATTTCCTGGGTGCCGTTGCCGTGGTGAACGTCCCAATCCAGGATGTACACTTTCTTTCCCATGCCCGATAGATAGCCGGCGGTGATCGCGATATTATTCAAAAGGCAAAATCCCATGGCTTTTCCGGTTTCCGCATGGTGACCGGGGGGACGAACCAAGGCAATTCCGCCTTCCAAGGTTCCAGCAAGTAATTGGTCGACTAGGACGACTCCGCTTCCGGCGGCGAGGAGGGCCGCTTCGTGGCTTTTCGGAGAAAAAGGGGTGTCTGCGTCAAAGCTGCCTTGCTTTCCTTCGATGGAAAGAAAACGGTCCCGGTGAGTCCGATCGTGCGCAGAAAGAATCAGTTCGGGCGGTATTTTTTGGGAAGGAATTCGGAGGAGAGATCCGAAATAGGAAGTCTTTCCCAGTCGCTCCAAAACGGCTTCCAACCTTTCGGGTCGTTCCGGATGGAACTTGCCGGTATCGTGTTTTAGAAAAACGTCCTCGTACACATATCCGAATTTCATTTGGTTCCTCCCGTTTTTTTCCCCCGTTCAAAACTTCGAGGAAAGATCGGAGCGACTCGTTTCGATACTTATTACTAGACCGGAGAGGAAACTTGCGCAAATCGTTTTCCATTTTACCCTTATTTCTTTTTTCCTTCTTCCCGCTTTCCGTTTGTGCGGAATTCACCCTTCCGTTTCCGGAAAACACGAGGAAAAAGGAAATTTCTTCTCCCTTCCGATCGGCGGAAAAAGAGGAACAGACCCGAACAAAGGGAAGATTCGCAGAAACCACGAATCGTTCTTCCTTATCCAATGCGGCTCCAGTGCGGACGGAAAAGGAGAAGAAGCAGCCATCGGAAGAACTTCCCAAAACGAAACCGATTCCTAGAAAAGCGATCCATTCCGACAGCAAACCCCCCAAATTTTATCGGGGAATCTATGTGCATAATTCCTTGGTTGTAAATCGCTCCCATCGAAAAAAATGGGAAACACTTCTCGTGGAGGCTGCGGACGCCGGAGTGAACGTGCTTGTGATCGATCTGCAGGCTAGTACTCCTTCTCGTGCGGAGATCGATCGGGTTCGGAAATTAGGTTTTTACCCGATCGGTAGACTCGTGAATTTTGCTGGAGGGTTGAAGACGGAATTCCCGGCTCCGTCCCGCATGAATTCCATTCTGCAAACCGTTCGAAATGCGTGCGAGTCCGGCTTTCCCGAGATCCAACTGGATTATATTCGCTATGCGGACGAGTCGGAGCTCAAGATTCCGGTAAAGAAGAAATACCAAAATATCGGATCCGTTATCTCCAAGATCCGGAGCGAGGCCAATACATGCGAGGATCCGCCTTACTTGGGGGCCGATATCTTCGGTAGAATTCCCTTTAACAAGGACGATACGATCGGACAGAAGGTGGAAGTCTTCGCGCAGCTTGTGGACGTTCTCTACCCCATGTTGTATCCTTCCCATTTTTACGGTCATCCGGAACGGATCTCGAATCCGTACAAAACCATCTTCGACGGATTGACCAATGCCAAGAATAGAGCCTTGCCTGAAACGAGGGTCGTGGGTTATATCCAGGGCTTTTCCATGAAGATCTCGTATTCCAAAAAGAATTTAAAGGATTACGTCAAGGCTCAGATAGAGGCAAGCGTGGCCAGCAAAAGCGACGGCTTCGTAGTATGGAATGCCTGGAGCGACTATAGGGAGACATTCAAAGCGATGAAGGAATCGGTTCGAGAAGGTAAATTAGATATTTCTGATTGACTTCAGACGGGGAACGTCGATCGGATCGAAAAAGTGGCCGGGTTTTCCGGTCACTTTTTTGCGGGTTATCAGAATCCTTTGAAGATAGGCTTTCTCTTTTCCTCGATGGATTTGATCGTTTCCCGAAAATCTTTGGAAAGAAAATTGCGAGCTTGCGATTCCGCTTCCAAACGTAAGGCTGCGTTTAGGGCTTCCCGATTGTAAGTGTTCCTCTTGAGTTCCGAAAGCGCCAAGGGAGCGCTTTCGCTGAGAGAAATCGCGATTTCGGTAGCCCGTTTTAGCACTTCCTCTTTCGGAACGGAATCGTAACAGATTCCGGCCTTGAAGCATTCAGTGCCGTTCAGAGATTCCGCTAAAAAGAGAAGCCTGTTGGACAGAGAAGTTCCGAAAAGTTCACGGACCAGATAACTTGATCCCATGCCGGGATGGATACCCAATTTCACGAAATTGAATTGGTATTTTCCTTCGTTTGCAAAGACACGTATGTCGCAAGCGAACGTGATGGAAAGTCCGGCTCCTACTGCATGGCCGTTGGCCGCGCAAATGACTGGGACTTCCAGATCGCGTACGGAGAGGAAAAGATTATAAAATTCGAACATTTCCCGCTTATTCGTTTCGAAGTCCTTGGCGGCAAAGGACTTCAGGAGCTCGAAATTTCCACCGGCGGAAAAGATGTCGTTCTTGCCGGTAATAACGACGACGCGAGGAGAACTTTTTTTTAGACGATCTATATGGGCCTTGAATTCGAGGCCCATATCCGTAGTCATCGAATTCTTAGTCTCGGGATTGTTCAGGTAGAGGATCTCTATCCTGGAATCGCGGGACAATTCGACTGTTTCGGCATCTACCAACGCCATCAGACGGCTTCTCGTTTTAGTTCGAAGCTTTCGTACCAAATTCTGTCGGAGATGGCCAAAGGTTTTTCTCCCAATCCCATCTGCTCGAAATAATCCAGAAGAATCTCCAAGTGAACGCTCTCTTCGTCTTCCAACGTCCAAAAGCTGGAATCGACGGATCTAGAAATGATGGCTTGGCCGCGGACGGAATCCGTAAAGTAATCCGGTTTGCCGGAAAAAATCAGGTGCGCGGAAATCAGATCGAAGCGGATCGTATCTACGATTTTAGAGAAGTCGGAGTCAGATTTATCAAAGAAACGTGATGCCACTTCCGTCTGAAAATAATCTCCCCAGCTCAGAATATCCGGTTCCACGCCCGTTCTTTCCTTGATTTCCGCGAGCTTTTCGGGTTCGAGGAAAGGCTTGTGGGCGAATTTATCCACCAATTCTTTCAGCGAAATCAAAGCGAGAATTTTGGCCGCCGAAAGTTTGCCTTGGCGCATCATATCGAAGAGTTCGGGATTGAGTTCGGACTTATTCTGTTCCATGCTATTTCTTTCGGCAGGAGTTTCGAAAACCTATTGAACAATTTCCTTCCAGTATTTTTGCGAATATGTCCCATAATTTTTTCCGTAAAAAGAAGGGATCGGAAAAGAAACAAAACTCTTCGGCTGGATTCGGCTTTTGCAAAAGTCGAAAATGTTAGATAGGGTCGTTTTCTTTTTTCGGTTTTATGGCAGTCGGCAGGTCGGATAGTCTACAGGAGTTAATCACGATTCTCGAAACGATGTTCGGAGAAACGATCATCGGGTCGGATATCAACCTCGTAAAACACCTGTTTTACAGTTTAAAGGCGGATCAGAGGGAATTTCCTTTCGACTATGAAGGAGAAAAACTCAGCGCGGTCGTAGAAGAGATCTCCGAAGATACCCTAATCCTCTTGGTGCCGTACGTCCAGTCCAAGGGAATTCTTCGGGCAAAAATTAGTTTCGAAATATTGAATATACTTTATCAGTTCGAAGTCGTGATCCTACAGTTTTGGGAGGACCACGTACGTATCAAGATCCCTGCGGAGCTTCAGGCCGCGGCGTTCCGAAAGAATCTTAGGGTCGCCGTCGACGACCTGTTTATGAATTACGTCATTCTATACCGTTCTTTGAGCGGAGGTGAAAGGGAACTCGGAAAGAACCTTTATGTGGAGCAAAGGTTCTTCCATTTAATGAAAGAGATCAAGAAAGATAATCCGAGCTTGAAGTTGATCAATCTTATGGCGACGGATTATATCATGACCGTGTCGCGGGATTATGAGATCGTCTTTTACGGATCCGGTCGGGACGGCGGTTTTATCGGCAGGTTTATGAAAGAGCATAACTGTACGGTTTATATTCCGGATTGCTCCTTGATCATGAACTATATAGGGGAGGAGAAGGAGGAGTCGCTCGAAAATTTCCGCGAGGCGTATCTTGGAATGGTTCAGGCCCAGGGCCAGGCAAAGGCCGACGCTTTTTTCCGGGATATGCAGAAAGACGAAGTGAGGAATTTCATGATTTCGTACGTGGCGACACCTGTGCGTTTATTCAACGACGTTATCGGGCATATTCGGGTGTATTCCACCGCTATGGATAAGTTTTCCATAGCAAGACAGCAGGCTCTTTACATCCAGGAATTGGGTGAGATTCTGACGTATGCGTTCACTAAGGTGTATATACGTCAGGAAAACTACAAGATGGCGAAGGCGGCTACGAAAATACTGGATATCAGTATGAACGGTCTTCTGTTCGAGATAGAGGAGAAGAGGACGTTCGAATATTTAAAAAAGCATAATATCATAAAAATGTTCGTACCGATTGCGGAAAGGGATTTGATTCTACGCGGAGAGGTGGTCCGATTTAGGGAGATATCCGAGGGTAGGTATCATCTCGGGGTGAATTTTTTCGATTCGAATCCGGACGATATGGTCTTTTTGCAAGATTATATTTTCAGCAAGAAATTGAAAATTTTGTCGGAATAGAAATCCCTTCCCCCGAATCCCAACCGATCGCCCTACGGTAGCTCCCGATCGGGGGGAGAAGAGATCCCTACTCCGACAAGAATCTTCACCTTCACCAACCGAATCCACCAACGTATCTAATCCGAATACGTGAGTGTTCTTAAGAAAAGCGAACTCATCCAAATATAACTGTGAATACTTGGGTCTGATATATCCGTAAGAAGAGAATGCTGTTTTTAAAAGCCTGTGATTTCCTTCCGCGACTTGGTTGTGGACTCCATTCTTGCTCCATCGATTTCTTGCCCACCGAAACCTGTTATCCTTGGAATGAGCAGAGTGGTTTACACTTCTATGGTTTCTATACACTCCCCAAAGCCAAGGGTAACCTTGATCGGTGAAAAGTGGAGTAGTTGTAGGCAAATGTTCTCTGATGAGAGGTCCTAAGGTCTCCGCTTTTTGATTAGGAACAGAAGTAAAGAATACAGGACCATTTTTAATAGCGATTGTTTGGACTAAAGTCCCGATCTGCTTTCCCACCAAGTTTCTCTGAAAGGTAGATAGAAGAGGTTTGTCCTCTATGACTGTATCGTTTCCTTCCCTGACTCGCTCTTTCCCCAGCAGAGTATAATACAGCAGTGTCTACGCATACGTAGGGGCGTTTTTCCATGATCTTGGTAATGTCTTTATTCTCATTGGGAGGTAAAAGGAAGTCTTTGAACTGGTGGCTTAGGGATTCGTAGGTAAGGGACTTAAACTTAGGTAGTTGATCAGAACAAAATAACTGGAATCTTCTTTTTAATAGAGAAGCAGAATTAGTTCCGATTCTTAATTTTTTACTGATCTCGGTTGAGGTGATTACCTTGGGATATTGAAGAAGGGACTCGTAGAATACATATCCGAACATCCAAAGTGGTAGCTTACAATGGTGAAGGGGAGTGTAGGAGATTCGGGAAGTTAGGTATCTACATTTAGAGCAACGGATGAGTTCTGGATGAGTAGAGATTTCTTTTTCTAAGGGTTTATTTTTACATTCCGGATTCGGACAGGTCTTAGGATAGAAGTCCTTTAGGATTTTCTTTGTAAGAGCTGTGAAGAATTGGGTGTTTAGGTTCGGAGGGTTATTTCTGAGAGTATGAGGATTCGGTTTATAAGAAGGATCTGATGGCTGGTTTTCTGAGGAGTTTTCTATAGTAGCGTGAGGTTGGATTCGGGGGAAGGGAAGGGCTCGGTTGGCATTCGAAGGGGGAGATATAGCGATTTCGGTCCAATTTGAGGGGATTGCGTAGGAATCGTTAGGCGGAATAGATTTAGAAAAAATAGTTGCAGGATATTTAATGTTATTATTTATCATGGAAATCCCTCTGTAGTCGTTCATTTCGGGAAATGGGGTTTAGTCGAGTAAAAAATTAGAAGATGGGGAATTTCCTTTCCGGTGTTGTCTTTTTTACGAGCGTTTACAGTTAATTTTGGGAAGAAATTTAGAGAAAATTAACAATTCACTAAAACGATCTGAGAATTTGTCCGTAGCCGTGTTTATAGTATAGCTACGTAGAAAAGTGTTTTTTGCATTGTTTTTCAAGATTTAAGGAAAGTGCTACATGATATTAAAATCACCTATTGCAATTGATTTAGGAGCTAAAAATACAGGAGTCGTTTACACGACTTACCCCCCGCATTCAAAACCTCAGGGAATTCATGGAGCTACCCTAATTTTAGATAACTTGAAATTATCTCAGGTGGATAGGAGAGCGAAAAGACACCAAAGAAGAAATTATTCCCGAATGAGACTTGCTCGCAGGCTCGTTTATTTAATCGTCCGTTCTCATTATAAAGTTCCCGAAAACGATCTAACTCCAGAAGTAAAAGTCGAGCTACAATCGCTTCTGACTAGAAGGGGATATACTTTTCAGTCAGTCGTTACGGAATCGAATGAACACGGACAGACTGCTTGGGCCGAGATAGAGGACTACTTTCCCAAGATGCAGATTCAGGACAAGTCTCTACCGATCCAAACTATCTTGGACTCTTTCTTCTCATCAGAAAATATAAGACTCGAATATCTAGAGCCTATTAAAGAGGCCGAAACAAAAGATGATAAAAATCATCTTAAAATGATTAGGGAGCAAAAGGAAGCTTTTGAAGCTGAACAAAATAACGGAGCAAGACATAGAATTCGATATTTTGAAGAGATTGAGGAAGACCTTCCAAGAAAGATAAAATTACTAGAATGTTTGAAAAAGAATAAAATTGATGAAAAGAGATTTTTAAATCTGATCCAAAACATCTCTAACCTACAAATCAAACCTCTCCGAGATTATTTTAACGATAAAAATATGAAGGAAAAGGAAATATGGGATCCAAAGAAATTGCATAGCTCGATTGCTGGATGGATTCGTGTCTGGCATGCGGATTCGAAAGACGCTGAAAAAAGGAATATTGCAAAGAAATTGCTTTCTCTTCTAGAAAATGGAAGATTGAAAGCCATTCGAGGTAATTCAACTTATTCTACACTCAAGCATATCATAAATTTTCTAGAGGAAGTTGATCCCAAAGATACGATTCCACCGTATGAAGACCAAAACAATAGAAAACCTCCAAAATGCCAAAATTTGTGGTTAGACCCCGGTATTCTGGATAGGTATTTTCCGGGTTGGAGCGGTTCATTACAAAAACTTCTAGCAAAAGAAGAAGACAGTCCATTCGAGCAATTAGTTACGAAAGATTTTCAGATCAACGAAACAACAGAGGAAGGAAAATCCCTTTTAACGCTAATCAAATTGTATAGCCGAGCCCATTCGGATAAAGAATTGGATGTTCGAGCCATTATACTTCAAAGGTTTTTGGATCGTTCGGCTAATCTAGATCCCTGGTCTATTCGTTTGCAGCGAAAAGCAAGCAAGGAAATCAAAATTACTGGATCTCTTACCAAGCAAGAGCTTAAAAAAGCCTCTGATGCGTATGAAAGAATGAAAGAGACTATAGGAGAGACGGATGCAAAGCAATTCTTGGATCTCTCCGGCCACTATTACCGGGAAGTAGAAGATATTAAGAAGGGAATGTGGTTCTCCCCAGATTCCGATAAAAAACATAAAGAAATCCCTAAGTCAATTGTTCATGAAGAGAATGATGAAGTATCACTTTTTTATAAGTGTGATACTAAGACCGGTTCGAAACAGAAGAACCTATCCAGCCTTGTGGGAAACGTCTTGAATGTCAGATTTTCGGCGGAACTATTTCGATCTTTTCTTACGTTCTGGACGGAAAAATTCGATGGACGATCTTCCTTAAACTCATTAGCAAAATCGATAGAGGAGGCTCGGTTAAGCACAGATGAATTTGGAGTGGAATACTCTATATTACTTAAAAAAATCGAGAAAGGAGAGATCGATCGGAAGAGCGACATCTTTAAGGCATATCAAAATACGACAAAATCATCCGGAAGGTTGGAGCAAATTCTGAAAGAAGAATTAGGATTCCAAGCTATTTCCAAAAGTTACTTTGACAACCCCTTTAGTATTGCTCAACTCTATAACATAATTTCTGTAGACCGATCAGGATTTTCAAAAGTTTGCAGGTCCTGCCAGGAAGAAAATCATTGGAGATCTACTTTAATCGATACAGATCGAGGCTTACGGGCTTGGGCTTCCAAGCAGGTTTCTGACACTGGAAGACCATTCGATGGACAGATTGCAATGCTTCTGGACAGAATCGCTTTAGAAGTTGTAAGACTGAAGAAAGCCGAAATAGAACAATACCTTAAATCCAATCCATCAAAAATAGAATCAGTTGAGATTCCTCTTCTTATTGAGGAAAATTCGTTCAGTTTTCGCTATGAGCTGGCCGAGCTAAAGAAACTTGCAAAAAAGAAAAGAGAGCAACTCGGAAAATCGGTCGAAGAGTTCGACAAAAGGTTGAATACTAAACAAGATCGAATCAAAGAAGCATCTCGGGAGATCTGTCCTTATACAGGCAAAAGAATTTCCAAGGGTGAAATAGATCATATTTTACCTCGTTCTCAAACCCAAAAGCAATTCGGGACCGTTTTCAATGCAGAGGTAAATCTGATTTACGTTTCGCGAGAAGGAAACCAGGCCAAAGGTAAGCGAGATTATAGTCTCGATGATCTGGACGAAAAATACTTAAAGAAAATTTTTGGCACCAAAGATCTGACTTTCATTAAGAAAACTATATCGGAGACGGTCGATCGTTTAGTTTCAAGTAGGAAAAATTCAATACTTGTATTTGATCGATTATCTATGGAGGAGCAAGATTGTTTACGGCACGCTCTTTTCGAAAAGCCCTTGCGCCCAAAAGTATTTGAGCTTTTATCGGGCCAACTTAAGGCCAGGGTTAACGGGACCCAGTTATATTTAGCTAAAAAGATTCGAAATCTGCTTCGTAAAGATCAGGATCTTCCTAAAATCAAGTTTCCTCAGTTTTCCTTTTTCGAACCAAGGGGAATTGACTTGCCATATATGAGGAGAGAGCTTGCTCAAAAATTCCCAAATCTTGAGAAGCAAAACCCCCAACCTACGGGGAGCCATATTGTAGATGCGGCGATGGTGATGGCTTACGCGGTAGAGACAGACTCCGGAAGTTTATCCTATGGTTCTAAGAGCGGATCTGAAAGATTTGATTCAGAGTTGTTGTCTAAGTATCTGCCTAATGACATTCGATTCTTACGAATTAAATCTAAGGAGAAAACTAATTCGAGGTATCCTCATAAGAAGCCACTTTTTAAAGACGGAGTTTTTGGAGAGAGATTTCTTCCGATTCTTGTTCTTGAGAACGGCTTGAGACTTGGTTACACTTTGGAGAATTCTTTAGAATTGTCACCTCAGGATTCAAAAAAATTTTTTGAGGTGCTCCGATCAGTCTTATTATTCAAAAGGAAACCAGTTTCACACGATTACCCTGCACTCTCCTCCTTTGCGAAGAAAGATAAAAGGAAATATATTGTTCTACCTGTCAACAAAGCGAAGGCGTTAGAGGTGGTTTCTCAAAAGGAACATAGCCTACTCGCATCCATACTAAAAAGTATTTCATATACAGTATTTCGCACTCCTGTTGTTAGTTTCTTATTTGATCAGAAGAAAGAATTAATACCAAAGATTCGAGGAAAGAAAGTCGATTGGGGAGAGAAGATAGAAAAAGAATTTAGAATTAAAATAGAGGTCAAGCTTGGTGACGTAAAAATTACCTCCGGTTTTATTCAATATCCAGGTAAATCAGAATGGGAAAAATTACTCTTGTCCGATTCATTAAGAGGGGCGATCAAAAACAAAAGCCTGACTTTAAAGTGGTTCGATAGCCGGGAAAACTTGTCCAAGTTGGATGGATTCTTCAAAGATACAAGTGAACCTAAGGCGAAGCATAAAAGAAGAAGCAATCATTATGCTCTTTCAGTCCCAAAATCGCCTTCCGGTAGGTTTAGGATCAGAAGAAATTCCTTTGACGATTATAAAATTTATCAATTATATTCTGTAGAAGGAAATGCATTTAACGCTTTTGAAATAAATACTGAAACTAAAGAAAATCCTATATTATTAGATGTGTATAAAAATTCAAATTCAGTTACGTATGCTGACAAAGATTATATTTATCCTACTTCAGGAGAGACTATCGCGTTTTCAGAGTATAGGGAGATTGTATTTAAGCCAGAAGAAAGGAAAAACTTATTATCGACCGGAATAATTAGTTTGCATATTGCGCCGGGGACTGCAGACCGTCGCTATATCCGAATCGTTATTAGTAAGGACTTTTTCTCCAAAATTTTCAAGGTAAAAGATTCATTCTGGGAACTTGCTTTAAATGAATCTATTCCTAAGGAAAATATTGAGAAATTATCTTTAATATTAGATAAAATTCCTTCAGAAAAACGTCCAGGAATGCCTCGATCAGACGCACCGAAACTTAATGTGACAAAGATAGCAGTGAACTCGGTAGAACTAAGCTATACTTCTCCAAGTTGGAAATCCTGGTTATCGTCCTATAATGACTCTATATAGCTCTAAAAAATATTCGTGATTTAAGATTTATAGCAGGAGTTCCGATGTACCGCTTAACGTAACATGGTTAAGCACATTGCAATACAATCGTACGGGTCCAGTATTTCCATAACTGGAGCAAGGCTCTTCGTATCTATAAAGGGCGAAGAGGGGGTCGAAATCCCATTAAATCGCTTGAAAAGTCTGAAATTATCGGGTAGGGGAGCGATTATAAGCTCGAATGCGATTTCCGAATGCGCAAAGCGAGGGATACCGATCTATATCTGTGATTGGAATGGGAGGTACATCTCCCAATTATCTGGATCTCATGAGCATGCCGTCGTTCAATTAAGAAAAAGGCAATTAGAATATGTAGATAGGCTTTCGAGTAGAGACCTCGCAAAGTTGATCCTTTATGGGAAGGTAAAAAATCAAAAAGCTGTACTGCAATATTTCGCCAAGTACCAAAGGAAAAAGGGAGTTTCCGTCGACTGGTTAGAGTCAGCTCTTAATTCTTTGGATAGTATTGTTAAATCGATCCTTGCCTTTTCGGGAGAAATTGAGTGGCGTTCATCATTACTCGGTTTTGAGGGGAGCGCGGCATCTATTTATTGGAATGCCCTTAAGAATGACATTTATTTCGGAGATTCCTTTAAGGGAAGGGTTGGTAGAGGAGCAGGAGACTCGATTAACCAGGCTTTAAATCTTGGATATTCAATTTTGGAGACGTATATTTGGAATGCTATTCATTTGGCCGGTCTTGAACCGTATGCTGGTGTAATCCATACCGATCGACCTGGAAAGCCAGCTTTGATTTTGGACCTAATGGAAGAGTATCGACCCTGGATGGTCGATCGAATCGTTCTCAGTTTAAAGAGCCATTTGCTTGGAACAGAAAGAATTTCGGAGGAAGCAAGGAAGCTTGTTATATCCGGAGTTCAAAAAGCTTTTGAAAGTATTCATCCTTATAGAGGAAAAAAATTGCACATAGAGGTTATACTCCAGAGGCAAGTTTATAGATTATGTGGAGTTTTTTATCAGAAATCCTCGTATAAACCGATTCTATTCAAATGGTAAATTTCGATGAAAAATTTTATAGAGATCTTAGTATGCTACGATATCGAATCAAATAGGATTCGGAAAAAAGTCTCCGATATGCTGAAGGACTTCGGCTTAGTATCCATCCAAAAATCCGTATATTGGGGATGGGTCATTCCAGCCGAGAAGAAAGCGATTCTTCATAATATTCATAATAAGTACGATTTGCAAATTTCAGACAGAGTACTCGTAATGGATGTGAATTTGGCATCAAATGCGAAATCTATTCTCATTGGATACTCGGATATCGAACTAAAGCGATTCGAAGATGATGTCCAGTTGGTCATTTAAGATGAACGCAGAAATTCCAATTAATATGTTTAGGCAGTTTGCCTTTTGTCCTAGGGTCGTTTTTTTTCGAGAGTTAAAACATATTAATCCTGTCTATCCTCTCTGGGTAGAACAGGGCACGGAGAAGCATGAGAAAAGAAATGCCACACTTAAAAAGAAACTCCCTAAAATTCTTAGATATTTAAATGGGAAGCTGGATGTTGAAGTTCCGGTGAGATCGAATTTCGGATTTTTCGGAGTCTTGGATGGAGTAATAAGAACAGAAGAAGAATTAATCCCAATAGAGTTTAAATCTTCTACCTCTAAACCAGGAAAGAGCGCACTTCTTCAATTATCGGCTTACGCAGTTTGCTTAGAAGAAATGGAAGGTAAAGAGGTCAAAAGGTCTTTTCTATTATACGGAGATAGAGTTAAAGTTTGGGAGATTCATCTATCTAAGGATTTGAGAAAAATGGTGCGAGAGACCTATCAAAACATAAATGAAGTAATGTCTACTCCTATCCTGCCGTATGTAGCCACCTCGCCAACCAAATGCGTTCAATGCGAATACTTGAATTATTGCAACGACAGAAATATATAAAAAAAGCCGGTTGGAAAATCCAGCTCGGCTCATTTTTACCAAAGACAAGAAAACTAACTGAGACATAGGAATAAAAATTCGTAGAGGTCCAGCCGGCTTTCGCCACATTTGATTGTTTTCAGTGCTTAAGGTATCCTTAACATCGACTAAAGCAGTTTTTCGGCAATAAATTTTATTAAATCTCAGGTAAAATTCTGGTAGAATCAATATAGTTCTCGATTCTGTGGCCTTGCCAATTTATAACTTTTAGCTGCGGAGACCGGATTTATGGTTTCGAAAATTTTGCCGGTTTTTAGCTCCAATTTACTTTTCGAAAAAACAAAAAAAATAAGCTCTCAAATTACCGGAAGAATCGGCATTTTGAGAGCTTTTGGACCGCTCCAGCATAGCTGGAAGTTTCACCTTAGCAACTGAAACAAGTCCAAATGACTTGCAAAACAAGCGCTTTCCTCCAGCATAGCTGGAAGTTTCACCTTAGCAACTGAAACTGCTTAGGACTCACACGGACGCAACTGGATACTTTTCCAGCATAGCTGGAAGTTTCACCTTAGCAACTGAAACCAGGAGCGTTCGACTTTGCATTCGCGGATTTGGCCAGCATAGCTGGAAGTTTCACCTTAGCAACTGAAACTGAGAAGATTGTCGATAAGTTCTTCATGGTATTGCCAGCATAGCTGGAAGTTTCACCTTAGCAACTGAAACGTAATACGGGCTGCTGACCGCTACCCTGCCCCAACCAGCATAGCTGGAAGTTTCACCTTAGCAACTGAAACACATGTTATCGAGAACTTCGCGAGGAGCGTGGACCAGCATAGCTGGAAGTTTCACCTTAGCAACTGAAACTAAAACTTCAATAGGTAAAGATAAACTTCTTCTTTTCCAGCATAGCTGGAAGTTTCACCTTAGCAACTGAAACTCAACGTGCGTATACGGTCGGTGCAATCGTAACGCCAGCATAGCTGGAAGTTTCACCTTAGCAACTGAAACCCCATGAAGGAAGACTGCACGATTGGAATGTTACCCAGCATAGCTGGAAGTTTCACCTTAGCAACTGAAACTAGAATCTTCCGTTCTCTCCATTCCGTTTAAGTCCCAGCATAGCTGGAAGTTTCACCTTAGCAACTGAAACTAATAACCTGGAACGTATCCTCCAACTAGAGCATCCAGCATAGCTGGAAGTTTCACCTTAGCAACTGAAACTGTCAGTGAATGATCTTTCTAAAAGTCCCCATTTCCCAGCATAGCTGGAAGTTTCACCTTAGCAACTGAAACCTCGCGGAAGCTGCGATTACTTGATCACGGAAATCCAGCATAGCTGGAAGTTTCACCTTAGCAACTGAAACCAAGTGCGGTGGGAGTCACGGTCGCGGTTCCCGTTCCAGCATAGCTGGAAGTTTCACTGAATAAGAGCAACCACCTCAAGTAGCTATTATATTATATCGGTAAATGGGGATATCAATTTTAATAACAAAAATCTTCAAATATCGAACAAATCCTTCGCCTTTACTTGTAGGTTTCGGGTTAGGCGATGGATAGTTCTAAGATTTGGGTTGGACCTTCCGCTTTCTATATTCTAAATAGTTCTTACAGGAATCCCATCATCTCCAAAGTCCATATCTTCCTGGGCAAGTCCTTTCTACAGCCTCAAATCCCTAATTCTACGACCGACTTTTCGGCGAAAGGTAAGATAATGTCCAGAATATTTCACATATTATGTAATGCGGGCATACCGATTAAGATCGTTTAACTTAAAATAAGAAGATTATAGTCATAATCGCAGAAATCTCTATTTCTTCTTCGAATCTTCCTTCATCTTTGCATATTCAGAAATCAGATCCCCCCACGTGTTCACTTCTTTAGCGGAGAAATTAATCAGATTCTTTACGATGTCCTTAATACCTTTCGAATTCCGAATTTGGTTCCATAAAGTTTTGTCATCATCCATAAGAGACGCCTTATCTCCAGTTTTCTGGAGATAGAAGATCGGATGAACGGGCTTCGAATCATTCAAGAACCAATTTAAGTCTATGCCGTAGGCAGCTACAATCGCGTCTAAAAATGACTTTGAAGGAGATTCCAATCTTCCTTTGATTATATTGTTTAAACCAGCCTTCGTTTGCTTTAGCTTAGGAGCAGTACTTGTTTGGTTATCTCCGGTCGCTTCAATGACGGCTAAGGTCTTTTTACCGATTAGGCTCTCATCTCGTTTATCAGTCATCTGAAATACATCAAAACTGTATAAAGCCTTCAATTTACAAGGAAGCTTAAATAGAGTCCCTGCTGGACCTTTATCTGTGAAGCAGAAAAAGGGGTTTAGTGGGACTCGAATTACCTGCGTTACGGGAGTTTCTCTGAGGTATTTTATGAAATCAAAAGGAACGGCTTATATTATGTGGCTATGTGGGTTCTTTGGAGTATTGGGGTTACATCGCTTTTACTTAGGTAAGATAGGAACTGGCTTTCTCTAGCTATTTTTTTTCGGAATATTTGGTGTTGGTGATTTTATAGACCTATTAACGCTCGGCGGGCAAGTAGACGCGATAAATATAAAAAGGAATTGAAAGAAATTCGAACCGCTACTCTCGCGAATACCTCTAGGCAGAAAGAAGAGAAGAATTTCGTAGAAATTGCGTATTTCAAATTATCTTAAAATTTCCTGCTCTCATAAAAATTAAAGAATTCTCATTTGGCCCGAATTCGTTTCGGGCTTTGTTTTTAAAGATGTTTAAACTATTTACAGTTCTACTTCTATTGCCTGAGTTTCTTTTCTCGGAAACTATTTCTGGGTGAGTGGAGATTTCTTTTTCTAAGATTCTATTCTCACACTTCGGATTCGGACAGGTCTTAGGATAGAAGTCCTTCAGGATTTTCTTCGTAAGGACGGTGAAGAATTGGGTTTTTAGGTTCGGAGGGTTATTTCTGAGAGTATAAGGATCCGGTTTAGGAGAAGGATCTAAGGGTTGGTTTTGTGAGGGGTTTCTATAGTAGCGTGAGGTTGGGTTCGAAGGAAGGGAAAAGCTCGGTTGGGATTCGAAGGGGGAGAAGAAAGGAGCACGTTCTTGGGTTTTTAGACTAAATCGAATTAGTTGCCAGCAGAAATAAAGATGTCGTCTCGATTGTCCTTAAAACCGGTGAATTACAAGATGCTTTATATAGAGGGTAAATTGTAGAAAGGGATTTAAAAAGAGAGGCATTACGAGCGGGATTTTATTTAGAAATTATTTTGTATAATAAAACATCAGAATTAATTATTGCAGATGTCTTAAGATGTACCCGAAATTTCAAACATAACTGAAGTAAAAACTATAGAAAAATTTCGCAATTACTTCAATGATCACAACGAAAAATAGAAGATATCTCCTTTATTTTATTTGTATCCTTTCTCGTTGATCCATTCGGTCATTTAAACTTAATCCTTAACTTCGCAGATAAATCGAAAAGATCGGAATGGCAACAAGCAGTAAAAAGGTCGCAACCTGTTTTAATTATAAATCTATTAGCATTTATTTTTTGTTTATTTCTATTTTCTTCCAAGGCATATAATTAATAACATAAAACACTACTAATTATCTTCCATTGACTGTATTTCCAATGTCCTATAAGGGATAGCTGGGACTCATTTTGACGAATTAAAATTGGTTAACGATTTATTTATGGAGAAATTTTTTGCTATGACACAGCCATATTTTGAAACTTTATAGATGAAGATTGTGAAAAAACTAACGTTATCAATTCTATTTTTGACATTTATATATAAATGTAATACTACTTATGATAAACTGAACATTCCGAATTACGATCGTTCTATTTTGAATGGAAAATGCAGGATCGGAGCCGCCTATGAATTTGAAAATGAATATCGAGAGTATAGAGTTTATAACGGAACGATAAAAAAAATTTCTACTGCGGACGATGGGGCTTTGGTATTTAATTCAATTAAGAGTTCTATCCTGCAACATTCAGAAGGGCAAAATGCCTTGCTTTCCGGGAATACAGGTAATCGTAAGTCATTGACAGTGCTGGTCAAGATTGAAACTGATTATTATTTTGAAGTTTCTTTTTGGGGATTCTGGATAAGTGCGCTATCTTTAGGGTTCATGCCGAGCAGACTGGATAATGCATTTAGGGCAGTTACGATTAAGGCAATTGATGAAAATGGAGTAAGATTACTAAGCAAAGTTTATTTCATTCAAACACGGGAGTTGAGTAGTAATATTAATATTATTTTAGGTCTTTTTTTCTTTGTTGGTGATTACCTAAAAGAGAATGTAGGGTATTATATTTCCGATTTTGAAAATGATTTCTATCATACCTATGGTAGAAAATATTGCCAATAGTTTAGAACGATGGACGTCCTTAAAGTGTCCAAGGCCAACATCTTTCCCCAGCGGTCCAAACTTAGGGCCAACCATATTCCCCATTAAAAATAAAAAAAGATCAGCTACATTGACCTAAAAAAGGTCCAGGCAAATCACTCAAATCGCTGATCCGCGCAAGAATATAAGATTATAGGAACCTAATAGAAGAGGTTTTGTTTCAGTTAACTGCGGACGGAATTGTTAGCGGTTAGATTGGAACTGAGAGGGAATATGCTGACCCTGGACACTTAAAGTTTTCCACAATTCTAATTTCAAGAATGGCTTCAAACGGATCCACCTGTCAGTTTTGAGATTTCTGACTTTTCCGTTTCTTGTTTCATAGGTGAAACCGCGATCGAGTCAAATAGTCATTAATATTAGGGTTGATTCCTCGTTCGGGAAAATAACTCGGTCCTTCTCTTTATTTTAAACATAACTTTGAAATATCCTCTTTGAGTTTTTTCGAATACGTTTCTATATAAACGAACAGAGCATCTTACGGACCGGATTCCTGAAAATCGTTACGCGAATCGTTGATTTCTTCGATCGTAAACTTTTAAAATTTAGCTATTTTAGTAAAATATTTGCTTGAATATTGTTAAAATATAATAGTAAATGGATTAAGAAAATGTGACAATTTTAGTTCTAAGTCGATCGTGGCCGATTTGTCTCCGATAGGTTTTGGGGATGTCGCATTGATTATTTATTCAATAGCTATATAAAAGGTTTATTTCTTAAAATTCAAAGCATGAAAAACGCCGATCGTTATGGATAGCCCTATCTGTCGGAGTTTGTTCGTTCGATTAAGATGCAAATACAGTTCGTAATTTCTTTGTCGGAATTTCTGAGAGATCAGAAAATAAAATTTCGAAAGTATTTCATGTACGGGTTTTTTACGCGAAACTTCCCCAATATTTACCAAGGAAGGCTAATGAAGGATTCGATAGAATGAGATTGTACCAAATATTGCGCTTTATATTTCCGGAGCTTCAACTTTATGATTTCGTTAAACAAAATGGCTTAGTAGCAAAGAAAAGAAATGCAGTTCAATTTGCAAACGGTAGTTTGAATCGCATCAGACCGACTTCTTTTGCTTCCGTAAATGGAATTTCAAATATATCTAATCGAAACGAAACTCCGAAAGCTCTGGCGAGAAAGTTAAAGATTCTTGCAGCGAAATCGGGTGATGCTGACAAATTGGACGATAAGTTCTCCGTTGTTCTCGAAAAGCTTACCAATATTATGTTAGAGCAGGACGAATTCCTGCGTTCCCTTGTTAGTACATTTAAGTTGCCATATCTGACCGGCGAGCAAGGGAAACTTTTGAATATCATCCTACTTGCTGGTCCTCCAGGTACTGGTAAGAAACGAGCTTTGAATTACTTGGTTCATTTTTTAGATGAACAAGACCTTTTTCCGTTTGAAAAAACGATTGAGATTGATCTCGGCCAGTATTCCGAACGAGACATTGATATAAATTTTATCGCGGATGTTTCAGGCGCATTTTCCGAGGGTCAAGGGATCGTTTGTTTTTCGAGGTGGGAAAAAACCCACACTAGAATACAAGAATATATCGCGGAATTATTGGCTAACGGTTTTTTTAGAACAGAGCAAGGAGTTAAAATTCAGGCCGAAAATTACTTTATTATCCTGTATATGGATAAAGTCCCTAAAGAGTCGGGGCCTTACGAAACAATACCTCAATCGATTCTGGAGGACATCCCCGTTTCCTTTCGGCATTGCATTCGATCCTTTGCTATTTCTGCCCCGCTCAGCAAAGACTCTTTAAAGAGAATTTTTCAATTTAAGCTGGATGAGAAGGGATCGGAATTTGCTACCCGATTACAAATTCACACAAAGTACGAATCGCCTTTCATTGATGATATGGTTCTTTATTTAGAAAAGGAAAATCGTGCGGGGGAAGCGATAGAGGAGTGGATAGATCGGTCTTATGTTGAAAAAATTCAGTCTTTGGTTGCAGAAGACAAGATTCGAAAAGGTTCCGAAATATCATTACTAATGAAAGATGGGCAGCCTGCCGTTCGCAGTGAAAGTAAAGGTTGGTTTTTAAAGCCGAGTACATCGATTCAAAAAGAATCGGTAGAAGACGTTCTTACCGAATTGAACAAATTCATCGGATTAGAATCAGTAAAACAAGAAATCAATCGATTGGCCAATTTAATTTCGCAGCGACGTGAACGTGAAGCGCTCGGTCAGGATATAGGTCCATTGACTCTTCATCTTTCCTTTACTGGAAATCCCGGGACGGGAAAGACTACGGTTGCGAGGTTGATCGGCAGACTTTATAAGGCAATGGGGCTATTAAAAGAAGGTCATACGATCGAATGTTCCCGGCAGGATTTGGTTGCCGGATACGTAGGACATACGGCTCCGCAAACCATGTCGAAAGTCAAGGAAGCGATCGGAGGAGTTCTTTTCATAGACGAAGCCTATACGTTAGTTCAGAATAAACAAGACTCTTTCGGTAAAGAAGCACTGGATACTTTACTAAAAGCTATGGAAGACAATCGGAGCGATTTGGCGGTTATCGTCGCTGGATACACAAACGAAATGAAGGATTTCTTCAATGCGAATCCTGGAATGAGTTCCAGGATTCCGAATGCGATAGAATTTCCAGATTACGCTCCGACTGAAATGCTTTCCATCTTGCGACTTCTTTGCGGAAAGGATTTCCAGATTCCTGTTGAAGCTGACCAGGGGCTTATGGATGTTTTCGAAATGCGGCAGATACCCGGTCGAAACGATTCGGGGAACGGGCGACTCGTTCGAAATATTTTGGACGAAGCGAAGAAGCGACAAGGAGATCGATTATCAAAAACTCCTTCAGCTCTTGCGGACGATTTCAAGACGCTTTTACCCGAGGATTTCGGAATCGGTCAAAAAGAGACTTTTAATTTGGAATCCGCATTTGCTGGGATTGTTGGATTGGATAAAGTGAAAACCTTCATTCAATCATTAGAAAACCAGATTAGACTCGAAAAAATCCGGAAAGATGCGGGCCTAGCGGGAGACACCGGCCAGAGACTCAATATGGTTTTTTCCGGAAATCCGGGAACAGGGAAGACGACGGTGGCTCGCCTGATCGCAAAGATGTTAAGGGAAATCGGAGTATTAAAGAAAGGTCATTTAGTAGAAGTAACACGAAAAGATCTAGTTGCAGAATATATAGGTCAGACGGCGCGGAAAACTGCAGACGTAGTTAAAGAGGCGATAGGCGGTGTCTTATTTATTGATGAAGCGTATCAACTTGCTGAGGGTGGCGTCTCCGATTTTGGAAAG
This sequence comes from Leptospira fletcheri, assembly GCF_004769195.1. Classification (NCBI taxonomy): domain Bacteria; kingdom Pseudomonadati; phylum Spirochaetota; class Leptospiria; order Leptospirales; family Leptospiraceae; genus Leptospira; species Leptospira fletcheri. The sequence goes on from NZ_RQET01000004.1 coordinate 1,196,384, forward strand.
GAAGCTATCGACACTTTGATCCGAGAGATCGAGAATAATAAGGATAATCTAGTCGTAATTCTTGCCGGATATACGAATGAAATGGACTCTTTGATCAAAATGAATCCAGGCCTCCGATCCAGAATACCAATCAATATCGAATTTTTAGACTATACGCCGGAAGAGATGGTTCTTATCTCCGAAATTAATGCAAAGCGGAAAGGTTTTACCATTGAGAAGGAAGTGATTTCCCAATTGCCGAAATACTTCGCCGGACGGCAAGTGCTCGGAAAAAACGAATCGGGTAACGGCAGGCTCGTCGATAACCTGATCGATTCGGCGAGACGAAAACAATCAGAGAGGATCATGGCCTCGTGGTTGCAGGAGGGAAAAAAAGGGGATTCCTTAACGGAACAAGAGAAGAAGGAACTTAGTACGTTAACCCTAGAGGATTTCGAAATCGGGATCGGCACAAGTAATAAAAGCTCACTCTCAAAGTTGGACGAAATTATCGGTCTGGAGAACGTTAAAAAATTCATCCGTGAAATTTCCGCTCAGACGGAAATCTCAAAGCTTAGAGGTGAGATGGGGATTTCCGCCGGTGGAAAGCAGAGCCTTCATATGGTCTTTCTGGGAAATCCAGGAACTGGAAAAACGACGATTGCTCGGATTCTCGCTCAACGATTAAATGAAATCGGTGTTATTCCCGGCGAGAAGGTTGTTGAGACAGATCGTTCTGGGCTTGTTGCCGGGTTTGTAGGTCAAACTGCAATCAAAACCGGCGAAAAAATTCAAGAAGCATTGGGTGGGGTTTTATTTATCGACGAAGCATACTCTCTCGCGAGAGGAGATGGTAACGATTTCGGAAAAGAGGCAATCGATACCATTGTTAAGGCTATGGAAGATCATAGAGAGGACCTTATCGTAATTTTAGCGGGATATAGCGCCGACATGGAAAACTTTTTTAACGCAAATGAAGGACTTAGGTCCCGTTTTCCGAATGTGATTACTTTTCCTGATTATTCTCTTAGCGAGTTGATGGAAATTGCAAATTCAATGCTAAAGGGTAAGGGTTATCTTCTTTCCAAAGAGGCGAGAGAGGCATTGGCGCAGACGATTCAATTGAAAGTTTTGGAGAAAAATTTCGGAAATGCCAGGGGGATCCGTAACATTGTAGAAAAGACGGAAAGGAAATTTGCAAATCGTTTGATTGCTTTAAAGCAGACTGGCAAAGATTTAACTGAGGAAATTCTGATAACGATCCTGCCGGAAGATTTTGCTGGACTATAAATTATGGAAAATGAAACCAATGGCAAAACCAAGAGAGCATTATATAATGTCGCTCTATTTCTTTTATTTATCATCTTCCCAATTTCATATCTTTTTCTAAGGAAAAAAATGGCACTTTCCGATAACAATAAAAATTCGAGCGCTGGTAGCACGTTGGAACCGGCTGAAAAAATCGAAAGGGGGATATATGTGACTATTTCGGTCATATATAATCTTTTTGTAATTTTTATATTGTTGGTATTCCTGTTCATGATTCCAATAAGCTTATCCAATATTTTAGATATTATAAAAAATGAAATCCCGATTTACGGAGGGTCAATTGGAGAGATTCTTTTTTTCGGCATGATTATTTTTGTTGGGATGAGGACTCCACATCTTCGATATCCTTACGAAATCATTCCTGTGCTTTCCCCTTTGGTGTGCATTCTATTTATCATGTTTGCATCATTTCAATTCAGTCAGACGATCATAAATGAATGGGCGCATTTCAATGCAATTGGTAAAACTACCGCGATCATTTGTGCCGGGTCGTTTTTGGTTGTAGTGCGCATCTTATTATCCATTTGGTATTCTAAGTATCCCGTTCAAGAGGAAGAAGGAGAAAATTGAAGTGAAAGACTCATTTGAAGAGAAAAGGAAGAGATTCGATGCTTTCGCCACTTCTTCTCGCTCCGTCCATAAATCCGAAGAGAGAAAAGGTTTCGAAGATCGGGTTGAAACTAAAATTGAGTCGGAGGAAAAAGATTCCGAAAGCATGGGTTCTCCTCTTGTATCCAGATTTAGTAATGCAATTTTGATAACTACTCTTGCTATGCTCGCGGCTTCATTCTTTTTTCATGCATTGCCGGAAAATGAAATAAAGGAAATATCCAACAATCAAACCACAAAAAACAGCAAAGTAGGAACCGTAGGTCTGAATAGCAAGTTCATCCAGACATTAGTTGCCAAGGATTATACAGTAGAACTTCCGAAATCGTCCGACGGGAAATACAGAATATTTTTATGGAATCTTACAGAAAAAGACGACGATGAGATTGAGATTTTGGTCGATGAAAAGCCATTACAGTCCTCATTTGTACTGACAAATAAACCCACATCGCTTTCCATATCGATGCCATCGACGATTCGAATCAGGAGCGTTAAAGATGGAGGGAGCGGCGTTTCGTATGCAGCTTTTTTCCCGGGAAATGAGTCGACTTATTTTAACGTCACCTCCTTCGGGCATTCTAATGCTTTTTCTATGAAATTTAAGCCTTAGAGCTATCTTAGAATATAATAGATGAAGAAAATGATAATATACAAGTTCTTATTTCAACGCATTCTGTATAATTTACTTGAGAAATAAGGAAGAAGGTGGAATATGAATGATCCATTAGAAAAAAAGGAAACAATCTACCCCAAAAAAAATAAGCTTCCGATAAATGAGGAGCCTAAACAGAAGAATCTCGGGAATTTTCCTGTTACAAATAAGAATGAACATTCGAGCGATCCGTTGCGGCGCGGAGTTGCTTTGCTCGGTATTGCCTTAGCTTTCATAGGCGTAGCCTATTTTCTTATTAGTCCAGAGTCACGAAAAATCTCTTCAAATCAAACTTTAGAGAATACCCGGCCGGGTCTTATATTGGCGGCGAACGATTCCGTCAATCTAATTGCGAAGGACTTTAAAGTGGAACTTCCTAAATCTTCTGATAGAAAATACGAAATGCTGATTTGGGATTATGCGAACGAGGATGGGGATGTGGTGGAAGTTCTGGTAAATGGAAAATCACTGGGTCCTCCTTTTATGATCAAGCACAAGCCGAACGTTTTTTATATCGAAGTTCCCTCGACAATCCAAGTTAAGGGTGTTAAGGATGGTGTGGGTGGCATATCCTACGCCGCATATTTCTCTGGAGGTAATCTTACTTACTTTAATCTCGCTCCAGTAGGGGGGCTCAACAATTTCATTATGGGTATTAAACCGTAACACTGTTTCGGAATACAATAAAGCATTCGATGCATGCTCTTGTTTTACAAGATGCACTATAATTTATTTGAGCAATAAGGAAGAAGGTGGAATGTGAATGATCCATTAGAAAAAAAGGAAACGTTATCCGGAAAAAAAGCTAAACCATTAGGAAATGAAGAGCCGAAACAAAAGGATTTTGTGAATCTTCCCGTCACAAGAAAGAATAAACGATTAAGCGTCCAATCAAGGAATAAAGCCGCTTTGTTTGGTATCGCCTTGGTTTTTATTGGCCTGGCTTACTTTCTTTTTTCCCCTATTTCACAAGTGGCTCCTTTGAAAATCCCTTCAAATCAAACTTTAGAGAATGTGGCAGAGGGCTCCACGTTAATAAACAGTGATTCAGATAGTGGGTTGGTCTCGAAGGATTTTAAAGTGCAACTTCCAAAATCTTTCGATGGAAAAAAGTCTAGAATGCTGATTTGGGATTTTGCAGCCGAGGATGGGGATGTGGTGGAAGTTCTGGTTGACGGCAAATCGCTGGGTGCGCCTTTTATGATCAAGCATAAGCCAGAAGTTTTTTATATTGAAGTTCCCTCAATGCTCCAAATTAAGGGTATTAAGGATGGCGGCGGAGGTATAACGTACGCCGTATATTTCCCTGGAGGGAATCTTACTTACTTTAATCTTGCGCCTATAGAAGGGGTTAACAGTTACACAATAACTGTTCAGCCATAATTAATGACAAGCTGTAGGTATGAAGGAGTAGGTATTTTCTATTTTAGATAAGATCTCAATTCACTCGGGATTGAGATCTTATCTAAAATTTGCCCCAACGTGTGGATTTTTAAGATCGATCTATTTCTTCTCGATCAACTTTCTTTTTAATTCCTGAAATTCTGAATCTGTGATGGCTCCCGATTCCTTTAATTTAAACAATTTATCGATTTCTCCCGCAGTATCTCGGCTGTTTTCTATCGGGGCACTCGGCGCGCTTTGAAAATTATTGACTCCGGGAGTCGTAAGGTCTTTCTCAGGTATGAGTTCGAGAAAGATATCATACGTTTCGACAGAAAATATCTCTATTTGTTGTTCCTTTTTATCGTCTAAATAATGTAAAACAGTTACTCTGTCGTCGACAACCGTATGTTCAGTGGTGATTGCGTTGTAGTATCGGGCGTCACGGTCTTGTATACCGAAAAAGTAATTGGAGTAGGAATAGGAATCCATTCCGGAAACCGTACTTAAAACGTCGCGATTTCCTTTCATGGTATAGCCAACGATATTTTTTTTACTCAACTGTGCGGAATGGCAGGCGGATGAATTCAAATCCTCTTCGTCGAAGCTAATTAGAGCAAAATTTAAGTTTGTATCATCTTCCCAGATATATAGATCTCCATCACCGGAAGAAAGCAAGGTTTCGTTTAATTTCCCATGGATAGAGGCTCCTATACTTGCAGTTTCAGGAATACGATTCTTACTAAGAAAATCGATCTTGAAATTCTCGGCGAATTCCTGACCAGCAGCAATAGAAGCATTTTCTTTTATCATGGATATAATGAATAAGATAAGTGTAATTGAAGCGGGAATCAAAAATACAACGACAGTAATTATGAAAACATCGTTGGTAGGGGTATCCATATTCAATAGGGCAAACATGGTAAGGAACAATGGAGTTAAGATTAAAAATGAGCCTTGCTTTACGATCTTTCCGCGGGAGAAAGTCCTGGAGTTATTCCAGAAGAAAAGTTTAGGAAAAACCAAAGCACACAATGTATAAAGAATATTTAAAAAAAATAAGAGAATTGAAATTACGAATAAGTCAGTCATTTGATCCTCTGAGTTAAAATCATAAATTGGAAACGAAGGAATCGTGTCGCTTTATGACAACGTTGGCACTGGTCGGCAAAAAGGGTCAATAATTTTAAATGGTTTTATATTATATTTATAAAAAAAATTAATATTAAACGAAATTCATTTCATCCGTGATTTGCTATATTGATTCAGCCTAAGGGTGAAAATTTCGGCTTGGCCCTGGTCCAGAGGTAAAATTGCCCATAGATTCAATGAATGCTGCATTCTGATGGACGGACTTATTTAAAATGTGAGGGGGCTCCGACGTAATCCTCATAAATGTTTGCGAGATTTATTTAAAACTCTATGCGATTTGTTTTGCCGATTCGATTCAAATTCAGCCTTAAAAATAGCTTTCAAGAAAATCCGATTTTATCATTATTTCCCCGCAAAAGGTATCGTACCGCTATAGTATATCTCATTAAAAACTTGGTCGAAGGCTTTATTGTCGTATGATTCTCGAAAATGAGTGTCGAACATTGATGGAAAAATCATAAAGAGTTGAATAATTTTAGTGGTTTCATTGTTAAATTCATTCGTTTTCAATTCCTGACCATTTTTATTATAAATAGTATATTTATAGTGTGTATAATGTGTTCTCCAAGAAGGGATCACTGAAAACGTTATCAGCGAAAGCAAACCGGGCCATCCGATCTCAAGAAGGCTGTCACGATCATATTCCAACTTAATGATATAGTCATGAATTTTGGCCCCCTTTGGAATTCCCAAAGGATAAACGTTATATTCGCTAAAACAGTAGCAGGACCCAATCAGATTATAAAATTTATCTTTCCTGGACAGCAATTGTTTATAAGTCGGATCTTTGGAAAAGCCCGTAATTACGAATGTGGTCGGAGCCAATTTTTTCCCGTCGTATTCAAAATTATAGGCCCTTTCCTTTTGGCTTACAACGATACAATTTGAGATACAATAGAAGCTTATGAGAGAAAAGATTAACTTTTTCATTCTATATTCTTTTTTAGGTATTTATTTGGACCGAAATATTCTTTATATGATGCATTTATAAAAATAGGCATTGAAGTATTTGCAATTACTTTAAAATAGTCTTCACATTCCTTTTTATCCTTTTCATTAAATGTTATCAGATAGTCACCCTCTTGCGATAGGTTAAATTCGCCTAAATAATAATTTCGATCAGGTTCAATTGTGAAGGATCGATTTACAAAAAAAACGGGAGTAATTTTTTCATAAGACGTAACTCTTCCATCTCTCTTCGCTGCATTCTCTTCATAACGACCAAATTCATAGTCGTTAGGAGGGAGAACAATCATTCTGCATTGATTTAAATTTGTTTTAGCACCTGCGGTACTAGTATAGATGTATATAAAAGGCTGAGAGCGTTTAGAATTTATAGGCCGAATCGGCATAGCTAGAGCTTTGTTAAGCATATATGAAAAAGATGGCAACTTGACTTTCAATAGGGCAACCGATAATTTTCTTTCTGAAGATTGATATTCGGTTTTATAGTCTTCGTTATTGTAAATCTGGCGGACAAAATTCGAATGAGTGCAACGGCTCAAAAGCAGACTAACGCCGAGGACTAAGCTTACAGTTGAATATAGGTGCGAAGTATTCTTTGATTGCATTAGATTATTTTATTAAAGAAAATATGTTCTATGAAAAATCAAGGCAATTTTTTTTAAGCTTTAGGAAATTTCGTGAGTTAGTGCCTCAGCGGATGAGAGTATTTCTCATCTGAGTACTTTCGAATCTGGGCCTAATTCATTTGCACTCTTAGTGAATGATAATGTCTGTAAGTTCGGACGAGATCTAATCTTCTCAAAAAATTCTAAATCCGCTTAAGTTATTAGTCTTGAGATGTTAATTCCGTTAACTTCTCGATAATAAAATAGTTATCGAGAATGCTCTTTTCGGGATAACACGATTTGCTTTTTTTGGCTTTTGAAGATAGGCCATGAAATGCCCAAGGTTGAGCCGTCAGATTTTCGAATCATCGGTGTAGGCAAAAACTTTCTACTTGGATTCGCAAATCGTTGAGTGTGAAGTTTTAGTTCTTCGAACAATTTTCGTTATAACCTTAGCTTGTCTGAAAGATATCATCCTTTCATGGGGGCTTGCTCTATCGGACCCTTGGTGTTTATTTTTTACGACCGCATTCACGAATGGAATTGTTTACTCGCACGCAATCTGTATTGAGACTCTTTCTTTTTAATTAACAAATTTGAGATAAGATTCAGGATGGTATTCGATTGTAGATAAGGTTTCAATATATTATGGATCTACTCATTTTGAATTGATCTGTTTGCTCGAGAGATCGGCATGCCAACGGAGTTTCGCTTGAAATTTGCACCTGTTACCGCTTCGAACGCCAAGCCTATGGATTTCTACCTTTAAACAAAGCTGGAAGGATTATCCGTAGAGAGAGGGATTGTTGGGAGGAGGAAGTATCTGAATTCATTTTTAGTTCCTTAAAAAGAGAGATAAGATAGAATTACTTTCATCCATTATGAGACGTAGAAGCAGTCGTTTCAAAATTTATTAGAATAGACACAGATCGCATTCTTTCTTAGTTTATGCTATTCCCTTTGAGTTTGAAGATTATGTAGCTTAAGAAAGTTTTTTCTAGAGTATAATTGGTCCAAAAATGGGACCGGGGTTGAAAGCTACAGTATGAAATTTTATTTTCTATATTTGTTTGAGCAGGAGTGAGTATGCAGATCGCAAGCCCAGATGGCATCGGCAACCAGGTGGATATTCCGGAAAATACTACTCTCGTCAGTACAACAGACATCTCCGGAAAAATAATAGAAGCGAATCATGATATGCTCCTATTTAGCGGATATTCTCGGGAAGATGTGATCGGGAAAAGTCACAATATCATGCGCCATCCCGAAATGCCGGACGCGGTATTCAAGGAAATGTGGGCAGCGATTCTTTCCGGGGATCCTTGGAACGGAGTTATCAAAAATAGGCTAAAATCCGGGAATTACTATTGGGCGTACATGACGGTTACTCCCGTTTTTGATTCGAATGGGAAGAGAATCGGTTTTACGGCCGTAAGAATAAAGCCAACAGGCGAGCAGATAGCCGCAGCAATTAAAAGTTATCAGGATAAAAAAGGCGCTAAATTTAGTATCCAGTGGATATTAAATCCGACAAAATTTTTACAAAGGTATCGCATCAAAACAAAGCTCCTTTTCATACTTTTCTTAATGGCAATTGCTTTGGGGTCATTATCATTGAAAATTATTCTAGATATAAACAAGGAATATATCGGTTCGATTGATCGGCTGGAGGGTAGTGAATATAATCTGAAGCTTACGGAATTGATGCAGCTCACTGCAAAACACAGAGGGCTTTTCGGGAGGTTTTTGAACGGAGAAAGCGACCTTTTGCCGAAAATTACAGAAATCGAAAATGAAATGAATTCAAGATATAAAGAATTCGAGCTTCTTAATGAAACGGCCGGAAATAAGTTTCATACTTTCGAAAAAGGAAAATCGGTTATAAGAGAGTGGGAAAACTTACGGGATAATAATCGTAAACTTACCTATAGGGAAAGCTTCTCGAGACACGTAAAATTAATTCGTTTAATATTGGACTTAGATAGTTCTGTTGGAGTCGCTTCCGGTTTATTTCTCGATTCGGAAAAAGATACGCATTTTATGGTGGATGCCTCGGTTTCAAAGCTTCCGAATCTTGCTGAAAGTCTCGGACAATTGCGGGCTTATATTTCTCCGCTTCTCGTAAAAGGGGAGAGTATATCCGATTCCGATAAATTCAGGATCAAGGAATTGCTCGGCTATGCGGGAGGTTCCGTCGAAAATCTCTCAAAGAATTTCGAATACATAATTCAATTTAATCCGGATGAAAAAGATTTCGTATCAGGGTATGCTGATACGAACGAAAAAATAGATAAAATTACGGCTCTTATTCTATCGGAAATCGTTGATACCGAACGGCCCAGAATAAAGTCCGGGGAATTTTTCGATCCGATCACCGAGTGCATCGACAGCGTATTTGCTCTGAATCAAAAGGTTGCGTCTAGTCTTGCCAGGAAATTAAGGATAAAAGCCGAACGATCGAAAAGAGAAGGATTGATTGCTACTTATTCCGTAATTTCTATTCTGGGGCTTTTGATTTTATTCCAGTTTCTGACTATAAAAAGTATATTGGATGTACTTAGGGATAGTACAAATAAGATACGGCAGATCGTAAGAGGAGGAGGGGAATTAAAGGAAAATCTCGACTATGGAATAAACGATGAAATCGGCGGACTCCTAAAATGGATGGGGGTTTTTATTCTGAATTTTACCGAGATAATATTTTTACTTCGACAAGTCGCAGGAAAGCTCACGATTCGGTCGAAAGATGCTGCGGAACTTGTTAGAAAATATTCCGACGCAGCTCAGGATCAGGCAGCATCCTCCGAAGAAACTTCGGCGGCAACGGAGGAACTTACGGCGTCGGTAGAAAGCGTTCTCGGAAATCTTACGATTGAGTCAGGACATTTGAAAGAAATAGAAACCGTAGTAATTCAATTCCGATCTGCTATGAAGGATGTAGAGGAAGCAATGCAAGATATGAAACGTCTGACGGAAGAGTTTTCAACGCAGGCTGCTTCCGGAATGTTAAGTTCAAGAAAAACTTCAGATTCGATTCATGAGGTGAATCAAAAGGCTTCGCGTATTGACGAGGTCGTGGATATTATCAATGAAATATCCGAGAAAACGAATCTATTGGCTCTGAATGCCGCAATTGAAGCCGCGCGTGCAGGTGAAATGGGAAAAGGATTTGCGGTAGTAGCGCAAGAAATCACAAAATTAGCGGATCAAACCGCTCAGAATACTCGGAATATCCTTTCGCTTACTCTCGAAACAAAAAAAGCAATTGTAAACAGCGTTCAGATGGTGGAAGAAATGGAGAATAGTTTTAACCAACTTCTGAATAATAGTTCTAGAATACGTGATGTAGCAAGTTTGGTGAGCAATGCGAAAGAAAAACAAAGTCACGATGCGGACAAGATTGTAAATTCTATCCAAATGATCGTTGAAAATTCGCACCAAATACTGGATGCAGCAAACCAAGAAAAGATCGCGGTGACAGAAATATCCAAGTCAATCCAGGTGATTACTTCCGGAACTCAAGTAATAGCCGAAAGTTCATTAACTCTTTTGGAAAATTCAAACGATGTCGAACGAATCGGAGAGAATCTTCAGCAGGTCATCAATACATATAAATTCTGAAGTTATTCATACTTCATTAAAATTCGAACTTTTGGAAAATATGAAAAGAAAGATCGAAAACAATTGGAGAAATGAGAATCGATAAGTGCCCATTTCGTGTAGATTGGGACCGGGACCGATTCGGTGTTAATCGACAATGAATCCTACAGGCATGGCAAACATGGTCAAATAATCCGGCAAAGAGATTTTGACTGAAAATCTGATTCCGATCAGGAGCTTTTCGATTTCATTGTGGGAAATCAATTCCTTTCTGACGATCGATCCTTCGAAGTGGAATTTTCTTTTTTCATCGGGACTCATTATATATCCGGAGATATTTGTTCCAATGAATATTCCCTTTTCATCCGACATTTGGCCGACAATTCCAACGCCTAGTTCGGAGATATCGAATATATATCCGTTGACTCCGATTTCGGCGATTTTGGCCCGAACTTTAAATTTGCTGATTTCCTCGGAAAAATATCTGTCTGCCTTCCTGCGCTCCATTTCTTTCCACCCTCGCCCTAGAGTCCGAAACAAGTAAGATCGACCTGCCTAATGATTCCGTTCCTGCTCAATGAATGAATGGATCCGCAGACCTAATTTCGTATTTGTTAGTAGACTTTAAAAAACGGGAAAAAACGAGAACTTTGAAACCAATTTTCTTCCGGCGAACGCATCCAAACTAGAGCCTATTTGTCCTTTCGTGTTCCTTTTTGTTTAAAGAGGGAAAAAGAAAAATACGATTGCCGCCCGTACAGGATTTGTCCCATCGGCTCTTCCTAATCTGTTCCATTTGCGTTTTTAATTGATCCGTTAGAATCGTTGCAAAGCAGGTTGCAAATTTCTTCATGTTCTGTTCTGCATTGAAATTCGTTAAAAAGGTTTATTAGACCAAAAGTTAAAAATTGATCAATTGAAATGATGTCGCCAAAGAAATTTAAGGAGAAGAATGTGGAGAGAATTCCGGTTTTATCTTCTATCGATATGAAAGTTTTACTAGGCCTCTTTTTCTGTTTCTTGCTCGTAAACACTGATCTCTTGCGAGCCGAATCCGATCGCTTCGCTTGCAAAATACCCGTGTCGGACTCCGATTGGAAGACGGATTCTCCCGCTTCCCAAGGATTTCATGAGGGAAAACTTTGTCTTCGTTTGAAGGAAATTTCCGAAAGCGGAGAAAATATCCACAGCGTCTTAGTGGAACGCAGCGGGAAACTGGTCGCAGAGATGTATCTTAAGGGAAGGGATCGGTCCATGGCTCGCAACTATGGGTTTCGTTGGCCTTTTTCTTCGGCTGTTCCATTCGATGCGACTCAGCTACACGACCAACGTTCCGTCAGTAAAAGTGTGGTCAGTCTCCTTCTCGGGATCGCGATCGATAAAGGAAAATTGAAATTGGACGATCCTTTTTTGGATTCGTATCCTGACCTAAAGGGTTTGAGTTCACAAGGGCGCGAAAAGATTCGAATCCGGCATCTATTGACGATGAGCGCAGGTTTGAATTGGCAGGAAATGAGGAACGGTCCTCTTACGAGTGATGAGCTTCCCTTGCTCTGGAAGAAAGATCTTGTTTCCTATTATTTCGACAGAGAGTTGGAGACAGTACCCGGAGAGAAGTTCAATTATTCCGGAGGCGCCACTTCCGCTTTGGCTGATATATTAACAAAAATAGATGGACGTAACCTTCTTCAAATCGCTCAAGAGGACTTCTTTTCTCCTCTTGGCATCTATGAATGGGAATGGGCGGAGACGTTTCGAGGCATTCCTATGGCATATGCCGGATTAAGGCTGAAACCCCGAGATATGTTGAAGATCGGCAGACTTATCAATCAAAACGGAATATGGAAGGGAAAGTCTTTGGTCTCGGCGTCGTGGGTTGAAGATTCTATTCGCCCTCATGTAACAACGGACATAAACCTTATGAGCGTCAACGGAGAAGTTGTGGAATACGGATACCAATGGTGGACCGGTGCCTTTGATCGACAAGGGCAAAAGCTGCGCTGGAGTGCGGCGATCGGAAACGGCGGTCAAAGGATATTCGTGGTACCCGAACTCGATCTCACTTGCGTGATCACTGCCGGGGACTACGGAGATCCGGATATCCAGAAAACGGTGAGCAAGATTTTCGCGAACCTCCTAGATACTTTGGAAAAGTGATGTTGTAGCAATCCGAATCTATCTCATCCTTCTTAAAAGCAGTTTTCCTACCAGCACTTGATAAGCCCCGGGAAAGATACGCTGCATAAGATCAGCAAAGCCGGCATCCGGGCCGATCAGGACTCTACGTGAGTTTTTCCGAACTCCTTTTAGGATCACGGATGCAGCTTTCTTCGGAGTCGTAATGAATTGAGCGGCCATTTTATCCTTCGCGACATTCGGATCCATGCCTAGAGACTTTAGGCTTTCGTTGATTTGAGAACTCTTAGCGATCGCGGTTTGGATCCCTCCCGGATGAACGCTCGTAGCCGAGACCCCGCATTTCATAACGTCCAATTCCTGCCTTAAAGTTTCGGTGAATCCTCTGACTGCGAATTTGGAAGCGTTATAAGCGGAAGTGCCCGGGACTGCAATGATGCCGAATACGCTGGAAGTGTTGATGACATGTCCTTCTCCGCTTGTTTTTAAATAGGGAAGGAAGGCCTGGGTCCCGTGAACCACTCCCCAGAAATTGATATCGATGACCCGCTTGAAATCCTTTTCTTCGAATCCTTCTATCGTCGAACCGAAGGCGATTCCCGCATTATTGAAGATCAAATTTACTTTGTTATGGTCCTTAGCTACCTGGGAAGCCCATTGAAAAACTGCGGAACGATCCGCTACGTCCAGCTTTTGGCCGGTGATGATGACGTTATTTTGATTTCGGTCCTTAATGATCCGAATGGTTTCCGCCAATCCGGATTCGTTCACGTCGGATAAGGCAAGATGGCAGCCTTGCTCCGCGAGTTGGATCGCTAGTTCTCTTCCCATTCCCGAACCGGCTCCGGTAATCGCAGCTACTTTGTTTTTAAAATTTTTCATTCAGTTTTCCTTTTTGCTTCGTACTGGTTCCTTTCTATCCGAAGGAAAGATTGGAATCTTTTATATTCGCGAAATTTATATCGAATAAATCCATTATGTAATTTTGATGGAATCGCCAAGGTCTGTGAGCCCCTCTCGTCGGGAATTTGTCTAAGGATCTCCGGATATATCCGGAATTCAGATCCAGGATAGGTTCTTTTTCCATTTCGGATTCGTCACAAATAGGGACGCATTTGGAGTATCCGTTGGAATCCATGTGATTCAGGAGACGAGACACATAAGTGGAAGTCAGATCCGCCCTTAAGGTCCAGGATGCGTTCGTATATCCGACACAGAAAGCGAAGTTGGGAATGTCGCTTAGCATGAGACCCTTGAACGTGTACAGTTTGGAAATATCCACGGCTGACTCGTTTATCGTTAAACGAATTCCTCCGACAGCCACTAGATCCAGACCGGTCGCCGTAACGATGATATCCGCTTCCAATTCCTTGCCCGATTTCAGCTTGATACCGTGAGGCGTAAAAGTCTCTATCTGATCGGTGACGATGGACGCTTTTCCTTTGGAGATGGCCTTGAACAGGTCCGAATCCGGAACCAGACAAACCCTTTGGTCCCAAGGTTCGTAACTCGGCTTGAAATGAGTGTCCACTTCGTAGCCTTTCGGAAGAGCTGCCTTCAGTCTGGCTCGGATCAGCCATTTGGCCAGGTTAGGCGATCTCTTACAGAGCTGATAGAACCAGATCTGTATTAGGATATTCTTAACTCGAGCGATGTGATGGGCTAATTTTGCGGGAAGAAGAAACCTAAGTATGTCCGCCACTATATCCTTGGACGGAAGGCTCGTGATGTAGGTAGGAGACCTTTGGAGCATCGTAATATGAGCCGTTTGTTCCGCCATGGAAGGCACGAGGGTCACGGCAGTCGCGCCGCTTCCGATCACTACCACTTTCTTTCCGGTATAATTCAGGTCCTTGGGCCAATGTTGGGGATGGATCAGTTTGCCTTTGAACTTTTCGATTCCGGAGAACTTAGGGGTGAACCCCTTTTCGTAATTGTAATATCCGCTGCAGATGTATAAAAAGTTCGCGGTATAAGTCCGCTTTTCCTTTTTCGGGCCGACTTCGACCTTTATTGTCCATCGTAGATCCTTGTCCGACCAAGAGGCGGAAAGGACCTTATGCTCGAAGCGGATATTTTTATCGATGCCGAACTCTTTCGCAGTGTCCCGTACGTATTTCAGAATGGAAGGACCGTCGGCGATCGCCTTCGCTTCTCTCCAGGGTCGAAAAGAATATCCTAAAGTGAACATGTCGGAATCGGAACGAATCCCCGGGTATTGAAATAGGCTCCAGGTTCCGCCAATATCGGATCTGCCTTCTAGGATCGTGTATTTCTTTCCCGGGCAGAATTTTTGCAGATGGTAACCGGCACTGATTCCGGAGAGCCCTGCACCGACGGTGATCACGTCGAAATGTTCTTTGGTCATGCTTAGATACTATTCGAAATAGGAATGAATTCGTCTGATCTTATAATCCGCAACCAAAAATATCGTCCGGAATCCTAAGATCAGACTTCTTTTCGAAGAAACTCTCGGGGATTCCGTTTTCATAAAAAAGTTCGATGACAAACTATATGTTTTTTCGACTCTATGTTCTATCGTCCGAAATTCGTGGAATTTTTTTGCCAAGTCCGGCGATAAATTTAGACTTAGAGCTAACTCTAAGTCGGTCCAATCGATAGGCACCGAGGATAGGGGAGAATCCAAATGAATCAATTCCTGAGCATTTCGGAAATCTCGGAGATTACGAATTTCAGCTCTTATACGCTTCGCTATTACGAGAAGATCGGGATTTTGCCCAAGCCGGAAAGAATGCACGGGAAGGACCGTAAATATTCGGAAAAGGAAATTCGACATCTCAAAGGGATTAAAGCCCTGAAAGAGATGAACATGTCCCTGGACGATATCAAAGAATTTTTTATAGAAGGATGCCTTCTGGATCAGGTACAAAGCGGGGAAAATTTCAAACCGCCTTTAAACAAAAGGATCCGGATCTTAGAGACCCATTTGCAGAAGTTGGAACAAAAGAAGAAGGATCTGGAAGCGATGATCAAGCTTACAAAAGCGAAATTAAAAGAATATGAAACTCTTTTAGGAACAGAATAGGGATCGATATGCAATCTATCAAACCGTACGTTTTTCTAGTATTTTTTGCCCTGATCACGGGGACGACATTCCATGTCGCAAAGGAAGCGCTTTCTTTCTTTTCGCCCAGCTTAGCGGGAGCGCTTCGTTTCGTTTTGGCCACATTCTTTTTGTTTTCATTCGTATTTTTCACGGATAGAAAACTCTTGAAGGTGGATAAAAGAACTCTGATCGTATTCGTCGCTCTCGGAATCATCGGGGTTTTCGGATTCAATTTCTTTTTCTTTCTAGGAATGAAGAAGGCTTCTCCCATGAATGCGGCGATCGTAGTCGCCGTCGCACCGGCGATCGCAATTTTTCTCTCTTACTTTCTTTTGAAAACAAGGATCAGGTTCCAGCACTATCTAGGAACTCTGATCTCCTTTATCGGAGTCATGCTCGTCATTTCCGACGGAAGCATAAGCGCCTTGATCCAAGCCTTTCATGGGGAAGGAATTCTATTCATTCTAACCGCAGCCACTTGCTGGAGTTTTTATTCGGTAGGAATGAAGAAATTCATACCGGGCGTTTCCACGATCCAAACAACCGCATTTACCGCCTTATTCGGAACGATCGCGCTGCTGGTCCTGACACTGGTCAATGGGGATTGGAGCGTGGAATGGAAAAACGCTCCCGGTTCTGCCTGGTACGCCATCCTATATATGGCGGCGTTCAGTACTTTCGTGGGATATCTTTGCTGGAATTACGGGATCCAAGCTGTGGGCCCTGACAAGGCGGTCATTTTCGGGAACCTGATTCCTGTCGTTGCCATGTTGACCTCTTGGATCCTGGGAGAAACTCCGAACGTATTCGATCTAGGCGGAGCCTTTTTGGTCATCTTCGGAATCTTTATCGTGAATACGAAACTGGGTTTCGTCAAAATGAGTTACGAGAATTCTTAATGATCCTTTTCGGGAGATCCTTCAGTCTTCCACAGATATAGGGAAAATTCGGAAGACCAGCGACTGGATCCTTTTCCTAAGAGTACAGCCGAGTTCGGATTTGGCGGGTCGGCTCCAATGGAATACTTAGGGGAAGGAAGATTCGGGTACCGCTTCTGGACTTTTTCTATATGAAAAAAATTGAATCGGATAAAGGCGGACCGTAAAAAATCGAATTCCCTTGCGTTCAGCTCCAGGTATCGGAAAAGACTGATATAGTCCACTCTTTCCGTAAATTCGTTCCGTAAGATGACGTTCTTCGAGAAGAATGTCAATGTTCCAATTTCACAATAACAGCGTACGTAGGTTCCTTCGTAGAACTGTCGATCGAGCTCTTCGGCCATCGCTTTGTAATGGTCCCGTTTGGCCCAATTCGTATGGATCGGCATTTCCGAGGAGAAGATGCCATCTCCTTTTTTCGGCCAAAGGCTCCAGGAGAGGGAAAGAAAAATCCAGACGAATAGGCAGTAACGGATCCATTTGGAAGAATTTAAGCGTAGTAACAGGCATAGAGAAGCGAAAAGAAAACAAAAGAGTGAGGGGATGTAGTACCAATGATACGGTGGCACCCGCAGCAAAGAATAAGCGAGAAAGTGCAGAGCACCTGAAAGAAAAATCAGAACTTCCGGTTTTTTCCAGAATCCTTTCTCACGCATGGTTGCGCAAGCGGCGAGAAGGCCGAAGAAGATCGGAAGGATGGAAACGATCGACTCCGGCAGAAACAAGTTCCGGAAATACAGGATCCATCCGTTGGCGAAGCTGTAATGTCCCCAGGATTTTTCTATTTTTTTAATAAAGAAAGTGTCAGGCAATAGTGTTCCCAATTGGAACCAGGAAAAAAGAAACCATGGAAGTACGACCAGAAGACCTATGGCCGCTGCACGATATTTCTTATTTCCGAAACCCATGATCCAAAACGGAATCGTCATCACGATCGCGTCAGGTCTCGCGAGGAATAGAAAACCGGAATGGATCCCGAAAAGATCAGGATTCTTGTTCAGATAAGACAGTACGCAAAGCAAAAAGAAAAGAATCACCAAAATGCTTTCTAAGCCCAGGGAGGAGAGAATCCAAGGATTACTTAACAGAATCAGGCAGATTGTGAACGCCGAGTAAATGGGGAGACCTTTTTTTTCCGCAATCTTATCCACAACCAGATACATCCCCAAATATACCAAGGAATTCAGGATCCAAACGGAAGATTCCGGATCTTTTGCGAAAAAGTTCGTTAGAGATAAAGCGATTACGTTTAAAGGAGAAGTCGCAGTATTCGCAGGCATTCCAGCATACATCCCCCACTGAAAATTTTGGGAGAGGTTTTTTACATAAGAGAGGATGATGTAGGCATCGTCGACAAGGGATCGAGCAAAGAGTAAAAGGAAAATCGGGACGATGACTGCATAAACGGAAGACAAAATACGGCGAACTTTGTGATCGGAAATTGCTAGGATAGGAGAAGAGATTTCTGAAAACATTAATTCTAACCGCTCGAGGCGATTCTTAAAATGATCGTAAGGTGAAAAAATTTTTTTCTTCTTTGCAAGCGTAAGGAATTCATTTCAAGTAGGAATGCTTTTATGGATCATCGAAATATTACCCCTTTTTCCCTTTTCATACCGATTCTTGCAACACTTTTGCAATTCAGTTGCGTCACTTCCTACAAGGTCGGAGATCCGATCCTAGCGAAACATTCCGCAAGTTCCGCGACCGAAAATATGGTAGGTCTTATAGGTTTTCGTCCGTACTATCCGGTTCCTCAGAACGAGACGATCCAGGGTTTTCCGAAAAGCGAATGTACGAATTATTTATTGGAAAATTACGGCTCCAAGTTCTTCTCCGATTTTTTTAAAGGAAGAAGGAACGTGTCCGGACAGAGGTATTTGGCCGTTCCCAAAAAGGACCAGATTGTCGCACCATTGGATTGGGGAGTTCCAATCGCAGAAATCCTTTTCTCTGGAATGGATAAAACCGTAGATCAGGAATCCATCCGGAATTTTATCCGAGATTTTTACGATCAGGAACTTGCGGGATCCATCTTGGATCTTTGCGAGTTATTCGATTGGGATCCGATCGGAAAAAATCTGGCCTTAAAAAAGAGAGAGGTTCGTTTTTATGTAGTGGGGCATTTTGTACAAAAGTTCGAACGACAGACTCTTCGCGGTTCCGGAATCCATGCTTTGACATATTTCTTCAGCATCTTTTCCCTCGGTATCATACCCATCATCAACGAGGAATGGACGGATTCCCTGTTTCAAATTTACGATTCTAAGTTACATCTGATCCGACAGGAGACGGTGAGTAATTCCGTTTGGTCCTTTACGGGGTGGTGGATTTCGTCCAACGATCGGACGAGAAAGAAGGAAACCTTCGTTTATGATCCTCCCGTTTGGGAAAGGGGCGTTGCCGAACTGAACGAACGTTGGAGTCCGAAATAGGAAAGTTTTTCCAAGCCCTCTTCATTGCTAACTATAGGAAGAGCCAAGCGAGCGCGGAGATCATCGCGAATGGCAGAAGGGTTTGGAGCATCGCTCTGCCGTTCGGCTAGTTGAACTGGAATCGGAAGCTGCGGAAAAGTAAAAAGAATGCGGATAGGTAAGCGCTTCGAGCCTCGCAAAAGTTAAAATAACGGAATAAGCTAATGATATAGTATCGTACAAGATTCACGCAAGTTAGGTGACAGTTGTGGAGATAGGACTCTGTCTTACACAGTCTTTTTAAATTGCCTGCGATAAAAAATTCTGACCCCCCTGAGGAGACAGAGTAGTGTCGGAAGAATCCAAAAAAACAAATGGCAGCTTGTATTCGGTAAATAATAAGAAAAGAATAGGCTCCGAAGATCAATGCTCAAGTAATCCTGGACTAACTCCGGCAAAACCATTCGTTTGTTATAGCCATTGTGAAAACTCTCTTCCCGTAGAATATAACTCACACTTTGCCCGAGAGCAACGGAAGAAGCAAGAGCAAGAGAATTCCAAAATAATATTCTTTGCCAACTACGCCGATCTGAATTGGTTGCTAGGTATATGCCGATGATTCCTCGGATCGAGACTACCTACTAAGCCCAGTCGTTGGTAGGGCGCGATTGTACGGTCGTATTTCTTCGAAGATTCCTTTTGTATTTTGCAATTTATTTTTCTGGTAAGCGCCCACTGTAAAAACATACGCTTTCTACATTTCTTCTTTGCTCATGGAGTTTCAAGAAACGAAAACGGAAAGTGCAATTACGCAAAAGAATCGGAGGAGGAAGGGACGGAAAAAATGCGATAGAGACCGGAAATCAAATTTAGCATCGAGGAAATAATGGGTGGGATTTGAAGGCAATAAAATTAAGGCATTCGAGTTTCGATTCGATCGTTCTTGAATGTCCGGAAGCAAATCGAGCTCCGCTTTCCGGACATCCAGAATCGTAGTGATTCTTATCCCGTTGAAAATTCTTATTGGTTACAAAATGCAGGTGGATTGTTTGCAGGGTTTTTCACTCTCGAATAACAACTGGTACTTCCTTGGGAAGTCAGACCTAAAAGTTGCCATTGAGTGACCGGATATTCGGCAGTGGAAGATCCGCCTTTTTGCCATTCGAATCGATAAATACCTTGGTTTTTCGTTCTTACGATCAACCCTTTCGTAACCGATTGCGATTCTTTGAGGCAGGAAATTACGGAATTATTGTGTATAATCAACCATCCAATAGGGTTCGGACTCGGATCTTGTTCGCAACCCGAATCCAATACCCAATTCCCGTTTAAAAGAGTTTGAGATTCATCTAACGTAGTTTTTTCTCCCTTGCAGCTGAAAATGCAGGCCGAAACCGCCAGGAATAAGATTAGTGTGAATTTTCTCACGTAGTTCTCCTTATTGGAAATAAAATATTTTCATTAAATAGACAGAATATTCAATTATGGTCAAATTATTTTTATGATAATGTGATAAATATTTTCGGCATGGAAGAATTTAAACTAAGCAAAATACGGAGGAGTCCCGAGGAGTCGACGAACCTATTTCATATGCAAAAGGACGAAGCGATTTTGTAATTTTCGGCAGGATGAAGGGTTTCCAAAAATCCGATTGAAATGATCGGTCCGGGAATTTTTTCACCGATATGGAATCGGACTTGTAAGATTTCTTTTCTATCTTAGATATTCGCTTATGCATTAGGAGGATTTATGGCGAATTTTGCGGTTTGGTTCGATATCCCGGTTAAAAACATGGAAAGGGCGATCGAGTTTTATTCGAAAGTATTCGATCTCGAATTAACGATGATGGAAGGGGCGCCTAAGAAATACGCCGTATTTCCATATTCGGACGGTAGTGTTTCCGGAGGTCTCGTCGAAGACGGGGAGAAAGTATCCGATAAAGGCTCGCTTTTGTACCTGAACGGGGGCGAAGATTTGTCCAAGCCCTTAAATCGGGTAAAAGATGCGGGAGGCAGCGTTCTTCAGGAAAAGACTTCGATCGGACCGAACGGCTTTATGGCGGTTATCCTTGATTCCGAAGGAAACCGTGTCGCGATCCATAGCATGAAATAGCTAACTTAGGCTGAAAGAGCGAATTTTTACGTCCTTAGGCAAGATACTTGAGAAGTTTACAGCCTAAGGAACTTCGCATTTTTGAATATTCGGAAAATACAATATCCCGCCGATCCACGAAGTACCCGCGAGGGATGCGCAGGGCTTGTCCAACACGCAGGATTGTTAAATGAATTATGAATAAAATGGGACCTGCGTGTTGGATGAGCGGTTCTCCGCGAACCCGAAGCAGCCCGTCCCGTAGGGCGCGGCCCCAGCATGATTCAATTTTTACTTTACAAAAGCGAGTGATTACTCACTATTTGGGGTATCTTTTTCTCCATTTGAAAATCGCATAGAAATCGGGACGCGAATCTAAATCGTTCTTCGCTCATACAAGAGGTCTTCGTAAATGCATAAAAAAGTTTTAGTTACCGGCGGTAGCGGGTATATAGGGAGCCAGTTGGTTCACCAGTTGTTAACGGAAGGAAACGACATCGTTCATACGACCGTAAGAAATATCGGAAATTTCGCAAAAACGCAGCCGTTAAGGGAATTGCAGGAAAAATTTCCGGATCGTTTGAAAATCTTCGAAGCCGACCTTCTAAAATTGGAGTCTTTCGGCCCCGCGATGAAGGATTGCGAAATCGTATATCATGTCGCTTCCCCTTTTTTGCTTCCGGAAAAGATCGTAGACGGACAGAACCAGATGCTCGTCCCGGCATTGATGGGAACGAAGAACGTATTGGATTCCGTTAACAATACCCCTTCCGTATCCAGGGTCGTTCTTACGTCCACGGTAGGCGCAATATTCGGAGATTATATCGACGTATTCGATATGAAAGATCGGATTTTGTCGGCAGAATATTTCAATACTTCGAGCAATCTAGAGAACCAGCCTTATCATTATTCGAAGGTTCTGGCGGAGAAGCTCGCATGGAATATGTTCGAGGATCAGAAACGTTGGAGCATGGTCGTGATCTGCCCAGGGTTGGTCCTAGGACCCTCACTTACCTCCTCTTCCGATTCGGGAAGTCTTTCTCTTATGGAAGAACTTCTGAAAGGATATTTCTTTTACGGTGCCGCAAATCTAAGTTTCACTATAGTAGATGTCCGCGACCTTGCGATCGCGCATATCAAAGCGGGCGAAAATACGAACGCTAAAGGACGTTTCATATTGGCTCATAAAGAGATGTCCTCTCTCCTGGAGATGGCGAATGCGATTCGAAACGTCCATCGACGTCCGTATTTGCTTCCGAAGTTCCAAGTGCCGAATTGGGCCGCCATGTTGGTCGGTCCCTTCTTCGGATTGAACCGGGACTTTATGAAAAAACATTTTGGAATACGTTTTTTAACGGACAATAAACGAAGTATCGATGAATTGGGAGTTGCCTACAGATCGGTTAAGGAAACGTTCGTCGATCATTATACTAGCTGGATCGATCAAAGAACGAAAAGCTCGGCTTTGAAAGTTTCGAAGAATTAGAGAATTAGGAAAAATTGAATAACGAGGGAACTACCTTCGTTTGCTCACAAAGCGGATCCTTTTAAGTTTATTATTTATTCGGAATCGGCCGGGGAAGAACTTTATCCGGCTCGGATTCCGGACAAACCAAACGGTGAGAGATAATTCGAAAGCGGGTTCATCGGAAAATTCTCCGGCGAATTCCTGGGTTTGATCGAGTCGGTCGCTTTATTTCCGATCGATATCTTTTTTTTGCAGCCTGCGCCTTTCGGCAGCCGTAAATCCGTAATGCATGCCGAAGAAGGCCAGGATCCCCACTAGGAAGCCGAAAACTTGAAAAAGAAACTCCTCCATACAATAAGGATCAAACAGTTCCGTTCGGTTTTTTTTTCAGGAACGATCGGAAACGGAACGAATTTCAGAGAATCTATTTTCGATTAGAGCGAATGTATTTTTATTCTAATTCTTCGGGGCTAAGAAAGATGCTTTGGAACGCCCCGGTCCCGAATTTTCCATTTAGATCTTCACGCAAATCCGACGGTTTTACGTAAGATTCATTCCGATCATTCCCGTACCAACTAACGCAAGAAATGCGTACATTTTCCTTACTTTTCGGTTATATCTTCGTTTCAGGCATAAGATTCATTGATAAATCGTCAGAATTGAAAGGAATCATTCGAACGCTTTGTAGTCGTTTTTGTTACACTCACGCTATCTTTGATTTGTTAAATGAATTGAATTCATCTCCGATTTTTTGTTCGGTCATCAAATTTTATTGACCACTCTATCTAAACGGATTATAAACTCAGAATCTTAAATTCGGAGGATCGAAATGGCTCTTGAAATGATGACACTCGTAAATGCGGGAATCGGAATCGTTCGGACAGGACAGGCGGAGGTGGACAAGACGAAAGCGTCTATGACCAAGAGATTCGAGGAGTTGGTCGCAAAAGGAGCTTCCGACAGCAGCGAATCTTCCGTCCGGCTCAGGGATTTAGCTACAAAGATCGTAGATAGCGTCGTCCAGACGAATACGACCATCGAAAAAAATTGGACGGATATTCGCTCCAAATTTTCCGAATCTTTTAAACGGATCGGCTCAAAGGAAGAAGCCATTCCCCAGCAAAAGATGGAAAAGAAGAAAGCGTAGGTATAAGTCTTCGAAGATGACCAACGCATATATGCCGCTTTCCGCGCGGCATATATCTACTTTCCTTTTTTCGAATATTTTCCTTCAGGATCGCAGGGTTTTTCGTACCCGAGGCGGACATATCTCTCAGATGGGGATCTCGCAGTTTTCCATCAGTTTTTCCTTAATCTGAAAAGAGATGTTCCTGTTGTAATGTATGGAGTCCAGCATTAAGGACGCCGGAGCGGATTCTCCCGGTCCCACATCGAATAAAGGCATCGGATCATAATAACAAGTATGCGTTAACGATTTTAGATACGTCGCTATTTGCGAGTTCGTGTAATCCTTAACAGAATTGATCCCTTGTAGTCTCGTAGGGTGTACACCTACGACTACGATTTTCACGTTCGGCCAACGGTTACGGATTTTCGATACGAGCCTGATCATCGTTTTGACGCTATCGTCGGCGTGTATTCCGTGTAAAAGTCCGTTTCCGTCGGCGCTCGAAATGACGAAGTTTTGCGGATTCGGAGTTTTGATCGAGTTAAGCTGAGTGATCGCGTCACAGGCGGTATTTCCACCCACCGCTACGGAAAACGTAGTTTCAGGGTTTAGAAAATTAGAATATTGACTTGCGATGTCTATCGTAGAATCGATTCCGATGAGGGTCTGATAATTACGGGTGTTCGAAGAAATTCTTCCGTAATTTGCGGGGAGCGGCCAGACTAGATTCGTCATAATGTAAGTGCTCGTGCATTCGTCCGGAGTTAGCGTTACCTGATCGGCGATCAGGTACATGAGAGCGGGATTTTGAATCGGATTGTCGGCGGAATTTGCGGAACTCGATTTATATATCGGAGCCTGGAGTGCGATGTTCTGGCAGGCAAATACTCCGAAAAAAACCAGAATCAAGAGTGTATATTTTTCAAGCGGTCGTCGGTTTGACATTTGGTCCTCCTCGGTTTCTTTTTATCGGTGGAACCATCAACCTCTAAAGCTTAGACTTTTTGTTCTCTGATACTTTCCAAAAATTTAAAATTATTGCATACAATCTAATTTAGACTCCGGTTGAAATTAAGAATTTCTCTAGACCTTCGTTTATCAACGAGAGCGTGTTCGACCTTTTTCTAATTCTTTTATATATCCAAAGGTCTAGAATTTACCTGACCGACGGATAACGTTATTTGCCTCCTGCTGAAGGCGCCTAAGGAAGACATGAAAGTATTACTTGAGAGGTGCATTGCAAGTCCCGATCAATGGGAACAAAATTCTCCTCCCTTAGAGGATGGCTCGCACTTGGACAGGGAACTCGTCCCTTCTCTACCGCCTCATCTAGCCGGAAAAAGGCTTGCACGGATTTGCCCTGTTCAAATTGTAGAAAATGGTGCAAAGAATCTTTTTACAGAGGGTGATAATCGTTCTGCTCGCAACGATTACCCTGTGTCCAACGAAGCAGGACGGAGTCGCGGATTTGACCCTGATCGGACTGGACCAGGGAGAACCGCCTATTGCTGCGAATTCTGAGGTCGCCAAAAGTAATTCCGTAGAGTCGATATCGGCGGAACATTCCCGTCATTTTGCCTTTTCTTTCAGAAACAGATTCGATTTTATGGATTATTTCTGCGAGGTCCTGGTCGCATCGGATTCGCTCGAAACCTTTCGTCATTTTTATCCCATTTTATTCAGCTCTTATTCCTATACCCGTCTTATTTCCTCTCTTCTTCTAAACATACCTCCTCCGATTGCGGTTTCAGCTCTTTGATTCAAAGCCGGACCGGCGCATCCGTATCGTCGATCAAGAATCTTTTGGACGGGAAAGATCACGGGCCGGCGTAAGTCGGAATGCGACGTTTTTACTCTGCGGTATTTAGAAATTCCTTTTATAGTTTGGTAATTCGAAATGAAGATCATAAACAGCGTTGTCGAAGCTGCTCTTAATAATAGATTGATTGCGTTGGTGGCTGGAGTCGCCGCTTTACTTGTTGGAATCTGGTCCTGGATCGATATCCGGAAAGAGGCCTATTCGGATATCGCAGACACTCAGGTTCGTCTCGTCGCCAAGTTTCCCGGTAAGGCGACGTTGGAGGTCGAAGAAAGGGTGACGATGCCGATCGAACGGGTATTGCATTCCACTCCGAACGTAATCGTTCGTAGGTCCAGAACCATCAACGGACTGGTCGTGTTTCAATTCGTATTCGAAGAGGGAACGGACGATTATTTCGCCAGGATGCGTTTGATGGAAAAAGTTCGGGATGCTACGATTCCGGAAGAAGTCAGTCCTACGCTGGCTCCTATGAGTTCCCCCGTGGGAGAAGTTTACCGATACGTAGTCGAATCCACGACGGGGACCCATACCCCGATGGAGTTGCGTAGTATCCAGGACTGGATCGTCATGCCTAAGATGCTCCAAATCTCCGGAATCGCCGACGTTGTGACCTTCGGAGGATTGCCGAAACAATTCCACATCGTAATGAATCCGGAAAGTCTGATCCGTTACCAAGCGACCGTCTCCGACGTGATCGAAGCGGTCCAGAACAACAACTTGAACACCGGAGGAAACTTTCTATTACAAGGGGAGCAGTCCCTGCCGATCCGGTCTTTGGGAGCCATCCGCGATATCAGCCAGATAGAAGATATCGTAGTGAAGAACCTGAACGGGGTCCCCGTTTTCATCAAGAATATCGGAACAGTGGAAGTCGCGCCGCCCATACCGAGCGGTATTTTAGGTTATACGATTCAGAACGATCAGGAAGGACTGATCGACGTGGATTCCGCGGTCCAAGGACTCGTGGCGATGAGACGTTGGGTGGAACCGAACGCTTTCCTGGAAAGAACCCGGGCAAAGGTTCAGGAGATCAACGAAAAATACATGCCTCACGGAACCCGTCTCCGTACGACGTACGACCGAGGAGACCTGGTCCAATACACGCTTAGAACCGTCGGTACTACTCTGCTCGAAGGGATCGCCGTAGTCAGCTTAGTCGTGATTTTCTTTATCGGGAGCATTCGAGCTTCCATCGTAGTGGTCGCGACGATACCGTTCGCGCTTTTGTTCTCCTTTACGATGATGAATGCCTCCGGAATATCCGCGAGCTTATTGTCCTTGGGAGCGGTGGACTTCGGAATCGTGGTGGATAGCGCCGTGGTTATGGTGGAAAACATCATGCGTCGTTACAAGAATGCGACCGAGCAGGAGAAGCAGAAGGGAATCATCCGGTTTACGATGGATTGCGCGTCCGAGGTTGCGACGGAAATTCTCTTCGCCATTTTGATCATCATACTCGCTTATCTTCCGATTTTCTCCTTCGAAAGGATTGAAGGAAGGCTGTTCAAGCCCATGGCCTTTACGCTTTCTTTCGCGATTTTCGGCGCCTTGTTGTTCACTATGACCATCGTTCCGGTTCTGATGTCGTACTTCTATAGAACGTATTTCGAATCGAAGAATCCCGGCCCGATCGAATGGCACAATCCGATCTATCATTGGATCGAAACCACGTACGAAAAAGTCGTACATTTTCTAGTCGTGAGATCCAAACGGGTCGTAGCCATCGCGTTCACCACGGTAGGCGGACTTTTGGTCGTCGGTTTTATGAGTCTCGGAACGGAATTCCTACCTTCTCTTGACGAGGGAGGCTTCACTCTAAGGTTGTACTTCCCGGTAGGTATCTCCTTACCCGAGGCGAAAAAGTTCATTCCTAAGGTCAGAAAGATCATTTATAAAAACGAGATGATCGACACGATTCTTTCCCAGTACGGAAGGAACGACGACGGTACCGATCCCCTACCTCCGAACAGGTTGGAAGTTTACGTCGGATTAAAAGACTATAAAATGTGGAAGGAAAAGATCACGAAGGAACAGCTACTGATCCGAATGCGGAACGAGCTCGAAGAGGGCTTGCCGGGGGTCAGAGTCAGTTTCTCCCAGCCGATCATGGACAACCTTTCGGAAGCCATCATGGGAACCATCGCGGACTTGGCCGTCTTCGTATCCGGACATGATATGAGAATCATGCGGGATTTGGCGGATCAAATTCTGAAGATCGTATCCGAAATGAAAGGCGCTAGCGAGTACGGAATCGAGCAGGAAGGACCAGCGCCTCAGCTCGTGATCCGCCTCAAGCGGGACGTTGCGGCCAGATACGGAATCAACGTGAACGATATCCAACAAGTGATAGAGGCTGCGGTAGGGATGGAGCCCATCAGTTATCTGTACGAAGGACCCATGGACAGTCCTCCGAAAGAACGTGCCTTGTTCGGAATCGTGGCCCGTTTTGCCAAGGATTACCGCGAGTCCGCAAGGGAAATCGCCCGAATCCCGATCATTTCTCCCAATGGAGAAAGAATCCCGCTCTCCGAATTGTCCGATATCACCCAAGAGGATTCCCCCACGATGATCTTCCGTCAGGACGGTAAGAGGACGGTGACGGTGCGTCTGAACGTCCGGGGAAGGGACCAAGGAGGTTTCGTCGCCGAGCTTCAGAAAAGGGTCCAGAAGGAAGTGAAATTCCCTGAAGGTTACGAGGTGAAATATGGCGGCCAATACGAAAACCTTGCCCGGGTCGGAAAGCAGTTGGCGATCGTAATTCCCTTAACGATTGGGATTATTTTTGGCCTGTTGTACCTTCTTTATAGAGATCTCCGTTCCGTATTCGTAGCACTTTCCTGTATCCCACTTTCCTTGATCGGAGGGATCTACGCGCTTTTGATTCGGGGGTATTATTTCAACGTTTCCGCCGGAGTTGGATTCATTTCCCTTTTCGGAATCGCCACTATGGCGGGGATCCTTTTCGTTTCCAAAGCGAATCACTATCTGCACGGCCAAGTGGCCGGGGTTCCAAAGATGAACGTGATGGACGCGGCGACCGCTTCCGCAGTGAGTCAGTTGCGTCCTCGTTTGATGACCATGCTTTTGGCTCTCTTAGGCCTGATTCCGGCAACTATGGCAACCGGGGTGGGATCCGATGTCCAAAGGCCACTGGCTACTGTGATGGTGGGAGGGCTGACATCGGCTTTATTTCTGGTGCTAACGGTTATGCCGAGCTTATACATCCTAGTGATGAGAGGAAGGGAAGAGAAACAAGCGAATCCTTTTTCGACTTCGGACGGCCCATTATACCTTCACCCGGAAGCGTTAGGGGAAGGCAGCGAGTATAGTCCAGATACAAAGACGAGTAGTCGCTCCGTCAAAACGAACCATAGGTCCTCCGGAACATTAAAGAAAAGTAAATCTAAAAAATGATTCCATCCGTATCATCGGATCGTTGATAAGCGGGAAGTCCCGTAAAGAATCGGATGAAGGTCGTCTTAAATCCTCGGATTCTAGACGACCTTTTCTCCGATTGGAGATTTAAACCTTTAGGGTCGTTTTGCAAAGTTCCACGAGCTGGTCTAAAGCCTTTCCCCAGCCGTCGTGAAAACCCATGTCCTCGTGCTTCTTTCGGGCTTCCTCGTCTTTATGGCGCGCCAGAACCTTGTATTTGGTTCCTTGAGGCAGCTTTTCCAGTGTGAGAACGGCAGTAAAAAAACCGTTCGTCGAAGGGCTATATCCCGGCTGAAGCATATCCGTCCAGATTAACTTTTCGTTTTTCACGATTTCCAAATAGCAACCTATGTTCGGGAAATCCTGTCCTTCCGGTGACCGCATCACTGTCCTGAAAATTCCGCCCGGCGTTAAATCGATCTCGCAATCCACCGTTCTCCAAGGGGCCGGGGTGAACCATTTTACGACATGTTTCGGATCGGTCCAAGCGTTCCATACCAGTTCTCTCGGAACGTCTATCACTCGTTCGAAGACTAAATCTTTGTTCTTATCGGGCTGAAAATAATCATGTGCCGTCATTCTGTTTCTCCTTTAAATCCATCAAGTAACCGTCAAGTTGATTCAGTCGTTTCTCCCATAGGGTTCTTTGGCGCACGAACCAGCGTTCTCCCGCGTATAGGGATTTACCGGCGAGTTCGTACGTCCGTACGCGACCTACTTTCCGAGATCTGACCAAAACGCAGCTTTCCAAGACGTCCAAATGCTGCATCAGAGAGGGAAGGGCCATGTTGAAGGGCCTTGCCAATTCTCCGACGGAGGCCGGACCCGTGCTTAGACGTTCCAATACGGAGCGCCTGGTCGGATCCGACAACGCATGGAAAAGGTTATCGAGACGCGTACTTTGGTTAGGCATTTGACTAAGTATATCATGAAATATAACTTAGGTAAATACCTAAGTTATAAAAAAATCGAAAAATCGGACCGTGCGAAAGGATTTCGATCCGCCGGAAACGGTTTTTTTCAGCTATTTGGGATGTAAGGGAAGGCGGATTTCCGGCGGTTTCAAACCGGAAATCGGAGTAGGAGGTATTCGAGCGGTTTCGGATCTATTGGTTATGATCCTCTTTGGGATATACTTTGATCGGTTTGTTGTCTTCTATCACCGTTCCGGGTCTTTGGAGGTTCGCTTGCAGATCCTTAGGCATGCTTTTCATTCCGAGGAAATTTTGTCCGCTAAAGGATTTGAGTTTATTCGTTAAGTCCCGTGTCTGAATCCTCTGTTCCATTTCCTCAGGACTCAGTTCGGCGGCGTCTTTTCGATTCGAAGCGATGAGAAATCCCCAGTTCGTATAAAAGGAAGGTATAAACGTAGAATAGCTGGTCACCCGGGAAAAGGCGCTGGACATGGTTCTATAAAGAACCGCGTGTTCCGACCAATCCAAGGGAGTGAGCTCGAAGGCCTGGACAGCGACGATTCCGTTCGGAGCGAGTTTGGATTTGCAAAGAGCGTAAAATTCCTTCGAGTAGAGGTTCAGGATCGGTTCGAATTCCTCCTGCATCCTTTCGGTGAATCCGGAGGTAAGGTCGATGATGATCACATCGAACTGATGCGATGTCTTCTCCAGGTACTCTTTTCCGTCGATCAGAGCTAATTCCGTTCTGGGATCGTCAAAAGCTCCCAAATGCCAATGGGGCATATTATGATGAAAGAACTCGACTAACTCTGCGTCTATGTCCACCATCACCGCCAGCTCCACGGACTGGTATTTCAAGACTTCCCGCAATGTAGCGCCTTCTCCGCCGCCGAGTATCAGAACCTTTTTCGGATTCTCGTTAGAGATCATGGCAGGATGGACTAAGGTCTCATGGTAGATGTGCTCGTCCATTTTGGCGGATTGTAGTTCTTCGTCTATGATCAGAACTTCCCCTATCGCAGGCAATTCCACCAATTCGACTTCCTGGAATTTCGTCTTTTTTTTGAATATGGATTTTCTCTTCCGGTAAAAATGCAGTTCGTTATCGTCGTAATAATCCTTAACCCACTTACCGTCGCTTATGATCATCATACAAAATGATTGTATCGGATACGAAACGCATGTCAATGAGTAGAAGCCACCAATGTGGTAACTACTCATTCCAAATCGGAAATAAAGGAAAGATTTTCGAAGAAAAGAAACGAGAACGATAGACTAAGGTTTCTTTTTGTAGGAAATCGTAAAGTTATTGATCGGAAAAAGTCGGAACGATTCTCTTTTAAGAATTGACTTAAGGATTCCTCGGCTTCTACACTTAGTCTCGTTTATGCGATCGATCATTCCCATCGTGGAAAGCAAAAAGAAGAACGGATTTCGGTTTCTTCGCGCTTTCATATTCGCTGTTCTACTTTATTCCGTGGGAATGGACGCCGTCATTGATAGTATCGATATCTGGAACGGAAATTATACGGGAGTCGGTCGAGACGCGATCCAGCTCAAGAGTGCAAGGCATAATGTCCGAGGGCACGAAGGGCTATTTACCGGGTCTTATTTCGAAGTCCAAACAAAAGGCGAGTTCCGCGACAAATCCCTTCCGATCTTCGGATTCGAATTCTTTTCACCCAAATCGTTCCTGTATTATAAGGAAAGGACGGATTCCCTCCTTCTTTCTCCGATGCTGCTCTCCGCGTTGTTATCCTTGCCCCCTCCGCAAATCGAATCGACTTAAACCGGTCCGGTATTCTCCGGACGTTTCTTCGGTAAGACATTTTGATTCGGCGATTTTCGCCATTTGCGACGAAGGGAATGCGAGTATTAAATATCGGTAATTTTAGAATCCTTTTTGTTTTCGTTTATATTGTTTTCTTTCTTATGTGGGTCTTTGCGGAGTTGTTTTCCTTCCACGAGATCTTCGCTTTTCGTTCCTTGGATCCGATTCGCTCCGAATCCGTCGAGATTTTGTTAGCCTCGGTCGGGTTACTCGTTTTGATCGGTTTGTTTTTGGAACTTAAGAAGGCGAAGCTACGGATCAAGGAGGCGGAGGAAAATCTTCGGGCTTATAAGAATCGTTTGAGCGTTCCCGGCGGAAAGAAGATGGGAGAGGAGTTTTGGCGCTCGATCAAATTGCAATTTTTTGCTTGGGGACTTTCTCCCTCCGAGGAGGAGATTGCAAAGCTGATGTTAAGAGGTTTTTCCAACCAGCAGATCGCGGCGAATCTGCAAAAAAGCGTTCGAACGATAGAGAACCAATCCTTTTCTATCTACAAAAAATCCGGCATGACAGGTAAATTGGAATTCATCGCTTATTTTATAGAAGCGCTTCTGCCGGAAGAGGAGGATTAAGGCCTAGTCTCCTCCTAAATCTTTTTCCATGGTTAGAATGTCCGGATCTCCGGGAACGTTCTTAGGTTTGTACTGCTTGTAGGACTGGATTGCGCTCAAAGCTTTCTTCCGGAAGAATGCTGCTTCGGGGGCAATGGTGGTGGAATTGATTCCGCCTGAAATCTCCAGAAAGCGTTTTGCGTTCAATAGGGCGGTAATTCTATGGATCCGATAATCCGTCTCGTTATCCGTACGGGCTTCCTTCAACAATCGCTCGGCGATTTCCCAGGATTTGTCCTGCTTGTTCCGTAACTGAGCCGATTCTTCCGGAGAAGATCCGGTTCTTTGCTGTACTTTTTTGGGCGAGTAGGCGAGGTAAAATTTATAAAAGGTTTCGGCACTTCTTACTAAAAGTTCGTAATCGGAACGGGAAACCTGAAATCCGGATCGGGCGACTTCCTCCGCCCGGTAAAGTTCTTCGGGAATTCCGCTCCCTTTGAGGAAGCTCGGAGATTGTTCCGATTTGCAGTTCAAAAAGGACACGTATTCCCTCGCAAACCGGATCATATCTTGGTCCGATTCAAATCTTCCTCTTTTCTTCCATGCGGACGCGAAT
The DNA here is from genome assembly GCF_004769195.1 of Leptospira fletcheri. Lineage (NCBI taxonomy): Bacteria > Pseudomonadati > Spirochaetota > Leptospiria > Leptospirales > Leptospiraceae > Leptospira > Leptospira fletcheri. Next base: position 1,229,071 of record NZ_RQET01000004.1, read on the forward strand.
TCCGCTCCGGCGCTCATAGGTAAAATTCCGGAACAGGTTGCTACGCCTTGGGGATCCGGGGATTCGTTTAAATACAATATTCCTAATCGATAATGTGCCGTAGGGGCAGACGGGTCCAAGCGGATCGATTTGCGGTATGCCTGGATCGCCTCCGGGATTTCGTTTCTCGCGTAATGATAATCCCCTTTTTTCCGTTCCACTAAAGCTGGGCCTGTCTGTTCCGAAGACAAGGGATAGGCTACGGAAAGAACCTTTTCTTTCGCGATTCCCAGATAGCCGATCCCTCGTAATTGCTTTCCGATGAATGCGGTTTGAAACACGGATTTCACTTCGATTTGTCCTACGATGTTTCCGTCCTTAAAGGTTTCGTGATCGAAGTCTTTTTCGATGAGATATAGGACCTGTCCGGGACGGATTCCCGGATCGTAATGTACTTTCACCGTCACGATGTCCGGGCGGATATCGTAACCTAGTTCCAGGTTCTTGTACTGCCCTTCGTATTCGATGGGTTTTACCTTATCGAACATCATCGTTTCTCCGATCAGAACCATCTTTTCTTTTCTGAGTTTGTCGTCCTGTTTGGAACTTTTCGGCATTCCCGGATCGCGAAAGGCGTAAATCACTTCTTTGGATTGGATTGTTCCGAAGGCGAGAAAAAGGGACAAGACGATCGGAAAGGCTCGGAACGGAGTCATAGTACGAATTTCGGTAGGCGGAGCGGATCTCTTCAGTATTAAGTTCCGAGAAAATCCGGCGGAACGTCGTCGAAAGTCCTCAAAGTCGGAAATGAGTGCGGACCTTGGGGTACATTTCCGGGTCTTTCCATTAAAAAGGGGCGGATTCCGACGGAGATTGCGGCTTCGGCCTCCTCTTTTATGTCCGTGAAGAAGACGATTTCGTTAGGGGAAACTCCTAACCTGTCCGCAATTCTAAGGTAGCTTTCCGGTTCCCGCTTTCCTCCCACTTCCGTATCGAAGTAGGAACGGAAGTAAGGGGTCAGGTCCCCCGCTTCGCAATAGCGAAAAATGAGCACCTGGGCCTCCACGCTTCCGGAGGAATAGACGGCAGCCGACTTTCCGGAATTCCTGATTTTGCCGAGGAAACTAGGTACATCGGAGAAAATCGTACTCTTCAATTCTCCCGATTCGTAGCCGCGTTTCCAAATTTTTCCCTGCGTCTCCTTCAACGCCCCTAACTTTCGGTCCTTGGATACCAGATAGGAGCAGAATCTCGAAAGACTTTCCGGAGTTTTCTCCAGCGGCCCGTCGAACTCGGTTTCCTTTTCCGATGCGGTTTTGAATTCTTCGAATCGCTTTTCTTCCGGGAATTGTTCCCGGAAGAAAGACAGAAACTTGGAGTCGGAGTAAGGAAAGAGAACTTTGTGGACGAATTCGATGGGTGTGGTTGTTCCTTCTATATCGAATAAAAAAACGTTCGGAGTTTCTTGCTTCACTTCAGGAAGTCCTTCCTTTTTTTCGCGCTTCTTCCGTCAGAATTCTATGTACGCTTTCCTCGTCCTTCCGGAAATTCGAAAGGATGATGCTCCAGAGTAGAGAACAAGGGATCCAAAATAGAACGGCTATCGTGAAAGCGGTACTCCGGTCCGCAACGAACCCCAAAATGATCGCGGCCATGGCCGGGCCGAGACCTTTGCCTAGGTCGTCCGTCAGATTATAGAGGGAAAACATCGCGGCGCGATTTTTCGGAGGATTGACGTTCATGATCAAGGCACGTACGTTCGGGCCGGTTACGGAAATGATGAAGCCGGTTGCCACATTGATCCATAAGAAACTAGGGTTCAGAGCCTCGCGTCCCGCGTGCAATAGATAGATGCTAGGCGCGGTCCCGATAAGTACCATCACCGCACAGAAGATCGGCATGGAACTCTTATTTCTATTGTACAACTTTTGACCGATGACTCCGCCGAAGAATGTGCCTGCAAAGATACCGATGGCGGCAAAGGTCACCAACCCTGCGGCGCTCGCTTTGGGGATCCCGTAATCGTGTTCGTAGTAGTCGGCCAGAAAGGTGAAGAACACTCCCCACGGAACGCAACCCGGAATTCCTTGCAGAAAAATTCCTATATTCGTTTTGTTGGCAAAAAGAATTTTTATATCCTGCCATGTTAAACGAACATCCGATTCGGAGGAATTGTCGGTTTGCATAAATTCCTTTTCCGATCCGCCTCTACGGGGAACTTCGCAAAACAAAGCATAAACGGCCATGAACAAAAAAGAAGGCGTCGCCATATAGACGAAGCTGAGTCTCCATCCGTTTTCCGGATCGCTTTCTCCGAGAATCCCTCCCACGAGTTGGCCTACGCCCACACCTAAGCCCATGGCTAAAGAAAGATAGCCTGAGGCAGTGGAACGGGATTTGTCCGTAAAATAATCCCCTAAGATCGAAAAGAGGAGAGGAAAACTCCCACCCAAACCGAATCCGGTCAAAGTTCTGAGGAGTAAGAATTCCTCGTAAGTACGAGCCAAGCCGGAAAGTAGGCAGGGGATTTCTCCCAACAACACGGTCGAGACAACCAGAACTTTCCGGGAATACCTTTGGGTCAGGTACCCCATGTTTACGGAAACCAAGCCGCCAAGTACGAAGAAAAAAATCGGGATTTCCCCACCCATCTTCCAGTCGATTTCCTTCTGGTTCGAGATTCCGAAGGACCGAGCTATGTTCCGCAAGTTGGGAGAAATCAGATTCTGGTCGGCGAATAAAAAGAAAGCCATTCCGAGAATCATCCAGAAAGCCAGGACGGCATTTCCTCCCCGGTCCGCGAGTTCTTGCAGTCCAAAATAGCGAAGTTTACTTTTCTCGGAAGGTGGTAGGGACATCCGGATCTCTCCATTCATGGGTTTGGCCGTGGGTTCTTTTCTTTGCGGCCTGGATTCTGTACCATGGCCCGAAGGAACCGTCAACGAATACTTTCCGGCAGCGGGTCTAGTTACGGTTCGGATACGAAGAATCAAGTTCCGAAGCAGCAAATCTGACCGTACGTAATAAAGACTTGACCCGTCCGGAAAGTTTCGATAGCTTCGATCGGAATCCTTTCCAACCCCGGAGTCTTCTTCCATGGCTTATCAGCACAAAGAATTTACTATCCAATCCTCACGCGATAATACTAAGCTATACTGCCAAGCCTGGATCAAGCCTGATGCCAACCGAGTCATGGTTTTTAATCACGGTTTCGGAGAACATAGCGGTCGTTATAACAACTTATTAAACTATTTTAAAGACAGCGATATCAGTTTCTACGCTTTGGATATGCGAGGACACGGTAAGTCGGAAGGAAAGCGCGGACACGCGGATACGTTCGAGCTGTTTGTAGACGATTTGGCCGATTTGGTTCAGGAAGTCCGTCGTCGGGAAAAGAAAGATAAGATTCTACTTTTAGGACACTCCATGGGAGGAGCCGTCGTCATTCGGTACGCTTTAGAGGGAATCAACCAGGACTATCTCTATGCGGTCGTCGCCTCGGCCCCCGCACTGAAAATTCCGGCAAACGCCTTCCAGAAAATCCAGATTGCCGCCGCCGGTTTCTTACGTAAAATTTCTCCTGCCACCACCTTGGACGCAAATCTGGATATCAACCTATTGAGTCACGATCCGGAGGTGGTCAAAGCTTATGCCGAGGATCCTCTGGTACACGGCAAAGTCTCCTTCTCCATGGGATACGAGCTGTTCCAACAGGGTGAGATCGCCAATAAAAAGGCTCCGATCCTGAGGACTCCCATATTGATCCTTCACGGGTTAGCGGATCGGATCGCGGATCCCGCAGGAAGTTTGGAATTTTATAACCATCTTGTCTATAAGAACAAGAGGATTAAAACCTATCCGAATCTATATCATGAAATCATGAATGAAACCTCTCCAGAAAAGGAAAACGTCCTGAAAGATATCAAGGAATTCGTGGATTCACTCGTTCCTGAAAAAGCCGGTCAAAAAAAAAATTAAGTCTGCTGCCCCGAAAAAGAAGCGTTCAAGCAAACGCTAAAAGCGCCAAGAACGTCCGGTTATAGACGAAAGACTCTCTGCGCGTTTGAAAAAAGGAAACGTTTCAGAGAAGAATCGGGCAGGTCCAGATTTCCGAGCTGGGACGTGCATTTCTTAAATTCCAGATGCGGAAAATTCGTACCGAAAAGCACCTTGCTTCTGCCGCTAGTCTTCATATACTCCAACAACTGATTCGGATAATGGGAGGGAAGATAAGCCGAGGTGTCTATGTACACGTTTTCGTGCTTCATACAGACTCCAATCATTTCGTCTATCCAGGGAAATCCCATATGACCTCCGACGATCACCAATTCCGGAAAAGTCAATGCGACCTCGTCTAGGTAGGGTACGGGTCGTCCCGGTTCGGAGGGCTTGAGCGGTCCGGTCTGACCCACCTGCGTACAAAAAGGGATCCCGAGCTCGATGCACTCCACGTAAAGCGGGTAATAATATTTATGATTCGGCGGAAGTTCCCAAAGCCAAGGCAAAAGGAATAATCCTTTGAAATTCAGATCCCGGATCGCTCTCCTTAATTCTTTTACCGCCTGCACCGGTTTGTGTAGGTCTACGGACGCGATACCGACAAAGCGGTCCGGAAACAGATTCGTGTATTCGAAGATTTGATCGTTGGTGCAGACCCATTCGCCCGGTCTGCACCAGGCGCGCAACAAAAGCTTGTCGATTCCCGACCGGTCCATCAGCTCGACGGTTTCTTCCGGTGAAAGGTTGGTGCGCGCGTATTTTCCCGAACCGGACCTCTTGAAAAGATAGGATACTTCGGGCAATTTTTGGAACATAGAGACCAGGGCGGGCTGCGCCCAAGCGTCGATGATTTTTCCGGAATATGAGTTTTTCATTTTTCCGACCTCCGAAAGAATTGGGAAAATTTAATTTTATATCAAACTAATTTGTAAGTCAAGGAGATCGGATGAAAAAAGAGCGATGATTTAGGGGAGTTTTCGATAAGCGAACAGAAAGGAAAGTGTGAATAAAAGTCCTAGAACCGCAACGACTCCCAGGAGGGTTTTTTCCGCCGAAACGAAAATCTTTCCGTTCTCTATATTTCGTTCCTGATCGGAAGAAAACGATTCCACCGCTTTTCCTCCGCTCACGGATATGGTCACTTCCTGGCGAGGAGCGGAATAGGCTACCGAGTAGGCCTTTACGTCCTCCGGGACGTCCGCCTCCAACTTTTTGAGATTCTTCGCTCCCACAAAAGAGAGTTCCATATCTTTCGGCTTGGCAAAAACGACCCGTTCCCCGTCGTTCTTTTCGAAGAGAAGTTTGTCTTTAAACGTCACGGAGGCTAAATTGTTGGCCGGGATGGAATAGGAAACGTACAATTGGGAAGTTCCCGGCAGAATGGGGCGATCCAGAATCCATCCCTGTTTTCCGGGACGGAGCTGGAGCGGGATTCCCATTCCGGCGCCTTGGGTCAATTGAGCGGAAACATCCGTAGCCTCGGATGGGACGAAAATCTCTATAGGATCCGCGTCGTTCTGAAAACTGCGGGGAGGAATGGAATTATTATGGAGAATGAATACTTTGAATGCGATCAAAGCATCCTTGGATCGGGTGATCTGTAGTAAGGACTTGGTCTTAATCGCGGATCGGTCCTGGGTCTTTTCATAGACGGTGATTTCCTGGGGTTGTGCGCGCATCATCGGAACCGGAGGAACGATCTTATTGTAATTCACTCCGCCGTAAGTGACCTGTAAAAGAATAGGAAGTCCGTTCGGCGCTTCCACTTTCGGTAAGCGGAAACTTCCTCTTACGGGACCGATCTCTCCGACGGAAAGCGGGATCATCTGCTTTTCCAGCGCAAAGGCACGGACCTTTTCCGCCGAACCTTCTCCTCCTTTGGTACCGTTCTTGAGAATGACCTGTAATTCCACTTCCTCCGCCTGGAGGGATACAGCGAATCCACCGAAAACCAGGAAAAGAAACGGGATAAAAAAGGAACGATACATGCGATCGATTCCATGCTGCCGGAGCCCCCTAAAAAGGGAAAGTCTTTCCGATTCCTTCCTCCGTAAAATCCGGATCGAAAATTGTGGACGAAACCCCGAGCGTGTTTACAAAAGGATGCTTCGCCGAACGAAGCGGAACTCCGGATGAAAACGGATCTTAGGAGGAGTCTTGAAAATTTTAAAGAACATCCTGTATATCGTGCTGGTCGCATTCTCTCTATTGTTGGCGGCGATTTATTTTTCCACCTTTCATCCGAAGCAAACCGAAAACGCGGATGTGGTATGCAAATCCGACGCGCTCGAGATGCCGGGAAACGAGGAATTGAAAGTGCTTTCTTGGAACGTGCAATATTTTGCCGGTAAGAAAAAAGTCTTTTGGTACGACGTTCCCGACGAATCCGGTCCGGACACCGTGACAACTTCCGAAGAAGTGGAAAACACTTTGAAAAAGGTCGCTAACGTAATCCTGGAAACGGATCCGGACCTGGTACTCCTACAGGAAGTGGACGACGGGGCCAAAAGGACTCGCGGGGAAAACCAATCGGAGAGATTGGTTCCATTACTTTCGGATTTTTATCCGTGCAGGACGGAAGCGTTTTATTGGAAAGCGGGATTCGTGCCTCACCCCAAAGTTCTAGGATCGGCCGGAATGAAGCTGGTCATTTTGAGTAAATATAAAATCGCTTCGGCGGTGCGTTATCAGTTGCCTCTGGCCGAAGCGGATCCTATCAGTCGTCAGTTCCAGTTGAAGCGGGCCGTACTGAAGGCGGATCTTTCCGTATCGGGGGGGCGAAAGTTCTCCGTTTTAAACACCCATTTGGATGCGTTCTCGATGGGAACTGACACGATGCAAAAACAGGTGAAGTTCCTTTCGGATCTGTTGCGGAAGCTGGACGGAGAGAAGTCGGTTTGGATTTTAGCGGGAGATTTCAATCTTCTCCCCCCGGATTTCGATCGGAAAACCTTGCATCCGAATGGAGCGTTTTATTACGGGGATGATCAGGAAATCAAGCCACTCTTTGATCGTTGGTCTTCCGTAGTTACGAAGGAGGAATTGAACGGTCCCGAAAAGGAGAAATTCTTTACCTATTATCCGAACGACCCGGCCATCGCGAAGCCGGACCGGACCATAGATTATATTTTCTATTCGAGAGGATTGGTCAAAACCAAGTACGGCGTCTTTCGGAAAGGGGACGCGGCCGAGGCCAGCGATCATTTCCCGTCGGAAGCGGTCTTTCGTTTCGGGGAATGAATTGCCTTTCCCTTTCTAAGGGAGAAGTTGGAAAAAAAATACGAAGGTTTATTATGAGACCGTTTAAGATTCTAGGAATCCAGCAGGTGGCAGTCGGGGGCGAGAGCAAGGACAAGCTGAGGAACTTTTGGGTGGATGTCCTAGGTTTGGAAAATGTGGGAACTTACCGCAGCGAAAAAGAAAATGTGAACGAAGATATTCTTAGAATGGGTAAAGGGGCTTATGCGGTGGAAGTGGATATCATGGAACCGGTGGATCCGACGAAAAGTCCGAAAGTACATGATCCGAAATTGAATCATATCGGTCTCTGGGTAGACGATATTCATAAGGCTGTGGAATGGCTTTCTTCGAAAGGAGTCCGATTTACCCCGGGAGGAATCCGGAAAGGCGCCGGGGGACACGATGTTACCTTTATTCATCCGAAGGGAAACGAAGAATCCCCGCTTTGCGGAGAGGGAGTGCTGATCGAATTGGTTCAGGCGCCGGAGGAAGTCATCCGGGCGCTCAGCTAAATCTCCGGAATCCGCGTACTGAATCGGTGCGCGGAATTCATTTGTAAGATTTCATTTGAAACGGAATGCTCAAGTCCGAGGAAAATTCGGCACCGGTCTCCTGCATGTCCTCATCGTCTTCTTTATACAACCATTCCACTTCGACCTTACCGCCTTTTTCATGGAATTTTTGTAGATTGTCCAAAATGTCCATGATCACCTTCGAGGAACTCGTGTTGAAATAATCCATCTGAAACTTCAGTCGGATCCGTTTCCCGTCGGACTGCATGGCTTTCAACCATTCAAATACAGGCTTGTAAAATGCCATTGCGTTTTCCGGGTAGGATTCCCCGATGATTTCCGCGTCGCCCTTGGACGAATCTAGGATGACTTCCGGCGAGGTTTTAGTCTGCTGTATGTGTAAGGATTCCATTCTTAGTTTTCCTTAGTAAAGAATGCAGAAATCGTGAAGAAAGAATTGTTATCGTCCACAGTATCGAAATGAAACACGAGCGGTCCGTCCGATTTGCGAGCGATATCTATCAAGCCAACTCCCGAGCCCTTGCTGTCGTCAGGTCGTTCCGCTCTTAGCTGCTGCTGATAAAAGGACTTTAATTCGTCCTTATTCATCGAGTTGATTCTTTGGATCCTTTCAGAGAGAAAGTCTAGCTTCTCATTCTGGACTAGATTGCCCGACGCGATTTGATAGCCAATCGAATTTTCCCTGACGGCAAGAATACCTACTCCGGCTTCCTTCATTTCTTCATTTGTGCGGCGCTCGGAAGAATAATGCAGCATATTCTGTGCAAGTTCGATAAAAACCGCAAAGATTTTCTTAATTTTGACTTCTGCACTCAAGGAAGTTCGGATCAAGGATCCCAATTCCGTGAGAACTTCCTGCGAAAGTCTACCTTTAAAACTGACGAGTAAGTCGTACTCGCCCGCTTCTTTGTAGGATTTGAATAGATTTAAGAGCTCGTTGTCCATCATTAGCATCTTCCTTTTTCAGAAACTTCTCCTACCGTCCGTTCAAGACTAACCCGACTAGCGTGATGTCGTCTCTCTGCGCTTCTCCGTTTTGATGAGCCGATAAAAAGGATTCCAATCTTTCCTTTTGTTCCGTGCAGGGGAGGTGTTCTATGGTCCCCAGGAAATTCAAAAATCCTTTGGTGCCGATCTTTTCGCGATTCGGATTGGGCTGATCCATAAAGCCGTCAGTTGTCAGATAAACACTTGTACGGACTTCCGGCTCTAGCGGGATGGAATGCGTGGTAAATTTTCTCGTTTCTTCTGTCTGCCTTCCGCCGATGGAGGCTCTATCCCCTTTGATTTCCGACAAGATGCCCCCTTTTCCTATAAAAATAGGACGTTTAGCTCCGGCAAAGAATAAATTTCCTTTTTCAATTTTGAGTAAGCAGATATCCATTCCGTCTCCCGAATTCGTTTGTTCTCTGTCCTGTTTTAGGGCTTGTCGAACTTTCTCGTGCAAAGATTCTAAAATCAAAGCCGGATCCGAAATTCCGGCTTCGGTCACGATTTGGTTTAGAAGGGTGTTTCCGATCATGGACATGAGAGCACCCGGCACTCCGTGACCCGTGCAATCGACGGCCGCGAGAAAGACCGCTTCTTCCTGTTTGTAAAACCAATAAAAATCTCCGGAGACGATATCCTTCGGTCGGAAAACGACGAAGTGTTCCGCCAGAGTCTTGCCGAGAAGCTCGTCGGCCGGTAGGATGGCTTGTTGGATATTTAAAGAATACGTAATGCTATCCGTAATGTGCTGGTTCTTAAGGGCCAGATCATCGTTTGCACGGGCCAATTCCTTGGTTCTTTCTGCCACCTTGTCTTCGAGATTCGCATACAACAAGGCGTTATCGATGGAAATCGCCGCCTGTGAGGAAAGGATGGAGATGGTTTGCAACCGGTCCGAGGTAAAGGCCGCCTCCGAAAGATTGTTTTCGAGATAGAGAATTCCGATCAGTTCCCCCTGCTTGATAATGGGGGAGCAGAGCACGGATTTAGTCTTCTGTTCACGGATATAAGGATCCTTATTGAATTTCTCGTCGGAGTGAGCGTTTTTCAGTACGAGATCCTCTTTTGTCCTTTCCACGTAGTAGATGATGCTGATCGGTAGATTCGAACTCTCTTGAACGGGAATTCCTTGGAGTACGTGGATTTCCTCGCTCCAAATATTTCCTTCCGCCTCTATCGAAAGTTTTCCGTCGCGTTTGAGGATCAGAATTCCTTTTTGAGCGCCCACGTTTTCGATGGAGATCTGCATGAGCTTATCAAGAAGAGCTTCCAGCTTGATCTCCCCGGAAATCACGTTCGAACTCTTGAGTATGGATTGGAAATCGAGGGTTTGTCCGGTATATACTTCCGTCGCGGAGGCAGTATGAGTCCCGATCGTTCCGAGAGTGTAGGCAGTGCGGAACGTACCTCTGCTTTTCTCTCTTACGAATTCGGGATGTTCCACACGGAGTATCTCCTGCTTTTTCAGAGCACCCCATTTTCCGTATCTATAATAGGATTCGCTAATGTACTGGGCCGCGATTTTTGCGCTGCCTTTTGCCAACCAGAACCTAGCCGCCAATTCGCACCCTAGGGCTTCATCGTTGGAGTACTCGTTTTTGGCGGCGAGCTGTACAGCCTGCTCGTAGGTTTTTGCCGCTTTCCAGTTCTTGTATTCGAGGCGGGAGAGTTCCGCGTCCACCAGAAGGTATTTATGCTCGAAATTTTCCGGCGAGTTTTCCGAAAGTAGTTTCAGCTTCGTTAGGTTCTGTTTGATCTTTTCCAGGAATTTCGTTTTTTGGGCCTGGGAAGAGGACTTAAAGCTCGCCGCCATAGCTAACGCGTGAAGATACGCATGCTCCTCCACGGAGATTTGTCCCGAGATATAACCCAGAAGTCCTTCGGCCTCGTCCAACTCCTTAAGAGCGGCAGCGAATTCCCCATAGGTAAGTAAAACCCTCGATTTCATGATCTTAAAGAGGCAGATCGGAAAAGGACTTTGGTGAGCGTTGCATAGTTCTACGAACTGAGTCTCGTCCATTTCTTCCGTGGAAAATTCCAGATGGGAAGCCGTCTTTCCTCTCAAGTTCGAGAGAACCAAGGCGGAAGCGAGAACGGTATCGATCGCTAGATTGTTTTTCACCTTTCTAGAAAATTTTAAAAGAGCGTCCACTTTCGACGCGGCAGATTCGATATTTTGGGATTGCAGAACGATGTTGACCGCGTCGTTCATGGCGCAATATCCACCGTGAAGAAATTCCCCGGATTCGAGGCTGGATTGTATTCCCTTTTGGTTAATGTCTTCGGAAAATTTCAGGTGTTTCACGAACGGGGTCGTGTAGTTAGCCAGGATATTCGCGGCTTTAGTGGTTCCGCTCGGGTTTTTGTGTTTTTCGCTGACCTTGACCGCGAGTTCGGCGAATTCGAATCCTTTTCTGTATTCTTGGTATCCCGAGGCCAGTACGACCCCGTAGGAGGAATAACCGTAAGGATCGGAAAGGTTTCCGTGTTTCAGAAAGAGATTCACCATCTTTACGCATATCACAGGAAACAGCGCGAGGGCGAAATTATACGCGGTTGGAATCGCGCCGATCAGAAGGTTTACCGCCATGATGTGTTCCGGTTGCTGCATCAGAGGAAGATCCAGTAAGGAATCCACCGTTTTGCCTTCCAAAGCTCCGTTCGCGATCTCCATTTCCTGGGTCAGGACCAGTCCGAAATCGGTTTCCGGAATATTTACGCCTAGGGGTTTGAGCGCTTTTACGATCGTAGGCAGGGCGAGATCGAACTTACCCAAGGCGGAATACTGGATGATGAGCATATTGTACGCTTCGGCTTGTTCTACCGAAGTTTTTCCGTATTTCAATAACACATCTATGATCTTTTGAGAGTCTTCGAAGTTCCCCGTGAGATAAAGAATTTCGGCGAGTTCCTTGTGAACGGAATAGCAGAGGTCGTAAAAGACGGACCAAAGAACGTCGTCCCCTTTTGTACCTTCGGGAAGCGTGAAGAGCAGATCTCTTCCTTTTTCTATATAAACCAAAGCGGGTTGGTAAGCGGTGGAATTTTTGGCTTTTCGCCCCGCCAACAGGTTCAATTCTGCGAGTCGTTTTTTTTCGGACGAATCTTCGATGAGGGATGAGCCGGTGTTCAAGTGATTCGCAACGTCGAAGACGATGTCTTCCAGATGCTTCCCTTCGGTTCCTTGCAAAAGCAATCTTCCGATACCGAGACGGATCCGCTTTTTCTTTTCCTCGTCGATGATCTCGTACGCGGCTTGCTGGACCCTGTCGTGCTGGAAACGGAAAAGGACGGTCTTTGCCGTTTGCTCGTTTTTTTCCTTGTTTGCCGCGGTTTCCAAAAAGGATTCCGCGATCCTATAATTTTCGCCCACCGGAACGATCAATTCCTCGTTGATACATTCCTGTAATGACATCGAGGTTTCTTTGAAGGTTTTTCCCAGAATGCGCGCCAACAAGGATAGATCGAAGTTGCTTCCGATGCTAGCCGCCATCCTCAGGGTCTCCTGTATTTCAGGCGCCAATTTGCGAATACGATCGATGAGTAACTCGACTACATTATCCGAAATTTTCGTATTCCGAATCTTGGCGAGATTCCATTTCCAGCGGCCTTCGCCCGGTCTTCCGGAACCTGCATCGAAATAGACCATCTCTTCTCGGGACAATTGCTTGAGTAGTTCCCCGATGAAAAAAGGATTTCCTCCGGTTTTGGAATGGACGATCTCTGCAAGTTCTTTGGTTTCTTCCGGCCCGCGTCTCAGGCTTTCGGAAAGGAGTTCGTTGACGTCCTTTAACAGCAACGGATGCAACTCGATTTTATGCGGGTCCAAACCTTCCTTGCTTAAGGTATCGACGAGCGTTCGGAACGGATGGGAAGCGTCCACTTCGTTGTCCCGATACGCAAGCATTAGGAAAAGATAACTTACCGTTACGTCTTCCATGAGATTTTTGAGCAATTCCAGAGAACCGGTATCCGCCCATTGCATGTCGTCGAGAAAAATCGCAAGAGGATGTTCCGACGCCGCGAATACTTTTATAAAATTCTGAAATACGACGTAAAAACGGTTCGCGTTCTCCTGGGGTCCTAATTCGGGAATCGGTTCCTGTTTTCCGATGATGATTTCCAATTCGGGGATCACGTCCGTGATCACTTTTCCGTTGGCGCCGAGGGCTTTGCGTATTTTGGACCGCCAAGCTTCTATTCTCTCGGGAGGTTCCGTCAATACCAATTCGATCAAGCTGGAAAAGACCTGTATGACGGCTGAAAAAGGAAGGTTCCGATTGTATTGGTCGAATTTCCCCGTTATGAAATAGCCTTTGGACTCGGTGAGAGGTTTGTTGATTTCCCGGACCAAGGAGGATTTTCCGACTCCGGAATAGCCTGCGATCAGAACCATTTTGGTTTTTCCGTCGGCGGCGACTTCCTTGAATTCGCCTAACAACGCTTTTATATATTCTTCTCTTCCGTAAAGTTTCTGAGGTACCTTGAACTCCTGGGAATAGTCGTTTTGCGCCAGAGGAAAATCGGGAAAGTCCGAATTTTCTTTCCAGAGAGAATATGCTTTTTCCAAGTCGCCCTGCAGACCTTTCGCCGTCTGGTAACGGTCTTCGGCGGTTTTGGCCAACATCTTCATTACGATATCGGAAAGTACGTTCGGTATTTCCGGCCTTAGCTTTTTCGGAGGCGCCGGGTTCTTTGCCATGTGCGAATGGACCAATTGCAGAAGATCCTCTCCCTCGAACGGAAGAGTCCCGGTAAGCATTTCGTAGAACGTGACTCCTAAGGAATAAAAATCGCTCCTATAATCGACCGAGCGGTTCATTCTTCCCGTTTGTTCCGGAGAAACGTATTGTATGGATCCTTCCAGTATGTTGGGGGAGGACCAGGAGGTTTCCTCCTTGGTCAACCGGGTGGAGATCCCGAAGTCGATGACCCGCACTTCGTTTTCTTCCCTATTATAGATTATGTTTTCGGGTTTGATATCCTTATGGATGATCTTTTTGGTATGTATATCACCCAAGCGTTCGGCTAGTTGAACCGCGACGGAGAAGAACTCCTGCAAAGGGAGAGGATTTTGAACGATATGCTGTTTTAAAACCCCTCCGGGCATGAAGTCCATGAATAGCGCATACCCGTCGGGAAGTTTTTCAAAATTGATCGCGCGAACGAATTTTCCTCCGTTCAGAGTCCTGAGAATTTCGTATTCGTTCCTCAGGTTCACGACCGACGGATGTAGTTCGTCTAGTAAGGGGAGAAATTTTATAATTATGAATTTTCCATCTTCTTTGCGTACCGCCTTGTACACTTCCGAAGAGGATTCGGCGTTTAATCTTTCCCGAAGTTCGAATCCTGTTACGATCATCTAGTCACTTCACCTGTTTTTATCTATGTCGAAAATCCTTTCCGACGTTCTCTCTTTATCCGCGAAATCAAAGCCGAAAGAGGAGTCCTCCCCAGTAGAATCCCGCCCCGACGGCGGGAGTCAAAAAAAGATCCCCTTTTTTAAACGTTCCTTTCCGATAGAATTCCGACAGGACGATCGGTATCGAAGCTGCCGAAATGTTTCCCACGTTCTCGAAGTTCGTGAGAATCTTCCCTCTCGGAAACGGAGTCCTCTTTAAGACATCTTGGAGCACCGCATCCGTTCCCGGATGCGGAACGACCCAATCGATATCTTCCACAGTGAAACGGTTTCTTTGCAGCAGGTCGTCCATTGCGGAAAGCGTCAGATCGGCCGCATTCGGTACCAACTCCGGAAAACTTTTGATATAGCTGTCGGGAGGAGGACCGGTGATGATGATCGGGGCCAACTTGCCGTCGTCTTTCAAAAAGGAATCAATGATTCCGAATTCTTTTTCTCCCGTAAACTCCAATAACACTCCTGCCGCTCCGTCTCCCGCGGTAAATTCCCCGTAACCTCCCATTCTGGTCCGGACGGAAAAGCGTTCGCTTCCGATCACTAACGCATTTTTGAATTTTCCAGAACAGAGGAATGCCGAGGCCATTTGGACTCCGTGGACGAAACCGGTGCATGCCGTACAAATGTCGAATGCAAGAGCCCGTTTTGTACCGGCTAGTACGGATGCTTGCGGAGCCAGTTCCGGAACGTAATAGCGATCGGTCCAATTCGCCAATAGGAACAGGTCCACGTCTTCGGGTTTTTTCCCCGCATCCGCCAAGGCCATTTCCGCAACTTTGGCCGCCATGTAAGCGGGGGTTTCTTTTTCCGAAGCTCTATGTCTCTTAGAGACGCCGATGTTTCCGATTACGGCCTTTTCGGCAGGGTGCATTTCCGGATATTTCAGTCCGGAACGGATCTCGTCGTTCGTAACGATTCGTTCGGGGAGATAGTGACCGAATCCGGTGAACCGAACCCCGTTGGAGGTCCCCAGGCTATGGTTGGACATGATTCAATTTTTCCCAGCTAAACAATAAATTTCCAGTCATAATTCCACGATTTGTACACATATTTGCCCAATTAAGGCAGGCGAGTATAAACCATAAATTGCTCGGTATAGATTCTTTCCGGATCGAGTTCCCGTAAAATGGTCAATTCGTCCGCAGTAATCGGAGGTTCTTTCCGCATGGGAAGTTCCTCGTCGGGTGGTAGCCAAAGTGTGTACCGGAGTACCGCTTCTATCGTTTCCATTTCTTCATCGGAGGCGGGCGGGATCCAGGAATACAATTCGAAGGGGTGGTTGGAAAGAGAGTCCCGCTGAAAGCGTCCGAATTGGCAGACTGCTTCAATGATTCTTTCGCCCGGAGAAGTGATGTGCTTCACTTTTCTTACGAATCTTTGTCGGTTCGCTTTTGCCACCACGACGGTATCCGCCACCGAGACGATGTCGTTCGCTCCGCCGGATCCCACCAGGAATTTTCCTTTTCCGTCCGCGACGGAATTCACGTTTCCGAACCAATCGAGTTCCGCAGCGCCGATCACACCTAGGCAGGAATCCGGAACGATGGTCCCTAAAACTTGGGCGGTTTCGGAAAGCATGAAACAATTGTGAGCGTGAAGCTGGCTGAATAAAAAAACGTCTCCCGGAAAGGGACTCATTCCATAAAATCCCAGTTCGGAAATGACGCGGATGGAGATTCCCTGCTGTTCCAATAATTTAAAGGCGGTCCAAGCGGCCATATGAGCGGCTCCGATTCCCGCGAGTATGGTTTTGTACCCTCCTTTTTTTACCCGTTCTATCACGGCCCTCGCCGCAAGAATGATCATCTGTTCCGAATCGTTAACCGTATTCGGATCCTCTTTCCGCGTTAGTCGGTGTTCCGGAGGAATCATTTTCAATCTTCGTAATTTATCCGAGCCGATCTCCTCCAGATATTCTGCGTGCCCTCCCGCTAGGTCTACGAATTGCTTGTACCATCTTGCCGCCCTGCTCGGAATTCCCGCACACTCGTTGGCCTCGGATTGGAATTCATAATCGTCCAGATATGTTTCGATTCCCTTGAAGGCCGGTAGATCCGGAAGATTGTGTACGCGAAGAGATTGAGGGTGGGCGCCGAATTTTGCTACGGCCAAACCGATCACTCTACTACTCGGTATGCTTACGATTTCCGGCGGGATCATTCCCCGTGGGACGATCTTTTCCACGGTGGCGATCACTCCCTTTACGGCGGCCATGGCTCCCCAGGTTCCTTCTCCCACCGGAGGACAGAGCACGATGTTTCCGTCCTCGTCCGCGACGACTCCGTGCATTAACGTGTATTCCGGATTCAAAGGCGAAATAAATAGAAGGTCTTTCCCTCGGATCCCTTTCGTTTCGGTGGAAAGATGAGAGGAGGCGGCTTCCCCATAAGGATTGCCTTCGGTGGGTTTGTTGTATAGAAAGGCGGATTTTCCCAATTTGTCCGTGATCAAGTCGGAGCCGACCAAGGAATTGGAGACGAATCCAGGTAGACGCATCGCTCCTGCAATCAAGCGTTGTATGATCGTGAGTAAGGACCAGAGTTCCACTTGGAAGGGCTTTCCTTCCAGCAGATCCCTATACAAAGAATTCGGACTGGGTTTGGGATAGGTGTCTCCGGCAAAACCGGTGATGACCTTTTTGGCGATGCCGGAAAGCGCGATGGAATGCGCGCTCGAATGAATTCCCGCTACGCTAAATGTGAATTCCGGATTTTTATCCTTAAAAACTCTTGCTAGAGAATAAATCAGTGCATTCGGTCGGGACATTGTTGCGGCCAAATGTAAGTACATTCCCGGCTTAACGAATTCCCGCACAAGGCTGTCCGGATCCGAAAGAATTTTGACCGGTTCTGGATGGTAAGATTCTCTAAGCATTGCATTCTAGCGTAGAAATTCTAACCGTGGAACGGCACACGGTAAACTCCCAACAGATTATCATTGATTTGACGGAAAAAACCGGATTTTCATACCGGTGACCCGAGAAATCGGGTGAAAATTAAAATCAACGGTGAAATCGAAAAACTTTCGGAAAAAAAGACTTAAATTCGCCTAACGTTGGAGTCTATTCTAGAATCGGATTCGCGCCCTCCTTTCAAGAAGCGTTTTTACGGGACCGATATTAAAAAGGGATCTTTCCTTCGAAAGAGAAAATCATGTCTCAGATCTCCGTTCCGTCACACTTCGATTATCGGATGGAAGTCCATGTTCAAAACGCGGATATTCGGAGTGCGACCGTAGTCGGAGGGATTTTCGTTTCCCATGTGACCTATGCCTCTTTGATTCCTATGGTTGACAAGGTCTTTGACGGGTTTTTGGAGCATTTTTCCTGGTCCAAATCGAACATCGCCGGGGCGAACATCATCGTTCCAAAATTGGAAGTCGACTATCGCTCCGAAGCTAGAGAAGGGGAGCGATTGGATTGGCAGGTAGCTGTCACGAATCTCGGACGGAAATCCTGCGATTTGATCTTCTTCGTGACGAAAATTCCCGAGAGGGAAGAGGTCGCCACGGTAAAAATTTCCCTGGTATTTTACGATTACAAAGCTCGTAAGACTTTGGAGATCCCGAAGGAGTTTCGGGAAAGATTTTCCGAATGAAAAACGAAATCTCTTCGGAGCAGGAGGCGGAATTTCCCGAAAGGTATTATTTTTCGACGGAGATTCCGATTCGAAAGACCGATCTCAGCATGGACCTCCATGTTTCCTTCGCGACCATTATGGAGCTGGTGATGGAAGCTCATCTCCGCTTCTTCCAATTTCTGGGATATTCCGTGATGGATATCCACGGATACAGCATCATTTTTGCGAACGCTACGATACGCTACGAAGGCGAACTACTTTACCAGGATGTGGCGACTATAGACGTTTCCCTGGATCGGTTGGAGGAGAAATCCTTCGATCTCTATTTTCGATTGTCCAAGGACGGTAGAAAAAGAAAAGTTTCCCTCGTTAAAATCAGAGTATTATTTTTTGATTATAAAGAAAGAAAAGTAAGTTTTGTTCCCGCATCTTTCCGGGAGAAGTTGACGTCCGGGAAGATCCGGGCGATGCCCAGTCCTCCCGTGGGGGCCTCGAATTTCCCGGCGGATATCGAAATTCGATCGGGCTTCCAGAGATTGGAGGTATGGAAAATCTCCCACGATTTCATACTGAGATTGTATGCACTGTGCGACGAATTGCGGCCGAAGGCGGAGAATTCCTGGATCGAGCGAGTAAGATCCGTTTCTTCCCTGATACCCGCACGAATCTCGGGAGCTTGGGGAGCCCGTATCCGATCCGAGAAAATCCGGAACATACTTCGGGCCAAAGAGCATCTGGAGGAATTGCGGTACTTGCTGGTGCTGGCCAACGATCTGAAAATCGCGGATCTAAACGAGGAATTGTCGGACCTGGAAAAGATCAACGAACACTTAAAGAAATACTTAAATACGGTGCGCAATAGTCCGACGCGCAGAATCAATTAGGGATTTTAGTTGACTCGGTCGGCGGATGTCGCTTTACTTTCCTTCACCGAAACCCTTCTCGGGCGACCCGAGATAGAGTCGAGCATTCATGAAAGATAAAATAGCGATCGTAACCGGAGGGAATGCCGGGATTGGACGAGCCGTGGTTTTGGAATTCGCGGCGCGCGGAGCAAAAGTCCTATTCTGCGGGAGGCGGGAAGAGGAAGGAAAAAAGGTGGAAGCGGAAGTAGCTTCCTCCGGCGGAGAGGCGAAGTTTTTCGTTTGCGACGTTTCCGTCGACTCCGGGGTCCGAGAATTCGTACAAAAGGCGGAGTCGATTTACGGTGGACTGGATTTCGCGGTCAACAATGCGGGAATCGGAGGACTGGCGTTGCCTTTGCACGATTATCCGGAAAAGGTATGGGACAAAGTAATCGACGTGAATTTAAAAGGCACCTGGCTTTGTATGAAATACCAAATTCCGCTGATGCTGAAACGAGGAAAAGGGGCGATCGTAAACGTATCGTCGGTCGCCGGGCTCGTCGGTGCAGACTGGAAAGTGGCACCTTATTCCGCCGCCAAACACGGAATTATCGGCTTGACTAAGTCGGCGGCCTTGGAATATGCGGAGGATCGAATTCGTGTGAATGCGATCTGCCCCGGATTCATTCGAACGGAAATGTTGACAGGCTTATTTCGGAGTTCCACCGATCCTGCGGAGGCGGAACATCGGATTACCGATCTTCACCCCTTGCGTAGACTTTCGGACCCCGAAGAGGTCGCCCAGGCGGCGGTTTGGCTTTGCTCCGACGAATCTTCCTTTGTTACCGGCGTGGCCCTGCCTGTGGACGGAGGGTATTCCGCAAAATAGAACTCGTGTTTTCGACCGTCTCAAAACGCTCTTTTTTCTTGTAGGACGGATGAAACCGGTGCATTCTTGTAAAAGACCGCAGAGGGTTCCGGACCTATATTCGGAATTTCTAAAAAATGAACATCGGCTATTATGCAATCACCGACAAGGGGAACTTTCGCTCCCACAATGAAGATTCGTTCTTTGCCAACGGAGAATTTCTATGCGGGCAGGTTCAGGGAGAGCTTGCGGA
Organism: Leptospira fletcheri; assembly: GCF_004769195.1. Lineage (NCBI taxonomy): Bacteria > Pseudomonadati > Spirochaetota > Leptospiria > Leptospirales > Leptospiraceae > Leptospira > Leptospira fletcheri. The sequence continues at coordinate 1,248,775 of NZ_RQET01000004.1, forward strand.
AGTCAGGGAGACGGATACGGAGGATTTTCCGGCTCTTTTTGCCTTAGCAGACGGATTGGGAGGGCATGAGGCAGGGGAAGTCGCCAGCAAAACCGCTTTGGAGAAACTTTCCTGGATGGCCCGCGCGATCCAGCCTCTGGAGGAGCTTCCTCCTCTCGGTTGGAAAAATCTGATCCGAAAAATCAATACCGAAGTGAATTTTCACGGACAATCCATCGGAAAGCCGAGTATGGGGACGACCTTGGTGGGTTGTCTTTTGGGAAAAAAGAAATCCTGGGTATTTAACGTAGGTGACAGTCGTCTGTATCATATGACGGAAGGCAGGTTGAGCAAGATCACCGTGGACCACAATATCAGCGAGGAATTGGGAGGTCTTTCCGGCCGCAATCTTTTGACGAGTTGTATCGGAGGCGGAAGTAAGGACATGCAGGCGGATATTTTCGATCTGACAGGAAAATTGTCCGCAGGGGATCACATTCTGCTTTGTACGGACGGGCTCACCGAGGTCTTGAATATCGATACTATGGAAAAGGTGATCCGGGAACACGAAGATCTCAAGGAAATCTGTTCTATTCTATCCGAAGAGGCGAATCTGAAAATGACCCGTGACAATCATACGGTACTTTTGGTTCGCATCAATCGACTTTAAAAATCGGGAGCCGCCAGACTGACAAAAGACGACTGGCTGCCGATCGCAAAGGCCATGGATACGGCGTATCGCAATCTTGTTTTTCTAGCGCCCTCCGCGACGTGGTCGTGGTCGCATTCCGGATCAGGGTCCGTTAGATTGATGGTAGGGCAAATGATCTGGTTCCGAAGCATCAAGGAAGTCGCGGCTACGTTTATGATTCCGGCGGCCCCGAATGTGTGTCCGAAGATCGGTTTGATGGAGCCTACCGGCGACCAATGAAATTTGGGTTTTCCTTCGTACAAGTGGGAAACGGCTCTACTCTCCGCCAAATCGTTATTATACGTTCCTGTTCCGTGGCCGCAAAAATAGTCTATATCTCCCAAATGCAGGTTGCTGATTCGGATCAGGTGTTTTAATCCTGTGGCGGCTTTTTTTCCCGTCAGGTCCATTCGTAACGCATGGTCGGCTTCGTTGTAACTGTAGGTTCCCAGAACTTCGGCGTAGATTCTCGCTCCTCTCTCCAAGGCACGATCCAGTCTTTCCAGCACTAAGACGACGGCTCCTTCTCCCAATAAGAATCCGTCCCGATTCTTGTCGTAAGGGCGGATCCCTCGCTTCGGATTTTCCTTTTCCATGGACATGACCCGACTTATCGGATCGGAATACATCATCATGAGAGGTTTGAGAAGGGGGAACTCGTGACCTCCGGCATACATGACTTCCGCCCTTCCTTTACGGATCGCTTGGTAGCAGAGACTGATGGCGTGATGGCCTCCTACGCAAGCGGCGGAAATGGTGGTCACGAATCCCTGTATATTCGCGTTTATAGCAGTGAGATTGGTGGGGTTGGAAGCCATGGAAGTCAAAACGGAATAGCGATCGAATATGTTCTCGTCCTTTTCCTCCAGATACTTTTTCCACGCGAATTCCCACCAGGAAAGAGAGGCGCGGGAGGAAGAATCGATGAATCCGACCCGTGACGGGTCTAGGGAATTCTTCGCGATTTTGGCATCCTTATTCGCCTCTTCCATGGCGGACATCAGGGCGAAGGTCTCCGTATTGTAATTCTTTGCGTGTTTTTCGCCCAACTCCGGAAGGTGCCTTTTCCAATCGAAAGTATTCATTTCGCCGGCTACTTTCACGGGAAAATTTTCCGTGGAAAAACGGGAGATAAAATCCAATTGGGATTTTCCTTCGGAAATGTTGGTCCAAAAATCCTGAACGGTGAACGTGTTCGGGAGAATGACTCCTATTCCGGTGATGACCACTCTAGAGTTCTTTCCGTTTTTCATTTTTTCCATACGATCGTCCGGGTGGGTGCCTTACTTTCTGATTTTCCCAAAGGAATGAATTCATTTCTTTCGCAGATTTTGGACGCAAAAAAACAAAAATTCCTTTCTCTCATAAAAATCGAATGGAAAATCCGACTTTCTTTCCGCCGAAAGGGATCGGTGAGCGTCAAATAAATTGTAATTATTTCCGTTACATTAACATATTATGAAACCGAAAGAGTTCCGAAAGGGGGTTGCATGTTTCAAGAAGCCAATCTGGAGCAAAAGGAAAAATCACTGGAAGGGTTTTCCAACCTGGACAAGTCCGACGTTCGGACTTTTATCGGACATTTGAGAAAAGCGGACGTTTGGGATCTGATCCGGATCAATCCGTTCCGATTTGCATCGAAGACCGGTTTCGATTCCGCTAAATCTTTGGATCTATTTCTACATGGCGCAAAAATCGGCCTTTTCGACGTAGCTTATAATATGGTCTGTCCCGCCTGCGGAGGAGTCGCTTCTAGTCATAAGTCCCTGGATGAGATCGATCAAAATTCCTTTCATTGCTATATTTGTAATATAGATGTTCCCACCACTTTGGACGACCAAGTCGAAGTCACGTTTACGATCCATCCTTCGGTAAAACGAATCGACTTTACGGCTCTTTCCCTGCAAGACGTCCAATCCTATTACAACTTTCATTTTTCGCAAAACTACAAGAAATCCCCGCAGTTACTGCAGTTTTTGAGCACGACCCTCCGCGGATTGTTGAATATGGAACCGAACGCCACGGTTACGATCGAGGTGGACGCAGAGAATCTGAAGGTATATCAGTTTACGTCGGTGGAAAACAATTCCGCCGCCTTTCTCCACTTCGATAAGGAAGGTCCTCAGACCTTGAATACTGTGGAGTTGAATCTTCTCCCCTCGGGATTTACTCCTTCGGAACTGCATCTTCCCAAGGGTAAGTACGAGGTCAAGATCACGAATCGTACCATCAATAAGGCCGGCGGGTTGCATCTTGCTCCCAATCCCGGTCGGATCTCGGAAATTACCAAACTTCATCCTACTACGATTTCCGAATTCCTGACGGCCAAAAATCTGCTGAATAACCAGACTTTCCGCGATTTGTTCCGAGTGCAGCAGTTGCGGTCCGATTTAAATCTGAACGTCAAAAGTCTTACGATCATGTTCACCGATCTAAGAGGTTCCACGGAGATGTACGATAAGGCCGGCGACATGATCGCATACAAATTGGTTCAAGAGCATTTCCGACTCTTAATGGAGGCTGTTAAGAAACATAACGGCGCCATAGTAAAGACGATGGGGGACGCAATCATGGCCACGTTTTCCTCTCCCGTCGAAGGACTGTTGGCTTCCCTCGAGATGATGAGCAGGATCCATCGTATGAATCAGGAGGCACATACCGAAGGCTTCGAGATCGGATTGAAGGTGGGTTTGAACGAGGGGCCTTCGTTAGCCGTCATCAATGATGAGAGATTGGACTATTTCGGTCAGAGTGTGAATATAGCTGCGAGAGTACAGGGTCTTGCGCAAGCCGGAGAAATCTGGGTAACCCAATCCGTCCTGAAAACTCCGGGAGTGGATCGCATGCTGAGCGAAAAAGGGTACGTCTGGGAAACCTCCGAGGCCTCGCTGAAAGGAGTGGGGCGCAAAGCGGTGGTTCATCGGTTGTTCAAAAACGTGGCCTGATTCCACCTTCGAATCGACACCCTCCATTAAAGCGGACGAGGTGTTGGAAATTTCTTCCCAAGCTTCGGAAAAAGAATTTCCCGATCGAATCTTTTCGTTAGGTTGGTTCAAAATTTATTTACCGGAGTTTCCGATGAGAATTTCAATCCTGCTATCGCTAACCGCTCTCTGTATTCTTTCCTTAGGAGATTGCAAATCTTCCAAATCTCCCGAGGAAAGGCTAATGGAGTTGGCCCCGAAATTCCAAAAAGTCATGTGTTCTAAGACAATAGAATGTACGAAAGACGAGCTCGCGAAAGTTCCGGCCCAATACCGGAATATGATTCCTCCGTTTATGCAATCGGAAGAGAATTGCGAGGCTTATTTCAAGGAAAATTTCGAGAAGGCTCGTAAAGCGCGTCAGGAAAAGAAACAGGAAGTCACTTCGGAGATGGTCACCTCATTTGAAACCTGCATTGCCGCAGTGGAAAAAACGACCTGCGATTTCTATAAAGGAAGCCATGGAAAACAGCGCACGATCCCCGGTTGCGAGGACATGCAAAAATTCTCCGCGAATTGAACCTATTTCGGAACCAGTCCCGCAGAAAGGTCTTCCTTGCGGGACTTTCCTCCGATCAGCAATGGATAAGCGAAAAAGGGATCAGTCTCTTTCCCCGGATCATTCCGCGGGAACACGTTCCTTTCCGGTAAGAGACCAATACGTATAAAGAACTGCCGTCAAGATTCCCAACGAAACCATCTGTCCTAGATGTACCGTGGTGGCGTACACCAATCCTTCCGAACTTTCCCTTCCTAATAAGACGAATCCCGAAGTAATGGAAGCGTGGTATACTCCTGCGCCGGAAGGGGCAGAAGGTACCATGACTCCGACCGCTCCGCAAAACATAATGAATACCGTCTCCATCGGACTTAAGTGGATTCCTACCAAATACTGTAGCAAAGTATAATGGAGTCCGTAACCGAAGAGCCAAGTGCATCCGGTGAGTAAGCCGTGCTTTCCCGCATTGTTCAGACTTAAAAATCCGCCCAGCTCCAGTACGAGAGGGGAGAGTTTGCTGCGGAAAAATTCCCCTTTTCCCACTTTTGAAAATAATGTTTCTCCCATCGACGCGATCCGTTTGTGGAAAAAACGTACGAAAACGAGGACACCCAGGATGGAAACGATTCCTAGGAGGGGCAATAGGAAACGCACGAAATCCTGGTGAATGCCGAGCAGGAAGAAAGCGCCGAGTCCTGCGCTGAAGATAAAGGCGAAATCCAAAACTTTTTCCAGAAAGAGAGCGCTTACCAGAGATCCGTAGTTGGCGTCGGAATCCTTTTTGCATAAGTACAATCGGAAAATATCGCCGCCTCGTGCGGGAAGGAATTGATTTGCTCCCACGCCGATAAACGAAGAGAGAAGCGCGGTCTTAAACGGGATCTTTTTTCCGAGTAGAAGGTACCATCTCCAAGAAAAAAGCGACAGGCCCCAGATGATCGCAATAAAAAAAGGGAGCAAATAAATCGGTTCCCATCTTTCCCGAATATTAGCAAAACCGGAAAGATCCAATTTCCAGAACAGGAAACCCAAGGAAATACCGCTGATTAAGATTCCGACCGCGAGTTTTTTCAAGCAGGAGCTCCGACGGTTCAGCCCGGAGGCCAGGTCATCTGTCGACCGCCTAACAGATGAAAATGCAAGTGGAATACGGTTTGACCGCCTTGCGGACCTCTATTGTTGACCACGCGGTAGCCGTTTGGGGCCAGTCCGAGAGACCTCGCCAATTCCCGGATGCGAAAGAGAAGTTCCCCGGCCAGATTCTTTTCCTCTTCTCCTAGTTCGTCCAGTGATACGTAATGTTTTTTCGGGATAACTAAAACGTGAACCGGCGCTTGGGGAGAAATATCATGAAATGCTAATATAGTCTCGTCTTCATAGGCGATTTTGGCGGGGATTTCCTTCCGGATAATCCTACAAAAAAGACAGTTTGCGTCGTTCATTCGTTCCGTCCCAAACAAAGGCTCGCGGCGCCGAGCGCTCCCGTGATGGAGCCGCCCGCTAAAATGCGAACGTGGTCTCTGAATACGGGAAAAATGATTTCTCTAACCCGATTTTCAAGCGGTTTTCCGAAAAGAGAATAAGATCGGGCCAAGCCTCCGGACAAAACGATGCATTCCGGATTTAGGATGTGGATCAGGTTGCGGATCAGCTCGGCCAGGACCTCTCTTCCTTCATCCAAAATTTTACGGGCTTCGGGTTCTCCTTTTTCCACTCGGGCAAAGAATTCCTCGGCGTTTCGAAACGTGCCGCCGGTCAGTTCTTTGTATCTAGTGGAAAATCCGCTGGCACTGAAATACGCTTCCGCGCAGCCTTTGTGACCGCACCCGCAGAGAGATCCGCCGGGGCGGATCGTAGTGTGGCCCACCTCCATGCTGTTGCCTTTGTAACCGTCGAATAGTTTGCCTTCGTGAATCCAGCCTCCCCCTATTCCCGTTCCCAAGGTCAGTACGAGTAGATTGGGGGATCCTTTGCCTTGTCCGTACCAATATTCCCCTAACGCGGCGCAATTCGCGTCGTTGTCGTAATAAACGGGAAGTCCGAACGTCTCCTTGAGATAGGGAACGACAGGGACGTCCTTGAGTTTGGGAAGATTGGCGGATGATAACAGAATTCCTTTGTCCTTATCGATCGGACCGGGGCTTCCGAGCCCGATCGCGGATACCTGACCTTTTTGCAGGAGTTCGGATACCAGTTTTTTCAAGGAGGTCAAAAACGTTTCTCCCTCCATCTCCGATCCTGTGGAAACCGAGGATTCGAATAGAATGGATCCGTGTTCGTCCGCCTTACATGCCTTAACGCTTTGTGCGCCGATGTCCAATCCCAAAAAGGATTTCATTTCACGACTCGGGTAAAGCTACCTTCCCGCATTTCGTAGATCGTCTTCGCGTCGAACGCTAGATTCATATCGTGGGTCACGAGGAGCACGGTCAATCCTCTGGAATTGAAGTCGGAGAGCAATTTTCTCACTAACTCGCTGTTTTCGGGATCCAGATCTCCGGAGGGCTCGTCCGCCAATAGGATTTCGGGTTCGTTGATCAGGGCTCTCGCGATCGCGGTCATTTGGATCTGACCTCCAGAAAGTCTGGTAGGCAATTGGTCCCGGATCGAATTCAGGTTCAGGCTAGAAATGAGATATTCGCATTTTTCCTTATATTCCTGCTCTCCGAATTTCCCGACCAAAAGGGCGGGAAGCAGAATATTCTCTTCCACGGTCAGGTGGGAAATCAGCTCGGAAAACTGGAAGATCAGCCCGATATTTCGAGCCCGAAATTTCGCCAGAGTTCCTTTGGTCATGCTGGAGAGCTTTAAAGTATCGAAATAAATCTCTCCAGAACTGCTCGTCAACATTCCGGTAATCATGGAAAGGAGGGTCGTTTTTCCGGAACCGGACGGGCCCACGATAGCGACATAATCGGATTGGTTCACGTCGAAGGAAACGGAATTTACCGCTTTCGTGTTTCCGTATGTGCGGGAAAGATTGTTGATCCGTAGGATCATTTTCCCCTCCGGATAGATCTGTACGGATCGACTAATGTATGAAGGAAGGCGGTGCATCCTCCTGCAAGACCGAGCAGAGCGGATTCATAGAAGAAGGCGCTCACATAATCCAATACGGATACCAAGGCCGGATTTCCGGGCGGGTAAAGAACACCGGCAAGGGAGGCCAAAAGGAAGCCGAAACCGTGAATGATCCAGAGTTCCGTCGTTTCCAGTAGGATGCAGCCGAAGCGATTTCCGCCTACAGCCATCATAATTCCGGTGTCTCCGGAGCGACTCGTCGTCCGAACAATTCCCATAAAAATCAGGGCGACGCTAGAAAGAGCCAAAACCAAGTAGGGAGAATTGCGGAAGAGATCGATACTAGAAACGTCGGAAACGGATTTGTCCGTCCGAATCGAGAAAAAACTCAGGATCAGGCCGGTCGCGAAGAACGTGGAGAAGAAGATATGAAGAAAACTTGTAGTCGCGTCCCGAAAGAACAGGGAGAAGGCGAACCGAAGGTAGGTGATTCTTCCCATCGAGAGCACGATACTGAAAAGGTTTGATTTTATCCAACATTTATTTGGTAAATGACGGGAAATTCCGGAACATGATCTTCGTAATTCTTATTGCAGCAGGTATCATCCTGATCGTAGCAGCTGGATCTTTTTTGATTCAGTCCAAAAGAGACGCATTTGAAAAGGCATTGGCGCTCGCGGCGATGGGGAATTACGTCGATTCCCGGATTTTAATCCGGGATATTTTGGATGCGAATCCTTCCAACGTGAGGGCTCATTTCATCATGGCGAAAATTTACGCCATGGAAGGCGATACCATCAACGAAGCCAGACACCTGGAAAAGATCAAAAAGATCGGCTCTTATGATAAAGAGATTTCGGAAGCGGCCGTATCGAACCGGATTGCGGATATCTATTACCAACAGGATCTTTTCGAGGAATCCGTTTTTCACTACGTTGATACTCTGAGCGTTGACCCGGAAAATCTGGAAGCGAATATAAGAGTCGCTTTCATGGCTTTGGGCCAGAAGGAATTCGGAATTGCCGACAAGTTCCTGTCTAGAGTTCCGGATGAAAAAGTCAAAATGACCGCCTTGTTTATCGCAAAAGGAGTGGTGGCGGCCACCTTACGGAAGGGGGATCCCAAGCCGTATTTCCAAAAAGCCTATGAAGAAGAACCTAATTCCGCGGTAGCCGGCTTTTTGTACGCGCTTACGCTTTCCCGTTCCGGAGAATACGACGAGGCGATACGGGTTGCGAACTCCGTCGTGGATCTGATTCCGGACGAATACGTTCGCTATACATTATTCCAATTCATCATGTTGGAGTTCCTGCTCAAGGGGGACTTTAACGAGGCTTTGAAACATTCCCGGCTCTGTATGGAGATCGCTAGAAACAACGGTTGGAAACAGGAACTCATCGATTCGGATTACCATTTCGCTTTGATTGCGGTCAAAATCGGTCGTCTGGAGGAAGCCAGCGAATATCTGATCGAGGCGGAGTCGGAAAGGGTCGACGACGAAAGAATCGTGGAATTGGCCAATTATAAATACCAGTTAGAAACGAAGAGATTGGAAGCGGGAAAACCGGCCAAAAGCGGGTACATTCCCGACCAGGAGCTAGGGCGGTTGTTCCCGGAACTTTTTCCGGTAGAGAGATATTTCGAAATCTCAGGATTGAAATCCTCGAAATCTTTTCACATCAAAGGAATTATCGATGAGGAAGGCGGCAAGATCGTAGCCGAAATCGGAAAAATCGGGATCAGCGCCATGGATCATTTCCGCGCTCTGAAAGGTGTGGAATTCAAAAACCTTTGCGTCAAGGTGGTCATCGCTTTGAACTATACGATCAGTCGGGAAGTTCCGAATAAAGAAGGCGACGGTCTCAATTTCATGGGTTTAAGTAAGACGGATAAGGAAACAAGAGCCCTATTTAAATTCAGAAGATGGAAGGACGCAAAAATCTCGGACATTTTCCTGAGAGATACTCTCAGTCAGGTCAAAGACATGGGCCTGGACAAAGCCTTTATCGTAGGAGATGCGGAATTTACGGACGGCGCACGCAGATTCTTGGCGGACAATTCTTCCCGACTGTCCGTATTGTACGGAAAGGACCTGGAAGAACTCTTGAAAAAAGCATTGAGAACTCCCGGGTAGGAGATTTTAGAATGAATCCCTTCGGTTACGTTAACAATCTCCGGGTAAGACCCGTATTTTTCCTTTTGTTCCTCGTCGCCTTTGCCTGCACGGACTGTACTCGATTCGTACGGAAAAGGACCGTTTCGGAGGAACTTTCACCGAATGTGGAAAGAGCTAAGATCTATCTTTCGGGTCACACGGGAGAATTCACAAAGGACAGCGAGGAAATTCTCGCCATCCTGAGAAGGCTGATAGACGGAACGGTAAGAAAGGATCTGACGTTTCTTCCGGATTTGGTTTCGGAAGAGGATGGGATTTATATCGATCTGAAGGGCCATTGGGACAGAGCGAGATTGAAAACGGAACTTTCCGCAAAGGACAATTATTTTCGGACGTACTTTTTCGATCGGGAAGCATTGGAAAAAGAAAAGAATCATACGGACGTACGTACGGTTCGGGACCTTCTTCTTTCCTCCGGAGGAATCGAAGTCGATTTTTATTTCGAAACTCCTCAGGCTTGCGAGGTCAAATTCAAGTTTCAAGAAAATCGAAAATGGGAGTCGGAGCTCATTAACCCTTATTTTACGAAACGGAAGGGGAAATGGTATGTTCACCGACTCTTTTAGGGAAAACTCCGGAAAAACCGACAAACCGGCTTGCGGGCACGAAAACTGCATGCCGGAATAGTCAATAAGGCTAGAATGCGAATCCATCGATCTTTGCAGCAAAATGAAACGAGGTTTCGGTGTTTCGGAGAACGCGGAATCTCTTTTGCGATCCTCTCGGTCGTCTGCGGATTCTTTTTTTTCTTTTCTTTCGATCGTCTTCTTTCGTCGGAAACGATTCCATTCGAATCTTCGGGAGAAGAGAAAACGGAACATTTTAGTCCGAGATATGTTCCGATTTCCGGAGCGGAACATTCGGAAGTTCAGACCAGGCTGATCGACTGGGATATAGATCGTCTGACCGAATACGCCGTTTCCAACAATCCGTTGTATCTTTCGGAAAAACAGAACGTGGGAATTTCCCGGGGGGCCGTGATTACCGCCTCCTTGTACCGAAATCCGATTTTCCAATTCCAGCAACAATTTATCGGAGGAAATCCGAATACACAAGGAGGAAGTCCGGAAACCGCTCCCGCTCTCTACCAGGACCTGGACGTTTACGGAGTCGTACCTTTACGGACTCGGGTCGCCAAAAAATCCTTCGAAGCATCCATAGCGGATTTTCGGAATTTCGATCGAATGTTTCGGATGAGACTCAGGCAGAACTATTGGGCTTTCGTCTTCCTGACCTTGCTCGTGGATACCAATAAGGAATTTTACGAGAATTACAGCGACCTTCTGGAACTTACGAAATTTCGGGTCCAAAAAGGGGATATTTCCCCTCTGGAATTCGAGAGGTTGGAGTTAGAAAGGATTCAGGTGGAGAGATTCTACAGGGACGCGATCGTTCGGAGGCAGGCGATCGAAAAGGACCTAAGGATTTTGAGCGGTCTTACGGAACGGGAAGGTATTTTCGCTTTTCAGGTGGAATCGATGAGGTTCCGCTCTTTGGAGGATTTGGGTTTAAGGCTCAAAGATGCGACGTCCCCCGGCGATCGTCCGGACATCGTAGCTTTGGAACAAAGGCTCCAGGAAAAGAAAATGAATATAGAACTCCAAAGAAAAGAGTCGTTGGGTTGGCTTCAGGTCGGCGGGGAATGGCGGATGAAGGGAAGCGAGAATTACGGGGGAGTGTTCGCCATGATTCCGATTCCGTTGAATGATAGAGGACAGGGAAAAATCTACGCCGCCAAGGAAGAATACAAGAAATTCGAATTGGCTTTGGACGCGAAAAAAAGGGAAGTGGACGCCGAAATCGAGGCGGCGAAAAAGGAATTGTTGGCTCGGGAAGAACTGCTTACCAAATACGAAAGGATTAATCTATTACAAAAAAATAAACAATTGGAGGAAAAATCCAGGATCGCTTACGTGCGCGGCGCTTCCGATCAGGTCACTTTTCTCCAGGCCGAAAAAAACTATCTTTTCATTTTACGCGAATATTACGATCTTTTGTATCTTTACTTCAACGCCGTGGAGGCTTTTCGGGCCGCGACGGGAAAAAACTCCGACTACCCATCCAAAATCCATTCAAAAGGAGACGAAAGATGACGGCGATTTTGCAGAGATACAAAATGATCGTTTTTCTGATCGTGTTGGTTTCGGGAGCGGCCTACGGATATAGGCATTTCTATAAGAAAAAACCGGAAAAGCATCTCGCGCAGGAATCCAAAAATTTCTTCAAGGTTTCGGACGAAATCCTAAAAAGACACCCCGTGACTTTCGTGAGTTTAAAAGAGGTTTCTCAGTTCGAGGAACTCGCCTTGCCGGGAAGGATCACGTACGATCCGGAGAGTATGGCTCGGGTCGGATCCACCGTGGAGGCGAAAATCAAGAAAGTTTTGGTAAGGGAAGGGGATCGTGTAAGCCAGGGTTCTCCGTTAGCGATACTTTCTTCCGTGCAACTCGGGGAAGTGGAGGCGGCCTATGTAAAAGCCAGAGCTTCCCTAGAAGCTCTGAAATTGCAGGCGGATCGGGCAAAGGAACTTTTCGAAATGAAGGTCACTGCCGCTAAGGAATACGAACTTGCGACCATGCAGTACAAGACCGCCAAAACAGAGGCGGAAACGACCCGGATTAAACTGGAAAATTACGGACTGACTCCGTCGGAGATCGAGGGGATAGAACGAGGGGTTTACGTTTCCTCCAATCTGGTGCTTCGGAGTCCGATCAACGGAGAAGTCACGGAACGAAAAGCGATCATAGGACAACAGACTTCCAGAAACGAGGAGTTGTTTACCATCGCGAACCTGAACAATCTCTGGGTCCTCTTGGACGTGTACGAAAAGGATTTGGGCGGGGTGCACGAGGGAGCCCAGGCGACGATCTATCCCTTCGGAAACGAAGAAAGTACGAGGATCCAGGGGCGAGTGGCTTATGTGGGCGCCATATTGGACAGCGTTAAACGAACTGCAAAAATCAGGATCATGGTTTCGAATCGCGGCGGAAAGCTGAAGCCCGGGCAGACGGTTACGGCAAAAGTGGCCGGTTTGGTCGTGAGTACGGGTGACGGAAAGAGGAGAATGTTACCTTTGGAAGCGGTCCATGAAATCGAAGGCCGTTCCGTGGTCTTTATCCATCATGATGACGGCAGGTTCGAAGCGGTCAATGTGGTGGTCGGGGACATCATAGAGGACGATATCATCATCTTAAGCGGCGTACCGGAAGGAGTTCAGGTCGCTTCCAAAGGATCCTTCGTGCTCAAAAGCGAGTATTTGAGGTATTAGAAGATTCGAAAGTAGACGGTCGGAATTCCTCGGACGGTCATTTAATCGCTACCGATTTTATCTGGATCCAGACTTCTTTCCCTTGCGAAAGGCCGAGTAAGGAAGAGGCGCGTTTCGTTAAACGAGATAGAAAAAAGGTTTTTCCTACTTTCAGACGGACGAGCAATAATCCCGGATGCTCGTCCTCCGCAATTCCATCCACCTTTGCGAGTAACGCGTTTTGAATGCTCGTTTGGTCCGGCCGATCGGCAGTTACGCTGACGTCTTTTGCGAGAACTACGATCCTATTTTTGGATCCGATCGGAATTCCGCGATCCAAGGTCCAGATGACTCCGTCCGAAAAATCCAATCTAGCCATCGACCATTCCTCTTCGATCGCGCCTACAACGGTATCTAAAACGATTCCGCAATTTTCACCGAGATTGACGGGAGGATTCAGGCCTGATAGGGTCGAAGCGATCGGGCCGTTCCTGATGACCGATCCCCCGTCCAGGATTAATAGATGATCGGAAAGTCTAGCGATCTCGTCGTGAGAATGGCTGACATACAGAACGGGAATCCGGGATTCCAAGTGAATCCGTTCCAGATACGGAAGAATTTCCTTTTTACGGACAGAATCCAAAGACGCTAAGGGTTCGTCGAGTAGGAGGAGACTCGGGTTGACGGCGAGGGACCTTGCAATGGCCACTCTCTGTCTTTCTCCTCCGGAAAGATGATCCGGTCTCCGATCTAGGAGGGGACCGATGTCCAAGGATTCTATCGCTCTTCGTAGATGTGATTCTTTTTCGGCGGATCGGCTTCTTTCCACTCCGTACATCAGATTTTCCCGCACGTTTAAGTGCCGGAATAAATTTGCTTCCTGGAATACGTAGCCGATCGATCTTTTAAACGCAGGTAGTCGAATTTTTTCGTCTTGCCATACGTTTCCGTTTACGATGACGGATCCTTTCGAGTTTTTCTCCAATCCTGCAAGGCATCGTAGTAGAGTCGTCTTTCCCGAACCGGACGGTCCAAAGATCCCGGTCACTCCTTTTCCCGGCAATTCGAATTTCACGTTCAAAGTGAAAGAGGACCGCTTGAAACGTAGATTTACGCTTATTCCTTCCATATTATGTTTTATTTATGCGGTTCGGTCGAATATAAAGCGCTAATAGGACCAAAAAAGAAAAGATGAGCATGCACACGGCCAGACGATGGGCCTGCGGATATTCGAAGGCCTCCACGTGATCGTAAAGCTGTACGGAAGCGACTCGAGTGATCCCGGGGAGGTTTCCTCCGATCATGAGCACCACCCCGAATTCCCCCACGGTATGGGCGAAGGTAAGTACGGATGCCGCAGCGAAACCTGAAAAAGAAAGAGGGACGACCACGGTAAAAAACGTATCCAAGGGCGAAGCTCCTAGAGTGGCCGCAGCTTCCAGCGGTTTCTCCCCAATCGCTTCGAACGAGGTCTGCAACGGTTGGACCATGAACGGAAGAGAATAGAAGACGGAAGCTAGAACCAAACCCCAAAAAGTGAAGGGCAAATGACCGATGCCGAGAAAACGCGTCAATTCTCCGACCGGTCCGCTCGGGCCGAAGAGAAGCAGAAGATAGAATCCGAGTACGGTCGGGGGAAGGACTAACGGCAGGGAGATGAAAGCTCCTAACGGTCCTTTCCATTTCGATTTCGTGTTGGCCAACCACCATGCCACCGGCGTTCCTATCAATAATAGCAGGATCGTCACCAACCCTGCGAGACGGATCGTCAGCCAAATCGCCTGTAGATCTTCCTCCGAAAGAATAACGACCCTCCTCCTTCCCGAAATATTTTACAAATCCGGAATATACGATCTATTTTGTAGGATTTTCTTCCGGCAGTACGAAGCCGTATTTCTTCATGATCATCCGCGAGGATTTTGCGCGAATATGTTCGACGAATTTTTTTGCCAAAGAGAGATCGGCTGCGCGCTTTGTTACGATAAAGCCTTGTTCCAAAGGTTCGTGAAGATTTTCCGGAATCAGCCAATAGCCGCCTTTTTTTGCCAGCTCGGGACTGAGTGCCAAGGAAAGCGCTATGATTCCGATTTCAGCATTGCCGGTCTCTACGAATTGGGCGGTTTGGGCTATGTTTTCCCCCAAAACCAATTTCTCCTGCACTTTTTCCCAAAGGCCGGAGGCTTTCAACGCTTCTTCTGCTCTCTTGCCGTACGGGGCATGCTTCGGATTCGCGATCGCGATACGTTTGATTTTCGGATCCGTCAAAACGGATAAGGTCGCCTTTGTAGCATCTAGACTCGCACTCCAAAGTACGATCCTTCCTAATGCGTAAGGAACGACTTCCCCAGACGCAAAACCTTCCTTTACAAGTTCACGTGGGAAAGCGATATCCGCGGAAAAATATAGGTCGAAGGGCGCGCCCTGGCGGATCTGAGTCTGAAATTTTCCGGACGATCCGTACACCACGTCCACTTCCTCTCCCTGATTCGCTTTTTTGAAGGAGACCACGATTTCATCCATGGCGAATTTCAGATCGGATGCGGCCGCGATCGTGATCTTTTCCGCATGTAAGGAAACGGAAAAGAGAAGGAGGAGGGATAAAAGGTACTGCTTGATTCGTTTCATAATGGACTCCCTTGTTAGATTGCGAAAACCGATTGTAAAAAGAAATACGTGGAATTGGGCTGATTCGTATATTGCAGCGCCGGATTCGGATTGGAAAGATTCACTTTTGCGTTCGTAATCGCGTCTCCCGCATGGAGGAAAGCCATCCCCGCCCAGATCGAAAGATTTTCATACGGAGTGACTTGGTAGATTAGGTCGATTTCGGATGCGATCTTTTTACCCAGACGTTGTGCGGAGGCGTTGTTTGCGTTCTGATTCGTAGCGTCTTCGGTGCTTCCCGCGACATAACCGTTGTTATTGTAATATCCGTCCTGTAATTTCGCTTTATAATATAAATGTGATACGAAAGTGAATATTCCCCATTTTCCGGAATCGTATTTTATGTTTATGGAATAGTCTTTTACGTTCTGCCAATATACTACGCCGGAAATATTGGCCCCCGACCAGGGAATTGCGCCGCCTGCGGCCCTTCTTGCCCCGAACAGAGGATTCCAAGTGGAAACCGAGGAATCGTTCCTATTGGGATCTCCGGAAGCGTACACGTACTGGACACCCACTCTGAGAGGGGCCACGGGAGAATACCCGGTCTGAAGCGCGAGAAAGTGAGCGTCGTATTTTTGGTTTTCGTTCTGTATCGCTTGCCCGTTGATGTTGATGCTTGTAGTTCCGGGGGATTGCAACCATGAAGTGCCTACCCTTTGTCCAGTGGATCCTCCTTGCCAAGCGGCTTCGACGGTCCAATCCCATTTGTATCCGTCGGGAAGCGCGTTGTTTTGGGTACGATTCGTAAGTCGGAATCCGTAGGTATTCAGTTGATCGCTTTGTCTCGTTCGAAGTTCCGAATCGTAGACCGGAGCGGTCGGGCTTACTATCGCTCTTTTTAGAAGGGTAAAATCGTAAAAGTCGCCTCCGATCCAATTCGCTAATTTGATCCAATAGTTGGTACCGACGAAATATGCGTCTCCTAGAGAATTATTCGTGGCTCCATTCGCGGTAACGAGTCCACTTGCGTTGTTCTGCGAACTCAGGACCGTTCCGAAGACGTCGAAACTATGATCTCCTTTCTTTGCGGTGAAACGAAGTCCGTCGAAAGCGTTTCCGATCTGATTGAAGTTTCTGGCACCAACGATCCGGCCGTCTCCGAATTCCAGGATCTGCCTTCCGATCCTGAGTTTCAGCGCTTCGTCCATCATTCGAATCTCCAAAAACGCCTCTCGGAAGGAGGTGGGATTAGAGACGGGGACCGTCTTTTGCGTAGAGGTGTTGTACAACGTACCCGCATTCCCGGTAAGTCCGAAACGGGAGTCGTTCGTTCCTGCCGGAGTTTGGCTTCCTCCCCACTGGCGTACATCTTCCAAAGTCAGTTTAAAAAGAAGATGTTTGTTGATGTCTCCAATCAAGTAGGCCTGGGTCTGGTTCGTGAACACATTCTTATTGTCAGGAGTCGTCTTGTCGAAATCCGGATTGAAAGAAGATTCGTATCTGGGCCTGAGTGCGAATCCCACTCTGTACTTATCCTGAAACCAAAGTTCCTTGCTGCTTCTTACCGCTTTGTTTTGCTCCGGAGTCAATTGCAGGGAGCGCAGGTACTCCGTCGTAAGTTTGCCCACCAACGGACTTTTGTACGGTTCCTGAACCGTTTCCTTGACGGGAGAAGATGAGGGGGGCGCTTCAGTATTCGCTGCGGGGGCAGTAGGAGGAACGGATCCGGGAGAATCGGGTGTTACGGAATTTCCGCCAGACTGAGAAGTCGCGTTTTCGGTACTTGAGCTTTCCGCATGGATGATGTTCCCCGTAAAAAGAAAAGTTGTGATAACAAAATAAATTAAACGAATTCCAATCTGTTGAAACAAGTTACGGATTTTTCGCATTTGAGTCTCTTTTTCGTTGAAGTCGCAGCCGCTATATTTTAAATTATATAGCGACAAGTAAACGTTTTTTTGAAAATCTTTTTTGCAGCTTTCGGGGGTTCGGTTTCTTTTAGTATTTTCTAAGGAATGTGGGTATGAAGGACAAGATTCGTTTCGACGGAGCCCTTTCGCTGAAGAACGATAAAGCCAATTTTTTGGGCAAAGATAAGATCGAATTGCTTAAGGCGGTGGAGGCCTGCGGTTCCATTTCCCAAGCTGCTCGTGCGGTCGGGATCAGCTATAAAACGGCTTGGGATTCGATCGATTTAATGAATAATTTATACAAAGAGATTTTGGTGGAAAAGGTTGTCGGGGGAATGCACGGAGGAGGGGCCAGGCTTACGCCTAAGGCCAGGGAAACTCTGGAATTATTCGATATCGTAGAAGAGGAGCACAAAAAATTCCTGGATCGTTTGAGCAAGCGGATGCGTCATCCTACCGAACTGCTGAATTTTTTGAGACGGATTGCCGTGAGAACCAGCGCTAGAAATCAGTTTTATGGAAAAGTAAAGGGAATCCTTCGCGGGGCCGTCAATTCGGAAGTGACTCTTTCGCTGAAAGGGAATCAGGAAATTATCGCGACGATTACGAACCAAAGCGTCCAGAATCTAGGTTTAAAAACGGGAATGTCGGCTTACGCTTTGATCAAGGCCTCGTTTATTTTGCTTTCCACCGATCGGAATCTTTCGATCAGCGCGGAAAATCGCCTAGAAGGAACCGTGCTTTCCATAGCGGAAGGAAGCGTTAACGACGAAGTGTCGATAGAGTTGTCCGGAGGGAACGTGATGATTTCTATCCTGACCAGCCAAGCTCGAAAAAATTTGCAATTGGAAGTCGGGAAAGAAATATACGCTTTCTTTAGCGCCTCTTCAGTGATTCTGGCCGTAGAATAATCTTCGTAACATCAATAACAGATACAAAATACCGTCCTGAATATGTCGCAGGTTGCTCCGCTCGGGGATCCTTCTCCGTTAATCGCATCGTCGATCCATGCCGAAGAAGTTATATCGGGAAATCCGATCCTTCCCGATACCCCGCCGGAATTCGAAGTGGCATTGGCACAACTATCTACCGAAACGAATTGTCCGGTAAAATCCGAAAAGCTCCACCACCCGGCTCCGCTGCTGTATTCCGGAAGCGCATTTCGGATCGTGTTTTGGATTGTCCCGCTCGTTAGCTGTACTTTATCCGAAGCTAGGATCATTCCTTGGCTTCCCAATACGATCACTCCCGCGTTCACCGACTTTAAAATGTTCGAGACGGTGTCTGCGGGACTTAGGGAAATGAACGCATTCACGATCGAACAACTGTTTTTCCAGGGATAAGAGGTCTGACTGATCGAGGAGATTCTATTCGCACAGAGGGTATCCGCATTCGTTCTCGTGCCTATATTTCCCTGGTTGTTACTGACGGAATCGAAAATATAGACTGCGGGCATCATTGTGGACGGCTGCGAAGTATATATGCTCTGGTTCCCCGCCTGGTCCGTAAGGACGACGTTGAAGTAATACGCAGTCTTCGCAAAGAGTTGGTTGACTGCGATTTCGGAAAGTCCGGCTTGAGTTGTGGAGAAGGGGGTGCCGTTCGCCAAAGTATTTGTCAGCGTCGTCAGGTTATTGCTTAAAGAATAATATACTTGGTAGGTCAGATTCGCTTGAGAAGTTACGTTATCCGTACCTGCCGTCCAGCTTAGGGTCACTTGCGCTTTGGTGGAACCCGAGTAAGTCCCGGAAGGAACTGCGGAAATGATTCCGGATCCGCCGGGTACCGGAGGAGTTGTGTCTAATACCGGGGCAGCCGTGGCCCCTCCAGCGGAAGCAACGGGGGCTTTTTGGTTTGCATTGCCTAGTAGCCCACCGATCAGTGCGGTAAAGTCCGGATTGCTATTTTCCGCCGGAAAGACCAAGGGTTTGAAAATCGGATTTAGGAAACAATTTTCTACGAATACAAGACAGAGGGCAAAAACCAGCCAAGCATACGAACTCTGTCTCTCGGAAGCATCGAACGAAGTAGAGGAGGGGCGCATTTTCATCTTCATCATTGATTCGCTTAACAGAGCGCTAAACGGCTCTTTGTCCGGATCGTCATCGGGATCCAGAGACCTAGTCCAGTACTTCCATAAAAAAGAGAAATAGCAAGAATTAAAGACGGCAACCGGAGAAGATTTCAGTTACGAAACTTTGAATGAAGGGGTCGGCTCTTTCTTGTTCCTCTCTTGTATGTTCCGATTTTAGCCTTCTTATAGAAATGAATAAAAACAGAACGAACGTTCTGTATAAAAAACTTGTTTAGAAAGGCCAAATTCGATAAAAATTCGGGTTTTCTCGGAATTCTGTCCCATTCAGGACGATTTGGTCGGCATTTTGGGAAGGTTTTGGTTGATCTAATCCCCGCTCCTCAAAAACTAGGAACAGAAACCTCTTAAGAAGGGAACCAATGTACCAGGAACTGACTGAGCAACAGATCGAAATTCGGGATACGATCCGTAATTTCGTAAAAAAAGAGATCACCCACGAAGTAGCGATCCACTGGGACGAAGAGAATAAGCACCCCGAAGAATTGATCAATCGAATGAGAAAGGAATTGGGCGTAAACGGCCTAACTATCCCCGAAGAATACGGCGGCTGGGGGTTGGGTTCCATAGAACAATGCCTTGTGACCGAAGAGCTTTCCAGAGGATGTCTCGGGATTAGCCTTTGTTTCGGATACACCGGTTTGGGAATTCTTCCAATCATGAAAGGTGCAAGTCATGAACAAAAGAAAAAATGGCTTCAACCGGTAGTCGACGGAGAATACGGAGTTTCCTTCTGTCTTTCCGAACCGGGAGCAGGTTCGGATGTTCCGGGAATGAGCACTACTGCCGTTAAGAAAGGTGACAAATGGGTCATCAACGGAACCAAGCAATGGATCACCGGCGGCGGTAGCGCGGGAGCATATACGGTATTCGCTTATACCGACAAGGGACGCGGAACCCGCGGAGTTTCCTGCTTCTACGTAAAACGCGACACTCCGGGTTTGATCGTAGGTAAAAAAGAAGATAAGCTCGGAATCCGTGCTTCCGATACCCGTCAGATCATCTTCGAAGACTGTGCGGTGGAAGAAGCGAACATGATCGGGAAGGAAAACCTCGGATTCATTTACGCTCTTCAAACTCTGAACGCATCCCGTCCTTACGTGGCTGCTATGGGTGTGGGCGTGGCGCAAGCTGCATTGGATCACGCGTCCAAGTATGCTCGCCAAAGGGAGCAATTCGGATCCAAGATCTCCAGCTTCCAAGCGGTGCAACACATGCTCGCCGACATGTCCATCGGAGTCGAGACGGCTCGTCAGATCTGTTATCTGTCCGCACGCATGTCCGACGCGGAAGATCCTCGTCTTCCGAAGTATTCCGCAATCGCAAAAGCGTACTGTTCCGAGACTGCAATGAAAGCGGCTACGGACGCGGTTCAGATTTACGGCGGTTACGGATATACGAAAGAATATCCGGTGGAGAAGCTGATGAGGGACGCAAAAATCCTTTGTATCTTCGAAGGAACGACCCAGATTCAGAAGAACGAGATCGCTGCTTACGTGATTCGCGAAGCCGCATCCGCAAAGTAATTCGCTAAACATTTAGCGCTAATTGCAGAGAAACGCCGGGAGTTTTCTTCCGGCGTTTTCTTTTTAACTTCCCGCCTTGGAAAGTTTCGATCGAATTCTACTCAGGCTTACGGGTGTGATCCCGAGATAAGAAGCGATATGGTATTGCGGAATCGATTCCTCAATTTTCGGGTAGGCCTTTTTTAAGGATTCGTATCTTTGTTCCGCGGAAAGAGCCAGAAGTTCGTATTCGCGTTTCGCTTTCTTAATAAACAGAAATTCCGCCGTCTTTCTTCCCAATCTTTCCCAAGCGGGATGGTCTTCGTATAACGAAGTAAAATCGGCAAAGTTCGCTACTCCTAGTAGGCAATCGGATAAGGCGCGAATATTGCAAGTGGACGGGTGCTCCGAAAGAAGGTCGAAATAGGAGCCGGTAAATTCTCCCGGAAAACAGAAACTTTTAATGTATTCATCGCCTTGGTCGGTAAGATAGTATTCGCGGAGCTGTCCCGAAAAAACGAAGGCGAATTCGGTGGGAACCTTTCCCTGTTTTACGAAAAAATCGCCGTACTCGAGCTTTCGAAAAGAATAGAGTCCTTCCGCTCGGTTCCAAATTTCTTTCGGCATTCCGGAGAGTTTTTGGATGGTCTGAAAAATTCGGTCCCATTCGGGACTTTCCTGTCGGATCAGTTCTGGTTCCAAGATCGGATGTCTCTCCTTTAAGAGTCATCCGATCCTGCTTTTTGCAATCCCAAAACGCCTCCGTTACAATACGGAATCCAGGAAAGGTACCAGGACTTTTAAGAAGGCATCGGGATCTTCCGCAAAAGGTACGTGACCCGTTTTTAGGAATACGATCCGCGAATTCTTGATTTCCCGGTGCAGAGTTTTTCCAAGACTCGGTTCCAGTACCGGATCCTGTATTCCCCATACGATCAAAGTAGGCTGGCGGATATCTTTGACTTTTTCTCTGAGGTCGTGTTTCGGATCCAGAAAACTCTTCCAGATCGCGGCGTTCACTTCCTTTGCTCCTTCCTGTTCCCCTTTTTTCCGGATTTGCTCCAGAATTAGGTTCGTGTATTCATTTCGGATTTTTAGATAATATTTAGGAAAGGCAGTCCAAGAAAGTTTGGTGAACCATAAAGTTCCTTTCAGGTTGGAAAATGTACGCGTCGCAAAATCGGGAGCATTCATCCCTCCCGTATCGACAAGGACCAGGCCCTTTACCAGTTCCGGTTTTTCCAAAGCCATTTTTAAGGACGCAAACCCGCCCACGGAATTTCCTAAAAAAACGGCTCCTTCGGGCGCAAGTTTGGGAGCGATTTCCTGCAGAAGTTCCGCGATCGATACCGCGGAAGCCGAGGAGGGAGGAGAAGGATTTTCGGATTCTCCGTGGCCGGGCCAGTCCAAGCGAATCACTCGAAATTTGGAGGCGAGGGTCGGAAGGATGGCTTCGAAATCCCGATGGTCGTGGCCCGCAGAATGCAATAGGAATATCGTTTTTCCTTTCCCTTGGACCCAATAAGCCACCTTGCCGAATTTGGATTCGAAATATCCGCTCGGTTTCTCCTCGTCCGTAATCCGAGAGTTTGCTCGATTTTCGATCACAGTCTTATTGACTCCGCAAAACACGCTGAATATCGTAAATCCGATCATATATAAAATTATCAACCTTAGTTTCATTACTATATTAGAAAACTATGAATGATACAAAGTCAATAATCCCGAACGTAAAAGGGGCCGAAAGAGGATTATCCTATGTTAACTAGAAATTTTCCCGAACGACCGAATCTTTCCCCATTTGGGACGCATATGGAAAATTACCAGAGAACCCAGCGGACCAATTTTACCACGGGAGTCATCCATTTCTGGAATCCCGAAGGTTGAGGATTCGGGAATAATAGAAAAGATTCGATCGGAATCAAAGAGCCTTCCCGTATCAGCTTGTCTTTGTCGGAAAATGCGGAAAGTTTATCCGGGTTTAAGACGGTATAGATTCTCCAGATTCCGTCCGGTTCGATGATGAAATTCTGGAAATACATCGGTCGTTCTCCGGAATATCCTATCAGAGATTCCGCGCCGTTTACATAGGAGAAATAGAAGCGAAGTTTTTTTCTGAGAGGGTTTTTTCGTACGCGATGTAGGAACGTAGCGACTCTATCTTTTCCTACGATCGGAACCCTTGCCGCGTTCACCTTTCCTCCGCCGTCGGACCACATCATGATTTCTTCCCGGAAGAACGGGATCAAATAGCTCGGATCCCCTTTGGTCGTCGCGAGTAGAAAATTCCGAAGATGAGTCCTTCGCATTTCCGTATCGGCGGGGTATCGTCTGCGATCCGACTTCAGCGCAGTCTTGGCGCGTTTCAGGATTTGGCGACAGTTTTCCTGACTTTTGCCTACGGCTTCCGCAATGACAGGATAGCCCAAAGAAAACGATTCCCGCAGCAGAAAGACGGCCCTCTCGATCGGATTCAATTTTTCTAATAGGTGTAAAAAGGCCAGGTCTAGAGTCTCCTCTTCCATTCCGACGAACTCTTCCTGCGGAATCGGAGACATGGGCTCGGGCAACCATGGACCGATATAGGTTTCGCGTTTTCTCTTGGACCTTCTCAGATTATCCAGAGATAATCGTGTCGCGATCGTGGAAAGGAAGGCCTTAGGAGAACGGATTTTTTCGGCGGAGGATCTTTCCCATCTCAGAAAGGTTTCCTGCACGATGTCTTCAGCGTCGACTACGCTGCCGGTCATTCTATACGCTATCCCGAATAGCAGCTTCTTGTGTTCCAGAAATTGCCCGAGCTTATCCATTTGTCTTATTTTCCCGCGGCCACGATCGCTTTTTCACTTCGAGGTTCGGCGATTCGATCCAGTTTAGGACCTGCCGGCCAATTGTAAAAATCGAAATATTTTTCGGCTTTAAAAGAAAAGACGGTGAATTTGCAGATCAGTTCCTTGACCATCGCTCCGAACCGTCCCTTCCAGAAAGAATGTTTCGGAGTATCATCCGGATTGAGATGCTGTATCAAACCGTATTTTCTGCCTAAACTAACGCAACGAATCACATACCCGAGCGAGAAAGGCTTGGATCCGATTTCGCTTTTTGTTCCCAATAAAAACGAGATGCGTTCGGCCATGTACACTCCCATAGGAAGAGCGGTGGCACAAGACATTCTCAAATGGGAATGTCCCTCCCCTAGGATTCGAATTCCGTCCCCGGCTCCAAGGATATTCCATTTGTCGGGAACCTGCAAGGTTTCCGAGACGAGAACCTGACCGAGTTCATTCGTTTTCCAACCGGATTCGGTTCCGACGGGAGAAGCAGAGAGTCCTGCGGAAAGTAGGCAGATGTCGTGGGAAATTTTTTCTCCCGTATCCGTGAGGATTCCGTCGGGTAAAAAGGAAATCGCTTTCCGGTTTTCGAATAAAGAGACTCCCAATTTTAGTAGAGTTTCCCGCATGTACATCGCAGCTTCCGCGTTGAAATTTCCGCCTATCTGTCCGGAGTCGACGAGGGCGATCTTCGCGTCCGAAAAACGTTCCGCTAATTCGGAAGCGGTTTCGATTCCGGTCAAGCCTCCTCCGAGCACGGTGATCCTTCGACCCGGATTTTTGTAAAGTTCTTGTCGAATCCGTTTGCAATCCTTCTCTTCCGCGATCGAATGATACGTCTCCGGAAATCTCTCGCCAGTTTTGGCTCTCATTCCTAAGGTATATCCTAAAAAATCATAAGGATATTCCTCTCCGTTCGTTAAACGAACCCTTTGTTTTTCCTTGAGGATGCTTTCTACGAATCCCGTTTTTAGTTCCACTTCCTTCCTGAGCAGGGACCGCACGGAATAAAATTTCGAATTCGTTCCCGCGATTTCCTGGTGGTTTCGGATCTTTTCGATGAACGTTTCGTTTCCCGTGATCAATAGGATTCGTATCGGCAATTTTTTTCTGGCCAGTCGATTTGCCGCCACGATTCCAGCGTATCCACCACCGACGATAATTACGGATTTAGATTCCATTTTTTCCTCCTGTTTCCTAAAGAGAGACTCCGGGAATCCGTTTCTGTGACACGGTCGAAGACCGATTCATTCGCGTTAAAGCGGCGTTTAGAGCTACTCTAAATAGGAGATTGACAAAGGCCGAATTTGGGGAAAGCTGGAGGAATAGATGGCGCACCGGGTTTTTGCATGAACCATAGATTTTTGATCGTCGTTCTTTTTCCAATCACGTTCGGTTTGAATTCCTGCAAAGAGCGTAGGCCCGTACCGGAATTGCAGGCTTTCGTCGTGAGGAATGTCATCCATCCCAGCAATAATCTCTATAACCGGGATAAGGTGGAACTGGGAAAGACTTTATATTTTGATAAACGTCTTTCTCTCGGGCAGGACTTCAGTTGCGCCACGTACAAGGACACGGATTTCCATACGGAAGGAGTTCCACGAAATAGGATTCACCAAAACGTGGACCAAACCCTTACGAACGTGACGCTCTACAAAGACGTTTTTAAGGATCCGGAAACCCGGGATCTGGAGGACGTAGTGAAGCAGAGGGTGTATTCCGAACTCATGTCTAAGAACGGAGCTACTGTCGTTAAGCGAATCTCTTCCGTTCCCGAATATAGGGAAATGTTTCAGAAGGCTTTCGGTAGCCCCGAGATCACTTTGGATAGGATCGTATTCGCGATCGCTTCTTTTCAGAGAACCATATTGAGCCGGAATTCCAACTTTGATCGATTCGCGATGGGGGAAGAGGCGGCGCTGACTCCCGCTCAGAAACGCGGTTGGGACGTTTTTCAAAACAAAGCAAAATGCGTCCAATGTCACCAAGGTCCGAATTTCTCGGATTCGGAAATGCATAATACCGGCGTATCCGGAACCAAGGATCGGATTCGGACTCCTTCTTTACGGGATGTAACCAGAAAGAAATCCTTTATGCATAACGGACGATTCGAGTCCTTGGAAGAGGCCGTAAATCACGCAATCGAAGAAAGACATTTCAAAGCGGTTTCCGGTCCGCAATCGCAGCCTGCAAGACTTTCAGAGGAAGAAAAAAGGGATCTCATCGAGTTCCTCCGGGCATTGGAAGGGGAAACAATTCCTTTAGAAGTTCCGAATATTCCAAAGGCCTAAAATTTAGAGCGGAAAAGGAGCGGCTCCGTTTTTCAGGCTTGGAAGGGCGATATTAAGGTTTTTTTTCCGCGTCGGGATCGTATTTGGACAGTTCTTCCACGATTTTGGAGACTTCCACTCCGAACTTTTCAAATACGTAATTCTTGGCCAAGTTGTATCGGATCAGGTCCACGTTGAAGTTGATCTTGGCCTGCGCGAGTCGGAGTTCCGCGTTGATCAGATTATCCAGAGCGAGTTTGACCACTACTGCGGTAAAACGACCCTGACTGTAACGAACTTGGACGCCTTTATAATAACTTTCGGCTTCGTCTCTCTGGCGGATCGCCGAATCCAACAATTCCTGTCCTGCGGAAAGGGAAGCGAAACGGTCGTTCAGTTCCTCTCGGATCTGTTCCTTCAAATCCTCTTCCTGCTTTGCCAATACCTTTACTTTGATTTTAGCGTCCCGGATATTCGCCTTGATTCCCAAATCGAATAACGGATACGAAAGATTGAAACTTGCGTTCATATCCGGGTATTTGAAGGACAGAACTCCGGTATCCGGATTGACGAAGTTGGCTTGGGGGTTTAGAAACGTTTGACCTTGGGAAGAGTAGCGTCCACTGATCTTAAGGGAGGGCATGTCTTCCGCTTCCTTGATTTTCAGATCTAGGTCGGCGACTTCCTTTTGTCTCCTCAGATTCTTTAAGTCGATCCGATTCAGTAAGGCGTATTCGTAATCCTTTTCCGGTCGTATGTCTGCAGGAATCTTGTCCTGCAAATCGGTGATTCCGGCAATTTTGGAAGAAGGATCCACGCTCAAAACCCGAACCAAGTTCCTTTCCGCGGTGTCTCTTGCCAATTTGGCTTTTTCCAGACTGTTTTGGGTGTTCATTACCGCGGAATTCCATTGGTTCAGCTCGAAAGATTCGGAAAGTCCGAGCCCCGTTTTTCTCGCAGTGATATCTCGGATCGCCCGGGTGTTTCTTTCCAATTTTTCGAAAGTAGCGACTTGGGAATCGTAGACACTGAGAGTCCAGTAATCGACCAACGTCTGGACGACGAGGCGGGAAAGTGTATCGATCAGGTTGTCCCGTTTGATAACCGCGTTTTGCTGGAGCATTTTACGACGCTGCTTGTCGGTCTTTCCGAAACTATATTTCAACAGTTCCTGACTCAAAGTAGCGGTCAATGCGCTGGTGTATTGGGGAGGCGCGGCCAACAAAGGACCCAAGGCTCCGAGGGGCGCCGCCGACGCAGCAGATTCCAAAGCGTTCGTGTCGAATCGTGTGTTGCTGACTTCGAAGCTGAAATACGTTTGGGTTTCGAATTGCTTTTGGATTCCGATCGCCATCCGGTCGTTCGATATTTTCGTTCCGGAGATGATGTTATTTCGGTTCGAGGGAAGTCCCGTCTTTACAGAAGTGAAAGAACCAACCAGAGTCCAAGCGTATTTGGAGTCGTTCTTTAGAAAGTCGGAATCCGCCTTGACGTATTCCATTTTGGCATTTTTGACAGTTAGGTTGTTTGCCAGAACGTAATTGACCGCCTCTTTTAGGGAGAGGTGAAGCACGGGTTTGTTGGGGGAGAACGGTTCGGCCTCCTGGGCAAAAAGGGAACCTGGTACGGACAGAGCCCCAGCCAAAAAAAGCCGGAAATAAATTTTCCTTAAGAAAGGAACGGCTTGGACGCTCTGCATGACTTCGATAATCTTCCTTACGGAGCATGGTTTTCGGCTCGGAAGAATTTGCCAAATCGAAAACATTGAGAGAAAAGTCTAATGCTAGAGAAATAAATGGACAGAACTCCTAAGAAATTAAACCGACTCGCGTCCGAAAAGAGTCCGTATCTACTCCAACATTCTGCGAACCCGGTGGATTGGTTTCCTTGGGGGAGCGAGGCTTTTGAAAAAGCGAAAGCCGAAAATAAGTTGGTCTTCCTTTCCATCGGTTATGCGACATGCCACTGGTGCCATGTGATGGAGAAGGAATCCTTCGAGGACCGGGCCACC
Source organism: Leptospira fletcheri (assembly GCF_004769195.1). NCBI lineage: Bacteria > Pseudomonadati > Spirochaetota > Leptospiria > Leptospirales > Leptospiraceae > Leptospira > Leptospira fletcheri. Next base: position 1,276,598 of record NZ_RQET01000004.1, read on the forward strand.
GCAGACGTGTTGAACGAACATTTCATTTCAGTAAAAGTCGACCGCGAAGAAAGACCGGACGTGGATCGAATCTACATGGACGCGTTGCATGCGATGAACCAGCAAGGCGGGTGGCCTCTGAATCTTTTCCTGACTCCCGAAGGAAAACCGATCACAGGAGGAACATACTTCCCTCCTGTCCCGAAATACGGGAAAAAAAGTTTTACGGAAGTGCTCCGGATTCTTTCGGATTTGTGGAAGGAAAAGGCTGAGGAGCTCGTGGAGGCCTCCGAGGAACTGGCACAATTTTTAAAGGATTCGGAAGAGACGAAGGCGCTACATCGGAGCGAGGATCTTTCCTTGCCGGAACGTTCCGTGTTCGAGAATTGTTTTCGGATGTACGATCGATTTTACGATCCGGATTACGCCGGTTTCCGAACGAACGGGAACAATAAATTTCCATCCAGTATGGGGCTCTCCTTTTTGCTCCGGTTTCATAAGAGTGCGGGAGAATCCAAGGCTCTAGAGATGGTAGAGGAGACTTTGACCGCTATGAAGAAGGGCGGAATCTACGATCAGATCGGCGGAGGATTGTGCAGGTATTCCACGGATCATAAATGGTTGGTTCCTCATTTCGAAAAAATGCTCTACGACAATTCCCTTTTCCTGGAGGCCCTGGTGGAATGTTTCCAGGTTACCGGAGACGAGAAATACAAGGAAGCAGCGTATGACGTATTGGAATATCTATTTCGGGATATGAAACTTCCCGGAGGAGGGATTTCCAGCGCGGAGGACGCGGATTCAGAAGGGGAAGAGGGCCTATTTTACGTCTGGTCCAGGAGAGAATTCCACGAGGTTTGCGGTTCGGATGCAAAGTTGCTAGAGGAGTTTTGGAACGTAACCGAACCGGGAAATTTCGAAAATAGTAATATTTTGCACGAAACGTTCCGAGTGAATTTCGCGAGAAAGCACGGATTGGAACCGGAAGAGCTGAACGAAATCGTGATCAGGAGTCGGAAGAAACTTCTGGAAAGGAGATCCTCTCGGATTCGTCCCTTGCTCGACGATAAGGTACTTCTTTCCTGGAATTGTCTTTTTGTAAAAGCCGCCACTAAGGCCGCGCTCGCTTTCGGCGATGGGGAGCTTTTGGGTACAGCGGAGGAATCCTTCCATTTTCTGGAAAGGAAATTGATCCGGGAGGACGGCAGATTGCTACGAAGGTATCGCGAGGGAGAAGCGAGATTTCTAGGATACTCGACTGATTATGCGGAATTTATCTTAGCTTCTCTTTTTCTTTTCCAGGCGGGAAAAGGTCTGAGATATCTGAATTTGGCGTTACGATATTCGGAGGAAGCGGTTCGACTTTTCCATACTCCCGCAGGAGTTTTCTTCGATACCGGTTCGGACGCGGAAGACCTTCTACTTCGGCGCAGTGTGGACGGTTATGACGGTGTGGAACCTTCTGCGAACAGCTCTTTCGCATACGCTTTCACTCTTTTGGCGAAAATGGGGATCGAATCGGAAAAATACGGGAAGTATGCGGACTCGATTTTCTCCTATTTCAAAAAGGAACTCGAGACGACTCCGATGAATTATCCTTATATGCTTTCCGCTTATTGGCTCCGAAGCGTCGTTTCACGAGAACTTGCGATCGTTTATTCCGCCAAGGAGGAACTCCTGCCATTCTGGAAAGGAATCGGCTCCTTGTTTCTGCCGGACCTGGTTCTGGTCTGGGCGACGGACAAGGAAGCGGAGGAATTGGGAGAAAGGACTTCTTTGCTCAAAGGTCGCGTTTCCGAAGGCGGGGTCCGTGCCTATCTTTGTCGGGATTTCAGTTGCGAATTGCCGGTATCCAAGTGGGAGACTCTAAGAGACAAACTGGTTTAAATCGGGAATTTTCCGAATCGTCGCGACCGGTCATTCCATAGGAATTCTTTCCGCGTCCCTCCAAAGACGATCCAAATTGTAAAACTCCCTTTTTTCCGGAGTCATGATGTGGATGATGAATTCTCCGTAGTCGATGAGAGTCCAACCGGATGAGGCGGAGGTTCCCGTTTTGTCCGTCTCTTTATGCGGAAGTTTAAACGACTTCAAGGTTTTTTTGATTTCTCTGGCGACCGCGTTTGCCTGGACCGCGGAATTAACGGTGCAGATTACGAAATAACTTAAGTAGGAATTGACCGATTCGAGATTCAACACAGCGATCTCTTCGCACTTTTTGTCCTTCATAATCTTATGGACGGCTTTCAGAATTTCTAACGTTTCTTTCGGGGTGTTTTTAGAGGCTGGAGTCATATCTTTCATTTTTTAGGTTGGATGTCGGAACCGAGGAGAACGGTGGAATCCAAACCTAGGTCTTTGCGTAGTACGTGATACACTTTCGTCTTATCCAGTACGGAGGAAATCTTATCGGAAACCGCGGTATTTCCGGAACGGTCTAGGATTACAGTTTTCTTGACGTCTTTGGTCCAAGCATTATCCGCGGAGAGGACCTTAATCCTTTTGTCCGCCAGAATGCTTCTTACGTCTTTGGCGAGGCCCGCGACTTCTGTCCCGTTCAAGACTTCCGTCCGTGCGAATTCCCCGTCCGCGAATATTTCGGAGGAAACGTCCTTTTGGAACTTGCGGAATGCAGCAGCAGCCCTAGCTAGGTCCGCCTTTAGATACAATCGTTTGGTTTTCGGATCTTGGGAAGGTTCTCCCGGGAGTTCCGTAACTCCGAAAACGAATCTGCGGGAGGTTATGAATTTCAAAAGAGAATAGAAGTCCTCTTTGGAAAGGTTCGTGTCCACGAGGGAAAACGCGAACTCCGACCAACTCGCGTTTAAAAGGTCTCGGTTTTCATACATAGTTTCGTAAAGTGTAAGGACGGCACTTTCCTGGCGGCTGATTCTATCCAGATAGTCCAGGGTTTCCCGTTTTTCCATGTGGGAAACGTAATCGTAGACATCATTTCCGGAATAGGTATAAAGCCCGGGAGTTCTCCCGTAAGTGGGGGAATTTTTGGAAGTGCGATCGTCCGTGTAGACCGGTAACCCCCCCAGTAGATCTACGAGTCGGATGAAAGAGGGAGCATCCACTTTGATCTTGTAAGTGGGTTTGGATCCGAGAATATCTTCCAACGCGTTCGCGACCGCCGATTGGGCCTTGGATTTTAATTGTTCGAGAGTGTCATCGGGATCTTCGAACGTAGTAATCGGATGTACGAAAAATAAAGCCACTCTCTCTTGAGAGGGAAAGATCGTGGCCAAAAGGCCGAATTCATAGGAATCCTCCGCCCCCACTGCATGGATTAGGATATGGATGGGTTTGCCGGAACCGATCTTTTCGTCCAGTCCGGTTCTTCGTAATTGTTTGAATAGGAAAAAAATTACGACGACCAGCAGAACGCCTATCGTGATCGAAAGGGGAAGTAGAAAGGACGGTTTCGAAGATTTAGAGGAACCCAAAAGCAAAGCCTCGGTTCCATTTCGCTCGTAAAAAGCCGGATGTCAATTGGATATTTTCCCCAAAGCGAAGTGATACATTCCGATCGTTCTGGGATGGACTTCCTTTCGATTTTCCAACAAATCGGAAAGCGTATGGACCGCCTTATTCAGAACTCCCTGATAGAGATTTCTCCTGGCTTCTTCTCTCCATTCGGCGTAATCCTTTTGTCTTTCCGCAAAATCCGACCCTAAAAAATCGGAAGCATACAGAATGCACTCTAAAACTCCCAATCCGTCCCCACCTAAAGTATGGTGCTTGACTGCGCCTAAAATCGATTCGTTGGAAAGTCCGTATTTTCCCTTCAGGTAGTGATACGCGGAACGGGCATGCCAGGCGGCTTCCGGAAGTAGGGGGCCTTCCTCGTCCTTCGCTTCCCGAAAAACATTCAGGTGGAAGTCCTTCGTTTTTTGTTTCGTGATGTCGTGGATGATTCCGGCCAAATATGCGTGCGAGGAAAAATCCGGAGCATGGAATTCGGCCAGTTCCCTTGCAATCTCCGCGACTCTCAGGCTATGTTCCCAGCGGGTCACTGTGATTTCCTCCGGAACGATCCGGATGAAGTATTCCGTTTGTTTTTGTATCGTTTCCGGGTTCATGGGTTCACTTCGAATACGAGTTCGTCTCTAGAATCTTTTGCCACACTGCCTCGGTGAGCGCAATCGGTTTCCGCTTTGTCCGGATCGCTTCCGGAAGTTCTTGTCGGAGGTCGCAGGAAGCGGCGGGAACGATCGGGTTCTTCAAGAAAACGATCTTTTCGCGGAATCGATCCAACTCAGGATTGAGGGGAGTGATCTCGGAAGTTCTGCGAAATACGAGAAGGGTCGTTACAAGAGATAGGATTCCTTTCCATTCTTTCCAGAGATGAAATGCGGCGTACTGGTCTTCTCCCACCAGCAGAAGATAATCCCGTTCCGGCATGATTCTCTTCAGTTCGGACAAGGTATCGTACGTATAACTCGGGCCGGATTTTTGCAGTTCCAGATCCAGAATCCTCGTGTTTTTCATTTCTCCGAATTGGAGGTGGAGCATGTCCAGAATGATTCCGGTGGAAACGTGCTTTTCGTTTTTTGCGGGAGAGAGGGAGTTGGGAAGGATCCAAAGTTCGGAGGCCTCCGGAAATTCCCGCCAAAAAGATTCCGCAATTCCGAGATGTCCGAGGTGAGGAGGATCGAAACTGCCGCCGAAAATTCCCGTTACGTTCGGCATCGCGGCAGGAATGGGCATGAGTTCTCTCTAGGTTTCGGAATCAACTCCGGACCTGACCTTCTCCTTCCGCGAATGTGGTCGTAGTCGTAAGGTGGACCAGGCCCATCGGTCCTCGAACATGAAGTTTGCCGGTGGAGATTCCCACTTCCGCGCCTAGTCCGAATTCCCCTCCATCATGGAATCTTGTGGAGAGATTCACGAAGAGTGCAGCCGAGTCTAAGGATTCTTTGAAGTAGTTCGCCGCTTGCAGATCCTCAGTCACGATGGCCTCCGTATGACCGGAAGAAGTTTCCGAGATAAAATGCACCGCTTCTTCGATGGTATCCACCGTTTTTACGGAGAGTCGGAGATCCAAAAATTCCTCCCAATAATTCTCGTTTTTCACCGGTTCGCCGGAAGGAAACAGAGCCAGGGAAGGAGGATCCAACAAAAGTCGGACTCCTTTCTCGGAGAGGGATTGCAACAGTTCTTTGGAATGAGGATAGCCGGAATGGAGAACCAAATTTTCGACCGCGTTGCAGACTCCCGGGCGCTGCACTTTGGAATTCAGCGCGATCGGGACCGCTTTTTTAGGGTCGGCCGTCTTATCTATGTACAGATTTACGACTCCTTTGTCGTGCTTGACCACAGGAATCAGAGAGTTTTCGGAAACGAAACGGATCAGCCCTTCGCCCCCTCTAGGAACGACCAAGTCCACGGTGCGGGTCTGTTTCAGGAAAGGGAGCATGAATTCGCGATCCGTTTGGTCCACGAAGGTGACGACGTCCGGAGAAATTCCCGCGGCAGAAATACAATCCCGAAAGATGTCGGAGAGGATACGATTCGAATGGAAAGCTTCGCTTCCTCCTCTTAAAATGCAGGAGTTCCCCGATTTGAAGGAAAGGGCTCCCACGTCTATCGTCACATTCGGTCTGGACTCGTAGATCACCATCACTACGCCTAGGGGGACTCGCTTTGTAGAGAGTCTGATTCCGTTAGGAAGAGTGAGTCCGCGGACCACTTCTCCGATCGGGTCGGGGAGGGCCTTGATTTCCAATACGGCCTTAGAGAGATTGGAGATTCTCTTTTCATCCAAGGCTAAACGATCTAGCATCGCTTCCGACAATCCCTTTTCTTTCCCTGCGGTCAGGTCCTTGGAGTTCTCCGAAAGGATTGTAGATTTTCTCGCCTGTAAGGCTTCGGCGAGTTTTTCCAAGACGGAGTTTTTTCGGAAAGTATTCAGTTTTCGTAATTCACGAGAGGCGGTCTGGGCCTTACGGCAGAGTTCCTCCACGTATTCGAGTTCGACGGATCTTTGGATCATCTGGATGTTCCTCCGTTTCTCTTGGACTGGAGGATAGACTTGATCTCCTCCTCGGAATAGGAACGGTTTTTGCCGTTTCCTCCCACCAATGTCCCCAGTCTATTCTCTTCCAAGAAACGACGCACGCAGTTTTTCTCCGCTCCGTCTATGATTCCCGTAGGGATTCCGGCCTCTTTTAGGATGGTCGCCGCCTTAAGTTTGGTGTACATCCCGCCTGTTCCCGGTCCGCTCGGGCCTCCCGCGTTTGCGAGTTCCTCCGAACCGACTTCCGGAAGATAGGAAACGGTTTTTCCTTCCCGAAGAAAACCGGAGACTCCCGTGAGGATGACGAGGATATCGGCTTCTACGATTAGACTGACCACGGCGGACAAAACGTCGTTGTCTCCGAACTTAAGTTCTTCCGTGGCGACCGAATCGTTTTCGTTCACGATCGGGAGCACCCCCCAGTCCAGGAGTTGGCGGAATGTGCTTTTCAGGTTTTTGAATCCTTCTCCCGTTTCCAGATCCAGAACTCCGAATAGGATCTGAGCGATGGGTAGGTTGACCTTGGAAAAAAAACTGTCGTAGAGATTGACGAGACGATTCTGTCCCATCGCGGCCAAGGCCTGCTTCTCGGAAAGCGAGTCTCCGGCGTTCACGATTGAGGGAAGAGTTTCCGACATTTTTCTTCCCCGTGCGATCGCGCCCGAGGAAACCACTACGACTTTTTTTCCCTGATCGCGTAGGTGGCGCACATCCGCTACCAATTGGAATAGAAAATCGTTCACTTCCTCTTCCGAGCCAGATAGTCTGGCAGAGCCGATCTTGATTACGACGGTGTTCGCGTTACGGATTTTTTCGTCCAAATCCGATCTATTCATCCTGGCCTTCCGTCGCTTGTCTTTCTTCGTCGGTTACCTTATGCTTTTCCAATTCGTGTTTAAAGAAAGTTTCGTCCATGATTTCCAGTAATCGCTCCAGATTGACCGATTCCTTTGCAGAAATCGGAATCACTTTCCCCAAGGAAGAAACGGATTCCAGAAGTTCTTTGGTGAAGTTTTGGTCTTCCCACACATCGATCTTGTTCAATACGATCAAATGGGGACGGTCTAGTAATTGTTTATTATAAGTTTCTAATTCCGCTCTTAGCATTTTGAAGTCGGATTCTATATCCAAAGCGCTGGCGTCGAAGACGTAAAGGATCCCTTTTACCCGCTCTATGTGCCTCAAAAAGGAGAGTCCGAGGCCGATCCCTTTACTCGCCCCCTCTACGATTCCCGGGATATCCGCGATCGTATACCGGTAGATATCTCCCCTTCTCTTTACCACTCCCAGATTGGGAGAAAGGGTGGTGAAGGCGTAGCCCGCGATTTTAGGATGGGCCTCCGTGATTTTGGAGAGTAGGGTGGACTTGCCTGCGTTCGGAAGTCCTACGATGCCCACATCTGCGAGCAATTTTAGGCTGAGACGAAGGTGTTTGTATTCTCCGTCTTCTCCAGGTTGGGAAAATTTCGGCGCTTGGTGAGTGGAGGATTTGAAATGGGAATTCCCTTTTCCTCCCCGTCCTCCTTTCGCTACGCAGAATTCCAATTCGTCGGCGATGAAGTCGAAAAGAAGTTCACCGCTGTCTTCGTCGTAAATTTGGGTTCCTAGGGGAACGAAAAGAATCAGGTCTTCGCCTTTCTTTCCGGAGCGGTTGTTTCCTTCTCCCGGAAATCCCTCCATAGCCCGGAACTTTCTTTTCGTAAGATACCGGTCCAAGGTGATCATGGAAAGGTTCGTTCGGAATAAGACGTCTCCTCCTATTCCTCCGTCACCTCCATCGGGTCCGCCGAACTCTACATATTTCTCGTGACGAAAATGCATGGAACCGGCTCCGCCGTGGCCCGCAGTCACCTCGATTACGATTTCGTCTACGAACTTTTCCATTTTGGTTTATCGTCCTGAAACAGAAAAAGAAAGGCTCGAGGAGGATTCCTCAGCGGCCTTTCTTTTCAAAATCTCCTAATGGTATAGGAGCTGGCTTTATTCCGGATAAACCGAAACTTGCATTTTGGTCTTGGTGACCTGCTCGAATTTCACTCTACCATGGACCAAGGAGAAAAGAGTATGATCTTTTCCTAATCCGACATTTTTTCCGGCCTGGAGCCTGGTGCCTCTTTGGCGAACCAGAATATTCCCGGCCAGAACCAGCTCTCCACCGAAACGTTTGACGCCGAGACGCTTGGATTGGGAATCCCGTCCGTTTTTCGAAGAACCGCCACCTTTCTTATGTGCCATCGTCTATTCTCCTATGAGTTCTATTTCAGAGGGATATTGTTCCCTCAAATTTTCCAGTCCGTCCCTTACGAAATCGAAGTTTGCTCGGACATGAAGATCTGTCTCGTAACCGGAGCGGATCTCGAATTTCAAGAAACCGTCCCGGATTTCCGCGGATTCCGCCTTTCCTTCCTTCCAGAGATGGAGGTATAAGGATTGGACCAGAGTTCCGACCGCCGCGCAGAGTAGATTGGATCCTTTGGCGCCCTGTCGAGTCGATGCGTGTCCGACCGATTCAAGGCCCTGAAACCCTTCTCCCTTTCGGAGGATTTTTACTCGGATCAAACCGCCGAGAGGGAAACTACCTTTAGTTTCTGGAGCTGTTGTCTGTGGCCCCAGGTTCTTTGGGAGTTCTTGCGCTTTTTATAAATATATCCGCGGATTTTTTCGCCTTTGACGTCATCCACGACCTTCAAGGAGACCTTAGCGGATTTCAGATCGGGAGAACCGATATGAACCTTGTTGTTCTCCGCGAACAGTAAAACCTTAGCATCGAAGGTGTCTCCGGGTTTTTTTCCGGTTTTTTCCGTCAGGAATTCAGAATCCTGGGTTACTTTAAATTGTCGATTCCCGACAGATATGATCGCGAACATCGTATTCTAGGCCTAGTTGTCTCGATTTTTGACCAGTTTGGTGTGAAGAGATCTCCTGTCAAGTTGCTTCAGTAGGCCTAGTTGTCTCGATTTTTGACCAGTTTTGTGTAGCGGAATCCCTGCCTTGGTGCTTCAGGCCGATTTTTGGATCCAATATTCGATCCTTTCCCGTAAAACGGCAGGGTCTATCGGTTTGGATAGAAAATCGTCCATACCGGCTTCGTAACTGAGTTGTTCGAATTCCTTCATCACATGGGCGGTCAAGGCGATGATGATCGGGGCTTTTCCCCCTTTCGAATCGTTTCTGATCCTTCTCGTGGTTTCGAAACCGTCTAACCCGGGCATTTCCAGATCCATTAAGATGACCGAAAATTCCTTTTTGCCCAACCATTCCAGCGCTTCCTTTCCCCCCGAGGCAATGGTCACTGAATGGCCGATTTTTTTTAGGATCCGTTCCACGATGATTTGGTTGGCCGCATTGTCGTCCACAACCAGAATCTCGGTTTCCTTAGGAGGAGGCGGGATCGGTTCCGTGTTTTTTTCGGAATTTTTTCCAGATGTAGAGGAAGGGATCGTAAATGTAAATTCCGTCCAAGCTCCGGGTTTGCTTTTCACGGAAATCGTACCGGCAAGCAATTCCGTCAAACGTCTGGAAATCGCCAATCCGAGACCGGTGCCTCCATAGGCTCTCGTGATGGAATTGTCCCCTTGCGTGAACGGTTGAAAAAGGTGAGGGATGCGATTCTCCGGAATTCCGATCCCGGTATCCCTCACGGAAAATTCCAGGAGTACGGAATCGGGGCTTTTTTCCTGAACACGGACGGACAATCGAATTTCTCCCTGAACAGTAAATTTGGAGGAATTCCCGAGAAGGTTCAACAGAATCTGGGCCAAGCGGGTCTTGTCGGTATGAATGAACTCGGGAACTTCGGGGGATTGGTCCAGTTTCAGGATGATCCCTTTTTCCTCGGTTCGGAGGCGGATAATTCCGAGTATTTCCGATAGGAAATCGTCGGTACGGAAGGACTCGTAGACCAGGTCCAGTTTTCCGGATTCGATTCGGGAAAGGTCTAGGATATCGTTGATGATCGTGAGTAAATTATCGGCTCCGGCCGCAATGATGCCTAGGGTTTCCTTTTTTTCCCCAGGAGGCTCGGATTCCAGGAGCATTTTAGACATCGCTAATATTCCGTTCATGGGAGTCCTGATTTCGTGGCTCATATGGGCGAGAAATCTGGATTTTTGAAGGTTTGCCTCCTCGGCTTCTTCCTTAGCGATTTCCAGGTCCTTCGTTTTGGCTGCGATTCTTTCCTCGAGGGTTTCATTTTGGGCCAGAATCATCCGCTGCTTCTCTTCCTTGAGCGAATTGATGCTGTCGGCAAGTCCGAAGGAAAGCAGAGTAACCTCCAGGGTAGTGCCTACATGAATCGCGTATTCGCCTAACATAACGGAATCGAATACTCCTAACCTTTGGAGCGAGGTGAGAAAAATCGCGGCCTCCATAGAGATCCAGGCGAGCAAAAAGAATCCGGCGGGTTTGTATCCTTGCAGGCGTCTTGTCAGTCCGATTCCGATCAACAGGATCGGATGTACCAGGCCTATGAAAACGGAGACCAAAGAGGAGAAACGGATCGGCGCAAAGATGGAGGCGACTCCGAAAATGAGGGTGGATGCCGCGAAGATTTTCAGGATCCGGTTTCCGAAGGAACGTTCGTCAAGGCGGAGATACTGCCGACTGAAAAGAGCCGAAGCGCAGAACGCGAAAAGGGAAAGAACGTTCGTAGAGACGTTCCCCCATGTCGGAAATTCGCCCCAAAGGAATCGATTCGCAAGACCGTTAAAGCTGATCTGGGTCAGAAAAACGAAGACGAGATAGATTACGTAATACAAATAGTCCAGTTCTCTAATGGAAGTGAACAGGAAGAAATTGTACAGTATCATGATCAGTATGCACCCGTAAAAGAATCCGAGCGCTAACGTTTCCGCTGTACTTTTTTCCAGATAGATTCTAGTGGGGCTGACGACGAGGGGAATGCTCATCGGCCCGTCATTGGTATAACGCAGGTAGTAATCTTTGGTTTCCCCCGATTCGAAGTCGGTTTTGAACGCGAAATACCTGTGCTTTACATCCCGAGTATGGAAGGGTAGGGTATCTCCCGTAACGATGGAGCGCAGGATTTTTCCCTTTTCGGTTTCGTAAAAAACGATCCGATCCGAATAAGGAAATTCGGAAACGATCAGATATTCCTGACCAATACGGTTCTCGTTTTGGAGGGAGAAGCGGACCCATACCGCCGAATTCGTATAGCCTAAATGAAGATTTTTCCTGCGGTTGGGTCGGAAGGAAGGAGAAGTCCGGAGAATATCCTGCAAATCCAGTTTGCCGGTTTCATCCTGAAAATATTCCATCCGATCGGATATGCTTTGGGATTCTTCTCTACCCAGTAGTAAGGGTTCGGAAAAAAGGGAGCTTCCCGCTAAAAAGAGAAAAATACAGGCGGAAAAGAAAAATTTATGCATTCGCAGGGAGCCATAATAATTGACTTCAAAAAACTTCAAACTAGAACAGAGCGACGGATGAAAGAACACGGACCGGAATGCGAAGGAAATCCCACTTTCGAACCGTGTCAACGAATTCACGACTTGTCTAAGAATTGATATGAAATACCTTACCGGAAAATTAAAGGATCTGGGCGACGGATTTACGGTTCGCAGGATTCTACCGAATCTCGAAGCTCGGGCCGTCGGCCCTTTCGTTTTTCTAGATCATATGGGACCGGTTTCTCTGAAGACCGGAGAAGAATTGCTCGTTCGGTCCCATCCTCACATCGGTTTGTCCACAGTTACGTATCTTTACGACGGTGTCGTATTGCATAAGGATACTCTAGGAACTCGGCAAATCATTCGGCCGTACGAAGTCAATTGGATGACCGCCGGTTCAGGAATCGCTCATAGTGAGCATTCCCAGCCGGATCCGGAGTACCAGATCCTAGAGGGGATCCAGACCTGGGCGGCTTTGCCCCAGGAATTCGAGGAGACTCCGCCCGAATTTTTTCATTACGGAAGAGATGAATTTCCGGAATTGAGCGGAGGAGGTTGGGAACTGAGGCTGATTGCCGGGGCCTTTTTGGGAGAGGTTTCTCCCGTAAAAACATATTCCCCTTTGTTCTATGCAGATTTCGAGATCGAACCGGGAGCGGAAGTGGAACTTCCCGTTCCTTCCAACCAAGAGGCAGCGGTTTACGTCGCCAGAGGGGGTCTAGATGCGGAAGGAAGGATCGTAGGAGTCGGGGAAATGGCTGTCTATCCTTTGGGCGGATCCATCAAGTTCCGTGCGGAAACGAGCACTCGGGCCATTCTTTTGGGTGGAGAGCCTTTGCCCGAAAGGAAACACCTCTGGTGGAATTTCGTGTCCAGTTCCTTGGAAAGAATAGAACGGGCCAAAAAGGAATGGAAGGAGGATCGCTTTGGAACGGTCCCGGGAGAGACGGATCGTATTCCTCTTCCCGAAATCTGATCGGTTTTTGTTCCTGCGATTTGTTTCTAAAACGTAATGTACAAAGCGTCGAAGGCCTAAATCGACCTTGCCACCCTGGCCCCTCGGGAAATTTTGGTTTTTAGCATGGAAATCCGCAATATCGCCATTATCGCACACGTAGACCACGGAAAGACGACTCTCCTGGATGGGATCCTCAGGCAGACCGGAGCCGTCACCGCCAAGGAAGATGGTGAGAGGATCATGGACCACAACGACCTGGAAAGGGAGAAAGGGATCACGATCAAAGCCAAAAATACGGCGGTGATTTATAAGGGTACGCGGATCAATATCGTGGACACTCCGGGTCACGCGGACTTCGGCGGGGAAGTAGAGCGCGTGCTCTCTACCGCGGATTCCTGCCTATTGCTCGTGGACGCTTTCGACGGACCCATGCCCCAAACTCGTTTCGTACTCGGCAAGTCCCTGCAATTAGGGCATAAGCCGATTTTGGTCATCAATAAGATAGACAGGGACGGAGCGAGACCTTCCGCGGTTGTAGATATGGCCTTCGATCTGTTCAGCGATTTAGGCGCCAGCGACGAACAATTGGATTTTCCTATCATCTACGCTTCCGCAAAACAAGGCTGGGCGGTAGGTAAACTGGAGGATGCTCCGGGTAAGGATCTGGATCCTCTTTTGGATATGGTTCTGAAGCACGTTCCTCCCGTTAAAGCGAATGCGGAAGCGCCTCTCCAATTCCAAGTCACTTCCCTCGACTACAACGATTATGTGGGAAGGATCGCGATCGGAAAGATCTATAACGGAAATCTCCAAAAAGGGATGAACGTCGTCCAGCTTTCCCCCAAAAAGAACGGACGGGACGAAGCCCAAATATTAAAAGTTACGAAATTATATAATTTTGAAGGTTTGAAAAGAAACGAAATCGATACCGCCGAAGCGGGGGACATCGTGGCAATTGCCGGACTTCCCGACGTGTTTATCGGGGACACGGTTTGCGAGCCCGGAAAACCGGCGCCCATGCCTGCGATAGAGGTGGAAGAACCTACCGTGTCCATGTATTTCATGGTCAACAACTCTCCGTTTGCCAGTAAGGAAGGAAAGTTCGTAACCACTCGGAATATCCGGGAAAGGTTGGATCGGGAGTTGGAAACGAACGTAGCAATGCGTTTGGAGGAGACCGACGACAAGGATCGATTTAAGATTTTGGGTAGGGGAGAACTCCACCTCTCCGTATTGATCGAAACTATGCGCAGAGAAGGATTCGAACTCCAGGTCTCCCGTCCGGAAGTGATCATTAAAAAGGGAGAAAACGGGGAAAAGCTGGAACCCTATGAATATCTGGTGATGGATCTGCCGGACCAGTTTACCGGGAGTATCATCGCCGAACTGAATCGACGGAAAGGCGAGCTTCAGTTGATGGAGGCTCATCCTTCCGGAATGACTCGGGTGGAATTCGTGATCCCGACCAGAGGCATTATCGGCTTCCGCGGATATTTCGTGACCGAAACCAAGGGAGAAGGCGTCATGTCCAGCCGCTATCTCCGCTTCGACATCTATAAGGGAGAAATTCCCGGTCGTAAAAACGGAGCCCTCATTTCCATGGACTCGGGAGAAACCACCGGTTACGCGCTGTGGAAGATCCAGGAACGGGGCGAACTTCTGATCGACCCGCAAACCTCAGTGTATCCGGGAATGATCATAGGCATCCACTCCAGGGAAAACGATCTGGAAGTGAATCCGGTTCGCGAAAAGAAATTGACCAACGTTCGCTCTTCTGGCGCGGACGAAGCGATCCGTCTCGTTCCTCCTCGTAGGTTCAGTCTGGAGCAGAATATAGAATTCTTGGACGACGACGAATTGTTGGAAGTCACCCCCATGAGCATGAGGCTGCGTAAAAAGATCCTAGATCCGAATATGCGCAAACGTGCGGGACGCTAAAAGCCGGAAAAAAAGACTTCATCGCAGGAGTTTTCGGAAAATTTCCCGGATTTTTTTCCTCTAGAAAAAACGGTTCTTCGTTCGGTATCGACGAAACGGCTTTACTTTCTCTCCGCTTTGGGTCATTCTGAAGGGATGGCCGGAGTAAGAACATGAATCGTCGTTTGTCTTCCTGGATCGTTTTTTCTCTTTTTCTTACCGTCCCTATCTTCTCTGAAGACATCAAGAAAGAGGAGATCCGCCGACTTTTGATTTCCTCCGGTTCGGAGAAGATGGGCGTTTTGGTGGTCGGCCAGATGATTTCCCGTTTCAAGCAACTGATGCCCCAGATTCCGGAGGAATTCTGGGAAGACTTCCGGAAAGAACTTCATGGAGAGGATATGGTCGAACTGATCGTTCCGATTTACGATAAGTATTTTACGATCGAAGAAATCCGGGAGATCACCGCATTTTACAATTCGCCGGTGGGTAAAAAACTTTTGGAAAAGAATCCTCAAATCACCCAGGAATCCATGCAAGTGGGAGAAATTTGGGGGAAGAAAATCGCCGAAAAAGTCCTCCAAAAGCTGAAGTCTCGCGGACTTCTCCCTTCTGACCCAAAGCAACAAACCCGCCTGGATATCTAAAAGGCGGCTCTATCCCTTTCAAAAACATCCGTTTCCTCTATCAAAAAACGGAAACTAGATCGTCCCTTCTAGGGTTTTCTGTCTGTGGAAGTATAACGATCGATTGATATATAAAAATTTTTTGCCTATTTTCTTTCTTCTCATTCACAATCTTTTCTTGACCTTTTAGAACAGGAATGGTATTGCAATCCATAGAGTCTACTTGCCGAGCAGTGTTCGGTAAGGATGAGCCAAAGGGAATTTATATATAACAAACGTATGAAATAAAATTCTGATTGTTTTCGAACAATTGATCGCAATTGAAAAATAAATCAGGAAGTCTTTCCCCTCCTTTCGGTTCTGGCCGAGGAAACGGAGGGCTTCCATATAGTGATGAATAGTAAAGAGAAGAGGTTAAAAAAATGTCTAGAGTGTTGAGGATTTGGATTATCGGACTGACTCTGCTAATTTCCGGAGCGGTCCAAGCTTCCGGCGGCGGTTCTTCCAGCAAACCTTTGGCGGGAAGTTATCCCATCGTGTTGGCTCATGGCTTGTTCGGATGGGGAAAAGCCACGGGAGTGGTGGACTATTGGGGTGGAAATGCGGCTTATCTCCAATCCCAAGGAGCCACAGTTATTACACCCAGCGTCACCGCTACCGGTTCTTCTTCGCAAAGAGCCGTCCAATTAAAGACGGCTATTCAAACAGCGATGGCGGCTGCGAATTACACCGGTAAGGTGCATATTATCGGGCATTCCCAAGGCGGTATGGACGCGAGATACCTGGTTTCTAACCTAGGATTTTCGGGAAACGTAGCGACTCTGACCACACTAAACACACCGCATTACGGTAGTCCGGTTGCCAATGTAGTTTTGGCCGTGATTCCTAGTTGGGCTCTCCCTTATGTAGGAACCGTCCTGAATGCAGTCGTTGGGTTCGTGTACGGCCAGTCCAACGAAAACGCGGTTGCGGCTTTGAAACTTTTAACCACGGACGGCGCCGCGGCGTTTAACAGTTCCACTCCAAATGCATCGGGAGTAAAATATTATTCCTTCGGTTCCACGATTACCATTCCGGATCTGATCCAGCACCCGGCAATGGGATTGATCTATCCGATCTGCGCAATCGGGGCTCCTTTTTACGGACAGAGCGTGAGCAACGACGGAGTGGTGCCGGCTTCTTCTCAACAATGGGGAAGCTGGAAAGGGGGACCTTCTTATCCGATTACCACTACCGGAATCGATCACTTGGAGGCTACGAACGCTTTGTACTTGGGTCAAGCATGGTACGATACGAACGGCTATTTCCTGAAAATGGCATCCAACGCAAAAAGTAACCAATAAACCGAACTGGTTTCCGATCTTAGTGGGGCGCTTTCCGCAAGGGGGCGCCTTTTTTATTTCTTTTTTCCCAAAAAAACGGTCTTTAGATAGTAAAATGCTTGATAGTAAGTATACATATTATATACATATATATTATAAGTTTGCTTATTAACGGAGGGAATATGTGGGAATTCAAGTATGATACGAAAGTGGACGGGGTATCTGCGGAGGAGCTTTGGAAGGCCAGGGCGGACGTGGCAAATTGGCCCAAGTGGGATGAGGGCCTACTTTGGACTAAGATCGAAGGCCCTGTGGTCGTTGGAACGGTATTCGATCTGAAGCCAAAGGATGGACCCAAAGTAAAAGTGAGGATTACGGAAGCGGAATCTCCTTTTATCCTCGGAGACGAAACCAGTTTGCCGGGGGCCAAAATGAAGTTTCTACATTTCTTCCGGGATGTAAAAGGCGGAACAGAAGTAAAAGTGGAATTGAGCATTCGGGGACCGTTAGGTTTTCTGTGGAAGAAGATCATCGGAGAGGAGCAGGCGAGGAATATGGAGACGGAGATCCGTACGTTTGCCGATTTCGTAAAGAAGGCCAAGAAATGAATCGCTATTGGATCGTAGTGGCCTCTCGGGATCACGCGCAAAACGGGAAGGAAAACGGAATCATTCAGGCTTGCCACGGGAAAAAGGGGCCTCTTGCGCGCATGAGGCAGGGAGATTGGGTTCTGGTATATTCCTCCAAAGAAAAATTTGGGGAAAAGGAATTTTGTCGGAAATTTACCGCGATCGGAAGGATCAAGGACGACGAGGTGTTTTCGTTTCCTATGAGTGCGGACTTCATTCCGTTTCGGAGAAAGGTTTCTTTTCTTCCTTCGCAGGATGCGGAGATACTTCCTCTTGTCCAGGATTTGGATTTTATTCGAAATAAAAAATCCTGGGGTTTTCCTTTCCGTTTCGGAATCTTGGAAATCGGATCGACGGATTTCGAAAGGATTGCCGAGCGGATGGGTGCAGATGTCAAAGGATGAAGTTTTTGGATTCGATAAAGCCGAGGATAGCCCCGGCTTTTTGCTTTGGCAGGTTTCCAATCTTTGGCAGAGGGAGATCCGAAAAATACTGGAGCCTTTGGATCTCACTCATGCACAGTTCGTGGTTTTGGCGGTCACATATTGGTTGGAATGTTCGGGGGTGGAAACCACTCAAATCAGAATTTCCGACCAGGCAAAGACGGACCCGATGAGCACTTCCACTGCGCTCCGGACTCTAGAAGGAAAGAAAATGGTCAGTCGGTTCGCCCATGATTCGGATACCAGAGCTAAGCTGGTACGAGTCACTTCGGAAGGGAAAAATTTATTGAAGGTTGCCGTACAGAAAGTCGAGGCATTTGACGAACGTTTTTTTGCACCTTTAGGAAATCGTCGCAAAGATTTCCTAAAGGGATTGCAAGGCCTTTGCGACGTCTGAACGTTTATTTGTTCTTGATCTTTTCCAATTCACGGATCAGTTCTTCTTTAGAGACGTTCGGATCCTGCTTTAATCTGCGGATCAATTCTTCCGCTCCTTGTTTTTGTGAGGCAGCCTTTTGATCCACGGATCCGACCAAAAGGATCGGATCTAAAGGAGAGGGGGAGACACCGGTTTTCGGTTGGATTTCCACCACTGCTAAATGTTCGAAAACTTCCGCTACGGTTCCCGGAATGTTTCCGACGATTACCGGCATATCTACGGAAAGGTCGTCCGTCGTGGAGAAAAATCCGAGCACGTATTTTCGCCCTTCTTTTCCGGGATACATTTCCGGGGAAAGTTCGTAAAATAGGACTCCGGCGGTCTCGTTGTCGAAATTCTTTCTGCTTCTTCCCAGATTGACGTTGATTCTTCCGATTAAAGGAGAACCTATCCTCCTGTACGATTCCCCGTCGGAAAACCGAATGACGTTCATGTTTGCGGAAATCTCGGCGCTCCTTCCCGAAGCATCCGTCAGGATATGTCCGACTTCCTTGACTTTGACAAAAGGGCCGAAGGATTTGACGTCCCAATGTTTCGGGTCGCTGGTGTTTTTTCCCGAATAAAGTCTATTCAATTCTTTGAATATAGATTCGAAGAATAATAATTCATGACCGCTCGTGACCAGTTTGCCGGATCTCAGCTTGATTTCTTCCCTATTTTCGCTCAGTCTAAATTGCAGTCGAACGAGGGTTTTATTTACGAACTCCAATTCCTCTCTTGCGTTTTTCCGAATCCAAAGCGTCTGGATTTTGAGGCGGTTTTCTTTACTCCAATTAAGCGATTGATCGCTCACATAAAAACCCGCGATTTCCGGAATGGCAGGAGTCGGCTTTCCGCGTAAACGATCTCCGCAGCCGTTCGAGAAAAGTAAGATACATAGGAGCGGAGCAGAACAAGAAATTCGGGAAATCCTTTTTTTCATGTGAAAGAGAATCGGAGATAGGAGGCATTGGTAAAGGAAAAAAAGAAAGACCCGTTCGTTCGGAACAATTCTCTTGACGTACCGCCTTTTCGATTATGCTTATATCACTGAGGGGAACGTAACGTTGAAACGAATCATCGAATTCAGTCGCCTTTCGGCGATTCGATTCTTTTTCTTCCTGTCCATTCTCGGACCGTTCCTTTTTTTTGCCTCTGCCTGTTCCCGGCAAACCGAGGAAAGGCCGAAGGTCTCGAACGGAATTCTAGATCTTAGAGATTGGGATTTTCAACGACATCCGCTTCTGGATCTTACCGGAGATTGGGAGTATTATCCTGACAGATTGGCTTCCGATGGAAATGCGGAAGAAAAAAAATCCCTCTTTGCGGTTCCGGGCGTTTGGATGGGCTCGGGTTACGCTACGATGAAACTCGAAATCCTTCTTCCGAAGAACACTCCGAGTCTCGCGTTTTATTCCAAGGGTCAGGCAACAGCATTCGATCTTTACGTGAACGGAACTAAGGTTCTGAAGTCAGGAATCGTAGGCAGGGATCCGGCTTCCAGCGTTCCCGAGAGCAGGAGCTCGTTCGGCGAATGGAATTCCTTGGGAGTTTCGACCGCGAAAGTAACATTAGAAATTTCTAATTTTCATCATAGATTCGGAGGTCTTTGGTACGGGATCCGGTTCGGCGAATCCTCCGCGTTAAGAGAAGAAGTGACCAGGTTCCGGGACATGGATTGGTTTTTGGGAGGCATTTTCTTTTTGACCTTCCTGTACCATATCGGATTGTTTTTGATTCGGAGGCAGGACCTTTCTCCTTTGCCTTTCGGGCTGTTTTGCTTCACTCTATTCGTTAGGATTTTGGTGACCGAGGATAAGATTCTGCTCTCTTATTTTCCATCCTTCGGTTATCTGACTTCGATGAGATTGGAATATCTCACGTTCTATCTCTCTCTTCCTTTAGGTCTTCATTATCTCAGAAGCATTTATCCCGATCTTTTCCCCCGGGTTTGGATGGGAAGTTTTTACGGTCTCGGTCTGGTTTTTTCGATCGGTGCATTTCTGCCTTTTCCGGAGGCATCGAAGGCGATTCCGTATTACCAGGCATCCATGTTTGCGTCCATCATTCTCGTCGTTTACGTTCTGGGATTGGCCGTTTGGAAGCGCAAACCGTACGCGATCCCTCTGATGGTCGGCTATTCGATCCTTTCCACGGCGGGGGTGATCGAAGTGCTTTCCGCCCACCAAATCCTCAAAACCCGTTCCTTTTTGCCCTTAGGGTTGCTCGTGCTGGTGATGATAGAGACCTTCGTTCTCTCTTTTCGTTACGGGGATTTGTATCGCGAAAAGGAAGCGTTGGCGGAAGAGTTGCGTCGGATCAATTCCACTTATAGCAGTTTCGTTCCGCGCAAGTTTTTAGGTCTACTCGACAAACGTAGCTTTGCGGAGTTGAAGCCGGGCGATCAGGTAAGGCGGGAAGTGACCATTCTATTTTCCGATATCCGATCCTTTACGGAAATTTCCGAAAGCATGAATGCGGAGGAAAATTTCGAGTTTCTGAATACGTATCTAGGCAGAATGGAACCCGTCATTCGGACCAACCGCGGCTTTGTGGAGAAATATTTCGGAGACGGGATTATGGCCCTATTTTCGGAATCTCCGGATGATGCGGTGCTCGCGGCGATTCAGATGCAAAAAGAAATCCTCGTATACAATCGTCAAAGATTGGCGGAAGGCCGTCGCCCCATTCGGGTCGGAATCGGAATCCATACCGGATCATCGATCTTGGGATTGATCGGAGCCGAGGGAAGAATGGATAGCACCGTTATTTCCGAGGCGGTTCATGTGACTGCGCGGTTGGAGGTCTTGACCAAATTTTACGGCACTGGAATCCTTTTGAGCCAAGACACCTATTCGAGTCTGAAGAACAGGGAACGATTTTTGAGTCGAAAACTGGATCGGATTCCGATCAAAGGAAAGAAAGAAGAGGTTTTTATCTACGAGATCGGAGATTATCTGAGCGAAGCGGAACAAGAGGCGTTTCGGAATTCCAAGACGGTTTTTGAAAAAGGTGTCGATGCGTTTCTTTCCGGTCGATTTATGGATGCCGGCGAAACTTTTCGGGAGGCGCTCCGAGTGTATCCCGGAGACAAGACCTCCCTTTTGTATTTAAAGAGGTGCACGGAGCAAATGCCGGTCGTCGGCGGCAGGCACAATCCGGATTCCGATCCGATTTGAGCCTTTTAATCCGCCGAGAGCAGGGAAGGTTCGTCCTCTTCTTCCTCGTCCGCAAAGCCCGAAAGCTTTTTTTTCGTCTCTTCCTTGGAGACGCCAGCGCCTAACTCCATGAGCTCTCCGGCTTTTTTCAGGATATTTCCTTTTCCGGATTTCAATTTCTTCATCGCATTTTCGTAATGTCCTTGCGTGACGCTTAAGGCACCCCCCACTTTTTCCAGGTCCGTCACGAAATTTCCCAATTTTTCCAAAAGCAATCCGGATTGGCGGGCGATCTCTTTTGCGTTTCGGTCCTGGTCTTCTAGTCTCCAGATATTGGAAACCATTTTGAGGGAAATCATCAGGGAGGACGGAGTAACGATGAGGACGTTTTGTTGGTACGCCTCCAAAGCTAGGGAAGGATCTTTTCGAAGAGCCCAAAACAAGGCCGGTTCACTGTAAAGAAACATGAGTACGAAATCCGGAGAGTTCAGACCTTCCAGATATTGGTAGTTTTTCCTGGCAAGATCCTTGGCGTGTTTTCGGAGCGCACCAGCGTGCTGTTCCAAATAGATTTCCTTTTCGGTCTCCTCGGTCGCTCCGTAAAACGAGACGTAAGAGTTTAAGGAGACCTTGGAATCCACCACCACGCAACGGTTACCCGGCAATCGTACGATCACGTCGGGTCGTTTGCCTCCTTCTTCGTCTTTAAAGCTGGCCTGACGAAAAAATTCCTCTCCTTCTCTCAGGCCGCTTCGTTCCAAGATTCCTTCGAGAATTTCCTCTCCCCAGTCTCCTTGGGCTTTTTTGTCTCCTCGAAGAGCCTCCGCTAGATTTTTGGCTTCCGTTTGAAGGCTTTCGTTCGACTTGGTCAGAGAGGAAATATGCTCCTTCAGAGTGGCGGTGCTGATCTTCGTCTCCTGTGCCGAGACTTCCACTTTCTTTCCGAAGCTCTCTATGTTTTCCTTCAATGGCTTTAGTAGGTCCCCCAGCTTTTCCTGGGTTTGGAGATTGAATTTTTGGGAATTATCCAAGAGAGCCTGATTGGCCAGGTTTTTGAATTCCTCCTTTAACTTGGAGGTCAGTTCTTCGAATTCCTTTTTTTGGTTCTCCAATCTTTCCTTTAACAGATCGGATTCCTTTTTCATGGCTTGCCAAGCTCCGATCGCTTGCGTGTTCTTTTCGGAAACGGTTTTGAGGTCCGATTCCAACTGGGTCGTCCTCTCTTTGGAGCGCAGTTCCGTCGCTCTCAATGCAGCGACTTCCATCTTTAATTTTTCGTGCTCGGACGGGGAGATTCCGGATTCCGAACCGTACAATCTCTTTGCTAGGAAAAATGCCAGAGAGAATCCGACTAGGATTCCCACTAATAATGTGATCGAGTATTCCATATATCCTCCTTTCTGGATCCATCGCGATTTCGGGAAATCCATTTCCCGAGACTGGCTTTCCATTGTAAGGATTCTCCGGACAAATTTCCGGTCTTAGGGATCTTTTTGTTCCCTTTCCCGATTTTTAGGCCGGCGCCGTACTTTTGGGCGTCAGACCGGGAAGAATCTATGATACGGAAAATGAGATGCAGGTTCTTCCGAAAAGGGAAACTCTTTTTTCGACTTGCCACCGAACCGGAAGGACAAAACCTATTTTTTGGAACTGTTCCGACCTAAGATATGATAAAGAAACCGTTGCATAACATATACAGTAAGGAGATCTTACGGCAAAAGTTGGAAAACGAGTCCGTTTCGAGACGCACTCTTTCCTTTTACAGGTATGTTATCATTTCCGATCCGAAAACGATGCGGGATCGATTGTATTCCGATTGGGAAGAACTCGGAGTATTGGGACGCATTTATATCGCGAGGGAAGGAATCAACGCTCAGCTTTCCGTTCCGGAGCCGAATTTCGCCGCTTTGCGGGAATACTTGGATCGCACGACGGAATTCCAGGACGTACCGTTTAAAATCGCGGTAGAAGACGACGGTCGTTCTTTTTTGAAATTAGAGATCAAAGTGCGGGAAAAAATCGTCGCAGATGGTCTGGACGACGGAAGTTTCGACGTTACCGATGTGGGAGTCCATTTGTCCGCGGAGGAATTCAACCGTAAGCTGGAATCTCCCGGCTCACTCGTAGTGGACGTACGAAACCATTACGAATCCGAGATCGGCCATTTCGAAGGGGCCTTACTTCCTCAGGCGGATACGTTCCGAGAGGAGCTTCCGATGATCCTGGATCTCCTAAAAGACCAAAAGGATAAGGAAATTTTAATGTATTGTACCGGAGGAATCCGTTGCGAAAAGGCTTCCGCTTATCTTCGGCACCACGGTTTTCGGAACGTATACCAGTTGCACGGAGGGATCATCGAATACGCCGCCGAGATTCGTCGGAAAGGTCTGCCCTCCAGATTTAAAGGTAAGAACTTCGTTTTTGACGGTAGGCTGCAGGAAACGATCGGACAGGAAATCCTCAGCGAATGCCACCAGTGCGGAAATTCCTCCTCACATCACATCAATTGCGCCAATCCCGCCTGTCATGTTTTGTTTATCCAATGCGAGAGCTGTGCGGAAAAATTCGATCATTGTTGTTCGGAAGAATGTAAGGAAATTCACTCACTTCCTCCAGCCGAGCAAAGAAAGTTGAGAAAAGGGAAATCGGCATCGAATCAGCATTTTTCGAAGTCCCGGATCCGTCCCAAAGTCTTCGAATTGCACCGAAAGAATTGACGGTTCTCCGCTTTTCGGCGGCAGAATAGTTTAAATTTGAATTATTTTTCCTTTCCCAAAGTCTAAATCTATACAATATGAGCTTTGACGAACGGTGGCCGAAAGCCGGCATTTCCAGGAAAAGTTTCCTTTGGGGAGCGACGGGATTCGCTTTCGCGGCGGCAGGTTTGGGAAAGTTTCTGTATCGGAGGAAAGAGGAGAATATGGATCGGCTCCCGGTTTTTTTTGTCGGTCATGGAAGTCCGATGAACGCCATCGGAGAAAACGAATTCACCCGGGGTTGGGCAGAAAGCATGAAGGGTCTGCCTCATCCGAAGGCGGTGCTTTGTATTTCCGCACATTGGGTCACCCGCGGGACCAGGATTACCGCCGTGGAATCTCCGAAGACCATACACGACTTTTACGGTTTTCCCCAGGAATTATTCGACGTTCAATATCCTGCTCCGGGAGATCCGGAATTGGCCGGTTCGATTTCCAAGTCCGTTTCTTTCCAACAGATCGAACCGGACTATGAATGGGGGCTGGATCACGGAACTTGGAGTGTGCTCAGGCACATGATTCCGAAGGCGAACATTCCGGTTCTACAACTCAGTTTAGACGGGACGAAACCTGCGGCTTGGCATTACGAATTCGCAAAGGAACTTTCCCACTTGCGGCAGCAAGGGGTATTGATTCTAGCGAGCGGAGATTTGGTGCACAATCTCAGGCTGTACGACTGGAGAAACGAGGAGAAGGTCCCGGATTGGGCGAAGGAAGCGAACGAAACGTTCAAGTCCCTGATCCTAAAACGGGATGCCAAGGCTTTGTCCGAGTATCAAAACCTCGGAACTTCCGCTCAACTTGCGGTACCGACACCGGAACATTACGTTCCTATGTTGTATTCCTTGGCTTTGGCGTCGGACGAAGAAGAGATTTCGTTTTACAACGACAAAATCCAAAGTTCCGTGTCCATGACCAGTATCAAGTTCGGGTGAGGAATTCGAGAGCGTCTTCCAGACGATCGTCTCCCCAGAAAAGCTCTCCACGTACGATAAAACTGGGAGCGCCGAAGATCCCCAGGGAACTTGCCGTTTCCGTATTCTCGCGCAAGGCGGATTTGTTTTCCTGGGATTCGGACTTTTCGAAGATGGTGTCCGGGTTTTGACCCAGCTCTTTCAGGATTTCAGACAGGGTTTCCGTTTCGCCTATATCTTTGTTTCGGGAAAATTCCGCGATATATACTTTGCGGGTGAATTCGCGGACCCACTCGCTTCCGGAAAATGCGACAGCAATTCTCGCGGCCTTCAATCCGTTTTGTGGAAATTTGTCGGGTCGTTCAAAGGGTAGATCGTATTTTTCGCATCTTCTTTCCAGATCCTTCCACATGTATTTTCCTTTGGCGGGGAAAAGGTTGAAGGGGGAGTCCTCCATTCCTTGCTCTTTGAAGATCGGACCTAACAGGAAGGGTTTCCAATTCGCACGAATCCCTTTTTGCGCGCAGAGTTGTTCGATTCTTCCCGCACTCAGATAGGAATAGGTACTCGCGAATTCGAACCAAAAGTCGATCTTATAATTTGCGCTCATCGGTTCCTCCGGTATCAGATTTCGATTACGACTTTGCCGAAATGTTTTCCGTCCCTTAAATATTCCAACGCTTTCGGGAATTCGGAGTACGGAAAAATCCGATCGATCACGGGTCTCATGAGGTTCCGAGAAATCGCAAGATTCATTCTTTCGAAGTCCGATCTACTTCCCACGATCACTCCCTGGATTCTGATTCCCTGCATTAGAATGGGAAAGAGAGAAAGGTTTGCTTCTCCTCCTCCGGCGACCACCCCGATTAGGGCGACGATTCCTCCTGGTTTTACGGACTGGATGGACTTGGAAAGTGTTCCGGCTCCTCCGACCTCGATGACCAAATCGGCTCCCTTCATGTCCGTTTTCTTCCGGATTTCCCGATCCCAATTCGTCTTTGCAGTGTAATTGATCCCTTCGTCCGCTCCGAGCGATTTTGCCTTTTCCAGTTTCTGGTCGCTGGAGGAGGTGACGATCGTTTTGCAACCTAACATTTTAGCGAATTGTAATGCAAAAAGGGATACCCCGCCGGTTCCCAACGCTACCACCGTCATTCCGGGTTCTAGTTCGCCGAACGTGACAACCGCATTGTAGGCGGTGAGTCCCGCGCAAGGGAGAGTGGAAGCTTCCGCATAGGAAAGGTGTTCCGGAAAAGAGATCACGCCTTTTTCCGGAAAAACTCGATACTCGGAAATCATCCCGTCCAGCGGCCCTCCTAGAGTTTCCCGTATGTTGTCCAATCGCGGAGCTCCGGCGAGCCACCCCTGGGAAAAGATTCCGCATACCCTGTCTCCGACTTTGACGTTCTTCACATCCGGTCCGAGTTCCACGACTTCTCCCGCGCCGTCGGAAAGAGGGACTAAAGGAAGTTTTTGTCGGGGATTGTACTGTCCGGTAATCATCAAAAAATCCCTATAATTCAGGGAGCAGGCCTTGATTTTTACCAGCACTTCTCCCGGACCGGGTTTAGGATTGGGACGAGTGACAGAACTCAGATTTTCTATTCCGAAATTGTTGCGGACTTCGAACGCTTTCATGGTGTTTTTCCAGGAGGAATCCTTGGAGAAAAACGGGAGATCGTCCAGCCTAAAAATGGAGGAGGACTAGACGTGGAAAGGGAAACTAATTTTGTTTTGCCACTAAAGCGATCGGTTTTAAGGTAGATGGAGAAACTCCCTGAGGATTCTGCATGCCAAGTTTGGAAGAAACCCAAGAAGAAATCGTAAAGGAATTTTCCGAATGCTCGGATTGGGAGGAAAGATACGGACTCCTGATCGAGATCGGGGATACTCTCCCTTCTTTTCCCGAAGGCAAAAAAAGCGAGGACTTGCTCGTTCCTGGCTGTCAATCTAGAGTTTGGGTTTTACCGGAAGAAAGAGAGGGAAAACTTTTTTTTTCGGCGGACAGCGATTCCGCGATCACTAAAGGGATGATCGCTCTTCTTCTACGGGTATTTTCCGGTCGCACCCGGGACGAAATTCGGAGCGCCTCCTTGGATTTCTTAAAGGAGATCGGACTGGACAAGCATTTGTCCATGAGCCGTCGTAACGGCTTGTATTCCATGGTCAACCGGATCAAAAGTCTATAATAAAATCTGCATATTTATCGGAAGGAGAAATCCATGAAAACGTCGCCGCGGGAATTTTCAAGCAAGGGCACCGTCTGTAGAGGGACATTATATCTTCCTAACGAACTGAAGCCGCCCGTCATCGTGATGGGTCATGGTATAGGCGCCGAAAGGAGATTTAGACTCCCGGATTATGCGGAGCGTTTTTGCAAGGCGGGCTTTGCCGTTTTTCTTTTCGACTACAGAAACCTGGGTGAAAGCGACGGACTTCCCCGAAATTTGATCCATCCGAAGAGGCATGTGGAGGATTTTCTGGAAGCGATCCGATTCGTAAAATCCCTGCCCGAGGTAAAAGGGGAACAATTTGGGATCTGGGGGACTTCCTTCGGAGGAGGGCATGTTCTTGTGACAGCCGCCAAGAGTCCGGACGTAAAAGCGGTGGTTTCCCAAGTTCCGTTCGTGGACGGAATTTCCACCACGAATTCCTTTCCGCTTCTTTATCAACTACAGGGTTTCCTACACGGATTGAAGGATCTGGTTCGGATTCCGTTCGGAGCAAAACCTCATACGGTTCCGATCGTCGCAAGGCCGGGGAGTTTCGCGTTGATGAACACTCCGGATTCGTACGACGGTTATACGAAGTTGATTCCTGAAGGATCGGAATGGACGAACGAAGCTCCTGCCAGGATTTGTCTTCTGCTTCCCATGTACCGCCCCGTGTCGTACGCTTCCAGGATCCAGGCACCGGTGCTGATGCAGATCGCCAAAAAGGATTCCTTGATTCCGTACGGTGCCGCGCTTAAGACCGCGCGTAGGATACGGGACTGCAAAACGAACCTCTTGGATATGGGTCATTTCGAACCGTATTACGGAAAATTGTTCGAAGATACGATTGCGGAGCAGATCGTCTTTTTCAAGGAAAAGCTGAAGTAAGGGAGGATCTTATCCGAGAGAAATCGCGAAAAGGATTCAGGCGAGGTAAGGATCGTCCGGGAGTTCGTTCGGATTTTTTTCTCCCGCAGGAAAATGCTTTCGAAGTTCCTCGGTTAATTTTCGGATTCCCTGGGCTAGACTTTTCTTGTGTTCGGAAGTTTTAAAGCCTTCTCCGATTTCCTTCGCGATCTCGTCCAATTGCGTTTGTCCGATCTTTCCGTAAATCCCGCGATCGGCAAGGATCACGATCTTCCTTTCGGCCAAGAGCAAATAGACCAGGATACCGGTATTTTCCTCCGTATCCCAAATTTTCAGGAAGGAGAACATTTCGAGCGCGCGGTCTCTGGCGGATTTTCCCGACCAGATTTGAGAGAGAGGAAGTTTGGCTTCTATCGCGACGCGTATCTCTCCTCTATGGAGTTTTTCGGATTCGGAAACGATCTCTCCGATTCTTTTGAGATCTTCCTTTTTAAAATATTTTCCTAATAAATTCAATTCGAACGCATGTCCGAGCGGAGTAACCAGGAATTCGGTCACGCTCGCCGCTAGATGGGTTAAAAAACGGGAAAAACGGGAAGTACTTTCGCTCATGTGTCACCAATCCGTGGAGGAACCGCCGCCTCCGAAATCGCCTCCGCCACCGCTCCAGCCGGAATCTCCGCCGGAAGAGGAACCCCAAGAAGACCCGCCGCCCGGTCCTCCCCAGGAACCCCAGGAAGATCCTCCACCCATCCCGCTATTCCAGGCGGAATAAAGCACCAGAAGTATGACGAAGAATACGATCAGGACCGGAAGCATGGTCCAGAAGGAAATCCCCAATAATCCTCCGACCCAATAACCTATACCTGCTGCTGCCACCGCCTTGAAGAAGGAAAACATTCTTCGGAAAAAGATTCCGACGAAAATTGCGACCCCGGCCAGGAGGAGGAAGTATCCGGTCAGACCGATTTTCCCTTGCGGTGTTTCGTGAAACGTAGTGTGAGTGGGTTCGGGTAAGGGTTCTCCTTCGATCAAACCGATGATTTTTTCGATTCCGATCTCGATGCCTTCATAGTATTTTCCTTCCTTGAAGAGAGGTCGGACATACTCGATCTGAATCCGCTTACAAAGTACGTCCGGAATCGCTCCTTCCAGGCCTCTTCCGACTTCGAACCTCATCTTTCGATCGTTCTTCGCGACTAAAAAGATCACCCCGTCCGCGATGGATTTTCGACCCACCTTCCACTTCTCGGCCAGTCGGATGGAATATTGTTCGATGCTTTCTTCCCCCGTAGTGGGGAGTACGAGGATCGCTACCTGGCTTCCTTTGCGTTCTTCCAAGCTTTTCAATTTTTCCTCCAAAGAGGAAATCTCTTCCGAGCTTAAGGTTCCTGTCAGGTCCGTGACTCGGTGGTGCAGCTCGGGCAAAGAGATCGGTTCCGAAAGAACGGATCTTACACTAAAGAAAAATACAAGGAATAAGAAGGCGCGCTTCAAAAGACTTTCCGCTTAAAACTGAACCTGCGGGGGTTTGGAAATTTCCTTTTCGTTTTCCACGGTAAAATTCGGTTTGGGGGAATATCCGAATATTTTCGCCGTGATCACATTCGGAAACGTGCGGACCGTCACATTGTATTCCTGTACAGACTGGATGTACCGGTTTCTGGAGACCGTGATTCTATTTTCCGTTCCTTCCAATTGCGCTTGGAGGTCCAAAAAATTCTGGTTGGACTTCAGGTCCGGATATTTCTCCACCACGACCATCAAACGAGAAAGTGCGGAAGTCATTTGTCCTTGGGCTTGCGTGAATTTTTTGAATAGCTCGGGATCGTTCAGTACTTCCGGAGTCGCCTGGACGGAACCCACGCTGGCCCTTGCCTTGGTTACTTCGGTCAGCACTTCCTTTTCTTGGGAGGCGTAACCTTTGACCGTGTTGACCAGATTCGGAATCAGGTCCGTTCTTCTTTGGTACTGGTTTAATACTTCCGACCAAGCCGCTTTGACGTTTTCGTCCTGGATTTGGATGGTATTATAACCGCAGCCGTAAAACGAGAATGACACGCAAACGACTGCAAATAAGGAAATTTTGCGTAAAAAACGGGAAATCAATCCGAGGGACATTTCCACCTCCGAACAAGCGAAATATCGCCCGGGAAATGTCCCTTGCAACCGGTTTTCCTACCGGATTAGGCCGCTTCCTTCGGAAAGTTTCGGTTTTTTTCTTCCGCCCTTTTCCGGATTTCTTCGATGAGTTTGTCCGCGAGAATTTCGGCTAGGGCTGCGATTTTCTCCTGATTGATCTGTTTTTTCTGCTGGGTTTTCATGGGGGCTCCTCCGCGATTCGATAGGGGATAGTTTACGGATTCTCCCGGACAAATCTCCGGTTCCCGGGAAAAAAACGGGGAAAATTTCAGACTTTCCACGGCCGATATTAAGAGGAAGGCTCGAAACGATCGGCGTTCGGAATCTAGGTAAGGATTGGCACTTGGAATATAGGAAACGACTCGAGGAAATCGAGCGAATCGAAGGTTATATTACTAGAACTCCCGAGGGAATTTGGTGCTATGAGTTGGAGCCTCCGGTCGATGTAAGCCTACCTTTGGAGGAACAGGTAAAAATCCTGTACGAAACCGCCAGGCTGACCCATTG
This sequence comes from Leptospira fletcheri, assembly GCF_004769195.1. NCBI lineage: Bacteria > Pseudomonadati > Spirochaetota > Leptospiria > Leptospirales > Leptospiraceae > Leptospira > Leptospira fletcheri. The sequence goes on from NZ_RQET01000004.1 coordinate 1,306,877, forward strand.
CAACGATACCATGGCCAGGATGTACGGCTATCGAAATGCGGAGGAAATCAAGGGTCGGCTGCTAAAGGATTTTTTGGCATTCGAAAACCGGTTTAACAGGATCGGATTATCTGAATTCATAAGATCCGGTTACAAGACTCACGATTCGGAATCGGTGGAGGTGGATACCGGCGGAAAGCGGAAATTTTTCCTCAATACGGCGCTGGGAATCATAGAGAAAGGTAGATTAGTCCGAGCCTGGGGAGTGCAAAAGGACGTCACTTTTCTCAGAAGCGCAGAGAGAAGGTTAAAACGGACTCTCGAACTGGAAAGTTTGTTAAGCGAAATAGCCAGAAATTTTTTGAGAACCGCTCCGAGCGGTACGAACGAAGCGATCCATTTCGCGTTGTCCAGATTAGGTAAGTTCTGCGATGCGGACCGGGCCTATGTGTTTTTATACACACATTCGGGGCTGACGGTATCCAACACTCACGAATGGTGCGCGGAAGGTGCGGAGTCGAAAATGCACCGACTGCAAAATCTTACGGTCGAGGAGTTACGTAAGGAAAGCCTGATTCTTTTGCGTTCCCAAGGTTTTTTGCTTATGAATTCCGCGGACGAAGTTCCGAAATCGGACGAATCCCTTCGATCCTTCTTTTTGCGTCTTTCCTCCCGCTCGGGCGTAGTGACTCCTCTTCTTTCCAACGAGGATGATCTCGGGTTCGTGGGATTCGATTCCGTCAGAGGGCAAAAGCTCTGGACGCAGGAAGATATCAACGTTCTGAAATTGGTTTCGGACCTGATCGTTTTGGCCTTCGATCGAAAAAAAAAGGAGGCGGACTTAAACGACTTTTACGAGAGAATGAACCACGATTTGGAATTGGCCAGGTTGACGCAGCGTTCTTTGGTCGCCCGGGATTTTCCTTCTTCTCCCTTTTATCGGATCGAAAGTTATTTCAGACCTTTCGAAAAGGTAGGCGGTGATATCATCACTTATATACAGCACGAGACGGGAGTGGTGGATATTCTATTCGGGGATGTTTCCGGTCACGGGATTTCCTCGGCTATGGTTTCCGGAATGGCGGTCCTCTCTTTCCGTCACCATGCAAAGACGGGGATTTCTCCCGCGGACGGAATCCAGCAATTCGTTCGGGATCTCAAGCCTATGGTGGTGGAACACCATATCGCCGCCGTTTGGGCTAGGTTCTTTCCCTTGGAAAGAAAATTGGTTTATTCGTACGCCGGGCATCCGCCTATTCTTCTCTTTCGGGGAAAGGAAATGCAGGAGTTGAAAGGGATGAACCTGCCTCTATTGATCTTCGATTCCATCGAATACTTCAACGAATCCGTACAGCTGCAAACCGGGGACAGAATCGTATTTTACTCGGACGGGATGTACGAAATCTTCAACGCGCAAGGAAGGATCCTGGATCTTCCCGGATTTCATTCCATTCTTTTGGAACATAGAAACGTCGTTTCTCCGGAGGAATATATAGAGCAGGTGGTTTCGGAAGTGTTCTCTTTTTCGGAAGGTTCTTTCGGAGACGATATGGCGATGTTGGTTCTGGATATTACCGCCTAATCATTGTCTTTCCTTTTTGCGGCCCAGCAGAAACACTCCGGAGAGTACGAGAATCGTTCCCGCTAGATTTTCCAGAGTGATCTTTTCGTTCAAAAGACCTGCGGAGAGAAAAAGTGTGAAGATCGGACCCGCGCTTCCCGCGATCGAAGCCTTGCTGGAGCCGATTCTTTGGATTCCGGCCGTGGTCAAAAAGGCGGGCAGAACCGTGGTTAGAAATCCCAAAGCAAGACCGTAGGCGTAGACTTGCCAAGGTTGTTCGACGAGAATTTTCCAATTCTTCGTGACTAGAAAATGGAAAATCACGAAGGCTCCGGACCAAAGCATCAAGAGAGCCGTGAATCTACGGGATCCCAATTTCGGAATCAATTCCCCGCTTCCGATCAAGTAAACGGAATAGGCCAAAGCGGATAGAAACACCAGACCTGCTCCTAGGAAAGCTTTGCCACCTTCCGCTTTTGCGTCCGGCAAGAATGCCAGGAGGATACCGGAATATGTGAGCGCCACCGCGTACAATTCCACCGTATGAGCCCGCTTTCCTAGAAAAAGAAAACTCAATAGCAGAACGATCGCAGGATACGTGAACAATACCAATCTTTCTATGGACGCCGAGAGGTATTCCAATCCCCAAAAGTCGAAGAAGCTGGCCAGATAATACCCGATGAAAGCCAGGAATACCACATTTCTGTAATTCTTCGGCGAGATGGGAAGGTTCTCGGTACGTTTCGATTCCCGGTAGAGAACGAATGCAAAAAACGGAATGGCGAACAGCATTCGAAGCGTCAGCACCGTAACGGAGTCGATTCCGTATCCGTATACCAGCTTTACCAAAACTCCCTTGGAGGAAAAGAGAACGGTTCCCGCGAGTGCATAAAGAAATCCTTTTGCTTCTTCTCCCGTTCCGGAAAAGAACCGGTACGACGATCTTGTTTCTTCTCCGTTCATTCTTCCAAAATTCCCGCGGCTTTCTTTCCTGAAAGCAGGAATCGGATCATTCCCCCAAAAAGAAGGAATTCAGATCTTTTCTTTGTAGGAAATATCCGCCTCTCGGATTTTTGGCGGGGAAGAAGAGGTCGTTCCGAGCCGACTCCGTTAGACCCGCTTCCTTGATCTCCCGTATTTTCGTATAACATTCGGAGAGAAACAAGGAATGTCCGCAACCCAATAGATGATATCCTTCGTGCACTAAGGTCGCGGAAGGTGTGCTCCAGAAAAGTTGGTTTAGAGAAAACCAATGGGCCAATACGTATCCTCTCGATCCTGTGTTTCTGTCCACGGCCCCTAAGACTTCCGGTAAAGGAATGAAGAAGAAGGCCAAAACGATCTGGGCGATCTGATAGAAATAATCCGTACTCTTCGCTCCTGCGAACGCCAAGATCCGATCGCAACCTTCGGGGAGGGGAGCATGAACTAGATCTTCCAAGATCGCGATACCGGTCCACCCCCGGCGTTTCCATTCCGTGATACGTACCGTTTCCGCTCTCAGTCGATACAACGCTAATTCGTCGTTCCAGGAATCCATCAAGGAGGAGATCCTTTCCGTGGAGACGTTTTCGTCCTTCCAAACGCATACTTTGAGGGTTTGTGTTTTGCCGTATTCCAGCGAGTTTCGTACGGATTCCCTGTGGAACCCCACCGTAGTACAATCGGTCAATAGGAAGAGTAGGAAAAACAGCTTGGGGAAGTGCGTTCGAGACGGGAGCATTTTTCGAAAACGATAGGCTCCGATCGGAGGAAATAAATACAAGTCGAAATACCTTTCCCTTGTTCCCGTCCGCAATTTCGGAAAATCTTTTTTTTCCAAAACAGCGAACTTAGGACCCTAGGGGAAACGTCCGAAAAGAGTACTATGGCCAAGACATCCCCAAAGGTATCCAATAGGAAAAAAAGATCGGTATCCTTTGCCGTGATGCTTCTTTTGCCTCTTTTCCTTTTTATAACGACGGCTTTTGTAGGAAGTTGTTTGAAATGGAACCGGGTTCGTACCGAAGCCGCTTTTGAGGAACGTTTGAACCCTCTGGAAAAGATCTGGCGTTCGATCCAATTGAAGTCGCTGGCTCGGGAACACGGAACCGATTACCGGGAAAAAATATCGGAAAACCAACGTCGTACCTTAGGAATTCTGAGAGAATCCTTTTTGGAATCCTTGCTTCCCAAATTTCTCTTTTTGGCTGTGGTCGTTTTGATTCCTTCTTATTTCTTTTTCCAGCTTATTCGGGAAGGATTGCCTCGATCCAAGTCCACGACTCCGTCCCATTCCAAAACGAAATCGAAAACGACTCACACTTCTTCCCGCTCGGGCTCCTATAAAAATCCAGTAAAATCCCAAAATAGATTGCTTAGATGAGTCGGATCCATCGAACTTGCCCGTATGGAACGAGGAACGTCTCGTAAGGTTGCGGCTCTCTGGATGATCTGCTCTGTAGGTTTGCAGGTCGCTTGTAGCTTCGAGAAACGTCTGGAGTTTTCCCAACCGGAAAAAATCGCCCTAGAATCCGACGCTCAACCTTGTTCTCCTCTCGGCCAATTCAATCGCTGGTACGCGTTTTACGGACTATGGCAACTTTCCTCGGAACCTGCTTTGCCAAAGCAAGAAGGAAAAGTTTACGTCTTGGAAAGTTATGCGGAATGGCCCCAAGTTTCTCTTTCCCTGGTTTTGGGTTTTTTATCCTCCGTATCCGTTCGAAAAGTGAAGATTACGGAATGCGATACCACCACTCGATTCATTCATAAAAAGGATTATGATTCTTTTTTCGAATCCGAGAGGGAGAGGGCCAGGACGGATTTTTTTGCGGAGAGCGAAAGAACCTTCGAGGATTCCCTTCGGAAATATCTGGATAAGAGCAGTCCGGCGGATTCTGCGGGCAAGAATTATAGCACCATCATTTATCGGACCGGTAGGATCCAAGAGGCGAGGGTCCTGAGCCAGGACGTGGATAACATCCAAGTGGAATGGGATGAAGGGGAACAGAAGAAGGAGTCCGTCATACCGAAAAAAGAGATCTATAAGGTGATCTTCGCGACCAAGGTGATTCGAGTGAAGGAAAAACCCGGCTCGAACTAGCAATCGACTTTTCGGTTCCGCGAAATCCGAATTCGGATCAATATTTTGTCTTACCGAAGGAGAGCGCCATCATGTCTCCTTGGTCGAAGAACTTGACGGCCCAGTCCGAAATTTTTTTCGACACCTTGAATTTCCAACCTGCATTCTTTCTCATCGTTAGGCCGCTTCCATAGCTGATATGAGAGAGGGGCAAGTATCCGAGTTCCATGCAGAGCTTTTCGATTCCGTCCAGGCTATAATAATACAGGTGCTCCGGCACGTTTAGGTATCTCCATTTGGGACCTAAAGTGCGGGCCAAGAGTCCGTAACGACAAGTGGAGAGAATCAATCTCCCTCCCGGTTTTAAATGGAGAAGGATTTTTTCCAGGGTTTGTTTGGGGTAGTGGAGGTGTTCGAGGCTCGCCCAAAGGGTTATTAGATCGAATTGTTTTGTTCCGGCGGGATCCCAGGTCAGAAAGTCCGTCTGTTCCACATCTAATTTCAGCTCGTTTACGGCAAAAGCGACCGGCCCGGAAGCGATGTCGAGGCCCTTGGCCTGCCAATCCCGGTCTCTCAAATAGTCCAAAAAATACCCCGCCGCACAACCCACATCCAAGGCGGTTTTGGAAGGTCCCAGGTTTTTTTCCCAGGTAAAGAAATCCAGATCTCCTAGGTTCAAATTGTACACCCGGGAGATTTCCCTCTTCGTGGATTCGGAATAATAATCATCGTACCCTCTGTCCGTCCTTCGGGTAAAATAGGAATCCTCGTAGTATTTCGCCACTTCCCCCGGGGAAGGTTGAGGGTTTACTTGTACGAGACCGCATCGTTTGCATTCCACGATACGAAACGTTTCTCCTCGCGAACTTGCCTTCGAAAACAAAGGGCGAAAATCTTCCGTATAGCAAGTATTGCAAGGGATTCGGTCCATATAGTTTTCTCATCGGTACTTCGGGAAAAGCCGAGGCCAAAATTTTATCTTGAGGATCGGCGTTTCGGTACCATCGAAAACGGCTTTTCGGAAAATCAAGGTCGGAAAAATCTCCCACTATGCAGAGAATTCCGTTTTTTTTGAGTCGTGCGATTCTCCTCTTGGCCTTCGTTTCGAATCCGATTTGGGCCGAAACGGAGACGATCAAGATCAAGGCTGTCGGCGATTTGGTGATGGGAACGAATTATCCCGACAATCGACTTCCTTCCGACCCGAGAAACACTCTTTTCTCCTCAGTGGAATCCTCCCTCCGCGGTGCGGACATCCTTTTTGCGAATTTCGAAAGTACTCTTACGGATTATCCTACCTCCTCCAAGAATATCAATCGCCCTCTGATCTTCGCTTTTCGGACTCCTCCTTCGTATGCAAAAATTCTAAAGGATGTGGGTTTCGACGTTCTTTCCATCGCGAATAACCATAGTTTGGATTTTCACCAGCAAGGTTTCGACGATACCGCTAAGAATCTTTCCGCCGCCGGACTCCGGTACACCGGAAAAAAAGGCGCCATCACTTACATGACAGTAAAGAATACCACGGTTGCTTGGATCGGATTCAGTCACATGAAGGCCGCTCACAATAACGTGAACGACATTGCGGACGGTGTTGCCCTGGTCAAGGAAGCAAAGAGAAAAGCCCAATTGGTCTTTATCTCCGTGCACGGAGGATCGGAAGGAGGTCCTGCGCTCCACGTCAAGAACGAGCAGGAAAGGTTTTACGGCGAGTACAGGGGAAATCTAGTCGCACTGTCCCACGCATTGATCGATGCGGGGGCCGATCTATTTATCGGTCACGGTCCTCACCTGCCTAGGGCCATGGAACTTTATCGAGGAAGATTGATCGCGTATTCCTTGGGAAATTTTTTGGGGTACAGGGTGTTTTCCACGAAGGGTTACGGCGGATATTCTTTGGTATTGGAAGCGGATCTGGATCAGAAGGGAAATTTCGTAAGAGGAAAAATTTTACCTCTACAGCTCAGCCAAAACGGAGTTCCGGCTCCGGACCCCGAAAACAAAACGGTAGAACTCTTGCAATCCCTGACCAAGGCGGATTTTCCCGGTAAGGGTCCGAAAATCCATTCCGACGGAACGGTCCTGCCTTAAGGTTTTCGTTTTGAAGAAGGGAAGATCCACCCGTTAGCGCGGTCTTCCCTTCTTTTTCGTCAATTGGACGGTGGAGGCGACTCCAAAGCTCCCGCCGGGTTTTTAAAGTTCACTTCGAACAGATCGTAATGGGATTCCCTGGCTCCCGTGGTAAATGCGACGGAGATCCCTAAGAAGTATTTCAGGTTGAACCTCATCGCGGACCAGGCGAAATTCGCGATGTCCTCGTTCGTAACGGAAAACGGATGGACCTTTCCCCTGGTTTCGTCCAGAAAAATTCCTTCGTACGTTCCTATTAAGGTTCCCTTATATTCTAAATTTAGAATCCTACCGGTGACGGAAAAATTTCTCTTGGATCCCGTCTTGGGCCCCGCGAGTTTTTCCGCGATCTCTTTCGTCAAAACGGTCTCCTGCTTTTGGGCCGACAGGACTTCGAAGTCCGTCGACAAGGCGAGAGGTGTGATTCTATGGATTCTATAATGAACGAGTACGTCCTGATTTAGGCTCTTGTTCAAAAAATTCACCGCGTCGGTAGTTTCGGGTCTGACGCTGAAAGGAACTTTTTTCTTTACCGGAGTGAAGCATTCGTCCTTCATTTCATCGCATTTTTCCGACGCGTCGAAGGACATCATTTCCAGAGTGCCTTCGTACGAATCGAAGATGAGTCCTCTGCTTTCGAATTGGGTCAGTTTCGCTACGGCCCAACCTTCCGAGTAGGTTCCGATCGCGGATACGGAAGAAGCGGAAAAGAGTACGATTCCGGTGAAAAGCCATAGTGACAGATTGTTCAGTTTCATTCGGGGTTCTATGCTCCGGGTTTTTTCGTGAATTTTGGATGCAAACATTCTGGCTTTAGACCCGACGACTTCAAGAAAATATTTCATTCTGCGAATGAAAAGGAGGCAAATCGATCTTTTTTGCGATTGCCTTGCCGCTTTCGAGAAGAAAGCTGGATTCGCAAGCAGAGGGAAAAAGGGAATCCGGTGCAAAACCGGAGCTGAGCCCGCAGCTGTAAGTGCCTTTTAAAAGGGGACGGCAACCGCCACTGTCCGATTGGACGGGAAGGCGCCGATCTCCGGCACGAGCCAGAAGACCTGTCCTAACGCTTATCGATTGTCGGACTTTCGGGAATTAAGGTCGGGCGGGAAGTCCTTTCGCGCGCCTTTTTTAGTCCGCTCGTATCTTCTCCCGTCCGGGAGAAATTTTTGGCCCCCTTAGATACAGGTACTTTTCTTAAAGACGGATCTTTTGATTTGCGCCGGAACCGGTTCTTCCTGTTCGGGTTGGCTTTTTTTTCTATCTCCATTTTCGCGCAAGGCCAGACCACGCAGGAATCCGCTCCGATCCGAGTTTTGGGTAAGGTCGCCGACTCTTCCCAGCCGGAAAATTTTCGGAAGAATCCGAGCGGATTCCAGTCTTCCATCAATCTGGACCAATATAGTTCGCGTTATACTAGCTTGCCGGATGTCTTGGAAAGGGAAGCCGGTGTTCGAGTCCGTAGATACGGGGGCTTAGGTTCTTATTCGACGCTTTCCTTGAGAGGCACGAATCCCAACCAGTCTCGGATTTTTATAGACGGTGTTCCTTTTAACAATTCCCAAGGAGGGGAGGTCAATCTTGCCGATTTACCCTTCGACAATCTGCAAAGCGTGGAAGTGTATCGCAGCGGGGCTCCCGTCGGATTTTCCGGATCGGCGATCGGGGGAAGCGTGAACCTGGTCACTCGAAAATCCACAGGACTTCCGAAAACAAGGATCAACCTAGGAGGAGGAAGTTTCGGTACGGGAAAAGGAACCTTGGCACATACAGGAACATACGGAGGAATCGGCACCAGCCTATTTTTTTTGGGAGAGAAATCCGATCAGAATTTTCCGTTTTTGAATCCTCACGGGACAGTGATCGTAAATCCGTACGATGATACAGTAGATCGAAGGAGAAACGCTCAATACGAAAGATCCACCGGAATGCTCGGCCTGGACGGAGATCTAGGCCGTACGAAAATCCGATTTTGGAATGATCTAAATTATCGTTCCCAGGGAATTCCGGGGCCGGCATCCAATCAGACAACCCGGGTTCACCGGAAGTATCTCAGAAACACTTCTTCGGTTTCCACGGACACCAAAGGATTGTTCGACGGGCGTTTCCGGATGGAGACCCGGGCATTTACCACATTTGCGAACGACCAACTCTATGATCCCAAATCGGAATTTTCTTCCGGCGCTCCCAATTCCTCGGCTAAGATCCACCAATCCGGTCTGCAAGCCACTCCTACGTTTTATTTACTGGATTACGGGCAGATCGTCCGTACCCATTTCGGATGGGAGAGAGAAACCTTCGGCCGGAGTAGGAGCAACGTCAATAACCAAGATGTGATTTATGAACCGGAAAAATCCCGTACCTATCTGACCGCTCAGTTGGAGGACGAGATCCGGTTGTTCGGTGAAACATTGATTCTTACTCCAGGCGTTTCCTGGGATCTTTATCAGGATCGTTTCCAAACCGATACTCCTTGGTTCCAGAGACAGGATCCGTTAGCGTCGGCCAATAAGAGCACTTCCTTTTCCAATCCCAAGACAGGCGTACTGTATAAGCTGTTCGAAACACAAACGGCCTCCTTAGATTTCAAAGCCAATGCTTCGAAGCAATACAGGATCCCTAGTTTTCTGGAATTGTTCGGAGAAGTCGGCACCATATTACCCAACGATAGTTTAAAACCGGAGAAGAGCGGAAATTTGGACGCCGGATTTTCGGGAAAGTATTCGGCCGGAAATCTTCGGTCCCAAGCTTCCGTTTCGTATTTCCGGAAAAGGATTTCGGATATGATTCTTTTCATTCCGAATTCTCAATTTACCTTGAGACCGGAAAATATAGACTCCGCGAAGATAGACGGTGCGGAAGTTTCCCAAAAAACGGAGTTCAAAGGTTGGAAGTTCCTGGTCGATTATACTTATCAATTGGCGATCAACACTTCCGACGCGCCGTATTTGAAAGGGAAATACCTTCCGCTTCGACCGAAACACGAACTCTCTTCCACGTTAGGCTACCGCACGAAGAGATGGGAAGGCGGAGTAGAACTGGTTTATGTAGGCGCCGTATTCAAGGATAGAACCAACGAATACATCAATTACCAGCCGGCGAGACAGATCTGGAATCTGTATTTGACGTTCGTTCTCTATTCCTCTTCGGAGGAGGAGGGGAAGGCGGCGGAAAGAGCGCCTCGAGAACTCCTACTTACGATGGATTTTCGGAATGCGGGAGACAAAAAGGTGGAAGACATCGTAGGGTATCCTCTTCCGGGAAGAAATTGGTTCGCGACCTTAAGCGGGAGGTTCTAAGATGAGGTTCCGTCGAATTCTAATCGGACTTTTACTCTTCGCTTCGATCGACTGCGAGGATATCAAAAGGCCTCCATTGTACTCTTTGTTTTTGACGCCGAACATTTCGGGAAACATAGGAGTGGTAACGACAGACTTCAGCAGTTCGGGTCGGTTCAAGGTATTGAATCCGGACCTGAAAGTCTCGTATCCTGGGTTGACTCCCATTCATTCGGATGCGGTCGGTCGGTATTATAACGGAAAAGTGTATATTATTAATCGGTTAAATCGAGATAGTGTACAGGTACTGGATCCCGATCTCGCCTTTCAGACCGAGGCGGAATGGTCCATGGGAGCGGGAACCAATCCGGGAGATATCGAATTCGCGGGTCCGAACAAGGCATACGTATCTCTCTACAATTCCCGCTTCCTAAAGATCATCAACCCGAGTAACGGCGCCTCGTTGGGAGCTTTGGATCTAGGCGGATATTCCGAGACGACCTCCACTTCCGGAATTCCGGACGGACTTCCGGAAATGTCCGGGATGAAGATCGTGGGAAATAGCCTTTTCGTATGCTTGGAAAGATTGGACCGAAACGATCCGAGCGGATATTTTCCTCCGAGCGGAGTTTCCTATCTTCTGGAAATAGATATCGTTTCGGATACCGTTCTCGCTGTTTATCATTTCCCTTTTGCCAATCCCGTCGGGAAACCCCAACTTCTGAATCTTTTCGGAGAGCCGCATTTGGTGATAGCGACGCCGAATCGGTTGGGGTATATCAGCGCGTTGGACGGCGCGATCGTCGCGTTCCAACTTTCCACGCGAAGCTTCCGAGCGAATCCGCTGTATCTGGAAACGACTGCGGGAGGGGATCTTATGGTGGTACAGATCGCTAACGACCATCTGGGTTATGCTAGTGTTTTGGACGCTTCTTTTAACAAAACGTTACAGGCTTTCGATCCTTCTACAGGAGTAAAATCCGCTACGTTACTTTACATACCTTCCTCCTTCGACGCTAGCCTTTCCGCGCTGCTACTCGGCTCGGATCGAATCTTGTACGTGGCAAATACCGAATTTACCAGACCAGGGGTGAGCATGTTCGACACGTCGAACGGAAATTCTCTTCTCACTCCGCTTCCGATTTCGGTGGATCTACAGCCCTTCGATCTTTTTAAGTTACAAGAGAATTAGATTTCTTTAAGGCTTAATCCGAATTGACAAACTTCGGATTTCGGTCACTATCCCTCTTTGAGCTTCGGGAGATATTTTACCCATGTCCGATATATTTCATTTGATCGCTTCTGGACAAAAATCCCAGGTGATCTTTGCATTGCGCGAAAATCCTTCTCTCGGATCCGTGGCGAATCCGGAAGGGATCACTCCGTTTTTATTCGCACTGTATTATGGAAAAGAGGATATCATCCAGGCCTATTTAGGTTTGGAGATTCCTCTGAATTTGTTCGAGGCCGCAGCTATCGGAGACGAAAAAAGAGTGGGGGAATTATTGGCAAAAGATCCCGACGCGGCTCGATCCTATAGCAAAGACGGTTGGACTCCCTTGCATCTGGCGGCGCATTTCGGGAGAACTTCTTTGGTCGCTTATCTTTTGGATCATGGCGCCGATCTCCAAGCAAGATCCAAAAGTAAATTCTCTTTCGGCAACACTCCGCTTCATTCCGCAGTCGCCGCGGGAAGGGACGAAACCGTGAAATTACTGATCGAAAAGGGAGCCGACCCGAACTTCAGTCAGGAGGAAGGTGGATACACTCCTTTGCATATCGCAGCTTCTCGGCAAGGGAATAGTTCCATAGTCGCTTTCCTTTTAAAGCATGGTGCCGATCCGGAGCGAAAAACGAATGAAGGATTGAGCGCAAAAGAGATCGCCTTACAGAGAGGAAATTGGAAAGAAGTGGAAGTGCTGGAGTAGCGCGGTCGGGAGAAATGAATGCGTAGCGGCGTCTTAATAAATTTTCAGCTTAAGGGTTTCCTTCATTAGCTTAAAATGTTTATCTAATGTGAAAAGCAATACTTTATTTTGAACGGCATTTTGGGCGATGATCAGATCTGGGATGCCGACATGATTGATTCCGTTTTTAAGATTCAGGATTTGATACTCGATGACTTGCTCCCAGTCGATTTCCAATGGGAGACGTTCGACTGCTTCTAAGGAAGCGATAATTTTCGATTGCCTCCTTAATTTCAAAAAAGGAATCAACTCGGTCAGAATCAGATCATTCGTGTAGATATTTTCGGCATCAATCAACTCGTCGACACTGGCCGAAATTGGCGAGTCGGCATTCCTAAAATATTCGATCCAAACGGATGAATCCAATAGAACGCGACTCATCGCTTCCGTAAATCATTCAGATCAATCGGGAGATTGACGTGACCTTTGTATTTTTTTAGGTCTTTTAACTTTTCCCTTCTGATCAGAGAGGTAAGTCCTTCCTTAATTACTTCGGTTTTGGTTTTCAGACGAGTCAATTTCATCGCTTCCAAAAATAGTTCTTCCGGAATATCTACGGTCGTTCTCATAATATGCATAAAATAGAGAATTTATATGCATTGTCAATGCTTTACTTTGGTGCGCGATAGTCGAAAATCGGACAACGAATGTAAGGAAGAGTGTAGCTCTTAAAAGCGAATTTTCGAACGCGACAGCGATACGTAGGGTGCGAAGCAGTCGCAAGCGTTCGGAAATGGGAATCAATGGAGTGCGGAAAATCTTTGCTTGCGACCAAAGCCCGGAGTAGCGCGGTCCCGCGGTGCGGGAGTCGCTCTTGCACCTACCAGGACTCGCCGAACCGCAGTTTGCCTTCGTGGCAAACTAAGCTCCACGGCGTCTCGTTCTTGCCTCGCCACATCCTGCGGCTCGGTCGCAAGCATTTACGCTCCTTATGGTCGCTATACTTGCTCTCAAGAACTTGCTTCGAGTCCTTGTTCTATCTGCACCTACCAGGACTCGCCGTTACGCAGTTTGCCTTCGTGACAAACTAAGCTCCACGGCGTCTCGTTCTTGCCTCGCCACATCCTGTGGCTCGGTCGCAAGCATGTACGCTCCCTATGGGTCGCTATGCTTGCTTTCCAAGAACTCGCTTCGAGTCCTTGTTTCTCTGCACCTACCAGGACTCGCCGTTACGCAGTTTGCCTTCGTGACAAACTAAGCTCCACGGCGTCTCGTTCTTGCCTCGCCACATCCTGTGGCTCGGTCGCAAGCATGTACGCTCCCTATGGGTCGCTATGCTTGCTTTCCAAGAACTCGCTTCGAGTCCTTGTTTCTCTGCACCTACCAGGACTCGAACCTGGACCCCAGGCTCCGGAGGCCTGTACTCTATCCGTTGAGCTATAGGTGCGGTATGGAGGAGAGTTTTTTGGACGAAGCTCCCGAGTCAACAGCATTCTATGCAATCTTTCGAACCGAAAAGAGGGGTATTCCCGTTTTTTCGTGTACAGAAAAAGGAAGGGTCCTATTCTACAGACAAAAAAGTAAAAATCCTTAGGGATTTAGAAATAGAGACCCATGAATCAGAAATTTGGTTTGAGACCGGTGCATTTCTGGAGGATCCTTTCCGGATTGGTCCTGGTTTTATCGTTTTTTCCCCTGGCCGTCGTTTCCTTTTCGGCGGAAGAAGAAGCCCGACTGACCGAGAAAGCTTTGGTTGAAAGCCTCTCCACACCGGAACAAAAAGAAGTCGTCCGAAAATACCTACAGAGCCTTGCAAAGAGGAAACGGGGCGAGGCGAATCATTTGCGGGAACTAGCTGCCGAGGAACCGAAGCTTTCCTCCGGATCGGACCGTAAAAGAAAACTCTTGAACATGGCCGACCAATTGGATCGAGAAGCGGCCATCCATGAGGAAACTCTTCGAAACCTAGCGACTCTTTCCACAAACTGAGAGGATTTTCTTCGCAACCAGATCCGCGAGTTCTTCCGGACGTCGGTTCGCGTCTAAGCGTACCGTATTTTCCGGAAGGATGCTTTCATACGAGTTTCGTATTTTTTCCAGAGTTCCTAGAGATTCGAATCTTTCCTTGGCCTCTTTTCTTCCTTCCAAGCGAGCCAGAGCTTGTTTCGGCTCCAGATCCAAATAAAAAAGAAGATCCGGTTCAGGAAAGCCGTAAGCTCGATTTCTTTCGAGTATTTCCCTGGCGGAAAATTCGGGACCGGACTGGTATGCAGCCGTGGAATACATGTATCGATCTAGCAGGACGATTTTTTCTTCGTTTAACGCCGGGAGAATATTCCTTTGGAGGGAGACTTCCCGATCTTTCAGAAAGGCTCCGATTTGCTCTTCTCCCGAAAGTTCCAGTTCTCCACTCAAAAATTTTCTAAGATAGAGTCCCGTTTCGAATTTCGTGGGTTCCGCGAAGCAAATTGAGGGAACACCTTTCCGGGAAAGTAGGTCGAATACGTGACGGCTCAAGGTGCTTTTTCCGCTGCCGTCTAAACCTTCAAAAACAAAAAATCCCGGATGTGGTGCCATTAACGTTTTCCGAAACCAACTTGACAGAGTCGATTTCCGGCGAATCCTGATGCGTACCCAACCGGAATCCCATTCCTGAGGAAAGGAATCCATGAAAAAAACCGACAGATTCAAAAATTTCCTGGTGATTTGCGTGTCCGTGCTTGCGGGTACTCTTATTTCGCCCGTGCTCTATTGCGGAACTTCCAATAATAGCTCGTTATTTTTAAATGCGAAGGCGGATCGGGAACCGTCCGCGTCCGCAAAAGCCGCCATTTCCATCCAACAAGCGTTCGAAGAAGTGTATACGAACACTTCTCCGAGTGTGGTTTCCGTCGCTACGGAACGTACCGTGACCCAACAAGGGTTCGATCCTTTTTTCGATTTTTATTATGGACGTCGGGGCAGGGTACGGCCTCAGAAAGAAAAACAGAGCGGACTCGGTTCCGGAATCATTTTGAGTAAGGACGGATACATTCTTACCAACGAACACGTGGTCGGTGGTTGGGATAAATTTACCGTCAGTACGAAGGATGGAAAGAAATTTCCGGCTCAATTGGTGGGCTCGGACCAGACCATCGATGTGGCCCTACTTAAGATCCAGGCCGAAGCGAATCTGGTCCCCATCGAGTTAGGCGATTCTTCCGCCGTTAAAGTGGGAGATTGGTCGATCGCGATCGGCGCTCCCTGGGGTCTAGACCAATCCATGACCGTGGGCATCGTTTCCGCAGTGGGCCGAGGCGGAATCGACAATTCGGGAGTCCATTATATCCAGACCGACGCCGCGATCAACCAAGGGAATTCCGGTGGACCTCTCCTTGACATCAACGGAAGAGTCATCGGAATCAATCGGATGATCGTGTCTCCGAGCGGAGGTTCGATCGGGTTAGGTTTTGCGATCCCGATTAACGAGGCAAAATCGATCGTAGAAGAATTGAAATCCGGAGGAAAAGTCAAACGTCCGAAACTAGGAGTAGGCTTGGACGATGTGACGGAAGAGATCGCTAAGGAGTTGAAACTTCCGGCGGTTGCAGGAGCCTTCGTGAGACAAGTGGTGAACGGAAGCGCAGCTGCCGACGCCGGGATCGAAATCGAAGACGTGATTTTGGATATCGACGGAACCAAGGTCAAGAACGCGTCGGAAGTCGTCGCCAAGATCCGCGGATCGAAAGTCGGTCAGAGACTTACCATCACCGTGTTCCGAAAGGGACAGACCCTCAAGATTTCGGTTAAACTTAAGGAATAAGAGAAATTTTTTGGCCAGACATACTTTGAATCCGGAGGAAAAATTCGAGGAGGAGGCTACCTTACGTCCTTCCTTTTTTTCCGAGTTTGTCGGCCAAAAAGAAACCCTTGCGAACCTTTCGGTTTTCGTGGAGGCGACGAAGCGAAGAGCGCAGGCCCTGGATCACGTGCTTCTTTCCGGACCTCCGGGGTTGGGGAAGACCACTCTGGCGGGAATCATTGCCCAGGAATTAGGCGCAAGGATCGTCGTAACTTCCGCGCCGGTTCTGACTCGTGGGGCGGATCTCGCCAAATTGCTTACGGACTTGCAGGAAGGCGATATCCTATTCATCGACGAGGTCCATTCTCTCGGAAGAAAAGTGGAAGAGATCCTTTACCCCGCTATGGAGAATTTCATGATCGATCTTCTCGTGGGGGAAGGAATCACCGCGCAGACCGTTCAGATCAAGTTGAAGCCTTTTACTTTGATCGGAGCGACTACCCGAAGCGGATTGATTTCCGATCCTTTGAAGAGTAGATTCGGGATCCATTCCCGTTTGGATTATTACGATGATGCGGAGATGAAGCAGATCGTACTTCGTTCCGCCAAAATCCTAGGTTACGAGATCGAGGAGAATTCCGCCTGGGAAATCGGTCGCCGGTCCCGCAAGACTCCTCGGATCGCGAATCATTTGTTGAAACGGGTTCGGGATTTTTCCGAAGTCCAGGGTGATCGTCGCATCGAAATGTCCGCCTGCAAAGAAGCGTTCCGCAGATTAGGAATCGACGAGTACGGTTTGGACAGAATGGATCGCCAAATTCTAGAATGTATGATAGATAGGTATAAGGGCGGACCGGTGGGGCTTCGGCCGATTTCGGCGGTGGTAGGGGAAGAGGAACGGACCTTGGAGGATCATTACGAATCCTATATGGTTAGGATCGGATTGATCAACCGCACACCTTCCGGAAGGGTTGCCACAGAAAAAGCGTATCAAATATTGGAAAAATCTTATCCTGTTAAAGGGATAAGAACGGACGAAGATGCAACTCCCGGCCTTTTTTAATTTAGAAATAGATAAACCTGCGAATATCGAGGAAGACGATCGTCGTCTTCTCTTTGCCGCGTTTTTGGTTTTTGCCTTCGCCTCCTTTTTGGTCGCACATTTGTTTACTCGTAACGCACTCTGGAAGATGTTGGGAGAGGATCCTCTCGTAAAGGTCACGGACAAGGCGGAACGGGAAAAAATCTACGAAGTGTTGTTGGAACAGGATTTCGTGGATTCGAGGGTGAAAGACGAATACAAGGCTCTCTCCAACGTGGATGCGGCCGGCGCGGGTGGATTGACTCAAAAGGAGGGATTCCATTCCGCTTCGCCTCATAGGGAGTTTATTTGGGGAAATCTGATTAAGAGACCTTCCCAGCAGGCCAATCCGAAGAGTTCCCAAACCAAGACGGAAGAGGAACAGGTTTACGACGTCGCGATTCTGAAAAACGATCCGGTGCAGGAGCCTACGAAAAGCCAGGAGCAATCCACCCAATCCTCCGCAACCGGAAGGATGACCAAGATTCCGTTCAATTATCGTTTCGAGCAGGATTTTCTTTTCCGATGGGACGGAGGACAGTCCCTTTCCATTCCCCGTAAGAAACTGGCCGGGTACGATTATTTCAAGAGAATGCTACGCCAGATCGAAGGAAGCTTTGCGCCGCCCGGCGGAGGAAATTACGGATATAGGGACGGCGCAGGTACCGTCGTCAGGGAAGCCATCATTCCGGGAGAAGTCCGGGTACAATTTATGCTAAACGACGCTGGCCAGGTTATCGATACGAAGCTGGTTTCTTCCCAAGGACAAACACTTGTGGATCGGGCCTGCCTGGACACTCTCAGAGGACAAAATTTCGGGACCGTACCCGAGGACGTCAAATCTCAAGGAATGATATTCGGAATTCGTTTCATATTTCCGGGATTCAGATAAGAGTTCCTATTGTCCTAGGCTTTCTTTGATCACTTGCCAAAGTCGCGCCCATTCTTTTTTTCGTTCCCCCTTTTCCTTTAAGCGAAGAAAAAGTTTTTGGGAACCGTCGGTCCCGATAATTCTGATTCTATTTTCGTTTAATACTTCCACGTCATACGTCACGGATTCCGCCGAAAAAGCATAATTCAGGATACTGCTGGATTTCAACGGGTATTCCTTATCGTCCAGGATCGTTTTTTCGTTTCTGAAATCCAAAGTAATACAATCCCTTTCTTTTTTTAACGGATCGCAAAAAGTTCCTTTCGGAGGAGGTACCGGTTTTACTCCACAGGAAAGGGAGATTAAAATCGCCGGAATCAGCATCCTCATAAAATCATTCCTCCAGTGGCAGTTTCGTTTTTAGGTTGGGGTGTTTCGCTACGATTTCTCTCGCCAGTTTCAGAATTTCTTCTCGGCGGTCTCCGGCTGTCGGATAATATTCCTCCAAAAGCGACAGAGCTCTAGGAGGAAGGTTTTGATAATAGAAAATTTTGGCTTCCAAGATTCGGGAACTTCCCGTGAGAAAATCCACATTTTCGTTCCGCACTCGTCGAAGACTGGAGAGGGAAGAAACATATTGCCCCGCCCTGAATTCAGAAAGTGCGGTCAAAAAATCCGCTTCCCGGTGGGAAAGAAGTAAGGCGCCGGAACCTTCCTCTCGAGAGAGGGTGCTTTTTAAGAAATCCGTATTTCCAGACAAGGAGCTACCCAAGAGACACACCCAGGCGTAACCGATCTTCAATTCCGGACTTAATTTTTGCGGATCAATCGAGATCAGAAGCCTATTCAGAGCGGAGCGACTCAGTTTCTGCCGAATCGCTTCTCCGAACGAAATCAGATAACGGTTATCAGTATGTTCCGCGAATTCAGGATCCACCGCCTCCGCTCTTAACGCATTACGATAAGAGTCCTCGATGAGCGGAAGGTAGGATGAATCTTCGGAGAGGAATTCGTCGAATCCCGTATATGCGATTTTGGTTAGGGTTCCGGAATCGAAGCGGAATCCTAAAAGTAGAAATTCGTAATAACTGGATAAGGCCAGATAATGGTAGGAAATTCCGTCCTTAGGATTTGCGGAGGCAAAGTCTTTGGCCAAAGACCGGAATTCCTTGATTTCGTTTTCCTTAGGGTCCGACTTTAGGATTCCGTTTTGCAGGATCTTTCTTTCCTTCTCTAAGAGCAGTCTTCGGTC
Organism: Leptospira fletcheri; assembly: GCF_004769195.1. Taxonomy (NCBI): domain Bacteria; kingdom Pseudomonadati; phylum Spirochaetota; class Leptospiria; order Leptospirales; family Leptospiraceae; genus Leptospira; species Leptospira fletcheri. Next base: position 1,325,775 of record NZ_RQET01000004.1, read on the forward strand.
CCCTGCGAATACGTTACGAATATCCTGGCGAAAAAAAAAGGCGATTCCGCCGAGGACGATTGCAAGCAAGAAAAATACCAAGGGTTTGTAATCGGTTTTTTTCTTGTAACTTCTATGTCGAGCTTGGTAGAGCATCCTCTCGGCAGAATCTCCGGAGCGCCCGGACCTTTCACGTATTTTTTGGGGCATTCCCGTTTAGTACGGCTTGACTCACAAGCCCCCCTTGGTTTCCGTGTAAATATGCCCTATGACTACGACTTTGACGAGGACTACGATACCGACGGGGAGGAAGGCTTCCTGGATGACGAAGCCGTAACCTGTGTCTGCGAGGACTGCGACCATCGTTGGGAAAGCGATCCGGACGGCTCTTTTGACGGGCCGGAAAGCGGTATCTGCGCCATGTGCGGTTCCTCGAACGTAATCGAGCTTTGATTTTTCCGGTTCCGCACCGTTCCCGAAAGGGGAATTTCTGCGGAGCCATCGTCTTATTTTTTTATCTCGCCCAATCGCCGATCATGTCTCCGACCTACGGAGTCGATTTCGATCAAATCTACGAATATTATAAAAAAGGAAATTATGACGTTTTAGTCAGGGCCTCCCGACCCGTCCTGCGAAAAGGGGAAGTGGATTATAAAATCCTTCTTCTTTACGTTGCTTCCGAACCTAATCTGGAGGAAATCGATAAGACTTTAACCAGTATTTTCGAAAGATCCAAAAAACATCCGGGAATCTTTTACAACGCGGTGTATCTTTTTCTGGAGAGAGCGTTGGTTTTGGAAGCCACCGAACCGGGAGTAAGATGGGGAAAAATCTTTTTGGAACACGGTGAGTCCTCTGTTCGCTATGCGGAAGGAGTTTACACCTACGCCTGTATTCTGTATTCTTCCAAGGACTACGAATCCGCGGACGGAATCCTGCAAAAGGCCAAAGAGATTTCGCACGACGGAAAATTGGGAAAGCGACTCAAGATTCTGGAATTGAGTCTGCAAAAGACCAAGGAGGGAAAATGAAACCAGCCAAGAAAGGAAAAGGGCTTAGGATCCAGACGGGCGATTTGAAAGGGAAATTGATTCCTTCGCCGGTCACGCAGGAAGGGAAAAGCAATTTTACCCCTGCGATCATGAAGAAATCCTTCTTCGATATTTTGGAATCCCTCCAATTGCAGGGCAGGTTGAATTTCACGGATGCAGCGTTTTTGGATTTGTTTGCGGGGTCCGGGCAAATGGGAATCGAAGCGTTAAGTCGCGGATTCGCGGAGGCGATCTTTTTGGAGCTAGCTTGGGATCGTTTCGAAAGTCTGAAAAACGTTTTGGCCAAGATTCCTCACGAACATTCCGTTTTTAGGAAGGATGCGTTCCGCTTTTATACCGGTTTTGCCGAAACCCGGACGCATAAGGTTTTCTTTATAGATCCTCCCTATTCTTTCTGGGAAAAGAAAGAACCCAAGATCAAAGCGATGGTGGAGGATCTCATCGGTCAGGAATCCGGTGCGGCTTTGATCGCCGTCCAGTCACCCGTAGCTTTGGATTGGGAAGGTTTCGAACCTCGTCCCTTCGGCAGGAACGTACTGAATGTCCGCGTACTGGTTTAAGTTCAAAGAAGTCTTCGGGAAGGAGTTTCGGTCCGGAAATCCCTGGATACATACCGGGATATTCGTTTCCGTTCTCTCCTTTCTTTGTGTCGTCGGAAATACTTCCTTCCATATCATGGGCGTGGACGTCGGCGAATTCCGAGCCTTGTTTTACGGATTGATTCCGTCCATTTTGCGCGACTTAGGCTCCGTGCTCTTCGTATCCTACTCTTTCTTTTTCTGTTTTTCCGTACTTTCGATGGGACCGGAATGGGAAGCTTATCGAACCGGAAAAGAAATCCGAATTCGGAAGTTTTATCTGCAGCTCTTTGCGGGGCTATTTCTGCTTTTTTGCTCTTCCGTTTCCATGTATCCGCAGGTTTACGGAGAGTTCTTTTATTATAGGCAGGCCTGGGCTCTCGGATTTCTCTATTTTCTTACCGATCATATTCCTCCTTGGTTTTCGCTCGGATTATTGAGTCTTCTATTATCCGTTCAGCTCGGACGGAAGGTCCGAAATTTTCTGAAAGAAGGGGACGTGCAATCGGTAATTCGACTTGCGGTATTCCTGCTATTCTTTTACGGATTCCACCGTTTCGGTTCCGCGTTAGGCGTTTTCTTTTCCGGGTTCGCATACTATTGGGCTCCCTCTCTGAAACGAAGGCAGTACGAATTCTTTTTGCTTTTCGTTCTCACGCTCGGATGTTTCGGAGCATTCCAAAGCAGTCTGTCTCCGCTGTCCGAGGGAAATTTTCGGAAGAACGTTCCGACGTCGGTTCCTTCCGCTTCATCCCGCCCGAACGTTTTGGTGCTCGCAGCCGACAGCATTCGGGAAGACCAACTCGGATTCGTCCAGGGAAAAAAGGATCTAACTCCGAATATAGATCTTCTCGCGGCCGATGCGAAGGTTTTTCTGGACCATCATACCACGATCCCTAGAACTTTTCCCGCATGGGCCGATTTGCTGACGGGGAGATACTCCTTCGAGCACGGAATTCTGGACATGTTTCCGGATAAAAATGACAAGGCCTCTTTGGGATCTAGAATTTCCACGTTAGCCGGAATTCTGGCTAAGGAATCCGGGTATCGTACCGGCGTGGTATCCTCTTTTGCAGGGGATATTTTTCCCAGAGCGGATTGGGGTTTTGAGAAGATCTATGCCCCGGATTTCAATGCGGGAACCCTTACCCAACAAAGAACCTTGGAGTCCCAAGTGTATCTGTTGCCCGTGCTGACCGGGGCCTTTTTCGGAGGTGGGGAATATCTTTCTTCCGTGCGTTCTTTTCCTACGCTGGGGGATGACGAACGGATTCTGCCCGATTTGTTCCGACTTCTGGACGAGAATCGGACTCCTTTTTTTCTGGTTTATTTTTCCTCCGTCACTCACTTCCCTTATAGTCCTCCCTATCCGTACTACAAAGCGGAAGGGGATCCTAAATATTACGGTCCTTCCAAGTACTTTCGGTTCGTGGATCCAAGCGATTCCGGAACTCCGGAGGAGAGCGAGAAGAGGCAGATCCGAGCCGTCTACAAGGAATCCCTTCTCGCATTCGATTTCGCCGTCGGTAAAATCGTGGCGGAGCTGAAAAAGAAAGGGATATATGATAATACTCTAATTCTTTTAACAAGTGATCACGGAGAGTCCCTGTTCGAAGACGTGCACAGTCACGGGCACGGAGAACACCTCAGAGGAGAGGGGGTAACCAAGGTCCCGCTCATCTTGAAATACCCTAAGGATTTTCCCGTTTCCGACCGGTCCGGAACCTTTTCCGGAATCACGAGTTCCTTGGACGTATTGCCTACGGTTCTCTCCCTGGCCGGACGGAAACCGGACGCGGATTATCCCGGAAGAGACCTGACAAAGCTTCCCGCTCTTCACTCCTGGAAAGACGACCGAAAGGTATATTCCGAAACGGGAATTTGGTTTTCGGATCGGGGCAATCATTTCTTTCAGAAAGGGAGGATCCGCTATCCGAATATTCTGGAGCTGCATTCCATAGATTCTTCCGATCGGAACACGGTCGCGATTTCCGATCCGTACGCTAAGGAGACGATCTCTTTCGCGAAGCATAGGATGGTACAGGACGGAAAGAGGAAATTTCTCTACATTCCCGGGCCGGACGGTGTGCAGTACGAATGTTACGACAGGATCGCGGATCCTTGGAACCGAAAGCCGCTTCCCGTCCACTTGTGTTCGGATTTGAAGCTGGAATTGGAGAGAATTCTCCTCGGTTCCGGTAAATGGAAAAAGGCGGGGGACTATTTCCTTCCCGTTCGGAATTGATGCTTGAAGTACAAGACGGAGCGAAAAAGCTGTAAAATAATATGCCGAAAAGAGAAGATATTCGATCCGTATTGATCCTCGGATCCGGGCCGATCGTCATCGGTCAAGCCTGCGAATTCGATTATTCCGGAACCCAAGCCACTAAGGCGTTAAAGGAAAAAGGAATTCGAGTCGTTCTTCTCAATTCGAATCCTGCGACGATCATGACGGATCCGGAACTGGCGGATGCGACCTACGTAGAGCCTCTCACGGTCGCAGTGGTCCAGAAAATTCTAGAACAGGAAAAGCCGGACGCGATTTTACCTACCGTCGGAGGGCAGACCGCTCTCAATCTCGCGATCGCATGCCACAATGCTGGCATTCTGGAAAAGTACAATGTGGAATTGATCGGCGCGAAAGTGGACGCCATCAAAAAGGCCGAAGACAGGGAATTATTCAAAAAGGCCATGGAAAAGATCGGGGTCAAGGTACCTAGCTCCGGTCTGGCAAATAACTTAAAGGAAGCCGCGGAGATCAAACAAAAGATCGGTCTCCCATTGATCGTACGTCCTGCGTTTACGTTAGGAGGTACCGGCGGTGGAATCGCGTACGACGAAGAGACTTTCGACGAAGTAGTAGGGAAAGGACTTAAGGCTTCTCCTATCAGTCAGGTGCTTTTGGAGGAGTCCGTCCTTGGATGGAAAGAGTTCGAGTTGGAGGTCATGCGGGACCTTGCGGACAACGTAGTCATCATCTGTTCCATAGAAAATATAGATCCGATGGGAGTTCATACGGGAGATTCCATCACAGTAGCTCCTCAGCAAACTCTCTCGGATAAGGAATACCAGAATCTTAGAGATCTTTCCATCAAGATCATTCGTGAGATCGGAGTGGAAACAGGCGGTTCCAATATCCAATTCGCGGTGAATCCGGAAAACGGAGACGTGATCGTGATCGAAATGAATCCCCGCGTTTCCCGTTCCTCCGCCTTGGCTTCCAAGGCAACGGGATTTCCGATCGCAAAGATCGCCGCCTTATTGTCCATCGGGTATACCTTGGACGAGATCAAGAACGATATCACCCGTGTGACTCCGGCCTCCTTCGAACCGTCCATCGATTATGTGGTCACGAAAATTCCTAGGTTCGCGTTCGAGAAATTTCCAGGTACGGACGACACTCTGGGAGTCCAGATGAAAGCGGTGGGAGAAGCCATGGCGATCGGAAGGACTTTCAAGGAAAGTTTCCAGAAAGCGATGCGTTCTTTGGAGATCGATAGGTACGGTTTCGGGTCCGACGGAAACTTTGTGGAGTTGGCGGAGTTCCATTCCCTTTCTTCCGCCGCCAAACAGGAAAAGATCGACGCCTTCCTACGTCGTCCGAATGATAAACGAATCTTTTACGTAAAGAAAGCCTTGGAAGAAGGATATTCCGTAGAAAGAATACACGAACTTTGCAAAATCGACCCTTGGTTTTTGTACCAGTTTGCGGACCTGCAAAAAGCGGAGGCGGAGTTCGCGGAAAAAGGAGATTCCGTTCTTCCGAAAATGAAGCGTTTCGGTTTTTCCAATCGCCAGCTAGCTTATCTCAAAAGGAAAAAGCAAGTGGAGGTTCTACTCGCATCAGAGCTGACTCCGGATAAAAAAAAGGCGGAGATCGCCTCCTTATTGAAAGCTGAGGAGATCCTGCTGGAACGGACGCTTGCGGATGCGAAGATCGAACCCGTTTACAAACGTATCGATACCTGTGCCGGAGAGTTCGAAGCCTATACTCCGTACTTTTATTCCTCGTACGACGAAGAGGATGAGACGGACGTAACTTCGAAACGGTCCGTGATCATCTTGGGTGGAGGTCCGAATCGGATCGGCCAAGGGATCGAATTCGATTATTGCTGTTGTCACGCCTCCTTCGCTTTACAGGATTTGGGAATCGAATCCATCATGGTCAATTCCAATCCGGAAACTGTGTCCACGGATTATGATACCTCCGATCGTCTCTATTTCGAGCCTCTGACTCTCGAAGACGTCGTTCAGATCTATCAAAAGGAAAAGCCTACAGGTCTGATTATCCAATTCGGAGGGCAGACACCTCTGAAGTTGGCAAAGGACTTGGAAAAAAAAGGGATTCCGATCTTAGGTACCAGCCCGGATTCCATCGATAGGGCGGAGGACAGAAAAAGGTTCGCGGAAGTACTGGAGAAACTCCATCTGGTCTCTCCGAAAAACGGAATCGCGACCTCCATGGAAGACGCCCGTAAAATCGCGAAGGCGATCACGTATCCTGTGCTCGTCCGTCCTAGTTACGTGTTGGGCGGAAGGGCGATGTTGATCATCAGCGAAGAACGGGAATTGGACCGTTACATGGAAAAGGCCGAGGAAATCTCGGAGGATCGTCCTCTTCTGATAGATAGCTTTTTGGAAGACGCGGTAGAAGTGGACGTGGATGCTCTTTGCGACGGCAAGGAAGTTTTTATCGCAGGAATCATGGAGCATATCGAAGAGGCAGGAATCCATTCGGGAGATTCCGCCTGTGTTCTCCCGCCTCAATCCCTTTCCGCCAAAGTGATGGAGGAAATCGGCGCAGCCACGAGAGCCTTGGCCTTGGAACTGCAAGTGAAAGGTCTCATCAACATCCAATATGCGGTTAAGGATGAAAGATTGTACGTGATCGAAGTCAATCCTCGCGCGTCCAGAACCGTTCCTTTCGTGTCCAAGGCTTTAGGACATCCGATCGTCAAATACGCAACCCGCATCATGATGGGCGAAGCTCTGAAGGAACTTCCTCTTCCCAAGGAAATGGATTTCAGAACCGTAAACGTGAAGGAAGCCGTACTCCCTTTCAATAAATTTCCGGGAGTCGATACCATTCTAGGACCGGAGATGAGATCCACTGGAGAAGTGATGGGGATCGCGGATACGGCGGGGGAAGCTTTTTTAAAATCCCAGTACATGGCGGGTGAGGAATTGCCTTCCCAAGGAACCGTTTTCGTATCGGTAAACGACAAGGATAAGAAGGAACTCCTGCGCTATATGAAAGATCTTTCCGTCCTTGGGTTCAACTTGATCGCGACGGAAGGAACTCACAAATACCTATCCGAAAACGGGATTCTTTCCTCCAAGATCAATAAGGTTTACGACAACCAGTTCCCGACGGCACTGGATTATATCCGTGAAAATAAGATCCACCTGATCCTGAATACTCCTCTGAGTCGAGTGACCCGGGACGACAGCTTTGCGATCCGTCAGGCGGCTATCCGTTATAAGATTCCATGCCTGACGACGGCGAGCGCCGCTAAGGCTCTGATTAAGGGAATGGTGGAGATGCGGGACAAAGGATTTACGATCCGGTCCTTGCAGGCAATACACGGACCCTCGGAGATTCGGAAGAAATAATTTATCAATTCCTAATTCTTCTTTTCTCCCTTCAAGGGGCGGAGAGCAGTCCTCTGATCTTCTCCATCCTTTTTCTGTTCACTCCCAAATCCGAATGCCCCAATCGGGATGCGGATCTTATATGGATCGTCTTTTGATCGGGTGCGAAATAAAATTCGACGTCGTCCACGAAGCGCATCGTAAAGGAAGTGAATTCCGCATACACGTAATCCGGTTTTTCGATCACTACGAGCGTTCTCGGAAGGGATTGGATCGCCGCTACTAATTTCTTTTGGGCGTCTTCCGTTTTACTCTTATATTCGTAGGGAAAAATGAAATGGGTCTCGTCCGAGTTGACCACCTGACTGGAAACGCAGTTAGGACTGCTCGGGCAGGGTGCCAACTTACCGTCTCGAACTCCCAGATTCGTGGGACGAGTTCCGGTGCAATTTGCAACGACTAACGTTAAGAAGGCGAACGGGAGAAATCCGAGAACGATGCGTGACATGACTCTCATCGGACCTTCGTTCGCTCAGATGCGCCACCCTTTTCCCGGTTTGCCCTATATACTTTAGCGATTTTCGGGAAAAATCCGGCGATTTCCCGAGCTTAACCCGACATAATCAAAAAAGGGAAGAAGATAATTTCGGAAATCGATCAAGGAATCGGAGGAACTTTCGATCCTTATACTGCAAGGGGCGCTTTATGCAGATACGAACCGATCAATCCAGCCCGGAAGATGTCCGGATCACGCATGCCGAATCCAAATCGATTTCCGTTTCTTCCGACAAGGCGCCTCATTCCGGTCCGAATTTTATGGACTTGATGAAGTCCATCCAACTCCGTTCCCAGCAGGCTTTGGAAGAAGGAGAAGGTCGCTCTGCCTTCATCTCGGATCGTAGAGACGTCGAGCCGAAAGAACAGGATTTATTCGAAGGCACGGGAGAAGTGCGGAATCTCCAAAAGAATGAGGAACAAAAAAACGAAGAGGAAGAAGAGGTCGCTAGTGAAGAGGGAGATTCAGATTTTTCCGAAATTTATTCCTTTTTGAATCTCGTTTCCGATTCCGTTTCTCTTTCGGAAAATCAAAAGGGAAAACTCCGCACGATTCAGGAATTAGATGAGAGTGCGACCGAGGGAGAAGACCCTAGATCGGAAAAAGATACCGAAGCTACGGAAGGGGAAATTCCGTTTCATCTCAGCATGAGCGCATTTTTGCAAACCTTGGAGCCTAAAAAAGAGGATAAAAATTCCAAGGAAGAGGAAGGGGTCGTTTCCCTTTCTACAGTCAAAAAGAATCTTAGAAATTCCTCCAAAGAGGAAATTCACCAGCAAAAGGAATTCAAATCGGAATCTACGGAAGCTATAGAGACTCCGAAGTCCGATGAAAAAAAGAACGTCAAGGAATTCCGTCAAAATAAACCCTCGGAAAGAGAAAGCCTAGAAGAAGGCATGAAGAAATTGGACGAGGTCCGCAAATTTTCCAAACCTGCCAACGAGGAGAAGGGCCAAGCCATATTGCGGGAAGTAAATAAGGAAAACGTAATTTTAGATTCCGAATCGATAAAAGTCACACGCGAAAAAAAATCGGAATCCTACGCTCAAATTTCGAAATCGTCCTCCGTAAAACTCCAGGCTGCCGAAGACGCGGGAACGAAAAGCGATTCCGGCGGAAAGGACAAGCAGAATCAGGAATCGTTTCATAGACAGGGAAACGAGACCACTTTGTCCCTGATTAAGGCCGGAATGGGGGTAGCGGACAAGGACTCCGCTTCCTTCGAAAAATCCCGGGCAGTCAGCACTAGAACCTCGGATCCAGGAGTCGCAAGGGAAAATTTCCAAAGATTAGTCCAGAGCGCAAGGCTTCACATCGTGGAAAACGGAAGATCGGAAGCGACCTTGCGCCTAAATCCCCAGGAGTTAGGAAGGGTCTCTCTTCGGATTTCCGTCGAGGAAGACAGAGTTCAGGGAAGAATCCTCGTGGAATCCGAGGAAGTCAAACGCATGTTTTCCGGAGACTTGGAACAATTGAAAAAGGATTTTAAGGACCAAGGATTGGTTCTGGAATCCTTGTCGGTAGAAGTCGAGGAATCCGGATCGTTTTTGTTCGCGGACAAAGACTCCGGTAATTCCGGCGAGAGAAGAACCGAAGAATCGTCTTTTTCTCCGGAGAGCAAAACGCAAGACGAATCGGAAAATCTTTCCGATTCCGGTTCTATAGAAATTCCGCAAAACGCCGACAAGAATACGGAAAGACGTTTAAACGTTTTAGTGTAAGGACATTCGAATGCCAGAGACCAACGCAGTCAGTAGCGAAGCCACCCGAAACCGTTATCTCGAAGGAGACAGAAGCTTCAATTTGAAGAACCACTTCGAGAAATTGGAAAAAGAGGAAAAGGGCGGATTGCAGGGGATAGAAGTGCGCTCAACCGCAAAGGCATTAGGAAAAGATGATTTTCTAAAACTTCTCATCACTCAACTTTCCTCCCAGGACCCTACGAATCCGGTCAAGGACCAGGATTTCATCGCTCAGATGGCGCAGTTCTCCTCGTTGGAACAGATGAACAATATCTCCCAAGGAATCGGAAAAATGACGAACCGTCAGAGTTTTTCTCTCGTTGGAAAAATCGTTTCCGGTCCCGATTTTGTAACGGGGGAGAACGTTGTCGGAACGGCCGGAGCTCTCTTCTTTGATGGTGAAGGGAAATCCTTCGTAAGAGTGAACGGTAGGACCGTCGAAATCGATTCGATCACTCTGATCACGGATCCGAGCTTGTTGAACCAGAACGAGACAGGATCTAAAGCCCAAGGACCAGCCAAGAACGAAGGAGCAATCCAACCGCAATCCGCGGATTCCGTTTCGGGAGCTCAGGCCCAGGCCGGAGAGGAACAGGAATTCGAATCCTCGGGCGCTCCCGGGTGGAGCTTTCCCGGCAAACCCAACCAAAGTGATTATAAATAAGATAGAAAGTATCGAGGTACAAGCGTTATGATGAGGTCTCTTTATTCCGGAGTCTCCGGTCTGAAAAACCACCAGGTTAGAATGGACGTGATCGGGAACAACATTTCCAACGTGAACACTCACGGTTTTAAGACCGAACGTGTGACTTTCCAGGACATGATTTCCCAGGAACTCCGCGGAGCTTCCGAACCGAAGGAGAACATCGGAGGAGTGAACCCGCAACAGGTCGGCCTCGGGTCGTTGATCGCAGCGATCGATAAAATCATGACTCAGGGAGCGTTGCAGACTACCGGAAAAAATACGGATGTGGCCATTTCCGGAGAAGGTTTTTTCATTGTTAAAGACGGGGATAAGCAATTCTACACGAGAGCGGGAGCGTTTAACCTGGATAAGAACGGATACTACGTGAATCCCGCCAACGGTCTGAAAGTACAAGGGTGGAATTCCAGGCTCGACGAGAAAGGAAACAAATACATCAATTCCTCCGGATCGACGGAAGATATTATTATTCCAGTATATTCTAAAGAACCCGCACGTGCGACCTCCAAGATCGATTTCCGATCCAACCTGAACTCGTCCGTTCCGGCGGTTCCCCCGGACGCGACTCCCGAGGAAATCACCGCATACATCAACGATCCGGATCCGAAACAAAGACGCGGTCACGTTACTACGATCAAGGTTTTCGACGATCAAGGACAACAGAGAGAACTCAAAATGGAATTCTATAAGGTTCGGGACAATACCTGGAAAGGCCGGGTTTCTCTTACCGATGCGACTCAGGTTTCCGCGGATGTCGCCGGAACCGGCGGTCAAAATACCCAACTTCCCGGAAACACGGAGCTAGAATTCGGCTTCACTCCGGACGGAAAGCTCGTGTACGTTTCCGACGGAGCGGACATGATGAATACCGGTAAATTGAGCGCTAAGGTTTCCTTCCGGATTCCCGGAAATCCACAGGTGCAGAGTTTCGACCTGGCCTTGGGCGAAGCAGGGATGGTGGACGGAATCACTCAATTCTCCTCCGATTTTACCACGAAGGCGGTAAAGCAGGACGGATACACCATGGGATACTTGGAGTCTTTTTCCATAGATAATTCCGGAACCATCACCGGCGTTTACTCGAACGGAATCAAGCAACCGCTGGCTAGAATCGCCACAGCGGTCTTCAATAACCCGGCAGGTTTGGATAAGGCGGGAGATACGATGTTCGCTTTCTCCAACAACTCCGGGGAACCTTTGATCGGGGAGGCCGGGGTCGCAGGCCGGGGAAAAATCAATGCCGGACTTCTGGAAATGTCCAACGTGGATTTGTCCGACCAGTTTACGGACATGATCGTAACCCAAAGAGGATTCCAGGCCAACTCAAGGACGATCACGACTACGGACCAAATGCTGCAGGAAGTTCTAGGTCTGAAGCGTTAATTCTAACCCGAACAGCTATTTGACGAACAGTCTCGGGCGTTCCTTGCTTTTCTAGCGGGGAGCGCCTTTTATTTTACGGGTTTCCTGAGGTTTTTTTCGGGATTTTTCCTCTAATCCTAGCGGAGAAGATTCCGACCTTCGAAGTTCCGTTTGGCGATGAGTATACTTTACGCATTTCTATAACCGATTTCGAACGTGAACGCCTGTTTGGCGTGGGTTTCCGTCCTTCGGAAAATTCTCCTTTTCACCAAACTAGAATTGTCGTAGGATGGGCCCGCAAGGAATGGAGTCCAAGTTTCAGCAATATGTGGTAACGGATGATCCGGCTCTAGACCGCAGGTTAACCGTACTTCGAAATAAGCTCCATCCGGAAGTTTTACTTCTCCGGGACTTTTACGAATATCCGGGAATCCGCGACACGGAACAATTCGTGAATATCGTCTTTTATCTTTCCGCGGCTGCGCTGGAGGAAGATCACAGACGAATCCGAGAACAGCTCCGTTTGAATCCGCTGATCCTGGCGAGATTTATCCTGAACGCCGGCCTGGACTATGACGATCACAAACAGACCGAAATCGAAGACGATTTGATCTTCGGAATACTACCGAACACGACGACCGACCTTCATATCTGTAAAGGTTTGGCCAATGCGTTTATCCATCTGCAGATGGTGACGGATCAATTCGATCTGCTCCACCGGATCAACACCGCCAAATACGAAATCAACCGGTTGACGCGGATCGGAATCAGTCTGGCCAACGAAAAGGATTTCGGTAAATTATTGGGCGAAATCCTATACAGTGCAAGGGAAATCTGTAACGCAGATTCCGGATCCTTGTATCTCGTAGAGAGGGATGAGATCAGTTTCGTTAAAAGTCTGAGATTCAAAATCTCCGCCTTGAGCGTAGGAGAGGAATTCCTGCTCCCGATCAACAAGGAGAGTATCGCAGGGTACGTGGCGGAAACCGGTAAGATTCTGAATATTTCGGACGCGTACAATCTTCCTCCCGAAACGGAGTTCACGTTTAACGGGAATTTCGACGTATTAACGAATTATTATACGAAGTCCATGTTGGTCGTTCCTATGAAGGACCACAGAGGAGAGGTGGTCGGGGTCCTGCAACTGATCAACCGCAAGAGGAATTTCAACCAGAAACTGACCGTGGAACAGATGAAAGGAGAGGACGTTCAACCCTTCGACGACTACTCCTCTCAGTTGGTTTTGGGTGTGGCCGGCCAAGCTGCCGTAGCCATTCAGAACAATTACCTTCTTCGGGAAATCGAAACCCTGTTCGAAGGGTTCGTCACTGCGTCCGTAAATGCGATCGAAGCCAGGGATCCGACCACGAGCGGACATTCTTTTCGCGTCGCTCTTTTGACCGTGGGCTTGGCCGAAGCGATGGATCGGGTCGAGAACGGAAAATATAAGGACGTCAAATTCAGCAAGGAACAGATCAAGGAGATCCGTTATGCGTCCTTGCTTCATGATTTCGGAAAGGTGGGAGTCCGGGAAAAGGTGCTCGTTAAGGCCAAAAAACTGGAAGAGTTGGAACTGGATCTGATCGATTGGCGTTTTAAATTCCTGACAAAGGATTTGGAAGCACGGTTCAACGCTAGAAAAGTGGAGTACTTAAAGAAGCACGGAACCTTGGGATTCGCGGATTTCGAAAAGTCCCTCGACTTCGAAAAGACGGAGGAATTCAGGAGGCTGAGTTCCATGCTGCAGATCATCCGTCAATCCAACGAGCCTACCATATTGGAAGAGACCAATTCCTACCGTTTGGAAGAGATCGCAAAGCTGCAGTACACGACTACGGAGGGAGAGGAACTGAATCTGATCACGCCGTACGAATTCGGATTTCTCACGATCAAAAAAGGTTCCTTGGATTTCGACGAACGCAAGGAAATCGAATCCCATGTGGAACATACCTTCCAGTTTTTGAGCAAGATCCCTTGGACCAGCGATTTAAAGATGGTTCCCGCGATTGCTCATGCTCATCACGAAAAATTAAACGGAAGCGGATATCCCCGCGGATTGTCCGGGGAGGATATTCCCGTCCAGTCCAAGATCATGACCATTTCGGATATATTCGACGCTTTGACGGACAAGGACAGGCCTTATAAGAAGGCGGTTCCCTTGGATCGTGCTCTCGACATTTTGGAGATGGAAGCCAAGGACAACCATCTGGATTCCGAATTGTTGAAAATGTTCATCGACGCAAGAGTTTGGGAGAAATTATCCCAGCACCCGCATCTTACGAAATGAATTCCGGAAAGAGCTTTTCGAGATTTTAGGGTTCTTCCTCTGCCCAACGGCGAACCATGCTCAGGAAATGTTCCCCTCTTTCTTCGAAGTTTTTGTACTGATCGAAACTCGCGCATGCGGGAGAAAAAACCACGGATTGCAACTTGGCTCTTCCGGTTCGAATCGCGTTTTTTAACCAGGAAAATCCTTCTTCCAAGGTGTCTGCCTGCACGAGACGGTCTCCCAAAATGGGTGAAATTTCCTCTCCCCAGATCTTTCTCGCTTCTCCGAACAGGATTACCCAACCCATTCCCGCTTTTAAAAAATCCTTAAGCGGCTCGGCGGATTCCGATTTGGGGCGTCCGCCTAAGATCAAACAGGTGGTTTTTCGGTCTTTCCACGTGCTCATTCCCGCCAACATGCTGTGTAGGTTCGTGGATTTGGAATCGTTGATAAACGAAATTCCTGCCGCTTTTCCCGCGTTCTGAAAGCGATGGGGAAGGCCGGTAAACGAGGAGATCGCCGCTTGGATATTGACAGGTTTGCCTCCGGAGGCCTCCGCAGCCAGGATGGCCGCGCTTAGATTTTCCAGATTGTGTCCGCCGGAAAGGGGAAATGATTTCGCGTCGTAGAGCGCCTGCGAGGTTTGAATCGTCCTTGCTTCGTCCTGAATGATCGCGTCGTTGCCTTGTTCTCTACCGAAGGTCTGGATTCTACAGAGGCAATTCAGTTTCTGGACCCTTTCCCGGAATAATTTGGAACTGACGACTAGGGTATGACGGGGATTATTCTTGTCTATGATCCTGGATTTGGCGGAGAAATATTCGTCTAGGGTTCCGTGTCTCTCCAGATGATCCGGTGCAAGATTCAAAATTACGGAAACGTCAAGTTGGAGAGGACCGGAATCCTCCAGCTGGTAGCTGGACAATTCCAAAACCGCCAACGGGATCGGTTTCGTACAGAATTCGCTGAACGCATGACCTATGTTTCCTCCAGCGGTAGCTCCAGGAAAATCCTTGGAGAGTAGGTGACAGGTCAATGCTGTGGTCGTGGATTTTCCGTCCGTACCTGTGACTCCCAGTAATTTTCCCGTAAAGAATCCGCGGGCGAATTCCACTTCCGATACCACCGGAATCATCAGGGAGTGCGCCTGCTTGATCACCGCATGCCCGGGCGAAACACCCGGACTTTTTACAACAAGCGCTAATGGAAGAAGCGAGGCCAAGGAAACATCCTCTTTTACGAATGTTTCTGCTACGGAGGGAACGGGCTCCGAATTGCATAAGAGGGGAATAGCTTGTCTTTCCCGTAAGAGACGGAGGGCCGCCATGCCGGAGACTCCGCCGCCTAGAACGAGAACTCTCTGGCCGAGCAAGGAGGTAGGAAAATTTGCCATACGGGGGAACTTGGTTGACAGGCTAATTTTCGGACTCAGAATTGTCTCTAATTAATCGCTCAGGTAGGTTCCTTTGCTGGATCATAAGGTACAGGACGGAGTTCTCATTGTATACCTCAAAGGACGCTTGGACGTTTCCATCGCGAACGAGGTGGAAGAAAATCTCAACGATCTCATCGACAACCAAGGACATACAAGGGTTATATTGAATATGCAGGAAGTGGATTATATGTCCTCTTCCGGTTTTCGAGCCTGCATTTCCACCCTCCGAAAGTTGAACGCGAAAGAAGGTGGTCTGAAAATCTGCGGAATCAAGCCTGCCGTAAAACGGATCTTCGACGTGATTGAACTTACTTCCCTTTTCGATATCCGGGAAACAGAGGAAGAAGCGCTTAAGTCCTTCCGTAATTGATCGGATGGGTTTGCACCGAGTTTTACGGGAAATTCTCGAAACCAAAAAGCGGGAATTGGAATCGATTCCCGAATACAATCCTCCTCGCTATTCCGGGCCGAGTCTCTGGCAGTCTCTTCGATCCCGGAAATTCTCCATCATCGCGGAATGCAAACGAAAGAGCCCTTCGGCCGGGACGATCCGCGAGGATTACGATCCTATCTCCGTAGCTAAGACGTACGAAGATTGCGGGGCTTCCTGCATTTCCGTCCTTACGGATCGGGAATATTTCGGGGGCTCTTTGGAGGATTTGAGAAGGGTCTCCGATTCGGTTCGAATCCCCGTACTTCGTAAGGATTTTATAATAGATTCTAGGCAGATCCTGGAGGCACGGGAGTTCGGTGCCGGAGCGATTTTATTGATCGTTCGGATCCTGGATCGTCAATCCATAGGTTCCTTAATCCGTCAGGCGAGAGATCTCGGAATGGATGTCCTGATGGAGATTCATACTGAGGAAGAGGCCGAAATCGCCTCGGACGCGGGCGCGAACATCGTAGGTATCAATACCCGAGATTTGGACGATTTCACGATTCATCAAAACCTAGTTTCGAAAGTGTCGGGCAAGCTTTCGCCCAATATCATAAAAGTAGGGGAATCCGGTGTTAAGAGCAAGCAGGACTTGGACGCATTTCGTCCCTATGTGGATGCCGCTTTGATCGGGACCTATTTTATGGAAAAACCGGATATTCGCACCGCCTGGTTAGAATTATTTTAAAATTCCATCGTAAGTAAGTAGGGAATAAATTTCTCACAACCTCTTTTTTTCGGAAAAAATAAATTGCCTAACGTCTTCTCTTGAGTGTATGATGCTGTTTCGTTTTTCACCCTCATTCAGGAGATAAATTCATGGCATTGGAAAGTTCGGATGGGATGTCCTCTTCGGAGGACGTCGGTATATTTGGTCAGTTTGGCGATTCTTTTAAAGGCATCCTGACCGGTATCTTATTATTCCCCGCTTCTTTATTTCTAATCTATCAGGTCGAAACCTGTGAGCAAGCGAGTGCGGCTTTGAAAGGAGCCGTTCCCGCGGCGGAAGCCAAAGAAGGTTTTCCGTCGTATGTAACAGGTATGCTTACAGCTGATCCGTTAGGAGGGGAATTCGTTAAAACGGGACATTATATTTCTTATTCTCAAACCGCCGAGGTCTATGCTTGGACTGAGGAAGTGAAGGAAGAAGGAAGCGGAACCAACAAGAAGAAAGTCCGCAAATGTAAATTGGAATGGACCTCTTCTCCAAAAAATCCGCGAAACTTCGAACTCACCGGTTGTAAATCCAAACCGTTTTACCAAGTTTCGCATTCCGAGATCAATTCTTTCGCAAACGACGCGAAGATCAAAGGGGAAAGCGGAACCTCTTATTCCGTCAATCTGAAAGACGTGGAGTTTACGAGCGAAGTTCCTTCTTCCGCACCCGAAGCGGCGAATCTGTCGAAAGGGATTTTGAAGGAGGAATACGTCTATCTGAACGAAAAATGTTCCAAGGACGAAATTGAAGGCTGCGAACGCGTAAATGTGGATGTGAGGCCGATTCCGAAGGAGAATATGACTTTCGTAGGTTCCGTTTCCGGACATTCGATGGGAAAATTCAGAAGTAAAGAGGACAATCTTTTTCTAAACGCGTCCGTCGGAGATTATCAAAAGACGATGAAGGACATCGCTTCCGACGACAAGATGATGAAATGGATCGGTCGAATCGTTTGTTTCGTCATCATGTGGGCGAGTTTGAATCTGTTGGTCGGGCCCTTGACTGCATTACTGAGTTTCATTCCTTTTATCGGAGAGTTCGGTAAGATGGCGATCTCTTTCGTTTTAGGAGTAGTGGCCTTCGTGATCACGGCGATCACGATCCTTCTCGTCAAATTCTGGTACATCTGGCTTTTAATCTGTTTGGGAGCGATCGGTTATTCGATTTACAAACGGAAGCAGGCTAAACCGGCTTCGGCTTAATCTAAGCGATCCCTTTTTCCGGCGGAATTCTTTTCAGGATTCCGTCGGTTTTGCGGAAATAAATTCTTGCCTTCCGCCTTACTCCTTGGAAAGGCGGCATATCGGAATCGAATCCTCTTCATTTCAATTTCCTACAATTATGTCCTCTCAAGTCCATGTTTCCTCGATACTTAAGAGTTAAGGCGTTTAAAAGCCGTTTATAAGGATTGGGAATATAAAATCATTCGATTGTTTGCGACGAAGAGGACCTCTTTAAATAACAATCGTTCTTGAAAAAAATGTGAAAAGTATGAAAAAAATCGTTGTATGGCGAGTTGTGATATGTACCTGTATAGCGACCGATACATGATCCGAACGATTGATATATAAAAATGATTTGAACAAATTCTTTCTCTCATCTATACAAAAAGGAGAAAGATCTCTTTCGGATAACGATCGTTATAAAATGCGAAATTGGCTGAACTGGGGAAGTTTGGGAATGAAAATAGGAAAAAAATCACTGGCAATCCCAGGAGACGAGAGGTCTGTTTCCGGCAGAGGATCCAAGTATTTACTTATTTTTTCTCTTATATCTGTCTTATCGACCGCTTGTTCTCATGCGGGGACGGATAAGTCGGGGATTTCTCAATTCTCCGACGGCACCACGACGTACACCGGAGTTTCTCTCTTTACTTTTCTGAATCCGTTTCCGGTAGTGAAGAGCTTTTTTACGAATTTGGATCCGGTCGCCTTTAACGTTGCATTAGGAAATTCTTTAGCAAGGGCTCCCCAGCCGGACAATTTGGGTACTTTACGGGCAGCAGAGGCAATGATGCTGCAAAGTCGTCCCGCAATGCAGACTCTGGCTTCCGGTGGAGCGGACCTGATCAATAAACTTCAAACGAATAATGCGAATGCATACTCCGCTTTGCAGCCGCTGATGGAAAAGATCCGGAATTACCCTTCTCCGGTCGTGCGTAACTTGGTTCCCATTAGCGCTCAGGCTCTTTTGGACGAATACAATACGAATACCAATCTTCAGATCCAGCAATCCATTACCTCCACCGCCAATACGCTGCAAAAGCAAACGACGGTGAATTTTCTCAAAAAAGCAGAGGACTTTCTTTACAAGGCGCTGACAGCGAATGCGAATTTTCGATCGGGTGTGCAGGGGTTGTTGGACGGATTCTTTGCTCCTTCCGTGCTGAGCGATCCTACCCATTCCTTGAAAAACGGTTTTATCAATATCGTATACGGGGTCGGGGACATGATGAATTTCCAAGCGGGGTTCATGAACCAGACTACGCCGGCTACGACTTTGAAACAATTGATTCTGAATCTGAATAATTACTTCACCGTTGCCGTAGCGGGACAGCCGACGGTCTACAGTTCGAAAGCGGCATATAACGCTCCGGGCGGCACTCTTCATTCCTCCGAATTGGGGGTGGTGTTGACGGACTTTTTTCAGGTAATCCGGGATTTAGTAGTTCCCGCTAAAAATCCTGCGTTAGGCGCTTCTTATACTGGATTCGATTTTCTGAAGGATTCCGCTACGAATCTGAATTCGTTAGGATTTCCTACGAGTTTGCTTTCTTCCGTTTCCTCCTCCGGAGCGGGGCCGATCGAGCAATCTTTGGGAAACCTGATCCGTGTGGACGGAAACGGTTTGGACAGGGCTTACAATGCCAACAGTTATACGGTGTCCGCGTTGGAGACTTTGTTTCTTATCTTGTATTTGGCGGACAATTACGGTTATACCTGGGATCCGACCACCACTACGAACGATTGGATCACCGGAATGACTGGAGGGGAAATCACTCTAGGGGACGGTCTCTTTGCGATGATGTCCGTCATTTCCTCCTCCGATTCCTTCAATTTTAAGAATATTTCCGAGCAGAGCAGGACGAGCAACAACGTCTACAGGGACGGCTCCGTTTATCTGATCGGAATGAATTCGCGAGTGCTTTCCTTGATGGAGGATGCATCCCGCGGAGCTACGCAGGTGCCGAGTACGAATCCCATCGATCTTTCCGCGAGCGCCGGTTCTTATGACAAGGTATTTAACAAGACCCTTCCTTGGATGTTGGACTGGTTGGTGAAGGTTACCTACAAAGGATACGGGCCTTATTATAACGTAAATCGGAGGGACGCGGGAGGAAATTACCTTTCGCCAGACGGTTCCATTGCGAGGTATTCGAATCTCGCGGAGAATCATTACCAACCTTCCTGGAAAACGCATCGCTACGATATCCAACTGAACCCGAATGCCACGAATAAGTGTATTTCCATGGGAGGGTATTCTAACAGTAGTCCGGCTCTTAGTTGTGATTGGGTAACGCATTCAAATCATGTGACTTATTCTCCGGCTGCTCCATATAACACTTGGACCTGTACATATCCCAATACTTATCCTACTCCGCCAGCTGGAAATTATACTTGCACAAATCCAGATCCTGCTGCAGGAGCGGGGCAGTACACCATTCCGGAAATCGCGAAAACCGACGCACAACGAGCCGTATCCTCGGATGAAGAGGCATTTTATAAAAATCTACAATGGTTATTGTACGAAAAGAGATTCGTAGTCGTATTGCCGGTCCGCGCTAAGTTGGCGGCGACAGTGGCTTTTGCGGAGGCCCTGTTCGTCACAGCGGTAGGAAACGGTCTCGTAGGTATGCTGAATTTGGCTCCGAATTGCGGGCCTTTGGCGACCGCTTCCTCCGGTACTTGCGGAAATTATAACGGACAATGGAAGAGTACGACCGGAAATTCTCCGGACAGCACGAAGATGCTGAAGGTGTACAGCACGACGAAGCAGGACCTGCAATACTTCTCCTCGGTTCCCGGGGATTCCGCTATGCTCGTGGAAGGGTGGGGTTACGGAGCTGACGGTACGGGAGTTCCGGCGAGCAGCGGAAACATGGGACCCACGGTAGTGTATTCCGCTCTTTGGTCCTTGCTCGTTCCTCAGCCTACCATCAGCTACGGTCTGATTCCTCCCGTTATTTCTCAGAACGGCTATGTGCTACAGATGCTCGGTTTCTTGCCGCCTGCCAGCACGGACACGAGTTCTTCCATCAATACGACTTCCACTTCTCCGGCTCCCGTCACTCCGGATCTTTTCAATGCGAATGATACCGTGTATTGGCCATACCGGAACCGTTTTACTCCTTTTGTCGCGGCTCTGGCAAAATCCGTGTTGGATAAGGTAAGCGGTCAAACGACGGCAACTCCCGTAAATCCCGTGTCCATCCTTTCCCGTTTGGCGGAACTGCTTTCTCGTCCTTACGCCTTTTACGGTCCTGATACGACGAACGGAAGCGTACCAAATCCGAGTCCTCCTTCCATTTATCAGATCCGGACGAATGGGATCGCTTACGGGATCCGAAATCCGGGCGGAGGAGTATCGGATTACCAACCGGACGATACCTATCGTTCGTTTATCAGCATTCTGATAGAGAATACGAGAAGATTCCAAGACGGGATGCTGAACCTGATCAGCAAGACTCGATTGGTTTCCGGATTGTCCCAGTTTTTAGCTCAGCTCGGAGATGCTTCCCACGCGGACGCCTTCGCTTTGATTTCCCCCGCTTTGGAAAGTATCATGGGAGAAACCCTGCTGGTATCCGAATGTGCGGGAGCCACGGATGATCCTTCCTTCCAAACGAATTGCCCCACTAAGTTCGACATCCAGGGCGGAGTCCTCTATTGGTTCCGGGATCATATCGTGGAATATCCGAATCCGCAGCTCTTCTGTAATCCCGACCCCACCGTAGTGTGTGGCGGTGGATCGACGTATTATGCGACCAGGTCCACGAATATCTACGATCCTACTTGGAGCGATGTGGATAATTTCGCGAGTAACGTCCGGGATTATATGTCCAGCGCTTCCGGGTGGTCCGTGGTCAAGTCCTTGGATTTTCTTTTGGATCTGCTCATCAATATCCAGCCTTCCTTTACGGATATACAGAATACCTTGGATGTGGCGGCTTCGTTATTCATTCACCCGAATCATACCGGGACCTATACGGTCACAAACTTGCTGACTCAGAGCCTGCCTCCCATGCTGAACGCAATCGCGCCTTACGGTAAGAATCTGTACGGAACGGGTTACTATCTCGCGGTCCAAGGAGCTTTCTTTTCCTACCTGGAAGCGAACGCTTTTATGGATTCGCATTATGCGGTGAAGGACCTGTTTCAGGACTTCGAGAATTTATTGAATTCGCAACTGATCCAGACCCAGGCCTACGACAACACTTCTTTCCTTTATTCCGCCGGTACCTTGATCGGGGATTTGGCGGATATCTACCAAAACGGAAGGAAGTTCAGTCCGGTTGGGGACTATTTTTATGATAACTGGAATACCGGCCAGCCCACGTCGACGTACTTCGACGATTTGAACGTTATGTTTTCTGTAAGATGATCGAGAGAGGGAAGATTATGAAACGCTTGGAAAAAAAGAAAATCGCCTTCAGCAATCCTTTAGTTCTTTTGTTTCTGCTCGCCGCCTTGGCTCTGTCCTGTGCCGGTAAAAAATCCGGGGGCGGAGTGTTCGGTTCCCTTTTGGGTGCAATGGGGATCGTGACGGACCAAGGAGGAACCCTTCCTCAGGGAGTGAGTAGTAGCGTGTATTCCGCTTTGGATACCCCTACTTCTCTTCCCGCGAATTTCGGCAATAACGGACCGAGCGCGATTCTTTTCATCAGTTCTTATACCAACGTGAACCGTTATAAAAGTCTGGAAATCCGTTTTTCCAAATCCATGAACCAGGCTACCGTGCAGTCCGACCTTTCCATCGTGAACGGAAGCAACGTAGCTCTTCCGGGACCGGGAAAAGGGGGAATCTTCCATTGGGCTTCCGGAACGAGATTGATCTTCGATCCGTACAAGGAGCTGGCCGCAAACACGACCTATACGCTGACCCTCACCGCGAATTCGGCCACTTCTTCCGGAACCGCTTTGCTTCCTTACCAAATCCAGTTCACCACCGAGCCGGATTATTTCGTTACTTCCACCGGTACTGCCGGCGCGTATACCAACGTCGCCTTAGGTTGGGGGAACTCCGGCGGAAAGGACATCACGTTTCCGACGAACGCGCATCTTTATGTAAATAGCAGTTTTACGAATCCGATTTCAGGCGCGAACCCGATCCAGTCCATCACCTTGAATCACATGGGTTCCACGGATCAGTACACGCTCTGTACGGGAACCTGTTCCATGTCTTCTCCGCTGGTTTCCAATCTAGATCTGATCGCCGATGCGCGTCTAACTTCCACTCCCGGGCTTTATGTGTTTACCGGAGGGAACTCCTACTATTATCAGATTACCACCGCAAGCGGAGAGGTTTTCAATCGTTACTTCTCCTTTAATTACGGTGCGGTAAATACCAATCCGTATGGGCTTCTTACCGGGGTTTCTACCACCGTGATGGACCAGGCCCAGACGATGCTTCTGTTCGGTCAGATCCTGCAAAAGTTCGCGCACGCGGACTTTAAGATCGGAGGAATGAGCTTCAACGATTTTGCCGGAAATCCTTCTACGAATAGTGCGGCGACTCTTTCGTCCAGATGTATCAACTACTACCAGGGCCAGATCACCTACGTCCGGAATTATGGGGATAATTCCGGACAGTACGGGGACGGGTATTGCGGTGGAAATCCGAACGGGGGAGCGTTTAACGTAGTGGCCAGCGTGTTAGGTCTCGGAAACCTTCCGATGTATTTGGACGTGTTCATTCCCGGCATCTCGATTCCTCCTACGGCTCCGGATGGAACGGCGAATATTACGGATTCCTTTTATGTTACCGGAAACGGATCGATCGGGATAGATATCTTTGGCGAATATTCCGTGATCGATCTGGCCGTCATCGGTTTGACCCATGATTGTACCGTGCTCGCATGTCTCATCGGTAACAATCAGGATTTCTATTTTACGACGAATTCCACGGTAAACGGGAGCGGCCCGTATACTCCGAGATTAGCGAGAGCGAAGGCAACGACCTGGTTCGATACGAGCGGAAATATCAACGTTCAGATCAACCGTTACACTAGCGGAAGTCCTTCTCCCAACGGAGTCTATCCTTTCGATCCGAACGATCCGATCACCGGGAACTTCTACGTGTCGGAATGGTGGCAGAACCTGAACACCGCTTCCATGAGCCTGCAAGGTTCCACCAGCGGTTTGGGATCTTTCTTGGGGCCGATCACGAACATGATCGCTTCGAACGCCGTTCCCCAGGTGACTCCGTCCATCACCCAAGCGCTTCTTACGGACATCGTGGAAAGGGTTTCCGTAAATGCGTTGAATGCAGTGCTGCAATCCTTGAACAATCCTGGGTTGGAGCTGGACCTTCCGAGTTACCTTCCTGCTCCGCTCGCGAATTTCCCTTTGATTCTTTCTCTTCAGGTCGCTTCGGATGCGGCAGTTCAATCTTCCGGATCCAACAAAGGAATCGTGGCCTCCGCGAATGTAGCTTTGGTGGCAAAATCCAGCTCCCGCTTGGCTTCCACAAACGCGAATTACCATGGTCATAATGCTGCCGTGGGATTCGTAAGCACTGCTCCTTCCGGAACTGCCGGAACCACCGCGATCCAAAATGCGAAGAACTACCTATTCGGGCAAAGCAATGCAACCCCGGGCTTACTCTTGGGACTCAGCGCGGATACGGTCACTCAAGCAGCCTATAGTCTTTGGCAGAACGGGGCTTTTAACCTGGGTTTGAATGCCGCATTCATCAACCAGATCCAAACGTATGCAGGAAACGGAGCCCTGTTCCAATTGACCAAGACACTGCTCCAAGCTTCGGCCATCATCAATATCCTGGCTCCTGGCTTTCCGAGTCTGACCGGTTTGAATCCATCCAACCCGACTCAGACCATCACGGTCAATGGTACGGACGGTGTGGAAATCGATCTTTGGGCCATCCACGCGCCGAACGGAAGTCTGAAACCGGTTCCTTCCGGTTCCGCTATTCCGCAATTGGAGGTGAACTTCACCGATTTGGAATTGAGGATCTACGGAGTTCCCGCAAGCGGACCCAAGTACCTGATCAATACCGCAAGGGCTAGTTTTAAGGCTTTAGGCACCATCAAGTTCACTCCATTCGTTCAACCTACGGGAATCACCGGATATAGCAACCTGAACGCATTGAGTCTGGTGGTCGATCCGGCCAGCATGTCGTATACATTGGATATCCTGGAAGGAAGCCAATACAATCCGTTCGGTATCGATCCGCAAGGGGTGTTGACGGTCGTGAATCCGTTGATTCCTTCCCTGATCATTCCTTTGGTAAATAATATCCTGGGACAGATTCCATTGCCATCGAAGGCGGGATTGGCAACTCTGACCAACCCGACTAATTCGGCGCAAACCTGTAATCTGAATACGACTACGGACAAGATCAAACTGTTGACCCAACCGATCCCGAGCACACAGACGTATCCGTTCCTGTTCGCGGGGCTACAGTTCCAAGGGGCCTACGCGACCAACCCAGGGTCCACCATCACCTGTCCGTAACGCGTACGAGCATCTCCGATTCGTTTCATCGAGTCGGTTAGTGCGAATTTGCGGATGCTCCGTACGTTTCGTCCATGGGAACCGGGTCCGATGCCGTCCATCCTTGCGGGATGTGGCAGGACAGGCAGTTTTTTAAGGAGATGTTCTTCTTCATCATCTCTTTAAACGGGGGCATAGATTTGAACTTTATGATGATTCCCTCGTAGGAAGTCCTCTTGGGTTCTCCGCCTTCTCCGGAGTAATATCCTCCGAATCCTTTTTCCTGTACGGTTCCGTCCCCTTTTTCCCCGTTTCCAGTCAGGGCTACCTTTCCTTCGCAGGTGCAGAATCCGGAGTCCTTGGACTTAGGTTCGTAAAACGCCGAAAAGGAAGTACCTCTTACACCTGCCGTATTCGTAGGAGTGGAGACGTCGAATTTTTTTCCGTTCAAATTCACGACATGAAACCAAGCAAATCCGCTTAAGACGTTCATCTTTCCACCTTTGGCTTCCGAGTGGAGAGAGGAAAGTTTGAGCCTGGAATTCGGTAGAATTCGGAATTCGGAGCCTCTGTAAGCGACTGTCGCTTTGGATCCGTTTCCCGTGGAAAGGATGTCCCCTTCTCCCACCGGATCTCCTTGCTTCAATCGAGCCCAAGGTCCGCTGCCCGCTTTCTGCAGTTGGACATTTCCTACCAAAAAAGCGATTCTGGCTTCTTGTTCCTTTTTCTCCTGGCTTAGAAGCACTAAAGAGCCGAGAGTCAATCCCAAAGAAATTGCGATCCATAGTTTGCGTTTCATACCGTTTTTCTCCGCTAAAATTCCACCGTCGTCCAAAACGCCCATTCCTTATCCAACTGGCCGTAAGACGAAATACCGATTCCGGTATTCGATGTGTATTGTCCTAAGTAATCCGCTTGGGTGCGGGCTAATCCGCTCTGGTCTATATATACTTGTTGGCGACTTCCGTTCACGTCCCGATTTCTCAATTCCGAATAGCCGACGGAAAGTTTGATCGTATCCGAAAGAATCCATTCCACAAAAACGGAGCCCTTGCGGAAGGAAGTATGGGATTCGTAGCCTGAGGAACTCCTAACCGGAGTTCCCGCCACCTGGGACCAAGATGCGGAGTCGGGAACTCCGGGAAAAATTTGGGAAATCCTGGATCGGTCCGCCGACATGACTCCATTGTTTCCGGTTCCGCCTTCCATTCTCCCCACGATCTTGATAGAATCCCAAACCAAAGCCAACCAAGCATATCCCGCATCCCCCGTAGAGTCCACCCCCGGAGCCAAGGGCAGAGCGCTAGGGTGGGCCCGATCCACGATGGCGCCTCCGTTCTGCTTCTTCCAAATCCAGCCGATCCCGAAATTCAGGAATTTTCTCTTATCAAAGTCGGCTTCGACCGCATAGGATGTGCTTTGGAGGGCGCGAAGGTCCTTCCGTAGGATCGTAGACGGATTGTTATCCGAAGGCATACAGGTCGTTCCTTCGTTACAGTCCGTCCCGGCAGCACCCGCAAAGTTTGCGTTCCGGCTAAAGAAATGAAGGCCGAAGCGAGTGTCTTCGTCTATCTTCGGTTCGTACGAAATCCTGGAGGAAAGGTCTATCGCGGAGGAGTCCGTGTTTTGGCTCTGGCGATATCCTTCCCCGTTGGAGAGCATGACATGTGCGGAAAAAGCGTCCCATTTTCCGTTGGCTCCGAATCCGATGTCCGCAGGTGCTTGGGCGAACCCCAAACTTTCCAACGGGCCTTTGTCCACGTATCTCCACTGCCAGTAATTCTTCCATTGCGTATAGGTATGAGGAAGTTCCTGCATTCCGAATGTAAGGGAGTAGGTTCCCAGTTTGGTGTCCCAAGTCTTTCGGACGAGAGCGTGTCTGATCCCGAGAGTATAAGGATTCGATTTCGTTCCTCCGTCCGCCCGGGTACTCGAGGAGAATTGGCTGGCTCTCAGCAATTCCCCCCAAAGTTCCAAGCTGACTCCGGTTTCTTTCCATTCCTTATTGATCATTAATAAGGTCCATGGAGTGGAGAAGCCGGTCTCGTCGTTCGGATAGGCATTGGAGATACCGGACGCGCTGTCCCTGTATCTTTGGCCGTAGGAACCTGAGACGATTCCCCCCACCTTCAGACCGTAGAATCCGTCCGGTTCGTCCTTTTTCGTGGTAACGATTTCTTCTGCATTCATAGCCGTCGAAACAAAGAACAGTAAGAACACGGACTTTAATCGAATCGAGTTTCCTGCTTTCAAGGGCGGCCCCCTAGATTCCCCGTCGAAGTTCGGCGAGGAAGGAAATTATTTTCCGATAACCTAATCGTAGTTCCGTTCTTCTGTCTACTAGACTTTGTCCAAAAAGTCCCGGTCCACATCATTTCCCGTTAAAATTCGCTTTTCGGAATCGAGGTTACATAGGGAGGAATAAACGGCAAAAAACGGAATCGACGGTAAATCGATTTGGGAAAGAAATTGGGAAATGGGTAAGAAGATGGATTTTAGGATCCGGGCGTTCAAGATCGCTTTTTGGTTCACGGTCAATACCGTTCTTGGCACGATGAACTCCCTTTTGGTCGCTCACAATTCGCCTTCCCCGTTCTGGAAAGTTTTTTTGGCGACCCAAGTCACCACCCATTCCGTCTGTTCCATCGTCGAGTTTTCAGTAGAGTTCATCAACGGACGAAGGCTAGGGCCTTTTAGCACCGGCGCATTCTTAGTCCTCGCTTCCGGTTTCGCCGCCGTCTTCGGAGTCGCTGCGGGAGGAATTCTACACGCGATCCTATTGTCCGGGGAAGGCGTGGGAAGGAACCACGGAGGTTCCTACAATATTCTTCTCGGAAGTCTCATTCTGGCGCTATTCATCTCCTTTTTGGAAAAATCCATGCAGATGCTTATAGAGAGGAAAAAAAAGACGGAGAACGAACTGAAGGACATCCAATACAGGACCCTACAAAGCAGGATGGATCCGCATTATCTTTTCAACACGTTGAATACGGTCCACTCCCTCTTAGTGACGGATCCGGAAAAAGCGGACCACGCGTTGATCCTTCTCGCGGACACGTATCGATTTCTTTGCGATCGGATATACGAAAGACTGATCCCTTTCGAAGAGGAGTGGAAATTTACCGTGGACTATCTGGAATTGCAAAGGCTAAGGTTTTCGGATAACCTCACGATATGTACGACTCGGGATGGGGATTTTTCCAGATTGCGTATACCGCCGCTGACCCTCCAACCTTTGGTGGAAAACAGTTTCAAACACGGATTGGAGCTGCTGTCCGAACCGGGAAGACTGGAATTATGCGCGCAAGCATTTGCGGGAAAAGTTCGCATTACGGTAATCGATAATGGAAGAGAGTCTGTGAATGTGAGCGGAGTTTCCTTCGAAAGAAGAAAATCGGAATTTTCCCGCACTCTGGAAAATATACGATCCAGATTGGAATACAATTTCGGAGCCGCAGCATTGGCTTTTAAGAAGAACTCCGGAAACAATATCCTACTTTTGGAATACGAGATCTGAGAATGACGTCGCCCAAATACAAAGTACTCGTGATCGAGGACGAAGTTCCTGCGAGAGACCTGCTCCGAAAATATCTGGAAGATTGGGAAGATTGCGAGGTGGGAGGAATCGCTCGGACGGGGATCCAGGCTTTGGATCTGCTGAAAAAGGGAGAATTCGATCTTGTTTTTTTGGACATCAATCTACCCGAAAAGACCGGATTGCAATTGCTGGAGGAGATGGGAGATCCGATTCCCGTTCTGATTTTTACCACCGCTTATCGCGAACACATGCTACGTGCCTTCGAAGTCGGTGCGTGCGACTATCTTCTGAAGCCCTATACCAAGGAACGATTCGACGCTTGCATGAGCCGTGCACTGGAGCAGCTCAAACTGCGTTCCCTGTCCAAGCTCGCAACTCCGGGAAATCCCGATCCGGTGTTGGTCTTCCGGGAAAAGGGACTCGTGCATCGAATTCTCTCTTCGGACGTTTTCTATCTGACCGCCAACGGAAAACACTCCATCCTTCATACGAAGAACGGGGATTTCGAGACCCCTAAGTTGTTGGGAGATTTCGAGAAGGAACTGCCCGGGGAGGAATTTCTACGCATTCATAGAAAGTATATCGTGAACAAGAGTTACGTCGCAGCTACGAGATCCCAGCCGGGCGGGGCATATTCCCTTTTTTTAAAGAACGAAGATGAGACGAACCTGCCGGTGGGTCGGGAATTCACCGACGGAATCAGGAAATTGTTTAAGAAATAAGTTATAGACTTATCTGTCGAATTTTCGGCGATCCGTTTTTTCGGGAAAAGGTTATTTTGCCCTAATCCTTTCGGGATCGAATCGGCTAATCCTTAAGATGTAGATTAGGAAAGAAATTCTTAACTTCTTTTCATAAATAATCGTCATCGGTAAAAATTTTTCAAAACTTTAGTAAGCAGGAAGGGCGACACTGCGTCGTATTATTTTAAATTACCGATTCGGGTTTGCAACGATCAAGCCTCCAACTCTCGGGCACCACGGCGAACGGAAGCCGGTGCGAAAAGGAATTTGACCTAAATTCAGACGATTGTTGTTCGGAGGACAATGTTTATGAAGAGATTTATGCTGGTGTTAAGTGTTTGGGTTCTTTGGTTGTATTCGGTTAGAGGATACTCCACCATGGGAAGTTTCAATTCGTATGAAGAATGCCAAGCAGCCACGAAAGCCGATGTTGCCGGAGTTCTCAAATGGAGAACCGAATGCAAGGAAGCAAAATAATATAGGTCAATTGATTCCTAAAAAAGGCGCCCTTAAAGGACGCCTTTTCCATTTCTCTTCTTTTCTTTTTTTCCCTATTCCAATCTAAATCGATCCATCGGAAATTGCTGAGCGATTTCTTTGATTCCACCTTTGACTTTTTCCCCATTTTTGGAATCTTCCGGATGGTCCAGAAAGTCGCAGATCAGATGTCCCACTTTTTCCATGTCGGCGGGCTTGAGTCCGCGAGTGGTGAGCGCAGGAGTTCCTAAACGAATCCCGGAAGCCACTGCCGGAGGATTTTTATCGAAAGGGATCGCGTTTTTGTTCACGGTGACGCCGATCTCATCCAATCCGTCTGCGGCTTGGGTTCCGGTCAGTCCTTTGACGGAAACGTCTAGTAGGACCAGGTGATTGTCCGTTCCTCCGCTCACTACGCGGAAGCCCCGTTTTACAAAGACTTCGGCCAGGACTTTCGCATTTGCCATTACGGTTTGGATGTACGTTTTGTATTCCGGCTGGAGAGCTTCTCCGAACGCCACCGCTTTGGCCGCGATGACATGCATGAGAGGGCCCCCTTGGATTCCGGGGAAAACCCTGGAATTCAGCACTTTTTCGTTTTCCGAGTTGGAAAGAATGAGACCTCCTCTCGGACCGCGAAGCGTCTTATGAGTGGTGGTCGTTACGTAATCGAAAATTCCGACGGGAGAAGGGTGGTTTCCGGTGGAGACCAGGCCTGAAATATGGGCGATGTCCGCCATCAATTTGGCGCCTACGCTCTTCGCAATCTCTCCGAATTTCGCGAAGTCTATGGTCCTGGGATACGCGGAAGCTCCCGCTACGATCAATTTCGGTTTGTGCTCTTTCGCAAGACTCGCGATCGAATCGTAGTCGATGGTTTCCGTTTTCGGATCCACTCCATACGGAATAGGACGGTAATACCTACCGCTGATGTTTACGGGAGAGCCGTGAGTCAAATGTCCTCCATGAGCCAGGTTCATTCCTAAAAAGGAATCCCCCGGTTCCAGAGTGGCAAGGAAGACGGCCATATTCGCCTGGGCTCCCGAATGGGGTTGGACGTTCGCGTATTCAGCTCCGAAGAGTTTTTTTGCCCTTTCGATCGCGACGGATTCCACAGCGTCCGCGTTTACGCATCCGTTATAATATCTTTTGCCGGGATATCCTTCCGCATACTTATTCGTAAGAGTGGAACCGTACGCTTCCAGCACGGCGCGGGAAACGAAGTTTTCGGAGGCGATCATTTCCAGGTTTTCTTCCTGGCGTTTGTCTTCCGCCTGAAGCGCTTTAAAGATTTCTGGGTCCTGTTCTGGAAGATATTTCATCGGGTCCTCGGTAGGATTTGTGGCCGGCCGGATCTAACGTTCGCCAGTAATGAATTCTTTGGAGGCGTATTTTTCCCGAAACAATCGATTCGTTTCGAGAAGCACGCTTTTGCGAAAGGGTCTGCCCGTCCTAGTACCGATCTTTTCCACCCCCAGATAATCCGCAAATAAAAGGGAAAGGTCCTTCTTGAATTTTGCCGGAGAGAATTCGGGAGGAAGAGAGGTCACGAAATCCCTGTGGGTCCGTCCTTCCCGGTATTCGGGTTCTTCGGGAGGGTGCGGAAGAAGATCCGATACGAGAGAGATCAATCTCGGATTTAGAATCAGAGTGCCGTGCTGCACGATGCATTCCTTTTTTCGAAACTGGGCGTTTCCGGAGATTTTTTTCCAGGCCTCGGAGGTTTCCGTCGCGAGATCCGATTTTCCCATCGCCTTGCTTTCTATGCCTTGGGAAGATAAGGCACGGCAAGCGATTCCTAATAGAATGGAATAGGAATTTCCCACAGGAAAGAGCTCCGGTTTTTCCCGGATCGAAACGAAGAGGCTGAAGTTCAGGTTCCAGCCGGGCTCGTGTACCACTGTTCCTCCTCCACTGGCTCTTCTTGCCACATACGGCGGAGATCCGGTCTTCGGTTTTTTGGAAAGGGGAAAGCGTTCGGCGAATCCGAAAAAAGTATCCAGGTTTTTCTGACCCGCAGTACGAATCGGATCTTCCGAAAGTCCGATCACGATGGATCTGGGATTTTCCCAAAAACGGATCCCACCGAGGTATCCTTCCGCGACCAACCGTAAGGCCAACGCTTCTTCCAGAGCCAAATTGAAATGCGGGGTTCGGAGGGAAGTCTGGTCGAAATAAAACGTGTCCCTGCCCGGAGAGAAAGGGTCATTCATCGGGATGGTAGTACTTGGAGGAAGCCTCTTTCAGGAATTTTTTTTCCTTTCTGCTCAAGGAGTTCATTCCGTCCCTCGAAATCTTTTCCAAGAGTCGGTCCACTTCGTCCTTGGCCTTTTCCCGGCTGACCATTTCCTCCTGCCATCGCTTCATTTTTCTTTTTTGCAGCCAGCGCGAAAGGGAAAAGGAAGGAAGTCCGAAATTGAATTTGTATTTCAGTTTATTATTGTAAAAGAAATACAGAGCTCCGAAGAGGGCGCCCCCTGCGTGTGCGGTCACGGCCACTCCGCTGGAGGAAGAGGTAAACCCGATCAAAACTAAAAGGATGAGGACGAAATACTTCGCTTTGATCGGAAAAATCGCGAAATAATAAAGTTCCCGATTCGGCCAAATCAGCGCAAAGGCGATGAGGAGTCCGTAGAGTCCGCCCGAAGCTCCGACGATGGTTCCTTGGGCAAATCCTAGGCTATGCGCCACTAAGGGGAGTATTCCTCCGCCTATGCAGGATACCAGATAGAATTTCAAAAAATTCCTGCTTCCCCAGTACGCTTCCAAGGTGGAGCCGAACATCCAAAGGGAAAGCATGTTGAAAAGAATGTGAAAGATGGAATTCGGATCATGGAGAAAGGCGTATGTGAGGACCTGCCACACGAAGAACTTGTGGAGAACGAATTCCGGGACGAGTCCGAAGATTCCCAGAAAAAGCCCGAGAGTCCCGGAAGAGGCCAGTTTCAGAATAAATTCCAAAACAAAAACTCCCACATTCAAGAAGAGAAGTCTTCGAACGACGGGAGTCACTTCTATGCCGAATCCACTGGAGTAGTATGCCATACCCCTCCTAGTTTTCCCGGTTCCTTCCGATAGACAACCTAAATCCCGATTTTTGTTTCCTTTGACAGTCCGTGGCCGGTTTGGTAACTGTTCCTATTAGAGTGGAAATTCGTCTGTACGGCGTTCGGGGTTCCATCCCTTCCCCCATGGGAACGCCCGAATATAGGGAAAAGATTTTGACGATTTTGAAGATGGCTGAGTCTTCGGGAGGCAGAGCTTTTTCTTCTTCAGCGAGCTGGCTGGACTCTCTTCCCGGATATTTGAGAGGTGTGACGGGGGGAAATACCACTTGTTTGAGCGTCCGTTCCTCGGAAGGCGCTCTGGTACTGATCGATATGGGAACCGGCGCCAGGATTCTGGGCGATGAAATGATCCAGGAGGAATTCGGTAAGGGGAAGGGGGAATGCTCCGTATTTTTTACCCACACTCATTGGGATCATATCCAAGGGATTCCGTTTTTTAAACCCCTATACATTCCAGGAAATAAGTTTCTTCTCTATTCTTCCTTACGGGATTTCAAGGATCGGCTGGAGTCCCAGCAGGATCCCAGGTTTTTTCCCGTTTCCTTCGACCGATTTTCGAACCAATGCGATTTCCGCCTTCTTTCCAGAGGAGAAGCGGTACGGATCGGAGGCATGAAAGTGGAATGGCTTCCTCTCAAGCATCCGGGAGGTTCGACCGCTTACAAATTTACCGAGGGCGGCAAGAGTTTCATCTTCGCCACCGACGCCGAATATACCGGCGAGGATTTGCCTTTGATTTCGGAACAAAAGCCTTTCTTTCAGGGAGCCGATCTTCTCATCATGGATTCCCAGTATACCCTGGACGAATCGTTCCAGAAATTCGATTGGGGCCATACTTCCTACACGATGGCGGTCAATTGTGCGGCAGGTTGGGAGGTCAAAACTCTGGCTCTAACCCACCACGAACCTGCCTATTCCGATGAAATTTTAGGCATCATCTTGGATGACGCAAAAACCCATGCTGAGAATCTTGGCGCTAAGGACCTGAACATCGTCCTAGCCTCGGAAGGACTGAAATTCGAACTCGTATGAATCTTTTTAGCGACGGAATCCATCGTACTACGAAAATCCTGTTGGGAATCGCTTTAGCAGGGGGACTTTTTTTCGGGTACATCCTTTCCGAAGTGGATGAAGGCGGCGAGCTGGCTATGCTGGCCTCTTACCAGCCTACCACTCCGACCCGGTTGTACGACAATAACGGGATCGTGTTCGCGGAACTGTATCGTCACAAGCAGCAGCTCCTGAAATACCAAGATATTCCTCCGCACGTGATACAGGCCTTTCTCTCCGTCGAAGACAATAATTTCTTCAACCATTTCGGAATCGACTTCATAGCGATCGGTCGTGCCGCGATCGTGAACGTGCTTTCCGGTAGGATCAAACAGGGTGGATCCACTTTGACCCAGCAGTTGGCCAAAACAGTCCTGCAAAACAGAAAACGTTCCTTTATCCGGAAATTCGTCGAAGCTCTGTTTACCCTCCAAATCGAGCAGGAATATTCCAAGGAAGAAATATTAGAGATTTATTTTAATTTAATTTATCTCGGGCATGGAACCACCGGTTTGGCCTCGGCCGCAGACGTTTATTTCCACAAGGACGTGACGGATCTGGACGTAGCCGAAGCTGCTCTTCTGGCGAGGTTGCCCAAGGCTCCGGTGGAGTATTCTCCCTACAAAAATCCGGCTGCGGCAAAGAGGGCGCATCTCGAAGTGCTGAAATTGATGGCGGGACAAGGCTTCCTTCCCGCAGACAAGGTCCGGACGATACACGACGAATTTTGGGAAAAATACTGGCCTGTGGTGATCACCCAATCCCCCTCCCAATCCACCTGGGGAACGAAATTGAATCGGGCGCCGCATTTTACGGAATTCGTTAGACAGAAATTGTTAAAAGTACTGGGGGAAGACCGGCTCTATAACGGCGGTCTAAAAATCTACACTACGCTGGATATACGTAAACAAGAGATTGCCCAGGAAGAACTCCGGAAGGTACTGAAAAAGCACGACGATCTGGTTTCCGGGGTGACCGTGAATTACGCCGGAGGCGCCGATAGGTCTCTCGTCGGATTGTACGGTTTGTTGGGTACGGTTTTTCCGGTCGGCGTTCCTTTCGTCAGTAAGTTGGATGAAAAGGCAAACTTTCGCGTAGCACTCGAAAAGGATTTGATAGACGCAGTCGACCTTCTGGCTCTTTTTACTCCGGAAGCGGAAAACGAATCCTCCGCGTTTACCGAGTTTCAGAAACGTTCGGCAGTGTTCGGCAAGAACCTTCATGTGGAAGGCGCAGCGATCACCATAGATCATACGAACGGTTATATACAGACTATGGTGGGCGGATACGAATTCACCCCCAAGAACCAGTTCAACCGAGCCGTCCAGGCGCGTCGCCAAACAGGTTCTTCCTTTAAACCTTTCGTTTATGGCGCGGCCATTGCGGAACGAGCCGTGGGATCCGGAACCGGAATCATGGATGCTCCTCTTACGACCCTGACGGAGGAAGGGGAGGGCTGGTCTCCTCAGGATTTTGACGGGGATTTTCAGGGAATGGTTCCTCTGTCCCGAGCACTCTCCCTTTCTTTAAACATCGTCTCCGTTCAAGTTTTGCTTAGGACGGGGGCGGATGCGGTTATTGATTTTGCTTCTCGTTTAACAAAGGCTGATAAAAGTCGCTTTCCGTCCAGCCCTGCTCTTGCCTTGGGGATCGCGGAATTGACGCCCTACGAAATGGCCGTGGGTTATTCCATCGTCGCGAACAAAGGGCGGAACGTGATTCCTTTTGCCGTACGTTACGTCATAGACCAGTCCGGAAACGTAATTTATAACGAAGAGGAAAGGGTCCGCCAGGAATTGGAAAAGGAAAGAGAAGACGGTTCCATTCAGGTGATCAGCGAAGGGACGGCCTATATTCTCAGAAAAATGTTGATGATGGTCGCGATGGCCGGGACCGCCACCGACGGACTGAGAAATCCGGAAAAAGGGAATTATAGAGGGGTAGCGGCAGGTAAGACCGGATCCACCTCTTCGTTTACCAACGCTTGGTACTGCGGCTTCGACCCTAGATCGACTACGGTGATCTGGATGGGTTTTGACAAGAGCTCCATCTCTTTGGGAAGAGGGCAGGCCGCTTCCGTCTTAGCGGTTCCGGTTTGGGGAAGAATGTACAATCGTTTTTACGGAGGACAAGGATACCCGGAATTCGGAAACGAACACGGGGAAGATCCGGCTCCGGAAGAAGTTCAAAACGGCGGTACTTGTGCCTATAACGGGCTTACACCTAAGCCAGGGGTTTGTCCTCTCACTCAAAATTTGACCTTAAAACCGATCACCGTTGCGGGAGTTACCAAATCCGTACAAGGAAACCGACAATGCGACGGAGACAGGGACCACCATCGGTCCATCGATTTCCGAGAATTTCTACAGCAGGAATACCAGATCAGCGACGAAGAAATCGGCAAAACCGAACGGAAATTCAAACCGAAAACCGATTGAAGTTTCTTTCTTGATTCGGGTTCGCTCGGGAAAAATCCGATTCGTTTGATGGAATCGAAGCGTCGAATTCTTTAGGAGAAGGTTATTTTCCGCAAACTGCGGTTTTGCCAAGAACCGCTTTACAGAATTTTTCGACTTACGGAAAGTGAAATGGAGGCGGTCTCAGAATGGGACAGATAACTGCCTCCGCAGGATCAAGATGTCGATAGAGATCAAGGTTCCCGAAATGGGCGAATCCATTACGGAAGCAACCATAGCAAATTGGGTTAAAAAAGAAGGCGAACGAGTAGAACAGGACGAGGTCCTGGTAGAACTGGAAACCGACAAGGTGACCATGGAGGTCCCGGCCCCTTCGGCGGGTGTCCTCCAAAAGATCAATAAGAAGCCGGGGGACACGGTCAAAATCAAGGAAGTCATCGGACTCATTGATCCAGCCGCCACCGCCTCAAGCACTCCTCCTCCTTCCTCCTCCTCGCAGCCAGCAAAAACAACTCCAGCATCTACCTCCTCGAACACGGGAACCACTAACGAAACTCTTCCTCCCGCCGTCCGGAAACTGATAGATGATAACGGCTTGAATCCTACTTCCATTTCCGGCAGCGGAAAGAACGGTCAAATCACCAAGGAAGACGTGTTGAATGCGATCGCCAACAAATCTTCCGCTGCGCCTGCCGCCGCAGCTACACCGGCAAAAGAAATTCCGAAAGCGGTTCCTGCCGCAAGCCGGGGAAATCTTCCGAGAGAAAACGTCGTTCCGATGACGAAACTCCGGCAAACCATCGCAAATCGATTGGTTAACGCACAACATAACGCTGCTCACCTAACTACGTTTAACGAAGTGGATATGAGCGCGGTGATGGATCTTCGAAATAAATATAAGGATAAGTTCAAAGACGCGCATAATATCGGTCTGGGTTTCATGAGCTTCTTTACGAAGGCGGTTATCGGAGCCTTAAAGACGATTCCGGCTATTAATGCGGAGATCCGCGGAACAGATACGGTATATAAGAATTATTATGATATCGGTGTCGCTGTAGGCGGACCGAAAGGGCTTGTCGTTCCGATCGTTCGAGACGCCGATCTTTTGAGTTTCGCTCAGATTGAATCCGAAATTGCCCGTCTTGCCAATAAGGTGAAAGACGGCAAGATAGAGCTTTCCGAGATGGAGGGCGGGACCTTTACCATTTCCAACGGCGGAATCTACGGGTCCATGATGTCGACTCCGATCCTGAATCCGCCCCAGAGTGGAATTTTAGGACTTCATAATATCGTAAAACGTGCCGTAGTGGTGAACGATCAGATCGTCGTCCGTCCGATGATGTATCTTGCGTTGTCCTACGATCACAGAATCGTGGACGGCAAGGAAGCCGTGACCTTCCTCGTGAAGGTAAAAGAAGCAATCGAAGATCCTACCCGCTTGCTGTTGGAAGTTTAAAGGATAAAAGGAATGGCCGAAGAATTCGACGTACTTGTGATCGGCGCTGGACCCGGAGGATATGTAAACGCGATCCGGGCCGCTCAGTTGGGTTTAAAAACCGGAATCATCGAAAAAAGAAAAACGCTGGGGGGAACCTGTCTGAACGTAGGTTGCATTCCTTCTAAAGCGTTATTGGACTCTTCGGAGGAATACCATAAGGTTCTCCATAAAGTCCAGGACCACGGTATCGGAGTCGGAAAAGTCTCTCTCGATCTGAACCGTTTGATGGAACGAAAAAACCAAGTCGTCAAAGAGGTCACCGACGGGGTGGACTATTTGATGAACAAAAATAAGATCATCCGTTACGAAGGCTTCGGCAAACTTCTCGGTGGAGGAAAAGTCGAGGTCTCTCTGGCCGACGGAAAAAAAGAAACCCTATCCGCTAAGAATATCGTGTTGGCCACCGGTTCCGTTCCTATCGATATTCCCGGACTGCCTGTAGACGGAAAAACCATCATTACTTCGGACCACGCGATCGATCTCCGCTCCGTTCCGAAAAAATTGGTCATTATCGGAGCCGGTGTCATCGGGTTGGAATTGGGTTCCGTCTGGGGAAGGCTCGGCGCGGAAGTCACGGTAGTAGAACTTCTCCCCGGATTGCTTACCAACGTAGATCGGTCTTTCGGAAATCTGTTGCAACGCAGTTTGGAAGGGCAGGGATTCAAATTCCTGTTCGAACACAAGGTGCTGGGCGCCAGCCCGGGAAAATCCGGGGCGAAAGTCAAAATTGCCGCCCCCGACGGAAAGGAATCCGAACTGGATGCGGACATCGTGCTCGTTGCCGTAGGTCGCCGCCCGTACATCGAAGGGATCGGTTTGGAGGCTGCCGGGGTCCAACTTACGGAACGGAAGCGGATCCAAGTGGACGGCCATTTCCGAACGAATGTTCCAGGCGTTTATGCGATCGGAGACGTGATCGACGGACCCATGTTGGCGCATAAAGCGGAAGAAGAGGGAGTTGCACTGGCGGAGTTGATCGCCGGGCAGTCCGGTCACGTAAATTATGCAGCGGTTCCTTATATCGTTTATACCTGGCCCGAAATGGCCTGGGTAGGAAAAGGAGAAGAGGAATTGAAGGCCGCGGGTGTAGAATATAAAACGGGCAAGTCTTTATTTAAGCCGAATGCAAGAGCCAAAGCGATGAACGAGGCCGAGGGCCAAGTCAAGATATTGGCGGATAAAAAAACGGATAAGATCCTGGGAGCCTTCGTGTTCGGGCCCCGCGCTTCGGATATGATCGCCGAACTCGCGGTTGCCGTGGAATTCGGAGCCTCCTCCGAGGACGTAGCGAGATCCTTCCACGCGCATCCTACCTTATCCGAAATTGTAAAAGAAGCGGCTATGGCCGTAGATAAGTGGGCGATTCACGCTTAGGGAGTTTTCATCATGAAAATCGAACAGTTAATGGCTTTATACGGGGAGAACGGAGCGCTTCTCGAAGAACTTTACGAAAAGTTTAAGAAAGATCCCCATTCCTTGGATCAGGAATGGTCCCTTTTCTTCCAAGAAGTGGAGACTAACGGCGTCAATCCCGGAAACGGAATGAACGGGAATGGAAACGGCAAATCCGCGGTGGCGACTTCCTTTACCGATGCTCAAGCCGGAACCTTCCGCGAGATGGGGATTATCAACCTGTTAAACGCATATAGAAGACAGGGACACCTCGCCGCCGACCTGGACCCTCTCGCGATCTCGAAACCGGACCGCAAATTCATCGATGCCAAGCTGAGTAATTTGACCCCGTCCGATCTCGATACGGTAGTTGAGACGAATAATCCCAGTCTGGGAAGAGCGAAGCTGAAGGACGTGATCGGTTGGTTCGAAAAGACCTACTGTAGCACGATCGGATTCGAGCAATACTATCTCGTAAACGACGAGGAAAGGGAATGGTTGCAAAAGAAAGTGGAATCTTCGGAATTCCACGCGCCGCTTCCGAAAAGCATTCGTCTCCGACTCTTCGAAAAGCTCTTCCAAGCCGACCACTTCGAAACCTTTCTCGCGAAAAAATACGTGGGTAAGAAGAGATTCTCCCTGGAAGGCGGGGAAAGCATGATCCCGATGCTGGATACGATCGTGGAAGAAGCCGGTCATTTTAAGATGGACGGTCTCGTGATCGGGATGGCTCACCGTGGTCGTTTAAACGTAC
Source organism: Leptospira fletcheri (assembly GCF_004769195.1). NCBI lineage: Bacteria > Pseudomonadati > Spirochaetota > Leptospiria > Leptospirales > Leptospiraceae > Leptospira > Leptospira fletcheri. The sequence continues at coordinate 1,365,806 of NZ_RQET01000004.1, forward strand.
TCGTTAACGTAATCGAAAAACCCGCTTCTCTCGTGTTTGCGGAATTCGAAGAAAAAGCCGAAAAAGGCGCCGTCAGCTATGCAGACGTCAAGTATCACCTCGGGTATTCCAATAGTAAGATGACGACTTCCGGAAAGGAAGTGAAACTTTCGCTCGCGTTCAACCCGAGTCACTTGGAGGCGGTAAATCCAGTAGTGACCGGATCGGTCAGAGCGCGTCAGGAACAATACGAAGACTCCGAACGTTCCAAATATATGCCGGTCACTATCCACGGGGATGCGGCATTTGCAGGACAAGGAGTGGTCGCGGAGACCATCAACTTGATGAATTTGGAAGGTTATACCACCGGAGGCACCTTCCATATCGTAGTAAACAACCAGATCGGATTTACCACTTTACCGGACGAGTCCAGATCCACCATTTACGCCACCGACTTGGCCAAAGGATACCAGATTCCTATCGTACACGTAAACGGAGACGATCCGGAAGCGGTCTATCGGGTCACCAAGCTCGGGATGGAATACCGTCAAAAATTCAAAAAGGATTTTATCATCGACCTGATCTGTTATCGAAGACTTGGTCACAACGAGACGGACGAACCCGCATTTACCCAACCGAGAATGTATTCGGTTATCAAAAACCATTTACCCACCGCTCAATTGTACGAAAAGAAATTATTGACCGACGGGGATATCACCAAGGACGAAGTCGACTTCATCAAAAACGGTTCTCAGCAAGGCTTGGAGGATTCCTTCCAAAGAGCGAAGGAACAGGACATCAAGATGAAAGTCGATACGATGCGAGGCGTCTGGGCTCGCTATTCCAAGGATCCGTTGGATAGCGGGACAGCCACTTCGGTATTGGCGGAACAAATGGATCGCATCGTTCATGCGATCACTACGGTTCCGGAAGGATTTGCTCCCAATCCTAAGCTGGTCAAATTGCTGCAGAGTCGGAAAGAAATGGCGGAAGGTAAAATTTCCCTAGATTGGGGAATGGCGGAAGCTCTTTCTTTCGGATCCATTTTGGAAAACGGCTTCCGGATCCGGTTGTCCGGCCAGGATAGCCAGCGCGGTACCTTCTCTCATCGCCATGCGGTCCTCGTGGACATCAATAGCGGCGAAAAATACGTGGGTTTGAACCATATCTCCGCGAAACAAGCCAAGGCGGAAATCGTGAACTCTTCCCTTTCGGAATTCTCCGTTCTCGGATTCGAATACGGTTATTCCCTATCCGATCCGAACGCATTGGTGATCTGGGAGGCCCAGTTCGGAGACTTTGCGAACAATACGCAGGTGATCTTCGACCAATTCCTTTCCAGTTCCGAAGTGAAGTGGCAGAGGATGTCTGGCTTGACAATTCTTCTCCCTCACGGTTACGAAGGACAAGGGCCGGAGCATAGTTCCGGTAGGATCGAAAGATTCCTGCAATTGTGCGCCGATAACAATATGCAGATCGCGAACTGTACGAACGCCGCACAGTATTTCCACCTGCTCCGGCGCCAGATGCTGCGTAATTTCCGGAAACCGTTGATCATATTCACTCCGAAGTCGCTGCTTCGTTTTCCGGGGGCGCTTTCTCCGATCGAAGACCTGCTGAAGGGGGCGTTCCGAGAAGTATTGCCGGACAGCGGCGAATTGAAACCGGATAAGGTGGAAAAAATCGTATTCAGTTTCGGAAAAGTTTATTACGATTTGTTGAAATATCGGGACGATAACAAAGTTCAGAACACCGCGCTGGTAAGGGTGGAGCAGATTTATCCCTTCCCGGCTAAAGAGATCGAGGCGATCCTTAAGACTTATAAGAACGCCAAGACTTTCGTATGGTGCCAGGAAGAACCTAAAAACCAGGGTTCCTGGAACTTCGTTCGCGACCACCTGGAGGAAGTGTTGCCTACCTCGGTCCGTCTGAAATACGCCGGCCGCAAGGAATCTCCTAGCCCTGCCGCGGGTCACATGAAGGTGCACCTACAGGAACAGGACCAACTCGTCCAGGACGCATTTCTGAATTAGGCGATATCGGAATCGAATGTGGAACCATCGATTCCGAAAGTTTTCAAATAAGAAGCATGCCTCCTAGCGAACCGGTACTTCTGGCACTGATTTTTGCGGACCGCGTCATCACGGAAGATAACGGGAAGCGTGGAATCATCGGAACCTTTACCAAATTCTTCGCCCAGCAATTTCCGGTGGTTTTTCCGCCCTGGGGAATTTATATCTGCGTTACGAATTTAACTCCGGGAGATCATGAGTTTTCTCTGGAACTCGAATTTGCCGACACTTCGGAAAAGGTAATCGGAGTGGGGGGAACCATCCGAGTGAATAATGGCTCGGAGCCGGTGGAGATGGGGATTCCGATTCCGCACGCGGTATTTCCGAAAGAGGGAAGGTACATTTTGCTCCTGAAGATCAGCGGAGAAATCGTGGGAAGTAGGCCCCTGTGGGTCGAGCAAGTCCCTTCTCCCGTATAAAAGGATCGTATTTTAATTTTACTGAAAGAGCGGAACCAAGCCGTAAGCTGACTCGAACGGATCCGCTTGTTCCTCGCAAGCCCATAGTTCCAGACTCTTGTCGTATCCGGACTTCGCGATTAAGGAGAAGATCGCCTGGTTTTTTCTGGTTTGGCATTTCACGGATTCGATGAATCCCTGCCGATTCCGATTGCAGGCGCTTGCGATCCGCAATATTCCCGATAATTTCATCACGATATCTTGTTCCCGAAATCCGATCCGCTGGAACTCCCTATGCTTCGTTTTCGGGCCGCTTTTTCGGTGATACCTTGCGGTAAGAGCGATGATTTCGATTTCTCCCCAGGTAAATCCAAGCATTGCTTCCGAATTTCGGATCAGATAATAACTGTGTTTGTGATAAGCGGAGTGGGAAACGAAGAGTCCGACTTCGTGCAGAAGGGCGGCGGCTTCCAGCAATTCCCTTTCCTCTTTTCCTAGTCTGTGAACTCCGATCAATTGGTCGAAGAGGTCCAACGCAAGTTTGGCGACATGCCTGGCGTATTCCTCCTCCCTCGTAAAGGAGATCAGCAGATTGTGCACCGATTTCTGCCGAATATCGTCCAAATGACGGGAATGCTCGTCGTCCTGGAAATGCTCCCATTTTCGGATGGTATCGTAAATGATGCCTTCCCGTAGAGCGAGTTCGGACACGGTCATCTCTCGGAGATCCAACTGCTGGAACAGTTCCTCTAAAATCAGCACACCCCCTACGATGATATCCGAACGTTTGGAATCGAAACCCGGGATTTTGGCTCTTTTTTTGGAAGTATCCGCTTCTAGGATGAGATTCTTCGTTTTTCGGAATTCCGCGGCGGAAAACGTATAATGATTCAAGGGTCGCTCTTCCTGTTCCCCCTCGAATGCACGGGTGATCCCCGCGACCGCTTGTACGGTTCCCGAAGATCCTACGATCACGTCCGGCTGCAGATCCCGGATTACCTTACGGAAGGGTAGAATCATTTCCTCTATGTAAAGTTTGCATTTTTTCACATCCGAGGCGGAGAGAGGATCGGTTTTTAGGAATTTTTCGGTAAGTCGTATGGCGCCGAGTTTGAAGCTTTTGGAGAACAGAATATCTCCCCGGTACCCTACAAGTACTTCGGTGCTCCCTCCGCCTATATCGATCATGAGAATCTTTTTATCGAAAACGGGGAGGCCTTGTAGTACTCCGAAATAGATGAGACGGGCTTCTTCGTAGCCGCTGATCACGTCGATCCGGATTCCCGCCTCTCTCCAGGCTGCTTCCTGAAAAGCGGACCGATTCGAGGCTTCTCTCAAGGCGGAAGTGGCGACGGCGCGGATTTCCGCCTTGCTGTTTTCCGCTAAAATCTTAAATCTTTTTAAACAATCGATGGCTCTGCGAAAGGCCGGCGGGTCGATTTCTCCGCCTTCCTCCAGGCCGCTTCCCAGGCGGACGTTTTCTTTTTCTCTGGCCAGGGCTTCAAAGGTTCCATTTTCACGGACCCGGACCACGATCATGTGAAATGAGTTCGTACCGAGATCGATGGCAGCTAGGGTGTTTGCCCGGACCATAATTTCCGCTATGTTTCCCTCCCCCCGCGGTGTTTCCAATTTGTTTTTCGTTTTTTTTGTTTTGGAATTGCCCGTATGACTTGCGCAAGAAATATTGAATTGAATCAACGGCTGAAAAATCCTGATGATTTTTCCGTTCTTCGCAGATAATACAAAGAGAAAGCCCTGAAAGTGGCAGAAAGGGAAAGTAATGATATTCGATAAGCTCTACGGACTATTTTCCAATGATATGGGAATCGACCTCGGAACCGCAAACACACTGGTTCACGTAAAAGGCCAGGGGATCGTTCTTTCCGAGCCTTCCGTAGTAGCGGTACATGCCGCAACGGGCAAGGTTCTGGCGGTCGGCCAGGAAGCGAAGAGAATGTTGGGAAGAACCCCGGGAGAAATCGTAGCCATCCGTCCTATGAAAGACGGGGTCATCGCAGACTTCGAAACCGTGGAAAAAATGATCCGGTATTTTATCGCGAAAGTGCATAATCGTACTACGTTCGTAAAACCCAGAATCGTAATCGGTGTTCCGTCCGGAATCACGGAGGTGGAACGTAGGGCGGTCCGCGAATCCGCGGAGCAGGCAGGAGCTCGGGAAATCTTCCTCATCGAGGAGGCTCTTGCCGCGGCGATCGGGGCGAATATTCCGATTAACGAACCTGCCGGTAACATGATCGTGGATATAGGCGGGGGAACCACGGAAATCGCGGTAATTTCCCTAGGCGGGATGGTGATCGCGGAATCGATCCGGACGGGCGGAGACGAGTTCGACGAGGCAATTATCAAATACCTTCGGAACCAATACAATTTGGTCGTGGGAGAAAGAACCGCCGAGGATATCAAATTGACCATCGGGAACGCGTATCCCGAAAAGAAAACCGAAACGATGGAAGTCAAAGGACGGGATGCGATTTCCGGACTTCCTAGAACCTTGGAATTGGAGTCGAACGAAATCCGCAAGGCGCTCAAAGAGCCGACAGATGAGATTCTGGACGGGATCAAAAGAGTGTTAGAACGTACTCCTCCGGAACTCGCTTCGGATATCGTGGAAAGAGGAATCGTCCTGACGGGAGGAGGTTGCCTATTGAGAGGGCTGGAAACCTATCTCTCCAAGGAAACCGGTGTGCCGGTTTTCCGCGCGGAAAACCCCCTGACCTGCGTAGTATTAGGGACGGGAAAATATCTGGACGAATTGAAATACATAAAACCGGGAATCCGCTAATATTCGAATCGAGCGCTTTCGAGCGAACGTTGACGACCGCGAATTCCTAACCTAGATCGTTTATGCTTTGGATCCAAGTCAGCAAGAGTAAGGAAGCGGTTTCCCTAATCTTTTGCATCGTATTTTCTCTTCTTTCTCTTACGTTTAAGAGTAACGTACTGGTTCGAGGGATCGCAAGTTTCCAACGGGTAGGGGACACAGTCTCCGGTTCCATAGACGGAATCGGTTCCTTCTTTAAAGGCGCCTATACCAAATTGGAATCTTTCGAAACCGTGAGACAGGAAAGGGACGCCTGCGTCGCGGCAATGGACGATTACAAACTTCTTCCCCAGGATTTGGATCGTCTCGGTCGGGAAAACGAAACGTTACGGAGGGAACTCCGTTTTAATACCCGTCAAAAATATCCGAACGTAAAGGCGGAAGTTCTTTCCGTCCGCTTGAATTCCATTTATAGAACCATCATCATTGACAAGGGTTCCGAGGCAGGGATCAAACCGTACATGCCGGTCACCGCCAGGACGGTGGACCAAAAGGGAGAAATCATAGAAGCGTTAGTCGGAAAGGTGATCGCGGTCACCGGAGGTTCGGCGGTCGTCCAGCCTTTGGTCAATTCCAACTTCAACATGGGTGTTTCCATTCCGGACAGCAATCTTTGGGCCAACCTTTCGGGAAATTCCGGAAGAGGGACCGAAGCTCTGATGAATTATATCGATAGCGGTATCGTGATCGATCCGAGGGTTTTTGGAGATTATCCGATGGGTCCCACAGAGATGATCCAATATACGGAGTCCTTGAGTAAAATCGGCAAGGCGGTCTATTCCTCCGGTTCTTCGGGAGTATTTCCCCCGGGAATTCCTGTCGGAATCATCACCGAAGAAGGACCTCGCAACGGAAGTTTTAAGACCGCGTTTCTGAAACCGTTCGTACGTTTCGAACTACTGGAATCCGTAACCATCTTGATGAAACTTCCCGAGAAATGGGCCGAAACCTGGCCCGAAGGGCAGAATATCAATATCGAGAATCCGTATTTCGGGGAATTGAATTATCCGAAGGAGGAAAGGGAGCCGAAAACTCCGACGAATCCGGGCATCACTCCTCCTATTCCTCAGAATAAAAAACAAGGGCAACCTAAATCCGACAAAGGTCCCGGATTCTCGGACGAGGAGCAGACGGAATGATCCTCGAATACGTCGTCATCGCTGCCGGTATCTTTATCTCCCACTTTCTAAACGGTACCAATACCCTGGAAATTTGGGGAAATAAGCCGGATTTTATGGTGCTATTCGTTCTCTTTTTTGCACTCAGAAAGGGAGCCCTGGCCGGTCTGTGGATCGGATTTTTCGGAGGCCTACTCTCCGATTCCGGCTTGGGGGGAGAGATCGTAGGAAACGTCATGACCTATAAAATCGGTCTACATTCCCTGACGTTCTGCTTGATGGGGTATCTCATCGGAAAGTTTGCCCGGTCCGCATATCACGAAAATTATCTTTCGATTACCCTGTATTCTTTGGTGATCACTCTCGTTACAAGGGTTGCGACCTATTTCCTATTTTCGCTTTTCTTTCACGAGAATTTAAGCTATTCTATCTTCAGTACTTCGATTTACAACGCGATCATCGCGCCGTTGTTCTTTTATTTACTCGGAAAGCTGTACAGACTGGAACAAGTGGAGGCTTAAGTGCTTGGAGGATCTCCCACATCCACAGAATTCAAACTAGAGCGTAGCTTTCGCGTCCGCTTGTACTTGTTTTCCGGATTCGTGGTTTTTACCCTTGCCGCCTTCGTGATCCAGCTTTTTAATCTGCAAATCGTCCAAGGAACGGACAACTCCTTAAAGGCGGAAAAGTTCGTTCGTAAGAGCGAAACGATTCCGGCCGCTCGGGGAGAAATGTTCGACCGGAACTTTCTGACTCCGGAAACCTCGATGGCTTTGGTCTCGAATTATTCCAGTTTGGATGCCGTATTAAATACTTCTCTTTTGAAATACGATCCTTCTAGGGTTCGGAAGTTTTTGCATGAATTTGCGAGAACGCTTTCCATTCCCATGTCCTATTACGAAGAGGATCTGATCGAACCGAGATTCTCCAAGAACATCAAATCCAAAAAGCCGTTCGTTCTTTTGGAAGCGATCAGCAAAGCACAACAAGAACGGATCTCGGTATTCGATACAGTCTCCAAATACGTGGTTCTGGTTCCTTCTCCCCGTAGGATCTACAAAATGGGGCCGGCGTTGGCGCATGTGACCGGATATATCGGGAAGCCTTCCAAAGCGGACCTTTTGACTCGCGAAATTAAATCCTACCAATGGCTCGGAAAAAGCGGTTTGGAATTGGAATACGACGAACGTCTCCGCGGAACGGACGGTTTCCGAATCCAAAAGAGAAGTTCCGAAGGAAATATCGAGGAAGAGAGAGTCGTAGAGCATTCGACTCCAGGAAATAATTTAATTCTTACCATCGATAAGGACATTCAAATTGCGGCTTACAAAGCTCTGAAGGGCGCCAGAGGTACTGCCATTGCAATCCGTCCGGCCACGGGAGAGGTTCTGGCGATGGCCTCGAACCCCAGTTTCGATCCCAACGTGCTTTCGGGAAAGAATCGTTCCGAGAGAACCTCCCATTACCGGAGAGTGGATGGGAACGGAGGTTTCTTAAACTTATCCATCCAGTCGAAGTTTCCTCCGGCTTCCACTTACAAGACTTTGGTGGCTTTGGCTGCTTTGGAAAGCGGGCATAAGGTGGATTATACTCCTGAGACCACTTATAGTTGCAACGGTAGTTTCGTTCTAAAGTCGACGTTTGCGGGGGTTCCCGACCAGATTTTTCTTTGTTGGGAAAAGGGAGGGCACGGAACAAACGATCTGGCCCACGCATTGCAAAAGTCCTGTTCCGTTTATTTTTATAATTTAGGTTATAAGTTGGGATCGGATCCGATCCTCACCTATTCCAGACTTTTCGGATTGGATAATAAGACGAATATCGATCTGCCGGATGAGAAGCAGGGCTTTGTACCTTCTTCAGCATGGAAAAAGAGAACCTATGGAACGAAATGGTTCGACGGAGATACGATCAATCTTTCCATCGGCCAAGGGTTCATGTCCGTTACCCCCCTGGGTATGGCCTTGTTTTATGCAGGATTATTGAATCGAGGACAGATCTATCAGCCTTATATCGTAAGCGAAATCAGGGATCCCGTCGATAATTCCATCATCAATCGCACGGAGCCCCAGTTGCTTCGGGATATTCCCATCCAGCCTTCGACCGTAGAGGCGATTAAGGCCGGTTTGCGCTTGGTGGTAAAAAGCGGAACTGCGGCGTACGTTTTGAACAAACCAGGGTTGCCGGATATCGCGGGTAAGACTGGAACCGCACAGACCAGACGTCGCGGAGCCTCCGGGTCCAATCACGCCTGGTTTATCGGGTATGCTCCGGCCAGTGCTCCGGTAAGCGAACAGGTATTGGTCGCGGTCTTCGTGGAATACGGAATCGGAGGGGCTGCAGGAGCGGCCCCCGTTGCGCGCGAAATGTTTCGAGCCGCCTTTCCTCCGGGTAGTTTTAAACGGGTAATAGAATCTCCGGAGCCTGGGGCTCCGGTACTTCCGGAGAAATCCAATGATGTCAGATAGATCCATCGACCGAATCGATTATTTTCTCGTAATCTCCGTAGTGATCGTCGTTCTTTGCAGTATCCTGACCCTGTACTCCCAGGAATACAATTTCGACGACCAAGGGGTCGGTCTTTTCGGACACAAATGGGCAAGACAATTTTTGTATTTCGTCGTAGGTCTGGCCGTGATGTGGTTCCTCTCCAGAGTAAACTATCAATTGATCGGGGCTTACGCGTTAGTAATTTATTTATTTGTAATCTTTCTTCTTGTCCTTACTTTGATACCGGGAATCGGATATCTTCCTTCGGGAAGAGGAGCCCGGTCTTGGCTTAAGATAGGACCGGTCGGAATCCAGGCCTCCGAGTTCGCCAAACTTTCCACGGTGATCCTTTTGGGGCAATATCTGGTGCTGCGCGAAAAAGAAATGAAGAAAATCACGGTTTTGATTCTTCCGTTCGTCATCGTGCTCGTGCCCATGGCCTTGATTTTACTTCAACCGGACTTCGGGACAGCGGTGTCTTTTCTTCCTATCCTTTTTACGATGCTGTTTCTGGGAGGAGCGGACTACCTGCATATCAGTTCGTTTTTGACCTTAGGAGGAGTTTCTCTTCTGATTCCTATGTACGTCGAATACTCCAGGCTGACTCTTTTGAACGACATAGCGGCCTTTCTGCAAAAGACAGGAAAAACGGACCTATTGTCCATCGTAAACCGTCTCGGGGGTAAGGTCTGGCAGGTCTTGGACGGAAAGGAAATCCCCGGAGCGAATCTTACCCCAAAAACCTTGGCTTCTTTGCGGGAGGCGGTGGATCAGGTCACCGATCTGGAGGCAAGTTTCGTATTTAAACTTTTTTCCAATCAGACATTGCTGATCGGGATGGGGATCACTTTGATAGCCTTGAGCGTGACCATGATTTTGCTTAGGATCGCCAGGGGAGCAAGAACATTACGCACTTATTATATACCGCTTGGAATCGTGGGGATTAGCATCTTATCCGCCGTGGTAGTGATGAAGACGGTTCCTTTCCGGGAGAATCAGGTCATTCGTTTGACCGCATTTTTGAATCCGGACGAATTCAAGCAGGGAGCAGGGTACCAACTCAGAGCTTCGAAACCTGCCGTAGGTTCCGGTAAGCTGGTGGGAAAAGGTTTTTTGAACGCGGAGATGACGGAAGGGAAGATCCCTCACGTTCCGGAATCCAGTACGGATTTTATTTTCGCTTCTTGGGCGGAGCAGACGGGCTTTATCGGTTCCGTATTCCTTTTGTTTTTTCTGTTTTCCATTCCGCTTCGCGGACTACAGATCAGTTACGAAAGTAAGGACAGGTTCGGTTCCCTCCTTGCATCAGGGATCGTGGCCTTGCTGTTTTATCACATGGCGATCAATATCGGGATCGTGATCGGTTTGATGCCGGTGACCGGAATTCCATTGTCCTTTATGAGTTATGGCGGTTCCCACTTGATCATGTCCATGACGGCGGCGGGTATTATCCTTTCCATTAAGATGAGAAAACATGCGAACTAATTATGGAACGAGTCAAAGATTCAAGGTTTCTATTCGATCTTAAGCGCAAATTCCGATATATCCTGGAAGAGGTGGAAAAAAGCACGTTCGATCGAAATACGGAAGTTCGGGAACTCGAATCTCTTTGGGAGGAGATGTTTACGATCGCTTCCCGTAGCGATGCCCCGTATTTCCGCGCAAGACTCGTCAATCTAAAGAGACAGTTGGACGGTTTTGTCAGGAATAAGGCGTACGAAAAGAGGGAGTTCGACATCCTGTACCGCCAATTGGATAAAATCCGAAAAAACGATCTGGTGGATTTTCTGGACGAATCGATGCGGGCCAAACTGGAAAGAATCGCGGAGGCTTCTACCTTAAATCGTTCTTTAGAGCAAGCGCCGAGTATCGAAGGTTTTACCTTTTCCGGAATTCCTCTATTTCTCACGTTTCGGTGCGGTACCGTTTTCTTTATCGTGAAAAGCGGCCCGAAGAAGATCTTTCGAAACATCGACAGATCGAAAGAGAAAGTATTGTACGAAGGAAAGAAATATCCGATCTTTCCGGGGCGTTCGATTTATTTTTCCTGGGAAGAGGAGAAAAATTGGGAGTCGGAACCGGGCAATCTTTTGATGATCCGGCATAACAAAGGACTTCGATTTTTTAGATACGATTCTTTGGGAGATACGTTTCGGATTCCGGAAGATACGTTTCAGCGTCGACTGAAGAAAGTGGAAGACACGATTGGACAGGCGGGAATTCAGAAATATTTCCGGAAAGCCGGGGTTCGATATTATTATATTCCGGAAGAGGAATAGAAGTCTCTAGAAGATCGTTCCGCCGGCTCGGCGAGACGGCCCCTTCCTAAGTCTAATTTTCATGAAAATCAACTTGCTCGGCGTTTCCGGTAGTCTCCGGAAAAATTCCACGAATACGAAATTATTGAAAACGATCGGAGTGCTCGGCCGGGAACACTTTAACTTGGAAATCTTCTCCGATTTAGATCTGCTTCCTCCCTTTTCTCCGGACCGGGAAGTGGAATTGCAGAAGAGTTCGAAACATCTCGGAGATTGGCGTAACCATCTGCAAGCGGCGGACGCTCTGATTTTTGCCTGTCCCGAATACGGGCATGGGGTTCCCGGAGTTTTGAAGAACGCTTTGGATTGGGTGGTCGGCTCCGGAGAGCTTGTAGACAAACCTGTCGGGATTACGAACGCTTATGCCATCCGGTCTCGCGGAACCTTCGCCCTCCGATCTCTGGCAGAAACTCTCCGCGCGATGAATGCACATGTTGTTGAACAGAGGCCGCTTTCTCCGGAGGACGATCCAGGGATTTGGTCCAACGGAGTCCGGGAGATCTTAGAATCCCTATGCGCAGTTCCTCGGACTCGTATATAGGTGAATTTGAAATTTAGAGAAGAAGTTCTTTGGCAGGACGCGGCAACGATACGTAGGGTGCGAAGCAGTCGCGGGGACGGAAGGCTATTTGTGAGAGACAGATGGAAAGGCCGCGACCGAAGCGATAGCGCAGCCCGGAGTAGCGTGACCGGAGCGAAGCGGCGGGGCCGCCACATTCCGGAGATTTATTCCTCGTCTTCGAGTAAATTGTTCAGGCTTTCGATCAGCACTTCCACTTCTACGCCATAGCCCATGCAAACCTGTTCGATGGTTTCCAATTCGTTGATCGAGCAGTGGGAACAGCCTCCCAAATGGTAGCTGGAAAATACGAGACCTGCTTCCGGATGGAGAGCGATTGCTTCTCCCACCGTCATTTCCTTATAAAATCTTGGCTTGACCGCTTCCGACATACGGAAATTCTCCTATTAGTACGGGTTTCCTTCCAATATATAGACTCCCGGATCCTTAGTCAATACCATGTTTTTTCAGGAAACGGGCAAGTTCTATATCAGGATCGAAGAAAGATTCGAATCCTCTCATTTTTTATACAAATACTTCCAGGACGGTTCGGATGAGCCGATTCACGGGCATTCCTTTAAGGTGGAAGTCTATCTTTCCGGAAAACGGAATATCGGGGAGGATGGCATTAGTTTCGATTTTCTGACCTCCAAAAAGAGGCTGCGGGAACTGGTATCCGAGCTGGACCATATCCTGATCAACCAGCATGCCGATTTTATCCGTACGAATCCCACTTCCGAGAATATGGCCAGATGGTTCTACCATCACATCAAAGATAGCGTACACGCGTCCTCGGGAAGAGTGGATCGGATCGTGATCCATGAAGGTCCCGAGAACCTGGCTTTTTTCGAACCTTCGGAAGGTTGATCGGAAGTTTTCCGATTCGTTTAGAATTTCCCGTACGTAACCAAAAACAATAAGTGGCAGACGGCAAACGCGGAGGTGAAATAAAAACCGATGCGCAGAGGCTTTGGAAGATATTGGATTCCGCACACGATCGAATGAAAGGCCAGAAAGCCCAACGCGATGAAATTCGTCCAAAGTGCAGCCTTTACGGGAGCCGGGTCCGCACCGAAAAGTAGAATTAACGTGGTGGGCAAGAGTCCTAAAAAACTCATGAATCCGCCGGTAGCGATCCAAATCATCAAAATCAATCTGGATTGTCTTTCGTCCGGATGTTGGAACGCGGAAATCGCTCCTCCGACGATCAACTGGTGCAGAAAACCGTGGCCGGCATACAGGATACTCGCAGCTAAAAACAGGATCGTAGGAAGGTCGAAACGGATCCAAAAGTCGGGTGAGGAATGGTCCACGTCACATACTTATGATTTTCACCTTGGTTGCTCAACTAAATTCCTGTTGACCTTGTCGGGATTTTTCTCAAGCATTCAATGCCTAAGATGAATCGACCGCTTTGGCAACCGGATCCGGAGCAAATTCGGATCTCTCGAATGACCCACTTCCAATCCTTCGTGGAGGAAAAAGTCGGAAGCAAATTCGCGGACTATCGGAGTTTGCATTCCTGGTCCGTGAAAGAGTTTCCTCGCTTTTGGGAATTGCTCTGGGAGTATGCGCCCGTTCTCCATTCCAAACCGTACGAGGAAGTCTTCCACAGAGGAAGGACGTTCCGCGAATCCCGTTTTTTTCCTGGAGCAAGGTTGAACTTTGCGGAAAATCTTTTGCGAAGGAAAGACGAAGGCATTGCCATTCAATACATCGGGGAAAGCGGAGCTAGAGCGAAAGTGCCTTTCTCCGAACTCAGGAGCCGTGTAGGTTCTCTGGCGGCTTATCTTCGGGCCCTAGGAGTGTCGCCGGGAGATCGGGTCGCCGGTCTGATGCCGAACGTTCCTGATACCGTGGTTTCCATGTTGGCGACGACTTCGATCGGAGCAGTCTGGTCCTCCTGTTCCCCGGATTTCGGTGCAAAAGGGGTTTTGGACCGTTTCGGCCAGATTCGCCCGAAGGTTCTCGTGACTACCGACCGTTACGAATTCAAGGGAAAGAGTCTTCCTTTAGCAGGAATCGTTCAGGAAATTACCAAGGAGCTTCCCGACCTAAAAACCGTTCTTGTGTCGGAGTATCCTTCCGTCGAAGTCGCTTCGAATTCCCCTAAAATGCACGACTTCCCGCCCATATCGATCTCTTTGGCGGACGCGGAACGTAGTTTTCCAGGAACCGAACCTAGATTCGAACAATTGCCCTTCGATCATCCGGTTTATATCATGTACTCTTCCGGGACCACCGGGTTGCCGAAATGTATGGTACAAGGACCCGGGGTTTTTTTGAATCATTGGAAGGAACTGGCCTTGCATACCGGTCTTCAGCCCGATGATCGTATTTTTTATTACACTACCTGCGGCTGGATGATGTGGAATTGGTTGGTAAGTTCCCTTTCCATCGGAGCGACGATCCAACTTTTCGACGGAAACCCGTTTTATCCGGATCCTGGAGTTTTGTTTCGGATGATGTCCGAGTTGCGGACGGATATTTTCGGAGTCGGCGCAAAATACATTTTAAGTCTGGAAAAGGAGGGATTTCGACCGACGCAGGATCTTTCCGGATTACGTGCGGTGCTTTCCACCGGTTCGCCTCTGCCGGCTTACGGGTTTCGATACGTTTACGAATCCTGGAAAAAGGACCTGAGACTTTCCTCCATTTCCGGAGGAACGGATTTGAACGGATGTTTTGCATTAGGAAATCCTAATTTACCTGTATACGCCGGGGAATTGCAGTGCATTGGTCTCGGTATGTCCGTTAAAATTTTCGATGATACGGGTAAGCCTATGGAGAAGGGGAAGGGCGAATTGGTTTGCACGGAGCCTTTTCCTTCCATGCCTTTGGAATTCTGGAACGATCCCGACGGCAAAAAATACGGTTCCGCTTATTTCGACGTATTCCCGGAGGTTTGGCGTCACGGGGATTTCGCGGAGATCACCGATGAAGGCGGAATGGTCGTCTACGGGCGATCCGACGCGACTTTGAATCCGGGAGGAGTCAGGATCGGAACGGCGGATCTGTATACTCTGCTGGAGACGATCAGCGAAATTGCGGATTCGGTCGTAATCGGTCAGGACTGGAAGGACGACGTACGGGTGATTCTATTCCTGAAAATGGTTCCTGGTAAGGCGCTTACCGGTGAATTCGAAACTTTTATAAGAAAGGAGATCAAGGAGAAGGTTTCTCCGCGTCATGTTCCGGCAAAAATCCTGGCGGTCTCCGATATTCCCTATACTAGAAATATGAAGAAGGTGGAGATTGCGGTGAAAAGAACCGTCCAGGGAGAGACAGTGCCGAATAAGGACGCTCTCGCAAATCCGGAATGCCTGGAATCCTTCGCGAATCTACCCGAGTTGCAGGTAGACTGATCGTTTGCGGAAAACGTTTTTCCCTTGTGCAAGGACGCAATCGGAATTAGAATGTTCGGAAAAAGCGGGTTCCTTTCCGGAATGAGTTTCTATCTTTCTAAACCGTTTTGCTTCGTCGGTTCCCTTTTTTTGTTTCTCTTCTCGGTCTCTTTGACTGCGCAGGGCGATTTTTCCAATTCCAGATTGCAGGACATTCAGAAACGAGGCGAATTACGGGTCACCGGAAATCGGACCTTTGCTCCTTTTTACATAGACAACCCCAAAGAGGGTTTTCCAGGATTCGATGCCGAATTGGGAAAGAGATATGCCGATTTTTTAGGAGTAAAATACGTTTTTATTCCCAAACCGGAGTTCGAGGATTTTGCGGAAGCGGTTCAGAAAGGAGAGGCGGATTTGGCTCTGTCGGGAGTAACTACCACTTTAGAACGCTCTAAAGTGATTCAGCTCAGTAAACCGTATCTGGTTTCCACACCTTCGGCACTGGTTCGAAAATCGGTTCTTCCTCCTCCGCCGGAAGGGAATATTATTACTACGCAATATTTCAGAAGTATTAAGGACCTAGGCGATTTGAACGGAGTGAGTTTTGCGGTGCGCGCTTTTTCCGGAAGCCATGAATACCTACTGCGTACGTTTCCGAATTCCAGAATTTTCACCTATGGTAGTTTGGACGGGGCTTGGAAGGCGGTGCGGGAAGGTACGGCGAATTGCTTGGTGGCGGAAGCGTACCATATCAAGGGAATTCTTCTACTGCAGCCTTCGATCGCGTCCAGCTATCGTCCTTTGTTGGAGGCGGTACAAGAGGATCATATCGCGGCCTTACTGCCCAAATCGGATTTGGTCTATTTGAGAAATTTCGAATTTTTTATCTCGGAATTGAAGAGAAAGGGAGATCTAAAAGCTCTTGAAGATAAATATTTTAATTCGGGAGACTGGGTACGATAGGATTTTTTCCTAGATTCCGCCGGATTCCAGGTTGCGGCGTTTCCATTTCCGATCAATGTCCGGTCTCAGTCTAAGAGATATGGCAAGCCTAACGAAAAGAAGATCGGAAAACGTTCCGGGAAATTTTTACGTGGATTCCTCCTGTATCGATTGCGAGACCTGTAGGATTTTGGCCCCGGAAGTTTTTTCCGAAAAGGGCGGAGCGTCCTATGTCCGGAACCAACCTTCGAATTCGGAGGAGTCCTTTCGGGCATTGCAGGCCCTCGTCTCCTGTCCTACGACTTCTATCGGGACGATGGAGCGGGACGATCTGACTTCCGTAAAGGATTCCTTTCCGGCAAGGATTCACGGAAACGTTTATCACTGCGGTTATCATTCCAAGTCTTCTTTCGGAGCCTTTTCCTATCTGATCCTTCGACCCGAGGGAAATGTGCTCGTAGATTCGCCCAGGTACGTTCCTTCTCTTGCGGAAAAAATCCGGTCCTTGGGAGGAATCAGATACCATTATCTTACGCACCGGGACGACGTTGCGGATCACGAGAAATTTCACCAGGATTTCGGATGCGAACGGATCATTCACGAGGACGACGCCGGGGCAGTGGGCAATCCGGAAATCACGATCGCCGGAAGGGATCCGTTCCGATTCGCGGAAGATCTCACCGTTTTTCCGACTCCCGGACACACCAAGGGTCATACCGTCCTTCTGTATTCGAATTCCTTTTTATTTACGGGAGATCACTTGGCGTATGACCCTATGAGAAAACGTTTGATCGCGTTTCGAGGGGTTTGTTGGTATTCTTGGGAAGAACAGAAAATATCCATGGAATCCCTGGCAGGACTTTCCTTTGAATGGGTTTTACCGGGTCACGGAAATCCCTTCCACGGAACTCCGGAGGAAACTTCCCAACTCCTCCGGAAATGCATTGATTGGATGTAAGAATGTCGGTGTTAACGTCCGCGGAAGCCCATGTATTCCGACTGAAAGGTAAATACGTCTTCCGCATATTGTTTCACCCCGCCCCATTTTTTAACGGCGGCCGGACCGGCGTTGTAGGCGAGTAAGGCTTTCCGGACATCTCCGTCTAGGCTGTCTAGAAGGTGGTTCAGGTAGGCAACTCCGAGGGAGAGGTTCACTTCCGTTTCGAAGAGTTCGGATTCCCGTATTTTCCGGCCTTCTTGGGAACCGATCCAGGCTCCGGTAGCCGGCATGACTTGCATATAGCCCCTTGCGTTTTTCTTGGACCGGGCTTTTTTGTGAAATTCGGATTCCACTCGGATGAGTCCGAGCAGTAGGCCGATTTTTTCCCCTTCTGCGCAGCTCATTCCGCAGGCGGAATCCTTGATTTTCGCACTTTCGAGCAATACGGTCTTGGTCAATCGATCCAATTCGGCGACGGGGATGGAAGGCCTTTGCTCCAGAATGTAATCTCTTACATACTGGGCCTCGTTTTTCGTCTTTCTGGCGCTCCAGCTTTCGGTGAGGGATCCTGCAATCGGCGCCACCAGTGATTGGTAGAGCAGGGGCAGGGCTGCAATGAAAATGTGTCGTTTTCGAATCTTAGGCTGGTTCATAAATGAACGTCCTTGAATGGTGCGTCGCACTATTCAAGGACCATTCTTTTTGCACCGCACTATAGGGCAAGCGGATTTTTAAAAATAGACTGCAGGTCGGTTTTACTTTAATTTCCTGTATGGAGGAGGAAGTTCCGTGAAGGGGGAAGGGAATCTGAGCGAAATCGGATTTTCGCCCAGATTTAAAATTTGTTCTACTTTTGTTTTTCTAGTTTTTCCACTAGGTCTACGAGCAAACGGACTCCGTATCCGCTGGGGCCGTTGCCGATTTGTGTCCCGGAGGCTTTTTTTCTCCAAGCGGTTCCGGCTATGTCGATATGGGCCCATTCGATTCCGGAATCCACGAAGCGTTCCAGGTATTTTCCTGCGGAAAGACTTCCTCCCGGACGTCCGGCGACGTTTCGCAAGTCGGCGATATCGCTTTTGAGGTCTTCTCCATATTCGTCCCAAAGAGGAAGGTTCCAGGTTCTTTCCTCGGAACTAAGAGACGCTTCGTCGATGAGCTCCCGGAGTTTT
This sequence comes from Leptospira fletcheri, assembly GCF_004769195.1. Lineage (NCBI taxonomy): Bacteria > Pseudomonadati > Spirochaetota > Leptospiria > Leptospirales > Leptospiraceae > Leptospira > Leptospira fletcheri. The sequence continues at coordinate 1,383,980 of NZ_RQET01000004.1, forward strand.
TCGGAGTTGCTCATGACCCCTGCGGCTTCATGACCGAGGGAAATGATGATGGCTCCGGTTAAGGTAGCCAAGTCCACCATGTAGTCCGGTTTGAATTTTTTTCCCACATAGGAGAGCACGTCGCCTAGGACCAGGCGTCCTTCCGCGTCCGTATTTTGGACTTCCACGGTCAGACCGTTATGAGCGGTATAAACGTCTCCCGGTTTTACCGCGGCTGCGTCCGGCATGTTTTCCGCGACACCGATTGCGGCGATCACCGGAACGCCCAAGCCAAGCTCGGAAATGGCTCCGATGGCGTGGATGACCGCAGCGGCTCCGCACATATCATATTTCATTTCGTGCATGTCCTGGGCCGGTTTGATGCTGATTCCTCCCGAATCGAAGGTGAGCCCCTTTCCGATCAAGGCCAGTTTCTTTTTCGTCTTCGGTTTGGTCGGATGGTATTCCAGAAGGATCATTTTCGGTTTTTTGTCGGAGCCTTGGGAAACCGCCAAGATTCCTCCCATTTTTTCCTTCTTCAGTTGGGGTTCGTCAAAGACGGTGATCTTCAGGCCGTTTTCCTTCGCGATCTCTTTGGAGCGGGAAACGAATTCCTCGGGAGTGAAATGATTCGCGGGGAGGTGGGAGATAAACCTGCAACCGTTGACGTACTTGCTCACCGCCTTGGATTTTTCCAGCCCTTGGGCGGCTGCTTTTTCCGCACCTGGATCTTCGATGAGGAAGGTCACTGGGCCGAATTTCGGTTTCTTTTCCTTAAAGTCCTTCGTCAGTACGTTTAAGGGAAATGCGCCTAGATCCACGGAATTCGCGATCTGATAAACAAGTCCGGTAGGAGAAAGATTTTTTGTGAGAAAGCGAGGGACTTTGATTTCCAATCCTACCCCATCCCATTTCCGGAGTTTTTCTCCGAAGGAAAAGAAGTACTGGGCCACTCCGCGGATGCTCGCTTTTGCGGCTTCCCCCACGCCTAGGTAAATCGTCCGGTCCGGTTCGTCCGTCAGAGATTGCCCCGGTTCCCCCGCGAAGATAAAGGATTTGATTTGGTCTGGGAATTTCGTTTCCAGTTCCTTGGGCAGGTGGTCTTTGGCCACGAGAACGATTTTATAGAAATTCTTGGACGGGTTTTTTCCGATCGAAAACTGTATCTTGGATTTCTCTAATTTCATTTTTTCTCCAACGCTTTAATGTCGGTTAATATCTGGTCCACGTGTCCTTTTACGCTTACCTTCGGATAGATTTTCAGGATCTTCAGGTCGGGTCCGATCAGAAAGGTGGTCCTTACGATTCCCATCGATTCTCGACCCATGAATTTCTTGAGTTGCCAGACCCCGTATTTTTCGCAGATACTTCCGTCTTCGTCGGAAATCAAAGTAAAGTTGAGTTCCTGCTTTTCAATGAATTTCTGGTGGGACTTGAGCGAATCCTTGGAGACTCCTACGACTTGGAACCCTTGCTTTTTCATCCGGGAAAAATTGTCCCGAAAATCGCAGGCCTCCGTCGTGCATCCGGGAGTCAGATCTCTAGGATAAAAATACAGTACTAATCCTTTTTCCCCCATCAAGCTTTTGAGGTCCTTTTTTTGTCCGGACTCGTCGGTTCCCGTAAAGGCGGGGGCTTTGCCGCCCTCTTTCAGTTCGTTCATTCGATTCTCGTATCCCTATTTCTGCCTGCGGGACCGTTTTCGTCGGCAGGCGTTTCCCCCCAGGATCCTCTCCGGGCACGGAAAGCCGAGGAAAAATCGATTGCGAAACTTTTTTTTCGGACGATATTCTAAGTATGGATTCGAAAGAGCGGATGGAACTCATACGAGAAGGCAACCAGGCCTTTAACGAAGGGGATATCCGGAGGGCCCGGGAATGCTTTTTGAAGACGGAATATAAGGACGGGCTCATCCGCTTAGGGGATTATTTCATGTTCGAGAAAAAACTCCCGATTCTCGCTTACGGATATTATAAAAAAGCGGGATCTCAAAAGAGAATCGACGAAATTTTCCAACGTATGTTATGGGCACTCTCCGAATGGATCGGGCAGGACAAGTTCAAACTTCCTCAGACCCAGGCCAAGACTCTAGATCCGGAAGATTTTACGGTGCACCCGCTTTTGAGACAAACCGCTCTGGACATTCTGAAAAAACAGGGGATCTCTCCCTAGTTCCGCGGACTTCCTTCGAAAAAAGAAGAAAGCCCGTGTATAAAACCGTGGGTTATTGTACCGTCGCCGTAATTCCACTCGGAGCATTGATGTAGGTCAGGGTTCCGTACGCATTCGCGGAATTTCCGGTCTTCGTTTTTCCCTGCAGTGAGGAGTTTGAGATTCCACCGTATAGGATGGCGTTAACCGTATCCGCATAGGTATACTTCGTGTTGTACGCTCTTGCCAAGGCTGCAATTCCGGCGACGTGAGGAGATGCCATGGACGTCCCGTTTAAAATGCTGTAATGAGTCGTGTCGTTTCCGAGTACGTTCAAGCTATAGTAATCCAATCCGATTCCTAAACCGAAGGTTCCACATCCTCCAGTGCAAGAGTACGTTTGATTCCCGGAAGAAGTGAAATTCAGTCCGATCGTACAGGTCGTAGTGGTGCAAGTGGAAGAGATATTGTAAGTAGGATTTTCCGGATCCATTCCCGTAATTCCGTTGTTCGCTTGGACTAGAGTGGCCGGAAAGGAACCGCTGTTCGTTCCCGCGTAGATGTTGAAGTAGTCGCCCGCAAGTAAGGATTCGAAATAGTCCAGGTTTAACGTGACTGCCACGGGAGTGAACGGTAGGGTAAACGTCTTGTAGAGGCTATTTCCGGTGGAGGTTTCCCGGTAATAGGAAGCGCCGGACCAGAAGTTACAAGCATCGGAAGTATCCACCGAGGAATTGAACATTAGTAGATTGGAATATGTTTTTCCTCCTACCGTGCAGCTCTTGACTCTCCAATCCGTTCCGCTGGTCGTCCAAGTGGAGAAATCCTGGGAGGCAGTCGATTGGGAGAACACCGCGCCATTTCCCGGCCAGGTGCTCAGGATATTCGCCCCGGGAGCGCCTACGGCGACCGTAGATGAGGAACCTGCAGTATTATAATCTGAGAAATTCGTAATATTATAATTTTGATCTAACGCTGCCACGCAGACCAGGTTCGGGAGGCCGTAATCGCAAGGGTAGGTTGCGTTTGAGGTCACTGCATGGTTTAGTCCGGAGTTGCCTGCCGCAACGACTACTACAACGTCGTGGTTTTGGGCGTTCTGGATGGCGGAATAGAAGGAGGCGCTGTATCCCGCTCCTCCGAGACTCATGTTGATGATCTTGGCTCCGTTGTTGACCGCAAAATTAATTCCGTTGATGATATTCGAAGTCGAACCGGATCCGGTTTCGTCCAAGACTCGGACCGCCATCAATTTGCTCGTTTGGCAGACACCGGTGGTTCCTAGGCTATTGTTTCCTTGGGCTCCTATGGTTCCCGCGACGTGGGTCCCATGGCCGGTATAATCCATCGGGTCGTTCGCGGTTCTGGTTCCCGCGTAGTTCCATCCGTGATGAGGACAGGACCCTCCTGTGGTGGCGGTTCCGCCGTTTTCATCCAAACAGGAGCCGCTCGGACTCCACATTTCGTTCACTAAATCCTGGTGATTGTAATTGATTCCGGTATCCACCACAGCAACGATCACGGAGCTACAGTCAGTTTGGAGGGTCCATGCGGACTCCGCGCTGATGTCTTTGCCAGACGTTCCCGGATTTGCCGTCGGGTTTCCGACAGTATCCGTGTAAAATTCCGGAGTTACTGCGCTTCCTGCGGTTAGAGTTTGGGCGGTGTTCTTGAGTCCCCACAAGCTGCCGTACGAAGAGTCGTTCGGAGATTGGGTTTGGTAGATGTAATTCGGTTCGGCAAATTCCACGTTCGGATCGTTTTGCCAAGCTGCGACCGCGTCTTCGACGGATTGGTTCTGAGGAAGTTGTATATGTGCGGTTCTCGCGTGGCCGAGATTGGAAAGGAGCTTGCCTCCTTTCTGGACGGCCATTGCACTAGCGGAGACTCCGGATTTGAACCGAACGATGACTTCGCCCGGAACATATTTGGGTTTTTTGGCTCGATCGATCAATTTAGGAATGGTCTTTTGAGCGACAAAGAAAAGTCCTAGAACGAGTAAGAGAAGGGTACCGAGGAAAGCGCGATTTTTACTATTCATATTCAAACCTTTTGAAAATCCCTAAAGACTTAATTTACTTGAACGGTCGTGGGAGTCGCCGCCGGGGTTCCGTTCGGATTTAGGGAAGAGTATCCTAAAACATAGATGTAAACTTGGCTTCCGCTCGGAATGGAGAGAGTGGCGGAAGTCGGAGCTGTAGCTCCGCTTGCATAAGGAACCGTGGAGCAAACAGCGGTTGCCGCTTGGTAAGAAGGGTTGATTCCATAGCAGGCTTTATAACCGCCACCTGTCGAATTTACGGATTTCTCACGATTGGCCTGCCAGTTCACAAGAACATTTCTCGGGGCTCCCGTTCCGATACTTCCTATTTTCGAACCGGAGCTTCCCATCAGAAGAAAGATCAAAGGATTCATTCCACCGCCGCCGCCACCGGAACATCGGGAGAAAATTAGGAATAAGAGTAAAAGAAGGCCGCGCGCTACGAACATTGTTGCTCCCGATCGTTTCTTTCGAATCGATACTTCGTTTTTCAACGGCGCTTTTCCGAACTCTTATTCAAATATCCGGTAAAGGCATAAAGATGTCCGGATTGGCACCGTAAAGCCACAGAAAGATAGGGGCAAAAAATATTCAACCAATTTAGAAAATTTTTTACTGATACTTTATCAGTTGAATTGCTTGATTTTGATCTAAAATATCAACCATTAGAAAGATTCTACCCCCATGATTTGTTCTATTTTAGAGATTGGGTTCGTTCGGAATAGGTTGCTCAAGAGCTTATAGCTTTGGTTAGAATGTCGAATCCTTCCCTTGCCGCTAACATTGACCGATCGAACGAAGCAAAAATCCAGTTCGGTTATTTCCGAAAAATATTTTTCATTTTCCTTTGTGTCCAAGACCAACATCTTTCCTTATTAGCCTGAACTTAGGGCCAACTATATTCCCTACTTAATTTAGAAAAGGATCAGCAGGATGGAGCTAGAAACGGTCCAAGCAATTCGTTCGAATCTGTGATCCGTGCAAGAATGTAAGATTATAAGAACCTAATATTAGGTAGATGACTTTCAGTTACCTGCCGAGGGGATTCTTAGCGGTGAGATTGACTGGAAACTGGGGAATATTTTGACCCTGGGCTCTTTTGCCTCCATGCGCCAATCATTTTATTGGAGCCTTAATCATTCTTCGTTTGGCTCCATCAGGAATTCTTTCTTAATTCCGCTAAACAAAGCATTCTACGAATGATTCAAATAAATGAAAATACGATAATTTCCATCAGCAACGATCGCAGCTGGGCTTTTTAATTGAACAGTAGCTAAAGCAATTTTTCCCGAAATCTTTTCGGAAGACGAATTGGGTACGTTGATCTCACGAACGATCCTATTGGATACGCATGATATGGCAAAGGATAGAAAAATAAATAGAAATATTCTTTTTTTACCGAGCATTTTAATTCATCCCCTTTAATTGTTATGTAGATATTAGAAATATTGAATAATTTTATTAAATAATTTTGCTGTCAAATAGTTTTTCCGTACTTTCAGAATACCGACGATTCCGATTTTTAGAAACCGCATCTCGCTTTTAAGTAAGGATTCTCCCTTGGAGGGCCTATGACTTTCCAAGGTAACAAGCGCAAGGTCCTTGGAGGTTTCCATCGTGCTATTCATGGAAAAACCTCGCCTAAAGTCATACAGCTAAATAACAGACAGTTTTTGAGCTAAGGCCTCCCTTTCTTGTTGCCTCTGTAAGGTTTTTTCAAAAACAATAACTTTCTCTTGGAACGGATCTTTACACGTAGGCTATTCACCTTTTTCGCTTTCTTCTTGTTTTTACTATTTGCGGGCTGGCTCTTCTTTCTCCGCGAGAGAGGAGGGGGGAAGGGAAACGAAAGAGTCGAAAAAGCGAATGAAACGAGGATTTACGCTTCGACTTGGTCTCAGGATTTTTGGGCCATGCTCAAATACATACGTCTCTATGACGAGCTGCATCCGTTTTTATACAATTTGGAAGGCGGACGGAACAATACCGGGCGAATCTTATCGGTATGGAAACCGGAGGAAATCTCCGAAAGAATGATGTGGTTCCGGCTCGTCTCTCCGAATACGTTGATCATTCCCACGATTTTTCGCTGGGAAAACGATTTCGAAAAGATATCCGACGCGATCGGCTTGGCAGGAAACGTAAAAGTCCGGGATTTTCATATTCGAAATATTTTAAGCGAAGTGGAGAAATACGGGTACGACGGAATTGATATAGATTACGAGGGAATGACCTGCGAAAAGAAGGAAGCCTTCGAGGAATTTTTGGCTCTCCTCAAAGAGGAGCTACACAAAAGAAAGAAACTGCTTTCGGTTTCCATTCATCCTAAAACGGTCGCGGAACAAAAGACACGCTTTGCTTGCTCGGGTCTCAAAGCTCCGATCGAAGTCGATTATTTCGAAGCGTATCGCGGCCAGTTGACCCACGACTACGAATTTTTAGGTCGGACCGCGGACAAGATCAAGATTATGGCGTACGAATTGCATCCTAGGAAAAACGGATTTCCCGGTCCCGGTCCGCAAGCGCCGGATTGGTGGATCGATAAGATCCTGCAATACGCCGTGGAGAGAATTCCCGCGAATAAACTTTATATGGCGATTCCTACGTACGGATACGACTGGCCTCTGAATTGCGATCTTCCTTCCAAGTCCGTGTATTATTCCCGAGCGAAGTTTATCCGGGAACATTGGAATCCGAGGATGGAACAGCCGACGGACGTAATCAAAATCTATCAAACCCAGGCGAAGGCGGGAGATTGGATCTACCTTCGCCCTTATCTGTACCGTCATGAAGGTCATGTTTATACCGACCCTTCCTTATGGTACAGGTCGGGAGGCTGCGATCGTGCGGCTTTCTACATGAATCGGACGTCCTTCGAGAAAAAGATGAATATATTAGAAAAATATAAAATTAGGGGATTCTCTTTTTGGCAATTGATAGAGGACAATGATCCGGAAATCCATCAATATCTGGAGGAAAAATTGGGAGAAGGATCCAAAGAATCTTCTTCCCCCTAAGATACGTTAGTTCGATTCCGAAATTCTCATTTTGCCAGGCTGATCGTCGGCTCCTTTTTCCATTGGGTGGGTTCGTGTCCGTAGACGACCCGTACTTTCCGAAAGGTCTTGGAGAATAGATTCATTCTACTTATGATATCCACGCTCTTTTTCTTATCCACCGTAGCCCCCGGAGGGATTTCGTTTTCGAATCCCGCTTTTAGGTGGGAGGAATCGAACGTGAACAAAATGGGTCCGCTCGAGGCGTTTAAAAGGACGGCAAGTTCCCCCTCCGTGTGTCCATGGGCGGAGATAATCCAGACGGATCCGTCTCCATAAAGATCGTGAACGGAACCTAAAATCGGCATTTCGAAGAACTGATCCTTTTTTAGGATAGAGAGATCGAAATCGAAGGAAAGGGCCTTCGAAGAATATCCGTGAAAAACTCCGAAAGCGCGACTTGCGTCCTTGGCTTCCTCTTCGGAAATCAATACCCGTACCGGTCCTCTTTTTCTAAGCGCCTCCATTCCTCCTATATGGTCCCAATGCAGATGGGATACCAGGACGAAATTCAACTGTTGATTCGAAATTTTTAATGCTTCCAGCTGGCCTGCGGAATCCCTTCCTTTTTCGGAACGACACGGGGCATTGAACAAAGGTCCTATCAGACTGAAATCGCAACGATTTTCGGAGTCGACGCCCGGTACTCCGGAATCCAGAAGAAAATACCCGTTTTCCGGATGTTTTACAAGATAGCTCAAAGCGGGCACCCATTGTTCCCGTTTCTGGTCTTCCGGCGTTTTGGGATTTTCACGATCGATCAATATGGAAGGACCAGTGAACACATATCCGGTTAGGAAGGCGGTGACTTCCAAGCGGGTCGGCCGGGAAAAAACTTCTTCCCAATTTCCGAATTTTCGATCGGATTTGGGACGACTCCAGACGTCGGCTTCCTTTTTCATCGGAGCCGCCAAAAAGCAATTTGAACTGAATAGACAAGCAAGGACCAATGTACTCCCTACTTTCTTTTGAAAACCGTTCGACATTTGAAACCTCTGTGGTTCGGAATTTACTGATTTCCGATCCACACGAATGTAAGATACACGGGCTTCCGAAAATCGCCTGGGACTTTTGTTCCATCGGTTCGGAAAAAATACGAAAAGGAACGTGAAACAGAATGAAATTTCCGAAAGAAGTTCTGCAAGCTTTGGAATCGAGCATCTTTTCCTCTTTGGAAAAGCAAACGTATCTACCGTTGGTTGAAAGAGGTTTTTCCGTAAGATTCAAAGCGGGACAGATTGTGGAAAGAAAAGTCGGCGATCCGGAATATGCGGGGCTCGTCGTTTCCGGTTTTTTCAGGATGTATCTGTTTGCGGAATCAGGGAGGCAAATCACGGTCCGTTATACGAAGAGGGGAGATATGATGGGAATCGTAGGCGCCTTAAGCGAGGAGGAGAAGATCGGAGAGCCGGAAGAGACTTTTGTCCAGGCCTTGACCGATTCCGAAATCTTGGCGCTTTCGTTCGAGGATTTGCGAAAATACGGGAAGCGTTCCCCGGAACTCGCCTGGGCATTCGCGAAAGAATGCGCTAGAAGAACATACGCCGCGTTACGGGAATTGTACGGTGTAAGTTTTACCGGGGTTAGGCAAAGGCTCGCGCGCCATCTGTTAGTGAACGCTACGAGCGGAGAAAATCCTCCTTTTCTATCGGTGATCTTGTCGCAACAGAATCTCGCGGACTCGATCGGAACGGTACGGGAAGTGGTGGTCCGAGAACTGAGAAGTCTAAAACAGGAAGGACTGATTATCGGGCACAGGAACCGGATCGAAATCCTGGATCCGATCGCGTTGCATTCGGTTTCCGAAGAAGGATACCGATAGGGAAGATTATATTATTCTTTCATAATACTATTGGATATGATCAATTTTTGGATCTCGCTGGTGCCGCCGCCGATTTCCCCCAATCTCACGTCCCTATACAGTCTGGAAACTTTGTATTCGTCCATGAATCCGGCTCCCCCGTGGATCTGCACCGCAAGGTTCGTTACCTCTCTCGCCGAGGTCGTGGCGAACAATTTGCAGGCGGCGCATCTTCCGGATAAATTCATATTTCCTTTCCCTTGAGAGTCGCTTTCTTCCATTTCCCAAGCGACGCTGTAAGTGAACCATTTGGAGGCTTCCAGTTTCGCGTACATTTCCGCCAACAGAAACGCGACTCCCTGGTGTTGGAAGATGCTTTTTCCGAAACTTTTTCTTGTGGAGGAAAAATTCTTGGACTCTTCCAGGCAGGCCTTCATGACTCCTAACGAGTAGGAGGACAAGGACAGTCTTTCCGCATTAAAAGTCTGCATGGTTTGTCGGAAACCTTTGCCTAATTTTCCCAGGATGTCCTCTTCGGTAACTTCCACCTCCTCTAGAAACAAAGCGCCCGTAGGGGAACCTCTCAAACCCATCTTGTCCATAGAGGCGGAGCGAGTTACCCCTTTAGAATGTAGGTCCACGATAAAATGTGTGAGACCTTTTTCTTGTCCGATCTCGTCTTGAACTCTCGCTAGAACGAGACAATAGTCCGCGACCGGAGCGTTCGTAATGTACGTCTTTTGTCCGGAAAGCAGGTACTTCCCTTTCGAAGTCCGTCTTGCTCGTGAGGAGACCGCCGAAACATCCGAACCGGAATCCGGTTCCGTGATTCCTAAGGATCCTATCTTTTTCCCTGAGATGATGTCCGGAAGGTACTTTCTTTTCTGATCCGTTGTTCCGAAATGTTTTAGAGGAAGTCCGAATAAACCTGCAGAAGCACCCACGCTGAAAAACGTACTACCGCAATATTCCGAAACGACTTCCATTGCCAGAGTGCTCAAAAAAATTCCAGCACCTTGCCCTCCGTATTCCTCCTCGTGCAAAAGGCCGAGGTAGCCTGCCTGAGCCAGTTTTTCGAAGTGAGAGCGTGGGATTTCCTTATTTCTATCCGCCTGTTCCGCAAACGGAGCAATTTCCTTTTTGCAAAACGTTCGAAACGATTCAATGAACTCTTGTTCATTCTTTGTTAATTGAAAATTCATGAATGCCCTCTCGAATCGGGTCCAGAGTCGAGAGGGATCCGTTTCCTTCAACAAGAATTCCTCCTTCCGAATGTTGTTCGGATCGACGTTTTTTTTCCGGGCGATGGACGGCTTTTTCCTCCGGTTTCCAGATTTAGGATGGTTGACAACTTCCAGTATCGTTGGATAACACCCTGCATGCAGTCCTTGCTGTCCCTTTCCATTCCGCGATTCGGAAGCGAGTATGTTTCCTGGGCGCTGGTCTCTTTTGCGGTATTCGGAACGTATTTGGGTTTTCTACTTTGCGTGGGTCAATGCGTTTTGGAACGCAAGTCCGCGTTAAATCGTCTGCTGTCCCTGTTGTTTCTGTTTTTAGGAATTCTGGTAGGCTCGGGACTTGCGATGGTCTCGGGTTTTTATCGTGTCTCTCCTAGATTCGTTTTACTGCATATTCCCGCTCTCGGATCCATAGGTCCGGTACTTTACGGAATCCATAGGATCATACGGGATTCCGAAGTGGAAGAATCCTTTTTCGGTTTGGATAAAAAGCATTTTTTCCTTCCCGCTTTGTTTTGGGTTTTATACGTCGCAGTCTGCTTTTCGGATTCAGAATCTTTGGTGCACGGGTTCGAGAGTTTTGTTTTCCAATCGACGAGTTTAGATCTGGTTTTTTATGCCCCGTTCGCGGTTTTGGCCGGATATATATTAGGACTTCTGAAAGGAATTCGGATCCTTTTTAAAGTTGCCGTTCTTAGGGAGGAATGGACGACTCGGGTGCTGTTATACATCCTCCTCGCTACAATCGCTAACCATACCGTCGGAGCTTTGTATCTTTTGGGAAAGAATCCTTTGTTCCTGTTGGTGAGCGCGGACATGATGACCTTAAGCCTTTGCATTTCCTATCTGATCGGCCGGAAATATCCGGCGTACTTTCAGAATTTGCAACAAGTGGCGCGGGATACGATCCGGAAATACTCCCGTTCTCTCTTGCAAGGAATGGATCTGGAAACCTTGAGGGAAAATCTTAGAGTTGCGATGGAAGTAGATCGGTTGTACCGAGACGAGGAATTGAGCTTAGCAGCTCTCGCGGAGGAGATGGCACTTTCTTCCCACCAACTTTCCGAGTTGATCAACCAGGAAATGGGCAAGAATTTTTCCGCGTTCGTAAACGAATACAGAATCCGGGAAGCCTGCGAACTCCTCAAGAAAGATAAAAATCGATCGATTTTGGACATCGGATACGAGGTAGGTTTCCGAAGCAAAACTTCCTTCCATCGGGCTTTTTTAAAAGAAATCGGACTTCCTCCGTCCGAATTTCGGGAAAAGGAAACCACCTAGAGAACCGGATTATCAATCGGAACCGGATTTTCGGTGTCGGTTTATAGAATGGAACGACGGGCGCTCTTTTTCGTGCCATAGTAATTATGAGCGAAATGAAAGGAGACTCGCATGGCGGTAGCGGCGTTACAAAAGAATCGTCCAGTCGACGGATTTAACGATAAGGAAAAAGCGAAGAGGATCATAAAGTGGATCCGTAGGACGGATTCCCGAGTCCGGCGAAAATTGGGTTTTCTAAAATACCAAAACGAGATCGGATTCGGAATCACGATCGGATCCGCCTTCGGTATGATCCTATTGGGAGGGTTATATATCGCGGGTTTGATTCCATTTTGGGCCTGTATCGTAGGTAACGGAATTCTCGCTTCCTTTCTGCACGAGATGGAGCACGATCTCATTCATAGTTTGTATTTTAAGGAAAATCCTAAGATGCAGAATTTCCTGTTCTGGGTGGTTTGGCTTTTTCGGGCGAATACGGTCAATCCATGGTTCAGGAAGGAAATCCATCTTCTCCATCACAAACTCTCCGGAAATAGAGAGGATATAGAGGAGCGTTTTATCAGCAACGGTATGCCTTTCGGTTGGAGAAGATTCTTAGTCATGGTCGACCCGATCATGGCCGTGGTATTGCAAGGCCCTCGGATCCGTAAGGACGCGATCCATTATCTGAAGAAGATTAAGGCATCGCCGATCAAAGGACCGTTCCGTTCGATCTTTCTTCTGCTTTGGTATTCTTTTTTGATATGGGGTTTCTTTTCCGGAGTAAATTGGCTTTTGGGAAATCCGGTAAAAGAGAGCGGTTGGGCCCAAAGTCTTCATTCCTTCTTGAATACTGCCGCAGTGGTTTATCTGATTCCGTGTTGGTTGCGACAGACCTCCATTCAGATCGTATCTTCGAATATGCATTATTACGGGGACGTAAAAGGCTTGTACCAGCAGACACAAGTTTTGGATTCTTGGTGGGTCTTTCCTTTGCATCTATTTTGTTTTAATTTCGGCGCCACCCACGGAATTCATCATTTCGTGGTAAGTCAGCCGTTTTATCTGAGACAAATGGTCGCCCCTTATCTTAAGCCCGTTTTGAAAAGATACGGCATTCGATTTAACGATTTTGAAAGTATGCTTCACGGGAACAGGTACGAAAAAGATCCGGTCGGATTTTTGGAACCTGCCTAAATTTTCCAAAAAAGGAAAATTCCTCCATGCAGAGCGTTTCGGATCTAGAAAAATCGCATAACGGTTTCGTGCGTTCCTTGGATCATGCGGAGGCGAACTTCTGGTTGTACGACCATGTATCTTCCACGAACTTCGTGTGTATGGTCCTAGGAGTCGGAGATTTGAATCCAGAAAGCATCCGCTCCGGATTGGATTTCGTACAGGCTAGGCATCCGCTTGCGCGGGTCGGTATCGAGAGGAAATACGGGGACGATCCCCATCTATATTTTGTTTCCGTTCCGGAATCTAAGATCCCTCTTTCGGTGCAGTCCATTTCTTTGGATTGGAAAGCACGCTTAGCTAAGGAATCGATGCGCGGATTCCGATCAGGAGAAGCTCCTTTGATTCGCGCAGTCTTTTACGAGTCGGACGAAAAACGGAATTGGGTCTTCGCTCTTGTGTTTCATCATAGCATTTCAGACGGACGTTCGGGATGTCGATTTCTGTCGGAGGTTTTACACTCTGCCGTATCCGAGGAGAAGGACCGAATTTTTTCCCAGGATCCCCATCCTTCGTTGATGGACCTCTATTCCGCCGAAGGGAGGGCCAAAGAGAGGATGTTGGAGGAAAAACCTTTGCATTTACCGCGTTTTTCCCGCAGGCTCGGAGAACCGGAACCGAAGATCTTGGACTTCCAGTTGGATTCGGAAGAGATCGGTGCGTTAGTCGCTAAAGGAAAAGAGAAGGGGATTTCTCTCCATGGTATCTTAGGCGCCGCGCAAATCTTTTCCTTTTACGATTTTTTTTCTTCCGATACTTCAGGAATTTTGAATCTTTCGACTCCCGCCGATCTTCGTCCGTATCTGAGTAGATCCGTCCCGGATTCCGCATTGGGTTTATATATCACCCTTTTGACGACGCAGCTGAAGATAGGGACTCCCTTTTGGTCCTTGGCAAAACGGATCAAGGAAGATCTGGTGGATCGATTGAATCGTAGGGAGGGTAGGGCATTTTACGAACTTCTTCCTCCGCCCGAACAATTTTTACAGAGGGAGGACGGGTTGCGCATTTTCGCGAGCCTGATGTCAAGGATCCCGCAGGCGAGCGTGCTAAGCAATCTAGGAGTTCTTCCTCCAATCGAAGTTAACGGTTTGGATTTGAAGGAAATTTCCTTTACGGTCCATCCTTCTTTGAATCAGACTTTATTCATCACTGCGACTACGTTCCGGGATCGCTTAACCTTGAATATTAATTACGACTCAAATCGATGGGAACCCGAGGAAATACGCAGGTACGTATCGAATTTTCACCGGTGTCTTTTGAAGTATTCGCACTAAGTCGGATCATTGTTCCCCGGATTCCCAAGGAAAACGAATCTTAGTTCGATCGAAGATTTTTCTACCGTAAATCCATCCGATACCCATCGAGGCCAAACCGATCCAAGAGGCAAAAACGGCGAGCGGGTGAGGAAGCTCCTCAGCCAACGAAGGGACTTGCAGAGTTAATCCGGCCAACATAAGAATCATATGCAATTCGGCCGTCCTCGATCTTTGGTCGGAAAGAAATTTTCCCAAACCTCCGCCGGATAAAAACGCAAGAACTCCGAAGATCGCGCCGAGTCTTCCTATCGAAAGCGGAAGCGCCTCTCCGAATCCTAATTCGGACGCAACGGAGAGTAGGGCTTTCGCCGTTAATAAAAGTACGGATAGGATTCCTATGTATGCGTGGATGCGAAGTCTTGATTTCGCTCCGAGCAAGGAGATTATCTCCTTTCTCCACCTGCGAGAGGAACCGGTTCATTTTCCGGGAGGAGAGAGGAAATTTGCCGATCTGCGGGTAACGGATCGAAAACGGGAGGAGGAAGCGGACTTGCGGAAATTCTCTTTGCGGATTTGAAATAAAAATACATGGGAACGGAAAGGAGCGTGAATCCAATCCCCCAAAGCGCTTCCGCGGGTTTACTCCAAACGAGCACGGCGATAATCACGATATTCGAAGCTATATAAAGATAAGTGGAATATGGGTAACCCGGAATTTTGAACGTAGTGATAAAATTCCGTTTTTCGAATATGATCGGAGTATAAGCCGTGATCGTAGCTAAAAGCAAGGTGGAGCAAGTGATCAGATATAGAAGGGATTCGATTTCTTTCACTAAGGAGAAGAGACAGGCATATCCGCATTGGAAAGCTAAAGACATGTATGGACTTTCGTATTTCGGATGGAGTTTGGACATACTTGGAAAGAAGTAACCGTCCCTTGCCATTGCGAAATAGATCCTGGAGCCTCCGATGATATATGCCGAGATTCCACCCATAAAGACCCAGCAGATAAAAGCCGTAACCAAATAAGTGACTTCTTTTCCGAACAGAAATCCTGCGGCGGTCACTCCTATCTTTTCATCTCCGGTAAGTACTGAGCTCGGAGCGGAACTTAAATACAAAAAATTAATCAGCACGTAAAGCAGAGTTACCAATGTGCAGGAGATCAATACGGCTTTATAGATGTTTTTTTCAGGTTTTTTTACCTCTTCGGCGACGTAGGTGATCATGTTCCATCCTAGATAAGAGAATGTCACCGGAATTACGCCCGCCAACAGAAAACCCCATTCCTTCGGCTCCTTGGGGAGTAAGGGAAACGACGTGAAATGATCTAGATTATAATTTCCGAATGTGAATCCCAGAATCACAAAAAGGGCGAGGCCTAAGATTTTTAGAGTAGTGAAGAGGTTCTGGATCCGCGATGCGATGGCGATTCCGAAGAAATTGACGATCGTAAAAAATAGAATCGCGGACATTCCCAAAAGTTGGGCGCTACCGATTGAGAACGTGATTCCGAGGAATTTCGCCTCGAAAAAATATACGTCCCAGCTTGGATCGAGAAGAGAGAAGAGAGTTTTGGAAAATGCTATGGCGGACAAGGATATGGATGCGGAGAAATTTACGGAAAGAGCCAACCATCCGCTGGAAAATGCCACGATCGGGGAGTATGCCTCTTTTAGATAAACGTAATCCCCTCCCGCAAACGGAAAAATGCTCGCGGATTTCGCATAGCTCATCGCGCCTGCTACGGCTAGTAAACCCCCTAAGATCCAGCAAAGAAGCACCAAATTCGGGTTCGGAGTCTGGCTCAGGATGTAACCCGTCGTAATGAATACTCCGGGGCCCACCATTGAGCTGAACATCAGCGAGATCGAATCGTAAAGATTAAGAGAGCGACTGAGTTTCATCGAAGGGTTTTGGTCACAATGTCCGTTTTGGGTCCTTCCACAAGGAATTTTTAGGGGCCCCGCCCGGCTCTGGGAGGGGGCCGGTGCGGTGGTACCCCCGATCCCTTATCAGAATTTTCTCATTTCGACAAGAACGTTTTTTGTGCAAATTCTTGTAGGAGGTCCTGCAAGAGAGAGGCAAAAAAAGAAGTAGTGGAAAGGATGTTTTTGTGATAAGGGGCGGGCGAGAATCGGCCCGCCGCCTCGCTTCCACCTGGGTGGGGCCGGTAAATTCTCCCACGAACACAATCGATTCTTCTCTTCCAGCCTATGATCTAAGCTTCTGCAAATTCGTGTTCGCTTGCCACTTTCTCATTATGCTGAACTTTATATTATCATAATATAATGCTATATTTTAAACCGCATTGTGAAGCCTTCTTGCAGAGATTGTAAAATTATGTCACATATCGATTTTCCCTGTCTCCTGGGTTTTGGTAAAATTTCTATAAAAAGAGTTTGACCCCGCGGGCGGATTTTGTATTTTGGTCTTCTCGGTCGCAATCATATTGCGATGTAACTGAAACGTCAGGTAAAAACGGGCAATTTGCCTCTTGGAATCTACGATTTTCGGGAAAAGAGAAAGTTCCTTAACAACAATATAACTGCGAATGAGAAATAAAAAAGCTGAGATTGAGATCGGGGATTAAGAGTTCCA